>NZ_JACBJQ010000003.1 GCF_013404075.1 Mycolicibacterium vinylchloridicum
TTCACGCATTGACCAACCAGCTCCTCATCTTGACCACCAGCAAACCGGGAGACAGCGTCAACACACGCGCACTCATACGCGAGGCAGTCAAACCTCCTACGCGCGCATCTTGACATGAGGCAACAGGAAGCGACCTGGGGATAAACCCGAGACTGGGGACAACCGTGCAGCGCAAGGCCTAGTGAGGCAACTCCCGGAAGGCCGTATTGCGGTATGGCTCCGGTTCTTTCGGCAGGCCGAGCACGCGCTCGCCGACGATATTGCGCTGGATCTGGTCGGTGCCGCCGCCGATCGACGTGAAATATGCATTCAACGTGCGGAAGGTCACCGCATCCCCGACCGGATTGTCCGGACCGGTCAGCATCGACTCGGGACCGGCGACTTCGGTTTGGACCTTGGCCGTCTCGTGCAGAATCCGCGACATCGCGATCTTGCCCAGCGCCAACAGGGTGGCGGCCTCGGCCCGATCCGTGGTGGCCTTGGCCCGCGCGGTGTTCCACCGGTTCACCGCCGCGTACGTCTCGACCCGGGCGATCTCCTGCCGGATGAACGAATCACCGAGTTTGCCTGCACGGCGGGCCATCTCGATCAGACTGTCGGCGTCGGCCTGCGGCTTGCGGGCCGAACGCGCTGTGCGGGCCAGATCGCCCATCAGTCGTCGCTCGTATGACAACGCCACCTGCAGCACCGACCAGCCGCCGCCAGGTTCACCAACCAAGTTCGCGTCGGGCACACGCGCACCGGAGATGAACACCTCGTTGAATTCCGACTCGCCGGTGATCTGGTGGATCGGGCGAACCTCGACACCGGGCTGGCGCATCGGGAACATGAAGAAACTGATTCCGTTGTGCTTGGGCACATCCCAATCGGTGCGGGCGACCAGCAGCCCGTAGTCGGCTGTCTTGGCGAACGACGTCCACACCTTCTGGCCGTCGATCACCCACTCGTCGCCGTCCCGCTCGGCGCGGGTGCGCAACCCGGCCAGATCCGACCCGGCACCGGGCTCGGAATACAGCAGACACCACTTGGTCTCGCCGCGGATCGAGGGTGGGATCAGTCGATGCTTCTGCTCGTCGCTGCCCAGATCGTGCAGCGTACAGGCGAACAGATTCGCCCGGTCATGCCCTGTCCCCGGAGCACCCACCGCCGCGAATTCGGCTGCCACGATTCGGGATTGCGGATCGCTGAGACCGCGGCCCCACCACTGGGGTTCCCAGCTCGGTACGGCCCAGCCGGCGTCGAACACCAGCTGCGCCCAGCGGCCGCGGTCGATCTCGGCATCCCAGTTGTCCGCCAGCCACTGGCGGACCTCGTCGCGCACCTCGTCGTCGGTCGCTGTGCTTTCGTCGGTCACTGTGCCTCCCGTAGCCGCACGTAGCGTTCCCGGTGACACGCCGGATCGCCGAACAACTGGGCGTCGGTCCGCGCCCGCCGCAGATACAGGTGCGCCGGGTGCTCCCAGGTGAAGCCGATCCCGCCGTGGACCTGGATGCTGTTCGCCGCAATGGAAACGAATGCCTCCGAGCAATATGACTGTGCGGCAGCAAGATCAGCGAACCGGCCAGGATCGCCGGCGTCGAAGACCGCGGCCACGTGCCGGGCCGCAGAAGTCGCCGACTCGGCTTCCAGCAGCATGTCGGCGCACATGTGCTTGATCGCCTGGAAGCTCCCGATCGCACGCCCGAACTGGAACCGGGTCTTGGCATAGTCGGCGGCCATCCGCATCGCGTGCATCGCGCCGCCGGCCTGCTCGCCCAGCAACGCCACCGACGCAAGATCCAGCGCCTTGTCGAGTGCGGCGGCGCCGCCTTCCAAGGTGCCGACCAGCCGAGCCGGGCTGTCGTTCAACACGATCCGGCCCTGCTTGCGGGTCGGATCGACCGTCGACAGTGCGCTGATCTGGACGCCGGGCCCGTCGGGCGCGACCGCGAACACCGCATCCCCGGCCAGGACGTAGATGCGCGCGGCGATCGTCGCATCGAGCACGTAGGTCTTGGTGCCGGAAAGTCGCCACTCGAAACCGGCTGGGGCAGCGACGGTCTTCGGCTTCTCCGGCGGGAGGGCCGAACCGGGTTCGGCGAACGCCACCGTCGTGATCAACTCGCCCGCGGCGATGCGGGGCAGCACATCGGCCTGTTCCTTGGCGTCCCCGAGCGCGAGCAGGAGGTGAGTGGTCAGGAGAGACGACAAGTACGGCGCACAGAGAAGGGCCCGGCCCATCGCCTCCATGGCCAACCCGACTTCCACCGCACCTGCACCGGAGCCACCGAACTTCTCGGGTATCGCAAGCCCAAGTAGACCCATGGCGGCCAGCTCGGCCCAGACCGACGGGTCGTATCCGGAGTCGGTCGCCATCAGTCGGCGCACCTCGGCCTCCGGCGAGCGCTTGGCCATCAGCTCGGCGACCGCGTCGGCCAGATCCCGCTGCTCGGTGCTCAGCGCCGCCATGGACTCAGCCTCCGAAGCTCTCGCGCAGGCTGTCGCACTGGCTGTAGAAGAACGCCGTCGAAATATCGGCCTTGGCGACAATCCCGTCGAAGCCGTGGAACGCGCCGGGCACCACGTGAACCTGGCACGGCACACCCGCGGCTCGCAGCCGCTCGGCATAGTCGAGGTCCTCGTCGTGGAACAGGTCCAGCGTCCCGACCCCGAGCCAGGCCGGCGGTAGCCCGGCGAGATCGGTTCGACGGGCGGGCGCGGCGACCTCGGGGTCGGCGCCGCCCAGATAGGCCTTCCAGCCGAACGCGTTGCTGGCGGGGTTCCACAGCCGGTGACCCGCGTCTTCGAGGTGGCTGCCGACGCTGCGGTCGTCGATCATCGGATAGACCAGCAGCTGGAAGACGGGCTTCACCCCGTCGTGGTCGCGCGCCCACAGCGCCAGCGCCGCCGTCAGGCCACCGCCCGCGCTGGCCCCACCGATCGCGATGCGATCCGGATCGACTCCGGGCAGCCGTGCCAGCCATTGCAGCGCGTCGTAGCAGTCCTCCAGCGGCGCGGGGTACGGATGCTCGGGTGCCAGCCGGTAGTCGACCGAGGCCACCGTGATGCCCAGCTCCTTGACGAACCGGCGACACAGAACGTCGTCCTGGGCCGCGGTGCCCAACACATACCCGCCGCCGTGGATCCACAGCAGTGCCGGGGTCGTCGTCGCGGTGCCGGTGGGCCGGTAGAGGCGGACGCCGACGCCCGACTCCAAGGTCAGCACCTCGACGCCGTCGTTGTCGGGTCGCTGCAGTCCGGTCAGCCGCCGCAGGATCGGCAGCGTCCACGGATAGATCAGCTTGCGCGGAGTGAACCGCGCAGCACTGCGCAGCTCGGGATGGATGTCGGTGTTGGCCACGCCGACCAGTATGGCAACCCGGCATCCGGGTAGGACAGGACCTTGATCCACGACGGCGGGAGACAGTATCGTGGTGACGGCAATTACGGAACGCTGCGTAGCGTAATTGCCCTCAGCAGTGAGAGGACACCGTCAATGTCGACCAATCCCTATGCGGGGCAACCCTTCACGTCATCTGACGACGAGATTGCCGCTGCGTTGGAGCAGGTCAGCATCCCCACGATGCTGCTGTCCCTGGTGCACATCACCGGTGACCCGCGTTTCATCCGTGATTTCAAGCAGGCCGGCGTCTTCCTCAACGAAGTCCAGGGCTTCATGTCCGAGGAGGACAAGGCCAAGGCCCGTGCGCTGGCGCTGCCGGTCATCGCCGACTACCGCGACCGGGGCTGCCCGGGGCCGGTGCCGCTGAGTCCTGAGCTGATCTCCGAGATGCTGGACTGGGCGGCGTGCGAGCACGTCGACGACGAGTACCGGCCGATGGTGCTGGAGGAGATGGACCTCGAGGACGTCGACCCGCGCCGCCCCGTCGCACTCGACCCCGCGGCGGCCGCCGACTTCCCGGTCGTCGTGATCGGCTGCGGCGAATCGGGTCTGCTCGCCGGCATCCGGCTCAAGCAGGCCAACATCCCGTTCACCATCGTGGAGAAGAACGCAGGCCCGGGCGGAACGTGGTGGGAGAACAGCTATCCCGGTGCCCGGGTCGACGTCGCCAATCACTTCTACTGCTACAGCTTCGAGCCGAGCAACGACTGGTCGCACTATTTCGCCGAGCAGCCCGAGCTGCGCGCCTACTTCGAAACGGTGCTGGCCCGGCATGATCTCGACGCCAATGTCCGCTGGGAGACCGAGGTGGTCTCGGCGACCTGGAGCGACGACGACGGCATCTGGCTGGTGATCGTGCGCGGCAAGGACGGGACCGAATCCAGCATCCGGGCCCGGGCCGTCATCACCGCCGTCGGCCAGCTGAACCGGCCGCACCTCCCCGACATCGAGGGCGCCGACACCTTCGAGGGCCCGGCCTTCCATTCCGCAGCGTGGGACCACTCGGTCGACTTGACTGGTAAGCGCGTCGCGCTCATCGGCGCCGGGGCAAGCGGATTCCAGATCGCGCCGGCGATCGCCGACCAGGTGCAGCACCTGACGGTCTTCCAGCGCACCGCACAGTGGATGTTCCCCAACCCGATGTACCACGACAGCGTCGGCGACGGTGTGCGCTGGGCGATGAATCACCTTCCGTACTACAACCGTTGGTACCGCTTCCTGGTGATGTGGCCGGGGGCGGACAAGGGTCTGGAGGCGGCCCGCTCGGATCCCGACTACACCCACCCTGACGACCCGAACTATGCGGTCAGCGAGATCAACGCGGTGGCGCGTCTGATGTTCACCGACTGGATCACCACTCAGGTCGGCGACGATTCCGAGCTGCTGAGCAAGGTGCTGCCGGACTATCCCGCGACGGGCAAACGCACGTTGCAGGACAATGGAACCTGGCTGACCACACTGCGCCGCGACGACGTCGAGCTGGTGCGCACGCCGATCGAACGCATCACCCCCCACGGTGTCGTCACCGCCGACGGAGTGACTCACGACGTCGATGTGATCGTGTACGCCACCGGATTCCGCGCCACCGAGGTGCTGTACCCGATGTCGATCACCGGCCGTGACGGGGTGGACCTGCGTGCCACGTGGGGTCAGCGGCCGGTGGGCTACCTGGGCATCACCGTGCCGCGATTCCCGAACTTCTTCATGCTCTACGGCCCGGGCAACCATCTGGCGCACGGCGGCAGCTTGATCTTCAACTCCGAGCTGCAGATGCGCTACATCAACGCCTGTTTGGCCGACATCATCGAGAATGGCTGGGAGGCAATCGAACCCACTGTTGCGGCCACCGAGGAATGGCATCGGCGGCATCAGGCCGAGATCAACACGATGGTCTGGGCGCATCCCTCGATCGAGCATTCGTACTTCAAGAATCCCGATGGTGAGATCCACACGGTGAGCCCATGGCGGCTGCCGGTGTACTGGAACGCGGTGCGTGCCCCCGAGTGGTCGAATTTCGTTGTGACGAAAGGGAAGTGAGGGACGATCATGCGCGCGGTACTCATCGACACCCCAGGATCGGTCCGGGTCGACAACTGGCCCGACCCGGTTCTTCCGGGGCCGGACGGGGCCATCGTCAAGGTGACCGCGGCCGCCATCTGCGGTTCGGACCTGCACTTCTACGAGGGTGACTATCCGCTGTTCCAGCCCGTCTCGCTGGGCCACGAGGCCGTCGGCACGGTCGTCGAGGTGGGGCCGGATGTCCGTACGGTGACCGTCGGTGACCATGTCATCGTGTCCTCGGTGGCCGGCTGCGGCGCTTGCGCCGGATGTGCCACCCAGGACCCGATCCAGTGTGCGTCGGGCCCGCAGATCTTCGGCTCCGGTGTGCTCGGCGGGGCGCAGGCCGAACTGATGGCCGTCCCGGCCGCGGATTTCCAGCTGCTCAAGATGCCGGAGAACATCAGCACCGAGGCGGCGCTGCTGCTCACCGACAACCTGGCCACCGGGTGGGCGGCCGCCCAGCGCGCCGATATCCCGGTCGGCGGCACCGCGGTGGTCATCGGTCTCGGTGCGGTCGGCCTGTGTGCCGTGCGCAGTGCGCTATTCCTGGGGGCGGCAAGGGTATTCGCCGTCGACCCGGTCGCGCAGCGGCGCGACCGGGCGGCGAAACTGGGCGCGATCGCGATCGCGCCGGCGGCCGCGCCCGCGATCATGGAAGCCACCGGTGGTACCGGCGCTGATTCGGTCATCGACGCCGTCGGCAACGACACGACGCTGGACGACGCGATCGCCACGGTCCGGGCCAGGGGCACGGTGTCGGTGGTCGGGGTGCACAACCTCAACCCGTATCCGTTCCCCGCGCTCACCGGCCTGCTGCGCAGCCTCACCTTCCGGATGACGACGGCACCGGTCCAGCAGACGTGGCCCGAACTGATCCCGCTGCTACAGAACGGCCGCCTCGACGTGGACGGCATCTTCACCACGAACCTGGCGCTGGAGGCGGCCGCAGAGGGCTACGCCGCCGTGGCGGCGCGCGGCGGTGAAGTCGTCAAGGTCATCCTCACGCCGTAGCGCTCAGGCGCGGTAGACGGTGACACCTTCCTTGATGGTTTCCACCACGTGGATGTCCTTGATCCGCATCGGGTCCACCTTCAACGGGTTGCCGTCCAGCACAACGAGATCGGCGAGTTTTCCGACCTCCAGTGAACCCTTGGTGTCTGCCTCCCGGTACTGGCGCGCGGCGTTGATCGTGATGGCCTTCAGGGCCTCCAGCGGGGTGACGCGCTGGTCGGCACCGATGGTTTCGCCGCCGCGCGAGATTCGGTTCACCGCCGTCCACACCACGAACATCTGATCCAACGGGGTGACGACGAAGTCGGTGTGGTTGGTGGGGGCCAGCCCGAGGTCGATCGCCGCCCGCATCGGGGACAGGAAGTCCGCCTGCGTCTTGCCGCGCAGCCGCACGTGCGCATCGCCGAAGTAGAACGTGTGCGGGGTGAAAAACGACGGAATGATCCGGTATTCGAGGTAGCGCTGCAGCTGGTCTCGCCGAACGAACTGCGAATGCACCATGACGGTTAGACGGTCCCTACCGAGATCGCCCGCGGCGGCGAACTCGTGTGCCGCGAGCGCTACGTCGATGGCCGCGTCCCCGTTGGCGTGGATATCGAGCGGCAGCCCGAGATCGTAAACCTGCTTGAACCAGCCGTTGACGGTGTCCTGGGAGAACCCGAGCTCACCGCACCAATTGTGCTGACCGTCGGGTCCGTCGACCAGATAGGGCGTGGTGAAGTAAGCGGTGCGGCCCTGCGGCGAGCCGTCCAGGGTGACCTTGACCCCGCCGAGCTTGACCCGGTTGCGGTAGCTGCCGAATGTCGCCGCCGGATGGCGCCTCAGCACGTCGTCGAGTTCGAGGATGAAGGGATACGCCACCACGTCGATCAGCGCGGCGCCGCCGTCCGCTGCCCGGTAGATCAACTCCACGTCGGCAGCGTGTGTGGCGCCTTCGTGCGCTGTGGTGATACCGGCTGCGGCGTAGAGAAGCTGACCGGCCTTGCTCCAGGCGATCTCCTGCGACGGTGTCGGCTTGGGCATGGCGGCGAAGATCGGCAGGAACGCGGTCTCCATCACCAACCCGTCGGGCTCGTTGGAACCCTCTTTGCGTACGATCACCCCGCCGGGCGGGGTCTCGGTGTCCTCATTGATGCCGAACATCCGCATCGCCGCCGAATTGAGCACCGCGCCGTGCATCGAAACATGGCCGACCAGAACCGGATTGGCGGGGAAATCGATGTCGAGGTCTTCCTTGTGCAACGTGCGGCCACCCGGCATCAGAGTGTCGTCGTAGCCATACGCGACGATCATCTCGCCGGGTGGTGTCCGATGGGTATCCCGAAATGACCTCAGTGAATTGACGATTGCTTCGACATCGGCACCAGGCCCTGCCGGTGGCGCGAAGACGTTCACCTGGTTGGCCACGGTCAGCGAGTTGATGTAGTGGCTGTGCGGATCGAGGAATCCCGGCAGCAGTGTCGCTCCGTCGAGGTCGATCAGCTGGGTTCCCGGCCCCCGATGGGCTGTCAGCAGATCGGCGCCGTCACCCACCGCGGTGATACGCCCGGCTCGCACGGCCAACGCATTCGCCGACGGGTTGTGATCGTCGATCGTGACGATATCGCCACCGGTGTAGATCGCATCGGCGTACTCGGCCATCGCGGCCTCCTTCAGGGTCGCCTCAGTCCAGCGGCGTGCTGTCGGGTCATTGTCGCCGACGGTTGGCGTTTATTGACCTGCGGCACTAGTTTTTCTTCGGTGATGTCCTCTGCTGCCGGTGTGGTTGCCCGGTGGATTGCTCCTTTTCTGACGGTCGCGGTCGTCGCCGGGATGGTTCTGTCCACCGGCCCGCAGATCGCGCCGGCCATCCGGCTGGCCGACGATGCTGCGCCGATCGGAGGGTCGCCGTTCTACGTGGACCCGAACTCGGCGGCGATGCGCGCGTCGAAGGCCAACCCGGACAGCCCTGAACTGGCCTATATCGCGAACACGCCCCAGGCCTACTGGATCGACAACCTGGTCCCGGCCGCGGCGGTGAGCCGGTACCTCACCGGCGCCTGGGCTGCGGGCGCCATGCCCATGCTGGCCATGTACTCGCTCCCGAACCGCGACTGCGGAAGCTTCGCCTCGGGTGGGCACGGGTCGGGTGCGGCCTACCGCGGCTGGATCGACAGCGTCGCCGCCCAGATCGGCGGCGGACCCGTGACGATCATCCTCGAGCCCGATGCCCTCGATATGGCCGACTGCCTGTCGGGCGACGCGCGCCAGGAACGATTCGACCTGATCCGCTATGGGGTCGACACCCTGACTCGTAATCCGGCGGCCGCGGTGTACGTCGACGCCGGGCATTCGCGCTGGCTGCCCGCCGAGGAGATTGCCAACCGGCTCAATCAGGTCGGCATCGCCAACGCCCGCGGTTTCAGCTTGAATACTTCGAACTTCTTCACCACCGACGAGGAAATCGGTTACGGGGAAGCGATTTCGGGGATGACGGGCGGCAAGCCGTACGTGATTGACACGTCCCGTAATGGCAATGGACCGGCCGACGGCGAATTGTATTGGTGCAATCCGAGCGGCCGCGCGCTCGGCGTCCAACCCACCACCGCCACCGGCAACGGTCACATCGACGCATTCCTCTGGGTCAAACGTCCCGGAGACTCCGACGGGTCGTGCGGACGTGGCAATCCCGGCCCCGGCAACTTTGTGAACTCGTTCGCCATCGAGCTGGCCCGCAACGCTGGTCACTAGCACGCGTTATTGACGCGTTCGGGCAAACGCCCGCTTCAACGGCATGCCTTGTAGCACCACAGTTCTGCCTGGTATGTAGCAAAGCAGTGAACATTCCGAAGAATTTGTCGTTTCCCACCGGTGGGGCGGGGTACGCTGCCGCAATGATCCCGTGGAAGACGGCTCGGTGGCTGATGCAGGCCGGACCGGCCGACTACCTGCTGGCGATGAGTGTTGCATCGGCCCAGCTGCCGATTGTCGGCAAGCATCTCGAGCCACTGGGCGCCGCGACGGCGATGAGTGTCTGGGGTGCCCGACAGATGCCGGAGCTCGTCGGCGCGGCCGCCAGGTCGTGGCTGGCACCGAATGCCGGTGAGACACGCAAGGCGCAGCTGGAGAGCACCCGAGAGGTGGCCGAGGCCGGGCTCCGCGGTGTCGTGGCCGCTGAGGATCTGCAGATCGAGTGGCCGGCACCGGAGAAGACACCGCCGGTTCTGAAGGCTCTCGAACATCGCAAACATCTCTATCGCGGATCGGTCCGCTACGGCGACCACCCGTCGCAGCTGCTCGACGTCTGGCGTCGCGAGGACCTGCCCGCCGAACCAGCCCCCGTCATGGTGTTCCTCCCCGGCGGCGCCTGGGTGCACGGCAGCCGGATCATCCAGGGCTACGCCCTCATGTCGCACCTGGCCGCCCAGGGTTGGGTGTGCCTGTCGATCGATTACCGGGTCGCGCCGCACCACCGGTGGCCGCGGCACATCCAGGATGTCAAGGCTGCGATCGCCTGGGCCCGCGCCAACGTTGACCGCTACGGCGGCGACCGCAATTTCGTTGCGGTGGCCGGATGTTCGGCTGGTGGCCACCTCGCCGCACTGGCGGGCCTCACGATCGACGACCCTGAGTACCAGGCACACCTTCCGCAGGATTCGGACACCGCCGTCGACGCCGTCGTCGGCATCTACGGCCGCTACGACTGGGAAGACCGCTCCACTCCCGAGCGCACCCGCTTCGTCGACTTCCTCGAACGGGTCGTCGTCAACAAGAAGCAGAGTCGCCACGGCGACCTGTTCCGCAAGGCGTCGCCGATCGCGAGGATTCATCCCAAGGCGCCGCCGTTCCTGGTGGTGCACGGCTCCGGTGACAGTGTGATCCCCGTGGCGCAGGCCCAGGCATTCGTCGAGCGGCTGCGCTCGGTGTCCCGCTCGAAGGTCGGCTACGTCGAATTGCCCGGTGCCGGGCATGGTTTCGACATGACCGACGGCGCCCGCACCGGTTCGGTCGCCACGGCAATCGGCCTGTTTCTCAATCAGATTCGACGTGATCGCGCCCTCATGTCCACCAAAGAGGTCATCTGAGCCCGCACCGGTTGTAATGTCCCGGCTGGGAGGTTGCACCGGGTGAAGAGGGTTCAGCGATGAAAAGACTGCGTGGCTGGGATGCGGTGCTGCTGTACAGCGAGGCGCCCAATGTGCACATGCACACCCTCAAGATCGCGGTCATCGATTTGCAGGGCATCGGTGACCGCAGCTTCGGCGTCGAGGAGTTCCGGCAGGTCATCCGAGGCCGGCTCTACAAGCTCGACCCGTTCCGCTACCAGTTGGTGAACATCCCGTTCAAATTCCATCACCCGATGTGGCGGGAGAACTGCGACGTCGACCTCGACTACCACATCCGCCCGTGGCGGGTGAAGGAGCCGGGTGGGCGTCGCGAGCTCGACGAGGCGATCGGTGAGATCGCCAGCACCCCGCTGGACCGCAGCCGGCCGCTGTGGGAGATGTACTTCGTCGAGGGACTGGCCAACGGTCGGATCGCGGTCGTCGGCAAGATCCACCACGCCCTGGCCGACGGGGTCGCCTCGGGCAACCTGATGGCACGGGGGATGGACCTGCAGAGTGGCCCTGATCCGGATCAGGAGTTTCCGACCGACCCCGCGCCCGCTCGCGGTGAACTGGTGCGCTCGGCGTTCACCGACCACTTCCGGCAGCTCGGCAAACTGCCCGGTGTCATGAAGTACACCTACGACGGCATGCGCCGGGTGCGGCAGAGCAACCGCAAGCTGTCACCCGAACTGACCATGCCGTTCACCCCGCCGCCGTCATTCATGAACCACATGCTCAATCCCCAACGTCGTTTCGCCACCGCGACATTGGCGCTCGCCGAGTTCAAGGAGACCAGCAAGCTCCTCGGCGTGACGATCAACGATCTGGTGCTCGCAACGGCCGCCGGAGCGCTGCGCACGCTGCTGCTGCGCTACGACGGTAAAGCGAATCACCCGCTGCTGGCCTCGGTCCCGGTGAGCTTCAACTTCGACCCGGACCGGGTGTCGGGCAATTACTTCACCGGCATGATGGTCGCGGTGCCCGTCGACGTCGAAGATCCGCTGGAGCGGGTCCGCCAGACCCACGATGCGGCCGTGCTCGCCAAGGAGAGTCATCAACTCGTCGGGCCGGAACTGGTCAGCCGGTGGTCGACGTATCTGCCGCCCGCGCCGGCTCAGGCATTGTTCAAGTGGTTGTCCACCAGGGACGGTCAGAACAAGGTGCTGAATCTGCCCATCTCGAATGTGCCGGGCCCCAGGGAGCACGGCCGCGTCGGTGGCGCTCTCGTGACCGAGATCTACTCCGTCGGTCCGCTGACCGCAGGCAGCGGGCTGAACATCACCGTGTGGAGCTACGTGGACCAGCTCAACATCTCGGTGCTCTCCGACGGCTCGACCGTACGCGACCCGCATGAAGTCACCGACGCCATGCTGGCGGCGTTCTCCGAAATTCGTTTGGCCGCAGGGCTTTCCGGTGAGCTGGCCGTCGTGGAAACCGCCATGGCGCAAGCCTAGACCGGCTCCTCGACGACGCCATCGTCGTGTTCGCCCTCGGTGGTTGCCTCTTCCTCGGCGCGTTCGATGCTCCGCTGATGCCGGAAACCCCAGACGATGCTGGAGATCAACGCGATGGAGATGACGGCTTCGGCGATGAAGAACGAGCCGAAGTCGATGAGCGACCCGATCGGCGGACTGCCCGGAACCGCGTTGCGCAACGGGATCAGCGCGAAGAGGATGGCCGCCATCATCGAACAGGCCGGGAAGATCAGACCCCGGCGCCAATGCAGGACGTAGAACGCCGCCACCACGGCCCCGAGCGCCAGGCCCAGCATCAGCACCATGACGAAGACCGCGAAGATCAGCGTGGGCATGCTCCGGTAGACCCCGAGGTTCACCACGGCGCCGCCGTTCGGTGCGGTGTCCGCGGTCGTGGTGATCCCGAAGAACGGGTCGGTGTTCAATACCGTTAGACCGACCGGCAATTCGTCACCGTCGGCACCCAGGGCGTGCACCTCGAGGCGGCCGGAATAGCGATCGAACGGGTAGTCGGTGACGGTGCCGACGATGGTGACGCGCTGTTCGATATCCGGGGCGGAATCGCCTGCTTTGATCTCGGCCCGCCAGGTGCCGATTGCGGCGGTGGTGACGGTCGTGTCCTGGGCGAAGTTGCCGCGCGGATCGACCAGTGTTCCGTTCGGGAGGACATCCATGATGGTCACCGAAAGGGCTTGTGTCGTCGCATCGACGCGCGTGATCCAGACCGTGACGTCGACGCGGTTGGGGTTGTCCGGGTCGCCGAAATAGGTCTCCTGGTTGGTGCTCTCCCGGCTGGAGATGTACCCGCTGACACTGAGGCCGATCACGGCGGCCAGGGCGAGAAACGCGATCGCGAGCCTGCGTAGGCCGATATCGCGCACCCGCCGGATGTGTCTACGCACAAGGCCTATTCTTCATCGCGCTGGCGTATACCCACGACAGAAATTGCGCAACTGCTTCGGCCGAGTTGTATGCCCGCGGTGAGGAGAAGATGTCGAACGCGTGCTGAGCTCCGGGTAATTCGGCATACACCACCTCGGATTTCGACACCTCGCGCATCTGCTCGACGAATTCGCGCGCCTCGCCGACCGGGATGATGGAGTCATCTTCGCCGTGCAGGATGAAGAACGGCGGGGCGTCCGCCCGTAGCCGGCGGATGGGCGATGCGGCCGTGTAGATGTCGCGGAACCGGGTGAACTGGCGCTTGACCACGATGCGTTCGAGGTAGCCGATGAACTCCCGGCGGCCTTCGCCCCGGGTGGTGAACCAGTCATAGCGGCCGTATACCGGGACAGCGGCCACCACCGAGGTGTCAGCGTCGGCGAAACCGGGTTGGTACTCCGGATCGTTGGGAGTCAGTGCGGCCAGCGCGGCCAGGTGGCCGCCGGCCGAGCCGCCGGTGATGGCCACGAAGTCCGGGTCACCGCCGTAGTCGGCGATGTTGGCCTTGACCCATGCGAGTGCCCGCTTGACGTCGACGATGTGGTCGGGCCACGTGTGCGCCGGACTGACCCGGTAGTTCATCGCCACGCAGATCCAGCCGCGGTCGGCGAGGTGGCTCATCAGCGGGTAGGCCTGCGGTCGGCGCCAGCCGAAGACCCATGCGCCGCCGGGGACTTCGAGCAGCACCGGCGCCTTACCGTCGCGCGGCAGGTCCCGGCGGCGCCACACGTCGGCGAGGTTGGCCCGGCCGTGCGGGCCGTACGTGACGATATTGCTTTTCTCCACGTACTGCCGTCGCGACCAGGTGGTCCGCCACGCGCTGGGCCGCCCCGACGGGGACGGCGTGCTCGGCAACGTGCCCAGGACGTCGGTGAAGTCCTCGCCGAGACCCTCCACCAGCGCGGCGGTCAGCACCCGGCGGGACGTCGTGACGTTGCGGCGCTGGATCGCCGCCAGGATCGCCCACGAGAAGGCGGTCAGTGCCAGCGCCGCGATTCCGCGTCGGCCGCGGAAGTCGCCACGCAGGCCGCGGCGGACGGCGTCGAGCATCGAGCCGGCCAGGTAGACCAGCGGAACCTCCGATGTCGGCCAGCCGAACCAGAAGACCGCAAGCGTCTTGTATCCTTTGCGGCCGAGCGGGCGAAACCCGTTGGCGGCGTTGGTCAATTCGACGATCGCGCGCGCCAGTGGGCGCGGGCGTCGCAGCTTAGCCGTCAGACGTGCGAGCGATGAGTTCATTACGCAGGATCTTGCCAGTGCTGCCTCGTGGGAGTTCGGTCAGGATGGTGACCTCCCGCGGCACCTTGTAGTTGGCCAGGTTCTCCCGGACGTGAGCCTTGAGGTCGTCGGAACCCGCACTCGATCCCTCGGAGAGCACGACGAAAGCGACCAGCCGCTGACCGTACTGTTCGTCGTCGACGCCGAGCACCGTGGCCTCGGCCACCTCCGGATGTGTGGTCAGTGTCTTCTCCACCTCGATGGGGTAGACGTTCTCGCCGCCGGAGACGATCATCTCGTCGTCGCGGCCCACCACGAACAGCCGACCGGCGTCGTCGAGGCGGCCGATGTCGCCCGAGGACATGAATCCCTCGTGAAAGTCCTTGGTGCTGCCTGTCGTATAGCCGTCGAACTGGGTGGAGTTCTTCACGAAGATCCGGCCGACCTCCCCGGTGGGAACCAGGTTGAACTCGTCGTCGTAGATACGGATCTCGGTGCCGACGGCCGGTTTTCCTGCGGTGTCGGGCGCCGCCCGCAGATCGGCAGGCGTCGCGGTGGCGATCATGCCCGCCTCGGTGGCGTTGTAGTTGTTGTAGATGACGTCGCCGAACTCGTCCATGAACTTGGTGACGACATCGGGACGCATCCGCGATCCCGAGCATGCCGCGAACCGCAGTGTGCGTCCGCTGTAGCGCTGACGGACATCGTCGGGCAGGTCCATGATGCGGTCGAACATCACCGGCACCACACACAATCCGGTGGCCTTGTACTTGTCGACGAGAGCCATCGTCGCCGCCGGATCGAACTTGCGCCGGGTCACCACCGTGCACGCCATCGCCGAGGCGAACACCAGCTGCGAGAAGCCCCAGGCGTGGAACATCGGTGCGACGACCACCGTTGTCTCGCCCAGCCGCCACGGCGTGCGCTGCAGGATCGCGATGAGGTTGCCGGCACCGCCGCCAGAATGTTTGGCGCCCTTGGGAGTTCCGGTGGTGCCCGAGGTCAGCAGGATGAGCCTGCTCTTGCGGCCGGTCTTGGTGGCCTTTTGTCCGCTGTGGTCGGTGATCAGCTTCTCGACCGTGGGCGCGTCCGTCGGCTGGTCGGTCCAGGCCAGGATGCGCCCGGCCTGCGGGCGGTCTTGTAATGCCCGGTCCACCGAGGAGGTGAACTCCTCGTCGTAGATGACGATGTCGGCCTCTTCGCGGTTGACCACCTCGGCCAGCGCCGGGCCCGCGAACGAGGTGTTCAGCAGCAGGACATCGGCGCCTATGCGAGTGGCGGCGATCAGCGACTCGACGAAGCCGCGGTGGTTGCGGGCCATGATGCCCACCACCTGCGGAGTGCCGTTCGGCAATGTCTGCAGCGCGGCGGCCAGGGCATGGGCCCGCTCGTCGAGTTCGCGCCACGTCAGGGTGCCGAGCTCGTCGATCAGGCCGGGGCTGTCGGGGCGGCGGGCGGCGGCGGTCGCGAACCCGGTGGCGATGGACAGTCCCTCGTTGCGCGCGGCGGCCACCATCGCCACCGTGCGGTCCGGCCGCATCGGGGTCAGGAAGCCCGCCTTGCCCAGCGTGACGAGCGCATCGCCGATCGAGGTCAGGCGGCCCAGCAGGTCCATCAGCCGATCACCGGGAAGCGGCGTTCGGCGGCCAGCTCATCGAGCGCTTTCTGCATGACGCCGCGCACGTGGGCGTCGACAGCATGGATGTCGGGGCCCTCGCCGAACTGCTCGGTGATGTCGATCGGCTCGAGAACGCGCACGACGATCTTGGTTGGCAGTGGCACGTTGAGCGGAACGACGGCGCTCAACCCGAACGGGAAGCCGAACGAGATCGGCAGGATCTTGGCCCGCAACAGCTTGTCCAGTCGCAGTGCCTTGGCCACGCCGGTGCCGCGGGTGAGGAAGATCTGGCTCTCCTGCCCTCCGATCGCCACCGTGGGCACGATCGGCACGCCGGCGTTGATCGCAGCCTTGATGTAGCCGGTGCGGCCGTCGAAGTCGATCTTGTTCTGGGCCAGCGTCGGTCGATAGACGTCGTAGTCGCCGCCCGGGAAGACCACCACCACGCCACCGGAGCGCAGCGCCTCGTCGGCGTTCTCGTGATTGGCCCGGATGAAGCCGTTGCGCTTGAAGAAGCCGGCGGTCGGGCCGGTCAGGACCAGATCGTGACTCAGGGTGTAGACCGGCCGGTCGTAGCCGAAGTGGTCGTAGAAGCCGAGCGCGAAAACCGGCACGTCCATCGCGAACAGGCCGCCGGAGTGGTTGGACACCACCAGGGCGCCGCCCGCCGGGAAAGACTCCAGTCCGCGGACCTCACTGCGGTGGTAGAGCTTGAGGAACGGCCGCAGCACGCCCATCGTCTTCTCGACCAGACCGGGGTCCCATTTCTCCGTCTCGGTGGGTGTCGCGTCGCTGGGGCTCACACATCCTCCTAGGAATTGGAACGTGTTCTAGTTTTGTATGCTACCGGGCTCGCGACTGTTGTCGTAGGTGGATAGTTACCATTCCGGACGTGACTGAAAACGCCGTTACCGAAGAGCCCGCCGTCCTCACCGAGCGTCGCGGCCGCATTCTGATCATCACCATCAACCGGCCGAAAGCCAAGAACGCGGTGAATGCCGCGGTCAGCAATGGTCTGGCTGCCGCCATGGACGAGCTCGACGACGACGCCGGCCTGTCGGTGGGCATCGTGACGGGAGCCGGTGGCTCGTTCTGCGCGGGCATGGACCTCAAGGCCTTCGCCCGCGGAGAGAACGTCGTGGCCGAGGGCCGTGGCCTGGGCTTCACCGAACGCCCGCCGCTCAAGCCGCTGATCGCCGCGGTGGAGGGCTACGCGCTGGCCGGCGGGACCGAACTGGCGCTGGCTACCGACCTGATCGTGGCCGCCAAGGACTCCGCTTTCGGCATCCCCGAGGTCAAGCGCGGCCTGGTGGCCGGCGGTGGCGGGCTGCTGCGCCTGCCGCAGCGCATCCCGTATCAGATCGCGATGGAGCTGGCGCTGACCGGTGAGAACCTGCCCGCCGAGCGGGCCCACGAACTCGGCCTGGTCAACGTCGTGGCCGAGCCCGGCCATGCGCTGGAGGCCGCGATCGAGCTGGCCGAGCGGATCACCGCCAACGGCCCGCTGGCCGTGGCAGCCACCAAACGGATCATCACCGAGTCGCGCGGTTGGTCGCCCGAGGAACAGTGGAAGAAGCAGGCGAAGATCATGATGCCCGTCTTCGGGTCCAAGGACGCCCAGGAGGGCGCGATCGCGTTCGCCGAGAAGCGCGCGCCGAACTGGACCGGTAGCTGAGTCAGACCGCGCCGACCACGAAGTCCCACACGTCGCTGTCGGATGCCAGCGCCATCCGGCCCAGTTTCCTTGCGTGCCAGGCGGTGTCGCCGAACTCGTCGATCCAGGCGCGGGCCCGCATGGTCGCCAGCCACAGCCGGTGCTCGACCGTCACGCCGATTGCACCGTGCAGTTGGTGGGCGGCGGTGACGACGCTCGGTACGACGCGGCCGAGCGCCACCTTGGCCACTGTGACGGCGTAATCGGCTTGGGCGCTCTCGAATCCGTGGCCGGCGACGGCGGCGACGGCGAGTTCGGCGGCCGCCCTGGCGCGTTCCACCTCACCGGCCATCGAGGCGAGCGTGTGTTGCACGGCCTGGAAAGCGCTGAGCGGACGGCCGAACTGCTCACGCTCCCTGGTGTGTGCCACCGAGAACTCAACGGCCGCGTCCAGTGCGCCCAGCGACTGCACGCACCGGGCCCAGGCGCCCCGGCGTAGCAGTTCGTCGGCCGCGCCGCCGACGGTGATTGATGTCTCGGCGCCGACGGTGATCGTGTCGCGCGGCTCGCCACCGATGTTGTGCCCGTTTGCGATTGCCGCGGGCTGGGTGATCGCGACGTGAAGGTCCGGTCCGGCGCGGAGCGCCAGCACCACCGCAGCCGCGCCTCCGGCGTAGGGCACACCCGTGATCGTCGTCGCCCCCGCATCGCCGACGGCGATCGTCAGCGGACCCTCGCCGGGCACCTCGAGTCCAGCCCTGGCAGCCAGCCAGCCGGCCAGCGCATCGGTCTCCGCCAGCGGAACCGAGACGGCATGGCGGGCCAGCGCCCGCAGGACAACGGCCAATTCGGCTGGGCCACCACCGGATTCGGGGTCACTCGTCAGACGGGTAAGGCCGGCGTCCTGCAAGTGGCGCCAGGCCGTCGCGTCGAAATCGTCGGGCAGGCCGCGGTGGCCGATCCGTTCGTCGAAAGACCGCGCACCGATGTCCTCGGCCAACTGCCGCAGCTCGGCGAAATCGTCTGTGCCGCCGACTGGTCCGAAGACCCCTCCGGTCAATGCGCGGGTCACCTCAACCCCATTCCCCGGGCCACCACACCGCGCAATACCTCGTTGGTTCCGCCGCGCAGCGTGAACAGTGGTGAATGCAGCCGCGCGACATCCAGCAGTGCGGCCACCTGCTCGCGCCCAGGGCCTTCGCCGGCATAGGAGAAGAGGTCCGCGGCCAGGTCCACCGACTCCTGCTCGAAACGGGTGCCCAGATCCTTCACCAGCGCCGCCTCGTTCACCGGCGACTGCCCGGCAGCCAGCGCCCTGGCCACCGACACCGACAGCTGCCGCAGCGAGATGACCCTGGCCAGCAAGTCTCCGACGGCCGCGGCGGCATGGTCGTCGAGATCGTCCTGGGTGGCCAGGAGCCGCACCAGCGCAGTCAGCAGCGGAGCGGTGGACAGAATGCGTTCGGGGCCACTGCGTTCGAACGACAGCTCGGCTGTGACCTGGTGCCAGCCGGCACCGATCTCGCCCAGGACGTTGGCGTCCTCGACGAACACCTCGTCGAAGGTCACCTCGTTGAAGTGATGTTCGCCGGACATCATCACGATGGGGCTGATGCTGATGCCAGGTAGGTCCGTTGGGACGATGAACTGGCTGAACCCGGCATGACGGCGCTGCGGATCGACCGGGCTGGTGCGGGCCAGCACCACGATCTGATGGGCCAGGTGTGCACCGCTCGTCCACACCTTGGTGCCCGAGAGCTTCCAGCCGCCGTCGGTCTGGGTTGCCTTGGCAGCGGATGCGGCAAGGTCCGAACCGGCCTGCGGCTCACTCATGCCGATCGCCGAAAAGTATCGGCCTGCAGCAATTCTGGGCAGCAGCCGCTGCCGCTGGTCCTCGGAGCCGTACGCCAGCAGGCCGGGGGCGACCTGGCGGTCGGCGATCCAATGCGCGGCCACCGGCGCTCCCGCCGCCAGCAGCTCCTCGGTCACCACGTAGCGGTGCAAATGGCCAAGACCCTGCCCGCCGTACTCCCGGGGAATGGTCAGGCCGAGGAATCCGGCGTCACCGAGCCGTGCGCTGAATTCCTCGTCCCAGCTGGACAACCACGCGTCAACGCTGGGCTGCCAACCGAATTCGTCACGATCGGCAGACAGGAAGGTGCGAACCGAGGCGCGCAGTGCGGCCAGCTCCGGCTCGTTGGCGCACAGCGCCGCGAAGTCGACGGTCATCGGTACCCGGTCACCCGCGCGACGATCGCCACCTTGCCGTCGTCGCCGACCGCCTGCGCATCCCCGATCGCGGAGTTCCGCCCGATTCGCAACGCGGTTCCCTCGTAACGGGATTGGGCACCGGCGAAGAACGGTCGCAGGAAGTTGACCCGGATCGAGGCGGTGCGCAGCGGTTCGGCCTGCTCGTGGTTGATCGCCGCCGAGGCGACGAGTTCCAGCCCGGCGCTGCTGACGCCGCCGTGCACGATGCCGATCAGGTTGTTGATGATCGAATCCGGTCGCTGCGCCAACCGGTAGGTGCCGTCCTCGACCGGCAGCGGTTGGCCCGACATCAGGTCGGCCAGCGAGGTCTCCGGCGTGCGGATCAACGGGTCGGGCCCGCGCTGGATGGGCCCGTCGGGGCCGCCTGCGATCGCGACTGTTCGCACGGTGCCCCCGCCGATCGTGCTGCCGCGGTGGCTGAGCGTGCAGATGGCCAGCAGTGTCGCGCCGTGCGGGCCGAGCGGGCGGCTGCTGGCGACCACGGGTTCGTCAGGTGCGGCTATCAGGCTGTCGATGCCGTCGGGGCTGAGTTCGACGGTGAGCTCGCTGGACACCGTCCACTGCCCCGAGCCGCGGCGGTAGAAGTTGGCCCGGCCACCCACGTCATCGACCAGGATGGCCAGCGGCCCGACCGTCGGCATCCCGGTGAACGGGTTGACCAAGTGGCCGACCGGCATCGAGGCGACCACGGTGAACTCGGTGAAGTTCTCATCGAGGGTCTGGATGCCGAAGCGGGTGATGACACTTTCCGGGGTCTCCGGATCCTGCCCAGGGGTTGTCGTCACGCTGTGTATTCCAACATCAGCGGTTCCGGTGCTGTCGGACGGGCCGACCATAATCGGCCGACATGGCCACCGTGTACTTCACCGCGTCCAGTCTGGACGGTTTCATCGTCGACGACGCCAACAGCCTGGACTGGCTGACCTCCCGCGCGATCGACGTCCACGGCCCGTTCGGCTATGAGGCGTTCATCGCGGGAGTCGGTGCCTTGGTGATGGGGTCGGCGACCTACGAGTGGCTGCTGGCCAATACGCCGGGGGAGTGGATGTACAGCCAGCCGACCTGGGTGCTGACCCACCGTCCGCAGATCATCGCCGAGGGCCATCCGGTTCTCGCGTTCAGCGGCACGGTCTGCGACCTTCACCCCAGGCTGGTCGACGCCGCCGGCGAGCGCGACGTGTGGGTGGTCGGTGGCGGGGACGTCGGCGCACAGTTCGTCGCGGCCGGGCTGGTCGACGAGTTGGTCGTGTCGTATGCGCCGTGCAGCCTGGGGGTGGGCGCGCCGGTTCTGCCGATACGTTCGGAGTGGGCCTTGGCCGAAACCGGCGTCAACGGTGATTTTGTCTGTGCGCGTTGGCAATTCAGGAGCTGATCGTCGGCACGCCGAACTTCGTCACGAATTCTTTCGCCTTGATCAGGAATTCCAGTTGGGCGGTGACGTCGTGCAGAGGCTGCAAGCTGCGCACCGAGCGGCACAGCACCACCGCGCCCTCCATCGCGGCCAGGGTGGTGTCGGCCAGTGCGCTGGCCTCGGCGGCCTCGAAGCCGTCCCGCAGGTAGGACTCTTTGGCGGCGTCTCGCCAGCGGCTGAAGATCTCCGCGGCCACCGAGGTCAGCTGCTGCTCGTCCTCTCCGGAGCCGACCGCGGCCGCCAGTACCGGGCAGCCGGCGGTGTAATCGCTTGTGAGGAGGGCATTTTCCCAGAGCTGGACGAAGCGGCGAAGCAGGACGGTGGTGCTTTCCCTGGCGGCTTCGGCGAGGCTGGCGCTGATCTCGTGCCCGGCGTAGTCCAGCGCCTCACGCAGGATCTGGCTGCGCCCTTCGGGAAAGTGGTGATAGACCGAGCCGCGAGGCGCTCCGCTGCGCGCCAGCACCTCGTCGATGGTCACTCCGGCGGCGCCGCGTTCGCGCAACACCTCGGCGGCACTCACCAGCATCTTCGTGCGGGTGGAGCCTCGGGCTCGGCGGGCGGTACCGGTTGGCGTCTGGGTCATTCAGGCGGCGGGGGTTTCACGGAAGTGGCTACCCCGCCACGCCAGCGCACGAGCGCCCCGACCGAACAGCTGCCGGCGCTTGTCAGGCACGTGACGCGTGAACCGGTGGCCGGCGATGTTCAGCTCGATCAGCCACATTTTTCTCTCCTCGCGGGGCAGGTCGCTAGACCAACTCCATAACTATGATTATGACCATAAGATTAGAACGCTCTTAACGCAACCTCTGGGTTGACGTGAGGGTTAACGGCTGGAAAACAGTGGTGCTCAACCGGGCCCCGACCGAGCGATCCTGGCATTTGTATGATCCACATCATATTTCTGGCAGCGGGTGGATCACGCTGATCAGGCCAGCTGAACGGACTAGGCTCGGCTGCGTCGGCGACTGAGAAGGACGCATTCGATGAGCCATTACAAAAGCAACGTCCGCGACCTCGAATTCAATCTCTTCGAGCTGCTCGATCTGGAGAAAGCCCTCGGCGACTATCCCGATCTCGACGGCGACTCGGTGCGCGAGATGCTGGCCGAGGCGGCCCGACTGGCCGAAGGGCCGGTTGCCGAGTCGTTCGCCGAGACCGACCGGCATCCGCCGACCTTCGACCCCGACACCCATGTGGTGTCGCTGCCCGAGCCGTTCACGAAGTCGATGCGGGCCTGGCAGCAGGGCGAGTGGTTCCGCATCGGGCTTTCCGAGGAGGTCGGCGGCGTGCCGGCCCCCGCGATGGTCACCTGGGCGATCGACGAGCTGGTGCTTGGGGCCAACCCGGCGGTCTTCATGTACATGGCCGGACCGATCATGGCCAACATCCTGTTCCACATCGGCACTGAGCAGCAGAAGCACTGGGCGACGCTGGCCGCCGAACGCAACTGGTGCGCCACGATGGTGCTGACCGAGCCGGATGCCGGCTCCGACGTGGGCGCCGGGCGAACGAAGGCGATCGACGCCGGCGACGGCACCTGGCATATCGAGGGCGTGAAGCGGTTCATCACCAACGGTGACGCCGGCGACTACTTCGAGAACATCCTGCACCTCGTGCTGGCCCGACCGGAGGGTGCCGGCCCGGGCACCAAGGGGCTCAGTCTCTTCGTGGTCCCGAAGTTCCTGCTCGATCCCGAGACCGGTGCGCCCGGCGATCGCAACGGCGTCTATGTCACCAATCTCGAGCACAAGATGGGCCTGAAGGCGTCGGCGACCACCGAACTCAGCCTGGGACTGCATGGAAAGCCTGCGATCGGCTGGCTGGTGGGCGACGTCCACAACGGTATCGCGCAAATGTTCAAGGTCATCGAATACGCCCGGATGTTCGTGGGTACCAAGGCGATTGCCACGCTGTCGACCGGCTACCTCAACGCACTGGAGTACGCCAAGACCCGGGTGCAGGGCGCCGACATGACGCAGATGACCGACAAGACCGCACCGCGGGTGACGATCATCCACCACCCCGACGTGCGCCGCGCCCTGATGACGCAGAAGGCCTATGCCGAAGGTCTGCGTGCGCTGTACCTCTACACCGCTGCACATCAGGATCCCGCTGTGGCACAGGTGGTTTCGGGCGCGGACGCATCGATGGCCGAGCGGGTCAACGATCTGCTGTTGCCCATCGTGAAGGGTGTCGGATCCGAACGCGCCTACCAAACCCTGACCGAGTCGCTGCAGACGTTCGGCGGTTCGGGCTTCCTGCAGGACTATCCGATCGAGCAGTACATCCGCGACGCCAAGATCGACTCGCTCTACGAAGGCACCACCGCCATTCAGGCCCAGGACTTCTTCTTCCGCAAGATCGCCCGTGACCAGGGCGGCGCGCTGGCGCACGTCGTCACCCAGATCGAGAAGTTCATCGACAGCCCCGACGCCCGTCCCGAGCTGGCCCCCGCCCGCGCAGCACTGGCCGACGCGCTGGACAATGTGCGTGCCGTCGCGACCGTGATGACCGGTTATCTCCTCGGCGCCCAGGACAATGCGCGCGATTTGTACCGGGTCGGACTGGAATCGGTGGGCTTTCTGCTGGCCGTCGGCGACCTGCTGATCGGCTGGTTCCTGTTGCGGCAGGCCGAGATTGCGCTGCACACGCTGGACGGCGACCCCGATCCGCGGGAGGAGGCCTTCTACCGCGGCAAGGTTGCGGTGGCGAACTTCTTCGCAGCCAACATGCTGCCCCGGCTGGCCGCCGAGCGAAAGATCGCCGAGTCGATCGACCTGACGATCATGGACCTGAGCGAAGAGGCGTTTTAGGCGTCGGTCAAGATGGCGGGGTAACCGGTCTGAATTGAATTCAGAATTGAAAAGGAAGAGACCCCATGAAGGTGATCACGTCCATCGACGATGCGGCGTCCGCGGTCGGCCAGGAACTCGGCGTCAGCGACTGGCTGCTGATCGACCAGAAGCGCATCAACGACTTCGCCGACGCCACGGGCGACCATCAGTGGATCCACGTCGACGTCGAGAAGGCCAAGGCCGAAAGCCCCTATGGCGCACCGATTGCCCACGGTTTCCTCACCCTGTCGCTGGTTCCCGCGCTGTCCAAGGACAACTTCCGCGTCGAGAACGCGAAGATGGCCATCAACTACGGGCTGAACAAGGTCCGGTTCGTGGCGGCGGTGCCGGTGGACAGCAGCATCCGGGTGCGTTCCGAGCTTGTCGGCGCCGACAAGGTCGACGACAACACCGTCAACATGACCGTCAAGCACACCATCGAGATCGACGGTGTCGACAAGCCGGCCGCGGTGGCCGAGATGATCGTCCGCGCGATCTTCTGACGCCTCGACCCGGAAAAAGCCCCGACACGCTCGCGCGTGCGGGGCTTTTTCGGCGGTCGCCTATTCCGGCGTGTAGCCGAACGGCAGCAGCACACTCTTGGCCTGCGTGTACGGCTCGATGCCCTCGGGTCCGTTCTCACGGCCGATACCCGAGTTCTTGTAGCCGCCGAACGGCGCACCCGGATCGAAGGCGTACATGTTGACCGCGTAGGTGCCGGTGCGGATCTGCGCGGCGATCTTCATGGCCTTGTCGTTGTCGGTGGTGAACACCGAGCCGGCCAGGCCGTAGGCCGAGTCGTTGGCGATCCGCACCGCATCCTCTTCGGTGTCATAAGGAATCACCGACAGCACCGGTCCGAAGATCTCCTCCTGCGCGATGGTCATCGAGTTGTCGACGTCGGCGAACACCGTCGGCTGCACGAACCAGCCGTTGTCGAGCCCTTCGGGACGCCCGCCGCCGGTGACCAGCCGGGCACCTTCCTCGACGCCCTTCTTGATGTAGGCCTCGACACGCTCGCGCTGCTTCTCGCTGATCAGCGATCCGATCATGGCGCCGGCGTCGTCGGGCAGCCCGACCGGCATGGCCGCCGCTGCGGCGGAGACCTTCTCGACGACCTCGTCGTAGCGCGAACGGGGAGCCAGAATCCGGGTCTGCGCCACGCAGGCCTGTCCGGTGTTCATCAGACCTGAGAACACCAGCATCGGCAGGGTGGAATCCAGGTCGGCGTCCTCGAGAATGATGGCTGCCGACTTGCCGCCCAGCTCCAGCGTGCACGGCTTGAGCCGCTCGGCGGCGATCTTGGCGATCTCCTTGCCGACCGCACTGGACCCGGTGAACGTGTACTTGTCGATCTCAGGGTTGGCGGTCAGCGCACGACCGGTCTCCGGCCCACCGGGGACCACCGACAGCACGCCCTCGGGCAGCCCGGCCTCGGCGAAGATATCGGCCATCGCGAACAGCGACAGCGGGGTCTCTGCGGCGGGCTTGACGACGATCGTGCAGCCGGCGAGCAGCGCGGGGCCCAGCTTGTTGGCAGCCAGGAAGAACGGCACGTTCCATGCGGTGACGGCGGCGACGACACCGATCGGCTCGCGCAGCACCATCGTCTGTCCGTAGGCGCCGTCGCGGAAGTCGCGCCAGGTGAACTTGTCGGCGGCACCGGCGAAGAACTGGAACGACGAGATCGCGGCGCCGTACTGCATCATGTCGACGATCGTCGGCGGCTGGCCGGTCTCGGCGGCCAGCAGGAACTTCAGTTCCTCGGCACGCTCTTCGAGGATCTTCACGGCGCGGCCCAGGATTTCGGCGCGATCGGCGGGCGACATGTGTGGCCAGGGGCCTTCGTCGAAGGCTTTGCGGGCGGCGGCGCAGGCGGCGTCGACGTCGGCTTTGGCCGCCAGCGGCACCTTGCCGACCAGTTCGCCGGTGGCCGGGGAGTGCACCTCGATCACGTCCGACGTGGAGGGCTCGACCCACTTGCCGCCGATGAACAGCTTGTCCCATTCGGTTTTGAACGCGGTGCTCTGTGTCATGACCGTCACATTACCTACTGAAGACAGAAACTAGAACCTGTTCATTTCTGGCGAATCGGCGGCCGCAACACCAGTACCAGATTGCTCACCGCGAACTCTCGCAGGCCGGGGGCTCCCGTCAGCCACCAGGCCCATCGCGGGTGGTAACGCGGGAATGCCGCGACCAGCGCCCCTGTGCTCGAAGCCCAGCTCAGGCCGTCGGCCACCGAGACCTCGAAAAGCGACGACCCGTAGTTGTTCTTGGGCGGGCGGCCGTGCTTGCGGGTGTAGCGAGCCGCTGCCCGAGCGCCGCCCAGGTAGTGGGTGAGGCCCATTTCGTGGCCACCGAACGGTCCGAGCCAGACGGTGTAGGACAGGATCGCCAGCCCGCCGGGCCGGGTGACGCGCAGCATCTCCGCACCGAGCTGCCACGGTCGGGGCACGTGCTCGGCGACGTTGGACGACAGGCAGACATCGACGCTGCCGTCGGCAAAGGGCAGCGCCAATCCGGACGCCCGGAGGAAGGAGCCGGGTCCTGCCTGGCGTACCTGCTCGGCGGCGTGCATCTCACTCGGATCCGGTTCGACGCCAACGTAGTTCCAGCCCGCGTTGGTGAACGCCGTCGCGAAGTAGCCGGGCCCGCCGCCGACGTCGACGAGGGTGTGCCCGGCCGGCGGGTCCGGCTGCGTTGCCCGCCAGAGGTCGGTGACCATATCCGCGGTGTCGGCGGCCAGGGCGCCGTAGAACCGGGCGGGGTCGCTGCGTTCATGGCGGAACTCGGACAACAGCCGCACCGACCGGCCCAGCGTCGCGCGCTGGGCGAACAGGTCGGTCGCGATCACGGCCTCACCCTAGTGATCGGCATTTCCAGGCCAGTTCAGCACGGGGTTAGGCTGATCTCGATGTCCTCCACCGTTCGCTCCGTCCTGCTGCTGTGCTGGCGGGACACCGGGCACCCGCAGGGCGGCGGCAGCGAAACCTACGTTCAGCGCATCGGCACGCTGCTGGCCGACTCGGGCATCGACGTCACCCTGCGCACCGCCCGCTATCGGGGTGCTCCGCGCCGCGAGGTCGTCGACGGCGTCACGATCAGCCGCGGAGGCGGGCCCTACAGCGTCTACATCTGGGCGGGACTGGCCATGGTGGCCGCGCGGGTGCGGCTCGGCCCGCTGCGGCGGGTGCGTCCCGACGTCGTCGTCGACACCCAGAACGGGGTGCCGTTCTTGGCGCGGCTCGCGTTCGGGCGACGCGTCGCGGTGCTGGTGCACCACTGCCATCGCGAACAGTGGCCGGTTGCCGGCCGCTTCGTGGGCCGGCTGGGCTGGCTGGTCGAATCCCGGTTGTCGCCGCGCATGCACCGGCACAACCAATACGTCACCGTTTCCCTGCCGTCGGCCCGTGACCTGTCCGAGCTCGGGGTAGACGCCACACGGATCGCCGTGGTGCGCAACGGTCTCGACGAAGCGCCCGCAGACACCCTGACTGGGCAACGGTCGTCAACGCCGCGCGTTGTGGTCCTGTCAAGGCTGGTGCCGCACAAGCAGATTGAGGACGCGCTGGACGCAGTGGCCGAACTTCTGCCCCGCGTCGCCGATCTGCACCTGGACATCGTCGGCGGTGGCTGGTGGCATGACCGGCTTGTGGAGCGGGCGCACCGCCTCGGCATCGCCGATGCGGTCACCTTCCACGGCCACGTCGACGATCGCACCAAACATGCTGTCGTACAGCGGTCCTGGGTTCATGTGCTGCCGTCCCGAAAGGAAGGCTGGGGCTTGGCCGTCATCGAGGCCGCTCAGCACGGCGTGCCGACCATCGGCTACCGGTCGTCGGGCGGGCTCACCGACTCGGTCATCGACGGTGTGACCGGTGTGCTGGTCGACGACCATGACGGCTTGGTCGGAAGTCTCGAACACCTTCTGGCAGAACATGTTCTGCGTGACGAGCTCGGCGCCAAGGCCAAAGCCCGCAGTAGGGACTTCTCCTGGCAACAGAGTGCCGCCGCTATGCGCGCGGTGTTGGAGTCCGTCCATGCGGGAACGCGTGTCAGCGGTGTGATCTAGCGTCGATCAGCTCGATGAAGTGCTGTGCCGCCGCGTCGACGCCCGCGTCGTCGTTGGTGCCGGCCAGGTCGAGCAGCAGGCCGCGCATGACCGCCAATCCGAGACGGGCCAGGGCGGGATCAACCTGGGCATCGGCCGGTACTTCGGCAAGCCAGCGATCGACCGCGCCGGGCAACATCGTGGTGAACGGTGACTCGCCCTGCGCCCCGCGCGAATAGCACTCGAAGAACAGGCGCTCGAGCGCGCGCAACTCGGGCCTGCGCAAGTGCTCCCACATCTCGGCGAATCCGGCCGCACCTTCACTGAGCATCGCCATCTGCCTGCGCTCGACATCGTCCACCACCGCGAGCAGCAGTTCTTCGCGGGAGCCGAAGTGGTGCAGCAACATTCGGTGACTCGTGCCGACCGCTTCGGCGAGTTCGCGCAGCGAGCGCCCACCGACACCGTTGTCGGCGCATTCGCGAACCAACGCGTCGAGCAGCTCGCGTCGGCGGGCAAGATCAGGCGTTCGAACCACGAAGCCTCCACATGCCTTCGCTGCGCGCTTTCAGCCCCTGCGCTTCCAGCCCCAGGTATCGCTGCGTCATCCCGCGCATGAGCGCGCCCACCAAAGATCCGATGGGTCCGCGCTGCTCGAGTTCCTGGCGCACGAGGGTGTGACCGACGCCGACCGCTGACACCAGGTGTCGCGCCGACGTTCGGCCGCCGGGGGAGCGCTGCACCCAGGTCCACGATGTGCCGGGGTCGACGTCGGTGACCGTCCAGACCAGTTTCGGCATGCGTGGCTGTTTGATCTCGAAGCTCCTGCCGACGGCGATCTGCGGCCCGTCGAGACCGGTCAGCCGGGTGACCGACGCGGTCCACTCCGGCCACTTCTCGACGTCGGTGAACACGTCCCACACCAGATCCGCAGGTGCGTCGATGGCGACGCTGCTGGAGGTCAACATGTACCAGATGGTACATGTTTGCGGTGCGCCGACATCGACGTTATGCGGCGATCTATTCGAACTTTTCCTGCGGGTTGCCGGTTTGGGAGAGGGGAGTGCGTGGGCGTCGGCCCACCAGGCCCGCAACACCGGCCCCCATCAGCAGCGCCAGCCACACCAGGTGAACAGCCACGGCCAGCGCCCGTTTCCGTTGGGGCGCCGCCTGACTCGACCCGCCGACCCGATACAGCGTGAGGTCGTCGTCGCGATAGGTCACCGGCAGACCCTGAAGCGTCCGCTGGGCATCTCCGATCTCCCCTGCGCTCCCCGACTCCACGACGACCCAGCCGACCCCGGCGTCGGCCAGCGCTTGGGCAGGCCCGCCGGCCAGAAGCGTGCGCTGTACCGCGCGTGCATGGCTGCCCTCGCCGGGCACCGACTCACCCGAGATGGTCAGGTCGCCGGTGGCCAGCACCTCGGCGCGGACGAAGCGCGGCAACGGATCGAGTACCGGCGCAGGACCAGACCAGCTGAATTTGCGCATGCTGTCGGCGGGCAGCACCGCCACGTCTGCCGGCGCAGCGTTGACGATGCCGGCCACCGCCGACCACCCCGGCGGGTAACGCACCGACACCACTTTGCCCCCGACGCCGAAGGCCAGATCGGGCAGCACAGCGATGATCGCGACCACGCACACCAGCGCGGTGACCCCGGGGCGAACCCACCGCCGCAACGTCACGACAGCGGCGGCCCCGGCGACGACATAACCGGGCATCGCCAACGCCACCCACTTCTGCCCGTCGCGCAGCACACCCACGCCCGGCGCAGCATCGACGACCGCCCGCAGAACAGACAACCCCGGTCCGGTGGCCACCGCCGCCGGCAGCAGCACGCTCACCGCCGCCAACACCAACAGCGGCAGCGCGGCTCGCCGCCGCAACACCGTCGGCAGCCCAGCGGCTACGACGGCCAGCAGGACGACGGTCGCCAGCAGCGCCAACAGCGTTGTGCGAGAGGACGGAACGGCCTCGGCGTTCCAGATCCCACCGAGGCCGGCCAGGCTGCCCAACGTGCCAAGGCCCGGCTCGGCACGAGCGGCGAACGCAGCCACGCCCGAGGACGGCGTCGAATCCAGCGCATCGCCGAGCGCCGATGCGGTCAGCCACGGAGACGCCGCGAGCCCCGAAGCGATCAGGACCCCGACCGCACACCGCAGCCGGGACACTCCGCCGCCGGGTACCGCGATACAGGCCAGCGCCACCACGGCGGCCAGCAGCAGACCCGTCGGCGTCAGCCCGGCGAGCGCGATCCAGAACACCACCGCCGCCCACCGCCCCACGGCCGGCGTGGCGTCGTCGGCGCGCAGCCCAAGCATCGCCTTGGCCACCCACGGCAGGCAGCCGTACCCCACGAGCAGGCTCCAATGCCCTTGCAGCAGCCGTTCGGCGACGTAGGGATTCCACACGGCCAGGGTGGTGGCCACCAACCGGCCCGCCATCCCGGCATCGGGCACCACCGCCTCGGCCAGCCGCGCGGCGCCCCAGCCGGCCAGGAAGATTCCGGTGATCAGCAGCGCCTTGACCAACACCCCGCCGTCGAGGACGGGCGAGATCGTCGCGATGAGGAAATCCTGCGGCACCGCGCGCGGCGCCGACTCACCCAGGCCCAGCGCCGCGTCGGAGAAGTACGACCGCGGGGTGGACACCGCGTCGCGCAACAGCAGATAGCCGGGGGCGACCAGCGGTGCGGTCACCGCCAGCGCGAGTAGGAGGGCATACCCCGGCACCACCCACCGGACCGCCCGGCGTGCCTGGGTCATGCCGAGCTCACCGCTGCGGCGGTGGGGGCTCCAGATCCGGTCTCGGCCTGGCCGCGGGCAGCTTCTCGGTCTGCGCCTCCGCGGCGGGCATCGGCCCAGTCTCGTCCTTGCCGAAGAACCCGTGGTCCCCACTGTCCAGGCCCGGGTCGATCAAGGCCGATTCCGCGCGCACGCTGAAGGTTCCCAGCAGCACGCCACCGACGAGGGCCACCAGGCCGGCCGCAGTGAAGCTGATCGGCAGCACCCGAGACCACAGCCCCACCCGGTCGCGCTCGTCGCGGGCGGTAGCCACCCGCGATTCGATGGTCTGCTCGTTCGAGGTGACCTTGTAGTCGGCCAGCTCCATTTCGGGCTTCAGCGGATCGCGGGCGTAGTAGTGGTTCGCGTGTTCGGTCGACTTGACGATGACGCCGGTGACCGGGTCCACCCAGAACGTGCGCTGGGCGGCGTAGAAGCGGGTCATCGTGATCGGCTCTTCCGGCGGTCCGGGCAGGCCCCACAGCTCCGCCCGCGCGGTGACCTCGCCGTCCTCGCCCTTGTCGTAGAGCGACGCGTACTTGATCGGATCGACCAGCTTGCCGTCGGCGTCGTACCCGACGTTCTGGGTGAACCGGTAGGTGGTCAGCCCGTTGACGTCCTCCTGGCCGTCGTAGTTGGCGTCGAACGCCTTCTGCGCGATCGGATCGAAGTAGGGATACGTCTTCTTCTCGGTGCCGAACGGGAACCGGTAGGCCAGGCCCTCGTGTGGCAGCGCGATGTTGGTCGGCGGCTTGGTGTCCTCGATGGTCCGCGGCTTTTGCACCGATCCGCCCGGATGCGTGTCGTCGGACACTGCCAGCGCGGTGCTCCGGTTCACCGTCACGGTGTCGACCATGGCCAGCAACAAACCGTTGTCCTGTTGCTTGTCGCTGCGGCGCACGCTGGTGCCGACCTGCAGCGTCACCACATCGGCGTTGGCCGGCGACTCGACGGTGATCTGCTGCTGGGAGACCAGCGGCACGTTCTTGTCGATGATGAACTTCTCGCCGGTCAGCGACGACGGGTCCAGCGCGGTGCCGGTGCCGTCGCTGACCAACGTCTCGTCGATATCGAGGGGATTCTTCTCGATCTTGCCCGAGGTGTAAGTGGACAACAGCAGCGCGGCGATCAGCAGGGCGGATCCGAGCCCGATGATGCCGTATGCCGTGATACGCAACATGCCCGCGCGATTCACGCTGCCGTGGCCTCCCTCGCTCCCGATCTTGCTGTGCACACGCCTCTGACGACGAAGCAAACGTGTCTGACCCTAACAGCAGAGCCCGAGGCACCGGCTCATTAGGAGGTCATCGCCGCAGCCCACGGGTACCCACTTTCACAGGTGATCCGCGCCCGGCACACTGGCTGCATGACACCGGAGGCGGAGCAGGTCGGGGGCACCCGCAGCTTCCTGCCCGCGGTGGAGGGGATGCGCGCCTGCGCGGCGATGGGAGTGGTCCTCACCCACGTCGCTTTCCAGACCGGGACCTCCGGCGAGGTGGTAGGACGCCTGCTGCACCGCTTCGACCTGGCCGTTGCGGTGTTCTTCGCGCTATCGGGGTTCCTGCTGTGGCGCGGTCATGCGGCCGCGGCGCGCGGACTGCGGCAGCGCCCGACCACCGGCCACTATCTACGCTCGCGGCTGGTCCGCATCATGCCCGGCTACGTGGTGGCCGTCGTCGTCATCCTGACCCTGCTGCCGGAGGCCAACCATGCCAGCTGGACGGTGTGGTGGGCCAACCTGACGCTGACGCAGGTTTACGTTCCGCTGACGCTGACCGCCGGGCTCACCCAGATGTGGAGCCTGTCGGTGGAGGTGAGCTTCTATCTCGCGCTACCGGTCCTGGCGTTCCTGGCGCGCGGGTTGCCGGTGCGAGCCAGGATCCCGGTGATCACGGTGGTGGCGCTGGCCAGCCTGGCCTGGGGCCTGCTGCCGATCCACACCGCGCAGGGGGTCAACTTCCTGAACTGGCCACCGGCGTATGCCTCCTGGTTCGCCGCGGGCATGCTGCTGGCCGAGTTCACCGTCAGCCCGGTCGGCTGGATGCACAAGCTGGCCCGAAACCGTTGGGCCATCACGAGTATCGCGTTGGTGGCTTATCTGATCTCGGCCTCGCCGCTGGCCGGGCCGAAGGATCTGGTCCCGGCGACGCTGGGACAGTTCGTGATACGCACGTCGATGGGAGCCATCGTCGCCGGCGCGCTGCTGGCACCGCTGGTGCTCGATCGCCCCGAAACCGCGCACCCGATTCTGGGCAGCCGGTTCATGGTCACGCTGGGCCGCTGGTCCTATGGACTGTTCGTCTGGCATCTGGCCGCGTTGGTGATGGTGTTCCCGATGGTCGGCAAGTTCATGTTCAACGGCAACCTGATCGTCATTCTGGTACTGACCCTGGTTCTGGGTTTCGCGATGGCTGCGGTCAGCTACGCGCTGATCGAGTCGCCGTGCCGCAATGCCCTGCGGCGCTGGGAGTATCGGCGCAAGGCGCCCGTCCCGCCGCTGGACAGTTCGGTCAGTGATGCCCCCGAGCCGGTGATCGCGCGATAGCCCGGTCGCACCGCAGATGCCACCCCGCAGCTAGGCGTTCAGCCGGGCGATGACCTCGTCGCGCACCGCGGTCCGCCGGGCCTTGCCTGCGTCGTCGCGCAGTGGGGTGTCGACGAATTCCACGGTTCGCGGCACTTTGTAGTCGGACAGCCGTTGCGCCACGAACGCGGCGACATCCTCCTCGGTGAGGGCGCCGCCCCCGGTGTGCACCAACGCATAGGGCACCTGGCCGAGGTCTTCGTGGGGCACCCCGACCACCAGACAGGACAGCACAGCGGGATGCTCGGCGAGCGCGTTCTCGATCTCGGCCGGGTACACATTGCGCCCACCGACGGTGAACATGTCGACGCGCCGGTCGGCCAGGTAGAGGTAGCCCTCGTCGTCGAACCAGCCCAGATCGCCCAGCGAGTCCCAGCCGTCACGGGACTTGGCGGTGCTTCCGATGTAGCGGTAGGTGGCGCGCTCGCCCGCGTTCGGACGCATGTAGATCTCGCCGATCTCCCCAGGGGAGCACTCGTTGCCGTCGTCGTCGAGCACCTTCATCTGGCCACTCACCACGCGGCCGACCGACCCCCGGTGGGTCAGCCACTCCGACCCACTGATGAACGTCAGCGCCTGAAGTTCGGTGCCGCCGTACAGTTCCCACACCGCATCCGCGCCCAGCAGGTCGATCCAGGCCTCCTTGATGTTGGGCGGGCATGGTGCGGCCAGGTGCCACAGCCTGCGCAGCGACGACAGGTCGTAGGCGTCGGGGTTGGCGTGATACACCGGCAGCAGCCGCTGCATGATCGTCGGCACGGTGGCGAGGTAGGTGACCTTGTAGTCGGTGACCAGACGCAGGAACTGCTCCGGGTCGAAGCGGCGCATCAACACCAGATGCTGCCCGGTCAGCAGCGCGATGGCCGCCGAGGTGAACCCGGTGTTGTGGCTCAACGGAACCGGCAGCAGCTGGGTGTCGGTCGGCTCGTTACCCATCCCGATCGCCACCAGGTCGGCCGGGTAGCGTCCATCGCCGCCTGCCTCGATCAGCTTGGGCCGCCCGGTGCTGCCGCCGGAGGCCATCGACTTCCACACCGGTGAAACCGCTTCGGGCAGTGGATCATCCGAGAGATCTAGGCTGCCGGTGAAATCGGCGTCCACCGATGGCACCAGGCCCCGCGGGTCGGCTCGGCCGACCAGCAGGGCGCGCGGCGTGAGGTCGAGCAGTCCCTCGAACTCGGCGTCGGGCAGTCGCGGTGAGAGCGGCTGCGGAATCGCCCCCAGCTTCCACACCGCCACGGTCGCCTGCACCCACTCGATCGAATTCGGCACCGCGATCGTGACGTAATCGCCTTGTTTGACCCCCAGTTCGGCGTAGGCGCGGGCCAGCCGGTTCGACGTCGACTCCAGCTCGCCGCGGGTGATGGTGCGGCCGTCGCAGCTCACCACCGGTCGGTCGGGCGCCTCGGCGGCGAGCTGGCTCATCCGGGTCCCGATCGGGGGAGTCGCCTCAGACATAGGCACCTTGCCTGGAGAAGATGTTGCGGGGGTTGTCCACCAGCATGGTGGTGATCTGTTCGTCGGTGACGCCGCGCTGGCGCAGCGCGGGCAGCACGTCGTTGTGGATGTGGCGGTAATGCCAATTGGGCAGTGCCACCGGCACCAGCTCCTCCGGCAGCCAGTCGATGTAGCACGACGCATCGTGCGACAGCACCATCTTGTCGGCGTGGCCGCGTTCGCACATCCGCGCGACGGTGTCGACCCGGTCGTCGAAGCCGAGCATGCTGTCCAGCCCGAACCGGTCCATCCCGAGGTACGAGCCGGCCGCGATCAGCTCTTCGAGGTAGCCCAGATCGGTTGTGTCCCCACTGTGTCCGATGATCACCCGGCTCAGGTCGACGCCTTCTTCGGCGAAGACACGTTGTTGTTCCAGGCCGCGGCGGGTCAGGGCATGGGTGTGGGTGGTGATCGGGACACCGGTCTGCCGGTGGGCCTGGGCCACCGCGCGCAGCACCCGTTCGACGCCGGGGGTGATGCCGGGTTCGTCGGTGGCGCACTTGAGGATTGCCGCCTTGACGCCGGTGCCGGCAATGCCTTCGGTGATATCGCGGACGAACAGCTCGGTCATGATCTCCGGGCCGTCCAGCAGCGTTCCAGGTCCGCTGAAGTGGAAGTACATCGGGACGTCGTTGTAGGTGTAGATCCCGGTGGCCACCACGATCTGCAGGTCGGTCTGCGCGGCCACCCGCTGAATGCGCGGGATGTAGCGGCCCAGCCCGATCACCGTCGGATCGACGATGGTGTCCACACCGAGGGCCTTCAGCTCGCTGAGTTTGGCGACCGCATCGGCTTCCCGGGCCGCCTCGTCGCCCCAGCCTTCGGGATAGTTGTTGATGATCTCGGGCGACAGGATGAAGACGTGTTCGTGCATGAACACCACACCCAGGTCGCTGGCCGGGATCGCTCCCCGTACGGTCTCGACCTGTGACGGCGCCGTCATTGCAGGTTCAGCCATACCCGGCACCCTAGTGCGAAATGCTTGTGTCCTGGGCGGTTTCGCTGTCAGTGCGGGCCGGCGGCCGCCGCACGGCGGAGGCGGCCAGCGTACCCACGGCGATCAGCGCCAGCAGCTGAACCCAGGGTGAGTGGCCGATGTATCCGTCGACCGACCGCCAGGGGTAGCGCGACAGCAACGCGCCGGCCGCGATCAGCCCGCAGGCGCTGGCCGTCAGTGTCAGCCGGTCGCGCAGCCCGGCGCGGTGGCGCAGCACGTAACCGAGCACCAGGGCGACGCCGAACACCACCAGACCGCCGACCCCGCCGATCAGTCCGCCGGTGGCCAGAACTCCCGCGCCGGCCAGGACGGGGAGCGTCCATGGCCGGGCTGGTCCCGAGTCGGCCGGCCGCCGGCGGGGCGGCACCAGTGCCAGCAGGAGCAGCAGCGGAAGCAGTGACAGTCCGGCGGCAAGGCCGATCCGGTAGCCGCGGTTCGACGGGAAGGTGACCGTCACGGGGCCTTGTTCCCCGGCGGGAATCACCCACCCTTGTTGCCAGCCGTTGACGACGACCGGCGTCAGGATGACGCCGTCGGGCAGGTGGGCGACCCAGCCGGGGTTCACGCTCTCGGGGACGGTCAATACGCGTGCGGTGGGGGCGCGGTCGACGGAGAACTCCCGACGGTCCGCACCCCAGCTGGCGACTTTGGCGGGAGTCGTTGCGGCGGTGGGTATTTGACCGGCCAGTGGGCCGGCCAGCTGGGCACCGTCGACGACGAACGCCGAGCCGGGACTGATCAGCAGCTCCTGTTGGCCGGCCGGCAGGGCGATCGGGGTCGGGTCGCAGGCGCGGGCGGGCACGGGCTGGCCGTCCAGCAATGCCCCGACGGTGGTGGTCACCGAGGTCTGCACGAACCGGCCCGATACGGCGACGATGGGGCCTTCGCCGCAGGGGATCTGTATGGTGCGTTTCCGGTTGGCGGCGGCGTCGGCGGCGCCGACCGGTTTGCCATCCGGCCCCAACACTGCGACCTCAGCCAGGCCTGGCGGTTTGAGCTGGTCGAAACCCAGTGCCGTGCGGTCGATTACGTCGTCCCAGTCAAGCAGGCTGATCTGCACCTTGTCAGTTACCCGGGGCCGCAGGGACAGCGTTTGCGGGCCCGCGTTCGGGCGGGAGTCCAGCCGCCGGGTCTGCGGGCCGTCGCCGAGGTCGATGGCCACCATCGTGGGATGCGTGGGCAGCGGTGACGAGCTCGGCGTCAGCGTCAGCCCGGTGACCTCGGTCGGCTTCGGCAACGTCACGGTCAGCGTGGGGGCACTGCGATGCTGCACCACATTCTGCGGTGCGGTCCACGAGGTTCGGGGATCGCCGTCGGTCGCGGCGTAGGCCGATCCGTCCACATCGATGAGATCGGCGTCGCCATGCGACCGGACGGTGCCCGGCTGGGCGATCAGGTCCGCGAGGTGCGGCCCTTGCCGGGCACGCACCCACACTGTCGGGCTCACCTCGATCGGCTTGGGCACGGTCAGGGTGCGGCTCAAGGTGACGGGCTCCTCGGGGGCCTGTGCCATCGAGGCCGCGCAGTGCACGCCGTCTTCAGAATCCGCGCAGCCCTGCCGGCCGAGCAGCTCTGAGCCCAGATCCCAGGCGGCAACCGCTGATCCGCCGGGTGGACCCGGCACCACCATGGTGTGCCGAATGTCCACCGGGTGAGCGAAACCGGACGCGTCGTACTGGGTGACCGAAAGGTCGGTGATGCCGAACTGGACACCCGACGAGCCGTCGTCGGTGCCGACCGCGGTGATCCGCACCCACGGCGACTCCCCGTACGGCAGTGCCACCGCCAGTGGTTTGCCGGGTTCGTCGAAACGCACTGTGGTGGTGCCATTTTGGGTCGACACCTGGAGTCGGCGCACCTGGGCGCCGACGGCGGTGGCGCTCGGGGTGATCGTCAGCGTTGCGTTGGTGACCGGGCGGTCGAAATCGATCTGCAGCCACTGGCCGACCGCCGCTTGCAGCGAGTTGGACACCCATGCGGTGGCCGAGTCGCCGTCGACGGCCGCGGCCGGACCGCTGGCGGGTGAGACATTGGGCAGCGCGGTGGCATCCGAGGACGAACTCGAAGCCGACAGTCGCCCGCCGGTCCAGGCGCCGTGCACGAGCTTGGCGCCGGGGACAGGATAGTCGGGCACCCGGTTGAGAGTGTTGCGGCGATCGCCCTGCGCCCTGGCCGCCGACGAGTGGTCGTCGACGCGGCCGTAGTCGGTCTCTCGGTCGACGGGGGTGTCGGTGACGGTGACCAGTGGCGCCGGTAACCCGGCCCGCTGGGCGTCGGACGTCAGCAGCATCGGTCCGAGTGAAGGTTGCCCGAGCAGACGGCGCCGTTCGTCGATCCGCAGCAGCACCTCGGGCCCGCCGTCGACGCGAGCCATCCGGCTGGCGTCGGTCAGATATGGTGCACTCGGATTACCTTGTGTGGCAACACGGTAGATCTCGACAGCGGGGTAGCGCGGGCGCAGCCCGCTGTCGCTGATGAAACCGTCGAGCGTGCCCGGCCCGACCGGGTCGCCGAACTGCGCCACCTTCGCCAACCCCGGTGAGCCGTCGATCGCGCGGTGTACCAGCAGCGGGCGCGCCGACCGTGACTTGTCCGGGTCGAGGTCGTTGCGCACCACGACAAAGGAGATGCCCTGCCGTGCCAGGGTGTCTGCCAGCCCAGCCGACGGCCGGCCCGCCGCGAACAGCCGCTGCACCGAGTCCAGTGCGCGAATGGTCTGCGGTGGGGTCAAGGGGATGGAATCGCGTACCCCCCAGGGGCTTTCGCCGAGAACCTGCAGCGGCTCGTCGTGGCTGTTGCCCCACACCTGGGTGGCGAACGGTGCACCCGGGACCACCAGCACCCGCCCCGGCGTGGGCTCGCCGCTGTTGTGCTCGGTCAGCCAGTCCGCGGCCTGGTGCCAGTAGTCGGGGATGGCGCGGAACGCACCGGGCGGGGTGAGCCGGCCGGTCCACGCCATCGACGTGGCCACCATGAGTGCGGCGAGCACCACGATGCCGACGGCCACCCGTTTGTCGTTCTCGGGGTGGGCGAAGGCGCGGACCCACACCGGCCGTGGTGCGCTGCCGGGCAACGGGATACGGCTGAGCAGATGCGCGACGCCAAGCACGAGCGGGATCCGGATCACCGGCTCGAGCTTGTGCACGTTGCGCAGTGGGGCGCCGGAGGCATCGAGGAAGGCCTGAACCTGGTGCGCCAGCGCTGAGCCAAGCCCGCCGGAGTAGCCGACGCCCAGCAAGACGATGCCGATCAGCAGCATGGCGATCAGCCGGCCGCGCGCCGGCATCGAGCGCAACGCCAGGCCGGCCAGCCCGCCGGCGGCCACCAGTGTGGTCGCCAGAATCATGGCCGGCTGGGTCACCAGTTCGGCGGCCGCGGTGGCATTCGGAGCGACGAACGGTGTCCAGCTGTCGGTGCCGCGCAACATCTCGGTCAGCGACGTCCACTGCGTCGTGACACCGGAGGACTCGATGAAATCCAGGAACGGCGGGCTGATCCGGCCGAGCGCCAGCAGCGCGACCACCCACCAGGTGACCGCCAGCGCCGACGCCAGCGCCCACCACGCGCCGAACCGCCACCACACCCGGTTGGGCCGATGACACAGCCACCAGATGATCGCGGGCAGACAGCCGGTCATCGTCGCGACTGCGTTGACCGCACCCATCAATGCCAGCGCGATCCCGGCCCGCCCGGCCAGCACCCGTAGTGGCCGGCTTCGGCCCGATGTCGCCGGCCCAGCGGCTCCGTCTCCGCCCCGCAGCGCCAGGATCACCGGCAGCAGCACCCACGGCGCCAGCATCATCGGCAGGGTCTCCGACGAGATCGACCCCAGCGTCGTCAACACCCGGGGCGACAGGGCGAACGCGAGTGCGCCGATGATGCGCGACGGCGTTGTCCCGATGCCGAGTGCCTCGGCGACTCGCAGCAGCCCCCAGAATCCGGCGGTCAGGAGCAGCGCCCACCACAGCCGCTGGGTGATCCAGCCGGGGACGCCGAGGGTGTCGCCGAGCAGGAAGAAAGCCCCATGCGGGAACAGATAGCCGTAGGCCTGATTCTGCGCCTGCCCGAATGGCAGGTCGCTGTTCCACAGGTTGGCCGCGCGGGCCAAGAAGCGCAGCGGGTTCGCGGTCAGGTCGAGTTTGGTGTCCGGCGAAATCATCCCCGGCGATTGCGCGAAGGACAGCACCAGCGCAACGAGGAAGGCTCCGCCGAGCCAGCGCCGCGAGAGCGGCGGGGTGGTGATGGGCGCCTCCGTGACCGCGGGGGAGGCGGCGCGCAGCGTGCTCAGGCTAGCCGCGGTTGCCGTACTCGACGCGGTTCAGCACCGATGATGCGGGATCGCCGGGAGCCAGCGGCGGCTTGGTGTCCTGCTGGATCATCAACGTCACGCCGAAGACCGCGGCGGCCCCGAGCAGCAAACCCACCACGATGCTGGCGGCGGCAGGAACCACGAACCGGGTCATGATCGGCGCTCCTTGCTCGGGTGCTGGATTACAGGGGTGAATACCCGCTGGCCAACCTAGCACGCGGCGAACCTTGGTTGGCCGTCGGCGACGGCCATGACAGCATGTGCGGATGCCTACCCGCCTGCTCTCGCTTCGCGGTATTGCGGCCTTGTCGGCACTTCCGTTGCTGATCGTCGGCTGCTCAACCTCGGCTTCTCGCCCCGCAGCCACGTCATCGGCACCGGTCAGCACATCGTCGTCGGCCAGCCCGCTGGCCGGGCCCGCCCCGGCACCCGCGGCCCCGGCGCAGCCGGCCTGCGGTGACGGCCCGGGCTTGCTGAGCGCGATGTCCACCCGCGACAAGCTCGCCCAGGTGCTGATGGTCGGCGTCAAGAACAGCGCCGACGCCCGCGCCGTGGTGGATACCTATCACGTCGGCGGCATCTTCATCGGCAGCTGGACCGACCGGTCGATGCTGACCGACGGCTCGCTCACCGACTACGCCAATGCCGGCCCGCTGCCGCTGGCCGTCAGTGTCGACGAGGAGGGCGGCCGGGTGGAGCGGCTGTCGTCGCTCATCGGTGAAGCCCCGTCGGCCCGGGTGCTGGCTGCGACCCAAACCCCCGACCAGGTGTACCAACTGGCGCTGGACCGTGGACGCAAGATGCGCGGGCTCGGGATCACCATCGACTTCGCGCCCGTCGTCGACGTCACCGACGCCGCCGACGACACCGTGATCGGCGACCGGTCTTTTTCCAATGATCCGGCCGTGGTGACGGCCTTCGCCGGCGCCTACGCCCGCGGCCTGCGCGACGCCGGGCTGCTGCCGGTGCTCAAGCACTTCCCGGGCCATGGACACGGTTCGGGTGACTCGCACACCGCGGGCGCGGTGACCACCCCGCCGCTGGCGGACCTGCAGACCAGTGACCTGGTCCCCTACCGGACGTTGACCACCGAAGCGCCCGTCGCGGTGATGATCGGCCACCTCGAGGTGCCGGGGCTGACGGGCTCGACGCCGGCCAGCCTCAGCGCCGCGGCGGTGGGTCTGCTGCGCAGCGGCGGCTACGGCGGGCCGGGCTTCGACGGTCCGGTGTTCAGCGACGACCTGTCCAGCATGGCGGCCATCGCCGATCGGTACGGAGTCGCCGATGCCGTCCTGAAAAGCCTGCAGGCGGGCGTCGATGTGGCGCTGTGGGTGACCACCGACGAGGTGCCCGCGGTGCTGGACCGGCTGGAGAAGGCGGTCAACGCCGGCGAGCTGTCACTGCCCGCGGTCGAAACTTCCGTGCTGCGAATGGCGCGTCTGAAAGGGCAAAGTCCCCGTTGCGGGGGATAGCCTGAAGGATCGATCCGGCGGGCAGGAGCGTAGCGACCCGGGGATCAGGGACGCACGGAGGTAGTCAGATGGCAGGTGGCACCAAGCGGTTGCCCCGCGCCGTGCGGGAGCAGCAGATGCTCGACGCCGCTGTGCAGATGTTCTCGGTCAACGGCTATCACGAGACGTCGATGGACGTCATCGCCGCCGAGGCGCAGATCTCGAAACCGATGCTGTATCTCTACTACGGCTCCAAGGAAGAACTCTTCGGGGCGTGCCTGGCGCGCGAGCTGAGCCGCTTCATCGAGGCCGTGGGAGCCGACATCGATCTCCGGCAGAGCCCACATGACCTGCTGCGCAGCGTCATCCTGTCGGTGCTGCGCTATATCGACGCCAACCGGGCCTCGTGGATCGTGCTCTACACCCAGGCAACCAGCTCGCAGGCGTTCTCCCACACCGTGCGTGAGGGCCGCGAGAAGATCATCGACATGGTGGCCAGGCTGCTGGAGGCCGGTACTCGACATCCGGAGCCCGGCACCGACTTTCACATGATGGCCGTGGCGCTGGTGGGTGCCGGCGAGGCCGTCGCCGCGCGGGTCAGCGCGGGCGACGCCGATGTCGACGAGGCCGCCGACATGTTGATCAACCTGTTCTGGCGCGGCCTCAAGGGCGCGCCGTCCGACAAGGAAGCCTCACCCGCCACCTCCTGATCGGCGCCTACAGACTGCGAATCGTCCCGGTCAGGTGGGGATACCCCTTGGCCATGTTGCGCAGCGCGATATCCCAGCCATCGCTCACCCGGTCGACGTAAAGGCCGGCGCTGGCCGGCAAGATCACCGGCTTGCCGAACTTCACCGAGTAGCGCACCGCGTCGGGGAATTGCGCCTCGATGTTGGCCAGAACGGCTGCCGCACTGAACATTCCGTGAGCAATGACGGTGGGGAAGCCGAACAGCTTGGCGCCGATCACGTTGGTGTGGATCGGATTGTGATCGCCGCCGATCGATGCGTAGCGCCGGATCGTTGCGGGGCTGATCCGCAGAATCGCGTTGGGCGGCGCCAGTTTCGGCCGCTTGGGCGGTTCCGGCTTGGGCTCACCGGACAAGCTGGTGCGCTGCTGGTGCAGGAACGTGGTGACCTGATGCCAGGCGAGCTCGTTGCCCACACTCACGTCGGCGACGACGTCGACCAGCAGACCCTTGCGGTGCTCGCGCAGATTCTCCGCATGCACCTTCACGGCGACGGTGTCGGTGACTGCGATCGGCCGGTATCGGGTGATCTCGTTCTCCACATGCACCGCACCCATTGCGGCGAAAGGGAAGTCGAAACCGGTGATCAGCGCCATGACCGTCGGAAACGTCAGCGCGAACGGGTAGGTCAGCGGCACGGTGTCAGCGAACCGCAGCCCGGTGACCGCGGTGTAGGCGGCGACGTTCGACGGGTCGATCGCGAGTTCGTCGACGGTCAGCGTCCGGTTGGGCAGATGATCGCTGCGCGGGATGAACGGCAGCGATCCGGCCGCGGCGCGCAGCAGGTTTCGCAGGCCGCTGGGCTGTTCGGTCGCGGTAGTCAAGGCTAGGCCCCCAACATCGCCTGGCCGCACACCCGGATCACATTGCCGGTCACGGCATTCGACGCGGGGCTGGCGAAGTAGGCGATGGTCTCGGCCACATCGACCGGCTTACCGCCCTGGTACAGGGAGTTCAGCCTTCGGCCGACTTCCCGAGTCGCCAGCGGGATCGCTGCGGTCATGGCGGTTTCGATGAACCCAGGTGCGACGGCGTTGATCGTGATGCCCTTGTCCGCCAGCCGTGGTGCCAATGCCTGGGTGAGCCCGATCATTCCGGCCTTGGTGGTCGCATAGTTTGTCTGCCCACGGTTGCCTGCGATGCCGGCCATCGAGGACAGCCCGATGATCCGCCCGCCCTCGCCGATGCTGCCGTTCCCGACCAAGCCTTCGGTAAGGCGTTGCGGAGCAAGCAGATTCACTGCGACCACGGCATCCCAGCGGGCGTCGTCCATATTGGCCAGCAGCTTGTCGCGGGTGATACCGGCGTTGTTGACCAGGATGTCCGCGCGGCCGTCGTAGTGCTCGCGCAGATGTTCGGTGATCGTGTCCACCGCGTCGGCGGCGGTGACGTCGAGCGCCAGCGCGGTACCCCCCACCTTCGCGGCGGTCTCTTCCAGAGCGGACGCTGCGCCCTCAACGTCGATCGCGACGACCTTGGCACCGTCGCGGGCGAACACCTCGGCGATCGTGGCGCCGATGCCGCGGGCCGCGCCCGTCACGATGCCGACCTTGCCGGCCAGTGGCTTGTCCCAATCTGCGGGCGGGGTGGAATCCGCAGCGCCCACGTAGAACACCTGGGCGTCGACGTAGGCCGACTTGCCCGACAGGATGAACCGTAGCGTCGATTCCAGGCCCGTCGCGGCGGGTTTGGCGGCCGGCGAGAGGTACACCAGCGCCACCGTGGCCCCGCGGCGCAGCTCCTTGCCCAAGGATCGGGTGAACCCTTCGAGCGCGCGCTGGGCGATGTGTTCGTCGGTGGTGGCGGCCTGGTCCGGGGTGGTGCCCACGACGACGATGCGCGCCGACGGTCCCAGGTTGCGCTGCAACGGGGTGAAGAACTCGTAGAGGCCGCGCAGCTGCGCCGGCTCGGTGATACCGGTGGCGTCGAACACCAGGCCGCCGAATGAGTCGGCCCAGCGCCCGCCGAGGTTGTCGGCGACGAGGTCGTAGTCCTCGGCCAGCGCCGCGCGCAGCGGTTCGACCACGCGGCCCTCGCCGCCGATCAGGAGCGAGCCGGCCAATGGCGGCTCACCGGGCCGGTAGCGGCGCAGCGTCTCCGGCTGCGGTATGCCGAGCTGCTTGGCCAGCAGCGAGCCCGGCGCGGAGTTGACGATCTGCGAGAAGAGGTCGGAAGCCACGAACGTGCCTTTCGAGTTGCGAGCGGGGGACCAGGGACGAACTTACTCCAGAGTAAGGACGGTGCGTAGTATGGGTGGGTATACCCCCTTCCAAACCGAACTCTAGGCGGAGATTGACGTGGCCTCTACCAGTGGAAACAGTCGCCGGGTCGCTGTGCTCGGCGGTAATCGCATCCCGTTCGCGCGCTCGGACGGCGCATATGCGGAGGCGTCCAACCAGGACATGTTCACCGCCGCACTCGGCGGCTTGGTGGACCGGTTCGACCTGGCCGGCGAGCGGCTGGGCGCGGTGATCGGCGGGGCGGTGCTCAAGCACAGCCGCGACTTCAACTTGATGCGCGAGAGCGTGCTGGGCAGCCAGCTCTCGCCGTACACCCCGGCGATCGATCTGCAGCAGGCTTGTGGCACCGGCCTGCAGGCGGCGATCGCGGCAGCCGACGGCATCGCGGCCGGCCGCTACGACGTAGCCGCAGCCGGTGGGGTGGACACCACCTCTGATGCCCCGATCGGGCTCGGTGACGAACTGCGCCGCACACTGCTTGGGCTGCGTCGATCCAGGTCGAACGTGGATCGACTCAAGCTCGTGGGCAAGCTGCCGGCCTCGCTGGGCATCGAGATCCCCACCAACGGCGAGCCGCGCACCGGGCTGTCGATGGGCGACCACGCCGCGATCACCGCCAAGAAGATGGGCATCAAGCGCGTCGATCAGGACGAGCTGGCGGCTGCGAGCCACCGCAATATGGCAGCCGCTTACGACCGCGGTTTCTTCGACGATCTCGTCACGCCGTTCCTCGGGGTCTACCGGGACAACAACCTGCGCGCTGACTCCAGCGCCGAAAAACTGGCCAAGCTCAAGCCGGTGTTCGGTGTCCGCAACGGCGACGCCACGATGACCGCCGGCAACTCGACCCCGCTGACCGACGGTGCCTCGGTGGCGTTGCTGGCAAGCGAGGAGTGGGCCATGTCACACTCGCTGACCCCGCTCGCCTACTTCGTCGATTCCGAGACCGCAGCGGTCGATTACGTCAATGGTCCCGACGGTCTGTTGATGGCGCCCACCTACGCCGTGCCGCGCCTGCTGGCCCGCAATGGACTGGCTCTGCAGGACTTCGACTTCTACGAGATCCACGAGGCGTTCGCGTCGGTGGTGCTGGCCCATCTGCAGGCCTGGGAATCCGACGAATACTGCAAAGAGCTGCTAGGACTCGACGCCGCACTGGGCGCGATCGACCGTTCCAAGCTCAATGTCAACGGTTCCTCGCTGGCCGCTGGGCACCCGTTTGCCGCCACCGGCGGGCGGATCGTGGCCCAGCTCGCCAAGCAGTTGGCGGAGAAGAAGAAGGAGACCGGCCAGCCCGTTCGCGGTCTCATTTCGATCTGCGCGGCCGGCGGTCAGGGCGTCACCGCGATCCTCGAGGCGTGAGGAAAAAATGTCGAAAAAAGTTTCCCCGGGTTTGTAACGAACGCGTGCGGGCTACAGATGTACTGGATAGCTCCGTGTTGCCGTCTGACCCCCCGACCCGACGGCAACACGGGGCATCCTCTTTGTTTGACGGCCCTCGTTGACGTCAACAAAGGAACCGCCGCTGGAGAAGAGGGGATTCCAGCGGCGGTTTTTTCAGACCAGACCGCTGCGCGAGGGGTTCAGGCCCCGGAATCTACGAGACCCGACTGCACGAGTGCGGCGTCGACGAACTCCTGAACCGGACGGGCTTGGAAGAAACCGGTGTGGCCACCCCGGTACCAGCCGATGTTCGGACGACCCCAGTGCTCCCACAGACCCAGCACCTGCTCGCGTGGGTGGACGATTCGGTCGGCGACCCCGGCGTAGATGAAGCGGCCCTCGGGAGCCACCTTGGGTTGCAGCGACAGCGGGGAGATCATGTCGCCGATCGGTTCGGCCAATTCCAATGTCCGATGACGCGGGTCGTCAGCGCCCAGGCCGGCGTGACGGCCGAGGATCGACACGAGGTTCGCCGGCGGAACGCCGAGGATGGCGCAGGTGAGATCCTCGTCAAGGCTGGCGACCAGAGCGGCGATGTAGCCGCCCAGCGAAATGCTGTTCAGCCCGATCCGGGCGCCGGGTTGTTCGGTCCGGATCCAGGCCAGCACCCGACGAATGTCCCAGACCGCCTGGGCGGTGGCGTGCACGTCATCCATCACATCTTCGCCGGGGAAGACCGCCCCCTTGGGTAGGCCTTTGGCGCGGGGTCCGTGCATCGGGAGCACCGGCAGTATCACGTTGAGGCCGAACTGCTCGTGCAGATGCCAGGCCCGGAACAGGGTGAGGTCCAGGTTGGCGCGGCCCATCTCCGTGCCATGCACACACACCAGCCACGGGCGCGGCTCGCGGTGGCGCAGCATCATGGCGTATTCGCGGTGGTTGCCGGTGTAGCTGAGCCAGCGCGCGCGCCCTGGCTCCCGCGTGTAGGGCTTGTAGCCGCTGTCGAACGAGATCCGCTCGTGGGTGCGGCCACGGCTCTTGTACGACTTGATTTTTACGTCGGTCGGAACCGGCGGCGCCTCGAAGAAGCCTTCCGGCCTGTCGAGCCAGCCCCGTTTGCCGTAAAAGTCGATGGCCTTGATGACCTCGGCGTTGATGTTGTCGTAGACGGTCGCGTCGCTCAGCGGGCGGCGCAGACGCAGACCGACCAGGACGATCTCGTCGCGCAGGGCGTGGGTTGCCAGAGACAGCGTCGGGCGGGCGACGGGCAGCTCGTCGCTGCCACCGTCGAGGTACGCGCCCCATGACCGGGCGTAGTAGCCCCCGGCTTTTGTGAAGGGCCCGACAATATTCGCCAGCGGATTAGCGCTGGCCGACTTTCTGCGGGTCGTAGCGGGATGCGCCGGAATAGCCTCGTTGCTGTCAAGCATCGCCATTCCTAGAATGTAGCCGATCGCCAGCTAACTGCCAGGGCCCAAGGTCCCGACCTTTATCCGATGAAGCGAAATTGCCTGCAAAAAGTGACCTAAGTCCTTGGATTGCCGGCCCAAGACACCGGCCGGCGTGGACGCCGTCGGCCCCGAGACCTGACGATCTCGGGGCCGATGGACGCAGAACGCGCGTCGAAGCTCTAGAAGGCAGCTTCGTCGAGTTCCATGATGTCGTTGTCGATCGTCTCGATCACCAGACGTGTGCTGGTCAGCTGCGGCAGCACGCTCTTGGCGAAGAACGACGCCACCGCGATCTTGCCCTCGTAGAAGGCGCGATCGGCGCCGACGGCACCGCCGTCGAGAGCTGCGATGGCAACCGCGGCCTGACGCTGCAGTAGCCAGCCGATGACCAGGTCACCGACGCTCATCAGGAAGCGCACCGAGGCCAGACCCACCTTGTAGATGCTGCTGGCATCCTCCTGCGCGGCCATCAGGTAGCCGGTCATCGACGCGGCCATGGCCTGGACGTCCTCGAGCGCCTTGGCGAGCAGCTCCCGCTCGGTCTTCAGCCGGCCGTTGCCCGCCTCGTTCGCAATGAGCTCGCTGATCTGGCCTGCGACGTGCGCCAGCGCAACACCCTTGTCTCGCACGATCTTCCGGAAGAAGAAGTCCTGCGCCTGGATGGCGGTGGTGCCTTCGTAGAGCGAGTCGATCTTGGCGTCGCGGATGTACTGCTCGATCGGGTAGTCCTGCAGGAAGCCGGATCCGCCGAAGGTCTGCAGGCTCTCGGTGAGCTTCGCGTAGGCCTGTTCGGAGCCGACACCCTTGACGATCGGCAGCAGCAGGTCGTTGACCTTGACCGCCAGGTCGGGGTCGACACCCTGCACCGCCTTGGCCACCGCGGCGTCCTGGTAGGTGGACGTGTAGAGGTACAGCGCACGCAGGCCCTCGGCGTAGGCCTTCTGGGTCATCAGGCTGCGACGAACGTCCGGGTGATGAGTGATCGTCACGCGCGGCGCGGTCTTGTCGGTCATCTGGGTCAGGTCGGCGCCCTGCACACGCTCCTTGGCGTACTCGAGAGCGTTGAGGTAGCCGGTCGACAGCGTGGCGATTGCCTTGGTGCCCACCATCATTCGGGCTTGCTCGATCACGTCGAACATCTGCGCGATGCCCTCGTGGACCTCGCCGACCAGCCAGCCCTTGGCCGGAATGCCATGCTGGCCGAAGGTCAGTTCACAGGTGGCCGAGACCTTCAGGCCCATCTTGTGCTCGACGTTGGTGACGAACACGCCGTTGCGCTCACCGGGTGCGCCGGTCTCGGCGTCGAAGAGGAACTTCGGCACGATGAACAGCGACAGACCCTTGGTGCCCGGTCCGGCGCCCTCGGGGCGGGCCAGCACCAGGTGCAGGATGTTCTCGAACATGTCGTCGGAGTCGGCAGAAGTGATGAAGCGCTTCACGCCGTCGATGTGCCAGGAACCGTCGTCCTGCTTGACGGCCTTGGTGCGGCCGGCGCCGACGTCAGAGCCGGCGTCGGGCTCGGTGAGCACCATCGTCGATCCCCAGCCGCGTTCGGCCGCCTTGATGGCCCACTGCTTCTGCTCCTCGGTGCCCAGGTTGTGAACGATCTGGGCGAAACCGGCGCCGCCGGCGTACATCCATACCGCGGGGTTGGCGCCGAGCACGTGCTCGTGCAGGGCCCACACCAGGGTCTTCGGCATGGGCATGCCGCCGAGTTCCTCGTCGAGGCCGACCTTGTCCCAGCCACCGTCGATGAAGGCCTTCACCGACTTCTTGAATTCCTCGGGCAGCGTGACGGTGTGCGTCTCGGGATCGAAGACCGGCGGGTTGCGGTCGCCCTCGACGAACGACGCAGCCAGCGGGCCTTCGGCGAGCCGGGCCATCTCACCGAGCATCTCCTGCACGGTGTCGGCGTCGAGATCGCTGTAATCGCCTGCGCCGAGCGCCTTCTCGAAACCGAAGACCTCGAACAGGTTGAAAACCTGGTCGCGAACATTGGACTTGTAGTGGCTCATGACGGTTCCTCCTCGACGAAGATGTCATCTGAAATTCGGGCTTTGTGGTTGAGTACTCAGAGCTAAGTTACCCACCAGTAACAGTGCTGAACTATACCGGCCGGTAACCGGAACGCAAGTCCCTGTGAGCAAGTTCAGCGGGCTAATCAACCCACTGGTTGGGTTGGCGTTCTCGTGGGCGTGTCGGCCGCCATGTCTGCGCAGGTCAACGCCACTTAACGCGGGTCTCCGCGAACGATGTGTGGTGTTGTCGGACACGCCGGTAGCGGTGCGATGTTGGTCACACCGCTACCGCAGCGACGGCCGTCAGTTCTCCGGTGTGGGCGTGGGTTCGGAAACCGGGTCGGTCTCGGCCGAGGCCTCCGTCTCGGTCGACGGCGCATCCGAATCGGGCAGCTGCGACACCAGATGCTCGGCGAGTTCTCCGAGAGTCGGGTAGTCGAACACCGCGGTCGGGCTGATGTCGAACTTGCCGCCGAACTGACCGAACAACCGGTTGCGCAGTTCGACCGCCATCAGCGAGTCCGTGCCCAGGTCCAGGAACCTGCTGGTGGCTGCGGGCGGCTGGGCCAGCCGCAGGAAGCCCTGCACCTCGCGCTGGAGGAACTCCGTGATGAAGGCCGCCCGTTGTGCGACCGGCGTTTCCTGCAGCTGCCGGAGCAACTCGCTGTCACCGGCGACGACTCCGCCGTCGCTGGGCAGCACCTGATCGAGAAGCGGCGGACGGATGCCACCGAGGACCTTGGCAGTCCGCTGCCAGTTGGCCTTGAGGACGGTGGCCTGCGCCGCGCCGTGCCGGATGGCCTCGCCGAGTGCGGCCAGCGCCGCCGACGGCTCGAGCGGCATCATGCCTTGGGCGCTGAGGTTGGCCAGTGCGGCCTCCGAGCTGGCCATACCGCCATGACCCCAGGGGCCGAAGTTGACCGCGGTGGCCGGCAATCCCTGTGCCCGCCGGTGGGCCACCAGCCCATCCAACAGGGCGTTCGCCGTGGCGTAGTTGGCCTGCGCGGGCGACCCCATCACTGCCGACGCCGACGAGTACATGATGAAGAAGTCGAGCGCGTCGTCCCTGGTCAGTCGGTGAAGGTGGTGTGCGCCATAGGCTTTGGGTCCCAAGGTCGCCCGGAAGTGCGCCAGATCCTGCTGCGGCAGCAGCGCATCGTCGAGCACACCGGCCAGATGCGCCACGCCGGCCAGCGGCGGCAATTCGGCGCGGACCTTGGCGAGCAAGTCGGCCAGCTCGGACTCGACGCCGACGTCAGCCGGGAAGACATGGATCCGGCAGTGGAACCGCTCGGTGATCGCCTCGATGGCGCGTTCGGCATCGGCGTCCGCGGTGCGGCGGCTCGTCAACACGATGTCGCCGGCACCGAGCTGGGCAAGGTATGCCGCAGTGTGCAGACCCAATGCGCCAAGACCGCCGGTGATCAGGTAGCTCCGATCACCGCGCGGTTGCAGTGGTTTCGGCATCTGCACCACGATCTTGCCGACATGCCGGGCCTGCTGCATGCGGCGGAACGCAGTTCTGGCCTCGGTCAGCGGGTAGACCTCGGCGGGCACCGGGTTCCACTCGCCGGTGGCCAATCCGTCGGACACCTCGGCCATCAGACGCTGGATGTGGTCGGGGTCAGTCATCATCGTCACGTCCAGCGCGACGATCTCGTAGCTGATGTCGGGACGCAGCTCGGCCATCTGTTCGGCGGTCCAGATATCGCGCTTGGCGATCTCGGCGAACCGGCCGCCCTGTGCGGTCGCGCGGACCGTCGCCTCGATGAAGCCCTCGTTGGTCAGTGAGTTGAGTACTACGTCGACACCCCGGCCGCCCGTCGCCGCCAATATCTGATCCGCGAAATCCGTTGTCCGCGAGTCGTACACGTGCTCAACGCCCATCGCGCGCAAGGTGGCCTGCTTGTACTTGCTGGCGGTGGCATAGACGATCGCGCCGTGGTGGCGCGCCATCTGGACCGCGGCCAGCCCGACGCCGCCGCTGGCAGCGTGGATCAGTACCTTGTCGCCGGGCTTGAGCTGCGCCCAGTCGAAGGCGAGCCGAACCGTCAGTGCCGCAGCGGGAATCGTCGCCGCATCGACCGCGCTGATGCCGTCGGGCACCGTGGCCAGCAGCGGCGCCGGAACGTTCAGCCGGCTGGCGAACGCCCCTTGCATCGAGCCGAAGACCCGCTGGCCGACTTCGAATCCGGTGACCTCGGAGCCCACTTCGGTGACGACACCGCACAGGTCGCCACCGATCGGGCCCGGATCGCCAGGGTAGAGGCCCAGCACGTTGAGCACGTCGCGGAAGTTGAGGCCGGCGGCCTCGATCCGCACCTGCACCTCGTTCGCCTCGGGCGCGGTGACCTCCACCTCGCTCAGCCGCAGGTTGTCGATCGCGCCGCGCTCGGTCGGCGCCAGCGCGTAGTCGTCGCTGCGAGGCATCGGCAGTTGCCCGCTGCGCGCCCAGTGCAGCAGCCGGGACACGAGGAAACGGCCTTGCCGCACAGCCATTTCGGGTTCGGTCACCGGGGCGCCGAGTGCCCCGGCCAGCCACCTCAGAGACTCCTCGCTGCCGTCACCGTCGACCAGGCGCACGCGCAGGCTCGGCTGCTCGGCGATCAGGGTGCGCCCGAATCCCCACAGTGCCGCCTGGACCGGATCGACCGGTTCGCCGGGTTCGGTGGCGACCGCGCGCTCGGTGACGATCCACAATCCGTCGGCCAGCGAGTGGTTGCCCTCGGCAAGCGCGGTCTGCGCGGCACCGAGCAACGTTGCGACCTCGGCCTCGAGTCGCGCGGCCAGGTCGGCCGTCGAATCATCGGGGCTGGTGTGTCCGGAACTGCGCCAGACGATTCCGCTGACCGGAGCGCCACGCTCGGCGGCCTCGGCGAATGCCCGCTGCCAGGACTGCGCGTCGGTGGCGTCGGTGACCGTGATGGCCCCCGGTACGTCGGACGCCAGCGCGTCGAAGCCGGCGATCAGCCAGGTACCCATCGCGGTCTTGGCTTCGTCGGTGGCTTCCACCGTCGGTGCGGCGGCCTCCTGCCAGCCAAGGGTGTACAGCAGCCGGGTGGAGTCGCCGCCGAGCCCGCGCAGCAGCGCCTCACGCGGAGCGCGCTTGACGGTGAACTCGCTGATTCCGCCCAGCACATGCCCGTCCCGGTCCACGAAATCGAGGTCGAAGACCTGGGTTTCGCTGGTGATGGCATTCTCATGCCAGCGCGCCCGGCAGAAGAACCGCCGCGGCATCTTCTCGTGAAGACGAACTTGGCCGTACCGCAGCGGCAGGAACAGATCGGTCATGCCCTGTTCGGCGGCCAGAGTCGCGGGGAAAGCGGGGAACGCCACGCCGGTGCACAGGTCCAGCAGCACCGGGTGGATCGGCTCGCTGCCCAGGTGCTCGCCGAGTTCGTCGCCGACGGCGATGTCACCGATCGCCTCGCCTTCGCCGACCCACAAGGACTTCAGCGAGGTCGACCAGGTCGGCCCCCACGCCAGTTCCATGTCACCGAAGATGTCGAACAGTTCTTGCGGGCGAGTCCGATTCATCTGCTCGATCGCCTCGTCCGGCGATACCCGGGCGTCCTGCGTGTCGGCTTCCGCTTCGGCGCCGGCCAGCAGGGTTCCGTCGGAGTTCAGCGCCCAATCGGCGTCGCGAACGCCGAATGGGCGGCTGTGCACCTGAAACTTCCAGCCATCGTCGATCGGGTGCAGGGTGAGCTGGACCTCGCGGGACGCTTTGTCCGGCAGGATGATCGGCTCGTAGAAGAAGACCTCCTTCACCCGTGCGGGGGCGCCGGCCGAAGCCAGTGCCATCGCCGCATACGTCGCGCCGGGAACGACGACGGTGCCGTAGATGACGTGATGCGCCAGCCACGGTTGCGTCTTGACCGACAGCACGTTGGTGTAGACGGTGTCACCGGATGCCAGATCCTTGGCGCTGCCCAGGATTCCGGATGCGGCCGTACCATCGACCCGAATTCCAGACGTCTTGGGCCAGTACCGGCGGCGCTGGAACGGGTAGGTCGGCAGTTCGAGCCGGCGCCCCGGGGTGTGGTACCTGGCAGCGAAGTCCGGCCGGTGACCGCAGATGTAGGTCGTGGCAAGCGCTTCGGTGATCTGGCGCTGGGCATTGGCGCCCTTGCGCAGCGACACGATCGCGCGCGGAGTGGCCGCGGACTCGGGCCAGATCTGCAGTGCGGCCGCGGTCAGGATCGGCTGCGGGCCGATCTCCATCAGCACCGAGCAGCCCAGTGCGGCTACGGTACGCACGCTCTCGGTGAACTGCACCGGCTGGCGGGAGTGTCGCCGCCAGTACTGCGCGTCGATCGGCGTCTCGCCGGTGAGCACGGCGCCCGTCCGGTTGCAGACCAGCGGCCGCGACGGCACTGCGTAGTCGAATTGCGTTGCAAATGATTCGAATTCGTCGAGCACCGGATCCAGCAGTTCCGAGTGGAAGGCGTGGCTGGTCTCCAGCCAGGTGCAGCGTGTGCCGTCCTCGCTGCAGGTCGCGACGATCTGCTCCAGATCTTCGCCCGGACCCGACAGCACGGTGTTGCGGCCGTTGTAGGCGCCGACCGACACTCGCGGGAAGGCGGTTGCGGCGCGCTCCACATATTCCGGATCGGCGAACACCGCAACCATCCGGCCGCCTGCCGGCAGGCTGCCGAACAGCCGGCCGCGTTCGGCGATCAACCGTGCGCCATCCTCGAGGCTGAACACGCCGGCCACACACGCCGCCGCGTACTGGCCCACGCTGTGACCCAGCACCACGTCGGGCTCGATACCCCACGACTGCCACAGCCGGGCCAGGCCCATCTCGACGGCGAAGATCGCCGGCTGGGCAAATGACGTGTGTCGCAATGTCTCTGCGGCTTCACGGTCACTGGAGAACAGCACATCGAGCAGCGGAGTCGGCAGCATCGGGTCGACGGCCTGCGCGCAGCGACGGACCGTGTCGGCGAATACCGGTTCGGTGTCGAACAATTCGCGCGCCATGCCCGGGTATTGGCTGCCCTGACCGGGGAAGAACCACGCGGTGGTGGGCGGGTCGGTGCATTCGCCCCGGATCACGCCAGGACGCAGGCGGTTCGCCACCAGATCGTCGAGCAGCATCTGGGCTTCTTGGCCGGACGTGGCAACCACGGCGGCCCGGTGCTCGAAGTGGGATCGGCCCGCACCGGCGGTGAAGCACACGTCGGCCAGGGAGGCTTCTGGGTGCATCGCCAGCCAGGTGGAGTAGCGGGCAGCCAGCGCGGTCAGGCCCTGTGCGGACCGCGCGGACAGCGGCAGCAGGCTCAGCGGCTCGCGGTGCGCATCGGGAGCGGTCGCGCTGTCGACCGGCTCGTCGGCGGCATCGTCGGACACGGGGGGTTGCGGTGCCTCTTCGATCAGCACGTGCGCGTTGGTGCCGGTGAACCCGAACGAGCTGACGCCGGCGCGGCGCGGCCTGCCGTTGGCGTACCACGGCGTCGCCTTGTCCACGACCTGCACCGGCAGCGAGTCCCACGGGATGTGCGGCGACGGGTTGTGGAAGTGCAGGTTCTGCGGCAGCAGTTCGTGCTGCAGCGACAGCACGACCTTGACCAGACCGGCGACACCCGCGGCGGACTCCAGGTGTCCGATGTTGGTCTTGGCAGTTCCCATCAGCAGTGGCCGGCCGGGATCGCGGCCTGCACCATAGACCGCTGCGGCGGCTTGCACCTCGATCGGATCTCCCAGCGGCGTGCCGGTGCCGTGCGCTTCGAGGTAGTCGACGTCATCGCCGGTGAGGCCGGCGCGAGTCAGTGCTGCGGTGATAAGGCGTTGTTGCGCACCCCCATTGGGCACCGTCAAGCCACTGGAGGCGCCATCCTGATTGACCGCGCTGCTGCGGATGACCGCGCAGACCCGGTCGCCGTCGCGCTGTGCGTCGGACAGCCGCTTGAGCACCAGCACGCCGCAGCCCTCACCGCGCACGTAGCCATCCGCGGCCGCATCGAACGTCTTGCACCGGCCGTCGGGAGCCAGCATCCGCGCGCGTGATGCGGCGACGATGGACGCCGGGCTCAACAGGACGTTGACACCACCGGCGATGGCCATGTCGCAGTCGCCGGAGTGCAGCGCCTGGCTGGCCTGGTGGACGGCCACCAGCGACGAGCTACAGGCGGTGTCCACTGCCATCGCCGGGCCCTCCAGGCCGAGGGTGAACGCCACTCGGCCCGCAATGGCATTGAGTGCGTTACCGGTGATGAAGTGCGCCTCGAGGTTCTCGACCGACTCGCCCGACAGTAGATGCGAGTACTCGTTGGCGCCGACGCCGACGAAGACGCCGGTTCTGCTGCCGCGCAACGAAGTCGGGGAGTACCCAGCTCGTTCCAAGCCTTCCCAGGATATTTCGAGCATCAGGCGCTGCTGGGGATCGATCCATACCGCTTCGCGTGGCGAGATGCCGAAGAACTCCGGATCGAATCCGTCGACGCTCTCGAGGTATCCGCCACTGCGGGTGTAGATCTTGCCCGGTGTCTGCTGATCCGGGTCGTAGAACTGGTCGACGTCGAACCGGTCTTCGGGGATCTCCCGGATCGCGTCCACTCCGCCGGACAGCACGTCCCAGTACGCATCGGCATCGGGCGCGCCCGGGAACCGGCAGGCGACGGCGATGATGGCGATCGGTTCGTCGGTCGCCGAGGTGGCCAACGAGGTCGGTTGGGCCGCAAGCTGACTGCCGGCCCGCTCGTTGAGGTTGAGCACGTCGGACAGGAGGTAGTCGGCGACGTCGGACAGCCGTGGGAAATCCATCGCGAGTGTCGCGGGCAGTTCCTTGCCGACCGCCTGCTCCAGCCGGCGCCGAAGTTCCACGGCCATCAGCGAATCCATGCCGAGATCGAAGAACCCGGCCTCCTCCCGGATTTCCGATGCTTCGATGCGGGTCACCTCGGCAACGGTGTTACGTAGGTATTCGAGGACGAGCTTCTTTCGCTGTTGCACGGGAGCCGCGGTGAGCTGCTCGACCAGCCGAGTGGTACCCGAGGCGGTGGTCGTCGCGGACACCGACTCGGGAACCTCACGGGCCACCTCGGCCAGCAGTTCTCGCCGGCCGGCCTGCAGATAGATCGGCAGGAAGCGAGTCCAGTCGATGCGGGCCACCACCGCTTCTGCCGGTCCTTGCGCGCCGGCGCCGGCCATGACGTCGGCCAGCCCGGCCAACGCGTCTGACGGCGAGAGGGTGCGGATGCCGCGACGATCCAGTTGTGCGCGGGCGTCCTGGTCGGCCATGCCCGCCGACCAAGGTCCGAAGTTCACGCTGATCCCCGGGACGCCCTGTTCGCGCAGTCGCCAGGTCAACCCGTCGAGGAAGGCATTGGCCGCGCTGTAGGCGGCCTGGCCGTAGCTACCCCACACCGAGGAGATGGAGGAGGTGGACAGGAAGAAGTCCAGCTGCAGGTCCGCGCTGGCTTCGCTCAGATACCAAGCGCCCCAGACCTTCCCGGAGAACACCCGATCCACTTCAGCGCTGTCCAGCGAGCTCAGCGGGGTTGTGTTGTTCTCGCCGGCGGCATGGACGACACCCCTCAGTGGGGGAAGCTCGGCCTGCACCGTGGCGAGCAGGCGTGCGACATCGTGCGGGTCGGCGACGTCGGCCGCGATCACCCGGACGTCGCAGCCATGCTGCTCCCGGAAGCCTTCGATGCGACGTTGGGCGGCTTCGCCGGGTGCGCGCCGGCCGGTCAGCACCAACTGCTTGGCGCCGTGCGCAGCCAGGTATCCCGCGATCTCCAGTCCGAGCGAGCCGAGCCCGCCGGTGACCAGATACGTTGCGTCGGAACGAAGCTCCAGCGGTGTCGCGTTCGGCTGGCCGGTTCGGCGAACCAGCCGGGGAACCAGCACGGTGTCGCCGCGCAGCGCGATCTGGTCCTCGCCCGGCGATGCCGTGACGATCTGCTTGATCAATCGCGACCACTCGTCGGCGCCGCGCCCGGACAGGTCGACCAGTCCGCCCCACACCTGGGGATACTCCAGCGCGGCGGCGCGACAGAAGCCCCACAGGCTGCTCTGCTGGGGAGCCACGGTGTCGTTGTCGGTAGCGCGCTGTGCACCATGGGTGCTCACCCAGATCGGGGTGCGCAGTTCGGCGGCGGCAGCGGCCCGGAACAGTCGCTGGGTGCCGCCCAGGATGCGATGCTGCATCCGCAGCAGTGAGCGCATCGAGGGCGCACCGTCGGAGTCCAGCGCCGCGATATGGAGGATGCGCAGCCCGGGCTCGTCGTGGGCCGCGGATCGCAATTCTTCGACCAGCCGTTCCTCGTCGGCGTCAGACACGGGTAGCCCGAGGATGCGGTGCCGATGCCCGTTGGTGGTCAACACGTCGATCACGGGCCGCATGACGGCGTTGTCATCGCCGATCAGCAGCCACGCGGTGCCTTCACCGAGCTCGGCGGGTGAGGAGTTCTTGGACCTCTCCCAGCGGATCTCGTAGCGGATGTCCGCGATGGACTGGGCGCTTCGCTGCAGATTGTGTTGTGCGGCAAGCTTACTCAGTACTTCGGCGGTCGACTGACTACCGCCGCTCGGGCCGTCGAGCAGTGCGGCGAGCTCTTCGATCCGGCCATCCTCGAGCAGGCGGACGGCCTCCGTGGCGGCGCCCTGGTTCGCGGCCGTCTGGACCTGCTGGCTGTTGAACCAGTACTGACGATGCTGGAACGGGTAGGTAGGCAGGTCGAGCTTGTGAGCCGGGTGCGGGATCAGTGCGGTGAAGTCGGGCAGGTGTCCGGCGACGTAGACATTGGCAAGGGCTTCGGTGACCTGCCGGTGGTCGGCACCGTTGCGGCGCAGGGACGGAACCGCCTTGGGTGCGGTCGCGGGGTCGGGCCAAGCGCGCAGTGCTGCGGCCGTGAGAACCGGCTGCGGACCGACCTCGAGCAGAAGTGCGCAGCCGAGCTCGGCCAGTGTGGCAACGCTTTTGGCGAACTGAACCGGCTGCCGGGCATGGCGGCGCCAATACGAGCCGTCGAGCTTGGCGTTTCGCCCCAGGGTGGCGCCGGTCCGGTTACAGACTAGGATCCGTTGCGGCGCGGCAAATTCAAACCCGCTCGCATATGCCTCGAACGCGTCGAGAGCGGGGTCCAGTAGCGCCGAGTGGAACGCGTGGCTGGTGTCCAGCCAGTCGCAGCGGGCACCGTCGTCGGTGAGCTCGGTGACCGCACGCTCCAAATCTGCTGCGGGCCCGGACAAAACCGTGTTGGCGCCGTTGTAGGCGGCTACCGAGAGGCTCGGGAACTCGTCGGTGACACGCTCTACGCGGTCCGGGTCGGCGAAGATCGCGCACATCCGCCCGCCCGCGGGCAGATCACCGAACAGGCGGCCGCGCTCGGCCAGTAGCCGGACACCGTCCTCGAGGCTGAACACGCCGGCCACGCAGGCCGCTGCGTACTGGCCGACGCTGTGTCCGAGCACCACATCCGGTTCGAAGCCCCGCGATTGCCAGAGCCGAGCCAGGCCCATCTCCACCGCGAAGATCGCGGGCTGAGCGTTGCGGGTCTGCTTCAGAGTTTCCGCACCATCGTCGTCAAAGATGATGTCCAGCAACGGTCTTTCGAGTACCTCGGCAACAGCCTGGGCGCATCGAGTCATGGTCTCGGCGAACACCGGCTCGGTTTCGAACAATTCCCGGGCCATGCCCGCGTACTGGCTGCCCTGTCCGGGGAACAGCCACGCGGTCTTCGGCGCGTCGACGGAGTCGCCGCGCACCAGGCCGGGGGCGGGCAGGTCGTCGGCGAGCGCACCGAGCAGCTCGCGTGCGGACTCCAGGGAGTTGACCACCAGGGCGGCCCGGTGCTCGAAGTGTGCGCGACCGGCGCCTGCCGTCAGGCACACGTCAGCCAGCGTCGCCTCCGGATGCGCACCGAGCCAGCTGCGGTACCGCTCTGCGGTCTGCACCAGAGCGGCCGGAGTGCGGGCCGACAGCGGAAGCACCATGAACCGGCGGTCATCGGCCGGTTCAGCCGGCTCGGCGGGTGTCGCTTGCGGTGCCTCTTCGAGGATGACGTGTGCGTTGGTGCCGCTGAAGCCGAAAGAGCTGACGCCGGCGATCCGGGGCCGCTGCGAACGTTCCCAGGCCACCGGCTGGTCCACGACCTTCACCGGGATCCGATCCCACGGGATGTGCGGCGACGGATTGCGAAAGTTGAGGTGCTTCGGTAGCTCCTGGTGCTCGAGCGCCAGGACGACCTTGAGGACCCCGGCGATGCCCGCGGCGGCTTCCAGATGCCCGATGTTCGTCTTGGCAGAGCCGATCAGCAGCGGCTGGTCCGCATCGCGGCCCCTGCCCAACGCTGCGGCAGCCGCCTGGACCTCGATCGGATCGCCCAGCGATGTCCCGGTCCCGTGCGCCTCCAGATAGCCGATATCGCTGGGTGCCAGCCCCGCACACTCCAGCGCCTCGCCGATGACCCGCTGCTGGGCCACACCGTTCGGCACCGTCAGGCCGCCCGACGCGCCGTCGGAGTTGACTGCGCTGCCGCGAATGACGGCCCGGATGTGGTCACCGTCGCGCAGCGCGTCTTCCAGGCGCTTGATGGTGACGAAACCGCAGCCCTCGCCGCGCACGTAGCCGTCGGCGGCTGCGTCGAAGGTCTTGCAGCGGCCGTCCGGTGCCAGCATCCGGGAGTGCGAGAACGTGATCATGGTGGCCGGGCTGAGGATGACGTTGACGCCGCCGGCCAGCGCGAGGTCGCATTCGCCGAGGCGCAGTGCCTGGCAGGCCTGATGAATCGCCACCAGCGACGAGCTGCACGCGGTGTCGACGGTGACCGCGGGACCTTGCAGCCCCAGCCGGTAGCTGATCCGGCCGGCCGCGGCGGCACTGGACGTACCGATTGCCAGGTATGCCTCGATCTCGGGGTAGGTCAGTGCGTCGGAAGCCATCCCGAGGAAGTCATGGGTGGCCAGTCCGATGAACACCCCCGTGCGGGTGTTCGCCAAAGACGTTGGCGCGGTGCCGGAATGCTCGACAGCCTGCCATGCGGTCTCCAGCAGCAGGCGATGCTGCGGGTCCATCACCTTGGCTTCGCGCGCCGAGACTCCGAAGAACGGTGCGTCGAACCCGGTCGCGTCGTCGATGAACCCGGCGCGCCGGGTGACAATCTTGCCCGGGGCATCTGGGTCCGGGTCGAAGAACTCGTCGACATCCCAGCGGTCCTGGGGCACCTCGGTGACCGCGTCCCGACCATCGTGCAGGAGGTCCCAGTACTGGTCCGCATCTGCGGCGCCGGGAAAACGGGCCGCGTAGCCGACGATCGCGAAGCGGGGTGCCTGCTGCGTCGGATGTTCGGTTAATGCCATCAGGTTGTGCTCTCCGCGTCGGGCCGGTACTGCGTCGTTGGGATCGATTTGGGTCGATCCACTGCGGGAGACCACGTCAGGGCCAAGATTAGGTTCCGATCGGCCACTGCCCGGTCATCTCCCGACTGCGACGGCCGGCTCATCTCCCGCCGGCCAGTATTGCATGTACGTTGCTGAAGCAACGGGTTTCACCTTGTTGTCGACGCGTACGTGGCCAGGCGTTACCCCCTCGATCGGCGCCTTTGAACACTACTTCTGACCAGGGGCTTTCCGGGTCGACGGCCGACCGTCACAGTGACAGGCGCTATCTTGGTCTGGCCACCGGCGTTGCCGGTCTCGAGGCCACTGCCGCCCAGATCCGGGAGGGGAATTTTGCATATCGGGAAGATTACAATCGGCACAATCGATGATTGGTCGCCGAGCCCCGGTGTGGTGATCTCCTGGCACCCGACAAAAGCGGCAATGGAGAAAGCGCGACAAGCGCCGGTGAGTTCGGTGCCCGTCAGCTATATGCAGGGGCAGCACATTCGTGGTGTATACGAACAGGACGCCGCCGGTCTCGATTATTCGCGGCAGATCATCGCCACCTGTGAAGTTCCTGGTCAGTGCGATATCGAGGCCATGAATCACGCGCTCAACGCGTATCTGCGCCGGCATGACACCTATCGGAGTTGGTTCGAATACGCCGGATCCGGCGATATTGTCCGGCGGACGATACTCGATGCCGCCGATATTGAATTCGAGCCCATCGACAACGGCGTAATGGCCGCTGAGGATGCGCGTAAGCACATTGTTGACATCCCCACTCCGCTGGAATGGGGCTGCTTTTCTTTCGGCGTGGTACAGGGTGAAGATCACTTCGATTTCTACGCCAGCATCGACCACGTCCACGGGGACGCGGCGCTGATCGGGATCACCATGCTCGAAGCCCACGGCATGTACACGTCATTGACGATGACGGGCCAGCCGATGGCGCTGCCGGAGGCCGGAAGCTTCGACGATTTCTGCCGCCAGGAGCACCAGTCCACGGCTGATTTGACCGTGGATTCCCCGGAGGTCCGGGCCTGGATCGAGTTTGCCGAGAACAACAACAACACGATGCCCGAGTTCCCGCTGCCGCTGGGGAATCCGCGCGAACCGACCGTGGCCGACATGGTCGGGGAGATGATCTTGGATGCCGACCAGACGGCTCGGTTCGAGTCGGCGTGCGTGGCGGCCGGCGTTCGCTTCGTCGGCGGTTTGTATGCCTGCACCGCCATGGCTGAACATGAATTGACAGGCGCGACAACGTATTACGGACTGACGCCGAGAGACACCCGCAGGACGTCGGATAACTTCACCACGCAGGGCTGGTTTACCGGCCTGGTCCCGATCACCGTTCCGATCGCCGCGACGACGTTCGCCGAAGCCGCATGGGCGGCGCAGACATCCTTCGATTCGGGACTGAGTCTGGCGCGGGTGCCGTACTACCGCGTGCTGGAACTGGCCCCGTGGTTGGAGAAGCCGCACCCGAATTTCCCGGTCTCGAACTTTCTTCATGGCGGCGCCGCACCACTGAACGCCGTGCTCGCGGCCGCTGACATGGGCTATTCGAACAACATCGGCATCTACTCCGACGGACGGTTCAGCTACCAGCTGACGATCTATATATTTCGGTACGAGGCCGGCACTGCCATGGCGGTGATGTTTCCGGACAATCCGATCGCTCAGAAATCGGTCGCCCGCTACATCGAGGCGATGAAGTCCGTGTGCGAACGGATCGCCGGCAGCGGGCAATGGTGACGTTCTTGTTGGATTCAATGAAGTTCGATGCAGTGAAGGAGCGCGAGGCCTGACGGTCTGGCGCGCGGTGAGGATGTTGTGCGACGGCTAGCCGATTTCGTAGTGCGATGGCCCTGGGCAGTGATCGGGCTCTGGGTCGCACTGGCGGTGGCGCTACCGCTGACGTTCCCGAGCTTGAACGAGATGGCTCAGAAGCACCCGCTGGCCATGTTGCCCGGTGACGCTCCGTCCAGCGTGGCGGCCCGGCAGATGACCGAAGCGTTCTCCGAACCCGGCGGAGACGACCTGCTGTTGGTGGTCCTGACCGACGAGCGTGGACTGAGCCCCGCGCACGAAGCGACCTACCGCAAGCTGGTCACCGCGCTGCGCGAAGATCAGCACGACGTTGTGATGCTGCAGGACTTTGTCGAAACACCGGCGCTGCGTTCGTTTTTGACGAGCAAGGACAATAAGTCCTGGGTCGTTCCGGTGGGGCTGACGGGCGCATTGGGCACCCCGGAGTCCTACGCCGCCTACCAGCGGGTGGCTAACATCGTCAAACAGAACACCGCGGGCAGCCCGCTGGAAGTGCACCTCACCGGGCCGGCGGCCACCGTCGCCGACCTCACGGTCGCCGGCGAACGGGATCGCCTCCCAATCGAACTCGCGATCGGCGTCATGGTGCTGCTCGTGCTTCTGCTCGTGTATCGCAACCCGATCACCATGCTGCTGCCGCTGATCGGAATCGGGATATCGCTGGTGATCGCGCAGTCCGTGGTCGCCGGGCTGTCCAATGTGACCGGGCTGGGGGTCTCGAATCAGGCCATCATTCTGCTGAGCGCGATAATCGCCGGTGCCGGAACGGATTACGCGGTGTTTCTGATCAGCCGCTACCACGATTACGTGCGGCTCGGCGAAACCTCCGACGACGCGGTTCGCCAGGCTTTGGGCTCGGTGGGCAAGGTGATCACCGCGTCGGCGGCCACCATCGGAATCACCTTCCTCGGCATCAGCTTCGCCAAAATGGGTGTGTTCTCCACCGTCGGGGTGTCCTCGGCCGTCGGGATCGGGGTGGCATTCCTGGCCGCACTCACACTGCTGCCGGCCATCATTGTCCTCGCCGGGCCGCGCGGCTGGATCACGCCCCGCCGTGAGCTGACCGCGCGGTGGTGGCGACGGTCGGGGATTCGCATCGTGCGCAGGCCGCAGCTCCACCTGGTCGCCAGCCTGCTGATCCTGATCCTGCTCGCCAGCTGTGTGGGGTTGGCGAAATACAACTACGACGACCGCAAAGCCGTGGCCGCGTCGGACCCGAGCTCGGTCGGTTACGCCGCGCTGGAGCGCCATTTCGACCTCAACCAGTCCATCCCGTCCTACGTTCTGGTCCGCTCCCCGCGAGATCTGCGCAGCCCGCAGGCCCTGGCGGATCTGGAGCAGATGGCACAACGCATCAGCCAGGTGCCCAACATCGCAATGGTCAGCGGTATCACCCGGCCGACAGGATCGGTACCAGAAGAGTTCAGGGCCACGTTCCAGGCGGGACTGGTCGGTACCCAGCTGGGCAATGGCGCGTCGATGATCGCCTCCAACATGAACGACCTGAATCGTCTTGCCGGCGGCGCCAATACGCTCGCGAGCAACCTCGGCGATGTTCGGGTACAGGTCAACGGCATCGCCACCAGCATTCAGGGCATGGTCGACGCGTTCACGATGATCAAGGGCCAGTACGGTGGCGACAAGCTGGTCAAGAACGTCGAAGTCGCGGCCAAGCTCGTCAACGCGGTGAACCGGCTCGGCAACTCGATGGGGATCAACGTCCAGGCGGCCAAGGACCTGTTCGCCTGGGTGGGGCCGGTGCTGATGGCCCTGCACGGTAACGCCGTCTGCGATCTCGACCCGTCCTGCGCCGAAACCCGGGGCCATTTCCAGCAATTGGTCGATGCCCGTAATGACGGGACTCTCGACGAGATCAACTCGCTCGCCGCGCAGCTTCAGTCGATGCAAGACAAGCAGTCCCTCAATGCGTCGCTCGATCAGCTCGGCGATGCCTTCGGCCGGCTGAACAAGGTCATGCGCACCATGGGGTTGGACTCACCCGGTGGGGCGCAATCGACCACCAACAGACTTCGCCAAGGCGCCGACCGCGCTGCCAGTGGCAGTCGCGACGTCGCCAAGGGCGTGGACCAGGTCGTCGATCAGATCCAACTCATGCGGACCGGGCTGGATCAGGCCGCGGCCTTCCTGCTGTCGATGAAACACGACGCTGCGAGTCCCGCGATGGCCGGATTCAACATTCCGCCCGAAGTCCTCAATCTGCCCGACTTCAAGATGGCGTCCAAGATGTTCATCTCGCCCGACGGGCATTCGGTGCGCTATCTGGTGCTCACCAAGCTCGATCCGTTCAGCTCCGCGGCGATGGACCAGGTCAATGCGATCAGTGACGCTGCCCGCAGCGCGCAGCCGAACACCACCCTTTCCGATGCCACGGTCTCGATGGGCGGGTATCCGGCCGCGTTGCGGGACACCCGCGACTACTACCAGAAGGACATCCGGTTCATCATCGCGATCACGTTGATCGTGGTGCTGCTGACCTTGATGCTGTTGCTGCGCGCGATCATTGCACCGCTTTATCTGGTTGGCTCCGTGGTGCTTTCGTATTTCGCCGCGTTGGGTATCGGTGTCTTGACGTTCCAGTATCTGTTTGGTCAACAGTTGCACTGGACCGTCCCGCCGCTCGCGTTCGTAGTGCTGGTCGCGGTCGGCGCCGACTACAACCTGCTGTTCGCGTCGCGGTTGCGGGACGAATCGTTCGGTGGCACGCGCTACGGCGTCATCCGGACACTGTCCTCGACCGGCGGCGTCATCACCGCGGCCGGTCTGATCTTTGCGGCATCGATGTGGGGTCTGCTGTTCTCCAGCATCGGTACCGTGGTGCAGGGCGGTTTCGTCATCGGGGTCGGAATCCTGCTGGACACATTCCTGGTCCGGACCGTCACGGTGCCCGCCATGGCTACTCTGGTCGGAAAGGCGAACTGGTGGCCATCACGGATCGAATCGCAGGGAAGCGGTAACGCATGAAGAAGCTCCTCGCTGCGGTGGCCACCGCGGTCACCTTGACCGCGACCGGCGGAATCGCGACCGCAGATCAGCCATCGCCGAACAAGCCGAACGACAACGGACCGACGCCGATCGGCACACCAGGTCGCGGATATGCGCTGGGTGGCGCCCACGTTCTCGGCATCCCCTATGACGAGTACATCCGCCGCACCGGCGCCGACTGGTTCCCGGGCCTCAACCGGCAGATCGTCGACTACCCCGCGGGACAGGTCCAGGGCCACACCCTCGAACGCCTGTTCCCTGGCATCGGCAGGCTCGACGACAACTTCCCCGGCCTCGGTATCGACGGCCCGAGCATCGGCGAATCGGTCGATGAAGGCGAAGGCAACGTCATGCGAGCGATCCAGGCCGGCGGTCAGGGCACGGCGATCGGGCTTTCCGAAGGCGCGATGGTGCTCAACGCCGTGCAGAACCGCCTGGCTACCGATCCGAACGCGCCACCACCAGATCAGTTGTCCTTCGCCACATTTGGCGATCCGATTGCGCCGCACGCCTTCGGCGAAGGCTTCCTGACCCAGAACTTCCCGGTCGGCAGCGTCGTTCCCGCGCTGGACTACCGGATCCCGCCCCAGATCGACAGCCAGTACGATTCCTACCGTTTCGTCTCGGCCTACGACAGCATCGCCGACTGGCCGGACCGGCAGGACAATTGGATGGCGATGCTCAATGCCGTCGTGGGCCTGGCCACCGGTCACACCGCTGTGGCCTTCACCAACCCCAGTATGGTTCCGCCGCAGAACATCCGGACGACAGTCAATTCCCGGGGGGCGAAGACCACGACGTACCTGATCCCCGAACAGCATCTGCCGTTGGTGATGCCGTTCAAGTACCTCGGTGTCGATGAAGGCACGCTGAATCAGTTGGACGGCGTCCTGAAGCCGATGGTGGATTCCGGATATTCGCGTAACGACGATCCGCTGACCGCGCCGATCGAGGTCGATCCGGTGAACGGCTACGACCCCGCGGCCGTCACGGCGCCGGCCACCCAGGCGGCGTTCGGCGGTGGCACCGACCCGATTTCGCAGTTGATGGCGGGCTTCCAGTACGTCTTGGACCACGGCCCGAGCGCGCACTAGACGCCGAGTAGACCCGCAGTCAGCAGCACGACACCGACGACGGCCAGCAGCACCGCCACCTCACGCCTGCGCCGGGCGCGAACCCAGCCGTGCAGGGCGGTCATCGCAGCATGCGTGCGCTGAGGGGCCACCAGATAGGCCACCAGCGGAATCTCCACCAGCGCGAAGGCCACGACGTTGAATGTCACCAACGCCGCGAACCGGACCTCGGGGGCGCCCGCACCGGCGGCGATCACGGCCAGCGCGGCCAGGTAGTCGATCGAGGGCAGTGCGATTCCCAGCCCGGCGACGCCTGCCACCCGCAGTGATTGGCCGTCCAGCAGCCGGTTCAGCCAGGCCGGCGGGGTGCGGTCGCGGCCCCTGGTGACCGCCAGCAGCGCCGCGGCCAGTAGCGCCAGTGCACCGATGGCGACCTGCACCCTGGGCAGGGTGAAGTGCGCCGACGCCGGGATCCGGGATTCGAGTGCGAACAACACCACAACGCCGACGGTCAGGCCCATCGCGAAGCCCCCGCCCAGGAAGGCGGCCAGCTGTAGATGGGGGCGGGGACGGTTGAGCATCAGGACCGACATCCCGATTCGGAACGGCTCCAGACTGACCGCGGCAGCCATCACCAGAAGGGTGAACCACATCGGGGAGATCAGCTACGCATCCAACCGCACGAACTGTCCTTGGCGGTACTGCTCGATGCTCGCTGCCCGGCGGACCTTGCCGCTGGTGGTGGTCGGGATCGACCCTGGCTCCACCAGCACGATGTCGGCCACCTGTAAGCCGTGCGCACGCGAAATCGCCGCGATCACATCATTTTTCACTTGTCCGTACTCGTCGGAATCATCGCGCTTCTTGAGCTCGACGATGGTCACCAACGTCTCGGTCTGCTCGTCGGACACCGCGATGGCCGCCACCCGACCCCGGGTGATCTTCTGCACCGTCGATTCGATGTCGTCGGAGTAGTGGTTGCGGCCGCGCACGATCAGCATGTCCTTGATGCGGCCCACGATGAACAGGTCGCCCTCGGAGATGAAGCCCTGATCGCCGGTCCGCAGCCAACCGCTCTCCGGGGTGCCCGCGGGCGGGTCGAGCAACGTCGCGCCGAACGCGGACCCGGTCTGCTCCGGTTTGCGCCAGTACCCGGCGGAGACGTTCTCACCGTGCGTCCAGATCTCGCCGACGGTGCCGTCGGGGCACGATCGGCAGGTCTCGGCATCGACGATCCGCACCAGCGGCGACACCAGCAGCCGGTACCGCAACAGCGGTGATCCGCCGGCCTTGGGGACAGCCGTGCCGAGGGACAGTTCGACCGGGTCGAACTCGGCAACCTCCGGCACCCGGTTCGCAGCACTACTGGTGACATAGACCGTTGCCTCGGCCAGGCCATAGGAGGGTGCGATCATCTCCGGGCGGAAGCCGTTGGGCGCGAGGCGTTCGTTGAATCTGACCAACGTCTCCGGATGGATGCGCTCGGCTCCGTTGATGATGCCGACGACGCCGCTGAGGTCGAGGGACGCCAATTCGTCGTCGCTGGCACGCCGTGCGGTGAGGTCGAACGCGAAGTTCGGCGCGCCGGACCACGCTCTCGGGTGGCGGGCCATGGCCTGCAGCCATCGCGCCGGGCGAGACAGAAACGCGACGGGGCTCATCAGGTCGGCGGGATATCCGCCGAGGATCGGTGCGGCGATCCCGAGTATCAGACCCATGTCGTGGAAGAAGGGCAGCCACGACACCAGGCTGGTCCCCGGCGGGAACGTGCCACCGTGGTGGGGCACGTATGCGGCCATCAACTGATCGAAATTCGCGACCACGTTGCGGTGCGAGATCATCACGCCGGCCGGTAGCCGCGTCGAGCCCGAGGTGTACTGCAGATACGCGATATCCGGTCCCTCGGGTACCTCGGTGTCGACGTCTTTGGCCGCATCGAGATCGAGGGTGTCCACCGCGATCGTGGCGATGACGGCGGCGCCGTCGTCCACATACTGTGCGGCGACCTCGAACACCTCGGAGGTGGTCAGCACCACCGTCGGCGAGGTATCGGTCACCACGGCGCTGACCCGCTCGTCGTGGGACCCCGGCACCGGAACCGAGAGCGGGACCGCGATGAAACCGGCCTGCATGGCCCCCAGAAACGCGACGACATAGGCCAGGCCCTGCGGCGCGATGATCAGGGCCCGGTCGCCGGGCGCACCGTGCCGGCTGATCTCGTGCGCGACGTTGAGCGTGCGGCGGTACAGCTGCGACCAGGTCAAACTCTCGGCGGTCCCGTTCCAGTCCCGGTCGTAATCGGTGAACGTGAACGCGACGTCGTCTGGCGTCGCACCAGCGCGCTCGCGCAGCACGGACAGGATGGAGACGTTCGGCACGGCCCCAGGCTACTCAACGGGTATTTGAATCAGGCCTCACCCTGCTGTGGCCGCGGCGCACCGTCACATGGGAAGATATCGCTGTTATGAGTGACACAGAGCTGAGCCCCGCCTCGCTGCGTGAGGCGTTCGGTCATTTCCCGTCCGGCGTCATCGCGATCGCCGCTGAGGTCGAGGGTGTTCGGGTCGGTTTGGCCGCCAGCACCTTCGTGCCGGTGTCGCTGGATCCGCCGCTGGTCTCGTTCTGCGTGCAGAACAATTCGGAGACCTGGCCGAAGCTCAAAGACCTGCCGTCGCTGGGCATCAGCCTGCTCGGTGAGTCACACGACGTGGCCGCGCGCACGCTGGCCGCCAAGACCGGGGACCGCTTCGCCGGGCTGGAGACTCATTCACACTCCAGCGGTGCGGTATTCGTCCACGGCACCAGCGTGTGGCTGCAGAGCTCGATCACTCAGCTGGTGCCGGCCGGTGACCACACCATCGTGGTCTTGGAGGTCAAGGCCATCACTGTGCACGACGTGCCGCCAATCGTGTTCCACCGCAGTACTTTCCGCAGACTGGGCGCCTAGCCCAGCCTGCTCCTGCCGCGCGGGTCAGGGCTTCTCGCCGAGTTCTTCGCGATAGCCGGCGATGCGCTTCTCCAGCTCGGCCGCGTCGTCGGACCGGCCCTCTTTGTTGGCCAGTTCGGCGCGGGCGGACAGCTCGCGGATCGCCTTGCGGATGTCGTTGACGCTATGGACGCTACCCATGGTTCGAGGCTACCCACGTCAGCGCCGATGACAACGGGCCGCGAGAAATATCTCGCGGCCCGCCACCTTGAGCCTTGACTTACTTGTCGCGCCTGCTGCGTTTGATGGTTCCGCTCACTACGTTCGCCGGAACAACTTGTTGCCCAGCCACACCACCGGGTCGTACTTCTTGTCGGCGACGCGTTCCTTCATCGGGATCAGTGCGTTGTCGGTGATCTTGATGTGCTCGGGGCACACCTCGGTGCAGCACTTGGTGATGTTGCAGAAGCCGAGACCGTTCTCGTCCTGCGCCATGTCGCGCCGGTCGATGGTGTCCAGCGGGTGCATCGACAGCTCGGCCTGCCGCATCAGATAACGCGGGCCGGCGAAGGACTTCTTGTTCTCCTCGTGGTCACGGTTGACGTGGCACACGTTCTGGCACAGGAAACACTCGATGCACTTGCGGAACTCCTGGCTGCGGTTCACGTCCTCCTGCTGCATCCGGTAGTCGCCGGGCTGCAGATCCTTCGGGGGAGTGAACGACGGGATCTCCCGCGCCTTCTCATAGTTGAAGGAGACATCGGTGACCAGGTCGCGCATCACGGGGAAGGTCCGCAGCGGGGTGATCGTCACGACCTCGTCCTCGCCGAACGTCGACATGCGGGTCATGCACATCAGCCGGGGGCGGCCGTTGATCTCCGCTGAGCACGATCCACACTTGCCGGCCTTGCAGTTCCACCGCACAGCGAGGTCACCGGCCTGGGTGGCTTGCAGGCGGTGGACGATGTCGAGCACCACCTCGCCGTCGTTGACCTCGACGGTGTAGTCCTGCAGGTCGCCGCCGTCTTCGTCGCCGCGCCAGACCCGCAGTTTCGCGTTGTAGGCAGCCATTCTCAGCCCTTCCGGTCCGGGTGCTCGGTCAGTTGATCGTCGGTGTAGTACTTCTCGAGTTCGGACAGCTCGAAGGTGGCCAGCAGATCGGGCCGCATCACCGGCTGCTGCTCGGGCGTCACATCGACATCGGGCACCACGACGTCAGACTCGCCGGCTGCCACCCGGCAGACCAGCAGCTTGTTGCGCCAGGCGGCATCCATCTTCGGATGGTCGTCGCGGGTGTGGCCGCCGCGGCTTTCGGTGCGCAGCAGTGCGGCCTTGGCCACACATTCGCTGACCAGCAGCATGTTGCGCATGTCGATCGCCAGGTGCCAGCCCGGGTTGAAGATGCGTCCGCCCTCGACGACGACGTTGGCGTAGCGCTTCTTCAGTTCGTCGATCTTGACCAGGGCTTCCTGCAGTTCGCCTTCCTTGCGGATGATGCCGGCCAAGTCGTTCATCGACTGCTGCAGCTCGGCGTGCAGGGTGTAGGGGTTCTCGGGGTTGGCCTTCGGCTCGAACGGCGCCAGCGCCAGCTTGGTGGCCTCTTCGACCGCCGTGTCGGACACCGCGGGACGCTGCGAGAGCGCCCGCACGTAGTCCGACGCGCCGAGTCCGGCGCGCCGGCCGAACACCAGCAGATCGGACAGCGAGTTGCCGCCGAGCCGGTTGGAGCCGTGCATGCCGCCCGAGCACTCACCCGCGGCGAACAGGCCGGGAGTCGCGCCTGCGCCGGTGTCGGGATCGACCTCGATACCGCCCATCACGTAATGGCAGGTCGGACCGACTTCCATCATGTCCTTGGTGATGTCGACCTCGGCCAGCTCAATGAACTGGTGGTACATCGACGGCAGGCGGCGCTTGATCTCTTCGGCAGGCATACGGGAGGCGATGTCGAGATAGACGCCGCCGTGCGGGGTCCCGCGACCGGCTTTGACCTCGTCGTTGATGGCGCGGGCGACCTCGTCGCGAGGAAGCAGGTCAGGGGTGCGGCGCGCGGAGTCGTTGTCCTTGAGCCACTGGTCGGCTTCTTCCTCGGATTCGGCGTACTGCCCCTTGAACACCTCGGGGATGTAGTCGAACATGAAGCGCTTGCCCTCGGAGTTCTTCAGAACTCCGCCGTCACCGCGGACACCCTCGGTGACCAGGATGCCCTTCACCGACAGCGGCCAGACCATGCCGGTCGGGTGGAACTGGATGAACTCCATGTTGATCAGGCCGGAACCTGCGCGCAGCGCGAGCGCGTGCCCGTCGCCGGTGTACTCCCAGGAGTTCGACGACACCTTGAACGACTTGCCGATACCACCGGTGGCCAGCACCACGGCCGGCGCCTCGAACAGGATGAACTTGCCGGTCTCGCGCCAGTAGCCGAAGGCTCCAGCGATCGCGTCACCGTCTTTGATCAGGTCGGTGATCGAACACTCGTGGAAGACCTTGATGCGGGCCTCGTAGTCGCCGAGTTCCTTCTTGTCGTCCTGCTGCAGCGAGACGATCTTCTGCTGCAGGGTGCGGATGATCTCCAGCCCGGTGCGGTCACCGACGTGCGCAAGCCGAGGGTAGGTGTGGCCGCCGAAGTTGCGCTGGCTGATCTTGCCGTCTTTGGTGCGGTCGAACAGCGCGCCGTAGGTCTCCAGCTCCCACACCCGGTCGGGGGCTTCCTGCGCGTGCAGCTCGGCCATCCGCCAGTTGTTGAGGAACTTGCCGCCGCGCATGGTGTCACCGAAGTGCACCTGCCAGCTGTCCTTGGTGTTGACGTTGCGCATCGCGGCGGCGCAACCACCTTCGGCCATGACGGTGTGGGCCTTGCCGAACAGCGACTTGGTCACCACCGCGACGCGCAGACCCCGCTCGCGCGCCTCGATGACCGCACGCAACCCAGCCCCGCCGGCACCGATAACGACGACGTCGTAGGAGTGCCGTTCGAGTTCAGCCATGAATCTTCCTCGCTAGTTCAGGTTGAATTGGCTTGTCAGCCAACGAATCTCAAGTCGGAGATGGTGCCACTGGCCACCAGCATGACGTAGAAGTCCGTCAGCATCAGGGTGCCGAGGGTGATCCAGGCGTACAGCTTGTGCCGGGTGTTCAGCTTGCTGACCTGCGTCCAGATCCAGTAGCGGACCGGATGCTTGGAGAAGTGCTTCAGGCGGCCGCCGGTGACGTGGCGGCACGAGTGGCAGGAGATCGTGTAGACCCACAGCATCACGACGTTGCCGACCAGAATGATGTTGCCCAGGCCGAATCCGAAGCCGCCGGGCCCGGTCTCCGAGTGGAAGGCGACGATCGCGTCGTAGGTGTTGATGATCGAGATGATGCCGGCGATGTAGAAGAAGTACCGGTGGGTGTTCTGGATGATCAGCGGAAAGCGCGTCTCGCCAGTGTATTTCGCATGCGGCTCAGCCACTGCGCAGGCGGTCGGCGACTGCCACACCGAGCGGTAGTAGGCGCCGCGGTAGTAGTAGCACGTCAGCCGGAAGAGCAGCAGGAACGGCAGCGACAGGAACGCGTACGGCAGCAGCGAGAGCGGCCCGGTCGCGGGCAGTATCTGCGGCCAGAAGTCGCTTGCCTCACCGCATGCCTTGCTCAGGCACGGCGAGTAGAACGGCGTCAGGTAGTGGTACTGCGGGACGAAAAAGTGGTCCCGCTGGAACGCGCGCACCGTCGCGTAGATGACGAATGCCGCGAACCCGAGGTCCGTCCAGATCGGTGCCTTGAGCCAGTTGTCGGTCCGCAGCGTGCGTTGCGGTATCTGGGCACGGCCGGGTGAGAAGACGCCGGTCGCAGGGCGGTTACCCGCAGGTGCGCTCATCTACTGTGATCCCCTTCGCATTAACTCATCGGAGGGTACCTAGATCACGGCACCCCGCTAAATCGGGGTCAGCGGCGGCTGTGGCCGCCAACTCCTTCGTCGTCGACGTCACGCCAGAAGGTGCTGTCGTATGGCGTATCCGGAATTCCGATCTTCTCGCCGGAGACCACCGCGGTTTGCTGGGTTAGGGCAAGCTCATTGGCGTCGATATCGAGAAGTTCCACGTCATTGAGGATGCGTTCGGCGTCGTTGACGATCCGGCGCATTGCCGGAGTGTCGGCATAGCGCGCCTGCAAAGAGGTCACGCACCGCCGCAATCCGCCGATCAGATGGTGAAGTTCGGCCAATTCTGTAGTGGTAGACAACGGGACCTCCCTGGGCTGAAGGTGTTATGGATCACAGTACGACAACCGATGCTAGCCACATTTGGAACACAACGTGAGACAGGTCACGTCGGGAATGGTGTTGCGGCAGCCGTGTTGAACGCCCCAGGGTCCGTACGACGAAGAAAACGGGAGTGAGGAGCCTCCGATGGTGATTCAGAGCAGTCTTGCCGAACGTGCGGAAGCGTTGTTGGCGTTGCATCAGCCGGGCAACCCCGTGGTGCTCCCGACGGTGTGGGACGCCTGGTCGGCCAATCTGGCAGTGGACGCCGGGTTCGCGGCGCTGACCGTCGGGAGCCATCCGATGGCCGACTCCGTCGGTAAGCCCGACGGCGAAGGCATGAGTTTCGACGATGTGCTCGCCCGGGTCGCCCAGATCGCCGCGGCCGTGGACGTCCCGGTGTCGGTTGACATCGAATCGGGGTACACACAGCCTGCCGAGCGCCTGATCGACGGACTGCTCGGTGCCGGGGCGGTCGGCCTGAACATCGAGGACACCGTGCACAGCGAGGGCAAGCGGCTGCGGTCGTCCACCGAGCACGCCGAACTCGTGGGGGCGCTGCGCGCCGCCGCCGACCGCGCCGGGGTCCATGTGGTCGTGAATGCCCGCACCGACCTGTTCCTGCGCAACGACGGTGACGACGCCGACCGTGTCGACCGGGCCATCGCGCGGCTGAGTGAGGCCGCCGCCGCGGGGGCCGACGCGCTGTACCCGGTGGGTCGGCACGAGCCGGACACGTTGCGCCGCTTGGCCACTGAACTTCCGCTGCCGATCAACGCGATCGCGATACCGGAGTCCGACGACCCGGCGTCGTTCGGGCCACTGGGCGTGGGGCGGATCAGCTTCGGGCCGTTCTGGCAGCGCGCGCTGTCGGTGCGGGCCAACGAGATCCTCGACCGCTGGCGGTAGTGGGTGTGCCGGCTGCGGTGGCCGCTAGGCCTGCGCGGGTAGCGCTGCGGTGTCCGCATCGTCGCTCGCAGGGCGCCTGCGCGGCGTGGGCGGCAGGAAGTGGTTGTCCCCGCGGGGATAGACCACCAGCGGCCACCAGAACCACCGGCCCAGCATCGTCGCGATCGACGGCATCAACAGCGATCGAACGATGAAGGTGTCGATCAGCAGGCCGATCGCGATCGTCGAGCCCATCTGGGCCAGCACGATCAGCTTGCTGCCCATCATGCCCGCCATGGTGGCGGCGAACACCAGACCGGCCGACGTCACCACGCCACCCGTGCCTGCCATCGAGCGGATGATGCCGGTCTTCAGGCCCGCGTGGATCTCGTCTTTGAACCTCGAGACGAGCAAGAGGTTGTAGTCCGAGCCGACCGCCAACAGGATGATGACGGACATCAACATGACCAGCCACTGCACCTGTATCCCGAACAGGTCCTGCCACAGCAGAACCGAGATACCGAAGGATGCGGCGATCGAACTGGCCGCCGTACCGACGATCACCAGAGCCGCGACCGCGCTGCGGGTCAGAATGAGCATGATCATGAAGATCAGCGTCAGCGACGACACCACGGCGATCATCAGGTCGTAGCGCGCGCCATCGGACATGTCCTTGTAGGTCGCTGCGACGCCGCCCAGATGAATCTTGGCGTTCGACAGCGACGACATCTTCAGGGCCTCTTGTGCCGCCTTGCGTTCCGAATCGACGCGCGCGATGCCGTCCACCGTCGCCGGGTCACCCTCGTGGGTGATGAACATGCGGGTGGACTTGCCGTCGGGTGAGAGGAACATCTTCAGGCCGCGTTGAAAATCCGGATTCTGGAAGGCTTCCGGCGGCAGGAAGAACAGGTCGTCGTTCTTGGCCTGGTCGAAGCTCTCACCCATCGCCAGCGCCGTGTCGTTGGTCGCCTGCATCTGGTCGAGCAGGGCCTTCTGCGAGTTGTAGGAGGCCAGCGCGAGGTCCCGGCTGACCTTCATCGACGCGATCGTCTGGGGAAGCAGCGCCGTCAGCTGCGGTGCGATCGCCGCCAGCTGGTCGGTATTGCCTTGCACCCCTGCCGTTTTGTCGGTCACTGCGTCGATTCCGTCCAAGGAGTCGAACAGGGACCTTGCCGCGGCGCACAGCGGGATGTCAAAGCAGTGCGGCTCCCAGTAGAAGTAATTGCGCATCGGCCGGAACTGGTCGTCGAAGTTCGCGATGTTGTCGCGCAACTGCTCGGTGGTTTGCAGGAGGTCCTGTGAACGGGCCGCCGAATCCTGGGTGAGCTGGGTCTGCTTGAGCGAGAGTTGGTACTGCTTCTCCAAGATGTCGATCGAAACGTTCATCGAATCAACTGTTTTCAGCTGGTTGTTCAATTGGTCCCGCTGGAACGGCAGGTTCATGTTGGTGGTCTGACCCGCCACCGAAGTCTGGAATGGAATCGAGCTGTGCTGGATCGGGATACCCAGCGGCCGGGTGATGCTCTGCACCATCGCGATGCCCTCGGTGTGCATGACATTGCTTGCGATCTTGTTCAGCACCAGCATGTCGGCGGGATTGCGCATGTCATGGTCGGCTTCGACCATCAGGATGTCGGGGTTCATCCGGGCCTGGGTGAAGTGCCGGTCGGCGGCGGCGAAGCCCTGGTTGACCGGGGCGTCCGTCGGCAGGTAGTAGCGGTCGTTGTAGGCCGGCTTGTATCCGGGGATGGCAATGATGCCGATCAAAACGACGAACAGGCTGGCCACGAAAATCGGTGCGGGCCAACGTACGACGGCTGTGCCGACGCGCCGCCAGAATCTGCTCTGCGGGGGCCGCTTGGACTCGTACAGCCCAACGCGGCTGCCAAGGAAAAGCACGGCCGGGCCGAGCGTGACCGCGATCGCGACGATCACCAGCATGCCGATCGCGACGGGTGCGCCCATGGTGGTGAAGTAGGGCAGTCGCGCAAAACTCAGGCAGTAGGTCGCGCCTGCGATCGTGAGTCCGGAACCCACGATGACGGGTGCGACGGACTTGAAGGTGGCGTAGTACGAGTCGTCTCGGTCCAACCCCATGCCACGGTCTTCGCGATAGCGGCCGAAGATGAAGATGCCGTAGTCGGTGGCCGCGGCGATCGCCAGCATCGTGAGGATGTTTCCGGCGAACGTCGTCAGGCCGAAAGCGCCGTGCAGGGCCAGAATCGAGACCACACCGCGCGCGGTCAGCAGTCCGAGGAACGTCAGGAACAACTGGATCAGAGTGGTCCGGATCGAGCGATAGACCACCAGCAGCATTCCCGCGATCGCGATGAGCGTGATCAACGTGATCTGCACCAGGCTGGCGTTGCCGATGACGTGCATGTCGTCGGTGAGCGCGGCCGGGCCCGCGACGTACGCCTGCACGCCTGGCGGAGCGGGGGTTTCCTTGATGACCTTGCGGACGGCATCCACGCCTTCGTTGGCCAGGGTCTGGCCCTGTTCGCCGGCCAGGTTGAGCATCACGTAGGAGGCTTTGCCGTCGGCGCTCTGGGCGCCAGCCGCCGTCAATGTGTCGCCCCAGAAGTCCTGGATGTGCTGGATGTGTTCGGGATCCTGCTCCAGCTTGCGGATGATCTCGTCGTAGTATTGGTGTGCGTCCGGGCCCAGCGGCTTCTGGCCCTCCACGACGATCATGATCGTGCTGTTGGAGTTGAATTCCTGGAAGTTGGCGCCCATCAACTTCATCGCCTTCATCGACGGCGCGTCCTCGGGTGCCATTGGCGCCGAGTGCATCTCACCGACGACCTCGAGCTGTGGCGCGACGACGTTCACCACAACGGCGACCGCGAGCCAGAACAGGATGATCGGCCAGGCGAGGATGCGGATCAGGTGCGGCATGACGGGCCGGCTTTGCTTGCTTGCGGATTCGGGTGTGGTGACGGTATGGGTCATGCGGACTTCACCAGGCAGTAGGTCTGGGCGTTGACGCCATTGGCCGATTGCTCCTCGCGGACGGTTCCGTTCACAGTGACGCGGCATCCAATCTCATCGCCGTCGGTCCGCGCCATGAGGCTGGCGCTGACGGCAGGCAACGTCGTCGACAGGGTGATCGACCAGGGCAGCGGCACGTCGACGGTGTGCACCTTGGCTTCCGGGTCGAAGTAACTGATCTGGGCGGTGGTCCCCGGTGCGCCATAGACGTCGTAGACCATGACCTTGGGGTTGAACTGGACGATCTCGATACCGGCGCCGGCACCGGCGTTCAGGTCCTGCGACGCGAATTTCTTGTGCAGACGCGATACGACCAGGCCGGAGACGGCCAGCACCACGATCAAGACCAACGGGATCCAGATGCGTTTCAGCACGCGACCCACCGGAACAGCTTTCACCCGAACACCTTCCGTCAATGGCCCGGCCGCGGTGCGGCCGTGTCCGTGGCGCAGTCGGCATTGGCGGCGAGTCGACAGATGAGCGGAAGCGCAACCCGCGCGGCCAACCACAGCTGCATCTGTTCCTCGTCCGTCAGCGTTGTCATCAAGGCGGACAGACGTTCTCGGCGTGTGCGTTTGCGCTCGTCGAGGACGTCCTGGCCCTCGTCGGTGATGGCGACCAGGCAGGCCCGGCCGTCGTCGGGGTCGGCGAGCCGGGTCACCAGCCCGGCACGTTCGAGCCGCTGGACCAACTGGGTCATCGAGGGCTGGCTGACCCCTTCCTTCGCGGCCAGCGTGGTCAGCCGGATAGGGCCTTCACGAGCCACCCGGTTCATCGTGAACGCCGCGGACGCGCTCAGGTCGGCACGGTCGGCGAGGAATCGGATTGTCAGGTCCATTGCCTGGTCAAGGGCATCGCCGACGCACTCGCCGAGGTCTTGCTCGGCCGGCTGATTTCCCACCCGGTATCTATATCACGCGGACTATGTAGCAGCAATAACTATCCGGCTCGGGCCCGCCGCACAGTGACTTCCCAGGTTTGCTGTTCGCCGGCCACGGCGAGCCCGGGAAGGCTCAGAGTTGTTGCGGTGCAGCCAGTCCAGTGTCGAAGCCGGTTCCACTGGGAAGCCGATTATCAACAACGGTTGCGGGCAGTTGTATTCCGTCTGCTATCTATTGACGTTGCTGCCGGGCTACCAGACGTCGCCGTCACGCCAGTCGCATGTCAGGTCCGCGGCAAGGTCGACCTCGATGTCGACCGGCAGGACGAAGATCGAGCCGTCGTTGTCGGGGGTGCGGGTCGGCCCGGCTGGCGCGAGCACCGAGGTCGGTCCCCGCCAGTGCAGCCACCCGCGCGGACGGTAGAGCTTCTCGCCGATCGGGCTCGAGCTCAGTGCCCCGATCTCGTAGGCCCCGCGAATCACCTGCTCGATCGCATCCATCACGGCGTGCGCCAGGCCTTGTCCGCGCCAGTCCTCGTGGACGGCGACGCCTTCGACGTAGCCGCAGCGCAATGCCCGGCCGTTGTAGAGCAGTCGGCGCTGCACCACGGCCGCGTGAGCGACCAGCGCACCGCGATGGGCGATGACGGCGTGCATGCCGCCGAGGGTGTGCTCCCAGTCCGAATCGGTGAACTCGGTCCACTCACCGAACGCCTCGGTCACCATCTGCCGGGCGTGCTGGCGGGTGTCGGTGTCCAGATCGCTGGTGTGAATCAGCCGGGCGGTGTGGACCTGCGCGTGCACACCCTCAGCTCTACCAGGCCGGGGCGCTCCCCGCTGCGATACGAGGCCTGGTCCAGTGCAGCCGCACCGTTTGCCCCGGCCGGATCTGGGCGGCCTTGTCGGTGTCGGCATCGGTGAGCACGCCGATCACGGGAAAGCCCCCGGTGACCGGGTGGTCGGGACCGAGGATCACCGGGTGGCCGTTCGGCGGCACCTGGATCGCGCCGCGGGTGGCGCCCTCGCTGGGTAACTGACGGTCGGGCCAGCGGTAGACGAGCGGGCGCCCGGACAGCCGCATGCCGACCCGGTCGCTGCGGTCGGTGGTCACCCAGTCGGTGTGGACGAGGGCGTCGGGGTCGGTGAACCAGTCGTCGCGCGGACCGGGCACCACGCGCAGTTCGAGGTGATCCTGCGTGATCGCAGCCACCGGCGCCTGGTCGAGTTCGGGGTACCTGTCGGCGTGCGCGCCCACCGGCAGCACGTCACCGACCCGCAGTGGGCGGGGTCCGATCGCCGACATCATGTCGTAACTGCGCGAACCCAACACCGGATCGACGGCGATCCCGCCGCGGACTGCGAGATAGCTGCGCAGCCCGGTCTGCGGGGCGCCGAGAGATATCACCTCGCCTTCGCGAACGTGGTGAATACTGTTGGTGCCGAAAGGAACTCCGCTGACAGCCGGATCGGCGTCGGCACCTGTCACGGCGACATCCACATCGCCGCCGCGCACCCGTGCGGCGAATCCGCCCAGGGTGATCTCGACGGTGGCGTGGTCGTCGGGGTTGGCCAACAGGCGATTGGCCAACCGGTGCGCGCGACGGTCGGCCGCCCCGGAGCGGGTGACGCCGACGTGCGCCAGTCCCGGCCTGCCGAGGTCTTCGAGCAGCGCCAGCGGACCGGTTCGTAACACCTCGAGGGTGATCATCGCGGGTCCGCGGCGATCGCCCGGAACTGCACCCACATGCCCGGCTCCAACAGCGCGGGTTTCGGCCGGCCGATATCCCACAGCACCGCGTCGGTGCGGCCGATCAGCTGCCAGCCACCGGGAGACTGGCGCGGGTAGATGCCGCTGAACTCGCCGGCAAGTCCGACCGATCCGGCCGGTACCGAGGTGCGCGGATCGCTGCGCCTCGGCACCGCCAGGCGGGGGTCACCGCCGACGAGGTAAGCGAAACCCGGTGCGAATCCGGAGAATCCGACCCGCCATGGCGCGGCGGTATGGGCCTCGATCACCGCGGCGACGTCCATCCCGGTGTGCGTGGCGACATCGTCGAGATCGGCGCCGTCGTACACCACCTCGATCACCACGTCGACGTCATCGGCCCGATGCTGCCGCGGCCCCGCGGTGTCGATCGGCAGTTGTTTGAGCCGCTGCCGGGTGGGTGCCTGATACCCCGGGTCGGACAGTGTGATCAGGACGGTACGCGCGGCCGGGACGATGTCGAGAATCCCGGGCAGATGCGCCCGGCGCAGCGCGCCGGCAAAGGCCAGCACGCGCTCGGTCGACTCGCATTCGAGTAGCAGCGCCGCTTCGCCGTAGTCACGGATTGTGTTGGACACCATCAGGTCCGTCGCCACACTCATTCATCGACGGTAGATCCGCCGAGGGACTGGGTCTGCGGATTTCGAGCACTGCCAGAGGTGCCACATTTATCGTGCGCGTCAGACCATCTGGGTATAGGTCGGCTCGTGACGCTTGATGTACGCGATCACCCGGTAGGTCACCGGCAGCATCACCACCTCGACGGCGGTCTTGTAGACCCACCCGAGCGCGGTGTAGGTGACGAAATCGCCAAAGGTGTTGATGCCGATAGCGCTGGCGGCGATGCTGCAGAACACCAGGGTGTCGCCGAGCTGGCCGGCGAAGGTCGATCCGACCAGCCGCGCCCACAGGTGCTTCTCCTTCGTGCGTTCCTTGATCTTGACGACGGTCAAGGCGTTGATGGTCTGGCCGACGATGAAGCCGGCCAGGCCGGCCACGATCAACTGGGTGTAGGCGTGGACGATGTTCTCGAAATGTTCCTGGTTGGTGTAGAAGTCGGCCGACGGCAGGTAGATGGTCACCCAGAATGCCAGCGCGGCCAGGATGTTCATCGCGAAGCCGAGGACGATCGCCCGGCCTGCGGCCTTGAACCCGTACACCTCGGAGAGCACGTCGCCGATGACGTAGGTGAGCGGGAAGACGATGAAGCCGCCGTCGGTGATGATCGACCAGTTGCCGATGACGGGTCCGAACGCGACACCCTTGGTGGCGGTGACGTTGGAGATGATCACCAGGGCGGTGAAGACCGAGACGAAGACCGGATAATAGCGAGACCCGACCTGTGCGAACCCGGGGGTTATGGCATCGCGCGCGGTGGTCTGGCTGCTGGTCACGGTGCTATCCAAGCACGACCGGTCAGCTCAGTGCGCGCGAGAGCAGCGGCGGCAATTGATCGGCGACCACGGGGTAGGACAGCGGGGATGCGAAGGCGATCGCACCGGCGAGGTCCTTGCCGGTGAAGATATTCCGATCGGCCAGCGCGGCGACGGCCGGATCCGCCAGCAGCGCAGCTTGTTCGGCGTCGCTCTCGGTGGACCAGATCAACACGTCGGCGGAATCCAGCGTGTCGGCGAGCTTGTCGAGCGGGATGGCCGCGCGGTGGTCGTCGACGGCGAATGCCTGGATGCTGTCAATGACCTGAAAGCCCATGGTCGTCAAGAAGTCGGTGCGCCACCCGGGCAGCGTCGCGGCGAGGGTGCCGCCGACGAAATTGCCCGCCAGCAGCACCGCCTTCTTGTCTTTGAAGGCGGCATTGTTCTTCGCGATGTCGGCGAACTTGTTGTCGACGCCCGCGATCAACTGTTTCATCTGCTTGCCCTCGAACACCGCGGTTCCCACCGCGGTGGCCTGGTCCTTCCACGGTTCGAAGAAGGCATTGCCGGACTGGGCGATGGTCGGCGCGATCGCCGAGAGTTTCTTGTAGGTGTCCTCGTCGAGGCCCGCGTTGACGGCCACGATCAGATCGGGTTTGAGCGCGGCGATCTGGTCCACCTGAATTCCGTTGTCCAGGTTGAGCACAACGGGTTGAGCGGCACCGAGTTTGGGCAGCGCCCACGGCCACACCCCGAAGGGTTGGTCACCGAACCAATTGGTCACCGCGATCGGTACCACGCCGACCGCGAGAAGGTCGTCCTGCTCGGTGAAGCCCGCACTGACGACGCGCTTGGGCGGCGCCGAGATCGTCGTTTCGCCGAAGAGATGTTTGATGGTCACTGATTTGGGGGTGGCGTCCTCGCTCGAGCCCTCCGACGAGCACGCGGCGGCGAACAGTGCGCCCGCCGCGCCGGCGGCCCCCAGAAACCCGCGTCTCGTCCACTGCGCCCTCACGGCGCGAGATTAGCTCACGGCCATCCAGATGCCGAGTCCAATCATGGTGGCCGCGATCAGGCCGTCGAGAATCCGCCACGTCAGCGGGGTGGCGAACAGGCCGGCCAACCGGCGTGCGCCGAACCCCAGGCTGACGAACCAGACCACACTCGCGGTCACTGCGCCGATGCCGAACAACCACCTGCTGTCGGCGTGCTGGTTGGCCAGCGTCCCGAGCAGCACGACGGTGTCGAGATAGACGTGGGGGTTCAGGAACGTCATGGCCAGGCAGGTCAGCAGGACGGAAATCAGGCGCGTTGAGCCCTTTTGGGTGGGAGCCATGCTCGACGGACGCAGTGCACGGCGGGCGGCCAGCGCACCGTAGACGAACAGGAACCCGGCGCCGCCGATCTTGGCCACGCTGACGGTTTGGGGATGAGCGGTGATGAGCGCGCCGATGCCGGCAATCCCGGCGGTGATCAACAGCAGGTCGGAGATCGCGCACACGCTGACCACGGCGAGCACGTGCTCGCCGCGGATGCCCTGACGCAGCACGAACGCGTTCTGGGCGCCGATCGCCGCGATCAATGTGAAAGACGTCAGAAAGCCGATGAGGAGGGGCGAGGCCATGGAGATGACGGTATGGACTGGACGTGAGACAGTCCAACTAAAGATTCTTGGGTCTGATAAGTGCTGCTAATGTTCAGGCGCTCGAGTCGAGGTCTACTGCGGGAAGTGGGGTATCCGGCAGTTGTGGCTCCGATATCGACGCTCTTGCCCGATGTGACAACTGACAAGAAAAGATGATTGTAAAATTCTGTGAGATCGCGGGCTGCGGACTTGGCCCAGTGGCAGATCGACAGGAGACATTATGGCTCGCCGACGGGGCGGCACAGGGCTCAGTGTCGACACCGATGAAGCGCGCCAGCAGATCCTGAGTGCCGCTGAGCAGGTCATTCTGCGTTTCGGTGTCGACAAGACCACGATGGATGACATCGCCAAGGAGGTTGGCGTTTCCCGGCCGACGGTCTATCGCTACTTCGCGGACCGCGATGCACTGTTGGGCGCGCTCATCGAGCGGCGGTCGCGAATGTTGTTCGAACGCGCCCGCGCCTTCATCGCCAGTCACGAGACTTTTGCCGAGCAGCTCGTCGAGGGTCTGATCTATCTCGTCGATCATGGCCGCAGGGATCCGATCGTGCGCATCCTGGTCAGTCCCGAACGTATGGAGATGGCCACCACGCTGGTCGGCGGGGCCGGTCTGGCCGCTGCGCTGACCGCCGAAATGTGGGAGCCGATCCTGCAGGCAGCCGCCGAACGTGGCGAGATCCGCGACGATCTGGCGATCGGTGACGTCGCCGAGTGGTTGGCCTTGGTTCAGCTCATTCTGGTCGGTCGCCTCGACTTCTCGCGCGCCGACGACCCGGGCCACCGCATCCTGCTGCGGTCATTCGTGCTGCCGGCCTTCCTGCCTGCCGGGGTCAGCGCACCCACGGGGTAGCGGTGGCTCAGCAGCCCTTCCTATATCGAGACGATTCGTATCATAATCAGGGTCATGTACGACCCGCAGATCATTCTCGCCGCGATAGATCAGCACAAGATCCCGATTCTGATCGGATTCGGGTTGGCGATGGTGCTGCAGAACATCGCCATGGTGACCGCGGTCGTGATGACCCGGCGCGAAGGCTGGATATCGATTCCGCTGCCGTGCACCTACCTGTGGTTCGCCCACGATCTGGGCGTGGTGGCCCGGTTCGACACCTGGTTCAACACCTACGACAACTGGTTCCTGAAGCTGTTCTGGATCGGGCTGCTGACGGCATTGCTGCTCGAGCTGGTGTTCCTCTACCAGGCGATCGCCGTCGGCCGCCGCGAGTACCTGCCCGACGGCCGAACCGGGACCTGGGCCGGCCTCGTCATCGCCGGCGCGGTGGCGATGGTCGTCTTGTGGGAGTACCTCAAAGCACTGTGGGGTGACCCGCTCTACCAGGCGGCTCCCGCGATCACCCTGTTCGCGCTGCCTGTCGCGACGACGGCGCTGATCCTCCGGCGCCGGTCGGCGGTTGCCCAACATGCCCTCATGTACGGGTGTTTCGCCGCGATGGTGGTGCTGTGGTGGGGCGTCACCGTGACGTTCTATGGGCCGTTCTTCGCCACCTGGCAGTACCTGACGGTGGGGGTCACGGCGTTCGTGATGCTCGTCTGCGTGACGATCCTCGTCGCTCGGCTGCGCAGCGGCGCGACGACGCTGGGCCCATCCGGGATTTCGGGGCAGCCTGCCTCTAAAATCGACGCCATGACAGCGCCGGTCTCTGGGCCGGTGCGTTCCCCCATCTGATGAGGTGCCGATGTCAACCGATGTGAACGGCGGTCGCGCGTCTCGATCCAGAGGCCGCCCGCGGCTGGAGATCGACCGGGACGCTGTCGCTGACGCGGTTGCCGAGCTGTTCGCCGAAGGCGGTATCGAAGCGGTGTCGATCGCCGACACCGCCGAAAAGCTGTCGGTCTCGCGGGCGACGCTGTACCGCACCGTGCCCACCAAGGAAGAGCTGCTGGGCATTCTGTTCGAACGGAGCACTCGCGAACTCACCGAGCGCACCGATGCCGTGCTGGCCTCGGTCTCGAAACCCGACGAGCAACTCGTCGAACTCATCAGGCTGCAGGCCGACGCGGCCATCCAGATGCGTAGCTACATGCCGGTGTTCTTCGGTGGCGGCGGCCTGCCACCGGATGTCTTCATGCGGTGGCGCAAATGGAGTCGGCAATTCGAAAAGCGCTGGTCGAGCGTAGTCGCGGCGTGTATGGACGAGGGCTGCCTGGACAAGACGGATCCCGTCGTGGCCACCCGGCTGATCCTCGGCATGATCATCTGGGTGTCGCGGTGGTACCGGCCGAGCGAGAAGATCACGGCTGAGCAGATCGCGGATTCGGCGATCACCCTGCTGCGGCTGAAGCTCCCGAAGGCCTGACTCCAGCCCACCGGGTGTCGCTGACAATGGCGGCCATTTGAGACCAGTACTTGCACTGATGGGTGCGTGGTGCCCGCGTGCGCGGGTGCGATCGCCGGACAGTGCAAGGGATCTCGCAGCAGGATTGCGCGTTCTCAGACCCCCCGCTATATTGAGACGCATAAGTTCAAAAACATGGTGGCCTGGTCAGGCCCACTGCAGCACGAAGGTTGGGGTCATGCAGACGTCGTATCAGGTGCCCTCGGCGGCACCTCGGGAATGGGTTGATGCGATCCGCGAGGCTCTGCCCGACGGTAATGTCCCGACGTTGTTGATGGTGCTTCGCCATCTCACCGGCGATCCGAAGTGGACCGCGGATCCATATCGACCGTCCCGTGGTAAACCACTGGACGACAACGACTCTGGTGAACTGCCGGCCGAGATTCAGCAGGAGGTGCGCGAGGCGGTCCTCGATGCGGTGATCGCCTATCGGGAAGGCCGGCTCACCCCGGTGCAACCCGCACCTGAGGCGGTCGCCGAGATGCTGGCCTGCGCGATGGTCGAGGACGTGCCCGCCGAATATGGCGAACTCCTCTCAGAGGAGATGGGTTTCATCTCCCGCAACGTGACGCTGCCCGACGAGGCACGTGATTCCCGCTTCCAGGTGGTGATCATCGGAGCCGGACTGTCAGGCCTCGCCATGGGCATCCAACTCGCCTCTGCCGGAGTCAATTTCACGATCCTGGAAAAGGACGACGACCTCGGCGGCACCTGGCTGGAGAACGTCTATCCCGGTTGCGGTGTCGACACCCCTGGGCATCTCTACACGTTCTCGTTCGCGCCTAATCCGGACATCACCCGCTACTTCGCCCCGCGCGCCGAGGTCCAGGCATACCTACAGCACCTCGCTGACCGGTTCGACCTGCGGCGGCACATCCGATTCGGGACAGAAGTGGACACCGTCCGCTACGAGTCGGAAGACGGCCGCTGGAGCATCGACACCCGTGCGAAGGGGAGTGGCGAGACCATTCGCGCCAATGTGGTCGTCAGCGCTGTGGGCATGGTCAATCGCCCGTCGATCCCGGAACTGCCTGGGCTGGAGGACTTTCCCGGTCCCGTACTGCACACCGCCGCATGGGATCCCGCAGTCGACCTGACCGGCAAGCGGGTGGCGGTGATCGGCAGTGCCGCCAGCGCGATGCAACTGGTGCCGTCGATCGCCGACGATGCGGCACACGTGACGGTGTTCCAGCGATCCAAACAATGGGCGGTGCCGCACCCCAACTACCATCGAGACGTCCCGTCGAGCGTCCAGTTCCTCATGCGAGAGGTCCCGTTCTACCTGCAGTGGTATCGGCTGCGGGCATTCTGGAACTTCAGCGACCGGCTGCATTCGTCGCTGCAGATCGATCCGGACTGGGAGCATCCGGAACGCTCGGTCAACGCGACCAACGAGCGGCACCGGGTGTTCCTGACCAAGTACATCAAGGAGCAACTCGGCGACCGGACCGATCTGATCGACGCTTGCTTGCCTGACTATCCGCCGTACGGCAAGCGGCCCCTGATCGACAACAACTGGTATCGCACGATGACGCGCGATGACGTCACGTTGGTAGACGAGGCGGTCGCAAAGATCGACGGCAACCGCGTCGTCGCGGTGTCGGGCGATGGTTGCGATGCCGATGTGATCGCGCTGGCCACCGGGTTCAACATCCTGCAGTTTCTCTGGCCGATGGACATCATCGGCCGCTCGGGCATAACGCTGCGTGAGCAATGGGGAGTGCACGACGCGCGCGCCTATCTCGGTGTGACCGTGCCCGATTTCCCGAACTTCTTCATTCTCAACGGCCCGAACACCAATGCCGGACATGGAGGCAGCGCCATTCACGCCACCGAGTTCCAGGTGCGCTATGTCATGGAGGCGATCAGCGCGTTGCTGCAGACGCCGTCCGGGGTCATCGAGGTGGATAGGGATCGCTTCGAGGATTACAACGCGAAGCTGGACGAGGCTCTGTCGCATTGCATTTGGTCGCACCCCGGCATGACGACCTATTACCGCAACGAGTTCGGCCGCATTGTGGTCACCGGCCCGTGGAAGTACATCGACTACTGGCGGTTGTTGTTGCCGTTCGACCGCGCGGACTACCACGAGGTGATGGTCGACGCCGGCGAGTTGACCGGCTGACCCGGGAAGGGCGGGCGTCAGTCGCAGACGATGACGCCGGCTTCGATCAGCCGATCGGCGTCGTGGATTCCCCAGTCGGACAACACCTGCCGGCCATCGGCGCCCACGGCGGGCGGTGGCGACGGGTGGCCGGGGACTGACCTGCTGAACCGGGGCGCCGGCGCCGGCTGGGATACCCCACCGACATCGATGAACGTCTCGCGCGCGGCCAGATGAGGGTGTTTCGCGGCCTCGGAGAGCGACAGCACCGGGGCGACGCAGGCGTCGGTGCCCTCGAACACGTCCGCCCACTGCTGCCGGGTGCGCGCCGCGAACGCATCGGTGATCGCCGCCCGCAGCCGTGGCCATCCCGAAGGGTCGGCACGTAGTGCGGCGGTCTCGGGGTCTAGGCCGAGCAGTGTCGTGAATTCCGCGTAGAACTTCGGCTCGAGCGCGCCGACCGACATCCATTCGCCGTCCGAGGTCCGGTAGTTGTCGTACCAGGGGACGCCGGTGTCGAGGAAGTTCTCGCCGCGTCGGTCGATCCATCGGTCCGCGGCGAGCAGCCCGTGCAGCAGGGCGGTCAGGGAACTCGCGCCGTCGACGATGGCCGCGTCCACCACCTGTCCGTGCCCGGAGTTCGTTGCCTCGAAAAGTGCTGCGAGAACGCCGATCACCAGGAAGGTCGAACCGCCGCCGAAGTCGCCCACCAGGTTCACCGGCGGGACTGGCGCATCGCCGGAGCGGCCGATCGCGCCGAGCGCTCCGGTGATCGCGATGTAGTTGATGTCGTGTCCGGCGGCCGGTGCCAGCGGCCCGGTCTGGCCCCACCCGGTCATCCGGCCGTACACGATGCGCGGGTTGACCGCCAGGCAATCGTCGGGGCCCAGTCCGAGCCGTTCGGTGACACCGGGCCGGAACCCCTCGATCAGGATGTCGGCCTTGGCCACCAGCGCCAGGACGGTCTGCCTGCCCTCCGGATGGCGCAGGTCGACCACGATGGAGCGCCGATTACGCCGCAGCACATCGAGTTCCGGCGGTACCTCACTGGCTGCCGGCCCTGGACGCTCCACGCGGATCACCTCGGCGCCCAGATCAGCCAACAGCATCGCCGCGTAGGGCCCGGGGCCGATACCGGCCAACTCGATGACCTTGACCCCGGTGAGAGGCCCTCCGTGTGTCACCGCGGGCGCAACCCGAGACGCCGGCGCCAATCGTTCATCTCCACCAGTCGCAGCACCGCAGCCGTCACCCGTGCTTTCCGGCGTGAGTAGGGATACCAATGGGTTTCGGTTTCGAGGTGTACCTTCTCGCTGACGAAGGCTTGCTGACGGCAGAACTTGCGCACACCGTTCGGGCCACCGAACCGGTGGCCGAGACCGGATTGCTTCCAGCCGCCCATGGGCAGCGGAAACTGGAAGACATTGATCATCGCGTTGTTGATGTTCACCCCGCCGGCCTCGATGCGAGTGCCGACTCGTTCGGCGCGCCGCGGCGATGACGTCCAGACGCTGCTGGCCAAGCCGTACGGGCTGTCGTTCGCCAGACGCACGGCTTCGTCTTCGTCACGGACCTTCATGATCGGCAACAACGGGCCGAAGGTCTCCTCGCGCATGCAGAGCATGGTGTGGTCGACGTCGACCAGAACCGTTGGCGGATAGAACAACCCACTTGTCGCGCGCTGACCGCCCGTCAGCACCCGGGCGCCCTTGGCCACCGCATCGGCGACGTGGCGCTCGACGATCTGCATCTGATTCTCGGTGGCCATCGCGCCGAACTCGGCGGTGAAGTCGCCCTGCGAGTCGTGTCCCTGGCGCAGGGCGTTGACCTGATCCACCAAACCGCCGACGAACTCCTCGTAGATCGGCGCTTCGACATAGATGCGTTCGACGGCGATGCACGACTGCCCGGCATTGAACAAGCCGCCCCAGATCGCGCCGCGGATGGCGCGGTGCAGCGGCGCGTCGGAGAGCACGATCATCGCGTCCTTGCCGCCGAGTTCAAGGCTCACCGGGACGAGGCGTTCGGCGCAGCGCATGCCGATGCGCCGTCCCGTCGCCGTCGATCCGGTGAACTGCACCATGTCGACGGCGTCCACGACGGCGGCTCCGGTACCGCCGAGCCCGGTCGCGCAGCCCAGTACCGGCGGGGCGCCGATCTCCTCGTTCCATCCCCGGACCACTTCGGCCCACGCCAGCGGCGTCTCTTCCGACGGCTTGCTCAGCACCGCGGCACCGGCCATCAGGGCGCCGGGGATGTCCATCATCGGCATCCCGAGCGGATAGTTCCACGGCGTGATGACGCCGACGAGTTGATAAGGCGAATAACGGATTCGGAGGTTCTTGGTCAACGATGCCGGACCGTGTGGCCGGCGGGTCTCGTCGGCGAGGAACTCGGCGCCGTGCTTGGCGTAGTAGTTGATGACCTCCATGCACACCAGCAGCTCGATCTGGGCGTCACCCCAGGACTTGCCGGCCTCGCGGTGCACCAGCCCCAGGATGCGGTCCTGATTGTCGACGATCCAATCCAGCCAGCGACGCAGGTGCCCGGCGCGTGCCTGCGGTGACATCGCAGCCCAGGCCGGTTGCGCGGCACGGAGTCGGTCGGCCAGTGCGCCGACTGCGTCGGGGGTCATATCGGGTACCACCCCGACCACCGAGCCGTCGGCGGGATTGCGCACCTCGACGACTGTCCCGGTCTCGGCGGGATCCTTGATGGCGGTCACGTTTTCAACCCTCTATTCTGATCGCGCCGAGCGGACACATCAAGACGGCCTGTTCCACGGCCGCGCGCAGATGCTCGCCGGGCTCGGCGTTGAGCACGGTGACGACCTCGTCGTCATCTCCGATGTCGAACACGTCGGGGGCGGCGACCATGCACTCGCCGTGCAGCTCGCAGCGGTCGCTGTCAACGATGACCCGCATGGATTGTCACGCTCCTGTGATCGTCACCGGAAGCTGGTATACGCCACGGGAATACGCGTCCCGGACGTAGACGATGTCGCCGGCCGGCTCGATGGTTTTGGTCCGCCGCAGCAGTTCTTCGAGCAGGATCTTCATCTCCAGCGACGCGACGTGCTTGCCGAGGCACTGGTGCGGGCCGCGGCCGAAGCTCACATGCGGGTTCTTCTCCCGCGAGAGGTCGAAGGAGTTCGGGTCGCCGAAGGCCCGTTCGTCGAAATTGCCTGCGGCAAAGTGCATCAGCACCTTGTCGTTCTCCTTGATTTCCTTGCCATGGAACTCGTGATCGGCGGTCGCGGTGCGAACCAGGTGGGTGAACGGCGAAGCGATCCGCACGATCTCCTGGATCGCGCTGTCGGGGATGTCGTCGGCACGCTCGCGCAACCACGCCATCTGCTCGGGATTGCGCATCAGCTCGTGCATGCCGTGTGACAGCGCGGTCCGGGTGCTCTCCGCGGCACCGCTGGCCAGCAGCGCGACGTTGCCCATCAGCTCGTCCTGGGAGATCACGTCGGCACCGGCCTGCACCAGCTGGGTGATCACGTCGTCGCCCGGCTCTTGGCGCTTGAGGTCGCCGAGCTCGACCGCGTAGTTGAACAGGTTCATGATCGACATGAACACCACCTCGAAGGACGGGGTGATCCGGGTATCGAACGGTGCTGCGAACTTGTCGACCCACTCGAAGAATTTCGCCCGGTCGCCCGCGGGCACACCGAGCACGTCGCCGAGCGCCTCCATGGGCATGGCGTTGCCGATATCGTCGACGAAGTTGAAGGTGCCCTTCTCCAGCGCCTCATCCACGATGTTGACGGCGTACCCGCGGAACTTCTCCTCGAGACCGCGGACGAATCGCGGCGTGAACGCCTTGCTCATCACCCCGCGCTGTTCGCGATGCTTGGCACCGTCCATCGTCAGCATGGCCGGCTTGCCGCCCGCTTCGGCGTCCAGCGGCGTGACCCGCCAGATGTTCACGCCGCCGCGGGCCGTGGTGTAGAGCTCGGGGTTGCGGTCGACGCTCCAGATGTCGGCGTTGCGGCTGATCACCCAGGCGCGGTCGATGAGCATCGGGTCGTCGAACTCCTGCAGATAGCAGGGTTCGTTATCCCGTAGCCAGGCGTACTGGTCGAGCGGCAGACCGAACGTGGTCGGGTCGCCGTTCGCGTAGGTCTCGGCGTCGAGTACCCGTAGTTCGGGCTGTGTGACAGTCATTTCCTGCTCCTCACCAAAGGTGGCGCTGACCTGGGTACTTTCCCAAGGCGTAAATATGAGGCAATCAATCTCAATTATTGAAGAATGCTCTGTCCAGTGTCAAGCATCACAGGATCGCAAGAGCCGCTTTCAGCGAGTCGACGGGCGCAGCCCGAAGGTCGAGGAGATGATGTCGCGCTGGATCTCGTTGGTACCGGCATAGATGGTCGGCGCGATGCTCATGCGCAGGTGGCGTTCCATGTCGAATTCGGAGGAGTAGCCGTAGCCGCCCATCATCTGCACGCCCTCGAGCGCCACCTTCTTGGCCGTCTCGGTCACCTTCACCTTCGACATCGAGGTCGCACGGACCCAGTCCTCGGGCGTGCCGATGGCGTTCTCGATGTGGTGGACGGTGGCATAGGTCAGAGCCCGGGCGGCCTCGATCTCGATGGCGAGATCGGCGATCCGATGGCGCAGCGCCTGGAACGAGCCGATCGGGGCGCCGAACTGCTGCCGCTGCGTCACATACGCCAGCAGGTCGTCGAATGCCCGCTGTGCCATCCCGAGACCCTGTGCGGCGCAGACCAACCGCTCGCCGTTGAGGCCCGCCATGACGTGCTTCCAGCCGCCGCCCTCGACGCCGACGAGTGCTGATTCGGGAACGAACACATCGGTGAAGTACAGGTCGTTGACCTCACTGCCGCCCATCGTCGAGATGGGGCTGATCCGCAGACCCTCGGTGTCGGTCGGGACTTCCAGCAGGGTCAGTCCGTCATGGGGTCGAGTGCCCCGCGAGGTGCGCACCACGACCAGGATCGCGGTGGCGAACTGCGCGTCCGAGCACCAGGTCTTCTGCCCGTTCACCCGCCATCCGCCCTCGACCTTGTCGGCTCGGCAGCTGACCGCGGCGGCATCCGAACCCGCTCCGGGCTCCGAGATGCTGATCGACCAGACATTGCCGGCGCAGATCGATCCGAGGGCGGACGTTTTCTGCTCCTCGCTGGCAAAGCGTTTGTAGATCCCGGCCACCGTGTGCGAGGTGCCTGCGCCGTGCACCGGGACCAGGGCGCGCCACAGCTCTTCGAACAGGATCACCTGCTCGGTGAGGCCGCCGCCGCTGCCCCCGTATTCCTCCGGGATCGATACGCCCAGATAGCCCAGGTCTGCGAGCTTCTGGTAGACGCCGGCGTGGTGTTGCTCGGCACCGTGATCGGTCAGGGCGTCGCGCTGCTCCCGCGTTCCGCACTCGCGCCGGCCGAATTCGCGTATCGCCGCGGCGAACTCGCGCTGCTCTTCGGTGAGCGACAACGCTTCCACAGGTACCTCCCGAGAACGATTCATCACGGAGCGCAATTTATGAGCTAGATTGTCTCAAATAGTAAGTCTTCAGGCGGGACACGGTCAATCGGCGTCGACGGGGACGGGCAGGCTTCAACTGCTCCGTACCCCGTAAACGATCGTTATTGTGTTCTGGACCCACAGAAGGAGCCGCTGAGATGACCATCGAGGCCGAGCGCCCGATCTTCACCGCGGACCAGCAGCGGTTTCGCGTTGCGGTTCGTGAGTTCCTCACCCGTGAGGTGCTTCCGGACTATCCCGACTGGGTGAACGAGGGGAAGCCGTCTCGCCGGTTCTGGGCGGGCGCTGCCGCGCTGGGCATCCTCGGCATCGGGATCCCGGAGCAATACGGCGGCCTGCCCGGGTCCGACTACCGGCACAGCGCCGTCGTCACCGAAGAGATCCAGGCGCTCGGGATGGCGATCGGCGGACTGCGGGTTCAGACCGATATCTGTGTGCCCTATCTGTTGCATCACGGTTCGCCGGCGCAGCAGCAGGCATGGTTGCCGAAGCTGGCCTCCGGGCAGGCGATCGTCGCGCTCGGTCTTTCCGAGCCCGGGGCGGGTTCGGACCTGAAGGCCATGGCAACGCGCGCAGAGCTCGACGGTGACCATTACGTGGTGAACGGCGCCAAGACGTTCATCTCCAACGGTGCGGCAGCCGATCTGGTGATCCTCGCGGTGAAGACCGATCCGCAGGCGGGCCGCAATGGAATCAGCCTGCTCCTGGTCGACACCAATACGGCGGGTTTCGAACGCGGTCGTAAGCTCGACAAGCTCGGCCTGAAAGCCCAGGACCTCGCCGAGATGTCGTTCACCGACATGGCGGTGCCCGTGCAGAACCTGCTGGGCAGGGAGAACGAAGGGTTCGCCTACCTGACGTCCAACCTCGCCCAGGAGCGGTTGTCCATCGCGATCAACTCTCAAGCTGCCGCGTCCGCGGCAGTCGCCTGGACGGCAGAGATGCTGCGGGAGCGCCGATCTCGTGGCGACCTCGGCCAAGAGGCGAAGTTCACGCTGGCGCAGAGCTCGTCGGAGGTCGCAGCGGGGCAGGCGCTCATCGATCAGTCGCTGGCGGATCATATTGCTGACCGGCTGACGAGCCGGGACGCCGCGGTGGCGAAGCTGTACTGCACCGAGATGCAGGGCCGGGTCGTCGACCGTTGCCTGGGCCTGTGGGATCCCGGGAGCGTGTGGGACAGCGACTCGCCGATGGGCAACGCCTTCCTCGACGGCCGGGTCAGCCGAATCTATGGTGGCTCAAGCGAAATCATGAAGGTCATCATCGGCCAGGATCTGGGCCTGTGAGCCATGGGCTCCGCACGGTTGGCCCCCAAGACCACTGCCACACGCGAAGCACAGATCCTCGCGGCCGCTGAGCAGTTGTTCTTCGAACGCAGCTTTGACGGTGTCGGTGTCGACGAGATCGGCCGGACGGCCGGCACCAGCGGGTCCGCGATCTACCGATACTTCCCGAACAAGGACGCCATCCTGGCCGCACTGTTCGACGAGGTGCTCGACACCCTGCTGCTACGGATCGGCGAACCGGCCGACGATCCGTCCGTCGATCTGGACCGATTGCTGCGCGCGTTCGCCGGCCTGGTCGCCAGTCACGAGCGACTGGTCGCTATCTGGATGCGCGAACAGCGTTCGCTGGCACAGCGATACCGCGACCAGCATGACCGCAGGCAGAAGCGGGTGACCGAACGGTGGGTGAGCTGTTTGCGCCGCTGCTATCCCGGAGCTTCGACCGACGAACTCGTCACCGCGACCCGCGGCGTCCAGTTGCTGTTGCTGTCAGAGGCCTTTCGGCCACCGAGCGGGCGTGGCGCTCCGTATGCACAAGAACTGCTGGTGAAGCTCGGCCTGACTGCCCTGCAGGCATTGGACGGTGGTTAGCGTCCGAGTGATACGCCGAGCGTGTGCCCTGCCGGCGACTGTGCGAATGATCTTCGACAACAACCCGCACGTTCGACGCGTGGGCTATTCCGTGAGGAACGCCATGAGAACCTTGTCGAATTCGTCGGGGGACTCGAGCATCGGGAAGTGGCCGCAGTCGAGTTCGACCATCGTCGAGTCCGCCAGCTGTGCCTTCAGCCAGTGCGATCCCTTGGTCGAGTGCACCCGGTCGGCGGTGCCGTTGATCTGAAGCACCGGCTGGCGAACGGTCGCGATCTCGGCGATCAGATCCGTTCGTAAGAGCGTGTGGTAGCAGGCGATCGCCGACCAGGTCGGCATCCGCATCCAGGTCCCCATCAACCAATTGACCACTCGGGGATCGGGTTCCGATGCGAAGTTCGTCTGGATCAGCTGGTATCGGGCCGCCACCCGGTCGGTCTCCTCGGCCTTGACCATCTGCGCGACGACATCGTCGGGCGGCGCACCGAAGGGAAAGTCCGCACTTCGGCTCGCCCGCACCGCATTGGAGCCGACGAGCACCAGCCGGCTCACCAATTCGGGTGCCAGGGCAGCGGTGTGGAAGGCGACCTGCCCGCCGAACGAATGGCCGACGATCACCGTCGAATCGACCCCCAACGCGGTGAGGACGGCCACGACGTCACCGCTGAGCCGGTCGATGTCGTAGCCGTCGAGGGGGTGGTCGGAGTGGCTGTGACCGCGTTGTGTGATGCAGATGGTGCGATATCCGGCTGCGGTCAGCACCCGCACCTGGCGGTCCCAGAGTTCGTGGTCAAGTCCGAAGCCGGAGATGAAGACCACAGCGGGGCCCGTGCCGAGATCCTGAACATGAACGCGCACTTTGTCTTCCACGTCGATCATGGGCATACGCCGTGCCACCTCCATTCGAAATAATGATACAGTTCGTCTTAATAATACGGAAGAGGTGCCGATGAATCCGGACTTCCACGGCCTGGAGCTGACCGACCGCGGTGCCGGGGTATGGGAGATCACGCTCACCCGCCCCGAGTTGCGCAACCGATTCGACAACCTGCTTCAGATCGAGCTCGCCACCGCATTGCGCCGCCTGGGCGATGACGACGGCGTCCGCGCGATCGTCCTTGGCTCGACCGGCCCGGCATTCTCCGCGGGCGGTGATTTCGCGCTGATGCGCGCGGCCCATGATGACGCCGTGGTACGCAGCGACACGGTGGCGGCGGGCCGGGATCTGTTGGCCGCCTTTCTCGATCTGCGCCAGCCCGTCGTCGCTGCAGTCCAGGGAGCGGCGATCGGGCTTGGTGCCACGGTCGCGTTGATGTGCGACGTGGTCGTCGCCGCCAAACGCGCGAAGCTCGCCGACACCCACGTCCAGATCGGGTTGGTCGCCGGCGACGGTGGTTGCCTGGTGTGGCCGCATGCCGCCGGCCTGCTTCGCGCCAAGCGCCACTTACTGACCGGCGACCCGCTCGACGCCGAGACCGCCTACCAGATCGGACTCGTCACCGACCTGGTGGATGAGCCGGATCAGGCGCTGCCCTGCGCCCGGCAGATCGCTGCGCGCATCGCGGCATTGCCGCCGATGGCTGTGCAGGGCACCAAGAAAGCGCTCAACCATCTCGCGAAGCAGCGCGCCGCAGAGGTTGTCGAGCTGGCCTTCGAGCTGGAGGATCAGACCCTCACCAGTAGCGATCTTCTCGAGGGGATCGCCGCGTTCCAGGAGGGCCGGGCCCCGGAGTTCACCGGCCGCTGAACAGTCCGGCCGCCACCACCCGGCGCGAGTCGGAGAATCCCCGTGCCGCGGTGGACAGAAACCGGGTGTCGGCGAACGCCTGGGCGATCGGGTATTCCCGCATGTATCCGTATCCGCCGTGGAGCTGCAGGCTCTGATCGGCGGCCCGGCCGGCCAACTGGACAGCAACCTCGCGGACGGCGGCGGCGTCCACGGGGCCCAGGGTGGAAGCCGAGCGAGCCGTCAGGCAGTGGTCGACATAGTGTGTGGCCGAGCGTATTTCGGCCGCAATCTCGGCCAGGCGCATTTGCGTGTTCTCGAACTCGGCGAGGGGCCTTCCGAACACCCGCCGGCTCTCGGCGTAGTCGATCGCCAACTCCGTCGACCGGCGGGCGGCGGCCAGGGCCACCACGGCGATCCACAGGTCGATATCTCTGCGGGCACTGACACCGCAGTCGCGCAGCGGGGCCAGTGTGTCCGGGCCGGCCGACGCGACCACGATGTCGGCGCAGCCGGTTTCGGGCGCTGCCAGGCCGGCCGGCGACGGGATCGTCGTGACGCCCGCGGCCGTGGCGAACAGCAGGCTCGTCTGGTCGCCGCCGGTCATCAGGACGAGATCCGCCAGTCGAGCCCCGATCACCGCATGCCCGTCGACGTCGCCCGCCGCGACAGCGATGGACTCGCCGGATATCAGCGCGGGCAGCAGCCGTCGCTGGATTTCCGGGCTGCCATGGTCGAGTAGTGCAGGGATCACCACACCGGCGTGCAGCGCCCACAACAGCGCCAAGCCGATCGATCCGGCGTCGACGGTCTCCTCGATCAGTGCGGCGAGGAACGCATAGTCGCCCGCCTCACCGCCGCCGAACTGTTCAGGTGCGCAGGTACCGAGGAAGCCGTGCGACCCGGCGGTGGTGAATACCTCGCGCGAGACGGTGCCGCCGTGCCGCCAGGCATCCAGGTGCGGTGTGACATCGCCGGCGACGAACCGTCGCGCGCTCTCCCGGAAGGCTGCGTGGTCGGACGTCGGATCCGGCCGCCGTGCCAGCGCAGTCACAGCCGTTCGATCACCGTGGCATTGGCCATCCCGCCGGCTTCGCACATCGACTGCAGCCCGTAGCGCCCGCCGGTGCTTTCCAGCGAATTGAGCATCGTCGTCAACAGCCGGGCGCCGGATGCGCCGAGCGGATGGCCCAGCGCGATCGCTCCGCCGCGGGGATTGAGCTTGTCGGGATCGGCGCCGAAATGCTGCGCCCACGCCATCGGCACCGGAGCGAACGCCTCGTTGATCTCGTAGTGATCGATCTCGTCGATCGTCAAACCGGTTCGCCGCAGCACCTTCTCGGTCGCGGGCAGCGGGCCGGTCAGCATGGTCAGGGGATCATCGCCGGCCAAGCCGAAGCCGTGGAACCGTGCCCGTGGGGTGAGCCCGAGGCGCTCGGCGGTGTCGTCGGACATGATGAGCACCGCGGCCGCGCCGTCGGCCAGCTGCGATGAATTGCCCGCCGTGATCGACCAGTCGGTGATTTCGGGGAATCGTGCCGCCATCTCGTCGGAATAGAACGACGGCTTCAAGGCGCCCAGGCCGTCGACGGTGGTGGCCGGCCTGACGGTCTCGTCGCTGCTCACCACGCCGTCGGGCGTCGTGATTCCGACGATCTCGGCGCTGAAGTCGGCCGCCGCGGCGTTGCGGTGCGAGCGGGCCGAGAATTCGTCGAGCGCTTCCCGGTCGAGCTTCCACCGGGCGGCGATCAGCTCCGCCGAAACACCCTGCGGGATAAGGCCGGGGGCGTAGCGCTCGGCGACCGACGGGCCGTAGGGGTCTTGGCCGATCCGGGCGGTGAACATCGGGATTCGGCTCATCGACTCCACCCCGGCCGCGACGACGATGTCGCATGCGCCGGCGATGACCGACTGGGCGGCGAAGTCGGCTGCCTGCTGGCTCGAGCCGCAGGCCCGGTGAACTGCCACCGATGGCACCGTCTCGGGTAGGCCGGCGGCCAGCCAGGCCCACCTGCCGACCGGGCCGGACTGTTCGCCGACCTGACTGACGCACCCGGCGATCACGTCATCGACGGTTGCCGGATCGATCCCGGTCCGCTCGATCAGCGCCGCGATGACCTGGCCGAGCAACTCGACGGGATGGACGCCGGACAGCGCGCCGCCGGGCTTACCGTCCTTGGGCGCCTTGCCTTTTGCCATCGGGGAGCGGACCGCGTCGATGATGACGGCTTGTCGTGTCATGGTTCTCCTCTAGTCGAGTCGGTGTAGGAGGTCAGGCGGGCTGCGGTGCGGAGATCGCGTCGGAATCCCAGTAGAACGCCCGGATCTCCTGCACCATCCCGTCGGAGAACCGCCAGAGTTCCAGAGCTTGGTTGGCCACGGGGGCAGCACTTCCCGGTTGCAGCCAGTCGAACGTGATCCAGGCGACCACCTCGTCGCCCTCGCCGATCGCGCTGACCAGTCGGAGATTCTTGGCACCGGCAGGGGAATCGGGATTAGCCGATGCGACGAACACCGCACGCAACCGCCGGGCACCCTCAACCCGGCCGCCGTGCGGTAACGACGGGGGCCATTCGATGGCCGCGTTTTCGGCGAACCGGCTCTCGACGGTGCGCACGATCGTTTCGGTATCGGCGGCGGCAAGCGCGGTGTAGAAATCGGTGACGAGCTGGCGTGGGTTGGCCGCTGCTTCTGGCATGAAGACACCTCGTGTTCTCGGCGATGCGATTTTAGGACACTAGCGTCTCAGTAATCGAAGAGCAATGCGCCTCAGTCCAGCCGGACGGCCGAGGAACCGCCCGCAACCATCGTTCCGTGGCTGGTGGCGCACCGATTGCCATTGGCATCCTCGACGACCACCTCGATGAACTTCATCCGCCGGCCACCGCCGAGCGGGGTGGCCCGGAACAGCAACGGTGCGAGCGCTGGGAGGTGGTATTGGATGTGCAAGGAACCAGTGGCGGGCAACTGGCCGGGATCACTGACCCGCATGGCCATCGCGCCCATGACCTGATCGGCCGCGGCGACGACGATGCCGCCGTTGACGGCGCCGTTCGGGTTGGGTGTCAGGACCGGTCGCGCCATCCGGAACACGGCGACGTCGCGGGTGAACTCCTCGCACCGCAGTCCCAGGTCGGCGCAGAATGGCAGCCTGTGGACCCAGGACAGCCAGTCGGCGTCGGTATCGCCTGCGGGTAACCACCAGGGTTCGCGCGGATCGTAGTAATCGGAGCGTTCGGGCATGGGTTCAGCGTAGTCCGACCGGTAACGATCGTTTCCATACGAAGTGAGCTGTGAGCGTTGACACGGACCGCCGCGGTAGGCAATTATGAGACAGCACGACTTAAAAATGAGTCCGGAACAAGGAGATCGGGATATGGGGCTGGCCGAAGGAAAGGTCGCATTCATCTCGGGAGTGGCGCGTGGGCAGGGACGTTCTCACGCCGTGCGCCTTGCCGAAGAAGGTGCCGACATCATCGGGTTCGATATCTGCGCCGACGACGATGCCGTCGAATATCCACTGGCCACCCCGGCCGATCTCGACGAAACCCGCGCTCTCATCGAGAAATTCGGGCGGACGGCGATCCTGGAGGTCGCCGACGTCCGCGACTACGACGCCGTGAAGAACGTGGTCGACTCCGGTGTCGCGCAACTCGGCCGGCTGGACATCGTGCTCGCCAACGCGGGCGTCATGGCGATCACCGGTGAGCACCGGCTGCGCCGTGCCGCCTGGGATGTCGGTATCGACGTGATGCTCAACGGTGTGTACAACACCGTCGAGGCGGCGATCCCTCATGTGCGTGCCGGCGGACGCGGTGGGTCCATTGTCATCACCAGTTCGACGGCCGGCCTGACCGGCGGCCTATCCGATGGCTCGCCCGGTATCCAGGGCTACATCGCCGCCAAGCACGGTGTGGTGGGTTTGATGCGAGGGTGGTCGAATGTACTTGCCAAGGACGGGATTCGGGTCAACACGGTGCACCCGACCGGGGTCAATTCGCCCATGGTTGCCAACGAGGCGTTCGCGCGGTTCGTCCAGGAGTATCCCGAGGTCGCCGCGATCATGCAGAATCCGTTCCCACTGCCCAACGGGCTCTTGGAGCCCGAGGATGTGACCAACTCGATCATGCACCTCGTCTCCGATGCCGGTCAGTACATCACCGGCACCGAGTTCCGCGTCGACGCCGGGTTCTCCAGCCGGGCCTGACTTCCGCCACGAACTCCGCCGGTCCGGTAGAAGCACTGCCGGATCGGCGTGTCGGCGTGTGCGGGCCGTCCAACCACAGTGAAAGGCACAGCATGAACATTGACGGCGCATCCGCGGTGGTCACCGGCGGCGCATCGGGTCTCGGCCTGGCCACCGTCAAACGACTTCTCGACCACGGAGCTCACGTGGTGATCGCCGACCTGCCGACATCGGCGGGGGAGTCCGTGGCCGCCGAACTCGGTCCCCGCGCACGGTTTTCCGCCGCGGACGTCCGCAGCACGGACGAAGTCACCGCGGCACTGGACCTCGCGGCGGAGGCGGGACCCGTTCGCGCGGTGGTGCACTGCGCAGGCCGCGGTGGGCCGGTCCGGGTGGTCGACAAGAACGGTGAACCGGGCTCGCTGGAGCTCTACACCGAGATCGTCACCACGAACCTGATCGGGTCGTTCAACGTGCTTCGGCTGGCAGCCGCGCGGATGGCGACCAATGAACCCGTCGATGGTGACCGCGGCGTGGTGATCATGACGGCATCGGTGGCCGCGTTCGAAGGCCAGATCGGTCAGATTCCCTACGCCTCGTCCAAGGCCGGCGTGGTGGGGATGACGATCGTCGCGGCGCGCGATCTGGCAGGCAAACAGATTCGGGTGAACACCATTGCTCCGGGAACCTTCGACACGCCGTTGCTGGCCCGATTGTCCGAGCAGGTGCGCAATTCCCTTGCCGCGACCGTCCCGCACCCGAGCCGGCTGGGTGATCCCGATGAGTTCGCTCACCTGGCGCTGGCCATCATCGAGAACGGCATGCTCAACGGCGAGACGATCAGGCTGGACGGCGCGATCCGGATGGCGCCGCGGTGAACATCGAGATCGAGGTCGACCAGAACGTCGGCATCCTCGCGATCAACCGGCCCGCGGTTCGGAATGCGATTGACCTGCCGACGGCCGAGGAGATCGCGGCCGCGCTCGATGATGTCGAAGCCCGACCGGAGATCCGGGCGATCGTCATCACCGGGCGTGGCGGCTTCTTCAGTGCAGGGATGGACCTCAAGGCGTTCACCGCGACGAACCAGCGGCCGATCACGGCGACTCGCGGTGCGTTCGGAATTGTGGCGAATCCGCCGGCCAAACCGCTGGTCGCGGCCATCGAAGGTGCCGCCCTCGGCGGTGGCCTGGAGATCGCCCTGTCGGCCGACGTCATCGTCGTCGCCGAGGACGCCAAGCTCGGCTTGCCCGAGGTCGCCCGCGGGCTGGTGGCCACTGCCGGCGGTGTGCTGCGGCTGCCCAGCCGGGTGCCCAGGGCGGTGGCGCTGGAGATGATCATGACCGGTTCGCCGATCTCCGCGGCCCGGGCGTATGAGATCGGCCTGGTCAACCGGGTCGTGCCGGCGGGCACCGCATTGGCCGGCGCCGTCGAGCTCGCCCGGACGATCGCCGCCAATGCACCGATGGCGGTGCGGGCCGCCAAGGCGGTGGCCGTCAACGCGGTGCATTGGGATGGTTCCGACGGGTTTGCCCTGCAGCGCCGGTATACCGATCCGGTGCGTGACTCGGCCGACGCGGCCGAGGGTGCCCGAGCGTTCGTGGAAAAGCGTCCGCCGGTCTGGCAAGACGCTTAAGCATCCGGGCGGCCGATCGTCATCTATTCTGAGTCCATCAGTCTCAGATTAGATGGAGGAAGTCGAAGCATGCCCGGGCAGCGCCCTGACGACACGGCTGCGGACACTCCGCGCCCACGGGGGCGCCCTCGTACGGTGATCGACCTCGATGCGGTGGCCGACGCGGTGGCCGGCCTCGTCATCGACGGCGGCGAGAAAGCGATTTCGATCGTCGGCGCAGCCGAACGCCTCGACGTGTCACGCGCCACCCTGTACCGGCTCGTTCCGACCAAGGAAGACTTGGTCGGGATCATGTTCGAGCGGGCCACAAAGCACCAGACCGAGGTCATGTCAGAGGTGGTGGAATCAGATGTCTCGGTGCGAGACAGGCTGATCCACCTCATCGAGATGCAGGTCGAAGCGGCCGTCAGGATGCGTGGCTACATGCCGGTGTTCTTCGGTGGCGAAGGTTTGCCCGCAGATGTCTTCGAGCGCTGGCATGCGTGGAGCCGCGACTACGAATCGACGTGGCGCGACTGCGTCAACGAGGCGATGACCGAGGGCGTCCTCGAAACAGCCGATGTCGGGACGACCACCCGGCTGTTGCTCGGGATGTGCCTGTGGGTGTCGCGTTGGTATCGGCCCGAAGACGGTATCGAGATCGAACACATTGCGTGCGTGGCCGTATCGCTGATCTTGCCGGACGGTGTGTGACCGGGATTGACCGGATTGACCGCACCAACACCCGTGACTATTATTTGAGACGAGTTAACTCAAAATAGTTTGGGGTTCAGTCATGACTACCGATCTCGGTATCGAATTGCTATCCGGCGGAATCGGCCTGCTGGAGATCCGTCGGCCGCCGAACAACTTCTTCGACGCCGATCTCATCGAAGCGATCGCCTCGGCGGCACACGAACTGGCGCAGTCGGATGTGGCCCGCGTTCTGGTACTTGCCTCCGAGGGTAAGAACTTCTGTGCCGGTGCGGATTTCGGAGGTGTCAGCGGTGCGGCCGAAGTGTCGGCTGACGAGGGCGCGCGGCGGCTGTACACGGCGGCGGTGCGGCTTTTCGAGGCCGGGCTGCCGATGGTGGCGGCCGTTCAGGGAGCAGCCGTCGGTGGCGGGCTCGGGTTGGCGCTGGCTGCGGACTTCCGTGTCGCGGGCCCGGCGTCTCGGTTCGCCGCGAACTTCTCCCGTATCGGTCTGCACCACGGGTTCGGCATGACTGTGACCTTGCCCCGTGTGGTCGGCGCTCAGCACGCTGCCGATCTATTGATCACCGGGCGACGGATAGACGGTGTTGAGGCGTACCGGATCGGACTGGCCGACCGACTCGTCGATACCGATGACGCGATTCGGGATACCGCAATCGCGTTCGCCGGCGAGATCGCCACGGCCGCCCCGCTGGCGGTCCGCAGCATCCGCGCGACGCTGCGTGCGGGCCTGGCGGACGCCATCGCCGCCGCGACGGAACATGAACGCGCAGAACAGTCCTGGCTGCGCGACACCGCGGACTTCGCCGAAGGTGTGCGTGCGTCGACCGAACGCCGCGCCCCGATCTTCACGGCCCGATGAGCGTCCTCGATCCCGCCCGTACCGTCACCGAGCTTCGGCAGGCCGTTCGCGACCTCACCGGTGAGTGGCTGGCCGCGGGGCGCTATGTACCGCGCAGCGACTGCTGGCTGCGCTCCTTCGACCTCGAGTTCTCGCGGGAGTTGGCTGCGCGTGGGCTCATCGGGCTGACCTGGCCGACTGAATTCGGCGGGGCCGGGCTCGATGCCAGGTCACGGTTGGCCGTCACCGAGGAACTCCTGCGTGCCGGGGCTCCGGTGGCCGCGCACTGGATCGGCGACCGGCAGATCGGCCCGACGATTCTGCGGTACGGCACGCCTGAGTTACAACATGAGCTGCTACCGGGAATCGTTGCCGCCGAATACCTTTTCTGCCTCGGAATGAGTGAGCCCGAGGCAGGCTCAGACCTCGCGGCGGTTCACACCACGGCCGTGAAGACCGACGGTGGTTGGCGGGTCAACGGCCGCAAGACGTGGACGAGCCAGGCACACCACGCCACCCACGCCTACCTTCTTGCCCGCACCGACGCCGCTGGCCGCAAACACGAAGGCCTGTCGGAGTTCGTGGTCGACATGGCCAGCGACGGGGTCGAGGTGTCGGCGATCTGGGACATGTCCGGCGAGCACCACTTCAACGAGGTGTCGTTCACCGACGTCTTCGTGCCGGATGGCCGGTTGATCGGTCAGCTGGGCAACGGCTGGCGTCAGGTCACCGAGCAGTTGTCGTTCGAACGCGGCGGCCCCGAGCGGGTTTTGAGCACCTATCCGTTGCTGCGCGAAGTGATGCAGCAGCTTCGCGAAGCGGGTGACGGCCGGTTCGACGCCGAACTGGGTGAGTTGGTGGCCCGGCTCTCGGTGCTGCGCCGTCAGTGCTGGGAGATCGCCGAAGCACTGGATGACGGTCGTGCGCCGATCACCGAGGCCGCCAGTCTGAAGTACCTCGGCACGAAGTTCGAGGTCGATGTTGTCGAGTTTGCCCGGCGCACCGGATTCGGTCTAGCACAGGATGATTCACTTGCTCAGGCCCTGTGCGCGGCCCCGGGTTTCAGCATCCGCGGCGGTTCGTCCGACGTGTTGTTGTCCATCATCGCCAAGAGTGAAGTCAGGAGTCAGACCGCGCCATGAGCGAATTCGCCGACGAATTGACCCATCTGGTTCGCGATCTCGCCAAGGATGCGGCACCTGCCGTGGACGGGCAGCTGTCCGACGTCTGGCCGAAGGTCCGGGAGCTGGGGCTCGCCGGAATTGGAATCGCCGAGGAGTCAGGCGGATCCGGTGGCGAGCTGAGCGATCTGCTGGTGGTGGTCCGTGAGCTCGCCCGCGCCGGAATCGACACCCCCATCGTCGAAGCGGCGACCGCGGCATTCGTCGTCGGTCCCGCCGGTGAGGGCCTATTCGACACCGTCACGGTCAGTGCCGATTCCGGTCTGGGGATCGTCACGTTCGCGCCGTCAGCCCGCCGTGCCGTCGTCGTCGGCGCATCCGATGTTGCGGTATTCGAACTCGCCGACGTCGACATCGTCCCGGTGGTGGATATCGCGGGCCGCCCGGCCGGACACGTGCGCCTCACCGACGCGCCCTGCACCCACCCGGCGATCACTCCGGACGCTGTCATGGAGCGGCTCGCACTGGCGCGGTCGGCGGCGCTGATCGGCGGGTGCCGGGGCGCCTATGACATGACCAAGCAGTACGTGATCGAACGGCACCAGTTCGGCGCGGCGCTGATCAAGATCTCCTCGGTCTCAACCAATCTGGCGCACATTGTCGTCGGTATCCGCACGGCAGAGTCGGCATTGCGTCGGGCGTTGGCGATCACGTGTGACCCCGGCGCGACGGATCTGCGACGCCTTGGGGCCGTGGCGAGTGCGCGTATCGCGGCGGCGCAATGCGCGACGGCGGTAGCGCGCATCGCGCATCAACTGCACGGCGCGGTCGGTATCACCACCGAGTACGGCCTGCACCGCTACACCCGGTCACTCTGGGCGCAGCGCGATGCGGATCAGTCGGAGCTTCGCTGGTGCGCGCGACTCGGGGCGGTGGCGCTCGCCGTCGATGAGGTTGCCCTGTGGGAGCAGCTCACCGCCTGAGCCCTAGAAGACCGTTGCGGCCTCACGGGAGTCGCTGACCGGTGCCGGCTCGGGATCGGCCGACTGCTGCCGGATGGCGCGGAAGGTCAGGAAGCTCTGCACCGTGATCCACACACCGAACAAGGTCAACGGAGACCAGAACACCAACAGGCCGTTCCAGGCGAACGGGCCGCTGCGCGGAATGAAGGCGATGGCGCCGGCCTCGAACATGATGGTGATCCACAACGACATCCAGCCCCACCAGCGTGGGAACGGATTGTGTTTGACCAATTGGGTGGCCGGGCGCAGGCAGATCACCGTGACGCCGATCCACATGAAGATGTAGTACTGGTCGGTCGTCGTCAGCGTCAAGGTCGCCAGTTCGTGCATCAAGGCGGTGACTTCGGGGTCCTTGCGGGGCGCGGTATAGGCGGCCACACCCCAGAACATCGGCGGAAGCATCAGGAACAACGACATCATCGCGCCGCTGACCAGGGAGAGCGCGCTCCATATCTTCCAGCCGCCGGTCTCGACCCGCGCCATCTGCACGGCGATGACGGCCAGGATCGGCATCATGAAAGCGCCTGTCCAGCTGCAGATCACCGCACCCCATTTGATCTTGGTCTGATTGGCGGCGTACCACTGCGCGATTTGCTCGGCGCTCCATGCGGGGTTCTTGGTGGGTACCTGCTGGAGCAGGAACAGCAGTGCCAAGAAGTAGATGACGGCCAGCGCGATGCCCCACCACAAGATGGCACGTTGGCTCTGCTCTGAGAAACGGCTCCGACTGGTGGTCATGGCTTCGGCTCCTTAGACCAATTTCAGATGGTTAATCTCAAAAATAGGACGTGTCCGAGACGGCTGTCAAGGATCGTCGGCCGCTTCGGAGTGATAGAACCACTCGCCGTATATTGACTGTGTTAACGGCCACAATTAGAATATGAGACAAGCAATCTCAAAGAAAGAGGAGGCGGGGCGCATGTCCGCATCGGAGGTGATCGGACAGCCGGAGGCCGCCGCCACCGAGTCTGCCGCACCTGGCAAGCACGTCCCCGGCGAACCGGGTATCTGGGTGCTGCTGTTTGGCGACATGCTCGTCTTCACCGTGCTGTTCGTGGTCTACCTGCACCGCCGCGGCGAGAACCGCGAGCTCTTCGCCGAGTCACAGAACGCCCTGAACCGGAACTTCGGCGCCATCAACACCCTGGTGTTGCTGACCAGCTCCGTGCTGGTGGTGTTCGCTGTCGCCGCGTTGCGGTCCGAGCGGCTGCGCCCGCTCGCGCCGCGGCTGACTCTGGCGGGGTTCGCCGTCGGGTGCTGCTTCGTGATCGTCAAGGTCTTCGAGTACCACGAGAAGATCAGCGCGGGTATCACTCCCAGCACCAACGAGTTCTTCATGTACTACTTCGTGCTGACCGGTCTACACCTGGCGCATGTGGTCATCGGACTCGCGGTGCTCCTGGCGCTGTCGCGGCTGGCCCGTAAGCCGGAGCCCTCGCGCACACACATCGCCTTCTTCGAGGGCGGCGGGTGCTTCTGGCACATGGTCGATCTGCTGTGGATCGTCATCTTCCCTCTGCTGTTCCTGGTGCGGTGATCATGAGGACTCTGGTACGGAGCAATGCGTCGGCCGCCTGGTTGGCCCTGACGACGCTGACCGTCATCTCGTGGATGCTGGGCACCCAGCACGGACTGGGTGGTGGCGGACACGTTCCGGCCAGCCTGGTCATCTTCGTGGTCGCAGTCTTCAAGATCCGGTTGGTGGGCTTGTACTTCATGGAGTTGCGGGAAGCACCGATGGCGCTGCGCGCAATCTTCGAGGGGTACTGCGTCGTCTTGCTGGGACTACTGGTCGGAATGTATCTGCTTGCCTAGGAGGCCACGGTGAATCGCACGGTCCACAAGTTCTGCGCATGGAGCGGCACGCTGTGCCTGCTGCTCATGGTGATCGGTTTCGTCGCGATCGCCGGTTTTGTGCCGACCCGATCACCAGGCCAAACCGCAGCGGAAACAGCGCAATTCATCATCGACAACCGGACTCGAATCCGGTGGGGCGTGATCGTCTGCATGTTCGCTTCGTCGCTGTTGATGACGTACGCGGTGTCCATGGCCACCCACATGCGCCGGATCGAGGGCCGGTTTCCGGCACTGGCAATGATCCAGTTCGGCCTGGGCGCACTCTTCGTTCTGGAGTTCATCTATCTGCTGTTCTTCTGGCAGACAGCGACTTTCCGGGTGGACCGGGCTCCAGAGCTGATCCAGCTGCTCAATGACATGGCGTGGATTCCGTTCGTCGGCCTGACGTCGACCGCTGTGGTCCAGGTCGCCTGCTTCGGTGTCGCGGTGCTGTTGGATCGGCGAGAACGGCCGATCTTCCCGCGCTGGCTCGGGTACTACAACCTGTGGGTTGCGCTGATGTTCATGCCGGGCACGTTCAACGTGTTCTTCCACAACGGGCCGCTGGCGTGGAACGGGATCATCGCGTGGTACCTGCCGCTGGCGGTCTTCGCCACCTGGATGATCATCAATCCCATCTTCTTGTCCAGGGCCGTCGACACGATGGCCGATGACGCACCGCCTGAAATCGACCGCATGCGAGCAGATCTCGACCGGTTGCTCGCGGCCGAGCGGGCCACCAGCGCTCCAGTCGACGCGACCAGGTGACGGCACGGATCTCGGAGCGACTTCCGTCAGGCGTCCTCTAGTCGTTGCTGCGGCCCATGACGCCGAAGAGCAACATCTGCGATGCTTCTTTGATCTGTCGACCCTTGCCAGGACGCCGTTGATCGGGGGAGTACAGCCAGTCGTCGAGGAGCACCAGCGAAAGGACTGAGCCCACTGACACGGCAACGGTGACGGGCGCATCGAGTGCGCGGAAGTGACGCGCGGCCCCATGTTCGACCAGCACGCGCCGGACGATTCCGAGACTGTTCGCGAGCTTTCCGCCAACCCGTGTGGCGACCTCTGTCAGTCCCGGGTCACCGCCGACGCGTGCCGCGATCAACGTACGCAAGAGTGCCTGGTGTTCGTCTGCGAGGTCGTAGAAGCCCTTGACGAATGCTTCGACGATCTCAATCGGGTCGGTTGCGGCAGTTGTCTTCGCATCCCATGTGTTGGCCCAGTTATCGACGAACTCGTTGAAGGGGGTGAGGATCGTCGTTTCGAAAAGTCCTGCCTTCGAAGCGAAGTGCCGAAAGATCACCGACTCGCCGACGCCGGCTTCGTCGGCGATCTGGCGAGTCGTCGTCGAATGGTAGCCCTGAGTCGTGAACAGGTGGTGCGCAGTCTTGAGGATGAGGCCACGCACCTCGTCGGTGGCTCGACGGCTACTCCTTCGAGTAGAGCCGGAGTGGCTAGTCAGTGGCACTCACCTCCCGTTGTCTCACGCGGCGGCCGCTGATGCCGGTCTGTGCGGAACAGCCTAACGGTCTGATTGATGACTCGAACCGCGGTATCACTGGTTCCCGTGATGGGCCGGACGGCATTCTGCCTCTTCGATCTGTCGGGTGAGATTCCTATGGATCGCGAACGTCATCGTGGCGAACCACACGACGAATGCGGTGAGTGGGACGTAGAGGCCGACCAATCCGTTCCAGGCCAGTGGTCCGTTCTTGAAGAAGAGGACACAACCGGCGGGGATGATCAAGAGTGCAACCCACAGGTTGAGGTAGCCGAGCCAGCGCGGGAGGATTGGCTTTGGGCGCCGATCAATCAGAATTGCCACCCCGATCGCGACGAGTTGGACAAATAGTGACCAGATCACCGTCATGAAGAGGATCCAGCCCAGATCGTGTAGTGCCTCGGTGATGTATTCAGGTCTTCCACGGAAGCTGGCCGCCATCCATACCCCGATGGGAGTGATGAATTCCAGAGACAGGAGCGCACACGAGACCATCTGGATGTCGGCTAGTGCCCGTGCTCCGTCGATTCGCTTGAGCTGACCGGAGATTGCCACCGCATAGGGCACCAACAGCGCCGAGCCGAGCATCGAAATCACCATCCCCAGCTTGATGCCGTTACTGCGGTTGTTGTAGAGGTTCACGATGACGTCGGCGGTACTGCTGGGTGCAGAAGGCGGGATGAAGCCGGCGATGAAGAGAAACGCACCTAGCCAAAGCACGATCATGGCTACGCCGGACCAGATGAGGACGCGTTGGACCCGCATCTCCATCGGAGAATCCGGGTGGGCGATACCTGACCGTATGCCCTCGATCTGCGCGCTAGCGGTGTGCGGTCCTGCGGCGTGGGATGTGGGTCTGGTCGTCAATGTATCTCCTTGGTTTGCAGGTGATCTGGGCTCTAGGCACTCCGGAACAGGGCGGGACACGAGTGATGGTGGCGTCCTCGATAGGTGGGTATGCATCACGTGCGTAGCTGCTGCCCTGGGGCCTCTCTAGTGAGCGGCACACCTTAATTCAAGGCAGTGTTGCGCGCGAGTGTCAAGAGAGGTGTGGACACCGGTTGCGGCGAATCATGCTCGATGCGATCGCCGAACCCGGTTCAGGAATGAGTACCGCTCATTATATTGAGAAGTGACACTTGCTTATGCCAATGCGGCGACCTACTCTATTTATGAAGTGATACGTCTCACAAAGAGGCGGCGCCGGGTGCGAATGGAGGAGACCGGTGATCAGACAGGTCGAGATGGACAAGGGTGTCGCCAAGGCGTTCACCTGGTCGGCGGTCGTGGTGATCGTCGGACTGCTTGTGGCGCAGGGCTTTCTGATGCACTTCCTGCCTGCGCCGAGGCCGACGCTGAGCGCTGAGGAGTTGCGGCAGGTCTTTATCGACCGCCGGTTCGAGATCCAGATCGGGTCCGTCCTGCAGATCATCGCGTGGAGCTTCTGGGCGACGTGGGGCATCGTGGTGACGACGTTCATGCGGAAGATGGAGCGCGGCTACCCCTTCCTGACTTATGCCTCGATCGCGCTGGTCGGCGGCGGGTACGTGTTCTTCCTCTTCATCCCGATGACCTGGGCGGTCTGCGCCTACCGGGCAGACGAGATGGACCCCCAGATCATCCAATTCGCCAACGACTGGGTGTGGTTCGACTGGCTCTTCACGTGGCCGCCGTTCGCCATCTGGTTCTTCGTCATCGCCGTCGCAATCTTCAAGGACCACAATGTCCCGACCATCTATCCCCGCTGGGTCGGCTACTTCAACCTGTGGTGTGGGTTCCTGATCTTTCCGGCGGCCCTGATCGTCTTCTGGAAGGACGGCCCGTTCGCCTACAACGGCGTGCTTGCGTTCTGGTTCCCGGTCGTCATCTTCTTCGGCGAGATCGTGGTGATGATCGCGGTGTCGTTGAAGGTCATCAACCGGCAGGCCGCAAGGCTGCAAGCTGATGCCGAGGCGGGGGTGCCCGGGGTCGCGTGGGTTGAGGAAGACAACGCGCGCGACCAGCCGGCCTTCACCACACCGTAGGCGCGGCGCGGCGTGATCACGATCAGCCGGGCGACATCGCGGAGGGCGGCGGTTCCGCACACCCCCGGTGAAGACGGTACGTGGATCTTCATCCTCGGCGACATGAGCGTGTTCTCGGGGTTCTTCATCACCTATCTGGTGTACCGGTCCCGCGACGTCGGGCTGTTCAATGCCTCGTCAGCTCAGCTGACGCAGCTCTACGGCGTGATCAACACCCTGCTGCTGCTGACCAGCTCGATGCTGGTGGTCGCGGGCTTGCGGGCCATTCGGAGACGAGCGCTGCGAATCGCGCCGAGGTGCTTCGCCGGCGCGTTCTTGTGCGGACTCGGCTTCTCAGTGCTGAAGATCAGTGAGTACTCCAACAAGGTCAACCACGGGATCACGCCCACCACCAACGAGTTCTGGATGTACTTCTACATCCTGACCGGCCTCCACTTCTTCCACCTCTTGGTCGGCATGTGCCTGCTCATCTACATGATGGTCAAGTCGCGGAAGCAGTCGCTGAGTGTCAAAGAATTCGCCTACGTCGAAGGTGGCGCGTGTTTCTGGCACATGGTGGATCTGCTGTGGATCGTGCTCTTCCCGCTGCTGTACTTCGTGAGGTGAGAACTCCGTGATCGACTCCACCGCAGTGACTTTCCGCGAACTCCTTCGCGGACCGTTCGCCATCGTCTGGCTGGGCCTGATCGGCGCGACGCTGCTCTCCTGGTACCTCGGTGCCGACCATGGCGTGCATAACCATCATGTCGTGACGACCCTGATCTTGATCGTGGCCTTCGTCAAGGTCCGATTCGTCGGCCTGTACTTTATGGAACTACGCGATGCGCCGCGGCGACTGCGTGCGTTGTTCGAAATGCACTGCGTGATCGTGTGCACCGCAATGCTCACGGTGTACTTCGTCCTCTGACGGGCAGTCAGCTGGGTCTGCCGCTGATGCCGTAGGTGACCATCATCGTGATCTCCTTGACCATCCGTGTCCGGCTCGGGGACCGAAAGCCGACAGGAACGATCCAGTCCTCCAGGACGACGGCGCCGATGACCATGGCGGCCACCGACGCGATCGTCGCCGGCGGATCGAGGCGGTCCAGGTGGTGGCCGCTGGCGATCTCGAGACCCGCGTCGTGCACTCCGCGGAGGCCTTCGCGAAGGCGCGCGCTGATGGATAGCGCAGAGTGGTGCAGCGTGTTGCCGGGATCGGCCCGGGCCTCCATCAGCTCCTGGAACAGCCGACGGTCCTGCTGCACGAGTTTGAACAGTCCGTCGACCAGGCTTTCGGCCAGCTGCTCGACCGAGGAGTCGGTACTGAACTCGTGCCACGACCGAATCCAGCCGTCGATGAATTCAGAGAACGGCTCGATGATGGCCGCCTCGAACAGATCGGACTTCGAGCCGAACTGGCGAAACAGCGTGGGCTCGGCGATCCCGGCCTTTGCCGCGATCTCTTTGGTCGTCGTGGACTTGTATCCGTTGGCCGTGAAGAGTGTTCGCGCCGCCGCAAGTGTCCGGGCCCGGGTGCCGTTACGAGAAGTGCTATGGCCCGCGCCCTGTTGCATGCGCCGATCTTACGGCAGCTCGCCTGGGTTGAACTCGGCCGACCCGGCACCGGCGCAAGTGGCACTTGCATTTGTGAGCCGAAGCAGCTCATAATGCAAGCGGCACTTGCATTGGCTGCGATCGATTGGACTGACTGTGGCGACGATCCAACGTGGGCAGGCCCCTGTCGACGGCGTCGTCGTCGAATCGAAGGCAACCAACCCGCGTCCCGTGGTCTGGTGGGCCACCGTGGGTGGGCTCCTGCTGGCATTTCAGGTCTACGTCATGGGCAGCTGGATCTTCGGCCCGAACTTCGTCTCCACGGATCCCGGACCGGACCCGATTCCGACGTGGCAATCAGCGACCCTGACTGCGCTGCAGATCGTCATTCCGATCGGGGCGGTGGTCCTGCTGTACCTGTGGGTGATCCGGCCTTGGCATAAGCACGGCTATCTGACGACAGATGCGATGATCGCTCTCGCCGCATCGACGGTGTTCTTCTGGGACATGGTCATGAACTACACGTCGGTGACCTTGTTCTACAACTCGCACCTGATCAATCGTGGTGCGTGGGCCAATGGAGCCTGGCCTACGTGGATCAGCCCGAACGCGAATCGTCTTCCCGAGCCGCTGCTGATCGTCCCGCCGGCGTACACGGTGCTGGTGTATTCCCAAGTGATCATTGTTCTTTGGCTGATCCGCAAGGTCCGGGCTCGCTGGCCGGGGCTGGGTGTGGCCGGGATCGTGGGCGCCATCGTGGTCGGTCTGACGATCAGCGACACACTCGTCGAAGGCCTCGTGTTACGGACCGGGGTCTACGCCTATCCCGGTGGGATTCGTGCCATCACCCTGTTCGCCGGCGAGACCTATCAGATACCGCTGTCGGAGACCCTGCTCTTCGGAGGCTTCGGACTCGGGGCAATCGCCTGTCTGAGCCACTTTCGCGACGATCGCGGCCAGACGTTCGTCGAGCGCGCGATCAACACCCTGAAGCTAAGCTTCAAGGGACGGCGATTCGTGAAGTTCTTTGCGATCTACGGCGCTATCCACTTGAGTTTCGTTCTGCTGTACATGATTCCGCAGCAGTTCTTCGGCCTGCACTCGGGTCCGTTCCCGGAGGGCTATCCGTCCTACCTGGTCAACGACATGTGTGCTTCGGGAGCCGATGGTAAGACCTGCCCGGGGCCGGGTGTGCCCCTGCCGAGACCGCCCTTACAACCAGGAGACTGACGTGCGCACCGACGGCTTCCATCCGCGGGTTCTGAAGTTCTGTGCCTACACAGGATTCGCATTTGCCTTCTTCTGGCCATTCGCCGCGATCGTCGTTGCGAGCTGTCAGTACATCCTGCCGCCGTCGGCGGCCGACTCACCCGCCAAGGTGGTGTCCGACTACCTCGCCCACACAACGGGAATCAGGATCGCGACGGTGATCTTCATCTTCTCGAGCATTCTGTACACGACCTGGAGCGCGAGCATCATTCAGATGGTGCGGCGACGTGAGCGGCAGTGGCCGATCCTGTTCAACATCATGCTGATCGCGGTCGCCTGCGAAGTTGTGGTGGTGATGTTCATCGGTTTCTTCTTCGGAGCTGCCGCATGGCGTCCCGGCGAGACGACCCCTGAAGTGACGCAGGCTTTCAACGACCTGGGCTGGCTGGGCGTACTCTTCACCGGAGCACCGTTTGCGCTCTTCCAGATTGCGCTCGCGGTCAGCATCCTGATGGACAAGGGTGCGCGGCCGGCCTACCCGCGATGGTCGGCGTACTTCAATCTCTTCTCGAGCTTCTTCATGTGTGAAGCCAGCCTGCTGCTGTTCTTCAAAACCGGCCCGTTCTCGCAGAACGGGGTCCTGGTGTTCTACGTGCCGATGATCGTGTTCTTCGCGTGGATCGTGATCTTCTCGGTGCTGACGATACGCGCCATCAACGCCGAGGCTGCGGCAGGTGACGTCACGCTGCCGATACCCGGAAAGGCGTTGTCCGAGGTGTGATTCGGTGCTAGGCGTCGAACTGTCCAAGGGCCGTCTGTGCGGCCAGCCGCCCCGGCCACCCGCTCACCCCGCCACCGGGATGCGATCCGGCGCCGGCGTGGAAGTAGTTGGTCACCGGTGAGCGGTATCCGCCCAGACCCGGTGCCGGCCTGTTCATCGCCAGCCGTAGCGGTGTCATGTCGACATGAAAGTAGGAGCCGTTCGGGGTGGCGAACTGCTCACCGAAATCGGCTGGGCTGGTTTCGATCCGGCCGATCTCTGCGTCGAAACCACTCAGGTGGGTGGACACCGAGTCCATGATCGCCGCCGATATCGCCGCCTTGGTATTCGGCCACCCGTCGCGGGGTTGGGCGGGCACGTTCGCCGCCAAGTAGACGACATCCTGGCCCTCGGGCGCCAGCCCGGAGTCGTTGGCGGACAACACCGCCATGTACACGGGCGGTTTGGGTAACGACTCGCCGACCCGGATGGCTTGCAGCTGGCGGATGTTGTCGTCGAACGTCCCGGTCATCAGGGCGGTCTTGCGGATGTCGAACCCGTCGATCTTCGCGCGCTGGGCCGCGCCTGCGGGGTAGGTGGCCCGGCCGGACAGTGCGATATCGATCTTGAACGTTGCCGAATTATTGCCGCTTGCAGGCAGTACGGCGACTTTGGCCCGGGTGGCCGTATCGAGCACCCCGTCCTCGAGTAGACCCCCGTAGGCCAGCTGCGGCGGCACTGCGGCCAGCACGCCACGTCTGGCGCGGATCTCGGTGCCGTTGGCGAGTTCGACACCGGTGGCACGGTTGCCGACGACTGTCACCCGGTTGACTGCCGTACTGGTGCGGATATCGGCGCCGCGTTCGGTGGCGTACCGCGCCATGGCGGTCATGACCGCACCCATTCCGCCGCGTGGCCGGATCACGCCCGGCTCGCGGTGCACCGCAGCCAGCCCGACGCAGTAGAACCCGCCGCCGTCGTGATCGACTGGCCCGATCATGCTGCCCCAGTAGGTGGCCAGCGAACGCATCTGGTCGGAGGAGAACGTGTCGGCCATCAGGTCGACCAGGTTGTGCGACATGATGCGACCCAGCTGACGCCGAATCGCCCGGCTCGGTGCGAGTTTGAGCATCAGCTTGCCCAACTCTGCCTTCGGTAGTTGTGCGGGGTGATGCGGCATGACCGCGCTCAGCGCCTCGAAGATCCACGACAGCGCAGGCTGAAGATCGGCGTAGCTGCGGGCGTCGGCGGCGGAGTACCGCCGCACTTCGGCCAGCGTGCGGTTCAGATCGTGGAACAGGAGCAGCGTGGAACCGTCTTCGCCGATCCAGCCGTAGGGTGCCTCCACGGGAGCGCTGTCGTAGCCGTGGCGTTGCAGGTCGAGATCGGAGATGAAACTCGTACACGACATGAACATGTCGTCCATTGCACCCAGGCTCAGAATGTGGTCGGGCGCGTCGGGGCAAAACGCCCCGCTGTTGGCCAGACCGCCCAGATGCGGGCGCTGCTCCAAGACCAGCACGGTGGCCCCGGACGCGGACAGCGTGCACGCTGCACTCAGCCCGTTGTGGCCGCCGCCCACCACGATGTAGTCGTAGGCGTCGTGCAGCTCGCGCGTGTTCATAGTTTCGCTGTTCAGAAGACGCCGGCGCCGGCTTGATTCGGCGCGAGCTCGGGATCGGGATCGGCGACTTGGCCACGCAGTGCGCGAAAGACCAACCAACTTTGAATCACGATCCAGGTGGTGAACAGAATCAGCGGAGACCAGAACACCAGTAACCCGTTCCAAGCGAACGGTCCGCTGCGAGGGATGAAGGCGATCGCGCCAGCCTCGAACATGATCGTGATCCACAGCGACATCCACCCCCACCATCGCGGGAAGGGATTGTTCTTGATCAGCTGGGTGGCCGGACGCAAGCAGATGACGGTCACGCCGACCCACATGAAGATGTAGAACTGGTCGGTGGTCGTCATGGTCAGCGAGGCCAGCTCGTGCATGAGGGTCGTGACTTCCGGATTCCTACGCGGGGCGGTATAGGCGGCCACGCCCCAAAACATCGGCGGGAGCATCAAGAACAGCGACATCAGGGCACCGCTCACCAATGACAGAATGCTCCAGATCTTCAGCCCGCCGGTCTCCACTCTGGCCATCTGCACCGCCACCACGGCCAAGATCGGCATCATGAACGCACCGGTCCAACTGCAGATCACCGCACCCCATTTGATGCGGGTGCTGTTGTGGACGTACCAGTCCGCCACCTGCTCGGCCGACCACGCCGGATTCTTCAGGGGAACCTGTTGCAGGAGAAGAGCAAACGCCGCGATGTAGACGAGGGCTAAGACAATGCCCCACCAGAGGATCGCGCGTTGACTGCGTTCGGAGAACAGGCTTCGACCAGTTGCCATGGTCACTCCTTCTGATTTGTGCACATGTGAAGTTGCTCGGCATGACACCGGAAAGCCCTGTGCGGCAGATGAAGAGCGAGAGATCGTCTATTTATTGATAGTTCAGTCTCAAAATAGGCACGCTGACGCGGAGGTGTCAATGCCCAGTTCTTCGCGATCGCGTTCCATTCGCACACGACACTGCGACATTGTCTGTCGGACTGTCGTGTGATGCTGTACGGTAGTGCGAAGGCGGTCGCATCGTGCCTATCTCGCGGCCCCGAATGGAGGCTTGATGTCCACCGTTTCGGCCGATCGACGTGCGCCTTTCGTGACGTCGGCGCCGGTGCGGCAGGTTCCGGCACCGGTCATCCTGGCCGTCGTCGGCGCCCTGATCGTGGGCTACGCGTTGTGGACGTGGGGCGCCTGGCTGGCCTCGGGCCCCACGCAGGTCTCGGCCACCCGCAACCCTGCAGACACGTCATGGTGGGTGGCGCGGATATACGAGACGATCATGGCTGTTGCCGTCGTCGTGATCAGCACTCACGTTGTGCGCCAATGCCTTCGGCAGCGCCGCCTGGCGTTCGACGCGGTCATCGTCATCGCCGGGTTCTTCACCCTGTTCTGGGACCCGATGGTCAACTGGATGCAGCCGAACTTCATGTACAGCTCGCAGTGGTTCAACCTCAACACCTGGGTCGCTCACGCGCCGGGTGTGGTCAACCCCACCGCCGGGCTGATGCCGCAGCCCGTGTTCATCATGTTCATCTACCCGTTCGGGCTACTGGGCTTTGCGATCTTCATCAATCACGGCATGCGGGTCGTGCAGCGGCGGTTCTCCCAGATCAGCACGGTGGCTCTGATGGCATTCGCCTACGCGTATGGGCTGATTCTCGGAGCCTGCCTGGAGGCGCCGACGTTCCTGTCCAACCTTTGGGGCCTGCCCGGTGCGCCGGCGGACTTCTCACTGTTCGCCAACGGACAGCGCTATGCCTGGGCTGAATACCTCACCACAGGAATCGTTTTCACGACATTCGCCGCCGTCCGTTATTTCAAGAACGATAAGGGCCAGACGATTGTCGAACGGGGCCTGGAAGGCTTTCGGCCGACTGCGCGGAGCGCGGTGACGATATTGGCCACCATCGCCGTCTTCGCGATGTCGATGTGGGCCCTGCTGTTGGTGCAGATTCCCGCCGGACTCCATGCCTCGCCGTATCCGGACGACTATCCGGCCCATCTCATCAACGGTTTGTGCAACATCCCCGACAATCCGAACTTGGCAGCGCCGACGGCCTACGGACCGTGTCCGGGCAGTCCCGGCTTCCGGATGCCAGTGAAGAACACCTTCGTCTCGAACACCGGTCGCTGACTCCGGTCGGCGATTACTTCTTGCCGCGTCGACGAGCGGGCTTGGCCTCTGCGGATAACACCGACGGTACGGCGAACTTACGCAACTCGTCCCGTAAGGCTTCTGGCCTCGGATCATCGCGAAGCAGCGCAAATGTCAAAACGCCTTGCAGCCATCGGCTCGCTTCCTCGGGGGTGACACCGGGCCGAAGCCGGCCCTCGGCGTCTGCTCTGGTGAGCAGCGGGCGCAGGCTGGAGTGGATGAGTGCCTCGATCGGGTGCGATTCGCCGAAGACCGCCTTGGCGCGGTCGGCGGGTAGGGCCGCCGACAGGCCCGCCAGCTCCTCGTGTCCGTGCGTGACTTCGACTGCCCTGGCAAGAAATTCGACGAGAGCCTCGTCGAGGTCGTCGGATTCTGCGAGGTTCCACGAATCGATGTGCTCTTGAAGCTCTTCGCAGCATTGCACCATCGCCAGTTCAAGGAGCTGATCGCGGCTGGACACGGTGTAATACAGGGTCTGCCGAACCACGCCCGCCGACCGTGCGACATCGGACATCGTCGTGCGATCGGGGCCGTACTTGATAAAGGCCTGCCGGGCCGCACGTACCACACTGGCCGTGGGTTCATCCATCCCGTAAGCCTATGCGGCGGGACCTAGAGCGGGTTCGTGCCCTCTGCTATCTGACGCGTGAGCGCCTTGTGGACCTCGTAACTGATGGCACCCATCCAAATGGCGAAGGCAGCCAGGGGGATGTAAATGCCCACGATGCCGTTCCAGGCGAACGGACCTGTCTTGAAGAACAACACCATGCCCGCCGGCGTGATCAGCAGTGCCGCCCAAGCCGTCAAATAGCCCAACCAGCGGGGGAGGATGGGCGGGTTGTTCGTGTCGATGAATATCGCTGCCACAATGCACCACATCTGCACCCACAGCGACCGGATCACGGTGACGAAGAGAATCCAGCCGACATCGTGCAACGCCTCGGTGATCTCGGCGGCGCGGTCGTCGAAGCGAAATGAGGCCGCCATCCAGACCCCGATCGGGGTGATGAACTCCAACGACAGCAGTCCGCACGAGACGAGCTGGGTCGCGGCCAGACCGCGGGCACCGTCAATTCGCTTGAGTTGCCCGGAAATTGCGACCGCCCACGGCACGAGAAGCGCCGAGGCTGCCATCACAACGACAAGGCCGAGCTTGATCAAGATCGTGTTGTCCGCGTAGAGCTGACGGATTTCGTCGGCGGTGGCGCTGGGGCGCGATGGTGGAAAGAAGCCCATCACGAAGATGAAGGTGGCGAACCAGATGACCACCATGGTGGGACCCGCCCAGATCAGGACGCGCTGAACCCGTGCCTCCACGAGCAATTCCTCTCAGGCAGGGAAGTTTTCAGCGCCGAGGTGACGCCGACTCCGCTGTCTCCCGATCCGAAACTAGCACCACTACGACACCACGACAATAGCTGTCGTGGTGTCGTGGACCTAGGACTGCTCTATGGGGCGAGGACCTTGCAGTCCCCACAGCGTCATCTGGGTGAGTTGGTCGATCAGGTATTCGAAATCGGCCAGTTGTCCGTCGGTGAACAACCAATCGCGGTGCACGGTGGCGGAGAACGCCATGCCGATGATCAGCCGGACCGCAATGGCGTGGTCGGCGCTCCAGCCCCGCAGCTCGGCTTCGACTGCAAAGATCTCGACGAGCGAGTCGATCACCGGGGTGAACGTTGTCCGCAGATCGCCCAGTCCCTCGCTTTCGCCAACGGACATCGCGGCCAGGAAAGCCTGCAGCAGGGCGCGCTCACCTTCCAGCACGGTGCGAAGGCTCCCGAAGAACTCACGAATCTCGGTCTCCGAATCGCGCGACCCGCGCGGGCGTGCCGCCCAGGACTCGCGGAAATCGGTGAAGAAGTGCTCCACCGGACCGGCCACCGCCTCCTGAAACAACGCCGCCTTCGAGGGAAACTGCCGAAAGAGTGTGCGTTCGGTGATGCCGGCTGCCGCGGCGATGTCCCGCGTCGTCGTCCCCCGGTATCCGCGCTGCGCGAAGATGTCGATCGCGGCTTCGAGCAGGCGCTCCCGGTTCTTGGCCGCTACCGCCCGTCGGCCATCCGTGGTGTCAGTCAGCGTAGGACTCGATCATCGCAACGAGCCCGCGCCGCAGTTCCTGGTCGTCGGACAGCGGGCCCGCGATGGCGGCGATGGTGGCGTCGCGGAAGGTGAGCCCGGCGCGCATCAGTTGGCTGGCTGCGACAAGGGTTCGGGTCGAGCACACCTCGCGCAACCCGGGATGCGCCACCTTCCGGACCGCTTGAGCAAACCGAAGCAGGTCATCCACTCGGGCACCACTATGGCCGGATTCGCGCCGCACGATCTCTGCCTCGTGTGCGGGGTCGGGATACTCGAGTTCGATCGCGATCATCCGCTGGCGCGTCGACGGCTTCATGTCTTTGAGGATGCTCTGGTAGCCGGGGTTGTATGACACCACAAGCTGAAAGCCGTTCGCGGCCTTGATGGTTTGGCCGCCGAGCCGCTCCAGGCTGAGCTCGCGGCGATGGTCGGCGAGGGAATGGATCGCCACGACTGCGTCCTGCCGGGCTTCGACGATCTCATCGAGGTAGCAGATGCCGCCCTCGCGGGCGGCCGTCGTCAGGGGGCCGTCGACCCACCGGGTTTCGCCGCCGATCAACAGGAATCGGCCGAGCAGGTCCGACGCGGTCATGTCTTCGTGGCACGACACCGTGTGCAGCGGAAGCTGCAGTGACGCCGCCATGTGCTCGACCAGGCGGGTCTTGCCGCAACCGGTCGGGCCCTTGAGCATGACCGGCAAGCCCATGTCCCACGCCGCCCGGAACACGTCGACCTCGTTGCCGATCGGCAAGTAGTAGGGCACATCTGCAGATTGGCGATCTACGCCCACGCGTTCAAACTCCTGCACTGACATACACACTCCTTTGTGGATGGTGTGGGCGCTGCACACCACGGACTCGTCCGAGGGCCCCGCCGAACAGGTCGCGCACGTGGGGAGCCAGTTCAGCCGCGTCGCGGACGACGCGATGCTGGGCGGGTGGCCATATCGAGTCGTCCGGTGTCGGGCAGACCGACAATCCGGCGATCGCGACGCCGCGCAACGCGGCTTCTTCGATGGCGAATCGGGAATCCTCGCATGCATAACGGCCTTCGTACCCGTGGTCGAAGACCACCCCGTCGCCGATCACCACGACCAACTGATGATCGGTACCGGCCCGGGTGGCGACGATGTTCGTCGCGTGCCGGATCGCGGCCCCGAGCCGGGTGAACCCCGACGGGCCGATGCTGAGCAAGCGGCGCTGCGCGGCAGCCGACCACGGCTCGTCGAACGACTTGGCGTGCAAGAAGCGTACATTGCGGCGTCCCTGGGAGTAGAAGCCGTAGGTCGCGGTTCGCACTCCGAGCTGGTCGAGGGCGGAGGTCACGTCGAACGCGAGTTTGCGCTGCGCGGCGAACACCGTTTCGCCGTCCGCGGTCTCGGCCGTCGAGCCGGTGGCGTCGAGCAGGATCAGCACCCCGAGACGCTGGGAAGTCCGCCTGGCTGCCGTGTACACCAGCGCATCGCCGCCGTGTCCGGCCGCGACGCTGGTATGTAGGTCGATCAGCGCGGACAGGTCGAGGTTGTCGCCCATCGGCTCAGCGCGATGGTTCTCCCACGCCAACCCCAGCCGCGCCAGGGATCGCACAAGTGGCCGGTTTGGTTGGGCGCCAGTGGGTTCGACGTCGCCGGCAGGGGCGGGGTCGAACTCGCCGACCACCGTCCACTCCTCGTGGTAGACGCGGCGGTGGGTATCCCACTCGGGATAGGCGGCACCGACCACGAGTTCGCCGGCCATCTCGACGCGTGGTTCGCTTCCGGGCACCAAACGCCCTTTGGCGGAGTGACCGCGCCCGCCCCGGGCACCCACGATGGGGACCTCGTCGCCGGCTGTTCCGTCGCCAGGAGAACGACCCATCCCGAGCAGCTTCTGCAGCGCCTCGCCGAAGGGGTTTCGCAGCGGTGCGGAGAACAGCTCCATGATTCGGCTGCGTTCGCCGGAGGTGGCGTCCTCGTCCTCGTCCTCGTCCGGCTCGGGAAGCGAGGTCGGTTCGGTGACTTCCTTGCCGGCCGAATCGTCGGCAGCCGAGGCATTTCCGGCTGAGAGGATCCGCGACGGCACCAGTTCACCGAACCACGGTGGCGGGGACGGCAGTCTCTCGGTCGATCGTGCCCGCGACAGTGATTCGGTCGGCGTGGCCGATGGCTCGATGTCGGCGCCGGCGTCGCGCAGTGCGGCGAGGAACGACCGCGGCAGCATCTGCTCCACCACGGCACACGACCGCAGCACTTCCAGTGTCAGGTAGCGCCGCGCGATATCGCTTCCGCCCCTATTGAGTTTGCGCAGAACATCTTTGCGGTATGCGCCGGAGCGCTGCAGCGATGCCTGACAGATCACCAGGTATCGCGCGTCGAGGGAGTCTTGATCCAGGCTCGCGGGGACGAAGATCGTCGACCCGTCACTGCTGCCGACCGTGCCCTGGGTGAGCTCCAGCGGCACGGGCTTGCCGGCTAGGGCACTTGCGAACAACGACAGCGCGAGGTTTCCTGTGGCCACAGGCCCCGGTGAGCCGCGCTGGTCACTGACCTGGTCGATCGAACGGGATGACCTTCCGCTGCCACGGCGCATCGGGGGGAATCACCGCCTTTCCGCCCTGGTCAATGTAGCCCGAACTGCCATCCACCGGGTTGCCGTTGTTGTTGCGATCCAGTGGCACGGCGGGGCCGGGGCATGGGCGGTCGGTGTTCTCGCCACAGATGCCCGAGGTGAAGTACGAGCGCTTCTGAATGTCTTCGTTCCACTCGGTGGAGTGCATACCGACCCAGAAATTGGGCACGTTGTAGCCGATGAACATGGTCGCCTGGATCACGAAGATCGCCGCGAGGGCACGCACCACCGTCTTTCGGGTCTCACCGCCCCGAACATCTTCGATTCCGCGTTCAAAGATCATCTGTCCCTTGTCATTCAGGAAGTAACGGAAGCACGCGACGGCACAGAAGACGGCGCCGATCGTCAGCGCTTCGTGAATGGGGAACTTGTGGTAAGTGTCGGGGAAAATTCCCCAGTGCCCGCCCTGGTAGGCGAAGATGCCCATCGGCAGCCACAGCAGGCCTTCGAGGATGAAGTCGAAGACCATCATGAACGCGTAGCAACTTGCGATCAGGCCGAGGTTGCTCAGTTTCGGAAAGCGTTGCCGCACAGTGCGCATGAACCACGAGCCGATCAGCATGACGATGACGAAGATGTAGCAGTACGCGAACGGCGTGAACAGGATCGGCTCGCTCAGCATCGCCCCCGGCCTACCGAAGGAATTCCACCCCGGTACGGAGTTCACCCAGGAGCCGAAGTTGAGCATCCACGTGTTGTAGGTGAACCAGTGTCCGCCATACGAGGACAGCGGATCCTGGAACCACACCGTCAAGAAGGAAATGACGAGGATGCCGTCGATGCCGAGCTTGCGGTCACGCAGCCACGGCCGGATGACGAACCAATACGTCAGCCCCAAGGTGGCCGGGATCGATCCGACCTGCCACGCGATGAGGATCCCCTTCATCAGCGCGGGAGGTTCGGAGGGGCCGCTCGGCACGCGCACGAAGAACGGGCCGGTGACCCATTTGATCAGGACGTAGCACTCGAACAACACCAACAGCACGCCCAAGGCCGCGAAGATGTTGACCGGCAGATTCCGCTTGGGTTGGGATGCGGAGTCGACCGGGGCCGAGGTGGCCGTGATGGGGTTATCCAGGTGCCGAGTCATGGGATTCCTCTCGTCCAACGGCTGCGTTGTGACGTGCGTTACCCCGCCAATATAACGTCAGCAACCACTGACATCAATAGTCGTACTTGCAACCCATCAGCCATGTTATCCGCGTTCAGCGGTGCCTGTCGGATATGTGAGACGCTAGATCCTATAAAAGTGATTAGGGATGTCGATGAGCGCTCAGTCGACGTGCGTCGCTGCCGCGGGTCAGGAATGGCGGTGGGCGATACCGTCGACGATCAGCCGCGCCATCTCGCGAACCATGCGGGTTCGGCCAGGGGTACGCCGGTTCGCCGGATAGGCCCAATCACCCAACAGGACCGAGCCGATGATCATGCTGGCGACCGCGCCGATCGTGGCCGGCGGGTCGACGTAGACGAGTTCCCTGGAGCGCGCGATGTCGACCCCGACGTCGAGAACGGCGCTGAAGCCCTCCCGGAATTGTGCGCTGATCGCGACGGCCGACTGGTGCAGCGCCGCTTGCGGATCGGAACGCGCGGCGAGCAGCTCCCGGAAGACTCGGCGATCCTCCCAGATCAGGGTGTACAGGCCGTCCACAAGATCCTCGGCGAGCTGTTCGAGGGTGATCTCGGTCGGCATCGCGTCCCATGACCGTGTCCACTCGTCCACGACCCGGTTGAACGGTTCGAGAATGCTGGCTTCGAACAGCTCGACCTTGGAGCCGAAATGGCGAAAGACCGTCGGCTCGGCGACCTTGGCCCGCGCGCTGATCTCTTTGGTGGTAGTCGATTGGAAGCCCTGCTTGGTGAACAGATCGTGCGCGGCCTTCAGGATGCGGGCGCGAAGATCCCCGCCGCTGTCGGAACGGGGCGTGACCACGGGTGACAGACTACTGGGCGACCACGGAATCTCCGGCGAGGCTTATTTTTGAGTTGCTAAGCTTCAAAAACATGGGCACCTACGATCCGGCTACGGTCCTTGCTGCGATATCGGCCAATGCGGTCGCGGTTGTGGCGATCGGTGGGCTGTCGATCCTGGCGATGTTCGTCTTCTTCATCGAGGGCGCGAGGATGGGCAGACGTGACTGCGTCTACCCGATGGCGCTGTGGATGACCGCACTGTGGTGGCCGCACGACGGCTCGTACCTGCTGCACTTCAATGACTGGTTCGGCGGACGGTATGACCACTGGTTCATGCAGATGTTCTGGTTCGCGATCGTCGTGACGTTCCTCGCCGAGACCGTGTATGCCTGGCAGACCATGAGATACGGGCGTGACGAACTGTCGCCCGGGCGCACCGACGCACAACATCGACTTCGGATTCTGGGCGCGCTCGCGGCAGGCGTGATCAGTTGGGCACTGGTCAAGGGCGCACTCGCCGATGACCTGTACCTGTTGTCGTTCATGGCGACGCTGTTGTGGGGTGCGCCGTCGGCCAGCGCGCTCCTGGGCCGCCGGCCGGACGGCCGCGGCCAGTCGATGCTGGAATGGATCTGCTACAGCGTGATGGCGGTGTGCTATTCGATTGTCTCGATCGCGTTCTTCGGTGGTGGGTTCTTCCACTCGTGGCCGTATGTCGGGATCTGTGTCGCGGCGTGTGGGTGGAGCTTCGTCGTCATCGCCGACGCGCGCCGGGCGGGCGTACCGTTCGCGTCATGGACGACGCGGCCCGCCACTCACGCACTGGCGCAGTGATACCCGTCGTTGGGGCCGGTCGGGCGGACGAACAATCGCCGCTAACGATCGTTGTGGCGCGACACGCCTGACTCAGGCCGATCGGCCGGCGTTTGCCTTTCGCGCCGGCTTGCGGGCGGCGGCGGGCCGGCGATCCTGTGCCAGCCATTCCAGGCCGGACAGCGCCATCCCCGTCAAGACGTCGTCGAGCGCGGGCAGCTTCAACGACTGGCTCGGCCAGAACGCGGTGGAATCGATCAACCCGTGGGTGGCGTGCACAGCGCTGATCAGAAGGTCGCGGTCGTTGCCCGGGTAGCACGCGTCCAGGCAGTCGACCCAGCGGTCGATATACCTGTTGATGCGGGAGCGCAGCCGGGGACGGTACTGCTGCGGAATCGAGTTACGCGACCTGGTCCACACGCTCATCAGCTCGCGTTCCTCCAGGGCGCGCTGCACATGGCCGCGGATGAGGTGTTCGAGCTCGTCCCGGGGGTTGTCGAATTCGCCGCCGGTCGACATCAGAACGCGATCGATGGCCTCGTCCACCAGGGTGATCAGGATTTCGTCCTTGCCGCTGAAGTAGCGGTAGATCGCGGGGCCCGACATTCCGGCCCGCTCACCGATCAGATCGACCCCGACGCCGTCGTACCCGCGCTCGTGGAACAGGTGCATCGCCGCGCGAAGAATCCGCTCTGAACGCTCGTTTCGTGTGGTCGCCACGCGTCCACGTTAGCGCAGGGGCGCCTCGCTGAGGCGCTCCACCGCGGATCTTCCGGGGTGACGCCGGTTACGTTACGCTAACGATCGTTCACAATTTGGAGCATCGGAGCGATGATGGATTCAGTGGTTGTGGTGGGTGCCGGACTGTCCGGCTTGACGGCCGGCTACCGGCTGGCGGAGAGCGGCGCGACGGTCGTCGTGCTCGAGGCCGGCCCACGGCCGGGCGGCCGGGTGGGCACCGAGGTGCACGGTGGCTATGTCGTCGACACCGGTCCGGACGCGCTCACCGCGGGCTACTCGCATTATCTGAAGCTCATCGCAGACTTGGGCCTGCAGGGACGCGTCGCCGACACTGCCGCGGTGATCGGACTCGTGCGCGACGGCCGGATCATCGATATCGATCCCGGCAAGCCCTGGCGTCTTCCGTTCACGCCCGCGCTGTCCTGGGGTGCGAAGCTCCGGATGATCGCCGGAATTCTCCGGCAGCGCTCGGCTATTGCGGGCGTCGACTCCTACGACATGGTCAGCTCGGCTTCGCTCGACGACCCGGAGCACACCGCCGCGGATTTCGCGGCCGAGCAATTCGGCGGGGAGGTCGCCGACTACCTGATCGACCCTCTGATGCGGCTGACGGTGGGAAGCGGCGCGGCCAACGCATCGACGGTGAACGTGCTCGGCGCCCTTCGCGCGTGGTCGAGTTCGCTGCAAACGGTGCGTGGCGGACTCGGATTCGTCACCGACGAACTCGCCAAGAGGCTCGACGTGCGATACGGCGCCACGGTGACCCGGGTCGACGAGACCGCGACGGGTGTCAGCGTCGGATACCGCGATCAGTCGGGCGAGCACGAGATCGCCGCCGACGGCTGCGTGATCGGCGCGATGTACAACCGCGCGACCGAGATCTGGCCGACGCTGTCGTCCGCCTCACCCGCCTTCGGCGACAAACTGCGCCACGTCAAACTGATCAGCGTTTCGCTCGGCTACTCCGTCCGCGCTGCGACCGCCGCGTACCCGGTCCTGGTTCCCACCGTGGAGAACCGGGAAGCGTTGCTGATCTTCATGCAGCACAACAAGTGTGCCGACCGTGCCCCAGCCGGCCACAGCCTGGTGACGATCTACACCGACACCACTGTCACCGACGGTTACCTCGACCGGACCGATCGTGAACTGGAACTGTGGGCGGCCGGCATCGTCGAGGGGCTCTGCCCCGAACTTGCCGGCCATCGCGATATGAGCGTGGTGACAAGGTGGCCGGTGGCCGGCTACCTGGCCGACCCCGGCTTCTGGCGACACTCCCGCGGTCTGCTTGCTGCGCTGCCACATGATGGGCCGGTCAAGGTCGCCGGCGATCTGTTCGGTGCGGGTTCGATGGAATCGGCGACGCGCTGGGGCGAGCGTGCCGCCGCGGAGCTGGTGCGGCGCAATCGGTAAGCGACAGTGAACGCGCGAAACCAGAGGATCTGTGCGTGGGCCGGTCCGGTCGCGGCCCTCGTCTGGTTGGTCGGGCTGCTGGCCCTGGCCCGGTTCATCCCGCCCATCGCCCCGAGCCTGGGACCGGCCGAGGTTGCTGCGCGCTATGCCGACAACGCGGTGGGGATCCGGGCGGGCATGGTGTGCGTCCTTGCCGGCGGCGCACTCTACGGGGCATGGACCGCAGTGATCACCGTACAGCTCAAGCGAATCGAAGGCCGTTCGTCGGTGATGGCCTATACCCAGCTGGCGTTGGGGGCGGCATTCATCATCATCTTCGTCATGCCCTCGGTGTTCTGGCAGGCGGCGGCCTTCCGCCCCGAGGACAATATCGAGATCACTCAGCGGCTCAACGATCTGGCGTGGTTGTGCTTTCTCATCCCGGTGCCCGTCATCACGGTCCAGGGACTGGCGATCACGCTCGCCATCTTCGGTGACCGATCACCACATCCGGTCTTTCCCCGCTGGCTCGGTTGGTTCAACCTGTGGGCGCAGCTGATCTTCCTGCCCGGCACATTGATCCCGTTCTTCAAAGACGGCGTGCTGGCGTGGAATGGCTTGCTGGCGTTCTGGATACCGGTGGCCGTCTTCACGGTGTGGATGATCACCCTGTCGCTCATGCTGTTCCGGGCGATCAGGGACGAGGAGCGGCAATATTCCGCAGCCGGCTACGCCAGGCGACTATCGCCGTAACGCATCGAAGCTGTCCAGGTCGACGATCATGTTCGTCATCCGCTCGAGGTTGGCCAGTGACACCTCGTCAGGTTGCATCGCCGGCTGCATACGGCCCGCGCCGATGGTGTAGAGCCAGAACACCAGACCGTGGAACGGCTGCTGGCGGTAGGTCAGCCAGGCGTCGTCGGCGGTCAATGGTGGTCCGCCCGCTGCGGCCAGTCGATCGACATAGAGGGTGATGAGGTCGCGTTCCCACGCGCGTCGGTCCTCGACGGTCAGTGCCGAGCTCAGCGCGTAGGCGACATCCATCGCCCACGATCCTCGACTGATCAGCTGCCAGTCGTACAGGCCCATACCGCCATCGGGGGTGAGATACCAGTTGCGTGAGTGAACGTCGGAGTGCAGCAGCGTCGTCGGGGCGGATTTGTGCAGGGCCAACGATGTCATCAGCGCGTCGAAGATGTCACCCCGCCGGGTGCGGAACGCACTGGGAAACACCGACTCCGCGCGATCGAACCCGATCACAGTGCGTTTGGGGAAGGCGATCGTGTCGTTGACGTCGGTCTGCCACCGCAGGGTGTCTTTGACAGAAGCCAGATCGCCGGCGAAGCGCGGGCTTTCCCAGAGCTTTCCGTGCAGTGTCGCCAACGTGGTCACGATAGACTCGGCGCGCGAACGGTCGATGTAGTGCTTGGTGGGATCGCCGAAAACCACACCCCGGGTGGTCGCGACATCCTCCATCAGAAACATCGATCTACCCGATCGATTGTCGACGGCCAGGTAGTAGCCGTGTGGCGCGTCGAGGTCCAGCCCCGGTCGGATCCGGTCGTAGAACAGCGCTTCGCATTCCAGCGCGGCGGCAGGGACGGTGACGGCACGCGAGGTGAAGCGTGGTGTCGACTTGCAGAACACCGAGGTCGGAAGTCCGGCAGCCCGGCCGACGTCGTTGTAGTCGATCCGGAGCACCCGCCGGGTGGTCGATCCGTCGCTGCCCGAGGTGGTCGATACGCCGGTCACCCAGGCACCCGGGTGACCTTTGCACAGGGCGGCAGTCAGCCACTCCGGCGTGAGGGCATCGACCGACGGAGGTATCTCGGCCAGCGACGTCGGCTTGGGTCGACGTAGCTGCTCGTACAGCACATGGGCGCCGATCCGGCCCACCTGACTCGCTGTCTTGAGTTTCGTTGCGATGGGTCCGGACACGGTGCCTCCTATGCAGGCGTCGCCAGTGGTTGGCCGGATTCCATCGGAATCCGGTTGGCATGCAGCATCGTTGCGCTCATCGTCAGCATCCACACGAAGAACGCGACAGCGAGCAGCCAGAACGCGATCAGGCCGTTCCAGGCGATGGGTCCGGTCTGGGTGAACACACAGAACGAACCGCCGGCCACCCCCAGGCCCGCCCAGAAGCAGATGTAGGCCGCCCACCGCGGGATGAGCGGCTGGGGTCTGCGGTCCAGCAGGATCGCCACGCCACAGAGCACCATCTGCGCAATCGCCGTCCCGACCACGCCGATGTACAGCAGCCAGCCGATGTCATAGCAGAGCTGGACCAAAGCGGGATCCCGATCACCGCGGAACGCGGCGGCCTGCCAGATCATCTGGGGGAAGATGAATTCCAGGATCAGGCACGCCGCGACTAGGCTTTGCGCGGTCGCCAGCGGTGACCCTGCACCGACACTGCGCTTGATCTGGTGGGTCAGCGCGGCGCCGTAGCAGGCCAGCAGGGGAGCGGCGCTGGTGAGGATCAGCACTCCGATGCGGATCCGCGCGCGGTCGTCGGCGAACATTTGCGCGACGTCGGTGGCCGTCATGTTCGGTGTCGGCGGTGGGAACCACCCTGCCACCATCAGGCCCAGCCAGAACAGCGGCAGGAACATCAGCCCCACCCAGATGCAGGCACGTTGATGTGCGCGGTCACGGCAGGTGTCCTGGTGTCCGGCTTGCTCGGACCGGAACGCGTTTCTCGGCGAAAGCCGTTGTTGCTTCGGCGAAGTCAGGTTGTTGCTGGAGCCAGCCCTGGGTGTCGGCCTCGAAGTCGAGCTGGTCGGGCAGGGCAGCATCGAAGGACCGTCGGTGTGCAAGTTTGACCGCACCCACGCTGCCGGCCAGTGCCGCGATGTCGTGACCCATCGAGATCGCGGTGTCCATCGCGGTGCCGTCGTCGCACACCCGGTTCACCAGTCCCCAGTCCAGTGCTTCGGGTGCATGGATGTCCCGGGCGAGTAGTGCCAGCTCGTTGGCGCGCCCGAGCCCCACGATGCGAGGGAGGAACCAGGTCAGACCCGCGTCGGGCAGCAGCCCGATTTTGGTGAAGGACAGCTGAATTCGTGCGGATTCTGCAGCCACCCGGAGGTCGCATGCCAGGGCGAGCGAAACCCCCGCTCCGGCCGCGACCCCGTTGAGTGCGGCGATGATCGGGATCTCCAGGCCAACCATGATCTGTACCAGGGGATTCCAGGTGTGCAGCAGAACATCGCGCGCGTTGCCGACGTCGCCGGAGATATCGGCGCCGGCGCAGAACCCGCGTCCGGCACCGGTCAGGACGACGGCGCGAACGTCAGGGTCGGCCTCCAGGGACTGGAACGCCGCCGACAGCCGGTCGCCGGCGGCCGGCGTGACGGCGTTGAGCCGGTGCGGCCGGTTGATGGTGACGATGCCGACAGGTCCGTCGCGGGTGACCAGGACGTCGGTGTCGGTCAGTTCATCGGTCAGGGACGTCATCGATTTCTCCTCGCAGTGTCACCGCAGGCCGAGTGAGCCGCTGATGATCTCTCGCTGAATCTCGTTGGTGCCGGCATAAATCGGCAGGACCAGGGAATGCCGGACGTGGCTTTCCATGTCGTACTCACAGGCATATCCGTAGCCGCCCATCATCTGCATACCTTCGAGCGCGATCTGCTTGGCGACCTCGGATGTCTTGACCTTCGCCATCGACGTCAGCCGTGTGGTGACCGGATCGGCCCCACGCTCCAGCCGCGCGGCGACCTCGTAGGTGAGCAGGCGTGCACACTCCAGGTCGGTGGCGAGGTCGGCCAACCGGTGCCGCAACGCCTGGAAGGTCCCGATCGCCTTGCCGAACTGCTTGCGTTCCTTGACGTAGGCGATGGTGTCGTCGAGCGCCCGTTGACCCAGACCGAGGCCGACGGCCGCACCGAGGAGGCGTTCGCCGTCCAGTCCGGCCATGATCTGCGGGAAGCCGCGGCCGACATCTCCGACGACATTGTCGTCAGAGACGAAGCAATCGGTGAAGAAGACGTCGTTGACCTCGCGGCCGCCCAAGGTTGCGATACGGCGCGTCTCCACGCCATCGGCATCGGCAGGCACTTGCAGAATAGTCAGCCCGGCATGCGGTTTGGCCTCGCGGCTGGTGCGCGCGACCAACAGGATCCGGGTTGCGCGGTGCGCGTATGAGCACCACGTCTTCTGGCCGTTGAGGACGTAACCGCCGCTGACCGGGGTGGCTGTGCACATGATCGCGGCTACGTCGGAACCGGCGCCGGGCTCGGAGATCGAGATGGACATGATCTCACCGTCGGCGATCGCCGCCAGTGCCTCGCGCTTCTGGTCTTCGGATCCGAACCGCTTGTAGCACCCGGCCACCGTCGTTGTCGGACCGAGTGCTTTCACCGGGGCCAGGCCACGCCACAACTCCTCGAACAGGATCGTCTGCTCGACGTAGGTGCCGCCCGATCCGCCGTATTCCTCGGGAATGGCGACACCGAGCCAACCCAGGTCTGCGAGCTTGCCGTACAGCCGGGTCGACTGGTCTTCTTCATCGGGGTCGAGCAGCGCTTCCCGCTGCTCGCGGGTCGCGCACTCGCGTGCGCAGAAATCCCGGACCGCCGTTTGGAAATCGAGTTGTTCGACGGTCAGGCTCATCCCTGCGGAAACCTCCGGTCAGGGAACAGTCCCGCTGCGACGCCGTTGCGCAGGACAGCGGGGGCGCCGCCGGCCACCACATTGGTCACGCAATCGCGATGAATCCGCTGAATGGCGAAATCGGTTGTCGGACCGTATCCGCCGTGCAGTTCCATCGCTTTGAGCGTGATCTGCGGGCCGACCGTGGCGCCGAAGAGTTTGGCCTGGGTGACCTCGGCGAGCCGGGGGAAGCGGCCGTCGATCGCCGAGGCCGCCGCCCGGTAGGCCAGCAGGCGAAGGGCCTCGATCTGCACCCACATGTCCGCGAGGTTGTGGTAGACGGATTGGAACTCGATGACCGGCTTGCCGAAGGCCTCGCGCCGCTGCGTGTGGGCCGCCGCCTCGTCGTAGGCGGCCTGGCTGAATCCGAGCCAGAATCCGCAGTTGTGCAACCGCTCCAGGTTGAACGCGGTCATCAGCCGGGCGAACTGGCCGGGCCCGACGATGATGTTCTCGGCGGGCACCCGCACGTCGGTCAGAATCATCTCGCCGTGATGGATGCCACGGTCGCCGATGAACACCGGGCCTCGGCGGATCTCGACGCCGGGCATCGCGGTGTCGACGACGAGGGCACCAATTCCCTTGGCACCGGGGATGTCATCGAATCGGACGAAGGTGGCATTGAGGTCGTTGACATTCGACCCGGTGAGAAAACTCTTGTGGCCGTTGACGATGAAATCGTCGCCATCGCGCACCGCCGTGGTGGTCAGGTGGGTCAGCGCCGATCCGGCATCGGGTTCGGTGAGTGCGATATTGCAGGCGCGGCGGCCCGCCACGATGTCATGGAGGAACTTCTCCTTCACCGCGTCGTCTCCGAGTAGCAGCATCGAGGGGCCGGGGCCGCTGGTGCAGAACACCGGTTCCGGCGGCAACCAGGACTGGGCGTGGCGGAACAGTGCCTCGACAACGATCAGGTATTCGAGCGCACCGCCGCCTTGGCCGCCGTATTCGGTCGGCATCGCGATCCCGAAGAATCCTTCTGCGCCGACCCGCTCGAAGATCTCCCGGTAGGGCGCCTGATCAGACTCGTCCCAGGACGGGGCTTCGTCGGCGAACGAGCGGCCCAGCTTCTCCGCGCGGGCCTGCAGGTCCTGTTGCTGCGGTGTGAAGGTGAAGTCCATGGCTAGCGCCGGTCCTCTCGCGCGACCGTGAGGTTGAGCTCTTCGAAATCAACTGTGTTGCCGCCGGTTCCGATATCGCGCAGCTTGTGTTTGAGCACCCGGCCGACCCCGTTGCGGGGTAATGCATCGATGACCTCGACGTACCGGGGGATCGCGAAATAGGGCAGTGAGTTCTTGAAGAAGTCGAACAGCTCGGCGGGTTTGATCGGGCTGCTGACCACGATGACGGCTTTGAGGTCGTCTTCACCGAGCTCGGACGGCACTGCGTGTACGGCGGATTCGACGATGGCGGGGTGATGGTCGATGGCTTGTTCGACTTCGAAGCTGGAGATGTTCTCACCGCGACGGCGCAAGCAGTCCTTCAATCGGTCGACGAAGGCGAAGGCACCGCTGGGCAGCCGGCGACCGAAATCGCCGGTGTGATACCACAATCCGCGGAATGCCTCCACCGTGGCTTCGGGCTGCTCGAAGTAGCCCTCGAACATGGCGTGCGGGGCCAGCGGCCGGATGCAGATCTCGCCGGACGCCTCGCCCTCGAGCACATTGCCGTCGGGGTCGAGTAGCGCGACTTCGAGGTCGGGGGCGGCGATCCCGCAGCCGTTCGGATCCCGGCGGTCCGATGACAGTGCGGTCAACGTCATCGGCATGCATTCGGTTTGGCCGAATACATCCACCCAGGGTTCCACGCCGAAGCGCTGCCGGAACATGGCCTGCGACTCGAGGGACAGCGGAGCGCACATGATCCGCCGGACGCTGTGGTCCCGATCGCCATCGGTGGGGTCGGTCGCCAGGATCGCGGCGCCCATCGCGCCGACCGCGATCATCACGGTAGCCCCGACTTCCCTGGCGTGCGGGAAATAGCCACGGGCACTGAACGTGCCCTCGAGGTAGGCGGGGATACCGAACAGCAGGGGCAGCGTGACGGTTACCAGCCGGGCGCCGGCGTGGAACAGCGGTAGTCCGGCGAGCAGCACATCGGAGTCGTCGATCTCCAGTGCGTCGCCGAGCACTTGCGCGCTACGGAGGTAGTACCCGTGGCTGGCGACGCATCCCTTCGGAAGCCCCGTCGTGCCGGAGGTGTACAGGATCGACATCGTGTCGGCGGGTGAAAGTGACAGCGCCGGCACAGGGCCGTCGTGATCGCGGATGGCTGTGTACGCGATCTCGTCGTCCTCGTCGTCGTCGAGCATGATGACCGTGTGCAACTCGGGTAGCTGCGCGCGGATCGGGGCCAGGGCGGCCCGGCCGGCGGCATCGGTGACCAGTACGCGTGATCGGGACTGGCGCAGCTGGTGCAGCAGGAATTCACCCTTGAGATAGGCGTTGAGCGGGACCTGCGCGGCCCCGCCCTTGGCCAGCCCGTAGAAGAGCTCCAGCAGCTCGGGCCGGTTGGGTGCCAACGTCGCGACGCGCTCACCAGGACCGGCGCCCAGGCCGGCGATCCCTGCGGCGATCCGATCCGAGATGCGATCCATCTCGGCGTAGGTGTAGGTCTTCTCGTCCATGGCGCAACACACCCGGTCGGGTGTGGCTCCGGCTCTGGCACGAAGCAACTCAGGAATAACGTGACTGGTCATCTCAAAAATAACTATAGCGTGGCATCTGCGTTGACGGTACCCCGATATGAACTGTCGTTAACGGACTTTGGTGAAGCAAATTCGGGCGGACGATGCGTTGTTGGCGCCGGTCAGGGCGGGACCGCCGCGAAGAGCCGCCCGCCGGATCGCGAAGCTGTTCACAGCGATGACGACCGGGACGTCACCGCCGGCTGTCAGCCGACCGGAACTGCCGGTGTGTTCCTAGCGGTGGCGACGGGGGCGGTCTGCTGGCGTTCGTCATCGGCGATCGCCCGCAGCAACAACACGACCGTGATGACGAACCAGCTGAAATACACACACAGCGGAATCCACCAGGAACCCACGCCGTTCCAGGCGAACGGGCCGGACTTGAAGAACGGGATGATGGCGGCCGGGATCCAGATGATCGACACCCAGATGTTGAAATAGCCAAACCAGCGCGGGAATACCGGCTTGTCCCCCTTGTCGAGGAGGACGGCCAGTCCCAGCGCCGCGACCTGGACGCAGGCCGAGGAGATGATGCCGAGGAACGTCAACCAGGCCATGTCGTTGAGCATTTGGACGATCTCCGGGCTCCACTCGTGCAGCCGGTACAGCGCCGTCTGCCAGACCGCGAACGGCAGCAGGAACTCGACGCACAGCAGCCCACCGGAGATCAGCTGGGTTTCGGCGAGAACGGAGCGGACGCCTTCCATGCGGCGTACCTGCGCGGCGATCACCGCGCAGAACGGCACCAGCAGCGCGCACATGAACACGCTGATCACCAGGCCGAGCCGGATCAGGTTGGTGTTCTCGCTGAACTGAGCCACCAGCTGTTCGCGGGTCAGCGACGGTGCCGGCGGCGGGATGAACTTGCAGAGGAACGCGAATGCGGCGGCCCAGGTGAAGATCATCACCGGACCGCACCAGACACAGATCTTCTGGGCGGTGATGTTCATGTGTCGCATGACGTTGGCCCTCTCTAGGATTCGTCGGCGATCGCGGTCTGTGCGGCCAGCCGCCCGCACCAGCCGTTGACGGTGCCGCCGGGATGCGATCCGGCACCGGCCAGATACAGTCCCGGGACGGGGGTCGCATAACCGCCGAGTTCACGGGCGGGCCGGTTGGTGCCTAACCGCAGCGGCGTCATGTCGACGTGGAAGTAGCAACCCTTCGGGGTGCTGAAGCGATCCTCGAAGTCCTTGGGGGTGTGCACGACTCGCCCGATCTCGGCGTCCAGACCGGAGAGGAACCGTTCGGCGGATTTCACGATGGTATGGGTGTAGAGGTCCTTGTTGGCCTCCCACCCACCGATGGGGTCGGCAGGGACATTCGAGTGCAGGTAGAGAACGTCCTGCCCTTCGGGGGCGATCGTCGGGTCGCTGGCCGACAGAACCGCCATGTATACCGGTGGCGACTCGGCGATCTCGCCCCGCTTGGTGGTCAGCAGGTGTTGGTAGTGCTCTTCGAGGGTGCCGGTCATCAACGTGGTGCGGCGCACGTCGAATCCATCGCGCCTTTTGGCTGCCGCCTTGGGATAGTCGATGCGGCCGGCGACGGCGAAGTCGATCTTGAACGCCGCGACGTTGACGCCGTTGGCCGGGATCATGGCCACCTTGTTGGTCAACCGCTGATCGAGTGTGCCCTCCGGCAGGAGCTTGGACAGCGTGACCTGCGGCGCGCAGCTGGCCAAAACGCCGTGGCGGGCCTGTATTTCAGTGCCGTCGGTGAGCCGGACGCCGACGGCGCGGCCACTGGAGAGGGTGATCTCCGCAACGCCTGCGCCCAGGCGGATTTCGCCGTTCTGTGCGGCGATCTTACCCGCAAACGCGTTCATCAGGCCGGTCATTCCGCCCCGTGGGCGCAGGACACCCTGCTTGCGGTGGGTGGCGTGGTATCCCATCAGGTAGACGCCGGTGCCCTCGAGGTCGGCCGGCCCGAGCATGGAGGTCCAGTACGCCCAAAGGCCGCGCATCGCATCGCTTTCGAACGTCTCGGAGATCATCTCGAACACGCTCAGGACGAGCATCTTGGACAGCAGCGCGCGCGATGTGCGATCCGGGACCAGCTTGACGGCCAGTTTGGCCAGATCACCTTTGGTCAGCGTCGGGTACCGGACGACGAGTCGCTCGACGAGATCCATGATCATGTCCAGCGTCGGCTTGATCTCGGCGTAGGTCGTGGCGTCCTTCGGGCTGAAATAACGGATATCGGCAAGAGCCCGGTCGAAGTCCCGGAACAGCAAGAGCGTCTCGCCGTCCTCGTTGATCCACCCGTAGGGGGCATCCAAGGGGATGGGTTGGTAGCCATACCTTTTCAGACCCAGCTCCTCGGTGAGAGGAGTCTGAGCCATCAGCATGTCGTCCATCGCGCCCACCGACAACAGATGGTTGGGAGCCTCCGGCACCCAGGCGCGACTCGCGGAGAGTCCGCCGAGGAACGGCAGCTGGTCGACGACCGCGACCGACCGGCCCGACTCGCCCAGTGTGCACGCCGCGGACAGGCCGTTGTGCCCGGCGCCGATGACGATATAGTCGAAGATGTTGTTGCTCATCATGATTGCACCATTTCGCGGTTGTTGGCGGCGTTCTCCGGCGGGGGAATCAGGCGCAGCTGGCCCGTGCCGAATCGGATCAGGACGTCGGTGGCGAGCAAGCCGAGCACGATGCTGACTGCGGCGGCGATCATGCGCACACCGCTGGGAGCGTCGGTATTGGTGACGGCAAAGTAGGGCATGGCCAGCACCCATGACGACATGTACGTCACGAATGGGACCAATACGATCAACAGCTGGCGGGTGCCGGTGAACAGCCAATCCAGGCGCGTCACCACGACGGCGGCGAACAGCGACCCCAGGCTGTTGATCACCAGCCAGCTGATCGGGAAGCCGGCTACAGTGAACGGCTGGTCGCCGTAGTAGACGTAGAGACCCGAGCCGAGCATCGGGATCTCGAGCAGCACGTTGAGCACACCGAAGACCGCGATGCCCGACCACATTTGAGAGCGGCTGGCGCCCTTGCGAAATGCCTTGGCCATCAGATAAGACAGCCCGCCGAAGAACACGACGTACGCGAGCACCACCCACACCGGCACACTGCGGTCCAAGAAGCGGTAGGCGATCACGCCGTCACCAGGAAAATGACAGTGCCCGAGTACGTCGACGGTGGCCTCGTTGAAGGAACAGAGGTAACCGCCGACGAGCATCAGGAGGAATGTCGGATGGCCGGAGCGCCGCCATTCGATCAGCGCCGCGATGGCGAAGGCGCCCACGACGACGCCGAGGATCACGGTGATGACGAGCTGCGGGGCGCCCGGTGTGGTCATTGTCCACGGCGGTTCGGCGATCGCCAGGTTGATGGTTGTCATGTCGCCGGCACGACCACGCGGTTGGCGAATTGCCGGCTCACCCGAGCGGCGGCTTCCTGTCCACTGACCAGCGCACCGTTGAGGCCCGGGATGCGGTCGAGATCGCTCGCGAACTGAACGCGGGCCCCGTGGTCGATCTTCTTGCGGAAGTCGGCAATCACTTTGAAGCGGCCCTTGCCGAGTACCGGAACCGATTCCGGCCAGCGCATGAGCGCGTACTCCTCGAGCTCACCGGGCACGTTCCCGTAGTAGTAGGCCACGCGTTCCAGGGCATGGTCGAGGAGGTGCTGGTCGTCCTTGTCATCGGTGCGATCGAGGTAGGACGGCGACAGTAGAACGGAGATCAGCCCTTTGCCCGCCGGTGCGCGCCCAGGTGCCTTGTTGTGATCGGCGATCACCGCGATGGTGTCGGGGTCGTCGTAGGGCGAGATCATCGAGAACGTGCCCGGGTCGTCGGGCCTCGCCGAAAAGCCCAGTGAGACGTTCCCGAGCCGGTGATAGCGGGCGGTCTCGTAGAGCCCGCGGTGGTTGTCGTCCATCTGCGGGTACATGGACAGGGCCGGTGCCGCGGTTGTCGCGATGATGGCGGCATCGAATGTCTCGGTGCGTTCGCCACCCGACGACGGCGAGGAGTAGGTCACCTCGACGGTCCCGCCCGAGTCGGTGACATTGGTGACGGTGTGTTCGAGTCGGGTGTCCACCAGGGTCGCGAGTTTCACCGGCAGACCGGCCACGCCGGATGTCAGGTTGAAGACCGATTTGACCAGCATGTTGCGAACAGTCCAGTGCAGCAAGGCAACCGAGGTGTCGTGGTCTTCGTGCACCCAGGTGCCACTGACCAAGGGCGCTGAGATATAGCGCGCGAGCTCGGTGTTCAGCACCCGCTGGCTGTAGTCGAGCACCGTCTCGGTGTCGATTTCCGCCAGTCCGTCATAGGTGTCGTAGCCCAGGGAAGCCCGGTGTTTGAAGACGTCGGCGAACAGGCGAAGGGCCTTGATCTTCGCGGGCCACGAAATCACCTTGGTCGCGATACTCGACCTGATGGGTTTGGCAAGGTCGAGGTAGTGCTGGGTACCTTGCCGCGGCATCCCGAACATCACCGGGGTCTCGACGAATTCTCCTGTGAGCCCCACCTCGTGGATCATCGCGACAGCCTCGCGGTAGGTCCCCAGATAGACCGCGGTCCCCAGATCCATCACGAAGTCGCCCTTGCGGACCGTCCAGATTCGGCCACCGACCCGGTCGCGGGCTTCGAACACGGTGACGGCGAAGCCGGCCTTCTTGAGTTCGTACGCGGCCGCCATGCCGGCGGCACCGCCACCGATCACCGCCGCCGTGCTGTGTGCTGTCATGGATTCCTCTCAGGTAAGAGCTCGGGACGTTCGGGAGCGGACTCCCGTGAGATGGGCTTGGTCGGGTCGGGGCAGTCGAAGGCGGTCGTCGGTCCGCATACGCCGCCGTTACGCCATTCGCGTTCGATGAACGGCTTCGGCATCGGTCCGGAATGCAGTGCGTACAGCGAGTAGGGGATGTTGAAGGCGATGAGGATCGCGAGCTGGCAGTAGCCGGCGATGGCGCAGAACCGTGCGAAGGTCTTGACGCCCTCACGCTTGAAGTTGAGCTTGTCGATGCCGCGCTCGGGCCACGACCGGCCGGTGTCGTCGCGGAAGAAGTGCAGACAGGACAGGATGATGAAAGTTCCTGGCCAGCTGAACATTTCGTAGAGTGGCCACTGATGGTCGGTGCCTGCGAAGATCGTCAGCGCCGGGATCGTCGACGAATAACTGATCAGCTGGGTTCTGGTCATCAGCAGCTCGACGATGATGTCGCCGATGATCATCACCAGGTAGGTCTGCAAGATCAGACGAAGCGCACTCCGGGACGGATCCTTGCGGCGCTGGTACGCCATGTACCTCGAGCCCGCGTACCCGGACATCGCGCACATCCACAGGTAGGCGGTGAAGTACACCATCGGCACCGGGATCAGCTGCCCGTTGCCGGCGCTCCACCATGGGATGTGGGGGAGCCAGCTGCCGAAGTTGACGAACGTTGTCGCGTACTGGAACTGGTAGGTGATCATGTTGATCCAGGGCTCCTGGAAGAACATGAGCCAGCCGGCCAGGAAGAACAGGCCGTCGAAGCTGAATCGGCCGGTGCGGAGTTTGGGGCCGATCACAAAGTGCCACAGGATCCAGCCGGTGATGAGGATCCCGAAGACCACCTCGACGCCGCGGACCAGAATGACGTACCAGGTGGGCTCCTGGCCCCGGCCGAGGGTATTGGGCGTGAAGTCGCCGGACAGCACCCACATCGACCAGCAGTAGGCGATCAATGCCAACCACAGGAAGCCGTGGACAACCCATACCTTGGCCCAATTGCGTGCGGCGTCATCGGGATTCGGACCGGCCGCGACCGGGGTGGATACGCCCGTTGTTAACGGACGTTCATTGGGCATGTGACGACGATAACACCATCGTCTGTTCGTGAACAGACGTTTTCTGTTTCCGAACAGATATCTGTTGGATGACAGATGATGGGATAGACTCCGGTTGTGGTCGCGGTCGTGAAGCGCCAGCCCAAGTCGAACCGGGAACGCGTCGAGGAATCCACCCTCGCGCTGGTCGCCTCGGCGATCGAGCTGTTCGCCAAGCAGGGTTACGAGCGCACCACCGCCGCGGAGATCGGGACCAACGCCGGCTTCAGCCGCAATATGGTGCGCGATCGATACGGATCGAAAGACGCCCTGCTGCAGACCGTTTTCGAGCAGTTCGCTCGTCAACTGCTGCCCGCGGTGCGCCGTGAACGCACGGGAACGGGACTCGACCACGTGCTCGGGCAACTCGACGATCTCCTCGACGCCGTCGAGCGGGAACCCGAAACCATGCGCGCGATGATCGTTTTGACGTTCGAGACGCCCGGCCCGTTGCAGGGGTTCGCGGGCTGGTTCGACCGGTTGATCGCCGAGTACGAATCCGAGTTGACGGCCCACCTGTCGACCGGTCAGGGCGACGGTTCGGTCCGGCCGGATCTCGATCCCGCCCGCGAGGCCGAGATATTCGTGTCGTATGCGATCGGGCTGTGCTTCCGATCGGCGCTTCGGCGCGACGGCTATGACTTCGCCGGTGAGATCCGGGCATTCCGGAACCGGATCGCGGCACAGTACGCGATTCCGCGGGGTCGGCGACGCGAATAGTCCGAAAACGATCGTTTACACCGCGCTATAGTCATCTGCACCGACCAATTCGGAGGTGCTCATGAGTCGTATCGGTGTGTCGCTACCGATGCTCAACCAGCCTTACGGCCGCTACCCAGAGCTCGCGGCGCTCGCGGATGACGCCGGATTCGATTCGTTGTGGGACTACGAATTCTTCCGCAATCCCTTCATCACCCATGCACTCAACGCCAGAGCGACGTCACGCATTCAGCTGGCAACCGGGATCGCAACGGCCGCAAGCCGCACCCCGTTCGAGATGGCGAACGCCGCGGCTGACGTCGACGAAATCTCTGGCGGGCGGGCGATATTGGGGATCAGCACCGGCGGGGCCGGATGGACCGATGTGTACAACGGGGCCGATATCAGCCATCCGCTGCCCAGGATGCGGGAGTACATCGACGCGGTTCGCAAGGTGTGGCGGCACTTCGAGACTGGCGAACCGATCGAACACGAGGGCCGCTTCCTGTCGCTGGCGCAGCCGCCCTTCAATCCGTGGGGAGGGCGAACACTGGCACGGCCGCGGATACCCATCTACCTGGGGTCACTCAAACCGGCGATGCTGCAGATGGCGGGAGAAGTGGCCGACGGAGTGCTGGGCTACCTCAACACGCCCAGTTTCGTCAGCGAGCATGTCCGGCCCAATATCGCTGCGGGAGCGAAGAAGGCGGGGCGGGATCCCGCTGACGTCGATATCGCGTCGCTGATCCTGTGCAGTGTGTCCGAGGATCGTGAGCAGGCTCGGCGGATCGCCCGCATCAACGTCGGCAACTACGTGGCATTCCCGGTCAGCGCCACCGTGATCGAGTTCATGGGACTGCAGGACGACCGGGATGCGGTGGTCCAGGCGCTGTTCACGGAAGGGCCTGCCGGCCTGGAGAAAGCGACGTCGGACGCGCTGCTCGACACGTTCGCGATCAGTGGCACACCCGACGAGGCCCGCGAGCAGTTTGCGCGTTTCGACGGCCTGCTCGAGCACATCGTGTTGCACACCCCGTACGTGCCGCCGATCAGCGGCGCGGAAAGCGATGCGGCGTTTCGCAATATGGTTACGACGTTCGCCCGCTGACGTGTTCAGCCGCGTGCTGCGCGGGTACTTTCGCCGATCTGCTTGACCAGGGCGCGGTCCACGATGATCGTCGTCGTGATCATCCAGACTGCGTAACCGACAAGAGGGATGTAGATCCCGACGAGACCGTTCCAGGCGAATGGCCCAGTCTTGAAGAACAGCACCACACCTGCGGGGAGGATGAGAAGGGCGACCCAGATCTGCAGGTAGCCGAGCCACCGCGGCAGTACCGGTGCCGGGGACCGATCGATCAGGATGGCGGCGCCGATGGCGATGAGCTGGACCCACAGCGACCAGATGACGGTGACGAACAGGATCCAGCCGAGGTCGTGAAGCGCCTGTGTGATCTCTGGTCCACGACCGTCGTATCGGAATGACGCTGCCATCCATACGCCGATCGGGGTGATGAACTCCAGTGACAGCAGTGCACAGGAGACCATCTGGACATCGGCCAATGCCTTGGCGCCGACGATTCGTTTGAGCTGGCCGCTGATGGCCACCGCCCAGGGCACCAGCAGCGCCGACCCGAGCATGGAGACCACCATGCCGATCTTGATGCCGACGTGGTCGCGGGCATAGCGGGCGACCACTTCACTCGCGGTGTCGCTGGGGGCCGACGGTGGCATGAACCCTGCGATGAACACGAAGGCGCCCAGCCACAGGACGAGCATGGCGGGCCCGGTCCAAATGAGAACGCGTTGAACTCGGTATTCCATTGCGTCAATAGCTCCGAGGTAGTCCGAGGGATCGCTCCGCGACGAAGTTCAGGATCATCTCTTTCGAGACCGGACCCATGTTGAGCATGCGGACGAGCCAGTAGTAAGGCGCCAGCCGGTATTCGTAGGTGACGCCGTTGCCGCCCAGGGTGTTGACCGCTGCGTCGAGTGACTTCAAGCCGGCCGCGGCGCCGAGATACTTGGACATGTTGGCCAACTCGCCGACGTCGCCGCCCGCGTCGTAACCGGCGCAAGCGCGATCGGTGATCGCTCTCGCCGCTTCGACATCGATGTGTGCGGCGGCCAACGGATGGGCCACCGCCTGATGCGCTCCGATCGGTTGGTCCCACACCTGGCGCTGCTTCGCGTAGGTCACCGCGTGGTGCAGGGCGTAGCGACCGACTCCCGTGCAGATCGAACTGGTCAGGATGCGTTCGGTGTTGAGACCGGTGAACGCGACCTTCAAGCCCGAACCCTCCACGCCGATGAGCTGGTCGGCCGGCACCTCGACATCGTCGAAGAACACCAGATGGCTGCGATCGGGCTGGTTCATCACCGTGCGGATCGGCGTCCAGGTCAGGCCCGGCGATGAGGTCTCCACGAGCAACACCGAGAGCCGGCCGGGTCCGCAGTCGGCGGTTGCGGCCACCACCATCACCCAGTCCGCCGATTCCATGCCGGTGATGAAGACCTTCTGCCCGTTGAGGATGTAGCGATCTCCGGTGCGGGTCGCGGTGGTGGCGATGCGATGGCTGTTGGACCCGACGTCCGGTTCGGTGATCGCAAAGGACAGTCTGGTGCTACCAGCCGCGATGCCCGGCAGCCAGCGCTCACGTTGGGCGGGGCTGGCGCTTCGATCCAGGATCGTGCCGGTGACGCCCGCAGAGAAGAGAAGTGCGAGCAGGGGACACCCGGCGAACGCGGTTTCCTCCACGACAGCCGCAAGCTCGGACAGGCCCTGCCCGCCGCCGCCATACTCTTCGGGCAGGTGGACCCCGAGGTAACCGCCGGATCCCATCGCACGCCACAGTTCGCCGCAGTGGCCACCGGCGTCCACCTCGTGCTGGTAGTAGTCGGCACCGCCGAACGAATCGACGAGTTGCCGTACCGCCGAACGGATCTCGGCAAGCTCCGGTGCAGATGTGTGAATCGTCATGTCGGGCCCCTGCGCTGGGATGTTTTTGAGACAGTACGCCGCAAATATCGTAGGGTCAACGGTCGTTAGCAGATCGACTTGTCGACGATCAAAACGGGAGGATGCGATGGTGGTGAGTCGTGTGGCGGTCGTCGGAGCCGGCCTCGGCGGGCTGACGGCCGCGTACCGGCTGAAGCAAGCAGGGTGTGACGTCGACGTCTTTGAAGCGACCCGTACCGCGGGTGGGAGGGTGCAGACCGTACGCGAGCGCGGTTACGCGATCGACACCGGCGCATCCGCGCTGGGCTCCACCTATCACGGATATCTGCGGCTGGCCGACGAGCTGGGCATCGAAATCGTCGATACCGCACCATATGTCGGGATCCAACGGAGCGGCACGATCCATCTGCTGGACATGACCAGGATGGCTCGCACCGGTATCCGCACGCCGCTGCTGTCGCTGGGCGCCAAGGCGCGGGTGGCCCGACTGGCGGTGGACGTCACGATGGCCAAGCTGCGCGGACGGCTGGACTACGCCGACATGGCCAAGTCCGCACCTCTGGACACCGAGAGTGCGCGTGGTTATGCCGTGCGGGCACTCGGTGCGGAACTGGACAGCTACCTGTGTGAGCCGATCGTGCGGACGATGCTCATCGCGAACTCCGACAAAGTATCCAAGGTCGAGCTGTTCTCCGGCATCGCCAACATCTTCACGGCGAAGATCCAGACGGTGGCCGGCGGCCAGGCGCGCATGGTGGACGCGCTGTGCGAACGCGTTCCGGTGCAACTCGCGACGCCGGTGACGGAGGTGCGACGCCTGCCGGGTGGTGGGGTCCGGGTCAGTCGCCCGACCGGCGTCTCGGACTACGACGGCGCAGTGGTGAGCTGCGTGCTCCCCGAAGCGGTTGCCATCTGCCCCGACGATCGGGATCTGCTCGAATCGCTTTCGGACAGTCTCGATTACACCCAATGCATCAGCGTCGCGATCGGGACCAGCCGGCCCCCCGACTGTCCGGCCTTTCTGTTGATGTACCCGTCATCGGAGAACCCGGACATCGCCCTGATCTTCTTGGATCACAACAAGTCGCGCGATCGTGCGCCCGCAGGCCGAGGGCTGTTGAGCTGTCTATGGGAGACCGGGGCATCCGAGAGAATGATCGACGCACCCGACGAGGTGCTGGTCGAACACACGCTGGCGAGCGTGTTCGCGTCGTTTCCGGAACTGCGGGCAACGGTGGACTACGCGCACGTCACGCGCTGGCGGCGCGCGTTGCCGTTCACGCGACTCGGTTCGTATCGGGAGATCGGGCGGCTCAACGCCCTTCTCGATCCGAAGTCGCCGGTCCAGTACGCCGCCGATTTCATGTCAGCTGCGGGGCAGAACACCGCGGTCGAGTTCGGTACCCGGGCGGCCGAGCATCTACTCGACGGGGCGTTGCGGCGGTAGCTCGGACCGCAGATCGGGTACGCGAGTGATCGTTTACAGACTGTGATATGTCCGACAAGAGTCGGGATTTCGAACATGGCGTGTCGCGGCTTCCGGCCAAAAGAGTAGCTCTGAAGTGCTTTGATCCTGAAACGGCGTAAGACTGCTGGCGGTCAGCAACTGTCCGGTACGGCGTCGGCGAGGGTCATATTGTGAGCGATCGTTTACATTTTCTCGCCTCCTGACTAGCATCGACACCATGGACGTCCAGTGCCGGGCGTTCCGATCACCTCGACGAACAGGACAGCCGATGAGCTATGCGTTACCGGACTCGGTGACTACCAAGGGGCCATTTGCGCCGATGCGTTTCGAAGCGACCGTGGAAGAGTGCATCGTCACTCACGGCGAGATTCCCAAGGATCTGGCCGGCGGCATTTATCGGACCGGGCCGTGCTGGAAGCGCCCGTTCGCCCAGGGCGGTACCCCCCTGCTGGCCATGGACGGCATGGTGCAGGGCCTCGTCTTCGAGAACGGCCGTGCCGACTTCCGCAACCGGTGGATCCGTACGCCTAAGTACCTGCTCGAAGAGAAGTACGGCCGGAGCATGTTCGAGTACTCTGATGGCGGCTTCGGCGACTACCGCGACTACGGTTATGGCACGGTCAAGCGCACGCCGGAGAACGCGCACACGCCGCAGGGCACGAACTTCATCAACATCTTCCCGCATCGCGGTGAGCTCATCGCCTCAGGTGAGCTCGGCGGCCCACCCAGCGTGATCGATCCGATCACGTTGGAGACCAAGGGCATTGTCGACTGGGCGCCCGCGATGTCGCGGGGCATCCACGACAAGGTCGCCTACGGCGACGGCGCCTTCTGCGCCCACCCGAAGTGGGATGAGGACAGCGGGATCCTGTACGGCTGGACCTACGGCGACCAGGCGCCCTACATCACCATGCACTACATCCAGCCGGACGGCACGGTGCTCTCGCGTGCGCTCGACGATGCACCGTACAACACTGTGGCCCACGATATCTGGCTGACGCCCGAGTGGGTGGTGATGCCTTTCCAGCCCTTCATCATCGATGCCAAGAGGAATGAGAAGGGAAAGCCGGTCTTCGGCTGGGAGGTCGACCTGCCGATCACGCTCGCACTGATTCCGCGCCACGACATCAACGGCGAGGTGCGCTGGATCAAGACCGGTCTCGAGCCGCAGTACGTCATGCACACGATGACCGCCAACCTCCGCGGCGACAAGCTCGTGCTCGACGCGCCGATCTTCCAAGAGCCGCCGTTCCCGATGGAGAACAACTTCAACGAGGGCGATCAGGCCGCGCTGTTCTTCTCCAATGCGGCAAGCTATCTGGGCCGCTGGACCGTCGACCTCACGACCGGCGCGACCACAGCAGAACAGCTGTCCGATCTACCGTCGGAGATCGGGAAGGTCGACCAGCGCTACTACGGCAAGGGGCACCGCTACGGCTTCCAGATCGGCGGTCAGCCCAAGCGCCGCGGTATGCGGATGGACAGCTTGATCCGCAACGACGTCGAGAAGTGCACCGAAGAGGTCTATCAGATCCGGGATGACAAGGCGCTGGCCGCCGTTCTGGAAGGCTCGTTCGCCCCGCGCACCAAGGATTCCGCCGAGGGCGACGGCTACATCATCGTGCCGGTCGCCTGGTGGGGCGAGCGCAAGGGCGAATTCCAGATCTTCGATACCGACGACATCACCGCCGGACCCATCTGCAAGATCGAACTGCCGTTCCACATGGGCTGGACGCCACACGGGCACTGGATGGACTTCCGCTGACCGCATACCGCACGGCGGGAGCTCAGAGCGCTTTGAGCACCTGTCGTGCGGTGGTGCGGCCGGCCCAACCGTGCACCCCGCCCATGGGATGCGCGCCGGCGCCCGTGTGCCACAGCCCGGGGATCGGGGTGCGGTAACCCGAGAGCGCCGGCGTCGGCCGGTTCGGACCCATCTGGTTCAGCGACATGTCCACGACCACGTAGCTGCCGTCGTGAGTCATGTCCCGAAGTTCGTTGGGGCTCTTCACCCAGCTGCCGATGACGGCGTCGGCGAAACCGGGCGCGAACCTGTCGAAGGTGCGGATCGCCTGATCGGCGAACGGTTCACGATGGGCCGCCCAGTCGCTGCCGTCGGCGAAGCTGTCCGGCACCGCGGTGCAAAACAGGTACATGGTGTCGCCGGCGCTACCTGCCGGAACCTGGGAACGGTCCGCCGCCGACGGCATCAGCGCCCACATCGGCGTCTCGGCGGGAAGGACGCCGCGCATCGCGCCGTCCAGCGCACGGTCGACGTACGCCCGATCGTCGGCGATCAGCATGTAACTGCCCCACAGCTCGGGCCGCTCGCACAACAGCTCGGGTCGGTGCTCCAGTGCGACATCGATTTTGGTGTTGTTGATACCCCAGCCATTGATGCGGATATTGCGGACCTCGTCCAAGACTGTGTCGGCAACATGTGCGGAATCGACCAAGCCGCACATCAGCGTGACGGGATCGATCGCCCCGATGACCTGGTGTGCCGTCAATGTCTGGCCATCGTCGAGACGGACCCTCGTCGCGATCCCACCGCGAATGACGACTTCTTCGACCGCTGCGCCCGTGCGGGTTTCGCCGCCGTGATGATGCACGCACGCGGTGAGTGCCCTGGTGAACTCCGCCATCCCGCCGATCGGACGTTTGATGCCCCACCCGATGTGCATCATGATGACGCCAAGGACGGCACCCGATCCCGGTTCGCGCAGGGGCGCCTCCGAGCCCGACGCATACACCGCCAGCAGCGACTTGACGGCTTCTGATTCGAAGAGCGTCTCGATGAGTTGGTGCGGTGACGCCATCAGCATGCGGACTACGGGCGCGAGCGACTTGCGCTTGCGCAGCACCCGCCAGCCCAGCTCGGCGACTGTCCGCGCGCGCGGACGGGTGGGGTGATCCATCAGGTAGGGGGCAGCGACGTACCAGAAGTTGCACCACATTGCGCACAGCTCAGCGAATTTGGCCGCGTCGCGCTTCGAGTAGCGACGGATCTCGTCGACCGTGCGGTCCAGCGAGCGCCACAGCCCGATCGACTCGCCCTCGGGTCCAAGATACGAGCCCCAGGGTTCCGGCGTCGCTTGACGCAGGCCGAACGACTCGAGCTTCAGCTCGGTGATGATCGAGGGTTCCAGGTTGGTGAACAGCAGATCGACCGCACACGGATTCATCACGAATCCCGGTGCCGACGTGACGGTCTCCTGCGAGTAGGTCATGCCCCCGAGCCATGGCTTGCGCTCGAGCACGACGACGCGTTTACCGGCCTTGGCCAGATACGCCGCACAAGTCAGACCGTGATGGCCGCCGCCGACGATGATCGCGTCGTACATCACGCCGAGTTGCTGTCGGAGAGCTTGCTGTTGGCGCGCACGGCAATCAGCCGATCGTGGTTGCGCGCCATGGCTTCTCGCGACAGCGGAAGGGGCAGGAACTTCCGGGTGCGTACCATCAGCTCCTGGTACTCCGGTCGCGACCCCATGTAGTTGTCCTGGAACGCCGAACCGAGCACCGACGTCAGCATGATCGTGTTGAGCACCGGGCCCACCACAGTCCACCAGTAGTCTGGATTTCCGGCGACCGCGACCAGCCACATACCCCACCAGACCGTCGTGGTGCCAAAGTAATTCGGATGCCTGCTGTGTGTCCATACGCCGGTGTTGAGATAGCGGGGGCGTTCGGGCAAGGCGAGGAACGACTGCAACTGCGCGTCGGCGACGGTTTCGAAATAGAACCCGACGCCGAACACCACCAGCCCGGCGAAGGCGAGTAAACCGACGCCGCCATTCGGCTCGCGGTTGGCGAGGATGCCGACCACGGCGGGCATCCCGATCAGGACGATGACGACGGCCTGCGGCTCCATCACCCGGAAGAAGCTCTTCCACCAATAGCCGGGGCTCATCTGCTCGACAAAGCCCAGATAGCGTGGATCGCCGCCGTACTTGGGCACATACCGGCGCCAGCGGGCGGCCAGGTACCAGCCGAGACGGCCGCCGTGAAGCATCACCATGAAGAGCAGCAGCGCCGCGGTGACCGATTGGGCGCCGACGATCACATAGGCGAGCAAGGCGGGCACCGCGAACGAGAAACCGTACCAGCCGTCCATCATCGAGTGGTTGCCCTGCAGCAGACCGATCACCCAGAGTGCCGTCACCACGGCGAAGGTGAAGATCGTGCAGAACACGAACACGCTCAGGTTGCTCGACGCGTCCACACCGAGGTGGCTCACTAGCTGATCCATACTGCGACCCTAGCAAGAATGATAACGATCGGTCACAAAAAATGAACCGACTGCTATGGTCTTGTAAATGGCACGATCTCAGAAGGTGTGCACGGACGTTAACAACGAGAGCGTCGAAGGAATGCGTATCGGGCACGGGCACTTCTTCCAGAACCTGGACGGTCGATCGGATCATGAGGTGTGGCGCACCGAGATGGCGCTGGCCGATGCGGCTGAGGGCCTCGGCTTCGATTCGGTGTGGGCGGTGGAACACCATTTCGCCGGGTATTCGATGTCGACCGACCCGCTGCAATTCTTGACGTGGGTCGCCGGCCGCACCACCGCCATTCAGCTCGGCACCATGGTGTCGGTCCTGCCCTGGCACGACCCGGTCCGTCTCGCCGAACACATCTGCGTGCTCGACCACCTCTCGGGCGGCCGGCTGATCCTGGGCATGGGGCGTGGGCTGGCGCGCCAGGAGTTCGACGGATTCGGCGTGCCGATGGACCAGTCGCGCGAACTGTTCGACCGCTATGCCGCCGACATTCTCGACGCGTTCGAATCCGGTCGGATCGGTGGTGTCGAGCTGCGCCCGCGGCCGCTGGCGCCGTTGCGGGGCCGGGTCTATGCATCCTCGATCTCACCGGCGTCGGCCGAGACGCTCGCCCGTGTCGGCGCGGGGATGATGATCTTCCTGCAGAAACCCTGGGAACAGACCATCGGAGACGTCGAGCGCTACTCCGAGCAGTATCGCCTGCACCAGGGAAGCGAGCCGCCCAAACCGATGGTCGTCGTCTTCAACGCGTGCCACGAAGACCGTTCGGCCGCAGGCGATCTCTACGAGCAGATCGTTGCGTACTACCGCTCGACGATCGATCACTACGGATTCGCCGATCCCGCGATGGCGACGATCCCCGGCTACGAGTACTACGGCAACATCGCCAGGAGCATCGAAAAGAACGGCCGCGAGACCTTTGCGCGATTCCTCGCCGACCTGCAGCCCTGGGGAACGCCGGACGAGGTGATCGACCAGATTCGCGAGACAGTGCGGCGGACCAACGCCGGCGGACTGATCGTGGTCTCGGCGTTCGGCAACCTCTCGTCCGAAGCCGCCCTGGCCAACCAAAAGCGTTTTGCACGAACCGTCTTACCCGCCCTGAACACAACCCGAGAGGTGTCGCGATGAAACTGGGAATCACCATGCCGAGCCGGACCGCTCCGCTGGAGCGGATCCCGCAGTACGCCACGATGGCCGATGACGCCGGCTTCGAATCCATCTGGACCTACGAGCTCTATCGCAACCCCTTTGTCATGTTGGCCACCTCGGCCATGGCCACCTCGCGGGCCGAGCTCTGCACCGGCCTGGCGACCGCCTTCACCCGCTCACCGTTCGAGGCCGCGAACGCCGCCGCCGACGTCGATGAATTATCCGGCGGCCGAATGAGACTCGGCCTCGGCACCGGTGTTCCCGAGTTCCTCGGCGCCTTCCACTCCACCGATTTCAAGACACCAATCGGTCGCCTGAGCGAATACGTCGACGTGCTCCGCCGGTCCTGGGACTATCTGGCGGGCGAGCAGGTCGCCAACTTCGAGGGCAAGCACTACCAGTTCGCGGCACCGCCGATCAACCCGTGGGGTCTGCGCGAACCGGCGACCAGGCAGATCCCGATCCTGGTGGCGGGCATGCGACCGAACCTGCTGAGGCTGGTCGGTGCCAAGGCGGACGGCTGGGTGGGCTACCTCTACACACCGAAGTTCTACGAGCAGATCGTCCTGCCCAACGTCACCGAGGGCGCCCGCTCAGCCGGACGTGACGTGGACACGCTGGATCTGTCCTGCGAGATCATCTGCTGTGTCCACCCGGACCGTGATATCGCTATGGCCCGGGCGAAAAAGCATGTGGGCTTCTATATCGCGCACCCGGTTTCCGACGTCGTCGCCGAAATCGAAGGCGTGCTCGATCTGGTCAACGAACTGCGGGTAGCGATGATGCAGAAGGGTCCCGCCGCATTCGAGGACACCCCCGAAGAACTGGTGGAGCTGTTCTCCATCTCGGGCACGCCGGAGGAATGCCGGCAGAAACTCGACCGCTACCGCGACCTTCCGCATCTGGCGCTGCACACGTCCTACGTTCCACCGTTCACCGCCGAAGAATCCGAGGACTGCTACCTCCAGATCATCGACGCGTTCAAACGGTGAGCGACGTCATCGTCGTCGGCGGCGGTCCATCGGGACTGGCTGCCGCGCATCGGCTGACACGTGGGGGGCTCTCGGTTCGAGTGTTGGAGGCGAGCGGGCGTACCGGCGGAAAGATGTCGACCACCCGTCAGTCCGGGTTCGTCATCGACGACGGGGCGTTCTTCATTCCGAGTACCTACCGCACACTGCGCGCGCTGGCCGCCGAGATCGGGATGGCCGACGATCTGGTGCCCGGGCGATTCGTCCTGTCCACGGTGCGGGACGGCGTCGTTCACGATCTCGACGGCGAGCATATGGTTCGGTCGATCGTCGGGACGGGCTTGTTGTCGTCGCGCGCGAAGGCCGAACTCGCCAAACTCGCGCCAGAACTGGTGCGGTCGCGGCTGGCCACCTATGACCGGATGCCCAAGGCCGGTCGCTACGACACCCAGTCGCTCAACGACTGGGCGCGTGCCCATCTCAGCGCCGAACTGCAGGAGTACCTGACCGACACGACGATGCGCGGAATCTTCGCAACTAGCGGTGACAGCGCCTCCCGTGTCGATTTCCTCGCGATCATCACGCTGTTTGCGGGCGCGAACCTGCTGGGCTTCCGAAACGGCATGGCCTCCTTCCCCGAACGGCTGTCGCAGGGATTCGAGTGTGTTGTCCACGCCGACGTTCACGAGGTCGAGGAAGGGCCCGACGGCGTGACGGTGTCCTGGACCGACGCAGACGGGCGCGACCACATCGACTCGGCCGCGGCCTGTGTCGTCGCGACTCCCGGCGAGATGACGGCCAAGATCGTCATCGCCATGAATGATTGGCGCCGCGACTACCTGACCCGAGTCCGCAACGGTCACGTGATCGTGGCCAACATCGCCCTGGGTGCCCGGCCGGCCCGGGAAACGACCTACATCCAGGTGCCGCGCAGTTCGCACCCGTTCCTGACCGGAATCCTGTTCGATCACCACAAGGCGCCCGACCGGGCACCCGCCGACAAGGGTCTGCTGACGGTGGCCCTGCTGGATTCCTGGAGCGAAGACCATCGCGACGATCACGACGACGACATCAGTGCCACAGTTCTCGCCGCGGTCGACGACGTGATTCCCGGCCTCGTCGCACAGACTGAGTTCACCCGCGTCACCCGGTGGCGGCAGGAGTTCAACACGGTGGGCTGCTACCGCGACCTCGGTCGCTTCCGGGAGTCGTGTCAGTCCGACACCCGAGTTCAGCTCGCCGGCGATTCGCAATGCATGCAGAACATCGAATACGCCACCATGACCGGGCTGCGGGCCGCCGACCGGCTGCTGGCCACCGGTCTGTTCGGCGGCCGGCGTTCGGGCTAACCCGCCGGCGGGGTCAGCATCGACTGCCAGGTCTGGTGCGCCTGCGCGTTCTGCGCGAGATTGCTTTGGGTGTACGGCTTTCCGTCCGGGCCGATATAGGTGCCGGTAGCGGGGTCGTACGGTACCGCGTTGATGGACTGGGGAGCCGGCTGCGGTGGCACCGGAGCACTCCCCGTGCGTGGTTGTGGGATCGCCTGGCCCGACAGTGTGGCGTTCGGGTCGCCCTTCCAGTTCTCGCCGTCGTTGAGCGGAACGTATTGCTCGTCGCTTTCGCACATCTTGGCCGTCGGCGCACGCTTGCCCGGCTTGGTCGGGCACGGGGTGTTCTTCACGCCGCGAACACCGAACGTCGCATCTTGTGCGGTGCGGCAGTACATCTCGCCGGGCATGCGGTCGGGGAAGTCGAGCTGGTCCGGGGTGCGCTGTTGCTGGGTCGGCAGGTACCCGGTGGTGCATGCGGGTGGAATGTTGATGTTGAGGTTGAAGCTCAGGTAGAGGCCCCGCATCGCCTGCTTCGTGTCGTGGTTGGGCACTGCGAGCGTGGCGACCTCCGCGACGGTCTGCGGCACGAGCACCAGCAGCTGTTCGACGCTTGCGTTATAGGTCAGGGCCACGTCGGCGATACCCGACAGGTTGGTGAGGATGGTCGGCAGGGTGGGATCGAGCCGGTCGAACAGCTGTTGGCCCTGTGCCGCAGCGGGTCCGGCATTGTCGATGAGTCCGGCGAAGGACTTGTCCTGAGTCTTGAGTTGGGTGGTGATGTCGGCGACCTGGGCGGCCCACGCGTCGATCGAGCTGGAGGTGTCGGTCTGGGTGTCCAGTATCGGCTTTGCTCCGTCGATGAGGGTCGTGAGGGAATCGAGGTTTGCCCGGGCGTCGATCGCCAGCGCGGTCGAGCCTTTGACGATGCGGGACAGCTCAGGTCCCAACCCGCCTATGGCTGTGTAACTTTCGTTGATGACGGTGGTCAGCGAGTCGCCGGGTATCGCGTCCAGACCGGAATTGGCCGAGTCGAGCAGGCTGTTGATGTCCGGCGGTACCGACGTATCCGCCATCGGGATCACATCGCCGTCCTTGAGTGGTGCGGAATCCGCGCTGCGCGGTATCAGCGCGACGTACTGCTCGCCCACCGCAGAGACACTGTGCACCTCGGCCTTGACGTCGGACGGGATATCGATACCGGATTTGAGCGACAACGTGGCCGCGACGCCGTTCGGCGTGACCTTCACGCTGTCGATGCGGCCGACCTCGACCCCGCGGTAGGTGACATTGCCGGTGGCATACAGGCCGCCGGAGCGCGGCAGATCCACCGTGACGGTATAGCGGCTGACGCCGAACAGCAGCACGGGGAGCTTGATATAGCCGAACACCATGATCAGTGCGGCGATCAGGCTCACGGTGCTGAAGATGGCCAACTGGATCTTGATGCCTCTGTTCAGGTGCATCTACGGTCCCTGGTCGAGGTGGTAGGGCGCCACCAGCGGATTGCCGGCGGTGTAAGGGCTGGGCATCTGTCCGATCGTGCGGCCCCACTGCATCTCCAGCTCGGTGAGGTCGCCCTCCCATCGGGTGCCGGTGAAGATCGAGGAGTCGATTCGGCTCAGCGTCAAGTCGACGATGGCGGTGAGGTTGGCGTAGTCGCCGCGGAACCAGTTCAGCAGATTGTCTTTGGGCCACGGGAACGTGGCCAGTTGGCCCAGCGACCGGGTCATGTCCGGGCCGGCGTCGGCAAGGGATTTCAGCACGGGTGCGATATTGCGTAGGTTGGCCACCAGGCTGTCGCGGGTCTGGTGTGTGACGTCAGCGGCCACCGCACTGAACTTGCCGAACTTGTCGATCGCCGAGATGAGCGTGTCGCGTTGCTTGTTGAGCTCGGCGAGAGCATCTGGGATGGTGTGTAACGCATTGTCCAGCACAGGTTTTTGTTCGGCGATTTGCCCGACCAGCCTGTTGAGGCTGGTATTCGCTTCGATGATATCGGTGGTCTGTTCGCGCAACTTGCCGACGAAGATATCGAGCTGGGTGATGAAACTCCGGAGCTCCTCGGCTCGACCGGTGAACGCCGTCGCGAAGGCCTTGGTGATGTCCTGCAGCTGCCCGATCCCGCCACCGTTCAGCAACAGTGACAGCGAGCCGAGGGTTTGTTCGGTGGTCGGGTAGGCGCCCGCCGAGGACAGCGGAATCAGTGACCCTTGGTGCAGGTGGCCACGAGGCGGTTGGTCTGTCGGAGCGGCCAATTCGACGTGGAGGGTGCCGAGCAGGCTGGTCATGCCGACCTTGGCAGTGGCGTTCTCCGGCAGATCGACGTTTCCGTTGATGCGCATCGTCACCAGCGCGTGCCAACCCTGTCGTTGGATCTCGGTGATGTGCCCGACGGTGACGTCACCGACGCGAACACGTTGATTGCGTTGGATATTCGTCACATCCGGCATCTGAGCGCGGACCTCGAACGAGCCGGGACCGTTACCCTCGGTGCCCGGTAGCGGCAGGGAGTTCGCCCCTTCCCACTCGGAGCATCCGGACAGTGTTGTGGCCGCGAGCGAGATCGCGGCCGTCGCGAGAAGCGTTGTGCCGCGGCGCCTCACGATCCGCCCCCGGGCGGGGTCATCATCCCGGTCAACCCGGAGTCCGGGTTGGTCGCGACGGCCTCGGCAGGCAGCGGCGCCGGGTTGTCCGCCGGGGGAGCCGGAGTCGCGGCCGGCGGCGCCGGATTACCCGGCGGCGGTGCCGGCCGGTAGTCGGGTCGCAGCCAATCCTCGCTGTACGTCACCTCGTTGGGGCGCGCAGTGGCCCCGACAAATGGATTGAGACCGAACGGCAAGAAGTTGAACTGTCGGTTCTTCATGATCGGAGCGAGATACTGAACACACAGTTTTGCCGACTGCTCGGCGCCCAGCCGAGACGCCGCCTGCACGGCCCCACACAGGAACGACACCGGATTGGCGAAGTTGTTCAGCGCGAGAATACCGGTGAGCGCGTTCTGTGCAGGCTGGTAGATGTTGGAGAGATTCTGCACTGTCGTCGGTCCGATGTGCAGGAACTGCTGGATCTCATCCCGGCTCTCGCCGAGCGCGGCAGCCAGCGTCGCCAGTTGGTCAGAAGTGGTACCGACCGCTTCGGTGTTCTCCGTGAGAAACGCTCTGACATCTGTCACAGCGGTGTTGAGGTCACCGATCGCCTGACCGATTTCGTTGGGGGAGTTGGCGACAAGACCGCTCACCGCCGCGAGATTACCGTTGAGCATCCGCATCACGTCGGTGCTGGCCTGCAGGGCGGTGACGAGAGTCGACAAGCTCTTGATGGTTCCGAAGATGTCCCTGCTGTGGTCGCCGAGCGCCGAGAACGCCTCGGACATCTTGATGATGGCCCGCCGGATATCGGCACCCTGGCCACGCAGGTTGTCCGCGGTGGTGTTGAGGAAGGCGCCAAGCGGGCTCACACCGCCGGGCTCGTCGGGCTGCAATGTCTGCGTGAGCTTTTCGAGTTGCTCGCGCAGGTCGTCCCATTCGACCGGCACGAGAGTTCGGTTCAGCGGGATCACCCCACCGGGCTTCATTGCGGGGCCGCTGGTGTAGGCGGGAGTGAGCTGAATGGCCCGAGCGGTCACCAGCGACGGTGCCAGGATCGCTGCCTGGACGTCCGCGGGAACCTTGAACTTCTTGTCGACCCAGAACTTCACCTTGACCGACTCCGGCTGGGGTTCGATCGACTCGATCGCGCCCACCGGAACGCCGAGGATGCGGATCTCGTCACCGGGGAAGACACCGTTGCTGTTGTCGAAATAGGCCGTCAGATGAACCCGATTGGCGGTGAAGGCCGTCCGCAGCAGCAGGCCGGCGCCGACGACCAGCGTCAGGATCAGCGTGACCGAGACCAGTATTGTGATACCGCGTTTGCTCATGGCTGATCCGGCTCGACGAGGAACGGTTGCGGTGTCGGTGGAGGTCCGATGACAGCGGGCGGCCCGGGCGGTGGCCCACCCGGTGCCGGAGCGGGCAGCGGCGGACGATACGGGTACCGCGGGTCACCGGGGTTGCCGGTGATCGCCTCCGGTAGCGACAGGTTCGGCTCGCCGCCCTGGCCGGTGCGGGGGAACGGCATCGGGAGGGGCGGCGTGCCCGGCTGGCCTACTTGAGGATCAGCCAGCTGTGACGGCAAGAGCACATTGGGGTCGACGCCCAGATCGGAGAATGCGGCATCGATGAAGGGCTGAACGAACTGTCCGGGAAGTAGATTGGCGAGGTAAGCCTTGAAGAACGGTCCGGACGACAAGGTCTCCCCGAACGACATCGCATAGGCATTCAGCAGCTTCAGCGATTGCTGGACGTTGCCTTTGTACTTGTTGACCAGCGCCAGGACACCGTTGAGCTTGTCGAGCGCCGGCTTCAGCTTGCCCCGGTTGTCGGCGACGAATCCGGACAATTGCGTGGAGACGGCCGACAAATGCCCCGCGATGGCGTCAAGTGATCCGCTCTGGGTCTGTAACGTCGCCAGGAGTGCGTTGGTGTCGTTGATGAGACTCGCGACATCGGAACTGCGTTGCGCCAGAACCGTTGTCGCCTTATTGGCGTTGGTGAGTAAGCTGCGCAGCTCTTGATCCCGCTTGCCCAGAGTATCGGAGAACCGCGCCACACCCGCCACCGCGACCTGCAGATCCGCCGGGGTGTCTTTGAAGGTTTCGGCCAGGGTGGACAACGAGTCGGACAGCTGGTTGGTGTCCAATCCACTGATTGCGGTGGCGACATCGCCGAGCGCATCGGGAAGCTGGTAAGGCGGTGTGGTGCGATCAACCGGGATAGGACCGGCCAGCGTCCCCTCTCCGCGCGGGGTGACCTCGAGGATCTTGGAACCCAGCAATGTCCGCGTCTTGATGGCGGCCTCGGTGCGATCACCCAGCGGCATGTCCTTGTCGACCTCGAAGGTGACCAGGACACGGTTGCCGTCCAGTTCCAGGTCGGTGACCTGACCGATCTTGAATCCGGATACCTGCACCGGGGCATCGACTGCCAGACCACCTGTTTCGCTGAAGTATGCGGAGTAGGTCTGCCCGTTGTTGAAGAAGGGCAGGCTCTTGTACTGCAGCGCTCCCACCATGACGACGGCGAGCACGGTGACGCCTACGCCCCCGATGATGAGTGGATTGCGTTCGGAGAAGCTTTTCACTTCGGCGCGCACCTCCCGGTGTCCTGCCCGGCCATCTTGATGTAAACCGGTTGGCCGCCTTTACCGTTCATCTTGAGGAACAGATCGCACAGGTAGAAGCTGAAGAAGTCGCCATACACGCCTTGTCTGGCCAGCGCGCGGTACGCGTCGGGCAACGTCGCCAGCAGGTGGTCGAGGAAGTCATAGTCGCCCATCGCCAAGCCCGCGACCCGGTCGGTCTGTGCGACGGTATCGCGCAATGGGGGACGGGCAGCAGACATCAGATCGGCGATCGACTGCGTCGCGGCATTGGTGTAGGCGACCGCGTTGGTGATGTCGTCCCGCCGGGCCGAGAGGCCCTTCACGAGTTCGGACGTGGCCGACCACGCTTTGTCGAATTGCTTGTTCTGGTCAGCGAGTGAACCGAGTACGACATTCAAATTGTGAATGACCTCTCCGATGAGGTCGTCGCGGTCGGCCAGTGTGCTGGTGAACTGCGCGGTTTGGCTCAGGAACGAGTTGATGGTGCCACCCTGCCCCTGCAAAGCCTGGATCAATTGCCCGGTAAGGGCATTGACCTGTTCGGGATCCAATGCGCGGAACAACGGCCGGAACCCACCGATGAGCGCGTCGAGGTCGACCGAGGGAGCGGTCTGACTGACGGGAATGGTCTGTCCCGGGAGCAGCCGCTTGGTGTCGCCGGCGCCCTCCTGGAGCTCGAGGTAGCGGTCGCCCAGCGGATTGTCCCAACGGATGACCGCGCGTGAGCCGTGCGTCAGGACCACCGACTGGTCGGTGGTGAATTCGACCGTGACGATGGTGTCGGGGCGGATCGAGATGTCGCTCACCTTGCCGACTTCCACGCCGGCGATCCGGACGAAGGCGCCGGACTTCAACCCGGTGATATCGCTGAACTCGGCCCGGTAGGTGTCCTCGTCCTGGAATCTCAGCTGCGCGAAGATCGCGAAGATCGCGAAGATGCCCAGCACGCAGACCATCACGAAGATGGCGAGTCGCCAGACGGCGCCTGCCAGGTTGTCTCGCACCTACTTCTCCTTGGTATGAGCTTCGTGATGGGGGTCGGTTCAGGGTCCGGGCGGATACGCGGGTCCCGGCGGATACAGTGGTGTGCCGTCGGGCCCGTAGAGCGGGGCGCCGTAGGGCGGTGCCCCCGGATAGGGGACCGGCCCGATCGCCGGAACACCGTCCCCGTGCGGCCTCGGCGGTTCCGGCACGCCCTTGGTGACGGGGAACCAGTTGTACAGCCATGGGTTGCCGGTGCCCGGGTTCGGCCGCAAGTCCAGCCCGGTACCCCAGCCGGTGTTCGTCACCAGTTGGCGCACAGGGAAGTTCTTGCTCGGGTCGGGAAGCGATCCGCACGACGGCTTCCCGCCGGGGCCGCCCTTGGCGGCGACGATGGGCAGGTTGTCCGGGTATTTGTACGGATCCTCGGCCGGCATGAGGGCGGCATCGAGGATGACCGACTTCTTGTTGCCGCCCATCGCCTCGAGACCGCCGTTGTTGAGGAACCACACCGAGCCCTGCAGGGTGCAGGTGTAGGTCGGATCGTATTTGTGCAGCAGGTCGGTTGTCGGGACCAGCGTGTCCATCAGGTGAACCAGGTCATTGCCGTTGCGGCCGAGCACATTTGCGCCACTCTGCGAGAACCCGATGCTGTTGAGCAGTGCGGTGTTCAGTTGCGCGGAATGATCGGTGATCGTCGTGCCGGTGACACTGGCCGCGTTCAGGATCTTCATGATGTCCGAAGCGGCGTCGGCGTAGGTGGAGGAGAACCCGTTGAACGCCCGCCAGTCCGCGGCGACGGTGTCCATCCGCGGATTGATGGCGAGTAGGACCTCGTTGGCGTCGACCGTGGCCTGGCCGATCCGCTCACCCTGTCCGCGCACTCCGTCGGCGAGGGCGGTCAGCGTGGCGTTGAGTTTCATCGGGTCGAGCTTCGCGATGAACGTGCTCAGGTTCTCGAAGACGGTGTTGACTTCGGTGCTGACATTGCGGGAGGTCAACACCGTGCCGGCCGTAATCCGTTGCTTGCTGGGCTTATCCGGATAGATGAGGTCGACGTACTTGGCGCCGAACGCCGTGGTGGCCTTGATCTGCGCACCCACGTTCTGGGGGATGTCAGCGGCCGCTTCGGGAAAGATGTTGAGCCGCACGGAGACATTGGTGCCGGTCCCCGTCACCGACGCTATGCGGCCGACCTGAACTCCGCGCAGCTTGACCTTCCCGCCCGATTCCAGGATCAGACCCGACCGGTCCGAGGTCAGCGTCACCGGTACGAAGGAGCGGAATGTGCCGGTGAACAACGTGATCGTCATCAGAACCAGAAAGATGACCAGTGCCAGCAGGATGGCCGTCCACCAGGCCGGCTTGATACGCATATCCCTACGGTCGTCGAACATCGCTACCCGGACAGGTCGAAGTTGCCGGACTGCCCGTACACCGACAGCGTGATGATGACCGAGACGAATGCGGCCGCGATGAGCGAAGTACGGACCGCGCGGCCGACCGCCTCACCGACGCCGGCCGGCCCGCCGGTTGCCGTATATCCGTAGTAGGTGTGCACCAGCATCACGACGATGCCGATCATCACGGCCTGAAAGAACGACCAGATCAGGTCGGTCGAATGCAGGAACGTATTGAAGTAGTGGTCGTAGACGCCGGTGGACTGGCCGTAGCCGAAGGTGGTGCCCATCCGGGCCGCGAAGAACGAGGCGAGTACCGCGATGCAGTACAGCGGCATGACGACGATGATCCCGGCCACCACTCGGGTGGAGGCCAGGTAAGCGATCGACCGGATGCCCATCACTTCGAGGGCGTCGATCTCCTCGCTGATGCGCATCGCGCCGAGCTGGGCTGTGGCGCCCGCGCCGATGGTCGCGGCCAGCCCGATACCCGCCACCACCGGGGCGATGATCCGGACATTGGCGTAGGCCGAGATGAAGCCGGTGAGTGCCTCGACACCGATGCCGGCCAGCGAGTTGTATCCCTGGACGGCGATGATCGCCCCCGCCGACAACGTGAGGAATCCGATGATCACGACGGTTCCACCGATGACGGCCAAGGCGCCGGTTCCCAAACTCATCTGTGCGATGAGCCGGACGATCTCGATTTTGTAGTGGACGAACGCGTTTCGGATCTCGGTGATGGTTCTGGTGTAGAACGCCATCTGGAATCCGATGGCGTCCCATCCCTTGGCGAAACCCTTGGCGGCGTTGCTGAGCCGGCCGAGGCGCTTGCTCGGCCGAGCCGTTGTCATTTTGCCGCCTCGACGCCGATGGCGGTCGCGATGACGTTGATGAAGAACAAGGCCATGAAGGACAGCACAACGGTCTCGTTGACCGCATTGCCGACGCCCGCGGGACCGCCGCCCACCGAAATGCCCTTGTAGCAGGCGATCAGGCTGGCTGCCAAGCCGAAGACCGCCGCCTTGCACAGGGCGACGATCACCTCGACCGGACCTACCAGGATCGTCATCCCGGCGGCGAACGCGCCAGGTGTCACGTGCTGGACGAAGACGGAGAAAAGGAAGCCGCCGCCGAGGCCGATGACCGACACGATCGAATTCAGCAGCAAGGCGACGAGAGTGGCGGCCAGTACTCGGGGCACCACCAGTGACTGGACGGGGTTGATGCCCAGTACCCGCAGCGCGTCGAGCTCCTCGCGAATTGTGCGCGCTCCCAGATCGGCGCACATCGCCGTGGCGCCGGCGCCGGCGACCACGAGGACGGTGACCACCGGGCCGATCTGGGTGATGGCGCCGAGCGCGGTGCCAGTGCCCGAGTAGTCGGCAGCGCCGAACTCGATCAGCAGGATGTTCAGGACGAACACCGTCAGAACGGTGAACGGGATCGACAACATGATGGTCGGCACGATCGACACCCGTGCCACGAACCAGCTCTGCAACAGGAACTCACGCCAGGCGAACGGCGGCTTGAACATCAGCACGAACGTGTCGAGGCACATCGCGACGAAGCCACCCACCGCGATTGCTGGTTTCGACACCGCCGACACAGCACCGCGGGTCAGGCTTCGCTGAGGCGTTGCCGGAGCAACTTGCCCCATCATGACCTCCGATCGTGGTGCGGTCTGCGGCTTCGGAACAGTGTGACGCAGGTCTCCATTACATGCAACAAAGAACGTACATTATATTTTGTCCATTCCGCAATGCCTCCGAGCTGCGGCACACACTCAGCGCCGTAAATGGCTCCGAACAGGCATGAAGCTATTTAGAGCTGTAGAGTCTCATAAAGATACCTCATGTCGCATCCGGTGCAAAGCAGCTTCTGACCGCGCCTCTCCACTGCCGGGAGGAGCGAGCCGTGTCGATAAATTTTAATCTATTTTTGACTAAAATAGCAGACTGCATGGCCTGGGTGGGCAAATGATCGGTGATCGCCGGCCTGCATGGGCGCACGGGGATGGCGGGGCCTGCGGCGGCCGGCAAACCCGGGACACATGTGCTGCGGTAGCTCCGGCGAATGCGGGGCTGGATCTGCCGAGGGTTGCTGTCGGCTCGTCGCTGATAGCGCATATATATAAGGCCTCGTCAATTTCGAGTCGACCGGACCACCCTGCACGGACACCCGGAGATCTGGAAGGCCCCGACGAGTACTCGTGCCGCTGTCGGCCACGTCCACTACGCGGCGCCGCGCACGAACCGCGGCCACTGGAAACGGTCAGGCCGACGTTTCCTCGGCGTCGGTCCGGTACGAGTCGCTGAGCGTCACGCCGTAGAGGAAGCTCCGGATCCGTTCGGCGAACAGCTCTTTCACGGTGAGGTCGTTGGCTTGTATGGCGTCGGCGAGGTTGGGGTACTTGTCGGGGTCGAACGGGGGAAACAGGGCGGTTCGGCCCCGAGGCGTACGGACGGCCTCGGTCAGAACCGCGCCGACACAGAGGGTTTCCATGCCGTCGAGGATCTGCGCGTGCAAGTGCACCGGGACGCCGGAGTCGCTGAGGAACGCAGCGGCGTCCTCGAAGCTGCCGATCAGAGTCTCACGCGGCAGATGCTCGATCAGAACCGACGCCGCGTTGCGATGGCGGAGGACCGATTGCCGGAAGTTCAGCGCCAAACTGACGAAATACTCCGGCCAGTCGGGTCCGGGCGGGCGCCGCGGTTTGATCACCGACTTGCCGCCGATGTGGCGGGCGACGGCGATCAGGATCTCGTTCTTGTCGGCGAAATGATGGTAGAGCGATGGCGCGCGGACGCCCAGATGCGCTGCGAGGCGGGGCAGGCTGAACGCGGCCAGCCCCTCGGAGTCGATGATCTCGATCGACGCCTCGACGGCCGCGGTGCGACTGATCAGCGGTTTGGACGGACGGGCCATTTCAATGGTCCCTGAGCCTGCGGGAAGACCGCCCGGCTGCTCGTCGCATGGGCGTCACTATACCGAGGGGGACGGGCTTCAACGGTTCGCTCCGGCCAGGCCCAAGCGTCGTCGCCAATCGTGGGCGCCGAGCAATCGGACCGCGCGGGCGATCAACCGCGAGCGGGCCGGAACGATCGGATACCACAGCGGTTCGGATTTCAGCGTGACGCGTTCTTCGACGATCGATTGCTGACGGCAATACTTGAGCACGCCCTGGGCTCCTCCGAACCGAGTGCCGAGCCCGGAGTTCTTCCAGCCGCCCATGGGAACCGGCAACTGAAAGGTGGCGACGAGGGCGTTGTTGATCGACACCGAACCGGCTTCGATCCGGCGGCACAGCCGATCGGCCTTGTCACGGTCGCGAGTCCACAGGCTGGAGCTCAGCCCGTAGTCGGAGTCGTTGGCCAACGAAATAGCCTCGTCGGCGTCGGCCACCCGCATGATCGCCAAGGTCGGTCCGAACGTCTCCTCGCGCATGCACCGCATGCTGTGGTCGACGTCGACCAGGACCGTGGGCTCGAAGGAATTACCCTGTCCCCGTTGCCCTCCCACCAGGACCCGCGCGCCCTTGGCGACGGCATCCTCGACGTGGGCGGCAACGATGTCGACCTGGGATGCGGTCACCATCGCGCCGATGTCGCACGAGAAGCTGCCGGGGGCATCGACTCCCTGGCGAAGCGCGCTCACCTTCTGGGTGACCAGCGTGACGAACTCGTCGTACACCGGCGATTCGACGTAGACGCGTTCGACGCCGATACACGCCTGACCAGAGTTGGTCATGCCGCCCCACACCGCGCCGGCGGCGGCGCGGTCCAGGTCGGCATCGGCGAGAACGATGAAGGCATCCTTGCCGCCGAGCTCGAGACTGCACGGAATCAATCGCTCCGCGCAGCGCACCGCGATGGCGCGACCGGTCCGCACCGACCCGGTGAACATGACCATGTCGGCCTGGTCGACAACGGCGGTGCCGGTGGCAGCCGAACCGGTGGCGACGGCCAGGATCGGGGGAGCCCCGATCTCCTCTCGCCAGCCGCGGACGGCCTCGGCCCACGCCAACGGCGTGACCTCCGAGGGTTTCGACACCACCGCCGCGCCCGCGATCAAGGCTCCGACGACATCCATCATGGGACCGGCCAGCGGACCGTTCCACGGCGTGATCAGAGCCACCAGCTGATACGGACGAACCTGAATGCGCAACCGCCGCAACGCGTTAGCCGGACCGGCGGGCTTGACCCGCCGATCGGCGAGGAACGCTTCGGCGTTCTTGGCGAAGTAGTTGATCACGTCGACGACGACCGACATCTCCATGGCCGCATCGGCCCACGACTTGCCGGTCTCCTCTTGGACCAGCCGCAGCAGTCGCTGCTCGTTGTCGAGCAACCAATCGAGCCAGCGCAGCAGATGAGCGCTGCGGCCGCGCGGTCCCAGTGCTTCCCACGCCGGCTGAGCCTCCCGCAGATCGGTGCACAGCGCCGCGACCTGCGTCGCGTCGAGATCGGCGACCTCCCCGACGATCTCGCCGTCATGAGGTCGCCGGACAGTGATCATCGGGCCAGACATGGTCGCTCCGTTGCTCTCGTTCTATTTATCTAAAATCGTAAGGTTTAGTGCCGAATCGGCGCAATGGGTTCGCCCACCCGATAGATCGACTTGCTGATCTGGTACGCCTCAAGCCCTTCCGGCCCGAGCTCACGGCCAACTCCGCTGGCCTTGACACCGCCGAACGGTGAACGGATGTCGAGCTGGTAGTCGTTGACGCCGATCGAGCCGGTGCGTATCGCACGGGCGATTCCGGTGGCGCGCTCGACGTCCGTCGACCACACCGTTCCAGCCAAACCGAATTCGGAGTCGTTGGCGATCCGGACAGCCTCGTCATCGTCTCGGTAGGAGATGATGACCAGGACCGGACCGAAGATCTCTTCCTGTGCGATGCGGTCGGCATTGTCGACGTCGGCGAATACGGTTGGTGTGACGAACCATCCGCGAGGTCGATCCGGTGCGGCCCCGCCCGCGATGAGCCGGGCTCCGCTGGCCTCGGCCGCCGCGATGTGGCCGAGCACGCGGTCGCGCTGCCGGGCACTGACCAGCGGTCCGATCTCGGTCCGCTCATCCAGCGGGTCGCCCACCACCAGGCCGTGCGCCAGTGCCGCAATGGCTTCGACGAATTCGTCATAGCGGGAGCGGGGTACGAGGATCCGCGAACTGAGATGGCAGGTCTGTCCGTTGTTGGCGAACGATGCCGAGCGCAGGCCGGCGACGGTGGCTTCGGTGTCCGCGTCGTCGAGGATGATCGCTGCCGACTTGCCGCCCAGTTCCAGGGTGACCGGGCGAATGAGCTGTCCACACGTAGTCCCGATGATCCGCCCGGCGGCGGTGGATCCGGTGAATGCCACCTTGTCTACGCCTCGGTGGCTCACCAGGCGGGCGCCCGCCGTCGCGTCGCCGGGTACCACGCTGAGCACTCCGGGAGGCAGTCCGGCTTCGACGGCGGCCTCGGCGAAAATGAGGGAATCCATTGCGGTTTCGAGGGCGGGCTTGAGTACGACGGGGCAGCCGGCGGCCAGCGCGGGAGCCAGTTTCATCACCGCGAGGGCCTGGGGGTAGTTCCACGGGGTGATGGCGCCGACCACACCGACGGGCTCCCGTCGAACGATGGTGTGCCCGATGAGGGAGGGCCGGGTCTGCTCGCATTCGGAGTTCGCGATCAGCTTGGCGTAGTAGCCGACCAGCGCGGCGGGAAAGAGACCGTTCACACCCCGGGACAGTGAGATCGGCATGCCGTTCTCGCGGCTGACGAGCGTCGCGGTCTCGGCGGCGCGGGACTGCAGCGCGGCGCCATACCGTTTGAGCACCTGGGCGCGTTCGGCAGGATCGGCGGCCGACCAGGCTCTGGCACCGGGGCCGTGGGCGGCAGCGACGGCCGCGTCGATGTCCGACTCGCCGGCGCAGCCGGCATGGCCGAGGACTTCCTCGGTAGCGGGTTCGATCACCGGGACGGTGTCGGCTGCGCGACGGAACTCACCGCCGACGTACAGCAGCCCGTCGGTGTTGTCGGCGCTCATGCGAGTTGCCCTTCGAATGTCGAGGTCGTGGCGGGTTCGGCGTGCAGCACCCGGTCCGCGATCAGTTGGTCGATGTCGTCGGCGCTCAGCCCCAGCAAGCGCTGGCAGACCTCGCGGGTGTGTTCGCCGAGGAGGGGTGCTGGTCGCAGGTCCGCTGCCGGGATGTGGCGGTAGAGGGCGGGACGCGTCTCGCTCGGCAAGGCGGCGTCCAACAACGGGTGGACCATCTCCGTGTACAGCTCGCGATGGCGGACCTGGGGGTCGGTGAGCACGTCAGCGCCCCGATACATCGGTCCCGCCGGTACCCCGAGCTGCTGTAGAGCCGAGGCGACCGCCTGCGGTGACCGGTAACGGGTGTACTCGGCGACAACCGCGTACAGCGCGCGGCGGGACTCCCAGCGACCGGCCGCGGTGAGGAAGCGGGGATCGTCCGCTAACTCGTTGCGCCCGAACGTCGCTGCGATCGCCGGCCAGTCGGCCTCGGCGCCGACCGTGATCACGCACCACTCGTCATAGCCCTGGCACGGATACACGCCGTGCACACTGGGATCGCCGAGCACCGTCAGGCCGGCCTCGTGCGCCCACGTCGCGGCATAGGTGACATCGAGCTGGCTTGTCGCGCTCTCGGCCTGGGACAGGTGGACATGCGCACCCCGGCCGGTCCGATCTCGCCGGATCAAAGCGCCGAGGGTGGCGACGGCGACAAGCCGGGCCACCAGGTGGTCGGGAAACACCGTCACCGCATCGTGGAACTGGTGATGTGCGCCGTCGGCGTGCCACAGTTGGGTGATGCCGGTGGACGATCGCACCAGCGGCCCATAGCCCATCCGGGCGCTCCACGGGCCGGTGTCGCCGTAGGCGCTGCTCTCGGTCAGCACGATCTCGGGGTTGAACCGCGCAAGAGCCTCGTAGGACAGCCCGAGTGATGCGAGCGTGCCAGGCTTGAAGTTGGCGAACACGGCATCGGCCGCAGCAACCAGCTGGCCGAAAAGCTCGGTGCCACGGCTGTTCCGGAGGTCGAGTCCCAATGCGGTCTGATTGCGATGAGTCCAGGCGAACGACTCGCTGATCGCCTGGCCGGGCTTGCTCTGGCGCAGCCCGTCGGGGTAGGTCGGACTCTCGACCTTGATCACCTCGGCACCCAGATCGCCGAACAGTCGTCCGAGCTCACCGCCGGCGACGATGACGCCCAGATCGAGAATGGTGATTCCGCTCAGCGGTCTTGGGCCGCCCGGTTCGACGTCGACCGCTACGGGGTCGGCGAGCCAGTCGGGCTCACTGGTGCCGGGCGCTGGTGCCGGCCATCGAATGCCGGCCCGGTGACCATCGACGACGACGCACCCGTCGGGAACCGTCAGCGTCTCGACGTTGTCGAGTTCGATTGCCGTCCAGGCGCGAGTGGCATGAAAGTGGTCTTGGGACAGCACTTCCCGTGGTGTGAGAACCGCGGCGATCGGCACCCCGCGGTCGGTGCCGGCGGCGACCAACTCCGCCATGCTCAGCGGAGCGAACAGCGCGGTGATCGCAGCACCGATCCTCTCGGCTGCGGCCGCCCGCCCGGCGATGGTGTCGTAGTGCTGATCTTGGAACTGTTCGGGTTCACCCAGCCAGGCCCGCATGGCACGCCACTGCCTGGGCGCGAGGATACAGATGCGCACCCACCCGTCTCGGCAGGCGACGATCGGGTAGGAATCCTGCGCTCTGGGCCGGTCGCGTCGGGCGTTGTTCACGCCGCGCGCCGCCGCGGCCTGGCCGTGAGAGCCGAATGGCGGGTCCAGCGCCTGCAAGACCCCCTCGTAGCGGGAGAAGTCGACGTAGTCGCCGCGCCCGGTACGCAGCCGTTGGTAGTGGGCGACCAGAACGGCCCACGCGGCCTGTGCCGACGCGGTGGCCGATGCGATGCCGTCCGGCGGGAGCACTGGCGTGCCACCGGGCGGGCCCGACCGTGACAGGACCGACGACAGCGCATACAGGACCGGGTCGGTTGCGGTCCACCTCGCCCGGGGGCCGGTAGCACCGAAATCGGTGATGGACATGACGACCAACTGCTCATAGGTGTCGGCGAGCTCGATGCACGACGTGCCGAAATCCGCTGAATGTCCGGGGATTCCGCTGTCGATGAGGATGTCGGCGCCTGCGACCAGATCGAAGAACCTCCGCCGGTCGCGTTTCTTGCCGCCGTCGAGGGCAACGCTGCGCTTGTTGGCGTTGTGCAGTGCGAACGGCAGGCTCTGGGTGCCGATGAGTGGGGCTGCCCGTCGTGACGGGGAGCCGTCTGGCGGTTCGACGATGAGAACGTCCGCGCCGAGGTCGGCCAGGATGCGTGCCGTCTGGGCGGCCGGCCCCTCGGTGAGGTCGACAATCCGCAGGCCTGTCAGTGGGGCATCGGGCATCGACACGCAGATCTCCTCGTTCGCGCTATTACCTAACGACTATAGTTTTACAGATCATGATGACCGAAGGGGATGTCGACCGATGAAGATCCGGCTGATTCGCGCGAAGTGCGCGGGCCACGCGCAGTGTTATGCCATTGCGCCCGATATCTTTCCGATCGACGACGAAGGCTTCTGCATCCTCGAGGAACGCGTCGTCGAGGCTGCTGAAGTGGAAGCGGCGCGTGCCGGCGCAACGTCCTGTCCGGAGCTGGCACTGGTCATCGACGAGGATTCTGATTGACGCAGTAAACCTACGCACGTAAGGTTTATCGACAAGTGTGGCACGTCACACGATCTGCCGACGACAGAGGAGAGGGCATGAGACTTGAGGGCAAGGTCGCCGTCATCACCGGCGCCGGTTCGGGCCTTGGCCGGCACTGTTCGCAGCTGTTCAGTGCCGAGGGAGCCAAGGTTGCGATCGTCGACATCGACTCCGATCGTGCCGAGCAGACTCTGAAGCTGGTGACCGAAGACGGTGGTGACGCGATAGCCATCACCGCCGACGTGTCGGACAAGACCCAGATCACCGCGGCGATCGACCAGGCGGTCGAGCACTACGGCAAGCTGGACATCGCCTGGGCCAACGCCGGGATCGTGTCCCGCGGCGGCGCGGCGGCACTCGGTCGCGAGGATGCCGTCGCCTTCGAAGACATGACCGAAGCCGACTGGCAGGACGTTCTCGGCGTCAACCTCAGCGGCGTCATCTACACCGCCCAGGCTGCGGTCCCGCATCTCAAGGCCAATGGCGGCGGCACCATCCTGGCCACGTCGTCGGCGGCGTCCCTGGTGGCCTATCCGAGCATCGCGTTCTACTGCGCGACCAAAGCGGGCGTCAACGGATTGGTGCGCGGGCTGAGCCTGGATCTGGGCCGGTACGGCATTCGCGTCAACGCGATCGCACCGACGCACGGGATGTCGCCGAACTTCCTCATGCCGCCCGGTTCGCCGGTGGTCGGAATGTCCTACGAGGAATCGGCGGGGCCGTGGAACCCGACCGTGTCACCCATCCCGCTGAAGCTGCCCCGGCCGCCGTCACTGTCGGACAACGCGAAGGTCGCGCTGTTCCTGGTGTCCGACGACTCGGGGTACATCTCCGGCGCGGTCATCGGCGCGACCGACGGCGGCACGCTGGCCCGCGTCGGCATGTGGTTCCCCGATGACCTCAACCCGCAGCCCGTCGCCTGACCGCCTGACGATCGCCGAGGAGACTTTGACATGACGACGATTGAGAAAGTTCCCGCTCACCTGGTGACGGATTTCGACGTCTATGACCCGAGCCTGGCCGAACCGGTGGATGTCATGCAGGCCAAGATGGCCGAACTGGCCGCGATGGGTCCGGTGGTGTATTCGACCGCCCACGGCGGCCACTGGATTGTGACGCGATACAAGGAGATTCACGAGGTACTCACCGACCCGGCGACGTTCTCGAGTTACCCCAACAACCTCGTCACCCCGGCCGACTTCGGCAGGTTCATTCCGCTGGAGATCGATCCGCCAGAGCACACCGCCTATCGCCACGCGCTGCAGCCGCTCTTCAGCCCGCAGCGGATGAAACGGCTCTCGGACGATATCCGCGGTGTGGTCAATGACCTCATCGACAAGTTCGCCGCCAGGGGTGAGGCGGAGTTCGTCTCCGAGTTCGCTCATGAGCTGCCGGCGAAGATCTTTCTCGCACTCATGGACTGGCCGATCGAAGACGCGCAGATGTTCACCGAGGCTACCGATGCGGTGTTGTTCGGCAAGCCCGGCGGCACCAAAGAGGAGTCCGATCAGGCGATGATGATGGCCGCGATGACGATCGCAGGCTACTTCAACACCGTCGTCTCCGAGCGACGAGCCAATCCCGGCGAGGACGCCACGTCCAAACTGATCCACACCGAGGTCGCCCTGCCCGACGGCACCAGGCTGCTCACCGACGAAGAGCTGTTCCGGATGTTCTTCCTGCTCCTGATGGGCGGGCTGCACACCGTGCAGGGATCACTGGCGTGGTCGATCGTGCATTTCGTCAACAACCCCGCGCAGCGCGACCTCCTCATCGCCGATCCCAGTCTGCTGCCGAAGGCTGTCGAAGAGGTTCTGCGTATCGAGGCGGCGGTGGCGGCGGGCCGCCGCGTCGCCTGCGACACCGAACTCGGCGGAGTGCACCTGGCCAAGGACGATCAGCTCATCGTGCTGCTGTGCACGGCTAATCGCGACCCCGACTACTTCGACGCTCCCGAGACTTTCGACATCACCCGGAATCCGAACCGCCACCTCTCTTTCGGGTCGGGGCCGCACCGATGCCTGGGGTCCCACCTGGGGCGCGTGGAGCTCACGATCGCGCTGGAGGAACTTCACCGGCGAATCCCGGACTACCAGCTCGTCGAGTCCGATCCACCGATCTTCCATTCCACGCAGGTACGGGGTTGCCGCCGCATGCCCATCACGTTCACACCTGAGAAGTGAGGCGGCAATGACCACATCACTGCCACGCCCGGACCGAATCCGGCGCGCGATCGAGCTCCTGCGAAACGAGACCACCGACAAGTTCGACGACGTGGTGGCGTTCTCCGCGCACGAATTCACCGACCCCGAACTGGCCCAGCGCGAGCGCGACCTGATCTTCGGCAGGGTTCCTTCGATCGTCGCCCACAGCTCGGAGGTCGACAAGCCCTACGACTTCATGACCGTGCAGATGCCGCGCAACAACGTGCTGCTGGTGCGTCAGAAGGATGGCGGCGTAAAGGCTTTCGTCAACCTCTGCCGTCACCGCGGCGCGTTGCTCGAAGACAACGAGAAGGGGCGCTGCAGGTTCTTCTCCTGCGCCTACCACCGGTGGTCCTATGACCCGGACGGCTCGCTGCGAATGATCACCCGCGATAACACTTTCGGCGACATCGATCGCAGCAAGCACGGGCTTGTGGAACTGCCCTGCGAGGAGCGGCACGGATTCATCTGGATCGTCGACAGTGCTTCTGCCACAATCGATGTCGCTAGCTGGCTCGGACCGGAGATGGATGGCATTCTGGCCGGCTACGGCCTCGGGGATCTGGTGTGCTTCCGGGCGGCGGGCTTCGACGAGCCCACCAATTGGAAGATCATGCAGGACGCGTTCCTGGATGGTTACCACATTCAGTACGCTCACCCGAACTCCGCCGGAAAGATCATTCACACCAACGTGATGGCGTTCGAGGACTTCGGCAGGCACTGTCGGTTCATCGCCCCGCGGAAGTCGATCGACCGCTGGCTGGAAGAGGATCCCGGTGATCGCCCGCTGGACCCCTATGTCACCGAAACTCACTTCCTGCTGCCCAACAGCACCCTGCTTCGTCAACCGGATCACTTTCAGCTGTTGACCTTCCGTCCTCATCCGACCGATGCGACGAAGTCCCGGATGGAGCAACGGCTGATGGTCCCCAAGCTGGAGGTCTCCGGAATGGACGGCGACCACTGGAACCATCGGTGGGAAAAGAACTGGGAGATCCTCCTGACCGTGCTGCACAGCGAGGACTTTCCCCTCCTGCGAAACTCCCAGCAGGGCATGGGCAGTGCCGATGCCGGAGACATGGTGCTTGGCCGGAACGAGACGGCCAACCAGGTGTTCCGGCGGGAGACCAAGAGGCTCCTCGCCGAGGGCGCCGCGCCCTCGTAGCACCGCGATGATCAAATACGAATGGCGCACCGAACTTAGCCGGCCTGAGGCCGATGAGCTGGCCGGTCTGCTGGCACGAGCGGCGGCCTACGATGCGGAGCCCGGTTACACCACCATCGATTTCGCCGACGTGGCGCAGTCCTTGGCGACCGAGGATTCACCTGATCGGCACCTTCTGATCTGGATGCTTCCGCATGCCACTGCGATGGACGAACCGAACGCTGAAGAGTGCATCGCCGGTCTGCTCCGTCTCGCCGGAGCGGCGGGTGGACGCGCTGAGGCCGCGGCCGTGATCGATCCCGGGCTGCGGTCGATCGGCATCATGACGCTGCTGCTCGAGCAGGTCGGGCTCGTCACGTCGGGTCCGGGCGGTTGGCTGGGGACCGGCGCGCACACGATCACCGCATGGGCCCGTGGCAACCATCCGGCCAGCGGCCGGCTCAGCGACAGATTTCTGATCCCGCGCACACACCGGGTCTGGCAACTGATCCGCGGTATCGAATCCGAATCGGACCTCGCCGCGCCGGTGCTCGAACCCTGTGGATCCACCGCCGGCGGACCCCGGTATGCGCTGCGGGAGGCGGGCCGGGTCGTCGGCACGGTCGCGCTGAATCGCCAGCCCGTCGGTTCGGAGGAATTCGGCGACTGTGCGGTCGTGGACTTCATCGACGCCGCGCCATCGGCTCCGCCGGGGGCCCTGCGACGTCTGCTCGACGGTGCCGTCGCAGTCGCCGCGGAGGTGGGACTCTCCGGCGCGGTCGTTCATGTCGATTCCGGTGACGCCCGAATTGTCAACGCCGCCCGGCTGGCAGGTTTCCATCACGATCGCACGGACGTGCGTTACCAACTCGGAGGCAGCAGTTGAACACCGTTGTGCCACAACAATTGAATACCGTTGTGCCAGAGGAGCTCGCTGCGACGGTCGAGGCGCACGGCAAGGCCGTCGCAGCTGCCGACAACGACGCTGTGTTGGCCGACTTCCTGCCGGACCGCATCGGTCAGCTCATCGCGTCGGCCGATGTGCCGAACCGCTTGACGGGCTTCGAGGTACGTAGCATCACCGGCGTCGAAGACGGTCGCTACGACGCGGTGATCCGCTACATCACACCCGATCACGACTGGTTTGAACTGCGCAGCCGCTGGGTGCAGTTCGACGACGGCACGTGGCGGGTGGTCAGCGTCCGCAACATCCCCGACACGCCCCCGTGGATGGACCTGGCCGGGCCGTCCGATGACGGGCTCGACACACCGCACTGGGAGGGCCTGCGTGATGGCAGACTCCTTCTGCAGCAGTGTGCCGGCTGCGGAAGCTGGATCTGGGCGCCCCGGCCGATCTGCCCGCAATGCCATTCGTTTGAATTGCGTTGGCAGCAGGTCGAACCGGTGGGAACGATCTATTCGTGGACCAGAACCTGGCAGCCGTTCGGCCGGGAAGCGACCGGGCATCTGCCCTACGTCGTGGTTCTCGTCGAACTGCCCGGGGCCGGAAACCGCCGCGTGGTGGGCGTATTGGCGCATGCCGACGGGGTGAACCCCACGATCGGGGCAGCGGTGCGAGGTCACGTCGAGTCGCCTCCCGACGACGAACACTGGCCGCTGGTCCGGTGGCAGTTGGACGGGGCGGCCCGATGAGGCCCTTCCGCGGCGCCACCGCTGTCGTCGGCGTCGGCGCGACCGAGTACTACAAGCGCGGCACGAGCCCCTTCTCGTCGGCTCAACTGGTCTTGCAGGCGATCTTGCGGGCTTGCGAGGATGCTGGGGCCGACCCACGGTCGGTCGACGGATTCGTCTCCTACGCCAGCGATTCGAGCGAAGGGCTCGTGCTGGGCGCCGCGCTGGGCGTTCGTGAGGTCCGGTGGTCGACTCAGGTCTGGGGCGGCGGGGGAGGCGGCGTTGCCGCGGCCGTGAATTGCGCGGCGGCAGCGGTCTACAGCGGTCAAGCCGACTGCGTCGTGGTCTATCGCGGCCTCAGCGAGGGCACCGACGGGCGCGGGGCGTACAACAAGGGCCACATGGGCCACCTCTACACCGCGCACGGCATGCTGGCACCGGCACAGGTCTGCGCCTTGCGCACCCAGCGGATGCTGGAGGTCGACCGGGTGCCCGCATCCGCACTCGAAGCGGTGGCGCTGGCCGGCTATCGCCATGCCCAGAACAATCCGAACGCGGTGGCGTATGGGCGCCCGCTGGATCATGACCATTACCAACGCAGCCGGTTGATCTCCGAACCGTTGCGGCTGTTCGATTGTTCCCGCGAAAATGACGGTGCTACAGCACTTCTCGTGGTTCGATCCGACCGGGTGGGCGAGTACCGCGGCCGCCCCGCCTATATCCTTTCCGGCGTTCAAGGCGCGGCGGCAGGATGGAACGAGTCCGTCGAGAACGAACACGACTACACCAGCGCAGGTTTCCATCCCGCGATGGTGCAGCGGCTGTGGGCCGGCGCACAGATCGGGCCGAGGGACGTCGACGTGGCGCAGGTCTACGAGAACTTCACCGGACCCGCTGTCGCGGCGATGATCGACCACGGGTTGTGCCCCAATGGTCCGGCGGCCGGCGACTACCTGACGCCTGCCAACCTCACGGTCGGCGGCGGGGGCCTGCCGATCAACACCGCGGGAGGCAACATCGCCGAAGGATTCGTCCACGGTATCGGGCTGGTGGCCGAGGCGGTACGTCAGATCCGCGGTGGCTCACCAAATCCGGTGGACAACGCCGACATCTCACTTCTGATCGGCGGCCCCATGGCACCATTGGTGAGCTCCACCGTATTCGGCTCAGCAGCAACGATCTGACCGAGTTCACAGGATCGAGGAGGACGATGGCCGCGACCGTGGCATCGGCATTGCGCTGGTGGGCCAGGACCAAAGGTGACCACAGTGCGTTGATCATCGGCGAGGACGAGATCGGTTATCGCCGGTTGCACCAGTGGACCAGCAGGTTGGCCAGAAAGCTGGCCGACGATGGAGTCAAACCCGGCGACCGGGTCGGACTTCTCGCGCCCAACGTTGTCCAATGGCCGATCGCCGCGATGGCGGTGATGAAGTGCGGGGCGACGCTGGTACCACTGAACGCGCGCCTGAAGCCGGCCGAGATCCGCAAGATCGCCGACGATGCTGAGATCAGCGCGGTGATCGCCGCACCCACCTACGTCGCCGGAGTCGACGAGGCGCGCGGCGCGGGACGCGAATTCACGCTCTGGACGCTCGATATCGTTGAGGCACAACGCAACGGCGATCCGGACGACTTCGCGATCGAACCGGACCCCGAGGACCCGATTGCGGTGATCTTCACCAGTGGGTCGACCGGGTTGTCCAAGGGGGTGGTCCTGACCAGCCGGACGTTGATGGGCATGGTGTTGGAGAACACCCTAACCGAGGAGGGTTTCCGGCCCGGCACCGTCACCCTGCTGGTCCTGCCACTGGCGTTCACCCCTGGGCTGGTATACGGGCTGTTGATCACCTCGGTACTCGGCGGCACTCTGGTCGTGGAGCCGGAGCTGAATCCGTCACGAGCGGTGACGCTGATCGAGAAGCATTCGGTCCGCGCCCTTTTCGGTGTCCCGCTGGTCTTCGAAGCGCTGTCCAGTGCCGAGGAGTTCGCCGAAGCCGATCTGAGTTCGCTGCAGACGGCGATCGTCGGTGGCGCTGCCGTGCCGGTCGACCTGCTGCGACGCTGGGCCGACAAGGGCGTACTGCTGCGTCAGATCTACGGAATGACCGAAGCCGGAGGGGTGGCCACGGCAACTCTGAAAGCCGAGGCACTCGAGCACCCGGACTCGTGCGGCAGTGGATCGATTTTCACCGAAGTCGCCGTGATGCTCGATGACGGGTCGATGGCGGGCCCTGGGGAGCCGGGCGAGCTGGTGGTCCGCGGGCCCGGTGTCACGCCGGCTTATTGGAACGATCCGCAGACCACTGCGGCAGCGATCCGCGACGGCTGGCTGCACAGCGGTGACGTCGGCGTCCGCGATGAACAGGGCCGCATCACGTTCCTCGATCGCATCAAGGAACTCATCATCTCCGGCGGTATCAACATCTCACCGGTCGAGCTCGAGTCCGCCATCAGAACACTCGACGGCGTCGAGGAGGTCGCCGTCATCGCGGCGCCCGATCCGCGCTTCGGGGAGACGCCGGCGGCGATCATCACTGTCACCGCGGGCTCACGTCTCGACGAATCCACCGTGGTCGGGCATTGCGAAGCGATCCTGTCGGACTACAAGGTCCCGCGCTACATCGTGCTTCGCAGCGATCCACTGCCCCGGCTGCCCAATGGAAAGTTGGACAAGCCGGCCATCCGCGACGAGTACCGCGACATACCCGAGCGGTTCAATCGGGTGCGGTGACTGCCGAGATCGGCAGTCGGCCACTAGCAGATCGCGGCTGCCGCGATCAGTCCGAAGGCGATGAGCACGATGCTCAGCACGGCTGCTGAGTGGCCCATCGACAGTGCCACGACCACGCCGACTATGCCGGCGATGACGACGACGATCATCAGGAAAGCCATCACGCCCCGGTGCGGGTTGATCGCACTGGACGGAAGGGGCCTTCTAGAAGGGTGCATGCCGTTCATCGAACACCTCCGGTTGTGACCTGAGTCATCAATTGGAGCATAGGTGATGTACATCACAAACTGGCCACGCCGAGCTACCTGAATGGCTCTCGACCGGCTCATTCACAGACCGGCCCGCTCCAAGGCTTCGTCGAACTCCTGGGACGCCACCTTGTGGCCCTTACCCGCGGCGATCGCGCGCTCGTAGACCTGTGCAAGCTCACCGCTGACCAGGGCGAACCTCGCATCCCAGGTCTGTGAGTCGAATCGCCAGTAGCCGGTGATGTCGTACTGGTCGATGGTCCAGCCTCGACCGCGCAGGTGTTTGCGGACCTCGCGAGACACCGCGGCTTCGCCGGCGAACCAGCAGTAGCCCTGGGCAGGGAGGTCGACCTGGCGAACGAGGTGCGCCAGCCGGCTCGGTGCGAACCCGTTGCCGGTGCCCAGGCTCGGAACGACCGTCATGCCGGGGCGGACCGGAAGATAGTCCAGGTCGTGATGGTCGGCGGCCTCGACGACGACGGTGGTCGCCACGGCCGGCGGTGTCTCCTCGAGGATCCGCGCCGTGGCCGGCAGGCCCGAGAGGTCGGTGACGAGCAGTTGCCATGCGGTTCCCGGCGGCCGCCGGTACCACGCTCGGGCGTGGTCGAGCCCGACCCGGTCCCCGGCGTTGACGGTCTGCGCCCAGGTGCTGCCGCGACCGCCGGTGTGCAGCACGACGTCGAGGTCGATCTGGTCGCCGTCGTGGCGGCGCACCGAGTAGGTGCGGCCTTCCTCGGGTGTGGTGGGGTCGAAATACACCCCGACGGCGCAGTCGCCGCCGACCGGGAGGGCCACCGACTCGGGCTCGTCGACACGCAGGCTGATCCGGCGCAGCCGCGGACTGAGCTGGACCGTCTCGATGACGGACGCGGGCGAGAAGCTCATCTACGACGCCCGGGCGGCGCCGACTGTGATGGCGGTGAGGGTGGCGACGAGCGTGTCCTCATCGGTATCGATATCGCCGTGCAGCCAAGCGCTGATCAGCTCCGTAGCGGCGGTGACCATTGCCCTGGTCGCGAGCATGCGGTCCACCGACGGCTTGGGACGCCCTTCGAACGGCATTGCTTCGGCGGCGATGCGTTCGGTGAACTCGCTGATCTCCCGTTGCTGGAGCTGGCGAAGCCGCGGGAATCCAGGCGACTCCATGTACAGGCGCGAATCGGCGGCGCTGGCCACCAATGTCTGCACCACCGTGCGCAGCACACCGTGGGCACGTTCGGCCAGGGGAGCGGTGGCCAGCACCGCCTCCATCGCGACCTTGAGCCGGTCGTACAGCGCCTCGGCGCAGGCGTCCAGAAGGTCGTCCTTCGTGCTGAATTCGGCGTAGAAGTAGCGCTTGCTGAGTTTGGCTCGCTGGCACACCAGGTCGACGGTCAACGGCGCAATGCCACCCTCGGCGATCAGTTCGCCGGCCGCTTCGAGCAGCCGTTCGCGGCGCTCTTGCGAGCGTTGTTCGGAGCTGAGCCCGCCGTAGGTGCGTCCCTCGACAGTCATGACGACATCTTGACCTATCTGTGGCGTGCATCATAATCTAGAACGCAATCGTTCCAGATTATAAGGAGTTGTCGATGACCGCACGGATCATGGACGACGCGGCGCGCGCTCTGGCCGTCCCGCAGTCCTACACCGACGAAGCTCAGCTGCACGCGGCGCTGGCGCATCTGCGCAAGCATGCGCCGGTGTCCTGGGTCGACGTCGAGGGTTATCGGCCGTTCTGGGCCGTCACGAAACACGCCGACGTCATGGACATCGAGCGGCAGAACGACCTGTTCACCAACGATCCCCGGCCGATCCTCGTCGCGAGCGAACTCGACGACAAGCTACTGGCCGATCGCCAAGCCGGCATCGGGTTGAGCACCTTGATCCACATGGACGACCCGCATCATCGCGACATGCGCAAGATCGGTGCGGACTGGTTTCGCCCGAAGGCGATGCGGGACTTGAAGGCTCGCTGCGACGAGCTGGCGAAGATCTACGTCGACCAGATGGCAGAGCGGGGTCCGGAGCTCGACTTCTCTCAAGAGATCGCGGTCAACTATCCGCTCTACGTCATCCTCACCCTGCTTGGTCTGCCGGAATCCGACTTCCCCCGGATGCTCAAGCTCACCCAGGAACTGTTCGGCGGGGACGACACCGAATTCCAGCGTGATGGATCCAGCGACGCGATGCTTGCCGTGCTGCTCGACTTCTTCACCTACTTCGCCGCGTTGACCGCATCCCGCCGGGAACATCCCACCGAGGATCTGGCCTCGGCGATCGCCAACGCGACCATCGACGGTGAGCCGCTGTCCGATATGGACACCGCGTCCTACTATGTGATCGTCGCCAGCGCCGGCCACGACACCACCAGCGCCGGAATCGCCGGCGGGCTGCTGGAACTGGTACGCAACCCCGCCGAACTGCAACGGCTGCAAAATGATCCGGGTCTGATGGGCACCGCCGTCGAAGAGATGGTCCGCTGTGTCACACCGGTCAAGGAATTCATGCGCACCGCCCAGGCCGACACCGAAGTCCGCGGTGTCCCCATCGCCAAGGGTGAATCCGTTCTCCTGTCCTATGTTTCGGCCAACCGCGACGAAGAGGTCTTCGACAACCCGATGCGCTTCGACGTCGGCCGAGACCCGAACAAGCACCTGTCCTTCGGCTACGGCGTGCACTTCTGCCTGGGCGCTGCGCTGGCTCGCATGGAGATGAACAGCTTCTTCTCCGAACTCATCCCGCGTATCAACACGATCGAACTCGCCGGCGAGCCGGAACTCTCGGCGACCACCTTCGTCGGTGGGATCAAACATCTGCCGATCCGCTGCTCACTGAAGTAACGCCTGCGGATACGCTCGGGCCAATACGCCGCGGCAAGGCGCGACAGCGGCGATAATGCCGTTGAGTCGGTCTTGAGAGTGGGAGCAGGGACCATGAAGAAGCTGGCAGCGGCGCTGTTGAGCGCCATGGCAATGGTCGCAGCGCCGGTGGTGATTGCACCGGCCGCACAGGCCGATGTGTGCGGTGACGTCGGGGGACGGCATGTCGATGTGGGTGGATGCACCAACGTGGCCGGTGATGTCGTGGTAGGCGGTGAGGTGGCGACCGCGGACGACGCCGCCGCGCAGGCGGCCTCCGGTCAGCCACCGTGCTATACGCCGCAAGGGGTGCCGTATTACACGCCCGGCTCGGATCCCTGCTACTGAGCGCCTCCGGGGAGACCCGGCTGGATTCGGGTCAGCTCGCGGCCTTCGCCGCGATTGTGGAGCTCGGCAGTTTCGAGGCCGCGGCCGAGCGCTTGCACGTGACCCCATCGGCGGTGAGCCAGCGCATCAAGGCGCTGGAAAAATATGTGGGGCAGGTGCTGCTCGTCCGTGGGAAGCCTTGTGTGCCAACTGCGGCCGGGAAGCCGCTGCTCAGACTGGCCGCTCAGACCGCGATGCTGGAGGCGGAGGCCATCGCCGAGATGGCCGGTGGCGGTGAGTCGGCGCCGCGACCGCGGATTGCGATGGCGGTCAACGCTGATTCGATGGTGACGTGGTTTGCCGGGGTGCTCTCGGACCTGCCGGATGTGTTGTTCGACATCCGAATCGAAGACCAGGATCATTCCGCACGGCTGCTGCGCGAAGGTGTGGTGATGGGTGCCGTCACCACTGAGCGCACGCCGGTACCGGGCTGCCGGGTGCGGCCGCTCGGCGTCATGCGGTATCTGCCGGTGGCCAGCCGCAGCTACGTGAAAGGCCATCTGCCAGGCGGTTTCACCGCCGACGCGGTGGCGCGCGCACCCTCGCTGGCCTGGAACCGCGACGATGCACTACAGGACATGTTGGTGCGCAAAGTCTTTGGTCGCGTCGTCGGCCGACCTGTCCACTACGTGCCGACCGCGGAAGGATTCGGCGCAGCGGTGCGAGCCGGGTTGGGCTGGGGGATGTATCCCGAGCAGTCGGCGGCGACGGCGCTGGCCGATGGGACGTTCATCCAGGTCTGTGAGGTCCATCTGGACGTTCCGTTGTTCTGGCAGTGCTGGAAACTCGAGAGTCCGCTGATGGACACCGTCACCGGTGCCGTTCTGGCTGCAGCAGAGGTATTGCGAAGGCGGAGTTAGCGACCAGTGGGCGTAACTGTTCCGGCGGGCGGGAGGCGGTCTCGAAGGCTGACGAACCGCTGAACAGCGGTTGAGGATGTGGCATCGTGACAGCCATGTCCGATGCTGAGACGTTGACCACGCAAAGAACCTTTTTCGGACATCCCGTCGGTTTGGCCAACCTTTTCGGTGTCGAGCTGTGGGAGCGGTTCTCGTTCTACGGGATGCTCACGATCCTCGGGTACTACCTGTACTACACGCTCACGGACGGTGGCCTGGCGCTGCCGAAGGCCACCGCGACCGGCATCGTTGGGGCGTATGGCGGCCTGGTCTATCTGTCCACGGTGCTGGGCGGGTGGATAGCAGACCGGCTGCTCGGCATGGAGCGCACCGTGTTCTATGGCGGAGTGGTGGTCATGTGCGGCCACATCGCGCTGGCAATCGTCCCCGGCTTGGCGGGCGTCGCGGTCGGATTGGTGCTGATAGCTCTGGGATCGGGTGCGTTGAAAGCCAATGCGTCCTCGTTGTTGGGTACGCTGTACGCCGACGGCGACCCGCGTCGTGACGGTGGGTTCACGTTGTTCTACCTGGGTATAAACCTGGGTGCCTTCGTCGGCCCGCTCATCACCGGTCTGCTGCAGACCAAGCTGGGGTTCCATTACGGTTTCGGTGCCGCGGCCGTCGGTATGGCGCTGGGTCTGACCCAGTACGTGGTCTTCCGTCGTAACCTCGGCGAACACGGTCGTACGGTCCCACACCCGTTGTCGCACAAAGAATTCTGGCGCACTGCGGCCATCGCGCTGGTGCTCATCGCTCTCGCGGTGGTGGCCTTCATCGTGGGTCTGATCACGCTGGCAAACCTGTCCCAGGTGACCACGGGCATTCTCGTCGTCGCGTCGATCGGCTACTTCGCGGTGATGCTCGGTAGCCCGAGCGTCGAACCGCTGGAACGCACCCGCGTACGTGCGTTCATCCCGCTGTTCATCGCCAATGCCGTGTTCTGGTCGCTGTTCCAGCAGATCTTCACGGTGCTGGCGGTCTACTCCGACGAGCGGATGAACTGGTCGATCTTCGGGTGGCGGGCGCCGTCCAACTGGATCGGTTCCATCGAACCGGTGTGGATCATCCTGCTGTCACCGCTTTTTGCGGCGATGTGGACCAAGCTCGGCCGGCGTGCGCCAACCACCCCGCGCAAGTTCGCCTACGGCGTGATCGGGATGGGGGTGGCGTTCCTGCTGTTCCTTCCCATGGCCGGCACCACAGGACGCAGCGTGCCCGCGCTCTTCATCGTGGCGATCATGGGTGTCTTCGCGATTTCCGAACTCATGCTGTCGCCGATCGGGCTGTCGGTCACCACGCAGCTGGCACCCAATGCTTTTCGGGCCCAGATGATGGCGCTGTACTTCTTCTCCGTCGGCCTTGGCACCGCGATGTCAGGTGTGCTGTCCGGCTACTACAGCGCGGACAGCGAGTTCGCCTACTTCGGCATTCTCGGCGCTGTCGCCATCGCCGTCGGTGTGGTCGTGTGGGGGTTCGCGCCCCGGGTCAGCCGGTTGATGGAGGGCGTGCACTAACGCGGCGAGTCGAGCAGCCGGATCATCTCGGCACGCATCTCGACCTTGCGCACCTTGCCGGTGACGGTCATCGGAAAGTCGTCGACGACCCGGACGTAGCGCGGAATCTTGTAGTGCGCCAGCTTGCCTGCCGCAAACTCCTGCACGGCCGCGGCATCCAGGGGCACGGCGCCCGCGCGCATTTTGACCCACGCGCAGATCTCCTCTCCGTACCTGGGGTCGGGAACGCCGATCACCTGGACATCGTCGATATCGGGGTGGGTGTACAGGAACTCCTCGATCTCGCGCGGGTAGACGTTCTCGCCGCCGCGGATCACCATGTCCTTGATCCGCCCGACAATCTGGCAGTAGCCGTCGTCGCGCATCACCGCCAGATCACCGGTGTGCATCCAGCCCTCGTCGTCGATGGCTTCGGCGGTCTTCGCCTCGTCATTCCAGTAGCCGAGCATCACCGAGTAGCCGCGGGTGCAGAATTCGCCGGTCGCACCGCGTTCGACGAGCGCACCGGTTTCGGGGTCGACGACCTTGATCTCGACGTGCGGATGCGCGCGCCCGACTGTCGCAGTGCGCCGTTCCAGATCGTCGTCGATCAGGGTTTGGCACGACACCGGCGAGGTTTCGGTCATGCCGTAGGCGATGGATACCTCTGACATGTTCAGCTGTTCGAGGCAGCGTTTCATGATCTCCACCGGGCACGGCGCGCCGGCCATGATGCCCGTCCGCAGCGACGAGACGTCGCGGTGCGCAAGGTCGGGGTGGCCGAGCATCGCGATGAACATGGTCGGTACGCCGTAGAGCGCAGTGCAGCGCTCCTGTTCGACCGCGGCCAGGGTGGCGCCGGGATCGAAGCCCGCGGCCGGTATCACCATCGTGGCGCCGTGGGTGGTGCAGCCAAGATTGCCCATCACCATGCCGAAGCAGTGGTAGAACGGCACGGGGATGCACAGCCGGTCGCCCGGACCGAAGTTGATCAGGTCGGTGACGAAGAAGCCGTTGTTGAGGATGTTGCGGTGCGACAGCACCGCCCCCTTGGGGGAACCCGTTGTGCCGGAGGTGTATTGGATGTTGATCGGATCCGAGGGTGTCAGGGACTCCATCCGTCGGCCTAGATCGTCGGCCGAAGTCTGGTCGCTGCGTTGCCGCAGTGCGTCCCAATCCGGCGAGTTCAGGAACACCACCTCGGACAGTTCGGGTACTTCGGGGCGCACCTCGGCGACCATGCTGCAGTAATCCGACGACTTGAAGTCGGTGGCCGACACCAGCATCCGCACGCCGGCGTGCCGCAGAACGTAGGCCAGCTCATGGGTGCGGAAGGCCGGGTTGATGGTCACCAAGATCGCGCCCACCTTGGCGGTCGCGTACTGCAGCAGGGTCCACTCGGCGCAATTGGGCGCCCAGATGCCGACCCGGTCACCCTTGTCGATGCCAGATGAGATCAAAGCCCTTGCCAACGAGTCGATTTCACGGTTGAGTTCGGCATAGGTCCATCGTCGGCCGGTCGCGACGTCGACCAGCGCGTCGACATCGGGATGGGCCGCGACGGTGCGCTCGAAGTTCTCGCCGATGGTCTCGTCCAGCAGTTCAACGCCATCGGGTCCGGCCGAATACGACAACGGTGCGCCGTTCCGATCGCGCAGGACGGTCTTGAGCACCTTGCCGCTCGCGTTGCGGGGCAACGCCTCGACGATGGCGACGCGGCGTGGCCGTTTGTAGGCGGCCAGATGCTCGCGGCAGTGTGACTCGATCTCATCCGCCGACGGCGGGTCGGCGGGATCGCGCGGCACGATCACGGCCAGGGGAGTCTCGCCCCACTTCGGATCCGGCACACCGATGACGGCCACCTCGGCGATCTTCGGGTGCGCCGCCAGCACGTTCTCCACCTCGGCGCTGTAGATGTTCTCTCCGCCGGAAATGATCATGTCTTTCTTCCGATCGACCACGTAGATGTAGCCGTCCTCATCCTGCCTGACCAGATCACCGGAATGGAACCATCCGCCGCGAAAAGCCTCCGCGGTCTCGGCGGGTTTGTTCCAGTAGCCGGCCATCACCAGGGGGCCCTGATAGACGATCTCGCCGACGGTGCCCGGCACGACGTCGTTCATGTCGTCGTCGACTATGCGGGCCTCTACGTTGAGCATCGGCGTGCCCACCGAGCCGATCTTTGCCAGTGCGTCATCGCCGCGCAGCAGGCAGGTGATCGGACTGCACTCGGTCTGCCCGAAGGCGGCGATGATCTCGGCCCCTGGGAAGACGTCGGTCATGTTTCGCAGCAGGGTGGTCGAGGCCGGCGCGGCACCCCACCAGATGCGCCGCAGACAGGACAGGTCCCACTCAGCGAGTCCGTCCATCGCGCAGACGATCTGCCACTGCGCCGGAGTCATCCAGCACGAGGTCACCCGCTCGGCGACGATGGTGCGCACCGTCGCCTCGGCGTCGAACCCGCCCGATGAGGGGATGACGACCTTGCCGCCGGTGAGGAACGCCGGCAACATGCCGGACACCCCGGCGGTGTGGAACAGTGGCGCAACGCCGAGCCAGCAGTCGTCGTCGGCGCGGTGGCCCAGCGTGCCGATCGAGCTAAAGGCGTGAAGGTACAGGTTACGGTGGTACAGCACAGCACCTTTGGGAAAGCCGGTGGTCCCTGAGGTGTACATGATGAACGCGGGGTCGTTGTCGCCAACGGAGACGTCGACGGGTTCCGCACTGGCGTCGTCGATGGCGCTCTCCAGCGTGCCGTCGATGGTCAGGGTGGTGTGCACCGATTCCGCCGATCCGACCGATGGTGCCAGTGCGGCGTCGACGACCACGGCTGTGGCGCCGCTGTCGGCCAGCAGGTACGCGATCTCGTCGGCGACCAGGCGGAAGTTCAACGGCACCACCACGGCACCCAGACGCAATGTGGCGAACCAGGTTTCGACGAGTTCGAGACTGTTGAGGCCCAGCACCGCGACTCGGTCGCCGCGGCCGATGCCGCGTTGTGCGAGTGCGTTGGCCAGGCGGGTCACCCGGATATCGGTCTGTTTGAACGTCGCCCGGCGGTTCGGGTCGGCGAATGCGACGGCGTCGGGACGCACCCGGGCATGCCGGGCGAGGGTGTCGCTGAGTGTGATGCCGGTCGATGCGGAGGTGGTCATAAGCCGACCCGGTCGGCCAGAAGTGCCCGGTGCTGAGTGCTACTGCCGAACAGCGCCGCCGTGGTCTTGGCGCGACGCAGGTAGAGGTGCAGGTCGTGCTCCCACGTGAAGGCGATGCCGCCGTGCACCTGGGTGGCTGTCCCCGCACACTGGGTGAACGTGTCGGCGGCCTGTGCCTTCACCAGCGGCGCGGCGATGGCGAGTTCGCCGGGGTCGTCGGCACTCATCGCCGCGAACATGACCGCCACCCTGGTCGCGTCGATCTCGATCGCCATCTCGGCACACATGTGTTTGACCGCCTGGAACATGCCGATCGCCCGGTCGAATTGTCTTCTGCTACAAGAATACTCGACGCTGAGCTCAAGGCAGGCCTCGGCGCCGCCGAGCATCTCGGCTGCCAGCAGCACTCGGGCGATGTCGAAGACCCGCTCGATTTGATCCGGTGCCGCGTCGAGGGGTTCGGCCACGGCATTCCGCAACGTCACGCGCGCGACAGGTCGGGTGATGTCGAATGCCGGCAGTCGCTCGACGCTGACGCCGGGAGTATCGGCGTTGACGACGTACAGTCCGACACCCTCCTCGGCGAGCGCTGCGATGACGAACATCGCGGCGACGTGGCCGTGCAGAACAGGGGCGCATACGCCGTTCAGTACGGTGCGCCCGTCGTCGCGGGCGGCCGACACTGTGGCAGATGCCGGGTCGGCAGCGCCCGGCCGGGTCGCCCCGAACGCGGCGATACGGGCACCGCCGAGCAGTCCGGGTAGTAGACGCTGACGCTGTTCCTCGCTTCCCGCGCTCAGCACGGCGTGCACGGCGAATGCGTGGGATGCCAATGGAACCGGGGTCAGTGCGCGGCCGAACTCCTCGAACACGATCGCCGATTCGACCAGCGAGCCGCCCACGCCGCCGTACTCCGTCGGGACCGGCAGGCCGGGGAGTTCCAGTTCGCGGCACAGCCGTTGCCACAACCTCTCGTCGTGGCCGTGTGCGCCGGCGACCTCGCGTACCCACGACAGTGGCGTGGCCTCCTGCAGGAAGGCGCGCATCGAATCGCGAAAGTCCAATTGTTCGGTGCTGTACCGAAAATCCATGTCAGCGTGGCTCCTTGGGAAGTCCGAGTAGCTGTTCGCCGATCACATTGCGCTGGATCTGCGAGCTGCCCGCGTAGATGGTCGCGGCACGTGCATAGAGGAATTCGTCCAGCCAGCAGGCTGCGGAGTTGGGTGTGCCGGGTACCGGGATGATCAGCGCCTCACCGTTTCCCGGCCCGTCGGCGGACAGCGCATCGACTCCGATGATGTCGACAGCCAGGTCGGTGTAGCGCTGGAAGTATTCGCTCCAGACCACCTTGTTGATCGCGGCCTCGGCGCCGGGGCGCTGCCCGTTCAGCAGTGCGGTCAGACCGCGGTAGCCCTGGTAGCGCAGGATCTGCACACGCGAGTAGCACCACGCCAGCTCATCGCGGATCAGCGGATCGGTGTTCCGGCCGCGCTCCTTGGCGAGCTGCCGCAGCCAATCCAGCCCTCGACCGAACTCAATTGCCGCAGTGGTGATCTGGGACCCCCGCTCAAAGCCGAGGACGGTCATCGCGGTCGCCCAGCCACCGCCGACACCGCCCAGTACATCGGTGGCCTTCGCGCGGGCGTCGGTGAAGAAGACCTCGGAGAACGACGCGTGCCCGGCCGCGTTGACGATCGGCCGCACCACCACCCCGGGCTGGTCGACCGGCACCAACAACATCGACAGGCCCTTGTGCTTCGGCATCTCGGGGTCGGTGCGGGCCAGTACGAAGATCCAGTTGGCCGTCGGACCCGCCGACGTCCAGATCTTCTGGCCGTTGATCACCCACTCACTCCCGTCGAGAACAGCTTTCGTTCGCACCGACGCGAGATCCGACCCCGCCTCCGGTTCGGAGAAGCCCTGGCACCAGCGGTCCTCCCCGGACAGGATGCGTGGCAGGAAATGCTTCTTCTGTTGCTCGGTGCCGACGGCGATCAGGGTGTTGCCCAGCAGATCAATGCCGAACATGTCGTTCTCGTCGCGCTCGGGTGCGCCACCGCGGGAGAATTCCTCGGCCAGCACCGCCTGCTCGATCACGGACAGACCGCCGCCGCCGTATTCCTTGGGCCAGGAGACGGCCACCAACCCACGGTCGGCGAGGACCTTGCGCCACCGATGCCGGAGATCTTCCCGTTCTTCGGGGGGCAGCGCGCCGGGTCCGGTCCAGTCCGGGGGCAGATGTTCGGCCAGGAATGCCCGGATCTCGTCGCGAAACGACTGCGCTTCGGGGGGATAGTCGATGTCCACCTGTGCTTCGCTCCCGATCAGGGCCGGTTCTTGGCAGCAGGCAGGATTTCCGGGGCCAGCCGCCAGTCTTCGAGTCCGTCCTCGACGGTGCCGATCCCCAGCGGGTTGCCATTGATCTCCGCCCAGTGCGAGTGGTTGAGCTGGTGGAGTGAGAAGCAGGCATCCAGGGCGGTGGAGAAGCCCATGGCGTCGACGGTCTGGTTCACCGATTCCTTGATCAGCAGGGAGGCGACGGTCGGCACCTTGGCGATGCGCCGGGCGAACTCGATGGTGCGCGCCGAGAGCTCATCGGTCGGGAAGACCTTGCTGACCATGCCGAGCCCGTGGGCGTCGTCGGCGCTCAGCGAGTCGCCGGTGAGCAGCAGTTCTTTGGCCTTGCGGGGGCCGAACTCCCAGGGATGGCCGAAGTACTCCACCCCGCACATCCCCAGCCGGGTACCGACCACGTCGGCGAAGATCGTGTCGTCGGCGGCGACGATCAGATCGCAGCACCAGGTCAGCATGAGGCCGGCGGACAGGACCAGTCCGTGCACCTCGGCGATCGTGATCTTGCGCAGATTGCGCCACCGCTTGGTGTTCTGGAAGAAGTAGTGCCACTCCTGCCGGTGCCGGGCCTCGGCGCCGGTCAGCGTCCCACCATTGCACTGGTAGGTGGGGTGCTGGCCGGGGCCGGTGGAGCGTTCCCGGACGTCGTCGGAGGATCCGAGGTCGTGACCGGCCGAGAAGCACGGGCCCGCGCCGCGCAGGATGACAACTCGCACGGTGTCGTCCTCTTCGGCCAGCTCGAACGCCGTCCCGAGCTCGACGAGCATCCCGCGGTTCTGCGCGTTGCGCTGTTTCGGGCGATCGAGCGTGATCACCGCGATCCGGCCGTCGTCGATCACGTCATAGGCGATGTAGTCGAAATGCTGCACGAATGCTCCCTTCCCAAGCTGGCTATGGCCGCCGCTGATGCAGCACGCTACGCGGGCAACGATGAAAATGTCCATAGCCGATACGCTCATATAAAAACTAGCAGGTGACTAAACAAGCAAGAAAAATGGTTCTTGCATCGGATCAAGTATCTTGCTAGTACTGTGTTGAATGTCGAAAGAGGCGGTGCACGTCGCAGCTGACAGATCAGGCGCGCTTGCCCGACCACTACCGAGAGGGTTCACGATGGAGATCGGACTTTTCCTGATGCCGGCACATCCACCGGAGCGCAGCCTGTACGACGCGACCCAGTGGGACCTAGACCTGATCACGCTGGCCGACGAGCTCGGCTATGTCGAGGCGTGGGTCGGCGAGCACTTCACGGTGCCGTGGGAACCGATCTGCGCGCCGGACCTGCTGCTGGCTCAGGCACTGCTACGCACCAAGAACATCAAGCTCGCCCCCGGCGCTCACCTGCTCCCGTATCACCATCCGGTCGAGCTGGCCCACCGAGTGGCGTACTTCGACCACCTCGCGCAGGGCCGTTTCATGCTCGGTGTCGGCGCCAGCGGCATTCCGGGGGACTGGGCACTGTTCGACGTCGACGGCAAGAACGGCGAGCACCGCGAGATGACCCGCGAGGCACTCGAGATCATGCTCAAGGTCTGGACCGAGGACCAGCCGTGGGAGTTCCGCGGAAAGTACTGGAATGCCAACGGAATCGCGCCGATGTTCGAGGGCTTGATGAAGCGGCATATCAAGCCGTTCCAGGCACCCCACCCGCCGATCGGAGTCACCGGATTCAGTGCCGGTTCTGAGACGCTGAAGCTGGCCGGCGAGCGTGGTTATCTCCCGATGAGCCTGGACCTGAACGCCGAATATGTTGCCACGCACTGGGATGCGGTGCTGGAAGGTGCCGAACGGTCCGGGCGGACACCGGATCGCCGGGATTGGCGACTGGTGCGTGAGGTCGTCGTCGCCGAAACCGACGAGCAGGCCTTCCGCTATGCCGTCGACGGCATGATGGGCCGCAACATGCGCGAGTACGTCCTGCCGACGTTCCGGATGTTCGGGATGACCAAGTTCTACAAGCACAACCCATCGGTACCGGACGAGGATGTGACCCCGGAGTACTTGGCCGAGAACACCTTTGTGGTCGGCTCGGTCGAGACGGTGGTCGACAAGCTGGAGGCCACCTACGACCAGGTTGGTGGATTCGGGCACCTTCTGATCCTCGGTTTCGACTACCTCGACAATCCGGGTCCGTGGAAGGAGTCCATGCGACTGCTGGCTGAAGAGGTGATGCCGCGGCTCAACGCCCGCATCGCCAAGAAACCGGCGTCGTTGATCGTCTGACGAGAGGACGGGAGAAATGCAGGTGGCCAGAGACGTCCCAGCGATCACCGTGCGGTATTCGGACGGAACGTCCAAGACGATGCCGGTGCAGCCGGATCAGTCGATCCTGGAGGCTGCCGAGGAACACGGCATCGCGATCGTCAACGAATGCCAGAGCGGGATCTGCGGGACCTGCGTAGCCACCTGTGCCTCAGGCGATTACGAGATGGGTCGCACCGAAGGGCTATCCGAGGTCGAACGGGATGCCCGCAAGGTGCTGACGTGTCAGACCTTCGCGAAGTCCGACTGTGTGATCAACCTGCAGTACCCCGCCGATGACAATGCCGCGCGGATCGTGACCGGAATTGGTGTGGTCACCGCGGTGGAGCGGGTCTCGCCGACAACGGCGCTGCTGCGTATCGACGTCTCGGGGCTGGACCCGCTGGTCTATCTGCCCGGGCAGTTCGCTCAGTTACAGGTGCCAGGGACCACTGCGTGGCGCAACTACTCGTATGCGCATCCGGCCGACGGCCGCACCGAGGTGGAGTTCATCGTCCGACTGTTGCCCCAAGGTGTGATGTCGGACTATCTGCGCAACGACGCGAAACCCGGCGACCGAATCGCCATGCGGTGCAGCAAGGGTGGGTTCTTCCTCCGGCCGCCGGTGCGGCCGGTGGTTCTCGTGGCCGGCGGCACCGGATTGTCGGCGATCCTCGCGATGGCGCAGAGCCTGGACGACGGTCACCATCGGCCGGTCCATTTGTTGTACGCCGCATCCGAAGTCGAAGACCTGTGCAAGCTCGACGAACTCGAGGCGCTGAAGTGCCGGCTGCCCGGGCTGGAAGTCCACACCGTGGTCTCACGTCCGACCCCGGAATGGGACGGAGCGGTGGGCCGGGTCGCCGATGTCCTCGATGCGCGCATGTTCGATGGCGGCAACGCCGACGTTTATGTGTGCGGTCCGGCCGGGATGGTCGACTCCACCCGAAAATGGCTAGACGACAACGGCATCCACGGCACTGGCCTGTACTACGAGAAATTCGTTGCCAGCGGGGCGGCGCGACGACGCACGCCGCCACGCCTGGACTACGCGACGATCGATCTGGCCGACGTCCGCCGCCGCGGCCGTGGAACTGCGGTGGTCGTCGGTGGCAGCATCGCGGGGATCGCCGCGGCCAAAGTGCTCAGTGAGACCTTCGACAAGGTCATCGTCTTGGAGAAGGACGCACCACACGCCCGCCGCGAGGGCAGGCCGGGAGCGGCTCAGGGCTGGCACCTGCATCATCTGCTGACCGCCGGGCGGATCGAACTGGAACGGTTCTTTCCAGGGATCATCGACGACATGGTCCGCGAAGGCGCGTTCGACGTCGACATGGCGGCCCAGTACCGTATTCGCCTGGGCGGGGCGTGGAAGAAGCCCGGTACCGGTCCCATCAAAATCGTCTGCGCCGGCCGGCCGCTGCTGGAGTGGTGTGTGCGACGCCGCCTGGATTCCGAACCGCGCATCAGCTTCCGCTACGAGTCCGAAGTGGCCGACCTGGTGTACGACCGCGCCGACAACACCGTCATCGGTGTCGCGGTCACTGCCGATAGCGATGAACTGGACCTGGTACCAGCCGAATTCGTCGTCGACGCCTCGGGAAAGAACACCCGCTTCCCGGAGTTCCTGGACCGTATCGGGATCGGTTCTCCGGAAGTCGAACAGGACATCATCAACTGCTTCTACTCCACGATGTTCCACAAGGTGCCCCCCGAGCGGCAATGGGACGACAAGGTGATGGTCATCTGCTATGCGTACCGCCCCTACGAGGACACCTACGCCGCCCAGTACTACACCGACAGTTCACGCACCATCCTGTCCACGTCACTGGTTGCCTACAACTGTTATTCGCCGCCACGAACGGCTCAGGAGTTCCGCGAGTTCGCCGACCTTATGCCGTCGGCGGTGATCGGCGAGAACATCGACGGACTCGAGCCGGCCTCGCCGATCTACAACTTCCGCTACCCCAACATGCTGCGGCTGCACTATGAGAAGAAGCGCAACCTGCCGCGCGCTCTGCTCGTCGTCGGCGATGCCTACACCAGTGCCGACCCGGTGTCCGGGCTGGGGATGACTCTGGCGCTCAAGGAAGTGCGGGAGATGCAGCTGCTGCTGGCTAAGTACGAACCCAATCACCCGGAACTGCCGCACCGCTACTTCCGCGCCATCGCCAAGTTGGCCGACACCGCCTGGTTCGTCATCCGGGAACAGAACCTGCGTTTCGACTGGCTCAAGGACGCCCAAAAAAAGCGGCCCTTCTACTTCGGCGCACTCACCTGGTACATGGACCGGGTGATGGAGTTGGTGCACGACGATCCGGAGGTCTACAACGAGTTCCTCGCCGTCGTGCATCTGGTCAAACCGGCCGCGGCGCTGATGACGCCGAAGGTGGCCGCGCGGGTGGTCGGCAAGTGGGCCCGCACCAAACTGTCCGGAGAGAAGACCCTCATCGAACGCAACTACGAGAACCGCACCATCCCGACCCCCGACCGGCTCGGCCAAATCGAAGAAATCCCGGTCGATTTGGCGGCAACCCGCTCCCACTAGAGAAGAGGCTCAGATGATCCATCGGATGCTGAACTGCCGGGGCACCCGGATCCACGCCGTCGAAGAGGGCGAGGGACCGCTGGTGGTCCTGGTGCATGGCTTCCCCGAGTCGTGGTACTCCTGGCGGCACCAGATTCCGGCACTGGCCGCCGCGGGCTACCGCGTGGTGGCCATCGACCAGCGCGGCTACGGCCAATCATCGAAGTACCGGGTGCAAACGGCCTACCGTATCAAGGAATTGGCCGGCGACATCGTCGGCGTCATCGACGCCTACGGCGAGAAGCAAGCGGTCGTCGTCGGACACGATTGGGGTGCCCCGGTCGCGTGGACCTTCGCCTGGCTGCACCCCGAACGCTGTCGCGGTGTCGTCGGGATCAGCGTGCCGTTCGCCGGGCGGGGTGTGATCGGCCTGCCCGGCAGCCCCTTCGGCGAGAAGCGTCCCAACGACTACCACCTGGAACTGGCCGGGCCCGGGAAAGTCTGGTATCAGGACTACTTCTCCGAACAGGACGCGATCATCACCGAGATCGAGGAGGATCTGCGCGGCTGGCTCCTCGGCCTCACCTACACAGTGTCCGGGCACGCCATGCGGGTCGCCACCGAAGCGGCGTTGGCCGCGGGGGTCGACCTCGACGCCATGGATCCGATCGAGGTGATCCGGTCCGGGCCGCTGTGCATGCCGCACGGGGCCCGGCTCAAGGACGCCTTCGTCTACCCCGAGACCATGCCGGATTGGTTCACCGAGGCCGACCTCGATTTCTACACAGGGGAATTCGAGCGGTCCGGACTGGGTGGTCCGCTGAGCTTCTACCACAATATCGACAACGACTGGCACGACCTCGCCGAGTACGAGGGCACCCCGCTGATCCCGCCTGCGCTGTTCATCGGCGGTCAGTACGACGTGGGCACCACCTGGGGTGCCGAAGCCGCTGAACGCGCGAACGAGGTGATGGTGAACTTCTGTGGCACCCACATGGTGGACGGCGTCGGGCACTGGATCCAGCAGGAGGAGCCGAAGGAGACCAACCGGCTGCTGCTCGATTTCATCACCGGACTGCGGTAGAGGCTTCGGCGATGAAGACCTCACACGGACGCGTTCGGCGCGCCGTCTCGGCGGTCGCCACGGCCCGTCCGGTCGTGGTGATGGATGACGTTGAGGGACAAGGCTATGTGGTGTTCGCCGCGGATGCGGCGACTCCCGAACTGCTCACCTTCACCGTCCGACACGGTTCCGGCTACGTGCGGGTCGCGCTGCCCGGATCGGAATGCGAGCGACTGAACCTGCCGCCGGTGTGCCACTGTGACGGCGAACCCAGCGGCACCGCGACACACCGGGTTGCCGTCGACTTCCGCGAGACCGGCACGGGGATCTCGTCGATCGATCGGGCCAGGACCATCGCCGCGCTCGCGGCAGCCGACGCCACACCGGCCGACTTCCGGCGGCCCGGCCATGTGGTCCCGGTACAGGCCGGGCGCTTGGGAGTCCTGGGTTCCACGCCGGGTGCCGCTGAGGCAGCGGTGGATTTGGCGCGGCTTGGTGCGCGACGACCCGCGGGCGTGCTGTGTGAGATTGTGTCCCAGCAGAATCCGGCCGCGATGGCGGACCGTGACGAACTGGTGGCGTTCGCCGAGCACCATCGTCTGCCCCTCGTCGCGATCGCGGAGATCGCCGCGTATCGGCGCCGGACCGAGCCGCAGGTGGTGCGCTCGGCGGAGACGCTGTTACCCACTGGCGCAGGCACCTACCGGGTGGTCGGATTCCGCGACACCGGTGACGGGTGCGAGCACCTGGCGATGATTGCCGGCAATGCCGACGCGGATGCGCCGATGCCGCTGTACGTCCATATCGAGTGCCTCAGCGGTGACGTGTTCGGGTCCTTGGCCTGCAGCTGTGGCGCCGAACTCGACGCTGCGGTGGCGGCGATGCGTGCGCAAGGTACCGGCATGATCGTCTACCTGCGCCCGCGGGCACCGCGTGCGTGCGGTCTGCTCGCCACCACGGCTGCTCCTGATCTGCTGTCGGAGACTGTCGCGTGGATACTGCGTGACCTCGGTGTCTATACCGTCAGGTTGTCCGACGATGCACCCGAACTGGGGCTGCTGATGTTCGGCGCGATCCGCGAGCACGGGCTGCACGTCGAGTCGGCCGCGTCGATGTGGTCGGCAGTCGGCTGAGGAATGTTGGGACAACATGATGGGAGCGACGGCGCGATGACGCATCCGGACCTGGCCGGCAAAGCCACGATCGTGACCGGCGCGGGAGCGGGTATCGGCCTGGCGATCGCACGACGGCTGGTGGCCGAGGGCTGCCGGGTGCTGTGCGCCGACATCAACGCCGAATCTGCCGATGCCGCAGCGGCGGACATCGGTGGCGGCGCAGTCGGCCATCAGGTGGATGTCAGCGATGAGGCACAGGTCATCGCCATGGTCGAGGCCTGCGCCGCGACGTTCGGTGGGGTGGACAAGCTTGTCGCCAATGCCGGTGTCGTGCACTTCGCGCCGCTGCTGGAGACCACTGTCGACGACTTCGATCGCATCATGCGCATCAATCTGCGGGGCGCCTGGCTGTGTACCAAACACGCTGCACCCCGGATGATCGAGCGGGGCGGTGGTGCCATCGTCAACATGTCGTCGCTGGGCGGTCAGATAGCGGCCGCAGGCACCGCGGCGTACGGGATGTCCAAAGCCGGGATCATTCACCTCAGCCGCATCACCGCGGCCGAATTGCGTTCGGCGAATGTGCGATCGAACGCGTTGCTGCCCGCCTTCGTCGACACCCCGATGCAGCAGACCGCGATGACGATGTTCGACGAAGCCCTCGGTGAGGGCGGCGCAGACACGATGATCGGCCGGCTGCAGGGTCGAATGGCCGGGGCCGACGAGATGGCCAGCGTCGTCGCCTTCCTCCTGTCGGACGACGCATCCATGGTCAACGGAACGGCGCAGGTCGCCGATGGGGGAACACTCGCGGCACTGTGGTGAGCTCAGTCGGCCTGGCTGGTCAGGATCGCATACGCGATGGTGGTCATCTCCAGCGCGACATCGGTCCGGCGGGTGAGATGCCATGTCCGCGAGACATCTTCGATGAAGCTGACGGCGGCGGCGACCAGTAACCGAGCCTGTGCGACCGAGGTCTGCGGGACCAGGGTACGGACGAGGTCGATCCATACGCCGTCGCGGTCGGCCTGGTTCTTCGTGAAGCTGTCGCGAACTTCGGCAGATGCCGAAGACAGCTCGGTGATGGACACCGAGACGAGATCGGGATCCTCCAGACTGATCCGCACCCGCCCGCCCACGAGGTCGCGGAGACGCTGTGGCACAGGATCATTCGAGCGCAACGCGCGGATGCACTCGAGCGCCGACCACTCGTCGAGACGGCGCACCAGGGCGTCGAGGATGGCCTGCTTGGAGGCGAAGGACCGGTACAGCCCCGGGCCGGCGATACCCACCCGCTTACCGATGTCGGCGGTGCTGACCGCGGGAAATCCATGGGCGCGGAACAGGTGTGCACCCGCGGCCAGCAGGGTCTCGTAGCGAGAGAACGACGCCAGCTCCCGGTCCGCCGGTTCTTTCAGCGGCTCGAGTGCCCCGACCGGAGGGGTACGGGCGGCCGCCATGCATGCGCGGTACAGCAGCTCTTTCAACTCGGCGCCCGGCAGGCTGAGGCTATGTCGCCCAAGGCTGGTCAGCGTGCTCGATACGGCCCATGCGCGCAGTTCCACGTGCGGGGCACTCAACTCCGGCATCTCCAGGCGCACGCCGGCTTGCATGCCCGCGACGATTGCGTTGATCCGGCCGCGTACCTCCGCACGGTCGGCTGCGGTCAGATAACGGGCTTCCCGCTGCCACAGCACGGTCAGAGCGCGTGTCTCGACTGCGGCTGCGATCAATTCGGGCAATTCGGCGTGCAGAGCGCGGCTCGTCGACTCTGGTGCGCGGCCCTCGGGATTGCGGACACTCTGATACTCGTCCTGCGCGTTCAGTATTGCCGCGGTGAGCAGGGCCTGCTTGTTGTCGTAGTGCCGATACAGAGCGCGGGCCGTGACACCGGCTGCTTCGGCGATCTCCTCCAGCTTGACCGAATGGAATCCGCGGTCGATGAACAGCCGGGCAGCCTGATCGAGGATCTGCTTCTTGCGGTCCTTCGGCCTGCGGCGCACGGTCGGTGCGGTTGGCTGCATCGCTGGAGTACTCCTTCCGTGATCGCCGGATCGCCACATCTTCCCAGATTGCGTAAGGCCCCAATCGGGAACGTACTAAAAAAATACATCACTCGATCAAAAAGGGTGTCTTCGTGGGATATTGGACCGCCAATCAGGGACACAAGTAGTTATCAGCTATAGACATAATTGTCTGGTCCGCGTACTCTCGCCAAGGTGATCGGTCGTCTTGATGCGACGGCGAAGACTTCTGGCGGGACTTCGCTGAGTCGTCTTCCCGCCGTCGTGGGTGGTCATCCCCGGCCACGAAGCGACGTGCGCGAGCCCGACACCGGGCATCTGATCGCCGGGGTGCAGAAGGCGGTCGACCGCCTCGTCGCGGCTTCCTCCATGGACGAACTGCTGGCACTAGCGGCCGAGGCGGCGGCTCAGATCGGCTTCACCCGCGCGATGTTCTCCCGCGTTGACCATGGGATCTGGCTGACCCAAAGTGCCTATACCGTCGACGATCCCGACTTCGCCGAGCAGCTCGTCGCATTCGGAAGCGCACATTCCCGACGGTTGGCCGGCCAGCTGGTCGAATCCGAGATGCTGCTCAGTGGAACGCCGATTCTGGTCGCCGATGCGCAATCGAACACCAGGGTCTTCCGCAAGCTCGTGAGGTTCGCGCGGACAACCGATTACGTTGCCGCACCTGTTCAGGCGTGGGGTCTTCCGGTGGCCATGGTGCATGCCGATCGGTACCCCGATCGCAGCGTTGCGGAGATCGATCGCCGGCTTCTCGGCCTGTACGCAGGCGGTCTCGGCCTGGCCATCGAGCGCGCGCAACTGGCCGACCGGTTGAGGGTCATCAACCAGGCGTCGGCCGCGCCGGGTGAGCGGGTGGCCGACGATGATGCGAACCAGGGCGCGCCGGTGCGGCTGGCGGCGGTGTCGCCGTTGCCGAGCGCCGAACATGCCACCGAGCGGCTCTCCCCGCGTGAATGGGATGTGCTGCGCAGCGTCGCGTTGGGCAAGACCAACGCACAGATCGCCACCGGCCTCTTCCTGACCGAGAACACGGTGAAGGTACACGTCAAGCGCATCCTGCGGAAGCTGGGAGCTGCCAACCGAACTGAGGCTGCGGCGCTGTACCACCGACTGACCCGGCGGGGGCCCTAGGTCCGGACGACCGACGGCCCCATCGCCTCGTACCGCCGGGCCTCGGCGAGGGACAGTTCGGTGCCGGTCACGATCGAGTCGAAGTCGGAGACTTCGGCGAACCGGCAAAAGCTGCTGACGCCGAACTTGGTGTGGGCGGCCACCAGAACCCGGCGTCGGGCGACCTTGACGGCGGTCTGCTTCACCGCGGCCACCGCCGGGTCGGGTGTCGTGAGCCCGTGTTCGGGTGAAATACCGTTCGTCCCAAGATAAGCGATGTCGATCACCAGGCTGCCGAGCATGTCAGTGGCCCAATGGTCCACGGTGGCCAGGGTGCGGCCCCGCATCCGTCCGCCGAGCAGCAGGACCGTCACCGACTCGCTGTGAGCCAGCGCCTCGGCGGCCAGCAGCGAGGAGGTGACCACCGTCAGTTCGTGATCGGCGAGCCGCTCGGCGATCAGCCGCGGGGTGAAACCCTCGTCCAGGTAGACCGTTTCGGCTCCGTGCAGCAGCTCAGTGGCGCCGCCGGCGATCCGGTGCTTCTCGGCGAGATCGACCTGGCTGCGGTATTCGACCGTCGATTCGAACGCCGCCGTCTCCAGCGGGATGGCGCCGCCGTGAACGCGCTTGAGCATCCTGCGCCCGGCGAGGACCTTCAGGTCGCGACGGATGGTCTCGGCCGCGACATCCAGCTCCTCGGCCAGCGCGGCTACCTCGACCCGCCCCCTGGTGCGGGCGAACTCGACGATGCGGCCTTGGCGGGTATCCGAATCCACGTCGCTATTCTCACCCGCCGGTGCCGCCGAGTACCGATTGGATCTCCTCGCGGGTGGTGGCCTCGCGGAGGCGGGCTACCTCGCCGGAGTTCAAGAACACCCCGGCGATCTTCGTCAGCAGCGCCATGTGGTCCTTTCCGGCCCCCGCGATACCGACCACGAACTCGGCCGGCTTGCCGTTCCAGTCGATCGGTTCGGCATAGCGGACGAATGAGATTCCGGTGCGCCGGATGGAGTCCTTGGCCTCGTTGGTGCCGTGCGGGATCGCCAGGCCGTTGCCCATGTAGGTGGACACCGAGCCCTCCCGTTCGTGCATGGCGTGGACGTACGACGGTTCGACGGCACCACACGCCACCAGCAACCTGCCCGCTTCGCTGATCGCGCCATCCCGCGTGGTGGCCGTACCCGTCAACACGATGGATTCGACGGTCAGCACGTCCTGCGCCGGGGCCTCGTCGGCCGGTTCGTCGACGGCAGGCGCGCTCGCAGCGCCGTTGGTCCTGGCGAGCAGTTCCACGATCTCGTCGTACTGCGGGGCGTTCATGAAGTTCTCGACAGACACGTGGGCGGCCGACGGTGTCTTCTGCCGGGCGCGGTCGGTGAGGTCCTGGTGAGTGACCACCAACCCGTAGTCGTCGGTGAGATTCGAGATCGCTTGATTGGTGACTTTGACGTCAGTGAACCCGGCACCCTGAATCTTTTTGCGCAGCACCGACGCACCCATCGCGGAGGAGCCCATACCGGCATCGCACGCGAAGACGATGCTGGTGATCGGGCCGCGGCCGGCGGACCCTGTCAGTGCCGCGGACACGCTGGATTTCTTCCCTTTGAGGGCTTCCATCTCTGCGGTGGCCGCGGCCAGGTCCCCGTCGTCGTCGGCCTTGTCGGTCTTCAGTAGCAGGGCGGCGACCGCGAATGAAACTGCGGCTGCACCGAATACCGACAGTGTGACGCCGAGGTAGCTGCCCGAGGCGGTCTGCGCGTAGACGGCGATGATCGAGCCGGGTGCTGCCGGCGCACGAAGACCCGAGTTGAACAGGACATTGATGAAGATGCCTGTCATACCGCCCAGGATGGTGGCCGCGATCAGCTTCGGCTTCATCAACACGTACGGGAAGTAGATCTCGTGGATGCCGCCGAAGAACTGGATGATCGCAGCTCCCGGCGCCGACGCCTTTGCCGCACCCCGGCCGAATGCCATGAATGCCAACAGAATTCCCAGCCCAGGCCCGGGATTGGCCTCGAGCAGGAACAACACGGACTTGCCGGTTTCCAGCGCCTGCGTGGTGCCCAGCGGGGTCAACACGCCGTGGTTGATGGCGTTGTTGAGGAACAGCACCTTGGCCGGTTCGATGAAGATCGATGTCAGCGGCAGTAGATCGTGGGCGACCAGGAAATCCACGACGTTGCCGGCGCCGTGGCTGAACGAGGACACGATCGGACCGATTCCGAAGAAGCCGAAGGTGGCCAGGATGAGCCCGACGATGCCGGCCGAGAAGTTGTCGATGAGCATTTCGAAGCCGGGACGAACCTTCCCGTCCCAGATGGCGTCGACCTTCTTCATCACCCAACCGCCGAGGGGCCCCATGATCATCGCGCCGAGGAACATCGGAATGTCGGTCCCGGCGATGACACCCATGGTCGCGATCGCACCGACGACACCGCCGCGGATCCCGTACACCATCCGGCCGCCGGTGGCGCCGATCAGGATCGGCAGCAGGTAGGTGATCATCGGCGCGACGACGCCGCCGTCGGCGAAGTCCCCCCAGCCACCGATCTTGGCCACCCATCCGCCCGGGTCACGCAGTCCCGGGAAGATGCCGGTCAGCCAGCCGGCCTTGATGAACAGTGCGGTGATCAGGCCCCACGCGATGAACGCGCCGATATTGGGCATGACCATGTTCGACAGCGACGTGCCCAGCTTCTGGACGTGAACCCGTGCGCCGGTCCGCGGCTTCGTCTCGGTGGTGGACAACTCGAGGCCTCCGATCTTGGGGGTGATGCCGGTCACAGCTGTAGATCAGTAAACCGCACAACCGGGCAACAATGCAAGCAATCGGTCATAAACGGGCGCAATAAATTGTGGTTTTATGCCCGGATTGCCGCTAGAGTGTGGACCAGCTCACCGTCGCATCGGAAGGACGATCGTCATGAAGGCCCTGCGCTTCTACGCCCCCGAGGATGTCCGGCTGGAGGAGGTCCCCGAGCCCACCTGTGGCCCTGACGAGGTGAAACTCCGCGTGCGCAACTGCTCGACCTGCGGTACCGACGTCAAGATCTTCTACAACGGTCACCAGAACCTCACTCCTCCGCGGACCATCGGCCACGAGATCGCCGGCGAGATCGTCGAGGTCGGTGCGGACGTCAACGGGTCCTACGGCAGCGACTGGAAGGCCGGTGACCGGGTGCAGGTGATCGCCGCGGTTCCGTGCGGGAAGTGTCACGAATGCCGCAAGGGCTGGATGGCGGTCTGCCAGAACCAGACCTCGGTGGGCTATCAGTACGACGGCGGGTTCGCCGAGTACATGATCGTGCCCAAGCAGGTGCTGGCCGTCGACGGCCTGAACCGCATCCCGGACAACGTCGGCTTCGATGAAGCATCGGCCGCCGAGCCGTTCGCGTGCGCGATCAACGCGCAGGAACTGCTCGGGATCGAAGAGGGCGATACCGTCGTCGTCTTCGGCGCCGGCCCGATCGGGTGTATGCACATCCGGATTGCGCGTGGCGTGCACCAGTGCGGCCCGGTTTATCTTGTCGACGTCAACGACAGCCGGCTGGCGATGTCAGCCGATGCCGTCAGCCCCGACGAGGTCATCAACGCAGCCGACGTCGACGTCGTCGCCAAGGTCATGGAACTGACCGGCGGACGCGGCGCCGACGTGATCATCACCGCCACGGCGGCCAACATCACCCAGGAGCAGGCGATCGCGATGGCCGCGCGCAACGGCCGGATCTCGTTCTTCGGCGGTCTGCCCAAGACCAATCCGACGATCACGTGCGATTCCAATGTCGTGCACTACCGGCAGCTGCACATCCACGGCGCCAATGGTTCAGCGCCCGAACACAACAAGCGCGCCCTGGAATACATCTCCACCGGACAGGTCCCGGTCAAAGACTTGATCACCCGGCACATCTCGCTCGACAACGTGCTCGATGCCTTCGGCATCGTCAAGAGCGGCGAGGCCATCAAGGTCACCGTCGAGCCGTAGGGCCATTCACGTCGAGTGAGTACTGGCGTTCGAGAAAACGCTGGTGTTTCGCGCGTCAGCGCTCAGTCAACGCAGGTAGACCGTCGTGCTGTGGGTGAAGAACTCGCGCGCCGCGGTGCCCTGCTCCTTGGGTCCGAGCCCACTCTTCTTCGCACCGCCGAACGGCACGTGCGGGTCTGCGCCCGCCGACTCCGAGTTGATGTGCAGCACACCGACGTCCACCTGCTCGACCGCGGCAAGCGCGCGAGCCAGGTCCTGAGTGAATATCGCTGCCGACAACCCGAATTCGCTGTCGTTGGCCAGGGCGAACGCCTCGTCGGCATCGGTGGCCCGCCGCGCGGTCAGCACGGGGCCGAACAGCTCCTCCACCCAGATGTCGGCTGGTGCCGTCAGCTCTATGACCGTGGGTGCGACGAAGAAGCCCTCGGCCAGTACGCCTTTGAAGTAGGGCTCGCCGCCGGCGAGAACTTCAGCGTCCTGTGCCATCGCTGTGCCGAGGCCCCCGTAGATGCCCCGCTGGGCGGCCCCGGTGATGACCGGTCCCATCTGCGTCGCATCGTCGGTAGGGTCGCCGACGGCCAGCGCGCCTGCTCGGGTTGCGAGTTCGGAAAGGAAGCGGTCCGCGATCCTCTCGGTGACGATCAACCGCGATGTGGCCGTGCACTTCTGGCCGGCGGAGCGGAATGCCCCCAGCATCACCTGGTCCAGCGCCAGCTCGATATCCGCATCGTCGAGAACCACGGCCGCGTTCTTCCCGCCCATCTCGGCCTGTACCGGCACCCCGCGGGCCGCGGCCGCCGCGGCGATCCGCCGGCCCACCGCGGTCGAGCCGGTGAAGCTGATCGCCCCGATATCCGGGTGGTCGACCAACGCCTCACCGACCGGCGAATCGCCGATCACGAGGTTGAGTACACCGGGCGGCAGCCCGGCATCGGTCAACGCTTCTGCGAGCCGGATCGCCAGCAGCGGAACGGTAGTGGCCGGTTTCCACACGACCGTGTTGCCGTACACCAACGCAGGCGCGATCTTCCAGGCCGGGATCGCGATGGGAAAATTGAACGGGGTGATGATCGCGATCACGCCAATCGGCTTGCGGGTCACCAGGATCTGCTCACCCGCTCGCGGTGACGCAAAGACCTCACCGGCCTGCCGGTCGCCCTCGTTGCCGTAGTAGCGCAGGATCTGGGCGGCCCGGCCGACCTCGCCGATGCCCTCGGCCTTGGTCTTGCCCTCCTCGGTGGCCAGCTCCAGGCCCCATGCGGCTGCGTTGCGCTCGACGATCGCGGCGGCCGCCAGCAGGATTGCGCCACGCTGATGAATCGGCGTGCGGGCCCAGCCCTGACGTGCCTCAGATGCCGCCACGACGGCGTGAGAGACATCGGCCGACGTCGCGCAGTTCCCCTCTGCGACAACCACACTCGGCCGCGTCGGGTTGACGCTGCTGATCGTGTCCCCGCTGCCGGCGCACCATTGTCCGGCGATCAACTGCCGCAGTTCTTTCGGCTCGCTCACCTCAGCGGAACGCTGCCTGCCCGGTCAGGGCCTTCCCGATCGACAGCAGGTGCATCTCCGAGGTGCCTTCATAGGTGAGCACCGACTCGAGATTGTTCGCGTGCCGCAGCGGTGAGTACTCCAGCGTGATGCCACTGCCGCCCAACAGGGTTCGGCATTCCCGGGCGATCGACAAAGCTTCGCGGACGTTGTTGAGCTTGCCCAGGCTGATCTGCTCGGGCCGGGCGCCTTCGGCGTCCTTCATCCGGCCGAGGTGAACCGCCAGCAGCATGCCCTTGCCCAGCTCGAGGGCCATGTTGGCCAGCTTCTCCTGGGTCAGCTGGAAACTCGACAGCGGACGATCGAAGACCTCACGCTCGCGGGCATAGGAGATCGCGGTCTCCAGGCTGTCCCGGGCCGCACCCAGCGCGCCGAACACGATGCCAAACCGTGCTTCGTTGAGGCAGGACAGCGGCGCGCCGAGGCTATCAGCTTCCGGCAACTGTGCAGAAGCGGGTAGCCGGACATTGTCGAGCACCAATTCGGAGGTCACCGAGGCCCGCAACGACAGCTTTTTGTGAATGACGTTGGCGGTGAACCCCGGAGTGTCGGTCGGCACCAGGAAGCCCCGAATGCCGTCGTCGGTCTGTGCCCACACGGTCGCGACGTCGGCGAGATTGCCGTTGGTGATCCACATCTTGGTGCCGTCGAGCACCCAATCGCTTCCGTCGCGCCTCGCGCGGGTGCGCATCCCGGCCGGATTCGAGCCGAAGTCGGGCTCGGTCAGCCCGAAGCATCCGATGGCGTCGCCGGTGGCCAGTCGGGGCAGCCACTCGTTCTTCTGCTCCTCGGACCCGTAGCGGTAGATCGAGAACATCGACAGGGAGCCCTGCACCGACACGAAGCTGCGGAAACCGCTGTCGCCGGCCTCGAGTTCCATGCAGGCCAGGCCGTAGCTCACCGCGTTGGTGCCCGCGCAGCCGTACCCCTGCAGGTGCATCCCCAACAAGCCCATCTGGCCGAATTCTTTGCCGAGTTCTTTTGGCAGCGTGGCGGATTCGAACCAGTCCTCGACATTCGGCCGCAGCCGGGTGTCGACGAACTTGCGCACGGTCGCTGCGATGTCCCGTTCGTCCGAGTCGAGCAGACGGTCGGTCGCGAACAGCTCCAGCGGGCTGTAGAGGTCCTTCTTGGCCGGCGCGGTGGTGGCGCTCATGGGGTTATCCGATCCGGATCAGTTTCTTGTTGACGAACTCGTCGATGCCGAAGCGCCCCAGTTCCCGCCCGAAGCCGGAGCGCTTGACCCCGCCGAACGGCAACTCGACACCATCGGCACCGACCACGTTCACGAAGACCATTCCGGCGTCGATCTTGTCGGCCACCCGCTTGGCCTGCTCGGAATCCGTGGTGAACACATACGAGCCGAGCCCGAACGGGATGTCGTTGGCCAACTCGACGGCCTCGTCCTCGGAGTCGACCTTGAATACCATCGCCACGGGACCGAACAGTTCCTCGCGGTAGGTCGCCGAATCGGGGGTGACCCCGGTGAGCACGCCCGGTGGGAAGTACGCGCCATCGCGCTTGCCCTGCGAGACCAGGTTGGCGCCGTCGGCCACCGCGCGGTCGATCTGCTCGGCCAGTCGCTGAGCCGCGCCCAGCGAGGACAGCGGGGCAAGGCCGTCGGCGGCTTCGATGACCTTGGTCGTGAACTTGTCGAGGAACTCGTCGTAGAGGTCGGCGGCCACGATGAAGCGCTTGGCGGCGTTGCATGCCTGTCCGGTGTTCTCGAACCGGCCCGCCATCGCCGCTTCGACGGTCGCATCCAGATCATCGCTGGACAGCACGATGAACGGATCGGACCCGCCGAGCTCCAGTACGACCTTCTTCAGGTTGCGCCCCGCGATCTCGGCCACCGCGGCGCCGGCCCGCTCGGAGCCGGTCAGCGAGACGCCCTGCACGCGCGGGTCGGCGATCGCGTCGGCGATCTGCTCGTTGGTGGCATAGACGTTGACGTAGGCGCCGGTGGGGTAGCCCGCGTCGTCGAAGATCTGTTGGATGGCCTCGGCGGACTCCGGGCACTGCGGAGCGTGCTTGAGAATGATCGTGTTGCCCAGCGTCAGGTTCGGTCCGGCGAACCGGGCCACCTGGTAGTAGGGGTAGTTCCACGGCATGATGCCCAGCAGCACCCCGACCGGGCCGCGTTTGATCACTGCGCTGCCCTCGCCGTCGAGTAATTGGATCGGCTCGTCGGCCAGGAACTTCTCGGCGTTGTCGGCGTAGTACTCGTAGATCGCGGCACTGAAGTCCACCTCGCCGAGGGCCTGGTCCAGCGGCTTGCCCATCTCGCGGTGGATGATCTCGGCCAGCTTCTCGCGGCGCTCGGTGTGCAGCTCGGCCACCCGGCGGATCAGCGCCACCCGGTCGGCCAGCGTCGATGTCTTCGACCACTCCCGGTAGGCCTTGGCGGCAGCGGCCAGCGCCTGCTCGATCTGCTCGTCGGTGGCGGTCGGGTACTCCCGCACAACCTCACCGGATTTCGGGTCGACCACTGCGTACAGACTCATATTCCGTCCTGATGGTTTAGTGGTGTAAAACTAATGAAAGTTATATACCGCTAAACTTTGGCGGCGCAAGGGTCGCCGACCGATGGACCGGTGAAGGTGAGGTGCCCCGATGTCACAGGGCGCGCCCACCGATGTTCCGGCGGGCGTCGACGGGTGGATGAACCGCCTGGGACCCAAACTGCGTGCGCTCCGCAAGGAGCGGGAGTTGACGCTGGAGGCGGTCGCTGACCGTGCCGGACTCACCAAGGGATTCCTGAGCCTGGTGGAGCGTGGCCAGACCACGATCTCGGTGCCCAACCTTCTCAAGGTGTGCGAAATCCTCGGTGTCTCAGTGGGTTCGCTGTTCGATTATCCGGAGTCGGCGGTCGTTCGCGGCGGTGGCGGAGCGCCAGTGGAGATGGGCGGCAGTGGAATCCGCGAGTATCTGCTGACCCCGGAGACCGAACGCAGCCTTCAGGTCATGCGCTCGGTGTTGAGCCCCGGTGGCGGGACGGGTGGCGCGTACACGCTGGAGTCGGAAACCATCTTCGTGTTCGTCCTCCGCGGGTGCCTGCGCCTGAGCGTCGACGGACAGGAGTCGGTGCTCAAAACCGGCGACTGCTACACCTTCTCGGCCAAGGCCGTGCACTCCTGGGACAACCCGGGGGACACCGAAAGCGAAGTCCTGTGGTCGATCGTGCCGCCAATACCACGGAATTCCGGCCCGAATCGGGTCTGAACGTGCTCTACTGGCTAGACATCAGGTGGCGGGGAAGGTATTCGGGTGGTCAAGAAGTCAGCGGGAAAGCGTGCTGACGGCGACGAAGCGCTCGCCGTCGATCAACGTGTCCGGGTCTATGTCGACACCGACGACGAGGTGCGCGGTGTGATCGTCGAGGATTTCGGTGACCTGGCCGGCCACGCCGTCGACGTCGGGGACGTCCACATCTCGGACGCAGCGCGGCGTTGGGCGGTTTTACTGGACGCCGGCACGCTGGTTTTCGTTGACAGCCACCAGATAGCGGCCGAGTAGGCGCGCCAGCGCCTCGCCATCACGACCCGCGCGCAGCACGGTCCGATCGGGCCGGATGATCGCCGCGCCGGCACGGCCATTGCGTAGCCAATCCGCCAGCGTGCTGCCGGGTGACGCCACATGGACTGCGGCGCCGTATTGTTCGGCGAGCCGTTGAAACCTCACACTTGGTTGCCGCGTCGTCACGATTGCGAAACCGTTGCCCAGCACGTCGTCGAGGCGCCGGCCGTTGCCATCGATCGCGTTGGGACACATCGTCCCGTCGAGCCGGCCGGGTAAGTACGATCGGTGGACAAGTGCCGAGCGGTGCAGCGGAGGTGTCCTGGAATCGATCACCCGCTCCCGGAGTCCGGGTATCCGGTGAATCTGCGGGATGATCGTGCGGCGCAACATGTTGCCGAAGCGCCCGCCCGACGTCATGGCGCGCCCGACCATCAGCGCAATGCCGATCATCTTGCGAGCGTGGGGCTTTCGCTCCCGCTCATAGGTGTCGAGTGCGGCCTGTGGCAACGACCCATTGATCACGCCGGCCAGCTTCCAGGCCAGATTCATCGCATCGCGTACTCCGGCCCCCATACCCTGGCCGACGAACGGCGGCGTCAGGTGTGCCGCGTCGCCGAGCAGAAAGGTGTTGGCACACTGCCACCGGTCGGCGATCTGAGCACGGAAGGTGTACTCGGTCACTCGAATCAGATCGAGCTCGTCGATGCTCACCGCCGCCGTCCACGGCGCCAATAGCGGCGCGAGCGCGGTCACTGTGCCGAAGTCGCCGGCGGTCTCGCCTGGCAGTAGCCGGAATTCCCAGCGGTAGCGCACCTCACCGATCTGCATGAACGTTCCGGCTCGGTGCGGATCGCACAGTTGGTGCACGCCTGCCCACTGCTCCAGGTCAGCGGTGGTCGCCACGTCGACGACCAGCCACCGCTGCTCGAATCGCAAGTCGCGCATGGCCGATCCCATGCGTGCCCGAACCAGGCTGTTGGCGCCGTCGCACCCCAGCACGTACTCGGTGTCGACCGTGTGCTCGCTGCCGTCGCCACGGTCGGTGTAGGTGATCCGGCTGCGGCCGTCGGCGATGCCGGCGATGTCGGTGACTTCGACGTTGCCTCGCAGTGTGGCCAGCGGGTGGCGGGCGAGATTGGTCCGCAGCAGCGCTTCCAGCTCGGGCTGGTCGAACATGTTGGCTTCCGGGTAGCCGTGCGGTGCGCGGGTGGGATCGCGGTTGAATTCGGCCAGCACCCGCAGCTGCGGGTCCAGCAGCCGCAGACCGAGCGCGGGCCGGGAGATCTTGCTGAACTCCTCGGCGATCCCCAGCCGGTGCACGATGCGGAACACCTCGTCGTCGAGATGCACGGCGCGAGGTTGCGGATAGACGTCGGCATAGCGGTCGAGCACCAGGCTGCGGACACCGTACTGGGCGAGCAGCGTGGCGGCGGTGATCCCGGTGGGACCGGCACCCACGATCACCACCGGCGGGGCATCAGTGCAGCGCATGGCCACCCTTTCGAGCAACTGAGGAAATCATCAGTAGTGAGAACCGGTAGTATTCGGCCCGTGACCGAAGCGCCGATCAATCGGCTGGAGCGCCGTAAGCAGCGCACGCGGATGGCGTTGATCAGGGCGGCTCAGTCGATGATCGCCGCGGGCAAGCTCAACGTGCCCGTTCTGGAGATCACCCAGGCGGCCGACGTCGGGATGGGCTCGTTCTACAACCATTTCGAGAGCAAGGATGAGCTGTTCGAGGCGGCTCTCGCCGACGTCCTCGACTCGCACGGCGCGGTGCTGGACGAACTCACCGCCGATATCGAGGACCCGGCGGCCGTCTTCGCGTGCAGCTTCCGGCTGACCGGCCGGTTCTTCCGGGCACGTCCGCAGGAAAGCCGCATCCTGTTGGACAACTGGGGTGCTCTGCTGTCCTCGGATCGCGGCCTGGCACCCCGTGCCATGCGCGATATCAACGCCGCCGTCGCGGCCGGGCGCTTTCATGTCGAGGATCCGGAACTGACCCTGTCGGTGGCGGCAGGAGCACTGCTGGGTCTCGGGTATCTGCTGCAGGCGCGTCCGCACCGGGATGCGGGCGCGACGGCCGATGCCGTCACCGAGGAAGTCCTGCGGTTGTTCGGCATGTCGGCTCAAGACGCCCACCAGATTTGCTCACTACCCTTGCCGGACATGGTGTTTCAGGAGTAGGTAACTGTCATCCGCTGGGTGCCGAGATCGATGGCACCGTCGTCGGTGCGCACCGACGCTTCGATCACGTCGCCGGCGCGTAGGTATCTCGGGTTGGTGGCCTGGCGCTTGAAGAACGCCTTCCACTTCATCGCCGGAGGTAATAACGAGCCGATGATCTCGATCGGCTTCGGGGGTGCGCTGAGCGCGGTGCCCACGGGCGTCCCGGTCAGGATCAGGTCACCGGCCGCGAGATCCTGGAAACGGCAGAGTGATTGGAGTGCCGCCAGCGGCGGGTAGAGCATGTCCCCGGCGACCAATGCGTTCTGACGTTCCTCGCCGTTGACTGTCAATCGCAGCCGCAGATCACCGAAACGGGCGAGCTCGGCGGCATCGAGCAACACCAGGGCCGGGCCCACCGGGGTGAAGGTCGGGTAGGACTTGGCTTCGTAGAACTGAGTCTGTGGCAGCTGGATGTCCCGCGCCGACACGTCATTGGTCACCACCAGACCCGCGATGTGGTCGCTGAGGCTTTCCGCGGAAATTGTCGTGCCGACCGGGATGTCGCGGCCGATCACCAGTCCTATCTCCACCTCGTAGTCGAGGAACTGGACGTGCGCGGGTTTGCGCACCGGGGCGAATGGCCCGCTGATCGACGCCGACGACTTGCGGAAGAAGGTCAACGGGATGGTCTTGGGGTTCATGCCGGCATCGCGGACGTGGGAGGCGAAATTCGTCATCTGTGCCACGACCCGGCACGGGGTGGTCACCGGCGAGCGCAGGTCGAGGTCGTCGACGTCGACGGTGTCGGTGCCCTGTGCCGCCGCGTCGATGGCGGCGCGGTCAACCAACAGATCCGCGGTGGTGCGCGCCGAGGTGGCGATCTTGACGGCGCCGGCCGGGGTGAGCGCCCACCATGCGTCTGCGGTGCGGAGAACGGAAGTGGTCATGAGGTAGCAACTTTCAGCAAGCCGATGAGGCGTTTGACGTCGAACTCGTTCTTCTCGCGCAAGCCGGTGATCATCGAGATCACCTCGTGCCGAGCATGTTTGGGGCTGGTTCCGAGGAAGTCCGCGGTTGCCGGCGGTCCCCACTGGGCAAGGCCGGATGCGGTGAACGGCGCCCAGCCCGCCTCCAGGGAGTTGTCGAACATGTCACCGTCGGCGAAATGCTCCACCAGGAACCCATCCGGGTCTCGCCAATAGTCGAAGATCTGGCTGCCCTGAATGTGTCTGCCGATGCCCCACGAGCGGAAATAGCCCCGCTCGCAAAGGTATTCGCCGCCGGCGGCCAGCGCATCGAGATCGCTGACCTGATAGGCCGAATGCACGTAGCGGTTCGTCGGGCCCAATGCGAGGGCCAGCGTGTGGTGATCGGCGGGCACGGAACCGCGATCACATCGGATGAAGCTCATGGTGGGCCCGCGCCCGCGCTGGCCGGGGAAGTAGAGGAAGTCGCTGACGATGAGCCCGAGGTTGTCGAGGTACCAGTTGAGCGCTTGGAGATACTTCGCCGACTGCATGACGACGTGACCCAGTCGCTGAACCACTGCGGGTGCCCGCGGTGGCCGTTGGGTGGTGTTGACGCGGGTGGCCTGGCGACCGAAGTTGAACACCTGTGGCGGCTGGGCCGGCAGTTCGGGCAGTTCGTGCAGTCCGGCGACGACCTTCACCGGAATGCCGCCGGGATCGGTGAGCTGAACCGACAGCCCGCCGAGTGCCTCCGGCAATGGTTCGACCACGGCGCCATTGGCCTCGGCGACCGTGTGGACGTCGACGTCGTCGAGGGCTCTGAACGCGATCCCGCGAAACCGGGTCTGCGTGCCCCGGCGGATCACCACGCATGGTGCCCCGGCATCTGCGCCGCGGAGCTGCAGGTCATCAGGCGTACGAGCGACTGTCCGGAAGCCGAAGGCGTGGGCGAAGGTCTCGGCGGCGGCCAAGTCGGGCTTCTCGAACTCCAGCCAGGCGAGGTCACGGACCTTGATCACCGGATTTCGGGACCGGTCCGGATGCTCACCGCACAGCGCGCCCTGCTCGCTGTGCAAGGCGTTGTGTACGCCGGCCTTGCCCATCGCGAACCTCCTGACCTATTGTTTGACGAAATCGTCACATACGACGGAACCCTCAGTCAAGGGAGGTGGCGATGCGGCATCCGCACAACGCCAGGGTGTATCGACCGGACATCTACGCCCGATCGGCGATCATCGACCCCTACCCGCACTACCTACGGCTCCGGGAGGCGGGGCCGGTGGTGTGGTTGGCGCGGCAGCGGGTCTACGCATTGCCACGCTATGCCGAATGCAAGGCCGTGTTGCGCGACGACAAGGCATTCATCTCCGGAAACGGGGTCGCCCTCAATCACCTCAGCAACCGGTTGTCCAGAGGCACCACGCTCAACAGCGATGGCGACGAGCACGACCGGCGACGGAAGTTGGTCGCTCACCGGCTGTTGCCGCGCGCGCTGCGATCTGTCGCCGACTCCGTCGATCGGCTTGCCGCCGAGGTGGTCGATGCCGCGGTCAAGACCGGTGCCATCGACGGGGTGGAGTTGGCGTCGGCACTGCCATTGGCCGTCGTACCGGACCTGGTGGGCTGGCCGCGCAACGAGCGCGACCACTTGATCCACTGGGCCGGTGCCACGTTCGACGCACTGGGACCGTTGAATCGGCAGGCCGTCAAATCGGTCGCCGGGACCGCGCAGATGCTCAGGTTCGCGCGTCGCGTCGTGCGCCGACGCGATGTCCTCGACGGCAGCATGGCACACGAACTGTTGATCGCCGCCGACGAAGGCAGGCTGGCACATGACGAGTGCCCACCGTTGCTGGTCGACTACATCGCCCCGTCATTGGACACCACCATCAGCGCGATCTCCAACGCGCTGTATCTCTTCGCGACACACCCCCACCAGTGGCAGCTCCTCAGAGCCGAGCCGAACCGAATTCCCAACGCCGTGAACGAGGTAGTCCGCTACGAGGCACCGCTGCGCGCGTTCGCACGGCAATGCCGCAAGGAGACCGACATCGCGGGAAACACAATGCCGGCAGGGGCGCGTGTACTGGTGATGTATGCCTCCGCCAACCGTGACGAGCGGGAGTGGGATCGGCCCGACGCGTTCGACATCACTCGCGACGCGGGTCGTCACATCGGCTTCGGCCAGGGCGCCCATGCCTGTGCGGGACAGGGTTTGGCCCGGATGGAGACCGCAGCGCTGTTGCGCGCGCTGGTGGACCGGGTCGCCCGCATCGAGGTGCTTGGACCACCCACCTGGGCGGTGAACAACATCATCCGCCGCCACCAGCGCCTGCCGCTGAAGCTGGTTGCCGGCTAGCCGAACCGCCGCCGCGGTGGCCTCGGTGCTCGCCGCGCCGCATACGGCCACGGGTTGTTGCGCTCGGGCACCGCCTCGGCGCGCACCTGCTTGAGCTGGGTCCGCAGCTGCGCCCTCAGGTCGTGCAGGGCCGGATCGGTCCAGCGGTTGACGGCCTCGATCGGATCATCGGTGAGGTCATAGAGCTCCCACTGATCGTCCAGGGGGTTGGTCCGGTACGCCTCCCCGCCGAGACCGTTGGCGGCCAGGTGCCGCACCCCGGGTTCGGTCCAGGTGCCCGGATCGTCGAAGGTGCGCACCAGCTTCCACAGGTGGCCGTCCACGCGGGTGACGAGTCCCTCGAAGTTGGCTGCCGTATGTGCCGGAATCCGGATGCGCAGCGGCGCGGGGGGATTCACGGTCCGCTTGAGCCGACGGGCCAGACCGGAAGCGCCGGTGTCACCTTCGAGCATGTTGTCGCGGGTCATGATGTACACCGCGCGGTCCTCGTCGGCGGGCGCGCCGTCCACAATCGACATGAGGTCCCGGCCCGGCAGCGGATGCACCTCCGAGAAAGTCTCGGAAAGTGTTGCGGCGACGGTAGTTACATCGATGCCGGCAGCTCCCAGCAGGGTCGGCACCAGATCGACGTGCGACGTCGGGGCGGTGACCAGTCGCGGCTGTGTCGCGCGGTTGCCCACCCGGGCGATCACGAACGGCACGCGTGTTGCCTCGTCGTAGAGGTTGAACCACTTCTGATGCAGTCCGCCGTGTGCGCCGAGAAGGTCGCCGTGGTCGGCGGTTCGGACCAGCACGGCGTCGTCGGATCCCCCCTCGGTCACTGCGCGGCGCACCCGGTCGATCGGCCCGTCCACCTCGGCGTGCAACCGGTAGTAGAGGTCTCGATAGCGCTGGGCGCCACGGTCGTACACCTGCTGGATCGCCGGCGCGGGTCCGTAGCCGGAGTAATAGGCCTCCCGGAAGGCGATTTGCGCGGCCGGCTTGGTTCGGAGATCCTCGTGCGCCGTGGGCGCCTCGGGTACCGGCGGGGGATCCAGCGGGGAGGCCGCCAGCGGACTGCGGACCGCCCAGGTGGGAAACAGCACGATGTCGTGGGGGTTGACGAAGCTCGCAACGAGCAGGAACGGCCGCATCGCGGCGGCATCGCCGGTGCGCCTGCGCGCGTAGCGATCCCGAAGCCAGGTCACCACCCGGTCGGCGATCAGGGGGTCGCGCCGGAATCCGCTGTTGGCCAGTCCGGCTCCGTGCGGTTCGGGACCGACCCAGCCGGAGAAGCCGAACGGTCCGAGTGGATCGGCGTCCAGATAGCGCTGTACCGCGAACGGGTCGACGACGCCGTCGTCGTCGTTGGTCGCCAGCGGACCGCCGGTCGCCGGATCGTCGAGGTCGGCGTGCGAAATGTGCCACTTGCCGTCGTAGTGGGTGTCGTAGCCCGCCGCGCGAAACCAGTTGCCCAGCGTGGGGACCTCTCCACGACGTAGCCAGCGCATCCGCGAGTCGTCGAAGACCTTGCCGATGCCGTCGGTCTGGGTCACGCCGTGCAGGTCGGGGTACTGGCCGGTGAAGATCGTGGGCCGGCTCGGCACACAGGCCAGCGACCCCGTGTAGTGACGGGTGAAGCTGACCCCGTTTTCGTCGAACCATCGCCTGCCGCTCAACGCGCGCCGCCGCCAGGCGAGGACGTCGGCGGATTCGTACGGCGGAGTCGCACGCTCCTCGTCGGTCATCACGATGATGATGTCGGGCGCCTTTCCCGTCGCTTCGCTCGCCCCGGGGCGGTCAGACATTGTTGCCCTCCACTCGTTTCGCCAGCCCGTCGAGGAGCAGGTCGAGTTGTTTGACGGAGCCGCGGCCGAAGAGCCGTTCGGCGACCCCTTGGATCGGGTTGGAACCGATGGTCACTGCGCTCGACAGGGTGACTTCGGTCATGCCCCTGGCGATGGGCCGCAGAGTCCAGTTGCTACGGAGCCGGCGCACCAGACGGGGAAGGCCCTCGACGTCATAGCTCAGTGAATGCGGCGGGTCGACGCCGGTGATCCGTTCCACCAGCGTGTTGCGCCCGAGTTGGACGCGGCGCGATGTGCCAACGGCGTTACCGTCTGGACCATGTTCCAGCAGGCACGAGTGGTCGACGAAGTCGGCCCACGTGCTGACCGCCCCGAAGTCGGTCAGCACATCCCAAATTGCCTGCGGCTCGGCCGCTACCGTGCGCTTACGGCGAATCTCGGCCACCGCACCATTCAACCGCACCCGAGAACGGGATGTTGCCGGATCAGGGGCCGCCACCGGGTTGGCCTGGTGAGCTACGCTCCCCACGATGACCGAGGTTGTTCTTGCCCGCGCGCTCACCGACCTGCCTGACGAGGTGGCAGCGGTGCCTGCGCCGCCGGTCCCGAATGTCGACCCGCCGTATGCGCTGCGGGCTGCGACGGTGTCAGATGCCGCGATGGTGGCCGAGTGGATGAACCGGCCGCACCTGGCGCAGGCGTGGGAGTACGACTGGACGGTCGAGCGCTGGGAGGCGCACCTGCGGGCTCAGCTCGGCGGGACGTACTCGCTGCCGCTGATCGCCAGCCTCAACGGCGTCGCGGGAGGTTATCTCGAGATATACCGGGCGGCAAAGGATTCGATCGCGCCCTGCTATGACGCCGAGCCGTACGATCTCGGATTGCACGCAGCGATCGCCGACACGGCGCTGGTCAACCGGGGAATGGGACTCGGCCTGTTCCCGCGGATCATGGCCAGCCTGTTCACCGCCGAACCCCGCTGTCGTCGAGTGATGTTCGATCCGGACCATCGCAACGCCGCCGCCCGGACGGTCTGTGAAGTCGCGGGCTGCAGGTTTCTCGGCGAGTACGACATGTCGAACCGGCGGATGGCGCTGTACGCGTTCGATCGACCTGCTGACCTGACGTAGCCGCCGAATTCGGGCCGATTAGCCCGGCTGCTCGTTGTTCTCTCAGTACCGGAAAGCTCCTCACGATAAGGGAGCCCCCAATTTTCGGCGCGCTTCCCCGACAATGGCAGGTCTGTGACCACGGGAGGTGTTGGAGGACGAGGAGTATCCATGCGCATACCTACAGCTGACGTGGTCGGTATCGCCCGTCCGATCTCGTTGGCGCCGCTGACGGTGCTCGAACTGGGACCCGACGAGATGGTGGACTGCGCGGCACGGGCGGGGTTCGATGCCGTCGGTCTTCGCCTCATTCGGGCCACCGAAGAGGAACCGCTGCGCCCCACGATCGGCATGACTCCGCTGATTCGCGAGACCCGCCGCAGGCTCGATGACACGGGCCTTGCGCTGGTCGACATCGAAGTGTTGCGCCTGACACCCCAGACCCGGGTTCGACACGACTACGAAGCCGTTGTCGAGACCGGTGCCTATCTGGGCTCGGGTCAGATCTTGGTCACGGGCAACGATCCCGATCACGCCCGGCTCACCGACCGTCTGGGCGAACTTGCCGACCTGGCAGCCGATTACGGGCTGACCCCCAACCTCGAACCGATGCCGTGGACTGATGTGGTGAACCTCCAGCAGGCCGCCGCGATCGTAACCCGTTGTGGGCATCCGAATCTCGGGGTGCTGGTCGACGCTTTGCACTACGACCGGGCACTTAACACGCCCGCCGACCTGGCTGCGTTGCCGGCCGAATGGATCAACTACGTCCAGATCTGCGACGGTGTCGCCGAACGGCCGAAAACCTTAGACGCCTTGCGATACCAGGGCCGTAACGCCCGACTGTTTCCCAGCGGTGCGGGGAACATCGACCTGGTGGCGATGCTGCGTGCGCTGCCATCGAGTGTCCCGGTCAGCATCGAGGCGCCGGTGCTCTGGCAGGCTCCCGCCCTCGAACGCAGCCGGGCTGCGTTGCGTGGCGCGCGCGAGGTTCTCGAGCTCGCCGGCACCGACTGCCGGCACTCGGCCTGACACCGCCATCGGAACCTGTTATGTCGCAATACGTTCTGCAGGCAGGTCGCGAGTGGGGGAAATTCGCGACTTTCGAAGAATCTTTTCGGTGGGGTTCGAACGCATCTATGAGTACCCGCGGATACCTCGGCCTATCCCGCCTGACCTCGGGCATTCGGCCTCGAAGCCGGTTCGGTGCCACGGCGGTTTCGGTCGGGAAACAGCTGAAATTGCGATCTGCTCGCCCGACGTAGGTATTGACCCGGGTGCAAGGCAATCCAAAGATGATGCTGCTTTCTCTGGAGGAAACGCACAGAACCAGCGCCTGCCACCGCGGCCAGGCCGTAAATTGCAAAGGGATTGTATGAACGCGATGTCCGGGCAGCGAAGAGCCGCAACGCATTCCACTCAAAAGTACGCGACGACGACAGGAGTCGCCGGGGCGGCGATGATCGGACTTTTCGCGCTGGCGGCCGCCGCTGCCGCCGTCGCGCTCGACGAGCCGACCACGATTTCGGCGCAGAGCGTGCAGGCGCATGAGATCCGACTGGTCTCCTGCGAGACCTCGGGCAGCCTCGCCGACCCCGGCTGCTCGTCGGTGCCCGCGGCCGCGAGCATCGTGAATGCCGACGCATCCAAGTCGGTGCTGGCCAATGCCGTCGGTGTCAACGGCTGGTTGGTCGGCAACGGTGTTGACGCCGCGGCGGACTGCGTTGGCGCAGCGTGCAATGGCGGCAACGGTGGTCTGCTGTTCGGCAACGGCGGCGCCGGTGCCAACGGCGGCAACGGTGGTAACGCAGGTTGGCTGGGTGGCAATGGCGGCAACGGCGCCACCGGCCTGAACGCCGTGTACTCCGACGACGGCACCCTGGTTTCGGCCGCCACGAACGGTGGCAACGGTGGCAACGCCGGCCTGTTCTCCGGCAACGGTGGCAACGGCGGCGCGGGCGGTTCGGACACCAACACCAGCGCCGCGGGTGCGGGCGCAAATGCGGTGGGCGGCAACGGTGGTAAGGGTGGCGATGGCGGGGCTCTCTCGGTCCTCAGCGCCCTGACGGGCGGCGCCGGCGCGAGCAAGGCCGGCAACGGGGGTGCGGGCGGTGCTGCTTCGTCGGTGAACGGCAACGCCACCGGTGGCAACGGCGGTGCTGGCGGCAGCTCGTTCTGGGGATTGCCGCAGGACCCCGAGTCGTACCCGATCAACGACTACGGCCCAGGTGCGGGCGGCGCGGGCGGTAACGCCACGGTCGGCCTGGCCGACGGCACCGGCGGGACCAGCAGCCAGACCGCGACCGGCGGCACCGGCGGCTCCGCAGGTTACGGCGGGCTGGCCGGGTCCTCGCCGAATGTCCTTGTCGGTAACGGTGGTAAGGGTGGCACCGCCACGGCGTACCAGAGCGGTAAGGCTGTCGGCGGTGCCGGCGGCACCGGCGGCGGACGCCTTCTCGCCATGGGCTCCGCCGGTGGCTCGGGCGGCAGCGCGACCTCGGAAGCCGGCAGCGCGACCGGTGGCGCCGGCGGCAGCGGCGGTAGCGCCGGCCTGTCCGGTCTCGGCGGCCGCGGTGGCACCGGTGGCAACGCGAAGTCGACCGAGGACGGCAACACCACCGGCGGCCGTGGCGGTAACGGCGGTAACGGCGGCGCCATCGGCGGTAACGGCGGCGCCGGCCGCAACGGCGGTAGCGCGACTGGCGGCAACGCCCGCGGTGGCAACGGCGGCACGGGTGGTAACGGCGGTATGTCGGTCGGAAACCAGAACGGCACGGCCACCGGTGTCGGGGGCAACGGCGGCAGCGGCGGTAGCGCTACCGGCGGTGCGGGCAAGTCCAGCACGGGCGGCAACGGCGGCACCGGCGGCACCGGCAGCGGCGGTAACGGCAACCAGGGCAACGACGGAACGGCCAGCAACAGCAGCTAGCGGTTTGGCGCTCGGCACGCATTGACGCGGGTACGGGTCTCGGCTCAACACAGCCGGGACTCGTACCCGCTGCCGTTTTCGGGCGGTAAGAGGTAGCCCCCCAAACGAAGTTAGCCTGCCCTAATATCTCTGCGGGGTGCGGCACCAGTAGGAATGTCGGAGGACTTGGATGAAGGTGTGCGTCGTCGGGGCGGGGCCGTGTGGGCTCACGACCATCAAGCAACTCCTCGACGAAGACCACGAGGTCGTCTGCTTCGACAAGAACCCTGACATCGGCGGGATCTGGCTTCGCCACGAGGGCGATGGCGACCAGATGAAGGCCTATGACGACCTGTATCTGACGATCTCGATGAAGCTGATGGCCTATTCGGATTTCCCTTTCCGCGGAGATCGGAAGTTCTACACCCGCGCGGAATACTTCGAATACCTCTGCGCATATGCCGATCGCTTCGGGCTGCGTGAGCGGATCCGATTCGGCAGCGAAGTCACCGATATCCGAAGGGTTTCCGATCGTTGGGTCGTGTCGGTGCATCGCCACGGCATCGACTCTGAAGAATCGTTCGATGCCGTGGCGGTCTGTTCGGGGCCGTTCAAGACCCCGAACCGGACCGTTGCGGGACTCGAGAAATTCACTGGCGAGATCGTGCATTCCTCCGAGTACCGGAACAATCAGCGTTTCCGCGACAAGCGTGTGCTCATCGTCGGCCTCGCCGAATCCGGCGCCGATATCGTCCGTCAGATCGGCGACGTCGCCAGTGCCTGCACGCTGGCCATCCGGTCATACACCTACCTGTTGCCGAGGGTGTCCGACCGAATCCGAACGACCGATCACGGCACCGTCCGGGCACACCACCATGAGATGTACCGGCGGGCCACCACGTATCCGCTTGAACTCGAATCCTTCTGGGGCCGCGATGCGCTCGCGAAGGCGCTCTTCCTGGTCATGTCCGTGATCTACGGGTTCGCCACGTCGGTACTCGGCGCGTTCGGCGCGAGCCGCCGCAAGGCCGAACCCGCGATGAACCCGATGGGCGATCCCGTCGACCCGGCGAAACTCGATGTGGCGACGCTGGAGAACGACGAGAACTGGAAGCTGATCGAGACGTGGAACCGCCGCTCCCATCCAGAGGGTAGTTGGAGCCCGCGGCGCATCTTCTGCAAGAACGTGAGCTTCATTCCCGCGATCGCTGTGGGCCGAGTCACGCTGAAAGATAAGGGAATTGAGAGCTCCGACGGCAGTCGAGTCGTGTTCGGGGACGCAACGGACGGCGAGTTCGACACCGTCGTCCTATGCACCGGTTTCGAGCACGACTTCGATATCGGCGACCTGCGGGTCGACGACGGGAACGTCCGCAACTTGTACAAGCACTTCCTGCACCCAGACCACGACGGCTCGGTGGCATTCATCGGGTTTGTCCGCCCGTTCTCGGGCGGGATTCCGGTGTGCGCGGAGATGCAGGCCCGCTATTTCGCGCGGGTGTGCAGCGGCACGCAACAGCTTCCGGACAACCTCGACGAAGTCATTGCGCGGGAGAAAAAATGGGAAGACCACTGGACGGCCTTGAGTCCGCGCCAGACCGAATCCATCCCGTCGCAGGTGATGTATTTGGACGCACTCGCGCGTGAGATCGGTTGTCTTGTTCCGATGAGCAAGATGCTGGTCAATCCGAAATTGTTCATCCAGTTGTGGTTCGGCAGCTTCAACCAATCCAGCTACCGAATCGTCGGGCCGCACAACCTCGGTCGCGCAGCCCTCGACGATCTCTATTCCGAACCTGTCGAGAACCGGCGGGACATGGCTTTTCGACATGCCGTGCTGCAGATGACACCTTCGTCCTTTCACCCGAAACACTTGATGGGGACTCCCCAACTGAATTGGGGCGGCAATCCGCTTCTGGGTGCCCGCTACGAGTCGTCGGGCCCTTTGGTAAGCGGGTTGGTATCTACCAGGACAGTGGGTTGATCCGGTGCCACTCGGTGCTGCCTTACAAGGGTTGACCACCCTGGCCGTGATCGTCATCGGTTCGGTGACCATCGCAAGCCTGTTCAGCCGGATCGGTCATCCACGGGTCCTAGGGCCGATTGTCGTCGGCATCGCGGTGGGGACTGCCCTGGCCGCGTGCCCCGAATCCGTTCGGTCCGAGCTTGTCTCGTCGACGTCGCGCCAGCTGCTCGATACGGTGGGAACTGCCGGACTGCTGCTGCTGATGTTCGCCGCGGGTAACGAGCTTCGGCGGTTCGGTACGTCGGGCGATGCCTCGATCGGTTGGCGGCTGGCGCCGTGTGTCGTCATTCCCATCGCGGCGTCCGCGCTGGCGGCGTGGCCGTTCGCTGCACGCATCGGCGGCCCCGAACACCACGACGTGTATGGATGGCTCTTCGTCGGTGTCGCCTTGGGTGTCACGGCGGTGCCCGTCTTGGTGTTGATCGTCAAGGACCTGGGCATCGCATTACTCTCCGTCGCGCAGGTGGCCCTGCGTATCGCTGTTGTCACCGACGGCTTCGCCTGGATTCTGGTGACTGCCTTGGTGGTTGTTTCCCACGCCACCGCCATGTCGGCCCGGACGGTGGTCGTCGGCGCGGCTCTTTTGGTGGCCGTCGTGTTCGTCATCCCCCGCGCGGTCGCACGGATCGATGTGCTGAACCGCGGTGCATCGGCCTGGGCCATGATGGCGGTGACCGCACTCGGCGGGGCTGCCGCCACGCAGCTGCTCGGCTTCCATCCGGCGATCGGGGCCGTGATCGCGGGCTTCACCTTCCCCGCGGCACTGGCCGACGCGTCCTCGGGGCGCGGGTTCAACTCGATCGTCAACGTGCTGTGGCCGGCCTTCTTCGTCAGCATCGCGATGTCGGTTCCCTTGCAGGCGCTGCGTGAATTGGTCAGCTGGGACGGTCTGGCCTGTGTGGCGGTCCTGGCAAGCGTCGCTGTCGCGTCGAAGCTGGCGGCTGGCGTCATGTTCGGCGCGATGAGTCGCTGGCCGTGGCGAGCATCGGCGAAGCTGGGTGTGTTGTTGAACTGCCGCGGCGTCACCGAGATTGCCATCGCATCGGTGGGTTACCAGGCACGGTTGATCAGCCCGTTCGCCTTCGCCATGCTGTGTGGTCTGGCGATAGCCACTACGGCAGTGACCACACCGCTCTACCGCGCGTTGGGCGCAGAAACCACAGAGACCCGGGAAACCGCGGAAGTCGCGGAGGCCGCCTAACAGCGCGCCCCGCGGGCGGCCAGAATCAAGTCGACGACCGATGTGATATGTGGTGTCCGCACGATCGAATGGTGATCGCAGTCCAGCACGTGAGATTCCAACTGCCCGTTCAGGACGCGCTGCCAAAGTCGTGGGTCGTCAGCGTTGAGATGGCTGCGGATCAGCAGTGCCCGACCATCCCACGGCGCCGGCCGGTGCCGGTATGCCGCGATCATTCCGACTTCTTCGATGGCTCTGGTCTTGCGGTCGTAGTTGGCGGAGAACAGCCCGGCCAGCGGAATCGTCTTCTGACGTTCCCACCACGTTGCGAACCCGTTCGCTTCGTCGGTTTGCAGCGTCACCGTCGCGCCGGGCAGATCGTGGCGCGCATCCCAAGCCACTCGGGGCGAGAGCCAAGGGTCCAGCAAGACGACCATCTCGACAGCCTCGCCATCGGCCTGCAGCGCGCGGGCGGTCTCCACGGCGATGTGCGCGCCCAGGGAGTGGCCGATCAGCGTGTAGGGTCCGTGCGGCTGAATGCGGCGCAGATCGGACCAATGTCGTTGCACCGCACGGTCTATTGACCAGTCGGGTAATGCGCGTTCGGAGAGTCCGCTCGGCTCGAATGCGTACACCGCGGTGTGGTCTCCGACCCGCTCGGCCAGCGGGAGGAAGCACAACGCGGAGGCACCGGCACCGGTGAAGCAGAACAAGGGAGTGTCGGCGGTATCGGCCGACAGTGGGCGCAATGGCGTTGTGGTCGGCTGCAGTCGTCGTCGGTCCGCCGTGCACACGGTACCCAGCTTCTGCGCAAAGGCCGCAACTGTCGGGGCGCTGGCGAGATCGGTGGGTTTCAGTGCGATACCCCGAGATTCGCACAATGTGACCAGCATCTGCGCCACCGACAACGAGTCGCCACCCAGGGCGTAGAAACTGTCGGTGCGGCCGACGCGATCGACGCAGAGCACCTCGGCCCACAGCTTCGCCACCACGGTTTCCCGCTCGCCGCAGGGAGATTCGAAGGGCGCCCGGTTCGGCTTCGGGAGCGCCATCCGGTCCACCTTGCCGCGGTCGCCTCGGGGCAGGGCGGCCAGGATCTCGATGTTGGCAGGCACCATCCACGGCGGCAGGTCCCGATGCAGGCGGGCCCGTAGTTCGGCGACCGACGGCGTCCGCTCCGTGGTACTGGGCGCGACATAGGCGGTGAGTACCGGTGTCGGTGAACCATCGGTCACGACGGCGACCTCGCGGATATCGTCATAGGACGCCAGCATCGCTTCGATCTCGGCGGGCTCGACGAGGTAGCCGCGAATCTTCACGGTGTTGTCGGCCCGGCCCGACAGAACGAGGTTGCCGTCGTCGTCCCACCGCCCGACATCACCGCCGGCATACGTCGTGGTGGAGTCCCCATTGTCGACGAAGCTGGCCTTCGAGGCCGAGCTGTCCAGATAGCCGGGACCAAGGTACCGGGAGGTGATCGAGACGATCCCGTTCTCGTCGATCGCGATGTCTTTGTGCGGGGCCGCGATTCCCACCGGAACGACGCCGCGTGGGAGCGGCGCGGTCGGTGGGATGTCGTGGCTGGCGATGGCCAAGGTCTCCGTCGAGCCGACCCAGTTGGTGACCACCGCTCGTGGTGCGAGCTGCCGAGCGAGCTTCACGTGGCGAGCCTGTATCGGCTCACCGGTGGTGACGATCCGCTCGACATGCATCCACGTGGCGCCGCCGGCGGCCCGGTGCAGGGCGTCGACGAACGACGGTGTGCAGGTGATCACCTGGGCGCGGGACTCTTCGATGCGATCGAACGCCTCCCGTGCGGTGTGCTCGCGCGGGTCGACGGCCACGACCTCGGCACCGCCCAGCAGCGAGCCGATCAAGACGTTGAGCCCGCCGGCGAAGCTGATGGGCATGCACAGTGCCACCTTGCGACCCTCGGCGAGGCCGAACCTGTCGTTCAGTAGTTGCGCGTCGGCCAACCACAGTCCGTTGGTGTGCAGCACGGCTTTCGGAGTACCGGTGGAGCCAGAGGTGAATTGGATACCGGTGACGTCCCCGGTGTCGGCATCTGACCCGAGCGTGCCCCCGATCTTCCCGACCGTAGTCGACGTCTCGACCGGAACCACCTCGTAGTCGTGCTCCCCGAGGATCGCCGCGATGGTATCGGTGCGATTGCGGGGGAGTTCCGGGTCGAGTGCCACCACGACGGTGCCGGCCGCGATGAGGCCGAGGATGGTGGATACGGTGGCGGCGTCGAGGGCACCCGGAAGGAGAGCGGCTCGTGGTGATTCGCCGCAGCGCCGGGCTCCTTCGCGCACTGCACACGCCGCGGAGAACAGCTCACCGTAGGTGACCGACTGTGCTCCGGTGTGCAGCGCGACCCGATTGGGGTGGTTGCCCGCGGTCGCCCCGAAATGCGCTGCCACCGATCGATATTCGAGGGGGCGTTCCGGCGGAACCTCGGCAGGCGGTGGCGAGAAGCGGGGCGACGCGACGTCGGCCGCAATCCGTTGCCTGCGACGCCGCCAGATCTGGGTCGCCGCGACGGCGGCAGCGCCCGCGCCCACAACTGTCAGTCCAACCGGTAACCGCCGCGCCGGCCCGGGATCACTCGGCAACGGGGATCCGGCGGTCGCTCGAATGCACGGCGTTGAACCGGATCACCCGCTGATGTGCGCGATCGGTCAGTACATCGCATCCGGTGTTGTCGAATGCCGCAGGCGACATCTCGTGCTCGTGGCGGTCGGCGGGCCGGTGACTGCCGACATAGGTGAATTGTGGTTCCCCGGCGCGGCCGTCGCGTGCTGCGGCCTCCAGAAGATCGGCCGCGGCCTCGACACTGTCCCGGGGGGTCCTCATCTGCTCGGCGACTTTGGCCGCCCGCCGCCGGTACTCGGGTACCAACACCGTCTGCAGCCCGGTCCGGATCGACTCGGGGGTGGCGATGGAAAAGCGTTCGGAGGTACCGACACCGAGTTTGGTGACCTGTTTGGCCCACAGCGGCTGCTCGGCACTGATCCACAAGACGAACGTCGGCATCCCTGCGCGCAGGCCGGCCGCCGTGGTCCCCGCCCCGCCGTGGTGAACGACGGCCCGGCATTTCGGGAAGACCCTGGCGTGGTTGATATCCCGCACTATGCGTACCTCCGGGGACGAGCTTTCGGGAATATCCCAAACCCCGGAACAGATCAGCGCACGTTCACCCAGTTCGGCACACACCTCGGTGATCATCGCCACCGCCGCTGCCGGGCATTCGACGGGCATGCTGCCGAATCCGAAATAGATGGGCGGTTCGCCCTCGTCGATCCACGAGTTGGTGTGAGCGTCGCTGTCGGTGTCGAGTTCCAGGGTGAGGGAGCCGATCAACGGGCGGCGCCCGGCCCACTCCTGTGCCAGGCCGTCGAAAAGCAGTGGGTCATAAGCCTGGATCTCCACCGCACTCAGCTCCACGATGCGGCGGATCGCCCGTTTCCGGGTGCGAGGCAAGCCCAATGCCCGTCGCTGGGCGATGTCGGCTCGCTTCATCAGCCGCCAGTACAGCGACTCGGCCATCGGCCAGATCGCGTGTGCCAGCCACCCGGGCACACAGGGAAACATCACGCTGTTCGCGCGAAATGGGAAGTAGTGCAGGGACGCCAGTGGCGTATCGAGGTGCTCGGCGACATTGGCCGCCACCTCCTGGTAGGTGGTGCCGGTGAGGATCAGATCGGCGTCCTGAGCGAGCGCGACGAGGGCGTTGCTCATCTCTGCCCAGCCCTGGCTCAGATAGTCCTCGAGCTCACGCCACTCCCTGCGCGGGTTCCGGATGCCCCAGGACTTGCGGAAGATCGACGCCTCGAGTTGTTGCTGCGAATCCACGCCGTAGGGCAGCGCAGGCCCGATACCGCACGCCTGGACGAAGGGGATCAAATTGGGAGGTACCGCCATCGAAACGTCATGGCCGCGGCGGATCAGTTCAAGTGCCACCACTGCACACGGCTCGATGTCGCCGCGAGTCCCGTGGACGGCTATCGCGAACTTCATCGCGTCGGTTTCCTCCTTCCGAGAACGCATGCACGCACCGAAAATCAGCCGGGCCATGCAATTTGGTCACATGCTTGAGCACCCCGCCGGCTGTGGCGTGAGCAAGCACGGCGGCGCACCGCCCTGGGCCGGATGCTCGTCCGGCGCTTGGTTGTGGCCATTATTGCGGGCTTGGCGTTTCCTGTGGGGGCTACGTTTGGCCGCTCCGGTGGACGACGGGCGTATCGAGGAATCTCCACCCGTTCGGCCACCCGGTTGTGCTGCCGTGCTCAACTCGAGCGGGTTGCTGAGATGACGCATCCGCGACGAGTCACGGTGTGGGGCTAGCCGGCGCCCCCGGATTGTGCGGCGGCGCGATACCCCCGTACCGCCAACGGGACGAACACCGCGCCGAGCCCGATCAGCCACGCCAGTGCGGCGAGCAGGGCGTGACCGGCCGGTTCACCCTGGGCGAGTGCGCGCATCGCCTCGATGACATGAGCCAGAGGTTGCGCGCGCGCGATCGGCTCGACCCAATCGGGGAAGTGCTCGAGCGGCGCCACCCCGCCGGTGCAGAAGGCCATCCCAATTGCCGTGCCGCCCAACAGAGTCAGTAGCGGGGCGCTGTTGTTGCGTACCGCGACGGCCATCACGACGGCGGCGAAGACAAGCGTGACCAACACGGGCAGGAGCAGGAACGGGATGACTGCGTGCCAGGAACCCTCGAACCGCAATCCGAGCGCCATCCCGACCAGGAGAAGCAGAAAGCTCGCGGTCAATGTTTGCGCCGCTTCGGCCAGCAGGGTGCCGGCCAGGAAGCTGCTCCGGTGCACCGGCATCACCCAGAATCGGCTCAGCAGACCGCTGTCGCGTTCGCCGGGTATGTGGAAACCGGCGCCGAGGGTCCCCATCATGGTGCCGGCCACGATGCACATCGGCACGAGCGTGGCGAGGTTGTCGGATCCGGTCAGCTGCACCATCGACTTGCTGATCACCAGGTAGTAGGTCAACAGCAAGAGGGTGGGTACCAGCACGGACTGCAGCGGCACCATGGGATGCAGCCGCCAGTGCATGAACATGCGCTCGGTCAGGATGAGGGCGGGCATGATCCGCCGACGCGTGGCGATGGTCGTGCTCATACCGGCCGCTTCTGCATACGAACGGCAATCAGCCCGAAGACAATGAGAAGGCCCAGGCACCATACCGTGGTGATCGCCAGCTGATGGCCCGCGACTTCGCCGCCCGCCAGCCCGCGGATGGTATCGGTCACCACTGAGACCGGTTGGTAGCGCACAAAAGGCTGAACCCAGTTCGGAAAGGCCTCGGCGGGAGCCAATCCCGTCGAGACCAAGATCAGGATCAGTTGCGGCATCAGCAGAAGTTGGCTTCCGCCGATCCTGCGCAGCCAGGTGCCGGTGGCGTCCGCGCCGAGCGAGAGCGCCAGGGTCAAGCACAACGGGATGATGACGAACGCCACCGTACAGGCGATGCCGCCGGTGATCCGGAAGCCCAGGAAGTAGGCGGTCACCAGCACGGCGGCCAGTGACAAGATCCCGCGGAGAAGGCAGTACAGCATGCGCGCGATCATCGGAGCGAGCAGCGAGATCGGTTGTGTCCGTAGCCGAAGTGCGAGGCCGCAGGCCTGCTCCCGGCCCGCACGATCGGCGGTTGTCACCGCGCCGAGCAGCATGGCCTGGACGATGACGGCCGGCACCAGATAGTCGGCGTAGCTCATCTCCCCGGTGTCGATGACGTAGCGCAACGCGCCGCTCAGCCCCAGCAGTGTTCCCACCGGCACCAGTACGGACAGCGCCAGATCGAAATCGCGCACGGCGGTGTGCACGACGCGTTCGGTCAGCGCGGTGATCGCGGTCATGGGGCCAGCGTCGCCGTGCTCAGGTGCATGAACACCTCGTCGAGAGTCGGCTTGCGCAGCGAGATGTCGACAAGGCCGATGCCCAGCTGGTCGGTGCGGCGGATCACCTCGGCGAGCGTGCCGACGCCATCGCGGGCGCGCACCGACACGGTGTTGGTCTCGGTGTCGGCATCGACGTCGTCAATCTCACCCAGTGCGGCGACGACGCGCGGAACGTCGGCGGCGCGCACGAGGGTCACTTGACAGTAGGTCGCGCCGGCCTGCTGCTTGAGTTCTTGGGCGGTGCCGTGTGCGACCATTCGCCCCGAGTTGAGGATCACGATCGAATCGCTCAGTACATCAGCCTCTTCGAGGTACTGGGTGGTGAGCAGAACCGTCACGCCGTCGGCGGCCAACTCGGACACCAGCTCCCAGACCTGCCTGCGGCTGCGCGGATCCAGGCCCGTGGTGGGCTCGTCGAGGAACAGCACCTTGGGCGTCACGACCAGAGCCGCGGCGATGTCGAGGCGGCGCCGCATCCCACCGGAATAGGTGGAGACGGGTCGGTCGGCCGCGTGGTCGAGTTCGAACTGGCCGATCAGGTCGTCGGCACGGTGGCGAGCGTCCTTGCGGCCCATACCCCGCAGTCGTCCGAACAGTGTCAAGTTCTGCCGCCCGGTGATCACGTTGTCGACGCTGGCGCTCTGCCCGGTGACGCCGATGCTGTCCCGGACTTGGGCGGCCTGCTCGACGACGTCGTATCCGGCGACCGTGGCCCGCCCGCTGGTCGGCGGTATCAACGTCGAAAGAATCTGCACCGCAGTCGTTTTACCTGCGCCATTGTGCCCGAGCAGTCCGAGCACCGACCCGGTCGGCACCGTGAAGCTCACGTCGGTCAACGCCGACACCCCGCCGTAGGACTTGCCGAGGCGATCGAGCTCGATCATCAGCGGACCACCTTCCAATCCCTGCTGACCGATCGGTTCAAGAAGAACACCGAGACGGAATTGCTGAACCACTGCCACAGAAGCTTGCGCCAGCCGAGCGCCCTGGCGCGTCGGCCGGAGTGGTAGACCATCAGATCCCGGGCGAAATACGTTCTGCCGATGCGGGACAGGCGCCGGAAGAGGTCCATGTCCTCGGAGGCGACCAGGTTCTCGTTGAATCCGCCGACAGTCGCGAATGCGTCGGAGGCGATCATTTGAAACTTCCCGCTGGCCGCGCCCACCCGCAGGATGTTGTTCTGTAGCAGAAACTGCAGTCCGAGCATCGTGAACACGAATCGATCAGCCACTGAGGCGGATTCAGGCATCACCCGGGTCCCGCCGGTGAGCGCGACCAGGCGCTCGTCGGATTCGAACCGGGCGTGCGAGGTGCGGAAGAAGTCGTCGATATCCGGGATGAGGACATCGGCGTCGACGAAGACCAGGTAGTCACCGCGGGCGGCCGCCGCACCTCGGTTTCTGACCTGGGCGATGGTCCGCTTCTCCGGCTCGTTGTAGCGGACGATCGTGGTGGCGTAGCGCCGGCAGATCTCGACGGTGTCGTCGGTGCTGTTGTCGTCGGACACGATGATCTCGTGGTCGCCCGAATAGGCCGCCAGACAGACGAGGGTCTTTTCGATGCCTTGCTGCTCGTTGAGGGTCGGGACGACGAACGAGATCACCGCGGCTCAATCCCTCCAGCACCCGTGAGAACAGGACAAATCAGCGCAGCCTAACGATTGTTCGGCCGGTTTGGTGGGCTACGTCGGGGCCACCCACGCTCGCGACCTGGGGTTATCTGGCGGCCGAACGGAGGTCCAATCGAGAACACAGGTTAGGCTACCCTCAACGAATGACCGATGTGACCGCGGCACCGCGATCGCCGATCGAGACATCCGGGTGGGCAGGACTGCCGGACGGAATGGCTCCGGCAGATGTGGTCGCACACCTGGCTGACACCGTTGCCGAGCGCAGCGGCGCCGACTATCTGGTCTACGAGCAGGACGGGTCCTGGACGCTGGCGATCGGCACTCGGGCGTCCATCGAGCTCGATCGCGACGAATGCCGCGTCAGCGCTGGCGGCTCCGTGGTGAGCCACCGGTGGAGCGGGCGGCCCGCGGCGGTGCTGGCTGAAGCACTGGACACCGTGCAGGCCCACGGCGAACCGGCGTTCGGGTGGATCGCCTTTGAGCTCGGCGCGCACCGGCTGGGATTGTTCGACCGAGTTCCCGCCGGTACACCGCTGGCACGGATCTTCACTCCCGTCAGCCGGGTTATCATCTCGGCCAACGGGATCGACGTCATCAACGGGGACGACGCGCTTCGCGCGGCCGTGACCGACCTGCGGCCCGACGAGATGAACCGGCGGGTCCGTGAGGTGGATGTCTCTGCCGATCACAGCGGGTACCGGGACCGCGTCGCGACGGCCGTCGCCGAGATCCGGGATGGCCGCTATCAGAAGGTGATTCTGTCTCGCACCGTCGATGTTCCCTTCACCGTCGATTTCCCGGCGACCTACAGTGTCGGCCGCAGGAACAACACGCCGGCACGGTCGTTCCTGATGCGTCTCGGTGGCATCCGGGCGCTCGGATTCAGTCCCGAGCTGGTGACCGCAGTGCACTGTGACGGAGCGGTGATCACCGAACCGCTGGCCGGCACAAGGGCATTCGGCCGTGGGATCAGTGATGACCAAGCCGCCCGTGACGATTTGGAATCCGATTCCAAGGAGATCGTCGAACACGCATTGTCTGTCCGCACATCGATGCTCGAGATCGCTGAGGTCGCGGAGCCCGGTAGCGTCGCGGTAACCGACTTCATGACGGTGCGGGAACGCGGCAGCGTCCAGCACCTCGGCTCGACCGTCGGCGCCAGGCTGGATCCCGCGCACAACCGGATGGATGCCCTGGAGGCGTTGTTCCCCGCGGTCACAGCGTCGGGAATCCCGAAAGCACCTGGGGTAGAGGCGATTCTGCGGCTCGATGAAATGCCGCGGGGGTTGTACTCGGGGGCGGTCGCGATGTTCACGCCCGATGGCGGCCTGGATGCCGCGCTCGCTCTGCGCGCGATCTACGAGGTCGATTCGCGGACGTGGCTGCGTGCCGGTGCGGGCATCATCGCGGCGTCGTCACCCGAGCGTGAATTCGAGGAGACGTGCGAGAAGATGGGGTGCCTGGCGCCCCATCTGGTCCCGCGGGCGGAGTGACCCGGTCTAGGGAGCCAACTGTGCGAGGATCGCGCGCTTGTCGACCTTTCCCACCGCTGTGGTCGGCAATGTGGACATCGGCGCGACCATGTCCGGCCGGCTGTGCGCGGCAACACCGCGGGCGTCGAGATGGTGGTTGAGCTCAGGCAGTGAGACCGGATTTCCCCGGAAAACAATTGCAGCACAGATCTTCTCACCCAGGTGCGGATCGGGGAGGCCGACGGCGGCCGCGGCGGAGACCGCCGGATGGGTCAGCAGATGACTCTCGAGATCGAGGGCGGATACCGTCTCGCCGGCCCGCAGGATCACGTCCTTGACCCGGCCGGTGACCTCCACGTAGCCGTTGGCGAAGCGGCGCACCTTGTCGCCGCTGCGGTAGAAGCCGTCCGGGGTGAACGAACGCTGGTTCTCCGCCGCCGCCCGGTAGTAGCCGTTGATCGTGTACGGCCCGCGCACCAGCAGTTCACCGGGCTCGCCGTCGGGCACCGCGACGCCGAGGTCGTCGACGATTCGCAGCTCGTCGTGCTCGGCCAGCGGACGCCCCTGGGTCTGTTCGACGATCTCGGCGGGGTCGTCGATTCTCGTGTAGCACAACAGGCCTTCGGCCATGCCGAACACCTGCTGCAGTCCGGGGGTGAGCGTGGACCGGATGTGCCGGGCGTCGTCGGCAGCGAGCTTTGCACCACCGACTTGCAGCAATCGCAAGGTGGCCGGCAGCTGTTCCTCCCACTCACAGGCCTGCGCCCACAACCGTGCCAGCGCAGGCACCAGTGCCGTGGCGGTCACGCCGTGGCGGGCGATCGTGGCGAAGGCCGCTTCCGGGCTGGGATCTCGCCCGAACACCACCGTCGCGCCGACACTCATCGCGCCCAATAGGCCGGGACACGCGAGCGGAAAGTTGTGGCCCGCAGGCAAAGCGACGAGATACACATCCGAGTTGGTCAGTTGGCAGAGCCGGGCGCTGGCGGTGGCGTTGTAGACGTAGTCGTCGTGGGTGCGGGGGATGAGCTTCGGCGCGCCGGTCGTACCCCCGGACACCAGAAGCAGGGCCGGCCCGCTGATGTCCGGGCGCAGCCGAGGTGGCTGTCCGTCGCCCGCGCACAGCTGTGCCCAGGAGGTGTGCGGGCCCGCGTCGCCGTCGACGATGATGTGCTCGAGGTGATTGTCACGGTCGCGTAGCCGCTGCGCCATCGCCCGGAAGTCGTACCCGGCGTCGGTGCCGACGATGATGCCGACGGCGGCACTGACGTCGAGGAAGTGCGCGAGTTCAGCGTCGCGGTGGCCGGGCAGACACATCACCGGCAACGCGCCGGCGCGCAACAGGCCGAACAGCGCGACCGCGAACTGGCAACTGTTCGGCAGCTGCACCAATACGGCCTGCCCACTGCCGATCCCCATGGCGAGAAGTCCCGCCGCTGCGGCATCGGCGCGCCGGTCCAACTCGGCGTAGGTGAGGTGGGTCCGACCGTCGATGACGGCCGAGTGATCGGCCCAGCGCTCGGCCGCCGATCGAAGGATCTCGTCGAGGGGCCGACCGGTCCAATAACCCGCCTCGCGGTAGGCCGTCGCGCGGTCCGGCGGGAAGGGCGTGAACCCGGTCATTGCGCTCCCTGAGGTAGGCGTGTCCGCTTGGTGAGCATAGGGTAGCCTTCCCAAAGTTAGGCAAGGCTGTACAGGTGCAGGGAGGCGACAGTGACCGGGGCTGAAGACGGCTCCCCACACCTGGGAGGTCCGCAAGCGGCCATGATCACCGACCGGGTCGCCGAGCTGCTCGGCATCGACCACGGCGAGATCGACCCGGATGGCGACCTGATCGCACAGGGGCTGGATTCGATCCGGATGATGACGCTGGCCGGGGGCTGGCGTAAGGCCGGCTTCGACATCGACTTCGCCAGGCTGGCCGCGGCCCCGTCGGTCCGCGCCTGGGCCGCCCTGCTCACCCCGGCCGACCGGCCCGACCCGGCGCCGGCTGCGCCCCAGTCTGCCGATGGTGAGCCCTTCCCGATGGCGCCGATGCAGCACGCGATGTGGATCGGCAGGCATGCCGACCAACAGCTGGGCGGCGTGGCCGGCCATCTCTATGTCGAGTTCGACGGCTCCGCGGTGGACCCGGAGCGGATTCGCCGGGCGGCCGCCCGACTGGCCGCCCGTCATCCGATGCTGCGCGTGCAATTCCTCCCCGACGGCACCCAGCGCATCGGCAGCGCGCCGGATCCGATTCCTGTTACGGTCACCGACCTTCGCGACGCGGACGACGCCGCGGTGGACCGACAGCTGGCAACCATCCGCGCGGCCAAGTCGCGCCAGCAGCTGTCCGGTCAGGTCCTCGAGCTGACGCTGACCCTGCTGCCGCGGGACCGCACCCGCCTCCATGTCGACCTGGATATGCAGGCCGCCGACGCGATGAGCTATCGGGCGCTGATGGCCGACCTCGCCGCGCTGTACCGCGGTGAGCCGCTTCCTGACATCGGCTACACCTATCAGCAGTACCGCCAACAACTTTCGCAGCCCGACAGTTTCGAAGCCGACCGGCAGTGGTGGGCCGCGCGGGTGCCCGAGCTGCCCGATGCGCCGGCACTGCCGCTGCGGCCGGCCGCCCAGCAGACCGACCCGAACCGGCCAGGGCGACGTTGGTACTGGCTGGATCCGGCCACCCGCGACGGGCTGTTCGACCGTGCCCGGCAGCGGGGCGTGACACCGGCGATGACGCTGGCCGCCTCGTTCGCCGACACGGTGGCCGGCTGGTCGGCCGACCCGCGCTTCCTGCTCAACGTCCCGCTGTTCGGGCGGGAACCGTTGCACGCCAACATTGATCGGGTAGTCGGTGACTTCACCTCGTCACTGCTTCTCGATATCGACCTCGCCGCTGCCGACACTCCCACCCAGCGAGCGCAGGCGGTGCAGCAGACCATGCACGAGGCGGCATCGCATGCGTCGTATCCGGGCCTGTCGGTGCTGCGAGACGTCAGCCGTCATCGCGGGACGCAAGTGCTGGCGCCGGTCGTGTTCACCAGCGCGCTCGGACTCGGTGAGCTGTTCAGCCCCGAAGTGACAACACAATTCGGCTCGCCGGAATGGATCATCTCCCAAGGTCCTCAGGTATTGCTCGACGCTCAAGTCACCGAATTCGACGGCGGCGTCCTGTTGAACTGGGACGTCAGGGAAGACGCGTTCTGCCCCGGCGTGATCGACGCGATGTTCGCCCGCCACATCGACGAGGTGCGGCGGCTGGCGCACGACGACGCGGCCTGGGAAGCCCCCCGCGAGTCGCTCCTGCCTCCGCAGCAATGCGCCGTGCGGGCAGTGGTGACGACGAGCACCACCCCCAGCGGGCGGATGCTGCACGACGGCTTCTTCGACACGGCCGCGCGCCAGCCCGACGCCCCGGCGGTCTTCAGCAGCCTGGGTGATTGGTCGTATGCGGAACTGCGGCGGCAGGCGCTGGCGGTGGCTGCCGCGTTGCGTGCCGCGGGCCTCCTAGACGGGGGCACCGTCGCGGTGCTCGGCCCGAAGACCGCTGAGCAGGTGCCTGCGCTGCTGGGGATCCATGCAGCCGGTGGGGTCTACCTGCCCATCGGTGCCGACCAGCCGGCGGAGCGGGCTCGGCGGATCGTCGCGGGCGCGACGGTGGATATCGCGTTGGTGTGCGGCACCGAACTGCCCGATATGGCAGTGCCGGCGATGACCATCGGCGAGGCCATCGCGCGGGGCTCGGGGATCGAATTGGATTTCGTCACCGGCGAACCCAGTCGGCTTGCCTACGTGCTGTTCACCTCGGGCTCGACGGGTGAGCCCAAGGGCGTCGAGGTCACCCACGACGCCGCGATGAACACCGTCGAGTTCATCACCGAACATTTCGGGCTCGGACCCGGCGACAGATGCCTGGCGCTGTCCACGCTGGAGTGCGATATCTCGGTACTGGACGTTTTCGCCACCCTGGCCACCGGCGGCGCGATCGTCGTCGTCGACGAGGAGCATCGTCGCGACCCGGATCACTGGGTGCGCCTCATCGAGACTCACGCGGTCACGGTGCTGCACTTCTTGCCCGGTTGGCTGGCCATGCTGCTCGAGGTCGCCGGACCGCTACCGACGATTCGGGTGGTCCCGACCGGCGGGGACTGGGTCACCCCGGCGATGGCTCGGCTACTGCGGGAGCGCGCTCCCGACGTGCGGTTCGCCGGACTTGGTGGGGCCACCGAGACCGCGATCCACAACACCATGTGCGAAGTGGCCGATGTGCCGCCGGACTGGACCGCGATTCCGTTCGGAAAACCCCTGCCGAACAACCGGTGTCGCGTTGTGACGGCAAGCGGCGACGATTGCCCGGACTGGGTGGTCGGTGAGCTGTGGATCGGTGGGCGTGGCATCGCCCGCGGCTATCGCGGCAGGCCCGACCTGACCGCGGAACGTTTCGTCGACCACGACGGCGTGACCTGGTACCGCACCGGTGACCTGGCCCGGTTCTGGCCGGATGGGACCTGCGAATTCGTCGGCCGAGCCGACAACCGGGTCAAGATCAGCGGGTACCGGGTGGAACTCGGTGAGGTCGAGGCAGCGCTGCAGCGGGTGCCGGGCGTGACCGGCGCGGTCGCGGTGACTGTCGCGTCCCGTTCCGGCTCACAGGACTGGCTGGCGGCGGGTGTCGTGCTCGCACCGGACTCGCCGGGGGTCGACGAACTTCGGCAACGTCTGGGGAAAGCCCTTCCGCCCCATATGATTCCGCAACACATCGAGGTGTTGGACCGCATTCCCTATACAGTCGGCGGAAAGGTCGACCGGCCGGCTGTGGTGCGGCACTTGGCCGATCACGCCGAATCCGCTGCTGGGCACCGGCCACCATCCGGGCCCCTTCAGTCGGCGCTGGCCGCCATCGTCACCCAGGTGCTCGGCGTACCGCGGCTGGGAGTCGGCGACGACTTCTTCAGTCTGGGCGGTGATTCCGTACTGGCCACCACCGTCGTCGCGCGGATCCGGCAGTGGCTGGATGTCTCCGGCGTCAGCGTCGCCGACATCTTCGCCACCCGCACCATCGAAGGCCTGGCCAACCGGCTCCGGGAACTGGAACCCGCCGGTCGGATCGAGGAGATCGCCGAGCTGTACCTCGAAGTGACCGACATGGACAGCGCTGCGGTGGCCCTGGCGCTCACGACAGCCGGCGACTCAGTGCAGCGGCCACCGGGCTGACGCCGCCGCGCTCGACGATCACCCACACCGAGGAGATCCCAATGACTGACGTTCTTGCCGCCGACCGGCAGCGCCTTGAGCTGTTGCGCCACAAGCTCGCCCAGCGCGGCTTGCTGGCAGAGCCGGCCGCGGCGGCGGACCCCGCTGCGATGACGGACGGCCAGCGCCGGATGTGGTTCGTCCACTCCATTGACACCACCGGCGCGCTGCTGAACGTCGGAGTGTCCTATCGGCTGATCGGCGATCTCGACGCCTCGCGACTTCACGCCGCGGTCGACGCCGTTGCCGCGCGCCACCCGATACTGCGCACCACCTACCGCACTGGCGCCGACGGCGAGCCGCGCGCATGCGTGCACGACGACCTGAAACCGGACTGGGCCGAGCATGATCTGCGTGAGCTCAGCGCGCAGGCCTGCGGATTGCGGTTGGAGGTCCTCGCGCAGCGGGCGTTCACCACACCGTTCGACCTGAACACCGAAGCGCCACTGCGGATCACGCTGGCCCGGATCGCGCGCGACGAGCACGTGCTGTTGCTGGCGGCCCATCACATCGCCTGGGACGACGCCTCCTGGCGGGTGTTCTTCGCCGATCTCACCAGGGCTTATCGGGACGAGGACCTCGAGCCGGCGCCAGCCGCCGAAGGACCGCTGTCCGGTACCGACGACGCCGATGTGGAGTACTGGCGGGCACTTCTCGTCGACCCACCCGAACCGCTGGAACTCCCCGGAGCCAACGGATCGGCAGTGCCCACGGAGTGGCGGGCCGACCGGTGCGCGACCCGACTGGGCACCGACACCGTCGACGCGGTGACAAGACTCGCGCGCGACACGGGCGCTACGCCGTACATGGTGCTACTCGCGGCGTTCTCCGCGCTGATGCACCGCTATACCCACGCCGATGACTTCCTGGTCGCCGCACCGGTTCTCAATCGCACCTCCGACGATGTCATCGGCTATTACGGCAACACCGTCGCACTGCGGATGCGGCCCGACCGCTGGGGCACCTTCCGCGACCTCGTTATCGCCGCCCGCGACACCGCCGTCGGTGCCTTCGCTCATCAGCGCGTCAACCTCGACCGGGTGGTGCGGGAACTCAACCCGGACCGGCGCTACGGTGTCGAGCGGATGGCCCGGGTCGGATTCGGGGTGCGCGAATCCGAGGGGCACGGCTTCAACCCGCCTGGGCTGCAGAGCCGGCGGGCCGAGTACCGCGGCCAGTTCGCCCAGCTGCCACTGGGCTTCATGGTGGAGTTCACCGGTGGCGAGGTCGAGGTGGAGGCCGAGTACCTCACCGAGGTGATCGATGCGCGGTTGGCCCGGCAACTGCTCGACAGCTTCGTCGTGCTCCTCAAAGACGCCCTGGCCGAGCCCGACCGGGTGCTGGCCGATCTGGCATTGCTGGGCGAGGCCGACAACGAGTGGCTCGAACAGGTGTCACGCGGTGAGGATTTCTACTGCCCCCCAATGACACTCGGCGAGCTGGTCGCCGAGCGGGCCGCGCTGCAACCGGACGCGATCGCGGTCGTCTACGAGGGGCGCCGCTATAGTTACCGCGAGATCAATGAAGCGGCCAACCAGCACGCACGCTGGCTCGTCGCGCAGGGGATCGGCGCCGAGGATCGGGTCGCAGTACTGCTCGAGAAATCGCCGGAGCTGGTGATCACCGCGCTGGGCATCGCGAAAGCGGGCGCAGTCTACCTACCCGTCGATCCCGAATATCCGGCCGACCGCATTGCGTACATCCTCGCCGACGCCGATCCCAAGCTGGTGGTGCGGGAGCCGATCACCGGAACCCATGAGTTGTCCGCCGACGATCTCGCGCCATCGGATCTGACGCGGCCGTTCGGGCCGGACAACACCGCCTACCTGATCTACACGTCGGGGTCGACCGGTCTGCCCAAGGGCGTGCCGGTACCGCACCTGCCCGTCGCCGACTACTTCCGCTGGTTCGCCCAGGAGTATCGGATCAGCCCGGACGACCACCTGCTGCAGGTCGCCTCGCCGAGCTTCGACGTGTCCATCGGCGAGATCTTCGGAGTGCTGGCACAAGGTGCGCGCCTGGTGATCCCGCGCAGCGACGGGTTGCGTGACATCGGCTATCTCACCGATCTGCTTCAGCGCGAGGCCATCACGTCGATGCACTTCGTGCCCTCCCTCCTCGGTCTCTTCCTGTCGCTGCCCGGAGTCGAACAGTGGCGCACCCTGCGCCGGGTGCCGATCGGCGGTGAAGCACTGCCCGGCGAACTCGCCGACAAGTTCCACGCCACCTTCGACGCGTTGCTGCACAACTTCTACGGTCCCACCGAAACCGTGATCAACGCCTCACGTTTCAAGGTCGAGGGCAGGCAGGGGCCGGGCGTTGTGCCCATCGGCACGCCGAAGATCAACACCACGATCCGTCTGCTCGATGACGCCCTACGACCGGTGCCCGTCGACGTGATCGGTGAAATCTACATCGGCGGAACCCAACTCGCACGCGGCTACCACAACCGTCCGGTGCTGACCGCCGAACGATTCGTCGCCGACCCGTTCAACCCGGGCGGCAGGCTCTACCGGACCGGTGACCTGGCCCGCCGCAACCACAACGGCGATCTGGAGTTCGTCGGCCGTGCCGACGAGCAGGTCAAGATCCGCGGCTTCCGCATCGAGCTCGGAGAAGTGGCCGCTGCGATCACGGTCGACCCCAGTGTCGGTAACGCGGTCGTGGTCGCCACCGAGCTGTCGCACCTCGGAAAGAGCCTGATCGCCTATGTGGCGCCGGCCGCCGGTGAGTCCGTCGATGTCGACCGGATCAAGAGCAGGGTCACCGCGGCGCTGCCGGAATACATGATCCCGGCCGCATACGTCATCGTCGACGAGATCCCGGTCACCGCCAATGGAAAGCTCGACCGGGCGGCACTACCGGAGCCCGAGATAGGACCAGCGGTCGACTATCGCGCGCCGGTCACCGAGACCGAACGTGCCGTCGCCGGGCTGTTCGCCGACCTGCTCGGCGCCGACCAGGTCGGCTGTGACGACTCGTTCTTCAGCCTCGGTGGACACTCGTTGCTGGCCACCAAGCTGGTCGCTGCCGTCCGCGAGGCATGCGGTGTCGAGGTCAGCGTGCGCGACATCTTCGAGCGCGGTACCCCCGGTGAGCTTGCCACCCTGATCGATGGTCTGCGTGCTGCCCAACCGAATTCGATTCGGCCGCAGCTCATCTCCCGTGCCACCGATGCCGAGCACTCCCCGCTTTCGGCGGCGCAGCTGCGCAGCTGGTTCCAATACCGCGTCGACGGGCCGAGCCCGGTGAACAACATCCCGTTCGCAGCCAGGCTGACCGGACCGTGCGACGTCGACGCATTGGTCGCCGCCGTCGGCGACGCCGTCGCCCGTCACGAGATCCTGCGCACCGTGTACCGCGAGATCGATGGTGTGCCCCACCAGACCGTCGAGACCGCCGACGCCGTCGGTGTGCGGCGCCTGGAAGGCGCGGATAGTGCTTGGCTGACAGCACAACTCAATAGCGAGCGGGCACACCGCTTCGACCTCGAGTCAGAACTGCCCATCCGCATCGCGGTGCTGCGCACCCCCGAAGAGACCGTGCTGTCGATGGTCGTGCATCACATCGCGGCCGACCACTGGTCGGCCGGTGTGCTGTTCACCGACGTGCTCACCGCATACCGTGCACGGCGGGAGGGGCGCGCGCCATCCTGGCAGCCCCTGCCGATCCAGTATCGCGACTACGCCGCCTGGCAGGTCGAACTGCTCTCCGACGCCGAATTGATGGACGCCCAACGCGATTACTGGGTGCGGCAACTCGACGGGCTGCCGGAGGACACCGGACTGCGCCCGGATCTGCCCAGGCCGCCGATGGCCGGCGGTGCCGGCGCGGCGATTCCGCTGCGCTTCGACGCCCATGTGCGGGAGCGGCTCACCGCGCTGAGCCGCGAACTGGGCATCACCGAGTTCATGCTGCTGCAGACCGCGATCGCCGTTGTTCTGCACAAGGCCGGCGGCGGTAACGACATCCCGCTGGGCACCCCGGTGGCCGGTCGTACCGACGCCGAATTGGACCGCCTGGTCGGCTTCTTCGTCAATATCCTGGTACTGCGCAACGACCTGTCGGGCAACCCCACCTTGCGCGAAGTGCTGCTGCGGACCCGCGAGATGGCGCTGGCCGCCTACGCCAACTCCGATCTTCCGTTCGACAGGGTGGTCGACGCGGTCAACCCGGTGCGATCGCTGTCCCGTAACCCGCTGTTCGGAGTCGTCGTGCATGTCCGCGAGGAGATGCCCGAAGATCAACTCATCGAGGCCGGAGGAGACGGGGAGACCCGGTTCACCGCGCTGGAGCCGACCTTCGACGTGGCCCACGCCGATTTGAGCGTGAACTTCTTCGTCGGTGACGACGGCTACCGAGGCCACCTCATCTACCGCACCGAGCTGTACCACGATTCGACGATGCATCGATTCGCGAACTGGCTCGGCCAGGTCATCGAGGCCTTCGCCACCGACCCCGACGCGACGCTGCGGGACGTCACCCTGCTCGGGGACGCCGAGTTGGAGCAGGTGCTCGCACAGAGCCGAGGTATCCCGTCGCCGCCCGACCGGCCCCGCACCGTGCCAGGGCTGCTCGAGGCCGGCCGGGCCTGGGGGCCGGACCGGATCGCGCTGCGCTGCGGTGGCCAGCACCTCGATTATCCTGCGCTGCACCACCGTTCGGACCGCTTCGCACACCTGCTGGTGCGCCACGGTGTCGGGCCGGGCTCGCTGGTCGGGATGTCGATGCGGCGCGGGATCGATCTGGTGATCGCACTGGTCGGCATCATGAAGGCCGGTGCCGGGTTCTTCCCGCTGGATCCGACCTATCCGCAGACGCGCAAACAATTCATGCTCGACGATGTCGCGCCCGAGGTAGTGGTCGTGACCGCCGAAGCGGGTGCGTCGATGCCGGCTGCCTCTCGCGTCACACTGATCTCGATGGACGACCCGGCAGTTCGGGCGGAGCTGGACGCCACCGATCCGGTTGCGCCGCTTGCCCCGCCGCGTCCCGACGACCCGATGTACCTGATGTTCACCTCGGGCTCAACCGGCAAGCCGAAAGGCGTGGTGGGCACCCACCGGGCAATGAGCACCCGGTTGACCTGGCAGCTCAAGCATTACCCGGTGCCCGGCAGGGACATTCGGCTGGCACAAGCGCCGATGACGTTCTTGGAAGGGTGCATCGAGACACTGGCCGGGCTGGTGGCCGGATCGACGCTGATCGTCGCCGACGACGCCGAGCACCGTGACGCCGAGGCGCTGGCGGGGCTCATCGAACGGCACTCGGTGGCTCAGGTCACCGGTGTCGCCAGTCTGGTGTCGGCTCTTGTCGACAACGCGCCGGACGCCGTTCGCGCGCTACGCCGCCTGGTGACCTGCGGTGAGCCGGTCAATGTCTCACTGCTGCAGCGTCTTGTCGCCTGCGTGGGTGAGAGTTCGGCGAGAACCGTTGAGCTGCTGAATGCCATCGGTGCCACCGAAACCTCGGGCGCGTTGATCCGTGGCCCGCTGGACCTGCCCACCCCCAAGATCGGCAGGCCGATGGAGGGTTCGCAGGTCTATCTTCTCGATGACGCGCTGCAGCCGGTGCCGATCGGTGTGGTCGGCGAGCTGTACTACGCGGGCGAGCAGATCGCGCGCGGCTACTGGAAGCAACCCGGGCTGACCGCCACTCGGTTCATTCCGAATCCCTATGCAGCCGAGCCGGGCTCGCGGTTCTACCGTAGCGGTGACCGCGGCCGGTGGACCGAGGACGGCCGACTGGAATTCGTCGGCCGCACCGACCACCAGGTAAAGGTGCGCGGCTTCCGCGTCGAACTCGCCGAAGTCGAAGCGGCACTGAAGGCCGCCGACGGCGTCGCCGTCGCGGCCGCGCGTACCTGGGACGGACCCAGCGGGGCCACCCTGGCCGGCTACGTGGTTGCGCACGAACCGGTGTCCGACCCTGCCGAGTTCGCCGCCGCGGTACGCGCGTCCGTCGCTGCGGCACTGCCGGGCTACATGACGCCATCGACGATCTCCGTGCTCGCCGCGATGCCGGCGACCGAATCCGGCAAGTTGAACCGGCCCGCGCTGCCCCGGCCCGAGGTACACACCACCGGGACCAGCGAGCCGGCCAGGACCGACACCGAGCGCGCCGTCGCGGGAGCCATGGGCCAGCTGCTCGATGTGGCGGGAATCGGGCGGGACGACGACTTCTTCGCGCTCGGCGGTGACAGCATCCTGTCGGTGCAGCTGGCCGCGCGGATGCGGGCTGTCGGCCTGACCGTCGACCCGCGGATGATCTTCGAGTACCCGACCGTGGCAGCACTGGCCGGTGCGATCGAAGAGCAGGGGCCGGCCGGCCAGGCCGAGGCCGGCGCGGACACCCGGCACGAGGCGATGAGCGTTTCGGGACTGTCGGCGGGCGATCTGGACGCACTGAAATCGTCATGGTCGAAGGCGCATCCGTCGTGACCACGTCCGACATCGACGACGTCTTGGCGTTATCGCCGCTGCAGCTCGGCCTGTACTCACACGCCACGCTGATCGGCCCCGACGCCGACGACCCGTACGTCATCGCGATGACCGCGGACGTGACCGGGCCGCTCGACGTCGACCTGCTACGAGAGTGCGCTTGCGCAATGCTCGTGCGCCACCCCAATCTGCGCGCCAGCTTCTGGCATCAGGACCTCCCACGTCCTGTTCAGATCGTGCCGTCGGCAGTGGAACTGCCGTGGAAGCAGGTGCGGGCCGACGACGATCATGCGGCCGCACTCGAACAACACGAACGTAGCCGGCCGTTCACCCTGCATGACGGCCCGCTGATCCGATTCCTGCTCATCGAACTGCACGGCCAGCGCTGGCGTCTGGTGGTCACCGCACACCACATCGTGATCGACGGCTGGTCGCTGCCGGTGTTCATCGGCGAGATGCTCACCCTCTACCGCGCCGGTGGAAACCCCGACGCGTTGCCATCACCCCGGCTGTACCGCGACTACATCGGCTGGCTTGCCGATCGAGATCCTTCGGTCGGCGAACAGGTTTGGCGCCAACACCTGGCCGGTACGCCGGGACCGACGCTGCTATCGCCGGCGCTGGGCGGCGACGCTGAGGGTCGCCCGAAACGTACTGAGTTGACGCTGCCCGCCGCCGATGCCGAGAAGCTCGCCGCGGCGTCCCGCTCGCGCGGCATCACGCTCAACACACTGCTGCAGATGGCCTGGGCGCTGATCCTGTCGCGGCTGACCGACCGCGACGATGTCGTGTTCGGGGTCACCGTCTCCGGCCGTCCTCCCGAACTGGCCGGCGTGGAGACCATGGTGGGGTTGTTCATCAACACCATTCCTCTGCGGGTGCGCTTGAACCCGAACACAACTGTCGCCCAGCACTGTTCGGCGCTACAGCGAGATGCGGCCCGGCTGCGCGACCACAGTCACCTCACGCACTCACAGCTACGCGCGTTCGCCGGGGTGGGCGAGATGTTCGACACCCTGCTGGTCTATGAGAGCTTCCCGTCCTCGGGCGTGGTCGGCGGACAAGAGTTCTCGGCAGGCGCAGTGAGCTTCCGGCCGGCCGCGATGGAGAGCCTGACGCACTTCCCGGTGACGATCGCTGCCTACCGCACGGGTGCCGAACTGACGCTGCTGGTGGAGGTCACCGACAACGCGCTGGGTGTGATGACCGCTGATGTGCTTGGTGCACGGGTGCTGCAGACGATGCGCCGGCTGATCGAGAGGTGGGACCGGCCGCTGGGTGCGATCTCGATCCTGCTCGACGGCGAGGCGCGCCCGATCGGCCCACCTGAGCCGACCCACACCGAACCTCTGCGGGGGGTGGCCGACAGATTTGCCGAAGCCGCGGTGGCGCACAGCGATTCGACCGCACTGTGCTGGGAAGGCGGCCAGCTGAGCTACGGGGAGTTGCACGAACGGTCGGACCGCCTCGCCGGACTGCTCGCCGACTCGGGCGTGCGCGCCGAAACCGCGGTGGCGATCCGGCTGCCGAGAAGCGCCGACTACGTGGTGGCGATGATCGGTGTGCTCAAGGCCGGCGGGATGTACGTGCCGTTGGAACACGGTATGCCGGCCGGGCGGGTGCAGTCGATCCTCGCCCAAACCGGCGCCGCGCTGGTCATCGACGAAGACACCATGGCCGCAGTCAACACTGCACCGCGGTTCTCGACTCCCACGGCGCCAAGGCAAGCCGCCTATGCGGTGTTCACCTCGGGCACGACCGGAGAACCCAAGGGCGTCATCGGGACTCACCAAGCCCTGCTCGCCTACATCGACGATCACGTCGAGCGGATGCTGCGGCCCGCCGCCGAGCGGCTGGGCCGTTCGCTGCGCATCGGGCACGCCTGGTCCTTCGCGTTCGACGCCGCCTGGCAGCCGTTGGCCGGGCTCCTGTTCGGCCACACCGTGCACCTGATCGACGAGACCGACCGCCGCGACGCCGAGGCGCTCGTCGACATCATCGACCGGCACCGGATCGACATGCTCGACGTGACTCCGTCACTGTTCAGCAACCTGCGCCGAGCCGGATTGCTGGACCGCGGATTGCTGTCGGTGCTCGCACTTGGCGGCGAGGCAGTCGGGTCGGCGGACTGGACCGATATCCGGAAAGCCTGCACCCAAACGTTGTTGGCGGCCCACAACTGCTACGGACCCACCGAGACGACCGTCGAGGCCGTCGTCGCGGCCATCACCGACCACGACTCACCTGCCATCGGTCATCCGACCCGCTCCACCGGCGCCGTGGTGCTCGACGCATGGCTGCACCCTGTACCCGACGGCGTGGTGGGCGAGCTGTACCTGGCCGGCGAACAGGTGACCCGCGGCTACCTGGGCCGGCCCGCCGAGACCGCGACACGGTTCGTCGCCGCGCCCGGCGGCGGCCGGATGTACCGCACCGGTGACCTGGTGCGCCGGGATCGGGACGGCGCACTGTCTTTCATCGGCCGCGCCGACGCCCAGATCCAGGTCCGCGGCCATCGCGTCGAGCCAGGGGAGATCGAGGCGGTACTGGAGGACGTGCCCGGCGCTCGGCACGCACACCTCGCCGTGCACCGGCAGGCGGCAGGCCCCAGGCTGATCGCCTATGTCGCGGGTGATGTTACGGTGCCGGCCCTGCGAACCTCGCTGCGAAACCGGTTGCCGCGCTACATGATGCCGCACCGGCTGGTGGTCGTCGACACCATCCCGCTGACCGCCAACGGCAAGGTCGACGAATCGGCGCTGGCCGCGGCGGCCACCCCCGACGAGACTCCGGAGCTGCCCGGCACGCCGACGGAAGTCGCACTGGGCCACGCGATTGCGGGACTGCTGGGCCTCTCCGACATCGACATCGATGCCGACCTGCTGGAGTTGGGCCTCGACAGCATCGTCGCGCTGTCGTTGGTTCAGGCCGCGCGTCGTCTGGGACTGCCACTGCGGGCCCGACTGGTTCTGGAATGCGGCACACTTCGCGAGCTGGCGGCCGCGGTGGACCGGGATACCGCCGAAGAACTGGCCGCCGGACCGGAACCGGAGGGTCCGATCCCGGCCCTGCCCGCGGTGCACTGGTTGTACGAGCACGGCGATCCGCGCCGGCTGGCCCAGATCGAGGCGATCACGCTGCCAGCGGATGCCAGCGCCGAACGGCTGAGCCTGCTGCTGGACGGTATTGCGGCGGGGCACGAGATGTTCCGCAGCCGGCTCGATCTGCCGACCATGACGTTCCTCCCCGCTGACCGGCAGCGGATTCCGCTGACCGAGGTGGAGGTGAGCGGTGAGCTGGCCGACACGGTCACCGAGCACGCCGCCGCGGCCATCGAACGGATGAATCCGGAACGCGGACACCTGATCGAGGCGCTGTGGCTGCACCGTCCCGGTGATGCGGGAGTCCTCGTTCTTGTGGTTCATGTGCTGGCGATGGATCCCGCGTCGTGGCGCATCGTGCTCGGGGAGCTGACGGCCAACTGGTCCACACCAGGAACCCAGTTGGTCGGCGGTGAGCGGGTCAGCTATCGCCGATGGGCACAGACGCTCGCCCAGCGCGTGAGCAAGCTCGACACCGTCGACTTCTGGCTGGCGCAACTCGACGGCGAGGATCCGACACTGGGCGCCCGGCGAATTCGTCCGCGGGTGGACCGGTTCGGCGACCTCGCGATCACCGTGTCGGTCACCGAGGATGACGTCACCTCGGCACTGCTGCGTGCACCGTCGCCGATCCAAGACGTGCTGGCCGATGCGTGCGCCCGGCTGATCGCGCACTGGCGCGACCAGCGTGGCCAGGCCGGCTCCGTCCCGCTGCTGGCACTGGAGACGCACGGACGTACCGGTGCCGATGACACGGTCGGTCTCCTCAGCGCCATCTATCCGTTGCGTATCAGGCCGGGCGAGCCGATGCCCGAGATAACCGGTGAGGCAACCGACTATGCCCTGCTGCGCTATCTGCGATCCGATACTGCCGAGCGGCTCCGCGGGTTCCGCGGCCCCCAGGTGCTGCTGAATTACCTAGGCCGGCTCGACCTGGGCGCGGGTTCGTTACTGGATCGGGGATTACTCGCCGGTGTCCCGATCATGACCGAGCCCAACCTCGCGGTACGACACGAGCTGACACTCGTCGCCGCGATCGCCGGCGGAAAGCTGGTCACCCAATGGCGTACGCTATCCGACATCTTCAGTGATGCGGATGTGATTGCGCTGCAGTCGATCTGGCAAGACGTCCTCCGGGAACTGGCGGAGGTACCGCGATGACCGGGCGGCTGGCGATCCTCGGGGCCGGAGCCAAAGCCGTTGCCGTGGCGGCCAAGGCCGCGATGCTGCGCGAGATGGGCGTGGCCACACCGGAGATCGTGGCGGTCGAGCAGACTGCAGTCGCTGCGAATTGGCGGGCGGGCGGCGGCTGGACGGACGGCCGGCACCGGCTGGGCACCAGCCCGGAGAAGGACGTCGGATTCCCGTACCGCTCGACGCTCCTTCCCGGCCGCAACGCCGAACTCGACCAGCGGATGATGCGGCTGAGCTGGCAGTCGTATCTGGTGGCGACCGGGCAGTTCGCCGAATGGGTCGACCGCGGCAAACCGGCTCCCACCCACGAGACGTGGGCCGGTTATCTGTGCTGGGTGGGCGAGGCCGCGGGGCTGACCGTGGTCGAGGGTGAGGTCACCCGGCTGTCGCTGGACGGTCAGTCGTGGCTGCTGCATACCCGTGACGACACCGTCGCGGCCGACGCGGTGATGATCACCGGCCCAGGCCAGCCCGATCGATCGGTGCTGCCCGGGCATCCGCAGGTCCTCTCCATTGCCCAGTTCTGGCAGCTGGCTGCCGACCACGATCGCATCGACGCCGAACGGGTTGCGGTGATCGGTGGCGGCGAGACGGCCGCGTCGATGCTCAACGAACTGTTCAAGCACCGGGTCTCGACGATCACGGTGATCTCCCCGCAGGCGACGTTGTTCACCAGGGGCGAGAGCTTTTTCGAGAACCGGATGTTCAGCGATCCGACAGACTGGGCCGGCCTGACGGTGGCCGAACGGCGCGATGTGCTGGCCCGCACCGACCGGGGGGTGTTCTCGGCGCGCGTTCAGGACTCACTGCTGGCCGACGACCGCATCCGGCATCTGCGCGGCCGGGTCGCGCATGGTGTTGCCGCCGACGACCGGATCAGGATCACCCTGCACACCGACCGGCACGGCGAGCGGCTGGAGACGGTGCACGGGTTCGACCTGGTGATCGACGGTTCGGGGGCCGGCTCACTGTGGTTTCTGCCGCTGCTGGGCCAGGACGTGCTGGACCTGCTCGAGGTCAGGCTGAACGGCCCGCTGACCAGCGACCGGCTACAGCAGGCCATCGGCGACGACCTTGCGCTGACCGGGGTCGCGCCGAAGTTGTTCCTGCCCAATCTGTCCGGACTCAGCCAAGGCCCGGGCTTTCCCAACCTCAGCTGCCTGGGCCTGCTGTCCGACCGCGTCCTCGGCGGAGGATGCAACACCCGCCAAGCACATTCAACAACCAGGAGGAATGTTGAGTACCAATCCCTTTGACGCCGAGGATGGCCGGTTTCATGTGCTCGTCAACGACGAGGAGCAGCACAGCCTGTGGCCCGCTTTCGCCGAGATCCCGGCAGGCTGGCGGCAGGTGTTCGGCGAAGCTTCCCGCGACGAGTGTGTGCAGTTCGTCGAGCAGAACTGGTCTGACATGCGGCCCAAGAGCCTGCGCTGAGGGCCTCGACAGGCTACTTATGCAATGCTAACTTTCTTCAGGTTAGGCAAACCTAAGGAGTGGGGGGTGGCATCGACGGCTGCCCCGGAACGATGCCCATGGACAACGGTGTGGTAATCCCCAGAGTGCGCGCAGCGCGCCTCGACGCAGACCTGGTGAGCCGGTTCGCGACCTGCTGCAAGGCTCTTGGCCTGCCGGTATACGACCGGCGACGGCCCGCCGATATCGTGGCCGCTCGCCGCGCATTCACCGAGCTGACACGAGTCGCCTACGACCAGTGCGATGCCTGGACCGGGCTCGCGGCCACCGGCGCCACCACCGTGGATGTGCTCGCTGCGGTGGTCCGCACCATCGACACCAGCGGCACGCTGCAGCGGCGGATCGAGCTACCGGCCGGGGCGTTGGGCTTCGACTATGACACCGGGCTCTACCTGCGGTTCCGCGCCACCACGCCGGACGACTTCCGGTTGGCTCACGCCGCCGGACTGGCCATCGAGGGTGACTTCCATGCCGCCGACGAGGTGGTGTCCGAAATCCGTGCCCGCAGGCCCGATTGGCGCGAGGCGCGCTGGGTCGACGCGGCCCTGCGGCACCGGGCTCAGCGTTGGGCCGACGTCGTCAAGCTGCTGACCCCGGTGGTCACTGACCCCGGCCTCGACCCGCTGTTCGCCCACGCCGCCAAGATCTCCCTGGGTGTGGCCCTGGCCCGCCTCGGTATGTTCGCCCCCGCGCTGTCCCACCTCGAGGAGCCCGAAGGGCCGGTGGCGGTGGCCGCCGTGGACGGTGCGCTGACCAAGGCGCTGTCATTGCGCGCCTACGGTGACGAGGACACCGCCACCGACGTGTTGCAGGACCTCTACGCCGCGAACCCGGGCAACGAGCAGGTCGAACAGGCACTGTCCGATCCGACGTTCGGTATCGCCACCACCACCGCCGCCCGCATCGACGCCAGAACCGATCTGTGGGACATCGAAACCGAGCCCACCGCAGACGATTTCGTCGATCCCGAGGCGCGTGAACGTAAGGCCGCGTTGCTCGAAGAGGCTGAGCGGGAACTCGGCGAGTTCATCGGCCTCGACGAGGTGAAGGACCAGGTGTCCCGACTGAAGAGCTCGGTCGCCATGGCCTTGCGTCGCGAGGAGCGCGGTCTGGCGGTGGCCCAACGCACCCACCACCTGGTGTTCGCCGGCCCGCCGGGAACCGGTAAAACCACCATCGCGCGCGTGGTGGCCAAGATCTATTGCGGCCTCGGACTTCTCAAGCGGGAGAACGTCCGCGAGGTACACCGGGCCGACATGATCGGCCAGCACATCGGCGAGACCGAGGCCAAAACCAACGCCATCATCGACAGCGCGCTGGACGGTGTGCTGTTCCTCGACGAGGCGTATGCGTTGGTCGCGACGGGTGCGAAGAACGACTTCGGCCTGGTGGCCATCGATACCCTGCTGGCCCGGATGGAGAACGACCGCGACCGGCTGGTGGTGATCATCGCGGGTTACCGCGCCGACCTCGACCGCTTCCTGGACACCAACGAGGGCCTGCGATCGCGGTTCACCCGCAGCATCGTATTCCCGTCCTATTCGGCCGCCGAGCTCGTCGACATCGCCGTGTCCATGGCGGCGAACCGCGACAGCGTCTTCGAGGCCGCGGCACGGCACAACCTCGAGGAACTGTTCGGTCAGCTGGCCAACTCGACGACCCCGGATTCGGCCGGGGTCGCCCGGCGCAGCCTCGATATCGCGGGCAACGGCCGGTTCGTCCGCAACGTCGTCGAACGCTCCGAGGAGGAAAGAGAATTCAGGTTGGACCATATGGACCTGGCCGGTGCTGATTTCACCGATGAGCAGATGATGACCATCACCGCCGCCGATGTGCGCAACGCGGTGGTTCCGCTGCTGCGCGGTCTGGGTCTGACGGTGCCCACATGACCGACCACCGCCGGCGACGATGCAGAGCGAGGCACGAGCGATGAGGAGGAGCGGCGCATGACCGACCACCGCCGATCCTTCTCGTCACGGACGCCTGCCAACGACAACCCCGAGCAAGTCACATACCGGCGCGGGTTCATCACCCGTCACCAGGTGACCGGCTGGCGATTCGTCATGCGCCGCATCGCATCCGGGCTGGCGCTGCACGACACCCGGATGCTGGTCGACCCCCTGCGAAGCCAGTCCCGCGCCGTGATGATGGGCGTTCTGCTGGCGGTGACCGCGGTGATCGGCTGCCTGGTCTTCTCGTGGCTGCGTCCCGGTGGCGTGCCCGGCAGTGACCCGGTGCTGGCCGACCGTTCGACGTCCGCGCTCTACGTTCGCCTCGACGACCGGCTGCATCCGGTGCTGAATCTCACGTCGGCGCGGCTGGCTGTCGGGCGCCCGGTAGATCCCACCACCGTCAGCAGTGAGCAGCTGGACACCTTCGCCAGGGGCAGCATGATCGGCATACCGGGAGCTCCGGAACGCATGGTGCAGAACGCATCTCGTGATGCTGCATGGACGGTGTGCGACGGCACCGGTGGGCCGGCGGACGCCGCAGGCACCTCGGTGGTCGGCGGGCCGGTGGCACGCGGTGGCGCCCATGCCGATGCGCTGGCGGCCGGCCGCGCGATCCTGGTCGGCGGCGCCGAGGGAACCTGGCTGTTGTGGGACGGCCGGCGCAGTGCGATCGACCTCGCTGACCGAGCGGTCACCGACGCGTTGGGCCTGCCTGCTTCGCCGGCTGCGCCGCGGTCGATCGTGCCGGGCCTGTTCAACGCGGTCCCGGAGGCTCCTGCGCTGCGAGTACCCCAGATCCCCGATGCCGGACTGCCCGCGGGATATCCGTTGCCCGTCGCGGCCCCGATCGGTGCCGTGGTGATCGCCTACAGCAATGACGCCACCCCGATGAATTACGCGGTGCTGGCTGACGGGCTGCAGCCGATCAGCCCCGTGCTGGCCGCTGTGCTGCGCAATGCCAATTCCTATGGGCTGGCGCAGCCGCCCCACCTCGGCGCTGACGACATCGCCCGGCTGCCGGTCTCGTCGCAGCTCGACGTGGCGGCGTTTCCCGCTGCGCCGGTCAAGCTCGTCGCCGCGGCCGATGCGCCGGTGACGTGTGCCATGTGGACCAAAGTCGATGGCGCCGCGACAAGTTCGCTGACCTTGCTGTCGGGTTCGATGCTGCCGCTGCCGGACGGCCTGCGATCCGTCGACCTCGTCGGCGGTGCCAATCCGGGTACCGCGACCCGGGTCGCGCTGCCGCCGGGCCGTGGCTACTTCGTGCAGACCGTCGGCCAGCAGCCGGCATCTCCGCCCGCCGGATCACTGTTCTGGATCTCCGACACCGGGGCCCGGTATGGGATCGGCGGAGATCACCAGACCGCGGAAAAGGCCGTCGCCGCACTCGGTCTGACTCAGCCGCCGCTACCGATCCCGTGGTCGGCGCTGACCTTGTTCGCGCCCGGTCCGGCATTGTCCCAATCCGACGCGCTGATCGCCTATGACGCCGTTGGCCTCGCGCTGAAGCAGGAGCCCCGATGAGCCGGCTGATCTTTGAGGCGGGCCGGCGCATGCCCGGCCCGAAGACCCACAAGGGCGCAATCGTGATCGAGGCACCACCTGAATTGCCTCGGGTGGTGCCGCCCTCGCTGCTGCGACGGGCGCTGCCGTTCCTGATCGTCTTCTTGATCGTCGGCATGATCGTGGCGATGGTCGCCACCGGAATGCGGCTGATCTCACCCCAGACGTTGTTCTTTCCTTTCGTATTGTTACTGGCGGCCACCGCGCTTTACCGGGGCACCGACAACAAGATGCGCACCGAAGAGGTCGACGCCGAACGCGCCGACTACCTGCGCTACCTGTCGGTGATCCGGGACAACGTGCGCACCGAGGCTGCCGCGCAACGAGCCGCGCTGTTGTGGTCGCACCCCGATCCGGCGGCGTTGGCCGCAGTTCCCGGCTCGCGGCGGCAATGGGAGCGCGACCCACACGACAGCGACTTCCTGGTAGTGCGAGCGGGACTGCACACGGTACCGCTGCACACCACCTTGCGGGTCAAGGACGCGGCAGACGAGGTCGATCTGGAACCGGTGTCGCACAGCGCATTACGTGCCCTCTTGGACACCCAGCGTGTCGTCCGAGACGCTCCGCGAGGTATCGACCTCAAGACGGTGTCGCGGATCACCGTGGTCGGTGACGCCGCCGAGGTCCGTGCGGCGCTGCGCGCCTGGCTGGGACAGGCGATCACCTGGCAGGATGCCGCTTCACTCGGCATCGCGCTGGCCAGCCCCGAGCTGGAGTCGCCAGAGTGGTCCTGGCTGAAATGGCTTCCACACAGCGATATTCCGGGTCAACTCGACGGTTGTGGACCGGCCCGTTACCTGGCCGCCGACGTCGACGACCTGATCGCGTCCATCGGCCCGGCGCTGGCGCAGCGCCCACTGTTCGGTAGCGACTCAGACGATCCGTTGCGACACCTGCTGATCGTCGTCGACGACCCCGCCCACGCACCGGAGGACTCGGTGCTCGCGACCGGGTGGTCCGGAGTCACGGTGATCTACATCGCCGCAACAGAATCCGCGCCTCGCGCGGGTCAGTATCCCGATCCCGAGCGCCCCGTTCTGCGGGTCGCCGACGGTTCGATCCAGCGGTGGGAAACCGGCGGCTGGCAACCCTATATCGACCGCGCGGACCAGATGTCGCAGGCCGAAGCCGTCCATCTCGCGCGCGGATTGGCGCGCTGGGACTCCAACCCGACGCACGCCGGCCTGCGGTCGCCGGCCACCCGCGGCGCGAGCTTCACCACGCTGATGGGCATTCCCGACGCGTCCGCGCTCGATGTGGCCGACGTGTGGGCGCCTCGCCTGCGGGACGAGGAGCTGCGGGTGCCGATCGGTGTCACCGCCACCGGCTTGCCGCTCTACTTCGACCTGAAAGACGAGGCCGAAGGCGGGATGGGTCCGCACGGCCTGATGATCGGTATGACCGGCTCGGGCAAGTCCCAGACGCTGATGTCGATTCTGTTGTCGCTGTTGACAACGCACTCCGCTGACCGGCTCATCGTGATCTACGTGGACTTCAAGGGTGAGGCAGGGGCCGATATCTTCCGCCACTTCCCCCAGGTGGTCGCGGTGATATCGAACATGGCCGAGAAGAAGTCGCTGGCCGACCGGTTCGCCGACACGTTGCGCGGTGAGGTGGCCCGCCGCGAGAGCATGCTGCGCGATTTCGGACGGCGCGTGCAGGGCAGCGCCTTCGGCTCGGTGACGGAGTATGAGGCTGCGCGCCCCGCCGCCGAAGAGGTCGGGATCGAACTTCCGCCGCTGCCCACACTGTTCGTGGTGGCCGACGAGTTCACGCTCATGCTGGCCGAGCACCCCGAGTACGCCGAGCTGTTCGACTACGTCGCCCGTAAGGGGCGTTCGTTCCGGATTCACATCCTGTTCGCGTCACAGACGCTCGACATCGGTCGTATCCGCGATATCGACAAGAACACCTCCTACCGGATCGGGCTCAAGGTGGCCAGCCCCGCGGCATCCCGGCAGATCATCGGTTCCGAAGACGCCTACCACATCGAATCGGGCAAGGAGCACAAGGGAGTTGGATTCCTGGTGCCCGCACCGGGAGCAATGCCGATCAAGTTCCGGAGCACCTATGTCGACGGAATCTACGATCCGCCGCGCCCCGTCACGTCCTATGTGGTACCCGCGGCACCCGAGCCCGTGCCGTTCACGGCCGGCCCGGCGGCACTCGACGAAGACATCGTGGTGCTGTCCGACGAGCGGTTCGCCCCGGCGGGGTTGCCCCGCAAGTTGATCACCACCATCGGCGATCAGCTGGCACAGTACGGACCGAAGGCACCGCCACTGTGGCTACCACCGCTCGATGACGCCATCCCGCTCGATGAGGTACTGGCCGACGCGGCGGTGTCGCCACGACAGTGGCGCTGGCCGCTCGGCGAGATCGACCGCCCCTTCGAGATGCGCCGCGACCCGCTGATCTTCGAGGCGGGGTCGTCGGCAGGCAACATGGTGATCCACGGCGGCGCGAAGTCCGGAAAGTCCACGGCGCTCCTGACATTCGTGTTGTCGGCCGCGGCACTGCACTCGCCGCGTGACGTCACGTTCTACTGCTTGGACTACGGCGGCGGTCGGCTGCGCGGCCTGGAAGACCTGGCCCATGTGGGCAGTGTCGCCTCGCCGCTGGAGCCCGAGCGGATCCGGCGCACGTTCGGCGAGCTGGAGCAGCTACTGCGGTCGCGGCAGCGCACTGCGGCAGGGCAGGGCGGTCACTCCGACGAGTACGGCGAAGTGTTCCTGCTGATCGACAATCTCTACGCCTTCGGTCGCGACAACACCGATCAGTTCAACACCCGTAACCCGTTGCTGGCCGTCGTTGCCGAACTGGCCAATACCGGCCTGGCACACGGCATCCACGTCGTGGTCACCACGCCGAACTGGCTCGAGGTGCCGCTGGCGATGCGCGACGGTCTCGGGTTGCGTCTGGAGCTTCGCCTGCCTGACCCGCGTGACAGCAACGTCCGGGTGACCGACGGCCTGCGCCGTCCCGCCGAATCGGTGCCGCACGACCAGCCGGGTCGCGGCCTGACCATGGCCGGTGAGCATTTCCTGTTCGCCGAGCCCGATCTGGGGCGGATCCCGGCGATCAACGCCGCCTATCCCGGGCTGCAGGCGCCGCCGGTGCGGTTGCTGTCCGCCGACCTCGATCCGGCCGAGGTGGCGCCGCTGTACCGCGGCGGCGAGCGGGTGGTACTGGGCCAGCGCGAGCTGGATCTGGCGGCGGTGGTGCACGATTTCGCCGAGCATCCGCTGTTGATGGTGTTCGGCGACAGCAAGACGGGCAAAACCACCCTGCTGCGCCATGTGATCCGCACCATCAGGGAGAACTCGACCGCATCGGAGGTCGCGTTCACGGTGTTCGACCGGCGCCTGCACCTTGTCGACGAGCCGCTGTTCGTCGACAACGAGTACAGCGCGAATATCGACCGGGTCACCCCGGCGGTGATGGGACTCGCAGCACTCATCGAACAGCGCCGGCCACCGGCCGGCTTGCCCACCGCCGAACTGGCCTCATGGAACTACCGAACCCAGGGCGGGTCAGCGCACACCCACTACCTGATCGTCGACGATGTCGATCAGATCCCCGACGGCCCCGCCATGAGCGGTCCGTACGCCGGCCACCGGCCGTGGACGCCGCTACTGGGATTGCTTTCGGCGGCAGGCGATCTCGGATTGCGCGTGATCGTCACCGGCCGGGCCGGGGGATCAGCGCACACGCTGATGACCAACCCGTTGCTTCGTCGGATGAATGACCTGCAGGCGGGTGTGGTGATGCTGTCGGGCAACCCTGCCGACGGTGCCAAGATCCGTGGGCACCGGTTCACCAGGATGCCGGTCGGTCGCGCAATGCTGCTCGGCGACAGCGACGGCCTCGACCACATTCAACTTGTCAATCCATTCACTCACGCGCACAGCACATCTCGGACCCGATTCGGAGAGGACAACCCATCATGACCCTACGTGTCATCCCTGAGGGCCTGATCTCGGCCAGCGCTGCGGTAGAGGGCTTGACCGCTCGGCTGGCCGCCGCGCACGCGGCGGCGACGCCGTTGATCACCGCCGTGGTGCCCCCGGCGGCCGACCCCGTCTCGCTGCAGGCCGCGGCCGGCTTCAGTGCCCAAGGACTGGAGCATGCGGCGACCGCTGCCCAAGGCGTCACCGAACTGGGCCGATCGGGTGCCGCGATCGGTGAGTCGGGTACCGGCTACGCCACCACCGATGCGGCCGTGGCCGCCTCCTACCTGATCGCACGGGGAGGCTGATGACCGCGCCAATCTGGCTCGCTTCACCACCGGAGGTGCACTCGGCGCTGCTGAGTGCCGGGCCGGGCGCCGGTGAGCTGCTGGCCGCTGCCTCGGCATGGCAGATACTGAGCGCCGAATACTCCGCTGCGGCAGTGGAACTCACTCAGATTCTGGCTGCCGTCCAGGCCGGGTCGTGGCAGGGGCCCAGCGCCGAGCAGTACGTCGCGGCCCACGCGCCGTATCTGGCGTGGCTCGAACAGGCCAGCGCCAACAGTGCCGGGGCGGCCATACAGCACCACACTGCCGCCGCGGCGTACAGCACCGCGCTGGCCACCATGCCGACGCTGGTCGAGCTGGCCGCCAATCACACCGTGCATGGGGTGTTGTTGGCCACCAACTTTTTCGGTATCAACACCATCCCGATTGCCGTCAATGAAGCGGATTACGTTCGGATGTGGATTCAGGCCGCCACGACGATGAGTGTTTATCAGGCCGTGGCCGGCACCGCGCTGGCCGCTGCGCCCCAGACCTCGCCGGCCCCCACGATCGTGCTGCCGGGTGCCGAGGCGTCCTCGGCGCTGGCCGCGACGGCCGTGGCGCCTCAGGCCAGCGAATCCGGTTCCTCGCTGACCAATTCGAACTGGCTCATCCAGCTGCTCGAGGCGTACGTCAAGGCACTTCCGGATGGCGACCTGATCTGGGACTTCCTTACGCACCCGGTGCAGAGCATCCAGCAGATGATCGTCGACTTCCTGACCAACCCGGCTCAGGCCTGGGCGACATGGGGTCCGCTGCTGTCGGCATTGGTGTATCAGGCGATCCTTCAGCCGGTCGGATGGACCACCTGGGGGCTGGCGTTGAGCTCGCCGTTCCTGCTCCCTGCGCTCGCGGCGGCGGCGCTTCCGCTGCTGGGCCTGCTGGCTCTGCAGCCCAACATGCCGGCGCCCGACCTCGCCCCCGAACCCGTTGCGTTGCCGGCACAGCCGCAGCAACCGAACATGTGGCCGGTATCCTCGACCGCGCCGGCTGCTCCAGCGCCCGCAGCCCCCGCGCCGGCGGCCTCCGCAGCGCCGGCCGCCCCCGCGGCGCCGGCCGCACCGGTACCCGCGGCACAGGGCATCTTCTACGCCGTCGGCGGCGCCGACCCCGATGGAGATCCGGGTCCGGCATTGACCGAGGGCAGCGGCAGCAAGGCCCTCGTACCGGAAGCCGCCCCCGCGGCCGCCGCACTGTCCTCGGTGCAGGCCAAAGAGCGAGCCAGACGCCGGCGCGCCCAGCGGGTCAAAGACCGTGGCCACCGCGACGAGTACATGGACCTCGACAGTGATGTCGGGCCGCCCCCGGAACCGGCGCCGCAGCCGAGCACCTCGTCCTCGGATCGAGGCGCGGGACCGATCGGTTTCGCGGGCACCAAGACCCGGACTCGCGGTGTGACCGCCGCGGGGCTCACCGAACTCGCCACCGCCACAGGCGAGGGGCCCACCATGCCGATGTTGCCGACCACCTGGGACAGCAATCCCGACGACGAAACAAATTACCACCGAGAATGATTGGAGAAATGCAGTGAGCATGTTAGACGCCCACATACCGCAGCTCGTGGCCGCCGAGGCCGCGTTCGGCGCCAAAACCGCGCTGATGCGCAGCACGATCGCTCAAGCCGAGCAGGCCGCGATGTCCGCCCAGGCTTTCCACATGGGTGAGTCGTCGGCCGCCTTCCAGGCCGCGCACGCGCGGTTCGTCGAGGTTGCCGCGAAGGTCAACTCGCTTCTGGACATCGCCCAGATCAACCTTGGCGAGGCCGGCGGCACCTATGTCGCCGCAGATGCCGCTGCCGCAACGACATACGGAGGTTTCTGATGTCCCAGATCATGTACAACTACCCGGCCATGATGGCGCACGCCGGCGATATGGCCGGGTATGCCGGGACGTTGCAGGCGGTCGGCGCCGACATCGCCACCGAACAGTCCGCCCTGCAGGGCGCCTGGCAGGGTGAGACGGGTATGACGTACCAGGCTTGGCAGGCGCAATGGAACCTGGCCATGGAGGAACTGGTGCGCGCCTATCGGGCGATGTCGATGACCCACGAGAGCAACACGCTGTCGATGCAGGCGCGCGACCAAGCCGAAGGTGCCAAGTGGGGCTGAGACTTGGCCGCACATAACGCGGTCGAGCTGACCGCCGATTCTGCCTGGCTCATTGCCGACAGCGTTGGCGCCGGCTCTCTTCCGTGGGTGCTGGCGATCACGCCACCCCTGACCTCAGCGCGCGAAGCCGGGCTGACACTCGCCCGGTTGCGCGCGGAACTGACCCGCACGGGGGTGATGTCGGACGACGGGTCAGTGGATCCGACGGTGGTGCGGTGGGTTCGCACCGTGTGCGCGCCGGAGCGGTGGCTGGAACTCCGCTACGTGCGGGGCAGCGGTGCTGATCTGTTGCGCGGACTGGTGGCCCGGCGTGGCGACCGCACCGTCGTGGCGCTGCGCAGCGGAGAGCTGGTCACCTTCACCGAAGTCGACATCACCGATCCCGCGCTGCTGGCCCCGGTGGTCACGGCGGGCCTGGCCGGTCGCGCGCCGGCGCGGTTCACCGAGTTCGTGCTGCCGACCCGGGTCGGGGTTCGCGCCGACGAACGCTTGCGTGCCGGAGCCGATCTCGGCGCCGTCCTGGACCACTTGGGCTTGCCGGCCTCGGCGGTCCCGGTGGTGCGATCGGTGTTCACCGGGGCGCGCAGCTATGTCGAGGTGCGTGCGGGCTCGGCCCGCGACGGCGTGCACACCCTCAGCGAGGTCGGTGTGGGCATCATCGATGCCGAGGCGGGCCGCGTGCTGGTGAACCCGGAACTCGCCGCCGACGGCGAGTGGCTTTCGACCTTCGCGCCCGGCACCCCATTTGCGATCGCCCTGGCGCTCGATCGGCTCACCGCGACACTGCCCGACGGCCGCTGGTTTCCCGCCGCCGCGCTGGCGCGCGACTTCTCCAGCACCACCATCTGATCAAGAGAGAGAACAACAATGACCGAAACCCCGGTGCTGCCGATCGTGCGCGTCGCCGTGCTGGCGTACGGCCGGATCACCGACGTGGCCTTGCCCGCCGAGCTGCCGCTGCGCGAGATACTGCCCGCGGTGAAACGGCTTGTACCGCAGCCGGACTCAGATGGAGAGACAGCGGTCCCCACGCCGATGACGCTGGCACCGATCGGTGGCGCGCCGTTCAGCGTGGATGCGAGCCTGGACACGGTCGGCGTGGTCGACGGCGACCTGCTTGCCCTGCAGCCGATTCCGGAAGGGCCGACGACGCCAGGGGTGGTCGAGGACATCGCCGACGCGGCCGTGATCTTCTCGGCGGCACGCAAGAGACCCTGGGGACCGCACCGCCTGCAGTTGGGCGCGCGCCTGGCCGCGGCGGTGTTCGTCGTTGCGTTGACCGTTATCGCTGTCGCCCATCGTGCGGCGACCGCATCGGTGATCGGTCTCTATGCGGTGAGCGCTCTGGCGGTGCTCGCCGCGGTCGCCGGTCTGCTGTTGCGGGCGCGCTCGGCTCGGGTGGCGACGCAGGTGTCGGCGGCGGCGCTGCTCCCGATCGCGGCGGCCTTCTGGCTGGCCGTTCCGGGACTGTGGGGGGCTCCGCAGGTGATGCTGGCGGCCGCGGGTGTGGCCGCATGGTCATTGATCGTCCTGACCCAGACCGAACGCAGTGTCGGATTGTTCACCGCCACAGCGGTTGTCGGGACAGGTGCCCTGCTGGTGGCCGCCGCGACGTCCCTGTGGCAACTGCCCGCGCTGATGGTCGGGTGCGCATTGATCGTGCTGGCCCTGCTGATCACCGTGTCGGCACCCGGGCTTGCGGCGATGTGGGCGCGTTTCCCGTTGCCGGTGATCCCGGCGCCCGGTGATCCGACGCCGTCGAGCCCGGCGGCCCGGCTGCTTGCCGATCTGCCGCGCCGGGTGCGCGTCGGCGAAGCCCATCAGACCGGTCTGATCGCGGGCGCAGTGCTCTTGTCGTCGGCAGGCTCACTTCTGGTGGCCGGGCGTACCGAAGCGCCGGGCGCCTGGGGCTGGTACCTGGTGGTGGCCGCCGCGGCCGCGGCAGTGTTGCGGGCCAGGGTGTGGGACACCGCGGCCTGCAAGGGCTGGCTGCTTGCCCAGCCGTTCCTGGTCGCCGGTGGGCTGCTGGTCGCCTACGTCGTGGATCAGCGCTTCATCCCTGCGCTCTGGACTGCGGTGGTGCTCGGCGCGTTGACCGCCGTGTGGGTGGTCGTGGCAGTCAACCCGGATACGGCTTCGGCGCAGCGGTATTCGCTGCCGGTGCGCCGCCTGGTGGGCTTCCTGGCCGCCGGTCTCGACGCCTCATTGATCCCGGTGGTGTTCTATCTGGCCGGCATCTTCACATGGGTCCTCGATCGATGATGCGGGCCGCCGCGGTTGCCGCGGTGGTGCTGCTGGTCACCGCTCCGGCGGCCGGTGCCGTCGACCCGCCCGTCGCGGATCCCGCGACACCGCCACCGCCCGGCGCGGCCGGGCCCACCGGTGGGATGAGTCAACGCTCCGAATGCGTCACCACCGGGATCCGGCCGGGCAGTGATCCCGGGGTGGTGACCGCCAACCAGACAATGCTCGATCTTGCAGGCGCAGCTGCGTATTCGCGCGGCGACGGCCAGACGGTGGCGATCATCGACACCGGGGTACGACCGGGACCGCGGCTGCCGAACGTCACCGGTGGCGGTGACTACCTTGCCGCCGGGGACGGGCTGACCGACTGCGACGGCCACGGCACGCTGGTGGCCGGAATCATCGGCGGGCAACCCGGCCCCGACGGATTCAGTGGCGTGGCTCCAGGAGCGCGGCTGCTGTCCATCCGGCAGACCTCGCCGAGATTCTCACCCAACGCCGGCGGCCGGGACCTCGCCTCGGTGCAGGCCAGCGTGGAGATCGAGACGTTGGCCCGAGCGGTGGTGCGCGCTGCCGACCTCGGCGCCACCGTCATCAACATCTCGACGGCCGCCTGCCTGGCACCCGACCGACTCGGCGATCAGCAGACCCTCGGAGCGGCCCTGCGCTACGCGGCGATCGACAAGGACGTCGTCATCGTCACGGCCGCAGGCAATTCCGGTGCCACCACCACCGGCGAACCTGGAATGCAATGCGCATCGAATCCGGTCGGCGATCCGTCACGGCCCGGCGATCCGCGCAACTGGGCGGGCGTGACCTCGGTGTCAGTACCGTCCTGGTGGCAGCCATATGTGTTGTCCGTCGCGGCGTTGACAGCCCAGGGGCAGCCGGCCGACTTCACCATGGCCGGACCCTGGGTGGGCATCGCCGCGCCCGGCGAGAACATCGTGTCGGTCAGCAACGACTCGACGGGCGGGTTGGCCAATGGCATGCCCGACGGCCGCGGCGGGATGGCACCACTGGACGGAACCAGTTTCGCCGCCGCGTATGTCGCAGGCACGGCGGCGCTGGTCCGAAGCCGCAACCCGGATATGCACGCCGATGAAGTGGTGCGGCGACTGACGTCGACCGCTCACAACGGCGCACAGGCCCCCTCCAACCTGATCGGCGCCGGAACTCTCGATCCGGTCGGAGCCCTCACCTGGACGATCAACCCGGGCAGCGACACCGCAGCGACACAAACCACCAAACAACTTGCGGCCCCTGCGCCGCCACCGGTGGTAGATCACACGTCGCGAACGGTGGCTTTCATCGGGACGGCGGTGCTCGCGGCCGTCGTCGCGGTCGTCGTTGTCACCGCGCGCAGACGCAAGGAGGAACTGGATTGACCGGCATACCCGCCCCTGGCGTTGGGCGCCTCACCGTCGTACTGCTGGCCGTTGTTTCGGGGGTGCTCACCTACCCGTGGCAGTCGACCAATGACCGGTGGGCCCTCGGTGGCGCCGTCGCAGTGGCGATGTTCGCCCTGCTCTGGTGGCGCGGCCGCTACCTGACCACGATCGTCGGACTGCGTCTGCGGGTACTGTTGCACCGCAAACCGATTCACGTCACACCGACCGATCTACGGGTGTCAGGTGCCGACGCGGTCACGACGGTGCTGGTGCGTGTCGACAACCGCGACCGTGAACTACCGCACGGTCTGCTCGCGGGTTACCTCGATCGTTATGGTTTGCGGTGCGATGCGGTGCGCGTCACCACCCATACCGCTCGGGCCGGCGCGACGACGTGGATCGGGCTGACCGTCAGCGCCGCGCGGAATCTGAGTGCTCTTCAGGGCAGGTCGGCGCAGATACCACTGCGGGATGCCGCCGAGAACGCGGCCCGCAGGCTCATCGGCCACCTCCGTGAAATGGGTTGGACCGCTACACTTGCCGACCCGAATCAGCTGCCGGAACTGGTGGCAGCGGACGCGTGCGAACGGTGGCGGTCGGTCACCGACCAACGCGGTCACCTGACCGCCTACGCGGCCACGACCCCTGAAGCTCTGGCGGCGGTGAGCGACGGCGCCACCGAATCCTGGACAGTGGTGGAGATCGCGGGAACGTCGTCGCCGGACCGCGTCAGGGCGGGCGCGGCGATCCGCACCGAAGACCGGCCGGCGGCGGCGCTGCCGGGGCTGGTAGCGATCACCGGGCGACAGGCCAGTGCACTGGCTGCGCTGCACCCGTTATCAGGTGCACGCGTGGTCAATTGACGAAAGGGAGCCACATGGTGGACAACAAGCCGACCCGCGGCTGGCAGGGTGCCGTACTCAAACTGTTCGGCGCCGGTGAATACGAACTGACCGTGACCGGTCGCGAGCAGATCAGTGAGCACTACCTGCGGCTGAACTTCAATGCGGGCGGAATGCTGGCCGGTCGAGTGGTTCATCCGACGATGTGGATCCGAATGTGGTTCCCCGACAATGGGAAACTGCACCAGCGAGGCTACACACTGGTGAATCCCGATCCGGCGGGCGACACCGTCGACATCGAATTCGCACTGCACGACGGCATCGCATCGCGATGGGCTTGTGCGGCTCAGCCCGGCGACACGATCGGGGCCACCGTGCTCGGGAGCAGCTTCGCGCTGCCCACGCCGCCGCCGGCGGGCTACGTGATCGTCGGCGACACAGCGTCATTGCCCGCGATCAACTCGTTGCTGGATTCGATCGGCGAGACCCCGGCCACGGTGTTCCTGGCTGCCGCCCACGATGACGACGTGGATCTACCGGTCGGTGAGAATGCCGAGATCTTCTGGATCGACCGAAGGGTGTCCGGCACCGCGCTGGTCGAAGCTGTCAGTGAAGGTGCCTACGACGCCGAGGACCACTTCGGCTGGGTCGCCTGCGACAACCGCACGACCCGCGCTGTCGCAAAGATCCTGCGTGAGGACTACCGCATCCCCCGGACGTCGATCAAGGCACAGGCCTACTGGGCCGAAGGAGCCTGACGGCCCGAATACCCTTCCCACGGGCTGTAATCCGCGATCAGTTCCTCCTGGGGTGGGCGCGCGGCCTCGGGTACGTGTTCGAGGTTGATCCGGATGCGATACCAGATCGAACTCGGCCCGCGCATGCCGTCGACCAGGATGTCGGTCGGTTGCAGCGCCTGCGCGACGTCGGGATAGCGGGCACGCCAGACATCCAACGCGGCCACCGCCTCGTCGCGGGTCTTGGTGCGCGCGATCTCGATCAGCGGCTTGTTGCCCTTCGGCGGCTTCTCTGCAGGCCCGAGTTCTTCGGCCAGCGCCAGCAGTGGGTCCAGCGAACCGACCGAGTCGTCCATCGATTCCCAGGGATCGCCGCGTTCAGCGAAGCGGGCCGGAACCGTCAAGATGGTGAACTCCCCGGCCCGGCACCCCGGCACCTCGTCCCATGTCAGCGGGGTCGAGACCCGGGCGTCCGGGGTGGCCCGCACCGAATAGGCCGACGCCACCGTGCGGTCCTTGGCGTTCTGGTTGAAGTCGACGAAGACGCCCTGGCGTTCCTCTTTCCACCACTGGCTGGTCGCCAGCGCCGGTGCGCGGCGCTGCACTTCGCGGGCCACGGTTTCGGCGGCCAGCCGCACCTGCTTGAAGGGCCAGTTCGGCGCGATCCGGGCGTAGATGTGAAAGCCCCGCGATCCCGACGTCTTCGGCCAGGCCGTCAGCCCGTGATCCTCGAGAACCTCGCGTGCCACCTGCGCCACATCGAGAATCTGGGGCCACTGCACGCCGGGCATCGGGTCGAGGTCGATTCGCAGCTCGTCGGGATGGTCGAGGTCACCCGAGCGGACCGGGTGCGGATTCAGATCGACGCATCCGAGGTTGATCGCCCACACCAGGCCGGCCGCGTCGTGCAACACCGCCTCCTTGGCCGACGTACCCCGTGCGTAGCGCAGCTCGGCGACCTCGATCCAGTCCGGGCGCTTCTCGGGTGCGCGCTTCTGGAAGACGGCCTCCTCGGTGATGCCCTTGACGAAACGCTTGAGGATCATCGGCCGGTCGGCGACACCGTGCAGCGCGCCGTCGGCGACGGCCAGGTAGTAGGTGATGAGGTCCCTCTTGGTCACCGGATTGCGGCCGCCGGCTGCCGGGAAGACCACTTTGTCGGGATGGCTGACCGGGACCTGGCGGCCTCCGATGTCCATGACGTCCGCCATGAGGCCATCGTAATTAGGCTGGCCGTTCTGTCCTGGGTGCGACCTAGGTCACATATTGTTGGAGGCATGCCCAGTCTCATGGATCTGCCGGCTCAGGTGTTGGCCAAGGCACAGCAGTTGGCCGAGCGTGGCTCCTCTGAGCTGCACTATTTGGTCAAGATGATCGAGTCGGGTGCCTTCCGGCTCGAGCCGCCGCAGAACCTCGTGTCGATGGTCGCCGACATTCGCCGGTGGGGCGAGATCGGCATGGTTCCCGCGCTCAACGCCCGGCGTACGCCCAACAAGTTGGCGATCATCGACGACGAGGGGTCGATGACGTTCAAGGAACTCGACGAGGCTGCCCACGCGGTGGCCAACGCATTGCTTGCCAAGGGAGTCAAGGGCGGCGACGGCGTGGCCATCCTGGCCCGCAACCACCGCTGGTTCGTGATTGCCAACTACGGCGCCGCGCGGGTCGGTGCCCGCACCATCATGCTGAACACCGAGTTCTCCGGACCGCAGATCAGGGACGTCTCCGAACGTGAGGGCGCCAAGCTGATCATCTACGACGACGAGTACACCGAGGCCGTCAAGCTGGCCGAGCCGCCGCTGGGCAAGCTGCGCGCGCTGGGGACCAATCCGGACGCGGCCGATTCGTCGGGGAGCACCGACGAGACTCTGGCCGATCTGATTGCCCGCACCAGCAGTGATCCCGCGCCCAAGGTCACCAAGCGGTCGTCGATCGTCATCCTCACCAGCGGCACCACCGGCACCCCGAAGGGCGCGACGCGCAACACCCCGCCGACTCTGGCGCCGATCGGTGGCGTACTTTCCGCTGTTCCGTTCCGCGCCGGTGAGGTGACCTCGTTGCCGTCACCCATGTTCCACGCTTTGGGCTATCTGCACGCCACGATCGCGCTGACGTTGGGCTCGACGCTGGTGCTGCACCGAAAGTTCAAGCCCGCCACCGTGCTCGAGGACATCGAGAAACACAAGGTGACCGCGATCGTGGTGGTGCCCGTCATGCTCTCGCGCATGCTCGACGCGCTGGAGACCATGGACACCAAGCCCGACCTGTCGTCGTTGCGGATCGTGTTCGTCTCGGGCTCTCAGCTCGGTGCGGAGCTGGCGACGCGGGCACTGAAGGATCTCGGACCGGTGGTCTACAACCTTTATGGTTCAACGGAAGTCGCGCTTGCGACGATCGCCGGGCCGAAGGACCTGCAGATGAACCCGGCCACCGTCGGCCCGGTCGTCAAGGGCGTGACGATCAAGATTCTCGACGACAACGGCAACGAAGTGCCCCAGGGCGAGGTCGGCCGGATCTTCGTCGGTAACAGCTTTCCGTTCGAGGGCTATACCGGTGGCGGGCACAAGCAGATCATCGACGGGTTGATGTCGTCGGGTGACGTCGGCTACTTCGACCACAACGGCCTGCTGTTCGTCAGCGGACGCGACGACGAGATGATCGTGTCCGGCGGTGAGAACGTCTTCCCCGCCGAGGTCGAGGATCTCATCAGTGGTCACCCCGATGTCGTCGAGGCGACCGCGCTCGGTGTCGACGACCCCGACTGGGGCGCCCGTCTGCGGGCTTTCGTCGTGCTGCGGGAGGAAGCCGAACTCACCGAGGACGCGGTGAAGAATTATGTGCGCGAACACCTTGCGCGCTACAAGGTTCCGCGTGAGGTGGTGTTCCTCTCCGAACTGCCGCGCAACCCGACCGGCAAGATCCTCAAACGGGAGCTGCGCCAGATCGAGGTGCAGTAGTAGCTCACCCCGCGCACTCGGAGGTAAGACACCATCCGACACATGTCTCATCAATGAGGCAAAGGCAATGGGCTGTTGCATAGTAAATGTGATCTGTGCTACACCAGACTCACCAAGTGACACCCACAGTGCGGAGGCGTGATGCGTCCATCGGCCCGGCCCATCCGAAGTGTCGACGACAGTGCGCCGCCGATCGTGAGCTACGCGAAGTACGTCGGCCGCGTGGGTGCACTCGCGGTCTTCCTGGGCGTCGGCGCGGCGATCGCCATGCCGACCGCGCATGCCGACACCGGCGGCTCCGCGCATTCGCCGGGCTCCTCGTCCCACTCGACGACCGCCAAGAAGTCCAGTAGCGCCCCCGATCGGCACGCTCAGGGCAGATCGGCTCGCGTCACCACCGCCTCAGCCGCGTCCACGGTGACCGCGGTGCGTCGCACCGTCGCCTCCACGGGCCGCACCGGGCCCACCGGCACTCCCGCCGCATCGCCCGCCGACGTGGCCGCGGTCGCCTACACCCGCCGCAGGGCGGCATCACTGCAGCAGAGCGCCGCTGCCACCAGTGTGGTCACCCTGACCAACGAGGTCAGTCCGCTTGGCACTCAACAACAGATCTCGCGCGAACAGCTGGCTATGGAGGCCGTGAACACCATTCCGGTCAAGCTGATGAAATTGATTCTGCGCCAAGGATTCCTGGCTGCCGCCGAGAAGCAGTTCGCCCTCGTCGGCGGACCCGACGCGGCGAATCTCGCCGCGTTGGACAACGCGGTCGACGAGTACGCGCTCGCCTCGGCGTTCTCCGAGCAGATCCTCAACCCGATGAACCCCGCGGTCGTCACACAGGTTGCGCCTCCGCACAGCTGGTACGGCGTGGACGTCGGCGGTTCGCGTCTGCTCTACGACAACCCCGACACCATCTACCGCTTCATCCCGGTCAACAAGACGTCGGAGTACGTCATCACCGGGCGGTTCTACAACGAGATTCCCGCCGACACCACCTTCAGCGTGTTGGAAGGTAGTTCGGGTAAGACATCGAAGATCTTGAGCCTCAAGGACATCGACGTCAGCGAGGACGGTTCGTTCGTGATTACCGTCAGCGGCGATCCGGCCGCGCCAGGGGAGAAGAACCATCTGCAGTTGACCTCGAGCTCCACCCTGGTTGCGGTGCGGAACACGTTGGGGGACTGGAACACCGAAGAGCCGATGGATCTGGCGGTGCACAAGGTGAGCGGTCCGCCGAACAGCCTCTTCGCCCAGCTCGGCGGGTTCTTGTTCTTCGGCTCGGTGGTCAACGACAACCCGCTGCTGGCCAAATTGGTGTCCCTGGTCCCACCGTTGCCGATCGCCGACGCGCCGATCGTGCGCGGGACACTGACCGCGTTGCTGATGGTGATCCGTGGCGCCAATCAGGAAGCCAAGTACATGGCGCTGGCCACCACCGACCCCGACACCGGGATGCCGCGCCAACCCAACACCATGACGCAACCGGCCAGCAACGCCGAGTTCCTGGCCAATCAGCTGCAGAGCAACGGCTACTTCCAACTCGCCGACGACGAGGCCCTCGTGCTGACGATCGACCCCGGGAACGCAAAGTTCGTCAGCATTCCGGTCTACAACGACTGGACGATCACCGACGACTACTGGAACGAGCAGACCAGTCTCAACTCCGACCAAGCTGTCAAGAACGACGACGGAACATACACCGTGGTGATCTCGCAGACTGATCCCCTTGTGGCGAACTGGATTTCGACCGGAGGACTCAACCAGGGCATCATCTCGATGCGGTTCCAGAACCTGGACGACGACGACCCGGCTCAGCCCGGCGTCCAAGCCGAGGTGGTCAAGCTCGACGCGCTCACCCATGACACGAACGGGACGGCCGTGATCACCCAGGCGCAGCGGGACGAACAGCTCGCCCTGCGCAAGGCCGGCTTCGACAAGCGCTGGGCACCCTACCCGCAGTCCTGACCCGCCGCGGCCTACGGGTCGCGAGGCAGGCCGAGCAGCCGCTCGGCGATGATGTTGAGCTGCACCTCCGAGGTGCCGCCGTAGATGGTGGTCGACCGGCTGCCCAGCAACCACTCCGCCCACTTGCCTTGTAGCGCTTCGGGATCGCCGATGGCTCCGTCGATGCCGAACGACGACACCGCGAACTCGGCATAGCCCTGTCCGGTGCGCATCGACAGCAGCTTGGAGATCGCCGCCGACGGCATCGCATCACCGCCGGCCAGCGTCAGCAGCGTCGAGCGCAGGTTCAACAGCTTGGCCGCATGCCCCTCGGCGATCAGTTCACCGGCCCGGTGATGACCGATCTGATCGAAGTGTCCACCGTTCACGAAGTCGACGAATCCGTCGAGGTTGGCCAAGAACCCGGGCTCGCTACTGCCGATCGAAACCCGTTCCGCGGTCAGGGTATTGCGGCTGACCTCCCAGCCACGGTCCACCTCGCCGAGCACCAGCTCGTCGGGAACGAACACGTCGTCGATGAACACGGTGTTGAACATCGCGTGGCCGGTGAGCTCACGCAGCGGCTTGACCTCCACACCTTGACTTTTCATGTCGAGCAGGAAATAGCTGATGCCGTTGTGTTTCGGCGCAGAGGGATTCGTTCTCGCCAGGAGCGCACCCCACTGCGCGTACTGTGCGCCCGTGGTCCAGATCTTCTGGCCGGTGATCCGCCAGCCGCCGTCGACTTTGGTGGCCTTGGTGGTCAGGCTGGCCAGATCGGATCCGGCACCCGGCTCGGAGAACAGCTGGCACCAGATCATCTCGCCGCGGAAGGTCGGCGGAAGGAAGCGCTGTTTTTGCTCCTCGTCGCCGAACGCCACGATGGACGGGATCAGCCATGCCGCGATGCCCATCTGTGGGCGCTTCACCTGCCCGGCGGTGAACTCCTGGGCGATGATGATCTGCTCGATCGGCTTGGCATCGCGGCCCCACGGCTTGGGCAGGTGCGGCTGGACCCAGCCGCCCTCGGCGATCGCGGCTTTGCGCTCCTCGCGCGGAATTGCCTTCAGCGCGGCAACTTCTGCTCGGATCTCGGCGCGCAGCTGTTCGGTCTCGGGGTCTAGGTCGATGTTGATCGCCCGCATGCCCGTGGCGGTCGCGGTGTCGAACACCTTCTGCTGGTATTCGTTGGCCCGCCCGAACGCGGCGACCAGGCCCAGCGTGCGGCGGTAGTAGACGTTTGTGTCGTGCTCCCAGGTGAAGCCGATACCGCCGTGCACCTGGATGCAGTCCTGCGCGCAGTGCTGAGCGGCGGCGGGTGCCAGGCTCGCGGCCACCGCGGCGGCGAACTCGTAGGCGGTTTGTTGGTTGTCCCAGGACTTTTCGGCGGCCTCGTCGAGTGCACGGGCGGCGTCCCAGACCGCGGCGGTGGCCCGCTCGGTGGTGGCGATCATCTCCGCACACTTGTGCTTGATGGCCTGGAACTGGCCGATCGGGCGACCGAATTGCTCGCGGATCTTCGCGTACGCCGCGGCGGTGTCGGTGGCCCAGCGGGCGATGCCGACGGCCTCAGCTGACAGCAGCGTCGTGACGATCGCCCGCCCGGCCGACTGGGACAGATTGGACAACACCTGGTCGGCGGTGACCTCGACGGCGTTGGCGCGTACATGGGCCACCGGCCGTAGATGGTCCACCGAGTCCACCGGTTCGATCTCCAATTCGGCGGCATCGAGGATCACCCACTCCGAGCCGCTGTCGATCGCCACCGGTAAGACCAGGACCGATGCCTGCGCGCCTGCGAGTACCGAGCGGGCTTCGCCGCGGATGACGAGCGTGCTGTCCTGGCGGGTCGCGGTCAGACCGGACTCCAGCGCGCAGGTGGCGATGAGCTCGCCCGAAGCCAGCTGGCCCAGCAGCTTGGTGTCGGGGTCATGAGCCGAGATCAGCGCGCTGGCGATCGCCGAGGGCACGAACGGTCCCGGCACCGCGCCATATCCGAACTCGGCGATCACGATCGCCAGTTCCAACAGGCCGAAGCCCTGCCCATCCACCGACTCGGCAAGATGAAGGCCGTGCAGCCCCTGCTCAGCCGCGGCGTTCCAGTACGGCGGCGGATTGGGCACCGGAGTCTCGAGGGCCTCATGCAGGACTTCCGACGGTGCCACCCTTGCGACCAGCGACTTCACCGAATCTGCGAGGTCGTGGTGCTCAGGTGTGATCGCGATGGGCATGTGAGTGCCTTCCCTATTAACCGGTGGGTTGGTAGCCAGGCTACCCGCCCAGACATGCCCCACTCGATGGGATCACTCTGGCGGCCTGACCGGTTGCGGGGTCGCGCGCAGGATCACCACCACGACCGCTGACAACAGCATGATGACTCCCACCGCCCACATCCCGGCCTTGTCGCTGCCGGTGAACTGGTTGAGCGCTCCGGTGGCATACGGCGCGGCGAAACCGCCGAGGTTGCCGATCGAGTTGATCAGACCGATTCCGCCGGCCGCGGCCGCGCCGGTGAGGAATTGGGCGGGCAGCGCCCAGAAGCTGGGGATCGCGGAGAAGACGCCCATGGCGGCGATACTCACCGGAATCATCACCAGCAGTGGGCTGTGCAGATACAACGCGATCGGAATCGCCAAGCCGCCCAGTCCCATTGGAATGGCGACGTGCCAGACGTGTTCGCCCTTGCGGTCGGCATGACGTGACCACAGGTACATGGCTATCGCGGCCAGCGTGTAGGGCACCGAGGTGATCAGGCCGACCTGCACGATCGACAGGTGCACGTCGAACATCTTCTTGAAGTCGGAGATGATGGACGGCAGGAAGAACGCCAGGGCGTACAGGCCGTAGGCGACGCCGAAGTAGACCAGCGACAGCGCCCAGATCCGCGGACTGGTCAGCGCGCGGCGTAGCGGGAACTCGAAAGTGCCTGCGACATCGCGTTCCTCGCGGGCCAGCACATCGATCAGCCATTGCCGTTCGTCGGGTCGCAGCCAGTGCGCGTCGGCGGGGCGGTCGGTGAGATAGAACCAGCAGATGATGCCGAGGATGATCGCGGGCAGACCGACCCCGATCATCATGAACTGCCAGCCGGCCAATCCGAAAAGGCCCTCGCCGGCCTGGATCATCCACGCAGCCAACGGAGTTCCGACGGCGGCGGCGATCGGGCTGGCCATCATGAACATCGCGACGATCCTTGCCCGGTACGCGGCGGGGAACCACCGGGTGAGATAGAAGATCACGCCGGGGAACAGTCCGGCTTCGGCCACGCCGAGCAGGAAGCGCAGCACCAGCAGGGTGGCCGCATTGGGTGCGAATCCGATTGCCACCGCGACGATTCCCCACGACACCGCGATGCGGGCCAGCCAGCGGCGGGCGCCGAAACGCTCCAGGGCCAGGTTGGACGGCACCTCGACCAGCACGTACCCGATGAAGAAGATGCCCGACGCCAGCCCGAACATGCTCGCGGTGAGCTGCAGGTGCTCGCTGATATCGGCTTTGGCGATGCCGAGATTGGTGCGGTCCAGGTAGTTGACGAAGTAGAGCGCCATGAGAAAGGGCACGACACGGATGATGACCTTGCGCAGCGCGCGCGTCTCCAGTGACTTCTCGCCGGTGGATACGCTAGCCATCCTGCCTCCCGTTGACGACGTTGACCAGGTCGCTGCCGTCGCGCAGCCGGCGGCAGTTGTCGATGGCCTGGATGAGGTAGCGGCGCATGGTGTCTGCGGTCAACCAGGTGACGTGCGGGGTCAGGACGACGTTGTCCAGGCTCAGCAGCGGATTGGCGGGGTCGACGGGCTCGGCCGCGAATACGTCCAGTCCGGCGGCGGCCAGCCTGCCGTTGCTCAGGGCATCGACGAGGGCGGGCTCGTCGATGATGCCACCACGAGAAGTGTTGACCAGCACAGCATGTGGTTTCACCCCAGCCAATGCGGTCGCATTGATGAGCTTGTCGGTGGCCGGCGTGAGCGGCAGGTGCAGGCTGATGATGTCGCTTTCGGCGAGCAGGTCGGGCAACGGACGCCAGCTGTCGGTTTCGTCTCGTGCAGTGTTGGTGTGTAGTACGGTGCCGCCCATCGCGTGCACGATCCGTTCGACGCGTTTGGCGATGTTGCCGTAGCCCACCAATCCCACAGTGCAACTGCCGATATCGCGCACGGTCTCGCCGAGGCCGGCATCCGTCGGCCAGCCGAGTCCGCGCCGGGTGGCGCGGTCCAGTGCGGGGAGCCGCCGCAGGGCCGCCAGCATCAACAGCACCGTGCCCTCGGCGACCGAGGGAGCGTTGGCACCCGGCATGTTGGCCACCGCGATCCCCAGTTCGGTCGCGGTATCGACGTCGATGGTGTTCACCCCGGCACCCAGCTTGTGCACCAGGCGCAGCCGCGGTCCGAGACGCAGATCGGCGCCTGTCAATGGCCTCAGCACATGCCAGATCACCTCGGCGTCAGGCAGTTCGCGGTGCAGTGTCTGATCGTCGTCCTCGTGGCACCACCGGATGTCGAGCCAATCCGATTCCGGTGCAACGATGTCCAGCACGCTGTCGCTGGGAAGGAAATGCGCCAGGACTCTTACCGCCACCGTTTGTGGATCCACTTCACAATCGTGTCAGCCTGCTCGCTGCGTGCGCCCGGGGTGGTGAAGTAGTGGTCGGTGTCGATTGAGCACCGGGTTTTGTCGGTGCTGGCAAGCGCATCGAAGATCCGCTGGGCATCGGACGGGAACACACCCGTGTCCTGCTCGGCATTGATCACCATGGCCGGGACGTCGACCCGCGCGAGGTGGGGCTCGGCGCGGGTCTGGGCGGTCTTCAGGCTCCACATGCCCAGCCAATTGCGCAGCGTGCAGGCGGCGGCGATGCCGTAGGAGGAGCGGTTGGCCTTCACCGGCACACCCGCGTAGCAGAGGTTGGCCTGACGGTGCGTGGGCTCGATGGACGGGTCGACCATCCGGGGATCGGCCCAGGTGCGCATCACGGTGAATGGCCGGTCGGAGAACCCGGCGGCCTGCACCCGCTTGAGTTCGGTCTCGGCCCAGTCGGTGATCGCGTGATTGCGGGCGATCTGGGCGGATCGATAGCGGGCGATGAACTCGGGGGTGAACGGCGGACCGTTGCGCTCGTCGAACAGGTCGAGTTCGGGATCGCTGGCTACCGGGTCGTTTTCGTCGACGACGGCGGCGTCCATCCAGGCGGTCAGCACATCGGGGCGGCCCGGGTGGGCCGCGCTGGCGATATAGCCGTCGGCGGGCGGCAGCTCGGTCAGTCCGGCAGCGGGCCGCATCCCTTCCAGTGGTGTGACATTCGGGTCGACTGCCTGCGACTGGTAGGCCGCCATCAGCGAGCCCCCACCCGAATTGCCGAGCAATACAACCGTTTCCACACCCTGGATTTCGCGCAGCCAGCGCACCCCGACCCCGATGTCGACCAGCGCATGGTCGAGAAGAAAGCTGCTCTCGAATCCGCGAAAACGGGTGTTCCAGCCGAGGAAGCCGACGCCCCGGGTGGCCAGGTAGTCGGCCAGGTAGTGCTCGGAGAAGTCGATCTGATAGTGGGTGGCGATGACGGCGACCTTGGGCTTGCGGCCGACCCCGCGGTGGTAGAGACCCTGGCAGGGATGTCCGCCGGCACCGGCTCGGCGCGCAGTGGGGGATGACACCCCGATGAACTCGCGGACGACTCCGGGGGTGGGCATGTGGGTGACCTCCTCGCGGTGGGCGCTGAGGAGACGATATTCGCCGGCGTCGATGTACACGCCTGAATCCGGTGTTAGGTTCGGTTACCAGAGTTGACCAGTATCTGTGGGGGCACGACATGATCAAGCCGCACAACACCAACCCGGAATTCGAACTCGGCGGGATCAACCACGTCGCGCTGGTGTGCGCCGACATGGAACGCACGAAGGATTTCTACACGAATGTGCTGGGGATGCCGCTGGTCAAGTCGCTCAATCTGCCCGACAACCTGGGGCAGCACTTCTTCTTCGATGCGGGCAACGGCGACTGCGTGGCGTTCTTCTGGTTCGCGGAGGCTCCTGACGGCACGGCGGGCAGCACCACGCCCGCGGCGCTGCCCGGGCTTGGCTCGATCGTCAGCGCGGTGGGCTCGATGAACCACCTGGCCTTCCACGTGCCGGAGGAGAAGTTCGACGAGTACCGCGCTCGGCTCAAGGAGAAGGGGGTGCGGGTCGGGCCGGTGCTCAACCACGACGACAGCCCCCAGGGCGCCACCCGTGAGCTCCATCCTGGCGTGTATGTGCGGTCGTTCTACTTCCTGGACCCGGACGGTATTGTTCTCGAATTTGCGTGCTGGACAAGGGAATTCACCGAAAATGAAGCTACGACGCAGCCCAAGACGGCGGCCGACCGTAGGCAGCCGGTTTCGGCCAACTAGTCGCGGAACAGCCGGGGGTCGCCGAGTTCATCGATGATCGCGGTGAGCTGATCGGCGAGCTCGGCGGGCGTCAGCGTGATCGCGCCGCCCAGCCATGCGCTGATCGTCTGGCCGACCCCGCCGACGACGAAGTGCGCGAACGCCTTGATCCGGTCGTTGGCCGGGCGGTGCAACAGAGCCTCGACGTGCTGGCCGGACAGCATCGCGAACAGGGCGCCGGACTCCTGCCGCTTGCGGACCACCGTGGCGTTGGACAGCTGCGAGCTGAACATCAACCGTCCGACCCGCGGATCGAGTTCGATGGTGCGCACGATATTGGCCATGGCCGCCCGGTTTTGCGCGTCGACGGGGGCGGTGGCGACCGCCGCCTGGGTGGTGGCGGCCAGCTCGGCGACCACCCAGTCGAATACCGCCGCCACGAACTCGTCCTTATCGGCGAAGCTCTCGTAGAAATACCGGGTGGCGACGCCGGCCTCCCGGCAGATGCCACGAACGGTGAGCTCAGCCGGGTCGACATCGCTGCCCAGCAGTTCCAGCCCCGCCTGCAGCAGCCGGGCCCGGCGCCGGGCCAGCCGATCGGCGGCATCAACGCCGCCGTACGGGCGTGCCTGCGTCATTAGCCCATCTTGACATTGCTGTGGCCAGGGCGGCAATATTCGGAAACATCTGTTGTCAGATTTTGATCAGGAATTGGGTGGCGCATAGTGGCGGTCCGCGAACCTGTCATCAGTCATGTCGATCGCGCAGTGAGCGCGCCGCCGATGCCGTCGTGGCGCCGCCCGAAGCGCGGGCCAGGCTTCGACGACGGCCTGATGGGTGTCGCGCTTCTGGCCGGCCCGGCGAACGTGATCATGGAGCTGGCCCGGCCGGGCGTCGGCTACGGCGTGATGGAGAGCCGGGTCGAGAGCGGACGGGCCGACCGGCATCCGGTGAAGCGGGCACGGACGACGTTCACCTACCTGGCGGTGGCCACTCGCGGCAGCGAGGAGCAGAAGAAGGCCTATCGGCGTGCGGTCAACAAATCGCACGCCCAGGTCTACTCAACCCCTGATAGCCCGGTGCAGTACAACGCCTTCGACAAGGATCTCCAGCTGTGGGTGGCAGCCTGCCTCTATAAGGGCGGCGTCGACATCGCCCGGGTCTTCATCGGCGAGGCGGACGACGAGACTGCCGACCGGCAATACCGCGAGGCGATGGCGCTGGCCACCACCCTGCAGGTGCCCGCCGAGATGTGGCCTCCCGACCGGGCCGCCTTTGACCGGTATTGGCAGGAACAGCTGGACAAGGTGCATATCGACGACACGATCCGCGAGTACCTGTACCCGTTCGCGGTGTCACGGATCCGTGGTGTTCGGCTCCCGGGACAGCAGGCCCTCGAGCGCTTCAACCTCCTCATCACCACCGGATTCCTGCCGCAGCGCTTCCGCGACGAGATGCAGCTCGAGTGGAACGCGGACATGCAGCGAAAGTTCGATCGTTTGATGGCGCGCATCCGGTTCGTGAACAACCTGGCGCCGCGGTTCATCCGGGAGTTCCCGTTCAATCTGCTGTTGCGTGATCTGGATCGGCGAATCCGCACCGGTCGGCCGTTGGTGTGATCGCTGTTTCAGTGGCAGGCTGCGGCGGTGGGCATCTTCGCGCAGTGGCAAGAGGGCGGCACCCATCTTCGTTGGCGTTCGACGACGCCGGCGAACGACGGCCGAGAACTCAAGGTGTTCGTTCGCCGTAGTGGCAGCCAGGGCGCCCCTGCCCTGGTGTGTGTGCACGGTTTCCCGACGTCGAGCATCGACTATTTCGCGCTGGCCCATGAATTGCGCTCGGAATTCGAGATATTCACCGTTGATTTCCCGGGGTACGGACTCTCCGACAAGCCACCGTCGCCGTATGTGTACTCGCTGTATGACGATGCGCGGCTGCTGGTGCACCTGATCACAGACGTCTGGCAACTGGACAACTATGCGATCGTGACCCACGATCGCGGCAGCAGCCTCGGAATGATCGCTGTGACGATGCTGGCTGAGGCCAACGCGGCGATGCCGGTCGACTTGATCATCACCAATGGGAACATCTACCTGCCGTTGGCCAACCTCACAGCCTTCCAACAGGCGCTACTCGACGATTCGACCTCGCGCGCGACCGCGGCAGCGACAACGCCCGAGATGCTGGCAGCCGGTCTCGGCGCGAGCACGTTCATGCCGCGCAGAACCCTCGACGACCCCGAGATCGCCGCACTGGCACGCTGCTTCGCACACGACGACGGCATTCGAGTCCTGCCGGACACCATCAAATATCTGCACGAACGAGCCGCGGACGAAACAAGCTGGCTCGAGGCCTTCGCCACCACCACCGTCGATACGACCCTCGTCTGGGGCGTCCACGACACCGTCGCACCGCTGAGAGTCGCCAACCACGTGTGGCACACCTACATCAAGGACAAGCCGGGGCGCAGCCGCTACTGGGTGGTGCCGGGTGGCGACCACTACGTGCAGTGCGACGCACCGAAACAACTCGCAGACGTCCTGCGCCTGACTCACGCCGGCGACGCCGTCGGACTGCAGACATTGGGTGACGCGCCGGACGGTCCGGTACTGGTCGACCAAAGCGACGGCCCGACCGCAGGCTGACCGGTGAGGCCTGTCAGAAATTGCGCGTACCCTCGCGGCAGTGCGAACTGACGACGACACCTGGGACATCACCACCAGTGTCGGCTCGACGGCACTGTTCGTCGCGGCCGCGCGTGCACTGGAGGCGCAGAAGCCCGATCCGCTGGCCGTTGACCCGTTTGCGGAGGTGTTCTGTCGCGCCGTCGGTGGTCAGTGGGCCGCAGTGCTGGACGGCGAAGCACCGGATCATCCGCTGAAATCGGAGCAATTCGGACAACACTTCGTCACCTTCCAAGCCGCGCGGACCCGCTACTTCGACGCTTATTTCCGAAGGGTGGCGCAAGCCGGCGTGCGTCAGATCGTCCTGCTGGCCGCCGGCCTGGACTCCCGTGCCTACCGGCTGGACTGGGCACCTGGCACGACCATCTACGAACTCGACCAGCCGCAAGTGCTGGAATTCAAGCGCGAGGCCGTCGCCGCGCACGGCGCCAACCCGACGGCCGAGCGCCGCGAGATCGCGGTCGACCTACGAGACGACTGGCCGCAGGCCCTGCGGGACAGCGGTTTTCAATCCGCTCAGCCCTCGGCCTGGATCGCCGAGGGTCTGCTGATCTACCTGCCCGCCAGTGCGCAGGAGCAGCTGTTCACCGGCATCGACGCATTGGCCAGTACGGGCAGCCACCTCGCTGTCGAGGAGGGTAGGCCCATGGACCGGGACGCCTTTCAAGCGAAGGTTCAACAAGCGAAGTCCGTCGGCAACGAGCGCGGCCAGTGGTGGCAGCTGGTCTACAACGAGCAGGTGGCGCCCGCAGCGCAGTGGTTCGGTGAGCGGGGCTGGACGGCCGAGGAAACCACGTTGGTGGACTACTTGAAGGGCGTTGGCCGTTCCGCCGACTCCGCGGACGCCGAAGTGGCCAACATGCTGGCCAGTATCACCTTGGTGAGGGCGATCAAGGGTTAGTCAGCGAGTCACCTTGGTGGACAAGGTAATCGGTGAGCGTATCTGCGACGAACGACCCGCCATGAACTGATTAACAGAGAGTTTGAAACCGCCAATAAATTGGCATTGCTGATAAATATTGAGGGCCCGCGGCGCACTGTTCAACGCGCTCACCGCTAGGTCGGAGGACTCGATGAAGCCAGCAATGCTCAGCACTCGCGCGGCAGCTGCAACCGTTGCGCTGGGGGTCGGGGTGGCATTGGCAGGCGGTCCCGCTCCCATCGCCGCGGCCGATACGTCCTCCGACGACAGCTCGTCGTCGGTGAACTCGGCGTCGACCGGCCCGGCGGCGAAGACCGGATCGGCGAAACCGAAACCCAGAGGTTCGGCCGGTAAGCCGAAGGCCGGATCTGAGGACTCGAAGCTGAGTGCCTCGACAGTCACATCACAGACCGGAACATCGCGCACCCCAACACATATCACGATGAAGCCGCACCTCGCCGCCGCGACACCGACGCTTCGACTCGCCACCTTGCCCGCGCCCGGCTCCATCATGCGCGCCGGCACCGACCTCGTGACGGCGGTGTTGAACGCGACGGTCACACCGCTGACCAATACCCCAGGATCCCCGGCGGAATGGATGCTGGCGGCCGCCGCGCGTCGTGAAGTGGGCGACACGGAGTCGGCGACCGGACAGCTCGCCAGGCAACCAGTCGCCGCGTCGGGCCCCGTGCCCCTGGGCCCGGTGGGTAGTCGCATTGTGCTGGCGCTGAATTCGCTGTTGCAACCGGTCCAGACGCTGCTTGCCGACCTCAGCGGCAGGGCGGAAGAGAACTTCCCCGGCTCGTGCGTGGATTCGAAGTGTGTGTCCAGCACCGACATTCCGGTTCCCCAACCCAGCATTCAGGTCACGTTCATCAACCTGACCGGTCGGCCGCTGACCCTGACGAACCTGACGACGTATGACCCGCTGGCCTTTGGCCCGCAGAATGGCTATGTCCTGGACAATGCGCGCCAGGTCGAGATGGGGTTCTACACCAACAACGATGAGGACACCTCCAGCCGGGCTACCATGGACTGGACGGACGGCACCGACAGCTTCGAGGTCTACGTCCGGTTCGACAGCGCCTTCATCACGCCGTCGAGCAGCAATGTGCAATCCGATGTGTTCAACACCCCGACTCCCGTCTCGGGGACTCCTCAAGCAGCGGTGAGCCAGACGGTTCTCTTCCTACCGAAGGCGGGCACCGAAATCACGATCGCTCCCACTGATGGTGTCGGACAAGCGATCGTTGCCACGGCACTGTGTGAGAACCGAGGCACGTGCACCCAGGAGGCCGTCGACTCGCGCGTCGTGTACTCCGCCGCGAAAAATGTTGGCAATACGGTCTTCAACTACGGAACCGTGGATTCCGCAAACACTTACGAGGTCATCCACGAGGCGGTCAAAACCAACGGCATCGAAGAGAATCTGAAGATCGCTGCCGGCGGCTCGGTCAAGTTCTCCCTCGGACCGCTGAACTTTGAGACGGAGATCAGCGCGGTGCTCCAGCAGAAGTATGGCCACAGCTGGAGCGACGGCGTGATCACCAAGCAAGGCGCGACGGTCAATGTGGCGCCTGGCATGTACGGCCAGATTCAGCTGTCCTACGGCGAATATCACGACATCGTCGACATGACGTTGATCGACAAGGACGTCACCATCAAGATTCCGGACATCGAATACGTCAGCCCCGTTCCTGCCGACGCCGAGAACGAGGATGGCTCGCTGGTGGCCCCACCCATCTGGACCACGGTCGACTATGCCATCGGCACCGGCCCGGATCCCTACCCGAATTCGCACTCCACTCCGACAGCGCCCACGAACACCTCGGCACCGGTCAGCAATCCGACGCCAGCGGATATCGCGGCACCTGTCGCAGATCCCGCCCCCGCGCGCAAGTCGGTCGGTGCGGCGATCCGGGACTTCGTGAGGGATGAAACCCGGGCGATCCTGGGGTTGCCCAAGGTGCTGATCACCGGCCACCCCGACCAACTGTCCACGCGCGGTTACGAAATCGTCAATCTCACGCCGTACCCGCAGAAGCTCATCTTTATCGACGGCGAGATCGAAGAAGACGAATCCCCGACCGTCGGCTACGTACTTCAGCCGTTCCAGATGGTGCGGATCGAAGTCGACTACGCCACCTACGGCGCTCAAGAGGCCGTGGTGAAATGGGAGCGGAACGACGGCGGGCCCACGACCGTGAGCGAAGCGATCCTCAAGAATTACCCCGACGGGGGGTCATCGGTTCAGTGCAAGAGCTCGGCGTGCATGGATGGCGGCGAGGACGAGCCGAATTCCGCTGAGGTGATGTACATCATCCAGCCCAGCCTCAGTAGCTTCGACCTGACATCGGATCCGAACCTCGCCTCCGCCGCCGTGGACGCGGCGTGCTATTACAACAACGCGGGCCAAACCCCGGGCTCGTGCGGGGCCAATGTCACCGGCCAAAGTTATTACACGGCACCGGTAACTGCGCCGGACCGATACAACTACAACAACGCCTCGCAGGAAAACTCTTTCTCCGAAACGCTCACCACCTACAAGTCAGAGACCGACAGCTGGTCTGCTGGCGGGGGGATCAAGATCAAGGAGAAGTCCAGTCTTTTCGTCGGCCAGCAGATCGAATTCGAATCAACCGTTCTCTACACCGGATCGGTTCAGGAGAAGGACTCCGAATCAACCACGGTCAAGCAGAATGTGCCGCCGTACTCGACCGGCACCCTCTCCTACGGCGACGCCTACCTGCGTACCTACGGCGACTTCACGATCCATCTGCCGAATAGCACCATCATTGTCCGGGACCAGTGGCTCGAGAATCCGTCCGGCCTGGCCGCGATGGGCCCGGTGGTAAGCCTCACCGACTATCCCGGCCCGCCCCAGATCTGAGCTAGTCCCACATGAACGGCCGCAGGAAGCGGTTCATCCGGCGAAGGTAATCCGGCTGGCTGACGTGCAAGATGTGGTTTCCCGGAAACCAGTGCAGCGCACAATGATCCCAGTGCTCCCACAGAGCTTCGGCCTGCTGCGGCGGTGCCAGCCGATCACCGAGGCCGGTAATGATCAGGCGCTGATCACGCGGTACCAACGGCCGGTAGTTCAGGGCGCAGTGGTACGCCGACGCCGCGGCCGAATCCTCGCGGCTGATGGTGCCGAAGGTACGGCCCAGTTCGATCAGCTTGTTGGCCGGCCACCATTCGTCGAACGTCCGCTCGGGGGTGACGACCGGGACGTTCGGGATCACCGCTTCGAGTCGGTCGTCGGCGGAGGCGACGAGCGCTGAGGTATAGCCGCCCAACGACATTCCGGTGAGCGCGATGCGGTCCACTCCGGTGTCGCGCAGCCAGTCCATGACGGAGCGGAAGTCGTGCACTGCCTGGGCCATGGTCTCGGCGAATCCGGCCATCCCCTGGGAGAAGAAGCCGTAACCGCTGAACGGGGAACCCTTTTCGGCGCGCCGGCCATGGAACGGCAGCGTGTAGAGCATCACGTCGTAGCCGGTGCGGTAGAACCACGGCAGCGAGAAGAACAGCCCGTTGAACAGGTACGGCGAACCCATGAAGCCGTGGATCACACACAGGGTCGGCCGCGGTCCGTCGTCGTGACGCCAATGCTGGGCCCACACGATGTTGTTGCGTTCCAACTGTTTCCATTGCTTGCGCATCTTGGGGTTGATCGGTTCGAAACTGCTCTCGAACCGCATGTTCTGGACGTTGCCGTGGGCGATTTACTGGGCAATCGGATTCGCCGGGCGCGTTGTCACCGTGGGCAACACGGTGGGAGCGGGGAACGAGGCCGCCGGGTCCTGGCGCGCGGCGAGCTCGGCGTAGAACTCGAGGTTGCTGCGTTCGCGGTGCAGGTCCGAGCGGCGGACGATGCTCTTGGCGACCGTCGGCAGCATCGACACCCCGACCAGCGAGGCGATCGCCGTGCGCAGCCCGATGTCGGCGACCGCAGATGAGTCCACGATCAGCCGCTGAAGTGCGGTCAGGTCGGAGCGCTCGGGCAGACCCTCGTAACCGGCGTCGGCACCCGGCACATCGGGCACAGGGATGGGCAGGTCGACGTTCGACGTCATTGTCGCGGCCTTTCGCCGGTGGATACCTTCCCTGGATGTTAACTGGACAGGCGTCTCACAAGAGCCGAAATATCGTCGCGCCGCCTACCTTGACCGGTCGGTAATGCTGCTGTACCCAGTCGGCGATCTCCCCGCCATTGCGGTCATGGCTGCGCATCCGCCCGCTCTCGATGTAGTAGGTGATCTCGCCGGCGTGCACGTCGTCGACGAATTGCGCCAAGGTGGGCACCGGGTCGCTGCTCCAGCCGCCGATCGCCATGACCGCGGTGCCGGAAGCGATCTCCAGCGATGCGGCCGCCTGCGATCCCGACGTAGCCGCTGACCATGTGGTTGTGGTGGCGCTGAGCAATGTGGCCAATTGCGGGTTGACAGTGCCGGAGCTGGCACCCGTCATCATCGTCTTCGCGAACCGCGATCCGACAGTAGGCCACACGTCAGCGGTGTGGGCCGCATTCGGGATCGATCCGTTGTGCGGGGTGGCCGCGGTTGCGACCGAAAACATCGCAGTCCCACTGAGGCTGGCGAACAGGGCTATCGCCAGCGCGAACGGCGTCAGCCGAGGCCACTTCGTCAACGCTGCCAGCAGCAATGCCACGGCCGTCACAGCACTGGCGCCGATCGCCCAGCGCGACCACGACGGCCCCAGCCCGGCGCGGTGCAGTAGGACGATGGCCCAGGCCGCGGCGGCCACCACCATCGCGATCGCCGCCGATCTGCTCAGTACCGCGGCCAGCCCGATCAGCGCGCCCGCCGCCGGTGCCAGCGCGACGGTGTAGTACGGATGGACCATGCCGGTCATATAGCTGAACACCAGGGTGCAGACGACGAACCACACCGTCCACGTGGTGAAGCCCGCCGCTTCAATCCGGTTCAGCCTGCGGCGCAGCGCAAGATATGCGGCGGCCACGATCGCGACCAGGACGGCGGGCAGCAGCCAGGACACTTCGTAACCCATCTCCGCGGACAGGATTCGCAGCACCCCGGCATGGGTGCTCCAGCCACCGAGATGCCCGTGTGAGACCGCGTTACCGCCACCCACGATGCGGTCGACGCCGTTGTACCCCAACGCGAGGTTGAGCACATTGTTGTCGGTCGAGCCACCGATGTAGGGACGCGACGCCGCGGGCCACAGTTGGACGATCGCGACCCACCAGCCGGCCGAGATGACCAGCGCCACAGCCGCCCCCAGCAGATGCAGCACCCGTCGCCACCACTTCGTCGGTGCGAAAAGCAGATACGCGAGGCAAAACGCGGGCAGCACCATCAGACCGGCCAGCATCTTGGTGAGGAATGCCAGCCCCAGAGCGACGCCGACCAGAGCAAGCCATCGCCACGACGCACCGGTGACCGCGCGCATCAGGAAGTACGCGGCCGCGACCATCAGCAGCACCAGCAGCGCGTCAGGATTGTTGTAGCGGAACATCAATGTCGCGGCAGGGGTCAGGGCCAACACGGTTCCGGCGATCAGACCCGCGACCGCCCCGCGCGCTGGGTTGGCCACGGTGCGGCGGACCGTGAAGTACAGGACCGCGACGGCCCCGACCCCCATCAGCGCCTGCGGTACCAAGATCGCCCAGCTGTTCATCCCGAATAGCCGGACCGACAGGCCCGTCACCCATAGCGCGGCCGGTGGTTTGTCGACGGTGATGAAGTTGTTCGGGTCCAGGGAACCGAAGAACCACGCGGTCCAGTCCTTGGCCCCGGACTGGGCCGCGGCCGCATAGAACGCGTTGCCGTAGCCGTTGATCGGCAGATTCCAGAGGTAGAGCGCGGCGGTGGCGGCCAGCAGGCAGGTCAGGGCGACGGCCTGCCACCGCGTGCTGGCATGCATCCGAACCACGGTGCACGACAGTGCTGCTGCACCGGCGTCGCCCCAGCTGGGAAGTCACTGTGGATTTCATGGTCGACGCGGATGTGGTGAAGTGGCGGCATGTGGAATCCGCAGACGTATCTCGCGTTCGCCGATCAGCGCGGACGGCCGTTTTTCGATCTGCTGGCGCGGATCGGGGCCGAGTCACCACGGCGGGTGGCGGACCTGGGCTGTGGGCCCGGCAATCTCACCGAACAGTTGGCCCAGCGCTGGCCGGACGCCGCGCTGGAGGCGGTGGACAGCTCACCGGAGATGGTCGACGCGGCCCGCGAACGAGGGATCGACGCCGAACTGGGCGACATCTCAGTGTGGACTCCGCGGCCCGGCACCGATGTCGTGTTCAGTAACGCCGCGCTGCAATGGGTTCCGGGGCATAACGACTTGATGGTGCGCTGGGCAGGGCTGCTGGAGCCGGGAGCCTGGATCGCCGTTCAGGTGCCCGGCAACTTCGACGCCCCGTCACACGCGGCGATCCGGTGGCTGGCCGATCAGGAGCCTTGGTCAAAGGCGCTGGGCGACTTCCATTTCCGGGATGCCAACGTGGTGGAGACGCCGATGCGGTATGCCGAGTTGCTCACCGCCGCGGGCTGCACCGTCGACGCCTGGGAGACCACCTATCTCCACGAACTCAGCGGTGACAATGCGGTTCTGAACTGGATCACCGGCACCGCGCTCACCCCGGTACGCGATCAGCTGACCGACGATCAGTGGCAACAGTTCCGCACCGAGCTGATCCCGCTGCTGGATGAGGCCTACCCGATGCGGCCCGACGGCCGTACGTACTTCCCGTTCCGCCGGATCTTCGTGGTCGCTCAGGTGGGAAGTCCCTCGCGCTCCGCCTCGGCACGGTAGCGGTGGATACAGCCGCAATCACGGATTGTGTGGCACTCCGACTGCGCGGTAGACGTATTCGGGAGGAACGTCGAACGCCAGATGTCGGGTTGGTATCCGGGTGAGCACGTCCTCGGGAATGTCCAGTTTGTACGTCAGCGACAGCTGGCCGCTGAACTGGGGGTCGACGCCCGCGATATCGACCGTCAAAGTGATTCCGCTGCTGGAGATCTCGGCTGTGACGGTGCCTTGTTGGGGATCATTCCAGCGCACGTCCATCGTGCGGCCGGCGACCTTGGGCACACTGGACAGGGTGGCTACCGCGCGTTGGGACGTGAACACCACGGAGCCCACATAGCTCGCGATGGCTCCGCTGGCGCGATGCCCCGGCACCTTGCCGCTGAACCTGCGCGTCACAGGAACGAACTCGGCGAGGTAGATGATGCCCTCGCTGTCGAACTGCTCGCGCATCTCGCGCGGGAGCTTGCCGATGCCGAACAACCTCCGTAGGAATACGGCCACGCCGAAGATCGTGCCAGATCTCGTGGTACTGAAGAAGGGATGGCACCGACAAAATCCTGGTTGTTCACCTCCGCTGTCGTCGGGGTGATCGTTTACGTGGCGATGTGGGTCGGCTACGTGCAGAACTGGGCGTGGCTGGCGGTCGTCGACACCCGGTTGCTGCAGACGTTCCACGACGTCGGTGCCACGCGGCCCGGGTGGGTGGCGTTCTGGGCCGTGCTGTGCGCCGTGTTCGGACCGAACGGCTTTCGGGTGGTTGCGTTGGTCCTGCTGGTGGTTGCGCTGGCGCGTCGCAACGTCGCGACGGCAGTCTTTCTGTTGATCAGCATCGGATTGATGGGCGTGGTCACCGAGGTCGCCAAGTTCGTCGTCGACCGGCCGCGCCCGCCGACCGCTCTGGTCGATGCTGCGTCGTCGTCGTTTCCGTCCGGGCATGCGCTGGGTGCGATGGTCGGTGTGTTAGCCCTGCTCACCGTGCTGTGGCCGAGCCTGACCGCCAGATGGCGCACAGTAGTAGCGGTCCTTGGAGGTGTGTTGATCGTCCTCGTCGGGTCGGCGCGGGTGGTGCTCAACGTCCACCACCCGTCCGACGTGCTGGCCGGCTGGGCGCTCGGCTACTTGTTCTACCTGCTGTGCGTGCGGCTGGTGCCGCCGCGCGGAATCACGGCAGCGGCCGAAACACTGGCAGTGCCCGATACCGGGCGGTGAAACTCGCACGGTCGTAGGAATCACCGACCTCACCGTCGCGGGCCAGCGGCGTCGGCCCGTCGACCGCCTCGAACGAGAACTCCGGCACCTGCATCTCGTGGTAGAGCGGGCTGCGTACCAGGCGGCCCAGCAGGATCGCGGTGAGGATGCGCAACCGGCTCAGCCGCCGGCCGGTTTCCAAGATGCGAACATCGATCAGACCGTCGTCCATGCGGGTGCGCCGTGCGGGCGCGAAACCCGTTGGGAGATAAACGGAATTACCCAAGAAGAACAGGGAGGTCTGCAGCGTCTTGTTGTCGTAGCGGATCCGCACGGGCTCCTCGCGGCGCAGCGTGTGCCACATGGCGTACAACCCGGCCAGCGGCTTGCCGATCTTGTGCTCGAGCTTTTCCCGGGTCTGTACGAACGCGGGGTAGGCGCCGATGCTGGCGGTGTTGATCACCATCTGGTCCTCGTTGAGGCAGACCAGGTCCACGTACGACGCGTTGCCGGCGCGGATGGCTGCGACGGTGCGTTCGACGGTGTCGCAGCCGATGTCCTTGGCGAAATGGTTGAACGTTCCGGCCGGGAAGACTGCCAGCGGTACCCCGGCGGATACCGCCACTGATGCCGCGCAGGCCACCGTCCCGTCGCCGCCGCCCACGCCGAGCACCTCGGCGCGCTGGGCGGCATCGCGCAGAACGGCGTCCGGGTCGTCGTCCTCACCGAGTTCGACGATCTCGGCCTTGGGGAGTTTCTGGCGGACCTCGTCGATCACCCGGGTCCCCGTCCCGCTGCCCGAGGCCGGGTTGATGACCAGGACGACGCCGGCGCCCTCGGGACGCTCGGGGGTTTCGATCCGCAGCGGCTCGGTCGCGGGCAACTTTGCCGGCACGATCGGCGGGACCAGCCTCCCGCCCAGCACCGCGATCGCGGCCCCGATCCCGAAGCCGGCGAACACGTCGCCGGGGTAGTGCGCGCCGGTGGCCACCCGGGACAGGCCCACCAGGCCGGCGAGCAGAGCCAGGCCCAGTCCCAGCGGCGGGCTCTCCAGGCCCACACCCACCGCGAACGCGGCGGCGCTGGCCGAATGCCCGGAGGGCAGCGAGCTCGACGTCGGCATGCGGCGGGCACGTCGCATCAACGGCACCAGGCTGCTGTTGGGCCGCTCGCGCGTCCAGACCCGCTTGGCGACCTGATTGGTCACCAGACTGGTGACTGCCAGTGTGGCCACCCCGCGGCCGGCGCCGCGGCGGGCCGACGGCGATCCCGTCGCCGAAAGGGCCGCTGCGATCGCGAACCACAGCTTGGAGTGGTCGGCGGCGCGGGTCAGCAGCGGCATCGCCTTGTCCAACAGCGGGGTCGGCGATTCGGCGACGGCTTCGAACACCTCGCGATCCAGCGTCCCCAATCCGCCGGTGATCTGTCGGATGCCCTGACCGTCCAGCAAGCTTCGCGATGTCATCAATCCAACGTAGCCGGGTGTGCCCGCCTCGACGGGCGGGTCGTTCTGCACGGCTGGGCCCGCGGCGACGCCTCCCGGGTTAGCCCCAGCGTGGGGTCCTTCCCGGGTCGGCCATCCGATCTACTGGTCAGCTGGGTGAATTGTGATGGCGTTGTCATCTCCGTAGCGTTTGCTCTGTGAGTGGGGATGGCGGCCTGTTGCGCGTCGATCCTGCGGCGCTGTCGGGTGCGGGCTCCGCGGTCGCCGGTCTGAGCGAGGTGCTGACCGCTGCGGTGGGCTCTCTGACTGGCTCCTACAACGCCGATACGGGTCAGGATGCGGCGGGAACGGCGTTCGGGTTCGCGTATCAGGATTCGGCCCGGGCGCTGGTCGACGGTGTTAGCAAGGGGGTCAATGCGCTGCGGCATATCGGTTATCTGATTCAGGGCTCAGCGACCAACTATTCCTGTGCCGAGGCCGCCGCCGATATCCGTGGCGGAGCGACGCCGTTGCCGGCGCCGGCGGCGCCTGCCCAGTATTCCGCGCCGGGGGGTGATCCAGATGTCAACGGCCCCGGTCAAGCTCCGCCGGTGTTGTGGTATCTGGTGGAGTCTCTCGTTGGTGATTGGTGGCCCAACGGTTCTCCGGGTGAACTGCGCGCGGCGGGTGCGGCGTGGAGCGTGTTCGCGACACCGCTGTATGGCGTTGCCGGGCAGATCGCCGGCCCGTGCGGGGTCATCGATGCGCAGCAGATGCCGGACAGAGAGCCGATGAAGAAGGCGGTGTTGGACGCCGGTTCCGCGATGTCGTCGCTCGCGGGTGAGGCGCAGAAGCGCGCTGGTGAATTGAGCGGCTTCGCAACCGATATCGAGACCACGCAGAACGCGATTCGGGATCTCCTGGACAAGCTGTCGTCGGTGGTGGGATCGATCGTCGACCAAGGGGTCCTGGGGACGGTTTTCGAGTTGTTGACCGGTGATGCCGAGGAGAAGATCCACGAGGTCGCCAACGACATCAAAGCCGTGATTGCCAACCACAAAAGGCAGTCCGCGGCGCGCAAAGAGTTACTTGCTGATCTGGTCAATGGCATCAAGAACTATTCGCACGCAATGGAAATCGTCACGCGCGTCGAGCTGGTCAACTATCTCGGAGAGGACGCGGGTCGGATCGCGGCCAACGTCTTCGATGCTTTCACCGACGCGAACGTTGGTGTCGCGTTGGGCGGGATCAACACGGTGGGCAGCATCGCGTCAATAGATCCGATCGGTGATCCCAAGGGCACCTGGGAGATGATCAAAGGCCTGAACAAGATGGCCGAGATCCTGAATCCGATGACGGCGCCGATGGCGTTTGCGACGGATCCCCAAGGCTCGCTCGACATGGTCAAGGACCTCACGCATTACGACGACATCACCAGCGATCGTCCGTTCCTCGGGATTGGTGAGTTGGGCTTTGATATCGGTACGGCGATCATCCCCGGCGGTGCGGGTGTCAAGGCTGCTGGGGGTGCGCGAGCCGCTGAAGGCGCGGCCGCGCGGGCCGAGATCTCGGCGACCGAACGCGCCGCTGGTGAAGCTGGCGGGATTGCCTCGGCGACAGGGGGTTTGCGCGGTGTCTCGCGTGATCTCGAGGGTGTTACCGCCAAACTCGATGATCTGAATAGGACGGGCCTCGATGGCGGCAAGCCCCCGTCGGGAAGCCCAGGGCCGCTGCCGAAGCCAGGAGAACCCGGACCGCCGGTTGCTCGTGACACGGTCCCGTCGGGTGGGAAGCCGACGTCCGCTCCGGTGTCAGGTGAGCCTGTTTCTCCACCGGTGACACATATACCGGACGCTGCTCTGTCGCCGAAGGCTGACGCGCCTTCTGCGTCAGCGGGTTCCGAGACGACTGTGCCGGCAAGCGCGCCGTCTTACGAGGTGAAGGGTGCTGTCGAGCCAGCGCCTGCGAGTGCGACGGCTTCCGGGGCGCCGGATGCTGCGAGCGGTCATGCGTCCGAAGGATTGTCCTCGGCGGCAGGCGGCGCCGGTGACAGCGTGCCCGCGGCCGTAGGAGCGCACGGCGCAGAGGGCGTCGCCGACAGCGCGGGGCATGGCCCGCACCCGGTCACAGGCGATGGCGCAGGTGGTTCGCACGGCGGGTCGGGCGATCACGGAGCGGGAGGGCACGCTGATGACCCCGGCTCAAGCCCGAACGATGGCCCATCAAATAAGTCAGATGACCACCATGATGGAGGTGTTTCTACCGGAGACGGTGCATCGCATGATCCCGTGCATTCGTACCCCGAGCCGAGGGGCGATGGCTGGGAGCGCGTAGACGACAAGCCGAACGACAAACCGACATATGGTGAACCGCTCGACGAACATTGGTCTAGCGATCACTATCCCCAGCCCGATGAGATGGATCCGAAGGTCCGCTCTCTGATCACCGACTACGACGCTCCATACGGTCGAGACGCCCACGGTGTGCCGATGAGCAAGGCGGACTATGAGGCTCGGTACAACGAGGTTGGGCCCGAGGGCCGGGAATTCCAGAACTACCCTCCGAATGATGGTGCGGTCTCGCACTCGAAGGTGGTGTACAACTCTGTTGATGCATACATCCGCGACTACGGTAGCGGAGTTGACCGCATCGGCCTTGAGTCCGGGAAGTACCTCGCGGTCATGCGTGATGGCGTCGCGGAGTCATTTGAGGCTCGTGGCCTTCCGATATCAACTCTTGTGGACCCATACTTTTCATACTCGCTAACTGGTCGCCTGCCGGAGCATGCACATCGAAGTGTCAGAGGTGGCACCCGCGTTTGGACGCGAGGGAGGGTCACTACAGGTGCGAATCTTCGATGATGCGAATGTTGAGGTTCGAGTAGAACGACTGAAGAGAATAGGGATCATTCGATGACCAATTCGCCTCAAATCAACCCGGAACTCGTCGATTGGGCTCGACAAGCCGGTTACGCGTTTGGGCCTTCGGGCCAGTTAGGCGCGGCGTTGTTTTGGACCGATCCCGGTGGGGAGACTCGACTCTTCGTTCGTTCCTCGGATGGTGCGGTCGTGCTGACATCAGCTGACCGCAGCGAGGCTGAGGTATTCGTCCTCTCATCTCCTCGAATTTCGGTAATCGAGGACTACTTGTGGGATTTCTTCGGTTCTGACATCCGCTCGAAACGCAAATTGCCATGGCTCGAGGTACCGACGACTGAAGCGCAGCTTGCCGGGGGGTTCGCCATAGATCGAAGGGATGACGGATTCGCCTATCTGACCGACGCCGACGGTGAGCGGCTCGCCCAAGTTCGTGATGGCGGTGTCGGGGTGATGGACTTGGTTCTCCTCTCGCACCTTGTTGGTCAGAGCGTCAGCGACATCAAGGAGAGCTACGAGTCACCCAACGGCAGTCCCATGTTCCCGCAATAAGCAGAAGACTCGAATGACGGTGAGAAAGTTCGGAAATCTGGTGATCGACAATGGTATTCCCAAATGATGCCGGCGTTATCAGATGACCTGGCGAGGCGGGCAACTCGCGCGGGTATGGACTTTCGAGCGATGGAGTCCTCTAGCGTTTGTACTCCACGAGCGGCGGGGAGTACGTCGACTACATTCGAGCGAGCAGCGACGATCCGGGCTGGTACGGCGTTAGCAACTCTTTCGCGACGGGGCGAAGAGCGAATTGTGTGGCCGTTCGCACGATGACATCATCGAGAGATGTTTCTGGATGACGTTGTTCGGTGCCGACATTCGATGTGTTCTGCGTAGCTGGCAATGGGACATCCACGGCGAGGCGCGCGGTCCCGAGTTCATCAACAGGGCTGCGGCGGCCACATTGGCCGCTATCAAGGCAGCGGAAGGGAACTGAAAAGTGGCTGAAGACATTGTGACAACGCTGTCTCAACTACCCGCGATGGCTGCAATCACCTATCGGGGCATGGCTGGCCCGAGGCCGAACGGGTCGTTCACCCTCAGTGGGATCCTGCCCACCTCAATGGATCCACGGGTTGGCAGCGAAAATTTCACTGCCGATTGGTTGGCTGCGATCGTCAGCATCACCGGTCGACTCGTCGCCCCCTTCGCGCGGTATCAAGAAGAGCAAGAGATCGCCATGCTGCCGGGTACTTTGCTCTTGCTCGTCGGCTCGGTGGATGTTCCGGGCCTTCCGGATAGCGTGGTGCTCCTGGCTGAACCAGGGGACGCACCTGGGTTGCCCGCCGACTCCACGGGACTGAAACAGGCAGTGATTGAACAAATCACAGCTGCATTAGCTCGCCCGCCCGTGACCGTCAATACACCGGGGCGCTTTGCGTTCCGGCCGCCTCGGCAGTGATGTCCGATCTCACGTCCTTGAATGCGAAGTGCTCTATACCCCAACCGATATCGATGTCATCGGGGTGTCCGAACCCAACCTAGTTATCAGATGGCGGCGGTTGTGGCTCGAACGGGTGGTACCACTTCCATTGGGCGCGTTCACCGATCGGCCCGGGACAGGGTGGGACCTTCGGTGGTGGATGGTTGGGTGGACGGGCCAGTGATGCTGAGGTGAGTGGGTCGCCGTCGTAGTCGGTGACGGTGAGACGGTCGGCGGGTCCGGTGATGGTGATGTCGCCGCGGTGGTGCGCGCGATGGTGATAGGGGCAGAGCAGCACTAGATTGTGTAGTTCGGTGGGGCCGCCGTCTTCCCAGTGCTGGATGTGGTGGGCGTGCAGGCCGCGGGTTGCGTTGCAGCCGGGGACCGCGCAGGTGGCGTCGCGGTGTTCGAGCGCGCGGCGCAGTCGCCGGTTGATGGTGCGGGTGGCCCGCCCGGCGCCGATAGGTTGGCCGTCGCGTTCGAACCAGACCTCGCAGGTGGCATCGCAGGTCAGATATTGGCGGTCGCCGTCGGAGAGCAGCGGACCCAAATGCAGTGCTGCGACGCGCTGCTCGACATCGACGTGCAGCACGACGGTGGTGCGTTGCCCGTGCGGGCGGCGGGTCACCTCGGTGTCCCAGCCGGCCTCGACCAGCCGCATGAACGCATCCACAGTGTTGGGGAACGGTGGTGGGTTCTCGGAGCGCTCGGTGTCGTGGTCGTTTTTGTATTCAGTGACCAGTGCATCCTTGTGGGACTGCAGGGCCGCGTCGAAGGTCGCGGCCTCGTCGTGGGGCAGGGTGATCCGCCAACTGGTCGAGTCCTCGCCATGTGACTTGGTGATCGAGCGTGGCGGATCCGGTTGGGGACCGTGGTCGGGCTTCGGGCGGGGCTGGAGTTTGATCGCTTTGCGCAGCTGGCTGACTGTGGCCACCGACGCCAGTTGGGCGTAGTGCTCATCAGAACCCTCGGCGGCGCGTTCGGCGATGACCCCGACCTGATCCACCGACAACCGACCTTCGCGCAGAGCCGTGTTGCAGCGAGGAAAGTCCGGGAGTCGGTGCGCGACTGCGGCGATAGTGTTGGCGTTGGTGGAGGAGATGCCGAGTTTCCACGCCACTATTGCGGAGACAGAGCGCGCGCCGGTGGCACCCCAGATCCCGTCGTGATCGATCTCTGCGACGATCTCCACGATGCGTCCGTCGATCGCGTTACGCTGACCTGCCAGCTCAGCCAGCTCCTCGAACAACACCTCAAGGCGTTCCTTCGAGCTCAGCACGGCGGTCGAGGACATGACCACATCATCGCAGCGGGCACCGACAAAAAATGACGGTCTTCGGGTCGGCCAGGAATTCCGCAGCTAGATCAAGACTTTGGGTCCGCTGGCTCGTCTGCCTTGCCGTTCGGCACGACGATGCGTCGGGTCGCGACGGGCTTTCCGTCGACTTTCTTGGTGACCTGAGGCGCCGGCGGGGGCGCGGTGATGCGCCCTTGAACCGGTGCGCCGTTCTTGACCGAGGGGACCGACACCCGTTTGGTGTCGGTCTTGGGGTCCTTCTCTGCCCCGCCGGCGCCGTGCATGGCGCCGGGCGGAATCATCGGCATGCCACCCATGCCGCCGGTCATCGTCGGGGTCGGTGCGGCCATGCGCGGTGGCGGCACTGCGGTGTTGGCTGACGACGGGGAGGTGCCCGCCGACGGAACCGGAGGCGGGCCGAGCATCGCGGTCGGGGCGGTGCCGAGGCCGCCGCCACCGCCGCTGGATCCTCCGCCGCCGGCCCCGGATTCGCCTGGTGTTTCACCGAATTCGCCCAGCGGGTCGGTGAGGCTGGCTTTGTCGAGCTCTGCGGACGCACCGCCGGCCTGCTGCATCATGCCCATCCCGGCCTGCATCGCCTGCTGGGCTCCCTGGGCGAGCTGTTGGGGGATCTGCGCCAGCGGTTGCAGCGCGCCGCCCATGGCACCGGCCAGAGCGCCGGCGAGTTGGGAGGCCATCTGGGGGAGCTGTTGGGCCATCTGGTCGGCTTGGCCTTGGCCGGCAACACCTTTCATTTCCGTGTTGGCTTGCTCATCCTGGGCGGGGAATTTGGCTGCTGCTTCGGCGGTCTTCGAGTCGCGCTTGGCGTGCTCTTCGATGCTCTCGGTGTTGTCCTTGGGATCGCCGAGATTGGCGGCCAGCCCGAGTACGCGCAGCAGCTGCTCGATGGGAGTCATACCGGCGACGAGCGGATCGGAGGTGATCGGTGGCGGCGGCAGGTTTCCGCCTTGGGCCGCGAGGTAGTCGCCCGGGCTTGCGTTGAGCTTTCCGTTCGTCATCGGTGCCCGTCTCCCTTCAGCGCCAGGCTCAAGGCCTGAAACCACGCGAAGTGGTAATTGGCAGTGGTCTTTTGGTTCTTGATCAGCGCGTCAATGGTCGCCAGTAGCTGCCAGTTGCCGACCTTAGCGGTGTCGACATGATCGGGGTAGTCACCCAGGACCTGGCCGGCGACGGTGGCGAGATGTTCGCGCAGCAGCTCGACTTCGGAGTCCAGGTAGCCGGTTCCGGTAGACGCGGCCTTGGCCAGGGTGAGCGCCAGGCGAGGTAGTCCGTCACGCCATTTGGTGGCTTGGGCGAGTTCCCAGCCGAGTTCGTCGACGTCGTCGGTGTCGCGGGCGCGGATCGACATCGATACCGGGTCCGCGTCTTCGGCGGGTGGGAGGTAGTCGCCGGGGGCGTAGGTGGCGGTCAGCGTGGTCTCGCCGAGCATTGCCTCGAGAGTTCGGGTTCTCGCGCGTGGCGCGAGGATCTTGATGCCGGTGGGGATTTCGACGTGCGGCGGAATCCAGCCACTGGCGAGGTCGGTGGTCAGGACGGTGTTGCCGTCCTCGCGGTCGCCGATTGCCCAGCGCAGCTGGGGTTCTTGGCGGGCGACGGCGTCGAGGAGCCGTTGCAGGCGCTGTTGCGCTTGAGTCATGGCGGCGCCGACTCCGGCGACGGCACCGGTAGCGGCCCCGGCCAGCGCACTTTCGGTGATCCCGGTCGGTGGCGTTGCTGTCGCAGCGGCCGCGGGGGTTTGGCGGACGACGGCGGGCTGTCCGAGTTGGGTGCCGCTAGAGGGGTGGACGGGTGCGGAGGCCGGGGCCGCAGCCGCAGGTGTCGGAGGCGGAGCTGCGGGCGCGGTGGTCGCGGCGGGGCGAAGATCGGCGCCGTAGGCGGGCAGCGGGCCCGCAGGGGCTGCGGGGGCGGCGGTGGTGGGCATGACGGGCGCTGCCTGACACCGCTAGGACGCGGCCGAAGGAGACCCTTGGT
>NZ_JACBJQ010000030.1 GCF_013404075.1 Mycolicibacterium vinylchloridicum
AAGGCGGTATAGTCGGGAGCGTCAGTGGTGACTAAGAGCCCGGATACCCACCGCCCGGGTATCCCCCGCCGGGTTACGGTCCACCCGGATACCCGCCACCCGGGTATCCGCCTTTGATGCCGATGGCACCGAAGCCGGGTGTCATCCCGCTGCGGCCGCTGTCGCTCAGCGACCTGTTCAACGGCGCCGTCGGATACATCCGCGCCAACCCGAAGCCGACGCTGGGCCTGACGGCCGCCGTCGTGGTGATCACCCAGATCCTGGCGCTGGCGCTGCAGCTGGGTCCGGTGATCGCCATGGGCGGACAGGTCGGCACGGAGTCCGGCGAGGAGCTGTCCACACCGGTCATCGTGGGCTACGCGCTGACGGTACTCACCAGTCTGGTCACCACCGTCCTGGGCGGAATCCTGCTGTCCGGCATGCTCACCGTCGTGGTCGGGCGGGCTGTTTTCGGCGCCAAGATCAGCATCGGCGAAGCCTGGCAACGAGTGCGTGGGCGGCTGTGGGCGCTACTCGGGTTGAGCGCACTGGAGTTCGTCGCACTGCTGGTGTTGATCGCATTGGTCGTGGCCGTCATCGCCGGACTCGCAGTGGCCGGCAACGGCGTGCTGGCGGCGATCATCGGGATTCCGCTGGTGCTCGGAACGATCATCGGCCTGGTCTACGTGTACAACAACCTCTCGTTCGCGCCGGTGGCCATCGTGCTCGAGCGCAAACCCATCGTGGAATCCATCCGCCGTTCGTTTGGCTTGGTGCGCAAGCACTTCTGGCGTGTGCTCGGCATCCAGCTGCTCGCTTCGATCGTCGCCGGAGTGGTCGCCGGAGCGGTCGGGGTTCCGTTCAGTATCGCCGGACAGGTGATGCAGATCGGTGACACGTCGACCGGATCGATCGTCCTGTCCTACACCTTGATTGCGATCGGCGGCGCGATCGGTCAGATCATCACCGCACCGTTCACCGCCGGGGTGGTGGTGTTGCTCTACACCGATATCCGCATCCGCGCCGAGGCGTTCGATCTGGTGCTCCAGACGGGCGCCAACGCCGCACCCGGTGACAACCTGACGGCCGACAACCTCTGGCTCACCCCGGGGCGGTAGCCGCGGATCACCATGCCCACCATCGACATCGACCGTGAGACGGCCCACGAATTGGCCCAACGTGAGCTCGCCAAGCCCATCTACCCCAAGACGTCGTTGATGGACAGGATCGGCGAGTGGTTCGAGGAGCTGCTCTACCGGATCATCGTCAAAGGATCGTCGATTCCGGGCGGCTGGTTGACTCTCACGGTGCTGGCCATCGTGGTCGTGGTGGCGTTCATCGTCGCCGTGCGCATCGCCCGACGAACCATGCGGACCAAGCGCGGCCTGGATGCGGGACTGTTCGGCATCCACGAACTCAGCGCGTCCGAACACCGAGCCACCGCGGAAGCGTATGCGGCTCAGGGAAACTGGGCTGCGGCGATCCGCCACCGGCTTCGAGCCGTGGCGCGCCACCTGGAAGAGACCGGAATGCTCAACCCGGTCCCAGGCCGGACAGCCAACGAGCTCGCCCGTGATGCGGGTGAGCTGATGCCGTCGTTCGGCGGCGCGCTACGCCGCGCGGCGACGGTGTTCAACGACGTCACCTACGGCGAGCAACCCGGCACCGAACCCAACTACCGCCTCGTCGCCGAACTCGACGAGGCACTGCGCCGCCACGCCACTCCGACCGGCGCCGACCCGAGTGCGCCCCACGTCGCCGACACCTGGGCTCCACTGCGGTGAGCACCACCATCGGCCAGCGCTGGCGCACCGGACGCTGGATTGCCCTGGCGCTGATCGCGATATCGGCCATCGCCGCGATCGGCGCCTACTTCACCGCCCCACGCCCGGGTGGCCGGATGGATCCCGAATCCACCAGTTCCGACGGCGCGCACGCACTGGTAGCCCTGCTTCGGGACCGCGGCGTCGACGTCGTCGTGGCCAACAACGTCGCCGATGTGGAACGCGCCGCCCGGCCGGACAGTCTGCTGCTGGCAGCCGAGACCTACTACACGCGCGGAACCGATCTGCTGACCCGGCTGGCCGACGTTCCGGGCGACCGGCTGATCCTCGAACCCACCTCGCGCGTGCGACAAGCGCTGGCCCCCGACATCCGCCTCGGCGGCGCCAGCATGCTCACCATGGAGCCCGATTGCGATCTGCGTGAAGCCATTCGGGCCGGGACCGTGCAACTGGGCGCCACCGACACCTACGAAAAAGCCCGTGACGTAGAGGTGACCCGGTGCTACGGCGGGGCGCTCGTGCGCTACCACGCCGACGGTCGCACGATCACCGTCGTCGGCACCGCGGACTTCATGACCAACGGTGGGTTGCTCCAGGAGGGCAATGCCGCGCTGGCGATGAATCTCGCCGGCAACCGGCCCCGCGTCGTTTGGTACGCGCCACAGCGAGTCGAAGGTCAAAGCGGCGCAGCCGGCTCGTCGCTCACCGACCTGATGCCCGACGCGGTGACCTGGATCGTCTGGCAACTATGCCTGGCCGTGTTGTTGCTGGCCATCTGGCAGGGCCGCCGGCTGGGCCCTCTGGTGGCCGAGAAGCTGCCCGTGGTGGTGCGGGCCTCGGAGACCGTGGAGGGACGCGCCCGGCTCTACCGATCCCGCCGGGCCCGCGACCGCGCCGCCGAAGCACTGCGCACCGCAACACTTCAGCGGCTCACACCCCGGCTGGGCCTGGGCCCCAGCCCTTCTCCCGCCGCGGTGCTGAGCGCTGTCGTCCAGCGCTACGCCGGGGACGCCAACAGCGTGCACCACCTACTGTTCGGACCAGCACCGTCCACCGATTCGGATCTGCTCCATCTTGCGCAAGCACTCGACGACATCGAAAGGCAGGTCACGAAGTCGTGACGCATTTCGCACCACCTCCCCCCTCCACCGCCGAGAGCGATGCGGCCCGTGCGGCGCTGCTGGCGTTACGCGGCGAAATCGGCAAAGCCGTCGTCGGCCAAGACGCGGTGATCAGTGGGTTGGTGATCGCCCTGTTGTGCCGCGGACACGTTCTGCTCGAAGGTGTTCCGGGCGTAGCCAAGACCCTACTGGTGCGGGCGATGTCCGCCGCACTGCAGCTGGAGTTCAAACGGGTGCAGTTTACCCCGGACCTGATGCCCGGAGATGTCACCGGCTCACTCGTCTATGACGCGAAGACCGCGGCCTTCGCCTTCCGCGAGGGGCCGGTGTTCACCAACCTCATGCTCGCCGACGAGATCAACCGCACCCCACCGAAAACCCAGGCGGCCCTACTTGAGGCGATGGAGGAGCGCCAGGTCAGTGTCGATGGCGAGCCCCGTCTGCTACCGGATCCGTTCATCGTGGCCGCCACCCAGAACCCGATCGAATACGAGGGCACCTACCAACTACCCGAGGCGCAACTGGACCGATTCCTGTTGAAGCTCAATGTGCCTCTGCCGCCACGTGATCAGGAGATCGCGATCCTGTCCCGGCATGCCGGCGGATTCGATCCGCGCGATCTCAGCGCCATCCGCCCGGTGGCGGGGGCAGCCGAGCTGGCTGCGGGCCGCGAAGCCGTGAAGCAGGTACTGGTCGCCGACGAGGTGCTCGGCTACATCGTCGACATCGTCGGTGCGACAAGGAATTCACCCTCACTGCAGCTCGGCGTGTCGCCGCGCGGTGCGACCGCATTGCTGGGCACGGCACGGTCTTGGGCGTGGCTGTCCGGTCGCGGCTACGTGACCCCGGACGACGTCAAGGCCATGGCCCGGCCCACGCTGCGCCACCGGATCGCGCTGCGCCCGGAAGCCGAACTCGAAGGAGCCACCCCCGACGGCGTGCTCGACGGCATCCTGGCCGCGGTGCCGGTGCCACGCTAGTGGTCCTCACCGGGCGCACCGGTCTGATCGCCCTGGTGGGCGTCCTGCCGATCGCGCTGTCACCTTGGCCGGCAACGACATTCGCTGTGGTGCTGATGATGCTGCTGGCCACGGTCGCCGTCGACATGGCGTTGGCGGGCAGCCCGCGTGCGCTGCAGCTGAGCCGGGCCGGCGACACGTCGGCGCGGTTGGGTCAACCCGTCAATGCCGTCCTGCACGTCCAAAATGGTGGGTCGCGCCGGTTCCGTGGTGCCCTGCGCGATGCCTGGCCGCCGAGTGCCTGTGCTGACCCCCGCGCACACCGGCTCACGGTCAAGTCATCGGAAACCGTCACCGTCACAACGCAGTTGCGTCCAGTCCGTCGCGGCGACCTGCGTTCCGAGGCGGTCACTGTCCGATCGATCGGGCCGCTGGGTCTGGCCGGCCGGCAGCGCTCGCATCCCGTCGCGGGACAGGTGCGCATCCTGCCGCCGTTCCTGTCGCGCAAGCACCTGCCGTCCCGGCTGGCCCGGCTGCGTGAGATCGACGGCCTGCTTCCGGTGCTGATCCGGGGCCAGGGCACCGAATTCGACTCGCTGCGTGAATACGTCGTCGGCGACGACGTCCGGTCGATCGACTGGCGGGCCACCGCCCGTCGCGCCGACGTGGTGGTCCGTACCTGGCGCCCCGAACGCGACCGGCGCGTGGTGATCGTGCTCGACACCGGCCGCACCTCGGCGGGGCGCGTCGGCGTGGACCCCACCGCGCGCGATCCGGGCGGCTGGCCGCGGCTGGACTGGTCGATGGACGCGGCGTTGCTGCTGGCGGCGCTGGCCGCGCGCGCCGGCGACCACGTCGATTTCCTCGCCCACGACCGGCTCACGCGCGCAGCCGTGTTCGGTGCCTCCCGTACCGAGCTGCTGGCCCACTTGGTCGAGGCGATGGCACCCCTGGAGCCGGCACTGATCGAGTCGGATGCCACCGCAATGGTGGCCGCCGTGCAGCGCCGGGTGCGCCGCACCGCCCTGGTGGTGCTGCTGACCGATCTCAACGCCTCCGCACTGGACGAGGGTCTGCTGCCGGTGTTGCCGCAGCTGTCGGCCAAGCACAAGGTGATCGTGGCCGCGGTGTCCGACCCGCGCGTCGACGAACTCGCAGCGGGCCGTGCCGATGCCGCGCAGGTGTACGACGCGGCGGCCGCCGAGCGCGCCCGTAATGATCGCCGGACCATCGCCAGCCGGCTGCGACACAAGGGCGTCGAGGTGGTCGACGCCCCGCCGGAGGACCTGGCGCCGGCCCTGGCCGATCGCTATCTGGCCATGAAGGCCACCGGCCGGCTGTAGCGCTCAGCCTGTGGGGACGAAGTCAGGGGCGTCTTCGATATCCCCGGTCTCACCGGCGCGGGTGCCCTTTCGGCCGAAGTAGACGACGTAGGACAGGAATGCGACCTCGGCCGCCACGCCGATGGCGATCCGCAGGAAGGTCGGCAGCGGCGACGGCGTCACCAACGCCTCGAGCAATCCCGACACCAACAGCACCCCGGCCAGTCCGACCGCGGCGGCGACCACCGCACGGCCCTGCTCGGCCAGCACCTGGCTGCGGGGCCGATCTCCCGGCGAGATCACCGTCCAGCCGAGCCGCATGCCGACCGCCCCGGCGAGGAACACCGCCGTCAGCTCCAGCAGCCCATGCGGGATGAGCAGCCCGAACAACACGTCTGCCTTACCGGAGTCGACCATCAGCCCGCCGATGACACCGAGGTTGGCCGCGTTCTGGAACAGCACCCACGGGATGGGGATGCCAAGCAGGATCGCGTAGCCGATGCACTGCGCCGCAACCCACGAGTTGTTGACCCACACCCGCAACGCGAACGAGCCGGCCGGGTTCTCGCTGTAGTACGAGGCGAAGTCATGGTTGACCAGGTGCTCGATTTCCTCCGGCGTGCTGAGCGCCGACTGCACCTCGTGGCTGCCGCCGACCCAGATCCCGATGACCGCCGCCACCGCGAAGAACAGGACGGCGGTTGCCAGCCACCACCGCCACGCCCGGTAAGCCACCACCGGGAACGAGACGGTCCAGAATCGGGCGAATTCGTGCCACATCGGGGCGTGCGCGCCGGTCACCGCGGCGCGGGCGCGGGCCACCAGACTGGACAGCCGCCCCACCAAAACGGAGTCCGACGAGGCCGAGCGGACCATCGACAGATGGGTGGAGACCCGCTGGTAGAGCTCGACGAGCTCGTCCACTTCGGCGCCGGACAACCGTCGCCGCCGCTTCACCAGCTCCTCGAGCCGCTTCCAGGTGTCCTGGTGAGCCAGCACGAAAGCGTCGACGTCCACTCGGCCGATGCTAGTAGCGTTGGTGGACATGGTGCCCGAGACCGTGGTGACGGGGGACGCGGTCGTCCTCGACGTCCAGATCGCGCAACTGCCGGTGCGGGCCGTCGGCGCGCTGATCGACCTCGCCGTCGTCATGATCGGCTACGTCATCGGCGTGCTGCTGTGGGCAGCCACGCTCACCCAGTTCGATGAGGCGCTCAGTGCCGCGGTCCTGATCATCTTCACCGTGCTGGTCATCGTCGGCTATCCCGTCGTCTTCGAAACCGCCACTCGGGGAAGGTCTCTGGGCAAGATGGCGATGGGCCTTCGCGTGGTGTCCGACGACGGCGGCCCAGAACGCTTCCGGCAAGCCCTGTTTCGCGGGTTGGCCGGGTTCATCGAGATCTTCACGTTCATGGGTGGCCCCGCCGTCATCTGCAGCCTGATCTCGCCGCGCGGCAAGCGGATCGGCGACGTCTTCGCCGGGACCGTCGTGATCAGCGAACGAGGTCCCAAGCTGCCGCCCCCTCCGGTGATGCCGCCCGCGCTGGCGTGGTGGGCCGCATCCCTCGAACTTTCCGCACTCACCCCGGATCAGGCTGAGCTGGCGCGCCAATTCCTCGCGCGGGCACCGGAATTGACACCCCAAGTACGTAACGAGATGGCCTACCGAATCGCCACCGACATCGCCGCCCGGGTCTCACCGCCGCCACCGCCGGGCGTCCCGCCGCAATACGTTCTCGCGGCTGTGCTCGCCGAACGGCATCGCCGCGAGCTGGCCCGGCTGCGGCCATCCGGACCGCCTCCACCGCCGACGTCTGCCGCTCCGCCGCCGTATCCGGCCACCCCGCCACCTGGAGCCGTCGTACCCAAGGCCGCGCCCCGAACCGATGGCTTCGTGCCGCCCAGCTAACGCAGTCGCACGCCGATCACCATCAGCACCGAACCGAGCACAGGCGCGACTGTGCGCACGTGGTTCCAGAGGGTCCAGATCGGGTAGTAACCCTTCCACGGTAAGCCCGCGGCGAGCCGGTCATTCAGCGGGACATTGACGGCGATGGTGACCACCAACGGAACCAGCGCGAGCACGGCGCCGGCCAGCATCCACCCGCTTCCGGGAACGCGCAGTTGGGTGGCAGCGACGATGGCCACGACGAGGGCGACCAGCGCCGAGCCGAGGAACATCGTCAGGAAAGGCCCGTTGGCCTGGGCTTCGGCGTTGATGCCACGCATCGCGGTGGCGGCCTGCACCGGACCGGTCCGATCCAGGCCGCGCATCACGAAGGTTGAGAAGGCATAGAACAGACCACCGATCGCGGCAGCGCCGACAGCGGCGGCGGTGGCCAGGTACACAAGTGGTGAACTCGACATATCGCCAGTCAACTGTGCCGATGAGAGACAGAACATCGTCGATGGTCGCCATTGCATACGCGTTCGTCTCAACTAGGCTGCCGGATGTGGACTCGCTCGTAGGCCTGCTCGACGGGGTCCGCGCACACGGTGCCTTCGTGCTGCGCATGGTCCTCGACCCACCGTGGTCGATGCGGATCCAGGACGAGGCGCCGCTGACTCTCATCTGCGTGACCGACGGCGCGGCTGTGCTGTCTCCCGACGGGGACACCGCACCGATCCACCTGACCGCCGGGGATGTGGCCCTGGCCCGCGGCGCCGGGCATTACGTCCTCGCCGACAGCGCCACCACCTCGCCACAGGTCGTCATCCACCCGGGCCAGCGATGCACCACAGTGTCGGGTGAAGACCTGAAATTCGCGATGGCACTGGGTGTCCGCACGTGGGGCAACAGCGAAACGGGCGCCACCCGCGCGGTCGTCGGCGCCTACGAAGGCCACAGCGCGGTCAGCCAACGACTGCTCGGCGCACTGCCCAACGTCGCGATCCTGCGAGCCACCGAGTGGGACAGTCAACTGCCGCAGTTACTTTCGGCCGAGGCGGTGGCCGACGGTCCCGGCCAGGAGGCGTTCTTGGATCGGCTGCTCGATCTGCTGCTGCTCGACTTCCTGCGAACATGGTTCGGCCGGCCCGGCACCGCCCCGTCGTGGTGGACCGCCGAGTCGGACACCGTGGTCGGACCGACACTGCGGCTGATGTACAACAACCCGGCGTATCCCTGGACGGTTGCGAATCTTGCTGCCGCGTCCGGCAGCTCACGCGCCGCGTTCGCTCGCCGGTTCACCGCGCTGGTCGGTGAGCCGCCGATCGCATTCCTGACCGCGTGGCGCCTGGCACTGGCCGCCGATCTACTGGATGCCTCGGAAGCCACGATCGCGACGGTGGCACGCCACGTCGGCTACAGCACCCCGTTCGCGCTGAGCACTGCGTTCAAGCGGGCCAACGGAATCAGCCCCGCCGCCTACCGGGCGCGTCGTGGCGTCGGCTAGGAGAACGTCACCGCCAGGATCGCGACGTCCAGGATCAGCAACAGCCACGCGACCGCGGGCACCAGCCAGCCGCGCGGAAGTCGCGCGGTGAAGAACGACAGCACGATCGCGGCTACCGCCACGACCGGCGCACCGTAGGTGAGCAGCCCGTAGACGAATCCGCTGGGTTTGGGGCAGTTGGGTGCGCTGCAGGCTGACGTGCTCATCACCGCGCCCATGGCGAGCAGCTGGACGACCCCCGCGCCCACGATCGTGGACAGCGCCAACAGCCAATTCACCCACAACCGACTCCGGGGTGCCTGCTCGGGAGTCTGGGTGCCGTTTGATGCGGTCATAGACGTCGGCTACCCGCGGCGGGCAGCCGGCACACGTCGGCCCTCACGCCGGTTGCTCGCCGCGTCGGCGCGCGGCGATCACGCTGGCCACCGAGGTGACCGCGACCGTCAACAGCGCGCCGAGCATCAGCGCCGACGGCTCGCCCGGGGACAGCAGATGCTTCTGGGTACCCAGCGTCGCCGCGGCCACCGGAACCCCGAGCTGCGCGGCGGCCAGGGCGGCCAATGCCAGCGGTTGGCCGGTCAGCCGCCCGACGCAGTGGGCGAGCACCGCGCCGACGCCGAGGCCGACACCGAGCAGGATGTAGGCGGGATGGTCGCCGAGCTCGCGCACTTGCAGCGAGGCACCGAGCCACACGAAGAACAGCGGGGCGAACAGTCCTTCGGTGATTCCGAACAGCTGGCGCGCCAGCCGTCGCGGCTCCCCCGCGGCCCTGACCGCGAGACCGAGCGCGAAGCCCGCCAACATGATCGACACGTGCGAGGCGACCGCGAGCGCAGCGAGTGCGAACAGCGCGATCAGGCTGATCCGCAACTCCAGCGCGAAGCCGTGGCGTTGCGAATACCGGTGCATCCGCTGACGCAGCCCGCGGCGGTCGAACGCCCGGATCGCGACGAACAACACCGTGGCACACGCCGCGATCACCACTGCGCCGAATGCCGCGGTCAGGGCCCGGTCTGGATCGATCACCAAGGGCAGCAACACGATTGACGTGGCGTCAGCGATCGCGATCTGGGCGGTCACTCCCTGCACCGATGGCCCGTCGATGCCGAGCGCCTGGATGACCGGCAACGCCAGCGCCGCCGACGACGACGCCATCAACACCGCGTACACCGCGGCGTGGCCGGTGTGGAACACGGCGGCCAATCCGACCGCGAACACCGTCGCCACCGCGCCGACGAGGACCGCGCGCAGCACCGCACCCGGAATCGAGGACCGCAGGGTGACATCGCGGATCGGGACGTGGGTGCCGACCACGAACATCACCAGGGCGAACCCGATGTCGGCCAGCAAGCTGAAAGTCGGGTCAGCGGCGTCGACGAGGCCGAATCCGGTTCTGCCGATGAGCAATCCCACCGCGAGCTCGCCGATGACAACGGGGACGCGCAGCCTGGGCACCGACGCCAGTAGCGGCCCGGCGATGCCGACGACCGCCACGAGCGCCAGCGTCGAGAAACCGAAGCTCATTCTTTGCGCACCCAGGAGACGAGCCGGCGCGGGGTCGGGGTGTTGTCGTCGGTCGTGAAACTCATGCTGCCTACCGGCCAAAACGCTTCAAGAGCACGGACAGCGGATCGTCAGCGTCTCGGCGGCCACGGGGGCCGGGTCGCTCGGGGTCGACGAACACGTCCGGGCGAGTCCACTCACGCACCGCCCAGCGCTCGGCGATCGCCCACCGGCCATCCCGTCGTTCCATGAGGTCGACGTATCGCGCTCCGGTGGTGAAGTTGGTCTGTGCGCCCTGATCGAGCCGGCCCCAATGCGTTGCCAACAGGTAGGTCTCGCTGATCGCGGTGTCGTCGCCGACGAAGTCAACGTGATGGTTGCCGATGAAATGCATTGTTCCGGATAGGAACTCGAGGCTCTTGCGCACCCATGCGACGAATTCGTCTGCCGTCCCATCGAATCCGGTGTGGTGGTCGATGCCGTTGGAGTGATAGGCCTGCCGCACCAGCTCGAAGTCGAGCCGGTCGATGCCTCGGCAATAGAGGGCAACCACATCGCGGATCGCGTGAACATCGGTCAGCCGATCAGACACCGTAACCGCCGTCGACGTCGAGTTTTTGGCCGGTGATGAACCCCGCCCGCGGCGAGGCAATGAAGCACACCGCCTCGGCGACATCAGTGGCATTGCCGAAACGTCGCAGCGGGGTGTTGCGGCGGGCGGCATCGAGCGCCTTGTCATCGAGGTCGCCGTCGGCGATCAGCCGCTGCGCGTTGCCGTCGACCAGCATGCCGGGGCCGACACAGTTGGCCCGCACACCGAAACGGCCCTCCTCGGCGGCGATCCCCCGGATCAATGCCTCGATGGCGGCCTTCGGCGCTACCGAAAGACCGTCCCGGACGGCGAAGCGCCTGGTGGCCGCGGTCGTCACCGCGACAAGGCTGCCGCGCGAGCTGCGCAGGTGCGGCAAGGCCGCCGCAACGACGTTGAAGAAGCCGCCGGTGTCGGTGCCGAGCTGGTGATCGAAGCGATCCGGATCGACGGTGCTGAGGTGACGCATCGGGATGTGGGCACCGGCGGCGTGGACGAGAGTGTGCACGCCGCCTTGCTGGGCGAAGGCATCGACGACCCGCCGAACTGCCGCGGCATCGGTGACGTCCAATTGCTCGGCACTGACGTCATCGGTGACGAGTTCAGCTGCCTTGCTTGCGTTGCCGCAGTACGTGAAGCCCACCCGCGAGCCGCGCGCAGCCAGCATCGCGACGATCTCGGCCCCGATGCCGCCGGTACCGCCCACGACGATCGCTGTGCCGGGCAGCGCGCTGAAGTCACCCACGCGCTACATCGTCGCAAGAGCCACCGCGCGACGGGCGCAGGCGTACCGCTAGGCAGGAATCCAGTTGCCGTGGAAGCCGTACGGAACCCGCCGTGGCAACTGAATACGAGCCACCGGCTTACCCGCGAAATCGGCGGCGTCCAGGATCACCAGATCGCTGCCGTCCCGCGCGGCGTCGTAGACGTAGCCCAGGTACCAGCCGTTGCTCTCGTCGGCCGGTCCGGACGTCGACGGGACGAAGACCGCCTCCCCCGGCCCGCCCGGCACCAGGCCACTGGCGAAGCGGTGTTCGACGGCATCGCCGGTGGTCAGATCGTGGCGAACCAGGCTGGCGTCCCCGACCGATACCGAATAGCGAGCAGGAAGGCCGGCCAGCCGGTCGTCGATCCGCGGGAACTCCACCGCGCGATCGTCGAGCTGACGCTCGCTGACCGCGCCGGTCTGCAGGTCGATGGTCCAGCTCCACAACACCGCGCTGGCGTCGAAGCCGCCGTTGTCACGCCACAACTCGGGATACCGAACCGCCTGCAGGACAATCGATTTACCGTCAGCGGTCTCGTGGGCGTTGGCGACGTGGAAGACATAGCAGGGGTCGATCTCGAACCAGCGGATCTCACCGAACGGGTCGTCTCGGCGCAGCACGCCAAGCCGCGCGCCGTAGTTGTCGTCCCAGCGGTAGGGCATGTCGCTCTCGCCCGCCAGGGCGATGTCGATGTTGAACACGATCGGCAGGTCCATGAAGATGACGTGCTGCGCGGTCAGCGCGAAGTCATGCATCATCGTCAGTGCCTTCACGTCCACCGGGCGATTGATCGTCAACTCGCCGTTGGCATCTGCGCGGTGATAGGTGACGTGCGGTTCGAAAATGCTGCCGTAACCGAAGAAGTGCAGCTCCCCGGAGGTCGGGCAGATCTTCGGATGAGCCGTCATCGAGTCGACCAGCTTGCCGCCAAAGTCGTAGCAGCCCACCGTCTCCAGCTCATTCGTGATCTCATACGGCAACGACGATTCGACCAGAGCCAGCGTCTTGCCTGCATGGTTGACCACGTGCGTGTTGGCTACTGCGGCCCGCAGATCGCGTGTCCCGTCCTCGCGGTAGAGCGGAAACGGCTCGATGAAGCTGTCGGTGCGCACCCAGCGATTGCGATACCACTTGGCCGCACCTCCCTCGATGCGCACGCCGTGGATCATGCCGTCGCCGGTGAACCAGTGCCCGGTGGCCTCACGCGGGTTCGGCCCGTTGCGCAGATACCAGCCGTCGAGCTCGGCCGGGATCGCCCCCTCGACGGGCAGGTCATATTCGGAGAGTTCGTCGGGCACCGGCGCGTAGTTGCCGCGCTGGAAGAACTGGCCCTCGGTGGGCAAGTTGGCTGAGTCGGTTGTGATGTCCGTCATGCCGACCACTCTGACACTCCACTCATGACATGTCAATGATGAACCGTCAGATAGTCCACAACTGACATGTCGAGCTCTACGATGGTCGAGTGAGTCTTCGGTACGCAGCACTGGGGCTGCTGGCACAGCAGCCCGGCAGCGGCTATGACCTGCTCAAACGGTTCGAGATCTCGATGGCCAACGTCTGGCCGGCAACCCAGAGTCAGCTCTATGGCGAGCTCAACAAGCTGGCTGATGGCGGCTTGATCGAGGTCAGCGACATCGGGCCGCGCGGCCGCAAGGAGTATCGGGTCACCGCCGCCGGCCGCCAGGACCTGTTGCGCTGGATGACCAACCCACAGGACGACCCGCCCTACCGCAGCGCCGAGCTGCTCCGGGTGTTCCTGCTCGGCGAGATGACCACCGAACAGGCCAGGGCCTATGTGGTGTCAGTGGCCGAGCACGCCGACGCCGAGCTGACGCGCTATGAGCAGATCCGCGACGCCATCGACTGGGATGACAACCCCGCGGGCTTCTATGGGCGGGCAGCCCTGGAGTTCGGGCTGCGCGCCGAGGCGATGGAGGCCGACTGGGCGCGCTGGTTGATCAGGGAAATCGACAAAAGATCAACCTAATCGTTGCATCGCGATAGTTTCCGATATATCGTCACCGTATCGGAAGCGCATTCGGCGTTTCCAGACCAGAAACGAGAAACGTCTATGAACACCCCCTTTCCCCAGTTCGGCGGCCCCGAGATAGGTCGCCCGGGCTTCGGCCCCGGCTTCGGTCCCGGCTTTGGCTTCGCACCCGCGGGGCGTGGCCGCCGCCACGACCGCCATGACCGCCGTCGCGAGTTCCGCGACCAGCTTCGTGAGCAGTTCCGCGAGCACGGTGATCGCCACGACGGTCCCCAAGGATTCGGCCCGGGCTTCGGTCCCGGCTTCGGCCCCGGTTTCGGCCCGGGCTTCGGACCCGGTGGTCCGCGCGGCGGTCGCCGCGGACACGGCCGCGGTCGCGGTCGCGGACGCCGTGGTGACGTGCGCGCCGCAATCCTCAAGTTGCTTGCCGAGCGGCCCATGCACGGCTACGAGATGATCCAGGAGATCGCCGAGCGCAGCCAGGATCTGTGGAAGCCGAGCCCCGGCTCGGTCTACCCGACCCTGCAATTGCTGGCCGACGAAGGCCTGCTGGTGGCAAGCGAATCCGAAGGCAGCAAGAAGCTTTTCGAGCTGACCGACGAAGGCCGCGCCGCCGCCGACAAGATCGAGACCGCACCGTGGGACGAGATCACCGAAGGCGCCGACCCCGGCCAGATCAACATCCGGGCCGCCGTGGGCCAGTTGTTCGGCGCAGTGCGTCAGGCCGCTTTCGCGGCGAACGCAGAGCAGCAGCAGCGCATCGTCGACATCGTCAACAATGCGCGCCGTGAGATCTACCAGATCCTCGGCGAATCCGAATAATCCCAACTTGGGCGCGGTTTCGTGCGCACACAGCGCTCGAAACCGCGCCCAAGTCGTCAGACCTCGACCCAATCCAGCGTGCGCTGCACAGCTTTGCGCCAGCCGGCGTAGCCCGCCGCACGCTGTTCGTCATTCCACGCCGGCGACCATCGCCGGTCCTCTTGCCAATTTGCCCGCAGGTCATCGGGATCCGCCCAGAATCCGACCGCCAACCCGGCGGCGTAGGCCGCCCCGAGTGCCGTTGTCTCGGCGACCACCGGGCGCACCACGTCCACCCCGAGCACGTCGGCCTGGATCTGCATGCACAGCTCGTTCTGGGTGACGCCACCGTCGACCTTCAAAACCTCAAGGTGCACACCGGAATCGGCTTCCATCGCATCGACAACGTCACGGCTCTGATAGCAGATCGCCTCCAGCGTCGCCCGCGCCACATGCGCATTCGAGTTGTAACGGGACAGCCCGACGATCGCCCCGCGCGCATCCGAGCGCCAATACGGCGCGAACAGGCCCGAGAACGCCGGCACAAAGTACACCCCGCCGTTGTCGGCGACCTGCGCGGCCAGCGTCTCACTCTGCGACGCGCCGCTGATGATACCCAGCTGATCGCGCAGCCATTGCACGGCCGAACCGGTCACTGCGATCGAACCCTCAAGGGCATAAACGGGTTTGGCGTCACCGAACTGGTAGCACACCGTGGTCAATAGCCCGTTTTCGCTTCGCACGATCTTCTCGCCGGTGTTGAGCAGCAGGAAGTTGCCGGTGCCGTAGGTGTTCTTGGCCTCGCCGGGGGCCAGGCACACCTGCCCCACCATCGCGGCCTGCTGATCGCCGAGGCTCGCCGTCAGCGGCACCTCGCCGCCCGCCGGACCGCCGGGGTGGGTCATCCCGTAGGGCTCCGGCGACGACGACGGCCGGATCTCGGGCAGCATCGCACGCGGAATCCCGAAGAGCCCCAACAGTTCGTCGTCCCAGTCCAGCGTCTCCAGATTCATCAGCATGGTGCGGCTGGCGTTGGTCACGTCGGTGACGTGCACGCCACCGTTCGGTCCCCCGGTCAGATTCCACAGCACCCAGCTATCAGGCGTGCCGAACAGGGCGTCCCCGTGTTCGGCATCGGCGCGCACCCCGTCGACGTTTTCCAGGATCCACTGCAGCTTGCCGCCGGAGAAGTAGGTGGCCGGCGGTAATCCGGCTTTGCGCCGGATGATGTCGCCTCGACCGTCACGATCCAGCGCGGCCGCGATGCGGTCGGTGCGGGTGTCCTGCCAGACGATCGCGTTGTAGTACGGCCTGCCGGTCTTGCGGTTCCACACCAAGGTGGTCTCCCGCTGATTCGTGATGCCCAACGCGGCAAGGTCACCGGCAGCCAGCTTGGTGGTATTGAGCGCCGACATCACGACCGTCTGGGTGCGCTCCCAGATTTCGACCGGGTTGTGCTCGACCCACCCCGACTGCGGCAGTATCTGCTCGTGTTCGAGCTGGTGCCGGCCGACCTCGGTGCCCTTGTGATCGAAGATCATGCAGCGGGTGCTGGTGGTGCCCTGGTCGATCGAGGCGACGAAGTCAGCCAACGGTGCTCCTCTGACGTGCGACGCTGCCAACCCGGCAGCCCTTCGTCCATGATGGCCTACATGGCAGATCAGATCACTGACATCGCCGACATGCCCCGAGGCGGTCCGGATGCCTCCTGGCTGGATCGCCTGCTGGAGACCGACCGCCTCGAATACCTCGACCGCGACGACATCGACGACGAGGTCAAGCGCGGCATCGTGACGGCGCTCGACCGGATCGGCACTGTCTTCCACGAGCACGACCGCAACGCCGAACTGGTGCTGCGCGAGGTCGCCGACATCGCCGACCCCAAGATCCTCGAACTCGGCGCGGGCCATGGCGCGCTGTCGCGCAAAGTGCTCGAACAACATCCCACCGCCCACCTCACCGTCACCGACATCAATGCCGAGTCCGTGGTGGCGATGGCCGCCTCAGACCTGGGTGACCATCCCCGCGCGAGCGTCGGCCTGATGGACGCAACCGCGATCGACGCCCCGGACGGCGCGTACGACCTTGTTGTCTTCGCGCTGTCGTTCCACCATCTTTCGCCGGCACAGGCCGCCCAGGTCCTTGCCGAGGGCAGCCGGGTGGCCGGCCGGATGCTGGTCATCGACTTGCCGCGGATGCCGTCGCTGCTGCACATCGCCAAGCTGGCGGTGATGGCGCCGCTGGTGTGGTGGCCCTTCGCCCACGACGGCTTGATCAGTTCGCTGCGTTCGTACAGCCCTTCGGCGCTGCGGGCGTTGGGCGCATACGCCGGTCTCGACGTCGACGTCAGCACCAACCCGTTCGATCGGCAGGTGCTGCTGGCCCGGCGGCGCGCCTGATCTCTGCGATTCTCTTGCGCAACATCCTCTGACCGGGTTGCATCGACCCCGTGGGGGAAGAGGTCAAGCACGCGAACTTCGACCGGGCGCATCGGCAGCAGTACCGGCGCAAGGTTCAGCTGTGTCTGGATGTGTTCGAAACCATGCTGGCGCAGTCCAGTTTCGAGTTCGACCGGCCATTGACCGGCATGGAGATCGAGTGCAACCTGGTCACCGATGACTACCAGCCGGCGATGTCCAACCAGGAGGTTCTCGCGGCCATCGCCGATCCGGCCTACCAGACCGAATTAGGCGCCTACAACATCGAATTCAATGTCCCGCCGCGCCCGCTGCCCGGACGGACCGCGCTGGAGCTGGAGGCCGAGATCCGCGCCAGTCTGAATGCCGCCGAGATCAAGGCCAACACCGATGATGCACACATCGTGATGATCGGTATCCTGCCGACGCTGATGCCGCAGCACCTGGCCGGCAGCTGGATGAGCCCGTCCCTGCGCTACCAGGCGCTCAACGACTCGATCTTCACCGCGCGCGGCGAGGACATCCTCATCGACATCACCGGACCAGAACGGCTGAGTCTGCACTCCGAGTCGATCGCGCCCGAATCTGCCTGTACCAGTATGCAATTGCACCTGCAGGTGTCGCCGGCCGACTTCGCGGCCAACTGGAATGCCGCGCAGGTGCTGGCCGCCCCGCAACTGGCCCTCGGCGCGAACTCGCCCTATTTCTTCGGCCACCAGCTGTGGGCGGAGACGCGTATCGAGCTGTTCGCGCAGGCCACCGACACGCGCCCCGACGAGCTCAAGGCGCAGGGGGTGCGGCCCCGAGTGTGGTTCGGGGAGCGCTGGATCACTTCGATTTTCGACCTGTTCGAAGAGAACGTCCGGTACTTTCCGTCGCTGCTGCCCGAGCTGTCCGACGAAGACCCGGTGGCCGAGCTTGCTGCCGGCCGTACTCCGCACCTCCCCGAACTCCGGCTGCACAACGGCACGGTGTACCGCTGGAACCGGCCGGTGTACGACGTCGTGAACGGCCGTCCACACCTACGCGTGGAGAACCGGGTATTGCCCGCCGGGCCGACGGTCGTCGACATGATGGCCAATTCGGCGTTCTACTACGGCGCGCTGAGGGTCCTGTCCGAAGAGGACCGCCCGCTGTGGACGAAGATGAGTTTCACTGCCGCACATGACAACTTCATCGAGGCAGCACGCCACGGGATGGAGGCCCGGCTGTATTGGCCCGGCCTGGGTGAAATCACCCCCGACGAGCTCGTGTTGCGCACCCTGCTGCCGATGGCCGACGAAGGCCTGCGCCGCTGGGGGGTGGCCGCAGAGGTGCGCGACCGCTACCTCGGGGTGATCGAAGGACGTGCCAAGACCGGTCGCAACGGCTCGGCATGGCAGGTCGCGACCGTACAGGCGCTGCAGCGTCGGGGCATGACGCGCCCGCAGGCGCTGGCCGAGATGCTGCGCCGATACTGCGACCTGATGCACAGCAACGAACCCGTCCACACCTGGGACGACATCACCGCGGAGTAGGTTGGGGGCCATGGATTCTGAGGTGATGGATTGGGACAGCGTCTACAAACAAGAAGGCGGATTCGACGGCCCGCCACCATGGAACATCGGTGAGCCACAACCCGAGCTGGCCGCGCTGATGCGGGACGGAAGGCTCACCGGCGATGTGCTCGACGCCGGCTGCGGGCACGCCGAACTCTCATTGGCGCTCGCGGCTGCGGGCAGCACCGTCGTGGGCATCGACCTGTCTCCCACCGCCATCGCCGCCGCGAGCGAGGCCGCGCGCGAACGAGGCCTGAGCAATGCGACGTACGTATGCGCCGACATCACCTCCTTCACCGGCTACGACGAGCGGTTTTCCACGATCGTCGACAGCACGCTCTTCCACTCGCTGCCCGTCGACCGCCGGGACGCCTACCTGGAGTCGATTCACCGAGCTGCCGCGCCCGGCGCCCATCTGTACGTACTGGTGTTCGCCAAGGGCGCCTTCCCGCCGGATGTGGAGACCAAGCCCAACGAAGTCGACGAGGACGAGCTGCGGGCCGCGGTGTCCCGCCACTTCGTGATCGACGACATCCGGCCGGCCAAGATTCACGCACACATGCCGGAAATTCCCGGCGCGCCGACCCCTGCCGATGTGGACGAGAAGGGCCGGGTGAAGATGCCCGCGTTCCTGCTCAGCGCGCATAAAGAGAGCTGAATCTGTGGATTGCGCTAGGGAATAGCGCAATCCAGCTCACGCCACTTCCGTAGCCGACGCCGGTGTCCCCATGATCGGCCATGGACCTACCGCACACCCTCTACGGACAGCTTTACCTGCTGGCCTACGACCGCAAGCGGCGCCGATTCGACTATGGCAAGCTCTGGCTGCTGGGCCACGCCCTGCGCGGCGCCACCCTCACCGAACTGCTCGGCAGCGGCCATCTTCGGGACGTCGACGGCACGGCTCGCCTGGCTTGTGACCGGTTACCCGTCGATCCGGTTTTACGAGCCACCGTCGAGGCAATCGACGACGACGATCCGAAACCGTGGTCTCTTCTGGTCGCATCGAGCTTCCAAGACACCAGTGGAATGGTGCGTCGCCATCTGGAGCACCACGGCTGGGTCCGGCCTCAACGACGGTGGAGGCTCGGCGTCATCCCGACCCGCTGCGCCGGGGTGTCTGATGAGCCTTCGGTTGCCGCACTCGCGGACCGCGCGATTCAGGCGGTCCGCAATGCCGTCGCCAATCGGCCCGCAGATCCCCGCGCATTGACGCTGGGTCTGCTGACCGTGCTGTGCGAACTGCCGTTACTGGGCACGGACGAACTCGAGGAGCACGCCGACAAGCTGCGCGACCTGGCCCTCATGGCGGCAGTCCCCGTCGCCGGGGTGTATCAGGCGGTGGCGGCGGTCCACGCCCAATTGGACGCAAACAACCACGCGTACGACCACTCCGGCGGCGGGTGCGGCGGGTGCGGAGGTTGCGGTGGTTGCGGTGGTTGCGGTGGCTAGGCGACAGGACCGCCGGATGGCACGGGTGGACGCCGCGCTGGCGGCACTCGAGCTGCCCGAGGCGGTGTTCAAGACCTGCCCGTGGCAGCCCAGGGAGCTTATCGAGACGGGGCTGCGGCAGTGGCTGCGCTGCTGCGGCCCGGCGCTCGGGCAGCGGCGGATGATCGGGATGCCCTCGCGTGCCGTCGACGAGGCCTGGCACGGATTCATCCTCTGCACCGCCATGTATTCCGCGTTCTGCGACAGGGCCTACGGCCGATACCTGCATCACCATCCCGAAGGCGCGACGCCGATCGATATCCCGGGCGCGACCGACTCGGCGTGTGAACAGCTCGGCCGCACGGTGGTCGCGTGGTCGCTGGTTGCCAAAACCGATGAGTGTTGTGTCCTTTGGGATATCGACCATCGCGTCGGCGTGGATCAGCCGTGGGGCATTGACCTCGTTCGGGTCTCGGCTATCGAGACGGCGCTATCCAAACAGCTAGCCAAACGTTGAGAGAGGAGTCAGCATCATGAACGGATCGGTTGTCACAGGGGTTGTGTTCGCACTCGTCCTCGCGGTGGCCTCGGCATTCCTGGTGGTCACGGTGAGGCGCGCGGTCCGGAATCGCAACAGCAGCGTCGAGGAGCGCGGCCGAAACGCGATCGCGAACCTCGCCATCGACCGCAACCGCCGGCAGGTATGGGGCGCAGCCTCGCTGGGCATATTCGCGGCCGGCACCGAGCTTACCTCTGGCACAGGATGTTCCAGTGACAGTGGCGGCTGCGGAGGCGGAGGCTGCGGTGGTGGTGGCTGTGGCGGCGGGTGCGGAGGGTGAACATCTGGATTCGGATACCCTCCGGAATACGCGCTCTGCTGCTGATCGCCGCATGGCTCACCTATGGTGCACTACTGTCGAATCTCAACTCACTGGATGACGGCAGCCGAACCGCCGAAATCATCTGGGGTGCTTGTCTTGTCGGTGCGACAGTCACCGTGATCGGCGACTCGGTGAGGTGCCCGCTGTTGGATACGGCGTTGCGGACCGGCAATCTGCCCGACGAGATCGAGCTGGCAGATTGGCGGCGACGGCTGATCCGAAGTCGCGTTGGCGCCGCACTGACACCCTGGTTCGCCACCGCCTACCTCGGATTCGGCGCGCTGTCGGCCGACTCGAGCCGGTCACCGCACCGGGTGCTCCTTCTGTGGGTGTTCGGGCTCGGCATCATCTGGGTTTTCGTTGCAGTGCACAAGCGGACCACGCGGATCAGGCAGCTGGAACTCGCCATCCGGCAGCGTCGAGAGGCCGCGACACCCGCGAAACCCACTGTGCCGGCCGAAGAGCGGCGCTGGCGGTCCAACGCCGAGACCCCAATGGCTGGGCGGATCACCATGACTGCTGTGGTGGGCACTGCGATGGCCTTCGTCGTCTTGCTCGTGGCCGACCTGGATTCCGTCGTCTACAGCGACTCCAGGGCAGCTCATCTCGGGTGGGCGACAGTGATCGCGACCGTCACCGGGATCGCCATGACCGCGCTGGCGTTCGGCGATCCACGTCTCCGTGCCAACGCCGACACGATCGATGCGATTCTGCAGTACGACTGGGCCTTCCGCGCGGCTGAATTGCCGGCTCAATTCGATGTCGATCAGTGGCGGAACTGGATCAGGCGCCATCACCAATCCGATGGGAGGCTACTGATCTGGGCGACCTTCTTCTCGATCGTCGCCGGGTGGGCGATTCTGACTCACCCCCCGGGATATCACTGGATCGTGGCCATGCTGCTCGCAGTGCTGGCGATCTGGGAACTTCGCCGTTGGCAATACCTGTGCGCCATGAACGCACGGCTGAAGAATCTGGTGGAGCGACACGCTATCGGACAGCTGTTCGGATAGCGACCAAACGAATCTGCGAATCGTGCAAGGAATGCTGGTCGATCGGACACTATCTATTCTCAACTGGTGACGGTCGCCTCATCATGAATGGCATTGAGAGGCGGCGGAGGGACGGGGCCATGCAACGAGAAACATTCCATGCGCGCGTCGCCGGCGTAAGAAGCTGACATGCAGGTCCTGTTGGTCGAAGACGACGACGGGGTCGCATCGGCCCTGGTCGAGCTCCTCGGCCAGGCCGGCACGGTAGTCATCAGGACCAGTCGCGGTGCCGATGCCCTGCACCGGGTCAAGGGCTGCGATCTGGTGCTGCTGGACCTTGGGCTGCCCGATATGGATGGGCTGGATGTGCTGCGCACCCTGCGGCGGGCGTCCACCGTTCCGGTCATCATCATGACCGCGCGAGACAGCGACGGCGCGGTGGTGCTGGGCCTGCGGGCCGGCGCCGATGACTATCTGGTCAAACCAGTGCGGAAGGCGGTGCTGCTGGCCCGTATCGAGGCTGTCATGCGGCGGCTCCGGCGGGTGACCGGTGACGTGCCTGCCAATCCCGCAGGTCCCGTCATGGCAGGCCCGGTGACCATCGACCGCGACCGCAGGGAGGTGAGCGTCGCCGGGGTACAGCAAGCGCTGACCCGGACCGAGTTCCAGATCGTCGCCAATCTGGCTGGGCGCCTTGGGGAAGCCGTCAGTCGCGAAGAGCTCATGCTCCAGGTGTGGGGCACCGCGGTCGTCGGCCGGTCGCGGTCACTGGACTTCTTCATCGGACAGATTCGCAACAAGCTCCCGGGTCTTCCGTTACGCACGGTGCGCGGCTTCGGTTTTCGGCTGGACGCCTGACGTGGGCCTGCGCGTCCGGCTCATCCTCGTCGTCCTGTTGCTGATGGCGGTTCTTGCCCTCGCTGTACCGCTGGCCCTGAGCGTGGCAGACCGCCGGACCTCGACCCTGGCTGCCGAACGCGATCGACAAGCGGTCGCCCTGGCCGACGAGGCCGCCGTTGCGGGCGCTCCGTTGCAACAGGTGGTCGACCGCTACTACGAGGTGTACCGGGAGGGCGTGCTGATCGTCGACGCCGACGGTAAACCCCTGGCCGCCAAGGGACTCGATGGATCAGATCCTGGCGTCAGGTCCGCGGCCGACCACGCCCTTGTCGATGCACCGACGTCCCGGTGGACCAGAATCTGGCCGTGGGACCAGGGCGACGTTTTGACCACAGCGGGCGTGCGCCGCGACGGGCAACTGGTCGGTGCGGTCGTCGCCGCCGTCGACACCTCAGTCGCGGCACGCGGTGTCGCGATCGCCTGGATGTGGGTAGCGCTCGGTTCGCTGGTACTGCTCATGCTGGCGGTGCTGGTAGCCCGCGGGCTCACCCGATGGGTGCTGCGCCCGCTGACCGGTCTGGAGCAGGCCGTTGCCGAGATGACCGAAGGAGTGTCCGGTCCGCCCGCCAACATGGCCGGCCCGCCCGAGCTGCGCCACTTCACCGCCGCGTTCAACACGATGTCACAAGCGGTTCGGGCCTCCCTCGAGCGGCAACGCCGACTGGTCGCCGACGCATCACACCAGCTGCGAAACCCATTGGCGGCAGTCCGGTTACGCGCGGACACTCTCGAAGAAAGCGTGACGGAGTCCGGCCAGGCGACCTTCCGGTCGATGAGCGCCGAACTGGACCGCTTGGAGAACCTGCTGCACCAACTCCTGCGCCTGGCTCGCGCAGAGGAACTCACCGGCACCCGCAAGGCGGGCCTGTCCACCGTGACCGAGTCGACCGACCTCGCGGACGTGATCGCTGAGCGCGTCACGTTCTGGCAGCCGGTTGCCGACCGGCGAGACCAGCAGCTGCAGAACCATTCTCAGCTTCCCGGCCCGGTCGTCCAACTGGCCCGCCACGACGTGGAACAGCTGCTCGATATCGCGATCGACAACGCTTTGCGATACGCGGGTGACGGCACCACCGTCTCGGTGTCGGCGGCGCGCACCGATGAGGACGTCGAGCTTCTCGTGAGTGATGACGGGCGGGGGCTGGCCGACGCCGACCTGTCCAAAGCCGCAACCCGGTTCTGGCGCGGCCAAAAGGACATCGCCGGAACAGGTCTCGGACTCGCCATCGCCGCGGAGATCACCGCGGGCCATGGCGGCACCATCGCGCTGGAGAAGGCGCCCGAAGGTGGTCTGCTGGTGCGCTTCCGCCTGCCCGCCGCCGACGAGGCGGTATCGTGAGCATCCCGACACTGACTCGGCGCGCCTTCCTGCTCGGTACGGCGGCCCTGACGACCGGCTGCCTGAAAACCGAGCCCAGCGGCCACATCCGGTTGGCCGCCGGCGACCCGGGCGGTTTGTATCTGGCGTTCTCTCAGATCCTCGCCGAACAGCTGCACCGCAAATATCCCGGCATCGACGTCAAGGTCGTGCCCACTGCAGGCAGTGTGGAGAACCTGGCGCTGCTGCGATCGGGCGCAGTGGATATGGGCCTTGCGCTGGCCGACGTCGCCGAACGCGACCGCGCCACCGGCCCGCTACCGACCGCCCCGTCGGCGGTGGCGCGGGTGTACGAGAACTACCTTCAGGTCATCGTCCCCGATGCCACTCCGGTACAGCATGTTTCAGACTTGGCGGGCGCCCGCGTCTCGATCGGACCAGACGGCTCCGGTGCCTCGGCGACCAGCCGGGTGCTGCTCACGGCGGCCGGACTCGACGGCCGGATGGAGCCGGTGGCCTATCGCCTCCGGGACGCGCTGGCTCACCTCGCCGAGAACAGCATCGCGGCACTGGTGTGGTCGGGCGGCGTTCCCACCCCGGCGATCGCCGAACTGGATGCGGTACGGCCGCTACGGATCCTCGACATCGGCGGGCTGTCGCGACGGATGAGTGAGTTGTCCGGCTACCCGTATGTTCTTCGACCGGTACCGACGTGTGGCTACGTACCGTCCGGCATCCGCTCGATCGGGGTGGCCAATCTGCTGCTGTGCCGGCAGGGCATTCCCACTGAATTGGTCAGTGCGACTGTCGACACGCTGGCCAGCGAAGCCGAGCATCTGGTTCCGCCCTATATCCGCGGACTGCAATATCTCGACACCCCGTCCATGATCCAAACCGGCTTCATCCCCTTGCATTCGGGGGCCGTCGAGGCCTACCGCGAGCTACACGGCTGAACCTCGCCGAGGAACGGCGCGACGACGGCATGGAATTCCGCCGGCCGCGACGAGAACGGCAGGTGTCCGCTGTCGAGCACTTCCAGTCGAGAGCCCGCGATGGCGCGCTGGGTGGCCCGGCCGAATCGTAGTGGTATCGCAGTGTCTTTGGCTCCCCAGACGATCAGCGTCGGCGCCGTGATACGTGCGGCCTGCCTGCGTAGATCGGCTTCCGGCGCCGCGAAGCTCCGCCACAATGCGGCAGTCAACGCCACTCCCTCGGCGGTGCGGGCGCGGTCGGTGACCCGGCGCAGGACGGCATCGTCGTTCTCGCTCTGCGCCTTCAGATAACTGCGGACGAAACGCGGCAGCACCCGGCGCATCACCGCGGGGGTCCCGAGGAACCGGCAGTAGGCCCGCGCCAACGGACCGCCGAGGAATCCGCCGGTGTCGGCAAGTACCAGGCCGGCGACTCGCGCGGGATCGGTGATGGCCAGCCGCGACGCGCAGTAGCCGCCCACGGAGCTCCCGATGAACACCGCCGACGGGAGGTCGAGCGCGACCACCAGGTCTTGCAGGACATCGGCATACAGCGCCGCACTCGGAGCCGACGAGGGCTCCGGGGATTCGCCGTGACCCGGCCAGTCGACAGCGATCACCCGATAGTGGCGGACGAGGTGGGGCTTGATCGCGTCGAAGTCGCGGCGATCGTGCAGCGCGGCATGCAACAGGACGACGACGGGCCCGCTGCCGTCATCGGAGTACGCAACCGGGCCCACCCGGGTTCTGGCTGTTGGCATCGCTCGTCCCTTCATTGACCGGCCGGTCGGTCAAATAGATGCTATCGTCAGATCCGTGCCACCACAACAGGCAGTCAGCCGCAAGGCCGCGGCCGCGGCCACCCGGACCAAGCTGATCGAGTCGGGGCTTCGCCTTGCCGAGCGCACCGGGCTGACCGGACTGAGCGTGAACCTTCTGGTCGACGAAGCCGGGGTGTCGAAGGGCAGTTTCTTTCACCACTTCGGCGACCGGGCGAGCTACCTTCTTGCCCTGCACCGCGAGTTCCACGACCGGATCGCCGAACAGATCGACCAGGCGATGGGTGATCTTCGGCCGGGGCGCGAACGATTGACGACCGGGGCGCGCGTCTATCTCGACACGTGTCTGCAGCAGCGCGGAATCCGCGCGCTGCTGCTCGAGGCACGCGCCGAACCCGCTGTAGCGCAGGAGATCGGCCGACGCAACGCCGACTTTGCCGGGAAGTGCGCAGCGGACTTCGGCGCTTTGGGGCGTCGTCATCCGCTGGAGAATGCGCAACTGTGGGTCGCCATGACCGCCGAGGCCGCATTGATCGAGCTGGCCGACGGCGCTGCCGCACCGCAGATCCGTGCCGCTCTTGAGGAGTTTCTGGCCTGAGCCGCGTCAGGTCAGGGCGCGCAGCGCGGTGGCGAGCGCCTCGATATCGTCGGTGTAGGCGTCGATGTGCGGCGAAATCCGCAACACCGGTGCCGTCATCTCAAGGGGCGCCCGCTCGATGCCGGCCGCGGTGGTCACGATGCCGTGCTCGGCGATCAGCCGAGCCCGCACCTGTACGGGGTCGGCGCCGTCGGTCGGCGCCAACGTGGTGATCGCGGTGGGCTCATCGACCGGCTCCACCACGCGCCAGCCGGGAGCGTCGGCCAGCAGCGTGCGTGTGAGCCGCCCGAGCTCCGCCAGGCGCTGACGCACCGCCTCCGGCCCCGCGGCCAAATGCTGCCCCACGGCCACCGAAAATCCCAGTCGGGCAGCAATATTAGCTTCTCCGAACTCCAGGCACTGCAGTGCAGACAGTGGGCCCGCCCAGTCCGGAGATTGCAAGAGGTCTGCCAGAGCCGGGCGCACGGCCAACACACCGACCCCGCGCGGGCCGGCCAGCCACTTGCGCGAAGACGAGTAGACCGCGTCGGCGTCGGCCACGCAGTCGATGTGGGCCAAGGCCTGGGCGGCGTCGACGACGAGCGGCACACCGAGCTCGCGGCAGACCGCCGCGACCGCTGAGATAGGTTGCACGACACCGCGATGGCTGGCGAGCGCAGTCAGGTGGACCATCGCCGGCGGATCGTCACCCAACGCCATGCGCGCGGCATCAGGGTCGACCCGGCCGAGGCCGTCGACCGGCAACGCGCGCCGGGTGAACCCGCCGGATTCGAACGCGGCCAGGTTCGGGCCGTACTCGCCGGGCAGGCAGGCGACCGTGCGCTCCATCGGCCACACGCCGAGTAGCAGCTGCAGGGCGTTCCCCGAACCGGTGGTGAAAACCACGTCGTCCGGCGACATTCCGGTCAGTGCCGCGACTCCGGCTCGCCCGGCGTCCAGCGCAGGTGCGGCCGATTGCGCGGCGACGTAGCCGCCGACCTCGGACTCGTGACGAGCGTGGGCAGCGGCCGCCTCGATGGCTGCCAGGCTCTGGCGCGAGCACGCGGCGCTGTCCAGATGCACACCCGCCGGGGGCAGCCTGGCGTCGCGCCAGTCTCGCGCCAGAGTCTCGGGTGCGCTCACTTCACCGCCAGCGACAAACCGAAGTCGCCTGCCGGATCGGTCCACCAATGGGTGCGTCGCAGCCCCGCCTCGGCCAGTTCCTGTGTGACGACTTCCGGACGGAACTTGCAGGACACCTCGGTGAGCATCTCTTCACCAGCCGCGAAGTCGACCTCCAGCCCGAGCGCGCCGACCCCGACGCGCTGCGGAGTCGTTGCCCGCAGCCACATTTCGATACGTTCTTCCTCTGCGTTCCAGCGCGCTACGTGTTCGAACGCGTCGAGGTCGAAGTTCGCGTCCAGTTCGCGGTTGACGACCGCCAGCACGTTGAGGTTGAACCGCGCGGTGACACCCGCGCTGTCGTCGTAGGCACGAACCAGCCTGCCTGCGTCCTTGACCAGGTCGGTGCCGAGTAGCAGGCTGTCCCCGGGATCGAGCACCTCGGCCAGCGTGGCCAGGAACTGCTTGCGCGGGCCTGGTGTCAGGTTGCCGATCGTCGAACCGAGGAAGACGAACAGCCGCCGCCCACCCACCGGGATCTTCGCCAGGTGTTCCTCGAAATCACCGCACACGGCGTCGATCTCGAGACCGGGATAGTCGCTTCCCAATGCCGCCCCCGCCGACTCCAGCACGCCCGAATCGACGTCGAACGGCACGAATCGCCGCAGAGATCCGTTGTCGCGCAGAGCGGTCAGCAGCTGCCTGGTCTTCTCCGACGTGCCGCTGCCGAGCTCGACCAGCGTGTCGGCACCACTGGCTTCGGCGATCGCCGGCGACTGGGTGCGCAGTATCGCCGCCTCGGCGCGGGTCGGGTAATACTCGGGCAGTCGAGTGATCTGGTCGAACAGATCGCTACCGATGGCATCGTAGAACCACTTGGGCGGCAATGACTTCGGCATTTGAGTCAATCCGTTGCGCACATCGTTGCGCAACGCCTGGGTGGCAGCGTCGGCGGCCAGATAGTTCGACAGTGTGAACGTCACGAAGGTCCTTTCAGCGGCGTGATCGACACCTCGTCCCCGCTCACCTCGACGAGGTGGCGGTCGGGAATGTCCTGCCAGTCGGGATGGTCGTCGTACGGTTCGCTGGCCAGCACCACACCGTCGGCCCGGCGGAGCACAGACAGGGTGTCGCCCCACGTGGTGGCCAGCAACCGAGACCCATTGGCCGCCAGGATGTTCAGACGTGCGCCCGGATCAGCAGTACCGACCTCGACGATCGTGTCGCCGAGGTTCTCCAGACCGCGCTCGAAGATCAGCGCAGCCAGGACCGCGCTGTCGACGGTCGACTCGGCAACCCGGCTGACCGGCAATACCCCGCGGTCGACGATCCCGTTGTGCGACAGCAGCCAGCCGCCGTCTCTGAACGGCGCCGACGCGCTGGCCTCGATGGGCATGCCTGCCGTCGCTGAGCGCACGGCGGCCACCACGCATCGACTGCGCAGCGCCGGCGCCACCGAGGCGAAGGACACGTCCCCCCACAGCGGCGACGCGCTGCGCCACCGCCGCACCTCTGGCCCCATCCCCGGGTCGCTTCGCTCCTGCCCGCCGGCGTCGAAGAACCCCACGCCCCACCCGTCTGCGTTGATCAGACCGTGCTTCTGCCTGCGCGGTGCATAGGACTGCACCCGCAGGCCGCACGGCGGATCGAGGACCAGCGAGGCGACCGATACCGGCTCGCCCAGCCAGCCGAGATGGCGGCACATCAGACGTCCCAAGCCAGGCGCACGCCGGAGAAGATCTGCCGGCGGATCGGGTGATCCCAGTTGCGGAAACTCGGGCGCAGCGTCTCCGCGGCCACCGCCCATGAGCCGCCGCGCAGCACGCGAAAGTCCCCGTCGAAGAACGGCTCTGAGTACCGCTGATAGATCATCGGCGTGAAACCGGGCCACGGCCGCAGCGGCGAGGTGGTCCATTCCCACACGTCACCGAGCATCTGTTCGGCGCCATAGGCCGAGGCTCCCGCGGGGTACGCGCCGACGGGTGCGGGCCGCAATGCCTCCCCACCGAGATTGGCCAGTTGCCGGCTCGGCTCGTCGGTACCCCAGGGATAGCGCCGCCGCGCACCGGCGCCGGGATCCCAGGCGGCGGCCTTCTCCCACTCGACCTCGGTGGGCAACCGCGCGCCCGCCCACGCGGCGTAGGCCTCGGCTTCGAAGAACGTGACGTGCTGAACGGGTTCGTCGCCGGGGATCTCCTCGAGGTGGCCGAACCTTGTTCGGCTGCCGTCGCGATTCCAGAATTCCGGGGCGCTCAGATCCGCCGCGATCCGATGCTCCCAGCCGCGGGGTGACCACCAGCGCTGCTGCGCGTAGCCGCCGTCATCGACGAAGTGCTGCCATTCGGCGTTGGTCACCGGCACCCGCCCGATCCGGAAGGCGGGCACGTCGACCACATGGGCGGGGCGCTCGTTGTCCAGCGACAGCGGTTCGGTTGCGGCGTCGACACCGAGGACGAACGGACCGCCGGGCACCAGCACCGAGGTGCCGGCCACACCGGGCCGCCCGCCCGGCAGTGCGGTCCGCTGGGCCAGGATCGGGGACCCGATGCGCAGATTGAGCGCCTGCAGCATGGTCTCGTCGTGCTGGTTCTCGTGACTGATCACCAGGCCGAAGCGGAACGCGATCTCGGCGTCGTCCTCGCGGTCCGGCAAGGTGTCCAGCACGTCGAGGGCGGCGGCGCGCACACTGCGGCAGTACGCACGTGACTGCTCGGGTGAGAGCAAGGGCAGGTCGACACGGCTGGCCCGGCTGTGCACGAACGCGTCGTAGAGGCCTTCGATGTCGGCCGGCAACATGCCCGGCCGGTGCGGGTCACCGCCGCGCAACAGCCACAGCTCCTCCTGCTGCCCGATGTGGGCGAGATCCCAGACCAGCGGGCTCATCAGCGGGTTGTACTGGCGATGCAGCTCGGCGTCGTCGAAGTCGGTGAGCGCCCACGTTCGCTGGCGCGCCCGCTCGAGGTCGCGGGCCAGTGTCTCGCGCCCGATCACGCTGTCGCCCTTGCCATCTGCAGCACGGCACCCTCGATACCACTGCGAATGGCTTGGTCGGCGAAATCGTCGGCTGGGCAGCGGCCACTCTCCACGCTCTGCACCAACCGCTGCATCGAGTCGAATAATTCCGCCGGCGCGCGGTCTGCCGCCACCGCCACGCAGCGGTTGGCGGCCTCGTAGAGCCGGTTGTCGGCCAAGCCGATGCGGGCGGCCAGATCCCAGGCCGTGGCGACGGGCTCGACGGCTTCGGCTGCCAGCTCGGCGGCGACTGGATCGTCGAGCAGCGTCACCATCACGAACACCACTGCCGGCAACAGCTCGTCGGGCACGCTGTCGAGGTAGCGGATCTCCAGCCAGCGCCGTGGGCGCACGGGCGGGAACAACGTGGTCAGGTGGTAGTCGAGGTCGGCGGTCGTCGGCCGGCGATTGCCCAGCAGCACCAACCCGTCGGCCCAGTCGGCGAACGGCACGTGCTCGGTCACCGCCACCGCGTCCGGGGTGTGCACCAACATCACCGGCGCCTTGAGCGCGTAGCGGGCCCAGTCGGTACACGGGTCGTCACCGCTGGCGCCGAGGATCGGTCCGCAGCGCGCCGAGTCCAGCTGGCTCCATACCCGCTGACGGCTGGAAACCCAGCCGGTGAACCGCCCGGCGAGCAGCGGTGAGTTGGCGGCGATCGCGATCATCGTCGGGCCGAGGGCATGAGCCAGCCGCACCCGCTCGGCCCAGCCGTCTCGGGGACCGGCATCCAGATTGACCTGGATCGAGGCGGTCGACGTCATCATCGCCGCGCCCGCCCGCCCGGTGCGCGACGCGGTGAAGAACCGTTCCATGGCCTGGTAGCGGGCTCCGGGGTTGACCCGGTGCGGACGGCGCAGCGGATCGGCGCCCAGCAGGGCCAGGCCGAGGCCGGCCTCGGCGAAGGCGGAACGCAGGGCCTCGCGATCGGCGGCCAGTGCGGCGATCGCGGCCAGCGGGCCATCGCCCGGCGGGCCGGACAATTCGACCGCACCGCCGGGTTCAACGGTGACGGCACTGCCGCCGGGCAGCGGACCCACCGTCGCGATCACGTCGTTGAGCTCCGACCAGCCCGGCCGGCGCCGCGGATCGTGCAGATCGAAGCAGTGCGCCTCGAGTTCCAGACCGACCCGGCCGATCGGGCCGTGCTCCAGAGAAGCCCCGGCGATGTGCAGTGCGGCCGACGATGAGCTGGTCAGAACGCGCTGCGCGGCCCCCGGGCCGCTGAGTGCTCGACCCGGCGCAGATGTGACGACGAACGTCATGGCTTCCATCTTCCAGACCGCACCGACAAATTTCCTCGATCCCCGGCTGACACGTCGATGACGTGTACCCAAACCGGCCCTTCGTTACGGCTATTGGCCCAATGTGTTCTGCATGGCGCCGGCGAGCACATTCACCGCGGGCCCGCCGTTGCCGGACTGGCAGACCTTTGCCTGCAACAGCACGTTCTCGCGCAGCCGGGTTTGCGTGAAGCAGCGCCGGTCGGTGACCGGAGCCGCCGGGCCGGCGACATCAGGTAGAGCCTCCTGTTTGACCCAGACCGCGTCGTTCGCTGTCGGCGAAGCGCCACCGAACGACCAGACCTGCGTGGTCCCGTCATCGAGGTGCATGGCGGTGGTCTGTCCGGCGCATCCGACGGTGCGGTCAGTGACGCGATGGAACGCGCGGGTGGCCGCGTCGGTGGTGGCGAATACCCCGATGGCCTGCTTGACCAGATGGTTCTGGTCGGTCGCCGACGTCTGGGTCACAGCGCTGTTGAACGACGCGAGGTCGGGATCCAAGAAGACCTCCGGAAGCCCGATGTCGGCCCAGTTGTTGCAGACCGGGAGGTCGACCCAGAACGTCTGTGCCGGGTCGGTATTCACCGCTTCCCAGGTCATCGGAGCGCCGACGATATTGCCGATCGACCCCTTTCCCAGCACGGCGTAGGACACCACACCGGGATCGGACGGACGAGCCTGCGCCGGCGCGGCCAGGCAAACACCAGCGACCAGCGCGGCCACCGCCGCGACAGTGGTTCGCATCGGGTCAGACCTTGGCGGTCAGAGTGACGTCGATATTGCCGCGGGTGGCCTTCGAGTACGGGCACACCTGATGCGCCTTGCCCATCAGCTCCTCGGCCTGCCCCTGCTCCAGTCCGGGGAGATATCCGATGAGACGCGCGTTGATGCCGTACCCGCCGTCGGCGTCCTTGCCGAACCCGACCTGCGCGGTGACGGCCGATGCACCGTCGAGCGCGATCTTCTCCGTGCGAGCGACCACCTGGATCGCGCCCAGAAAGCACGCCGCATAGCCTGCCGAGAACAGCTGCTCGGGGTTGGTGCCCTCGCCGCTGCCACCGGCGGCCTTGGGCGGGCGGGTGTCCAGATCTATCCGGTCGTCCGAAGACTTCACATGTCCGTCGCGTCCCCCGCCGCTGGCCGTCGATTCCGCGGTGTAGATGACCTCGATGCTCATGGAACCGATCATGCCAGGCCGCGAGTTCGACATGAAGGTCGTGAAAATTCAGCCATCACAACCCTCATGTCGATTTCGGCCGCTACTCGGTCTTGCCGCGGACACCCTCCTCGACCTTCTTACCGAGGTCGGGGTCGACGTTGCGCCAGTACTCGAACACCCGAGACAGCACCGGCTCCTTCACACCCTGAGAGACGTGTCCGATAATGTTGTGTGCCAAACGATCTCGGGCATCGTCGTCGAGCACCTCGCGGACCATCGTCCCCGCCTGGCCCCAATCGTCGTCATCGGCCCGCAGCGCGTACGCCGAGCGGACCATGTCGCCGTCGGAAACCCAGTGCGCCTCCGCCGCCCGCGCGGGATCGGCTTCCGGGCCGCCCATCGAATTCGGCGCATACACCGGGTCGGTGACGTTGTGGATGCGCATCGCACCATCTTTGGAGTAACTGCGCACCTCGACTTTGGGTGTGTTGACCGGGATCTGCTTGTAGTTGACCCCGAGCCGGTGCCGGTGGGCGTCGCTATAGGAGAAGCCGCGCGCCAGCAGCATCTTGTCCGGGCTCAGACCAGTGCCGGGAACCAGGTTGTTCGGTTCGAAGGCGGCTTGTTCGATCTCGGCGTGATAGTCGGTGACGTTGCGGTTCAACGTCATTCGGCCGACTTCATGCAGCGGGTAGTCGCTGTGCGGCCACACCTTGGTCAGGTCGAACGGATTGAACCGGTAGGTCTTGGCGTCTTCGAACGGCATGATCTGCACGTGCAGCGTCCAACTCGGGAAGTTGCCGCCCTCGATTGCCTCGTACAGGTCACGCTGGTGATAGTCGCCGTCGCTGCCGGCCAGCTGATCGCCTTCCTCTTGAGTGAGGAACTCGATGCCCTGGTCCGTTTTGAAGTGATACTTCACCCAGAACAGCTCGCCTGCGGCGTTGATCCAGCTGTAGGTGTGACTGGAGTAGCCGTTCATGTTGCGCCAGGTCTTGGGGATGCCACGGTCTCCCATCAACCAGGTGACCTGATGCGCAGATTCCGGCGACAGCGTCCAGAAGTCCCACTGCATGTGGTGATCGCGGAGGTTGGATGCCTGCAGGCGTTTCTGGGAGCGGATGAAGTTCTGGAATTTCATCGGGTCTCGCACGAAGAACACCGGGGTGTTGTTGCCGACGAGGTCGAAATTGCCTTCGGAGGTGTAGAACTTCAGCGCGAACCCCCGCGGGTCTCGCCAGGTGTCTGGGCTGCCGCGCTCACCGGCGACGGTGGAAAACCGGGCGACCATTTCGGTTTTGGCGCCGGGCTGGAGAAAAGCTGCTCGGGTGAATTGGCTGACATCTTGCGTCACCTCGAACGAACCGAACGCGCCGCCACCCTTGGCATGAGGCTGACGTTCCGGGATGCGCTCCCGGTTGAAGTTCGCCATCTGTTCGATCAGGAAATGGTCCTGAAGCAGGATCGGACCGTCCGGCCCCACGGTCAGCGAGTGTTCGAAACTCGGGACCGGTGCACCGGCATCGGTCGTCGCGTACTTGTCTGTCATCTTTCGTGCCCCTCTCTGCGGCTGTGGGCGTTCGAAGAGCGTGTACCCGCCAAGTGCGGTCCCATCACAGCCGAAAGCCCCGCGCCCTTCGGGGGGTGAGGGCGCGGGGCGGCTCGGAGCGACCGCTAAGGCCGCGGTGTTGGGCTGGCGGTAGCGCCAGGGCCGGCGTTACCCGGGCCGCCCGGTGCGAATCCGGGACCGGCATTGGGACCACCGGGCCCGCCAGGACCCATTGGACCCATTGGACCCCACGGTCCCATCCCTGGCCCCATTCCAGGTCCGCCCCGGTGGTGAAATTGCTGTGAGTTTCCGTCACCGCCGTAGCGGTGGTGCCAGCCACCGTCCCCACTGTGGCGTCCAAGGGCGAACCCGGTGAAGAACACGGCCCCGACGATGAACACCGTCCCGGCGACAATTGCGACCCAGGCTGCAGCTTGGTAGAGCCGGTTGGGTCGTTGGGCAACGGGAACAGGAGCGACATACGGCGGTGGCGGCAACGTCGCGACGGGGCTGGTTGCGGGCTCGTCGGCCTGCTCGGGTGTTTCGGTCATGAATCGATGATGCGAGCCCGCGGCCCAGTGCGGGCTAGGTCGCACCTATGAGTTGACTATGAAAGACGGCTCCCGCCTGCGCCGACGGGCAGGTCGCCCGTTTGGCTAGTCCCACTAGACACCGTCAGCGAACTTTGCGACGATGTCTCAGGGGTTGCTTGTAAGGAGCGTGAACGGTGCTGGTCTACCTCTATGCCACCGGCATGCCGTTGTTCATGTTCCTGGCCTGGGTGTTCTCCGAGGCATTTCACGCAGGTGAGGCAGTCCGCGACCGGATCCGCATTGCACTGATCGTGGCGTCGGGATTGTTGTGGCCGGTGTTACTCGTGGGAGTTGCTCAAATTCAAGCAGTGCGGATACGAGCGAATCTTTTGGAGTCTCCTACGCCCACGGCTTGAACGGGTTCACCGCGAACTGCAGCACGCGATAGGGGGCTCGGTCGCGCGGTGCGGTGTTCCACTGACTGATGAACACCCGCACCTCGTCAAGCGTCGAACCCGGCGAGATGTAGCCGCCATACGGCTGCGCCAGCCGGTTGTCATCGGGTGGCGGCAGGCTTTCCACCGGATCTGGCCACGCGCCGGCCTGTACCACCGTCGTCACCGGGGCAGTGCCCAAACCGGTCGGGTCGTAGGCCACCCGGATCTCCATGTTCCCGGTGCTGGCATTGAAATAGGACAGCACCGGCTTGCCGTCGACTTCACGCATGCTCATCTCGCCGATCTTGTCTGGCCACAACGGCGTCGGCGTCTTGTTCCACCCACCACCGGGACCGTCCGCCCAGCCCTGCCATCGCGAACGATCCGTGAACGTCTGCGGCGTGGCACGGTACAACACCGCCGGGCCGGACCGGTCAAAGTTGTTGGCCACGATGTACACCCAGCCGGACTGCGAGTCCGGTGTAGGGATGGGATCGTAGTAGCCGCTGATCTGGGTCTGGCGTCCGCCCGCGTAGGCCGCGGGGCGCTGCGAACCGGCGACGGTCGGCCAACCACCCTGTCCGGCTTGGGCTTTCACCAACCGAGAGGTCTGCGGCACCAGGTCCTTGGTGGTGGTCACCAGCAAATAGTTCTGCCGATTGATCGACACCACCCCGGCCGGCAGCTGCGAGGAGCCCGCCGGTGCGGGGTCGGCCAGCAGCGGCTTGTCCACGCCGGTGACTCCGGTGTAGCGCACACCCTCTGGATCGTCGACCGAGTCGCCGGAGACCCGTAGCGCGACCGGGGAGAACCAGCCGCCGAAACCGACCCCCTGACCGGCAAAGCTGTCACCACAGATCTGCAGCAATTCGGTTGGGAATTCCATGAACTCGCACAGATCGGTGGCGCCGACGCCGTAGTCACGAGTCGGTGTGCCGGTGCCGGCGATCGGGCCGATCCGCACCACCTGACCGGGGGCCAGCGGCGCCAGGATCGGATCGGGTGCCGGGTTGGGCGGGTCAGCGACTGCGGTCGGGCTCACCATCAACGCCGAGATCGACGAAATGGCGCATACTACTCGCACTTTCGCGCCCAAATGTCGGTTTCGGCGCAAGGGGGATCAGCCCTCAGAGCTCAGCAGCCAGCAGCTCGGCGATCTGAATGGTGTTGAGTGCGGCGCCTTTTCGCAGGTTGTCACCCGAGAGGAACAGTGCGAGCCCGCGACCGCCCGGCACGCCGGGATCCTGACGGATCCGGCCGACCAGCGTCTCGTCCACACCGGCGGCGGCCAGCGGCGTGGGCACATCCACCAGCTTCACACCGGGTGCACCTTCGAGCAGCTCGGCCGCCCGCGCAGGCGAAATCGGCTGGGCGAATTCGGCATTGATCGACAGCGAGTGCCCAGTGAATACCGGTACCCGCACGCAGGTCCCGGACACCGCGAGATCGGGGATGCCGAGGATCTTGCGAGACTCGTTGCGCAGCTTCTGATCCTCGTCGGTCTCCCCCGAGCCGTCGTCGACCAGCGAGCCCGCCAGCGGAACCACGTTGAAGGCAATGGGCGCAACGTATTTCACCGGGGCCGGGAAATCCAGCGCCGACCCGTCGTGCACCAGTTCCACGACACCGGAGATCACCGCACGGGCCTGGGTGGCCAGCTCGTCGACGCCGGCCAGCCCGCTGCCCGACACCGCCTGATAGGTCGACGCGATCATCCGCACGAGCTGTGCCTCGTCGTGCAGCACCTTGAGCACCGGCATCGCGGCCATCGTGGTGCAGTTCGGGTTGGCGATAATGCCTTTCGGACGATTGCGCCCGTCACGCTCGAAGTTGACCTCCGAGACCACCAGCGGAACCTCGGGATCCTTGCGCCAGGCCGACGAGTTGTCGATGACGACCACACCGGCGGCAGCGAACCGCGGTGCCTGCACCCGCGACATCGTCGCGCCCGCCGAGAACAACGCGATGTCCAGGCCCGAGGGGTCGGCCGTCTCGGAATCCTCGACCTCGATCTCCTGACCGCGGAACGGCAGCTTCTTGCCGGCCGAACGGGCCGAGGCGAAGAACCGCACGCTGGTCACCGGGAAGTCGCGCTCCTCCAGCAGGGTGCGCATCACCTGGCCGACCTGGCCGGTCGCGCCGACCACTCCGATATTGACCATGCCTACCGCCCCGTCCCGGCGTACACGACGGCCTCTTCCTCACCGCCGAGGCCGAACGCCTCGTGTAGCGCGGCGACCGCCTTGTCCAACTCAGTGTCCTTGACCAGCACGGAGATACGGATCTCGGAGGTGGAGATCAGCTCGATGTTCACCCCGACTCGGGCCAGCGTCTCGCAGAAGGTCGCGGTCACACCAGGGTGGCTGCGCATGCCGGCACCGACCAGCGACACCTTGCCGATGTGGTCGTCGTAGAGCACCTTGGTGAACCCGATCTCGTTCTGCAGCGCAGAGAGCTTCTCGACCGCGGTCGGGCCGAGGTCGCGGGGACAGGTGAAGGTGATGTCGGTCTTGCCGTCCTCGACCTTGGAGATGTTCTGCAACACCATGTCGATGTTGACGTCGGCGTCGGCGACGGCGCGGAACACCATTGCCGCGTAACCGGGTACGTCGGGCAGGCCGACGACGGTGACCTTGGCCTCGCTGCGGTCGTGAGCAACTCCGGTCAGGATGGCGTCTTCCATGGGGATGTCCTCGATAGATCCTGTGACGATCGTGCCGGGCTTGTCGGTGTACGACGACCGGACGTGAATCGGAACGTTGTAGCGGCGGGCGTATTCCACACAGCGAAGCATGAGCACCTTGGCCCCGCAGGCCGCCATCTCGAGCATCTCCTCGAAGCTGACGGTGTCCAGGCGGTGCGCATTGGGCACGATGCGCGGATCGGCGGTGAAGATCCCGTCGACGTCGGTGTAGATCTCGCACACGTCGGCGTGCAGCGCGGCGGCCAGCGCCACGGCAGTGGTGTCCGAGCCGCCACGGCCCAGGGTGGTGACGTCCTTGGTGTCCTGGCTGACCCCCTGGAAGCCGGCCACCAGGACGATCTGGCCCTCGTCGAGCGCCGAGCGCAACCGGGTCGGAGTGACATCGATGATCTTGGCGTTGCCGTGGGTGCCGGTGGTGACGACGCCGGCCTGCGAACCGGTGAAGCTGCGCGCCTCGGCGCCGAGTGACTCGATGGCCATCGCGACGAGCGCGTTGGAGATGCGCTCACCGGCGGTCAGCAGCATGTCGAGCTCGCGCGGCGGCGGCGCGGGGCAGACCTGTTTGGCCAGGTCGAGCAGTTCGTCGGTGGTGTCACCCATGGCGGAGACGACAACGACGACGTCGTTGCCCGCCTTCTTGGTTTCGACGATGCGCTCGGCGACGCGCCGGATCCGGTCGGCGTCAGATACCGAGGATCCGCCGTACTTCTGCACGACGAGCGCCACTGTCTTCCCTTTCGATCGGATGTCGGCTCTAAGGATAAGGGGTCGAAGCACCTGCTTTTCCCGCCCCGATCGGCGGTAACGTCGCGGCCGTGACCGACCAACCCCGCGACCGTCACGCCCTGACCGCGGTGCCGATTCACCCGCCGATCGCCGACCGGTGGAGTCCGCGCGCGTTCGACCCCGACGCGACGCTCACCTCCGAGGAGCTGATCGCGCTGTTGGAGGCGGCTCGCTGGGCCGCGACCTGGGGGCACCGGCAGCCGGTGCGGTATGTCGTCGGCGCCAGGACAGACGAGACGTTCACCACCATCGCCGGTCTGTTGCGCCGCGGCAACAGCTACGCCCACGCCGCGAGCGCGCTGATCCTGGTCTGTGCTGACCAGGGCGAAGACGATCGCACGGCCCTCTACTCCGCGGTGGATGCGGGTGCGGCGATCGCGAATCTGTCGGTCGAGGCGGTGGCCCGTGGCCTGATCGCACATCCGATGGCCGGCTTCGACGTTGACGGTGCCCGGGCGGCGTTCGAACTGCCGGACGGGGTGCGCGCGCTCGCGGTGGTCGCGGTCGGCACGCTCGGCGACTACGCGCGGGTGGCCCCGGAGATCGCCGAGCGCGACGGCCGGCCACGGGAGCGGCTGCCGCTGGAGGAGATCGTGCTCAACTGGTCAGGATTTGCTGTCGAAAGTTAAGTAGTTCGCCACTGAAGGCTCCGGCGGCTTTGTGCCCCAATCTTTGATCTGTCTGCGAAATTGCCGATGGCTTGGGCAGGCGGGACGGGGGACCGCACGATGAGTGCAGCACGGTTTGTCGGTCGGGTAGGCGCCTTGGCGGTGGCCCTGGGCATCGGCAGCGCCATAGCGGGCGTATCTGGGGTGGCCGTCGCGGCTCCCGAGGCGTCCGGTGGCACCACTCCCGGCCATAGCGCACCAACGACAGCGTCGGCGAAGCCGCGGACATCCGGGACCGCTCATCACCAAGTGGGTGCGACGGGCCATCTCCGGGCAACCGGCCGGCCATCGGCGGGCCGTCCAACGACTGCGGAATCGATGCGTCGTCCCGCAGCGCTTGTGGCGCAGCGTAATCCACCGGTGATGTCGGCGGCACCGCGGTCGATGTCGGCCCCGACTCGGACACCGGTCGGTGCGGCGCAGACCTCACTGGTGGAATCGCTGTTCGGCTGGGTACGCCGCACGTTCGCAAACTCGACCCCCCGGCTGGCTGCCCAGGATGTGTCGGCGCAGTTGCCCCCGGGCGGCTCGACCGAGCCGATCGAGTTCGCCGGCACCGATGCTGACGGCGATGTCCTGACGTACACGGTGGCCAATCAGGGCGTGGGCAGCAGCGGGGGAACGCTGAGCGTGTCGGGCGGGACGTACACGTACACCGCCGATCCGCAGTGGGACGGCACCGCCGACTACGCCGACATCTTCACCGTCACCGCTTCTGATGCCGGCAACGGCTTTCGCATCCACGGCTTTTCCGGCCTGCTCAACCTGCTTACGTTTGGGTTGCTCGGCAGTGCCGGCGCCACCAGTACCAACACGGTGACGGTGAACGTGACCTCGCATGCCGCCGCGATCATCAGCAACACCATCACCATCTCCGGCAGTCCGGCCGTCCTGTACGTGGGCGTACAGACCAGCGCAGACGGCACCGCATACCAAACAACGGGCACCGGCACCGGCACCGTAGGGGATCCCTACCGAACCACCGTCACGGTGATCCACACGGACGGCACCACCACCAGCACCACCAGCCCCGGTCGCCCGGCGGACACGGTGCAGATCGGCCAGGACGGCACCGTTGCACAAACCAGCTACACAGGCAGCGGCACAGCGGCCGATCCGTACCGAACCACCGTCACCGTCATTCACCCCGGCGGCTCCGTTACGACGATCACGAATCCCGGCGGCCCGGCGATTGCTCACGTCGGGCCGGACGGCACCACCGCGCAAATCACCGTTGTGCGCACCGATATCGATGGCTATCCCTACGTCCAGTTCGATACGACCGTGTCCGTCATCCACCCCGACGGCACCACCACCACTGTGACAGCTGCCGGTCAACCGACCCCGACCAAGATTGGCGCTGACGGCACCGTCTACCAAACCAGCTATGTCGGCAACGGCACAGTGGACGCCCCCTTCCAGATCACGGTCACCGCTATTCACCCCGACGGGACATTCACGGCGACGACGACAACCGGCCGCGGTCAACCCGAGGATGCGGTCGCGGCCGGACCGGACGGCACCATCGCCCAAGCCACTGACACCGGCACGGGCGCGGTTGACGACCCCTTCCGGACCATCGTCACCGTCATCCACGCCGACGGCACGACCACGAGCACGACCGTCATTGGTCGCCGGTTTGCCGGGATGTACATCGGCGCTGACGGCACCACGGCTGTCCCGACCGCCAGCAGCGCGGGCGAAATCAATGTCAATGTCGTCCACCCCGGGGGCAACACAACGACCACGACGGTCCCGGGCTTCACCGACGACCTCTACCATGTCGGTCCTGACGGCACGGTGTACCAAACCACCAACCCACACGCCGGTGATGCCGCCCCCTATCCGACAACCGTCGCCATCGTCCATCCCGACGGGACGGCCAGCGCAGCCACCACTCCGGGCCAACGGTACGACCGCGTTCAGACCGGTTTAGACGGCACGGCAGCCCAAACGAGCTACGGCTACACCGATGTCGGCGGTAACGGATATCAACCCGTCACCACGACTCTCGTCATTCGACCGGATGGCACCACTGCCAGCACCACCAGCCCCGGCACTCCGTCCGGAGGGGCGAGGATCGGCCCGGACGGCACCACCGCTCAAACCAGTTACAGCGGCGCGGGCACCCAAGACGACCCGTTCCGAACCAATCTCACCGTTATCCACCCCGATGGCACCATCACCACCGCTGCCAATCCTGGATCGCCGTTGGCGGAGCATCCCTGGGTACAGGTCGGCGCCGACGGGACCGTCGCCCAAACCAGCAGCGCCGGAAGTGGAACCCTCTTCGACCTCTACCAAACGACGACAACCGTGATCCATGCTGGCGGCACAACCACCACGACCACCGCCTCCGGCCAAGCGGCCGGCTCAGCACAGGTAGGACCGGACGGCACCACGTACCAAACCATCAGCACCGGCAGCGGTACGCCAACCAACCCCTACCGGACCGTCGTCACCGTCATAAGACCGGATGGCACCGTCACCAACCTCACCATCAGCGGAACGCCGGTGGGCGCAGCGCAGATCGGCCCCGACGGCACGGCCTACCAAACCAGCAGCACCGGCACCGGAACGCCGACCAATCCCTACCGGACGGTCGTCACGGTCATCTCGCTGATCTAGCCGCAGGCAGTGCTCAATTGCTCAGGAGCACTGCTTGCGCAACTCCCCGAGCTTGGCGACGATCCGGTCGTTGAGTAGCGACATCTCGTAGACCTGGGGCGGCGCGGGGGCGCCCGGGGCGCGCGACTGGGTCTGGGCGCGCAACGTCGGCAACCCGGCGACGAACTGATTGGCCAACTGGGCCACCTCGGTCGTCTGCGCCGCCAGCGCGGGATCGGTCACCTTCTGGGACCGTTCCGCCAGCCCGTCGGCCCACTGCTGATAGGCCGCGTCCTCGGCGACCGTCGGAACGCCTTCGTTGCCCTTGGAGTCGATTTTCGCGGCCTGCGACCGGCTGAAGTCCAGGAAGTCGATCACCGGCTTGCACTTCTCCGGCGGCCCGTCGAACCACGTCGACCACACCCAGACGCCGATGGCAATGACCACCACGGTGATCGTGAGGACCCAGCGTGGTCGTCGGTGCATGGTCAGCCAGCGTAGCCGTGCGGGCCAACGTTTAACGCGTCGGCAACACCACGAGGGGGTCTACGTAACAGAAACAAAGTTCACTGCCGGTGAACGGCCCAACCATGGAGGGGCCGCCCACCTCGCAGGAGATTAGATGGATACAGGGACCACAGCATTCATGCTGTGTTGCATCATCGGGCTGACGATGATGATCCCGGGCCTGGCGCTTTTCTACGGCGGCATGGTCTCGGTCAAGAGCTCGACCAACATGATGATGATGACGTTCGGCGCCGTCGCGATCGTCGGTGTGCTGTGGATTCTGTTCGGCTTCTCCATGACATTCGGCACGTCCTACGGCGGGTTCGTGGGCAGCTTCACCGAATTCGCCGGAATGAAGGATCTGCTGGAGTCGCAGACCACCATCTCCGGTCTACCGGTCAGTTTGTTCGCGTTGTTCCAGGCGCTGTTCGCCGCGATCACCGTGGCACTGATCTCCGGTGCGGCCGCCGACCGGATGAAGTTCGCGGCCTGGATGGTCTTCGCGACCCTGTGGGCGGTGCTGTGCTACTTCCCCGTCGCGCACTGGGTGTTCGCGTTCGACGGGGTGGTGACCGAGAATTCCGTCGGTGGCTGGATTGCCAACAACCTCAAGGCGATTGACTTCGCCGGTGGCACGGCGGTGCACATCAACGCCGGTGCGGCCGCACTGGCGGTGGCGATCGTCCTGGGCAAGGGCGCGAGCTGGGGCAAACTGCGCAAGCCGCACAACGTCCCGCTCACCCTGCTCGGAGCAGGCCTGCTGTGGGCTGGCTGGTATGCGTTCAACGGCGGCTCGGCACTGGCCGCGGGCGACTCGGCCGCCATCGTCATGGTCACCACGTTCGTCGCCACCTGCGCTGCCACGCTGGCCTGGCTGGCGGTGGAGAAGATCAAGGACGGCCACGTCACCGGCGTCGGCGCGGCAGCCGGTGCCATCACCGGGCTGGTCGCGATCACTCCGGCCTGTGGTTCGGTGACCCCGGTCGGCGCCATCGTCCTCGGCCTGGTCGCGGGCGCCATCTGCCCCTACGCCGTGGGTCTCAAGGAGAAGTTCGGCTATGACGATTCGCTCGACGTCGTCGGCGTGCACCTCGTCGGTGGTGTCGTCGGCACCCTGCTGATCGGCTTCCTGGCCAGCGACAGCATGCCGAACAAGGTCAACGGCCTGTTCTACGGCGGCGGTTTCGACCAGCTGTGGCGGCAGGCCGTCGCAGCCGGTGCGGTGATGGTCTATTCGTTCGTGATCGCATTCGCGATCGCATGGGGCATCAAGAAGACGATGGGCATCCGCATCTCCCCCGAGGAGGAGGAGAAGGGTATCGACACCCACGTGCACCGCGACCCGGCGTACGAGCTCGAGTACGCCTGAGGTGACCCGGGCCGGGCGTGGCCTCCTTCCCACGCCCGGCCCGACCCCTCAACCTCTCGCCAGCACCACGAAAGAGTCTGTTAGAGAACATGTCTGCCACCCTCGCCGAGTTGGCTGAGAAGTCCGCCACCAAATTCATCCTCGCGCTGTTCGTCGATCTCCGCGGAAAGCCTTGCGCCAAGCTGGTTCCCGTCGAGGCCGTCGACCTGCTGGCCACCGAGGGCGTCGGATTCGCCGGATACGCCGTGGGCGCCATGGGCCAAGAGCCCAAAGACCCGGATCTGATGGCGATCCCCGACCCCGCATCGTTCACCCCGGTCCCGTTCATCAAAGAGGGTCTTGCGATCGTGCACTGCGATCCGCATGTCGAGGGCCTGCCCTGGCCGTACGCGCCGCGGGTCATCCTCAAGTCGCTGATCCAGCGGGCGGCCGACGCCGGCTTCGAACCCTGGGTCGGCGCCGAAGTCGAATACTTCCTGTTGACCCGCGCCGCCGACGGCACTCTGGCCACCGCCGACACCGCCGACACCGCCGCACAACCCTGTTACGACGCCCGCGGCGTCACCCGGATGTACGACCATCTGACCGCCATCTCGACGGCGATGAACACCCTCGGGTGGTCCAACTACGCCAACGACCACGAGGACGGCAACGGCCAGTTCGAGCAGAACTTCCAGTTCGCCGACGCGTTGACCACCGCCGACCGGGTGATCACGCTGCGCTACCTGCTGTCGATGATTGCCGCCGAACGGGGCATGATCGCCACCTTCATGCCCAAGCCGTTCTCCGATCGGACCGGAAGCGGTCTGCACCTGCACCTGTCGTTGACCAGCGGCGGCACCCCGGTGTTCCCCGAGGACGCCGACGACCGCGGACTGGGGTTGTCGGCATGCGCCTATGCGTTCATCGGCGGTATCCTCGACCACGCCTGCGCGCTGCAGGCGGTCGTCGGCCCAACCGTCAACTCCTACAAGCGAACCGGTGCGCTGACCACGGCCTCCGGGGCGTCGTGGGCGCCGAAGCTGCCGACCTATGGCGGCAACGACCGCACTCATTACATCCGGGTGCCGGATTCGCAGCGGGTGGAACTGCGTGGCGGTGACGGATCGGCCAACCCGTATCTGGCTATCGCCGCGGCGCTGGGCGCCGGCATCGACGGCATCAAGCGCAGCCTGGATCCCGGCACGATCGGCGGCGCCGACGGCCGAAAGGCCTTGCCGCCCACCTTGCTCCACGCCGTCGATGAATTCGAGGGCGACGCGGTGATCACCGGCGTGCTCGACGCCGTCGGCGATGGGGTGGCCGCCTACTTCGCCGGGCTCAAGCGCGACGAGTTCTTCGCTTACCACAGTGCGGTCAGCCCGTGGGAAGTCGACCAGTACCTGACCGCATTCTGACTTCGTCAGGAAGGAACGCTATGTGCGGGATCGTGGGTCTGCACCTGCGCAACCCGGAGCTCTACCCCCGGCTCGGTGAACTGCTGACCGGAATGCTCTGCGAAATGTCGGACCGGGGAAGCGATTCCGCCGGTGTAGCCGTCTACGGGGACCCGCACTGGTCGCCGCCCGGCAAGGGCACGGTGTCGGTGCTGGACGTCGACGACAGCCCCGAGCAGATGACCGCAGCTCTGCACTCGGCGCTGGGCGAGGTGTCGGTACATCGCGTCGACGAAACGCTGCTGGTGTCGGCTGATGTCGCGCCCGAGACTCTGCACGCCGCGATGACCGCGCACTACCCACACGCGCTCATCGCCGGGTTCGGCGCAAATGTGGCGGTGCTCAAGGGCATCGGCCACCCCCGCGCACTCACCGAGGCGTGGGGGCTGGCGAAGGCACAGGGCTGGCAGGGAGTGGGCCACACCAGGATGGCCACCGAATCCGCGGTGATCCCGGCGGGCGCCCACCCGTATGCGGTCGGCCCGGATCAGTGCCTGGTGCACAACGGTTCGTTCGCCAATCACGCCACCATCCGCCGCGACCTGCGGGCTGCCGGCGTCACATTCGACAGCGAGAACGACACCGAGGTCGGCGCGCGCTTCGTGGCCGATCAGCTGGCCAACGGCCGCGATGTGGAATCAGCATTGAAGGAGCTGTGTGCCACATTCGATGGCTTCTACACCCTGCTGGTGTCCAACCACGATTCGTTCGCTGTGGTGCGCGACGCGATCGCCTGCAAGCCGGCGGTGATCGCCGAGACCGACGACTGGGTGGCAATGGGCAGCGAATACCGAGCGCTGGCAGGACTTCCCGGTGTCGAGAAGGCCGTCATCTGGGAGCCCGAGCCCGAGGTGGTCTACGCATGGACACGCTAGCCACGTTCGATCTGAGCACCACACCGCTGCGGGAGGTCAACGCCGCCCTGCACACCCCGGGCCTCTCGGGTGAGTTCGCGATCACCAATCCCGCCGGGGCCCACAACGTGGCGGTCGGCGTCGATGCCCCGGTGCGGATCGGAATCGACGGCCACGTCGGCTACTACGCGGCGGGGATGAACAAGCAGGCCGAAGTCATCATCGACGGCAACGCCGGCACCGGGGTCGCCGAGAACATGATGAGCGGCACGGTCTGGGTCAAGGGCAATGCCTCCCAGTCGGCCGGTGCCACCGCGCATGGCGGCCTGCTCGTCATCGAGGGCAACGCCGCGGCACGCTGCGGTATCTCGATGAAGGGGGTCGACATCGTGGTGGGAGGCAGCGTCGGGCATATGAGTGCGTTCATGGCACAGGCCGGTCGGATGGTGATCCGCGGCGATGCCGGTGAAGCGCTGGGCGATTCGATCTACGAGGCCCGGCTGTATGTCCGCGGCGAGGTCGCATCGCTCGGCGCAGACTGCGTCGCCAAGGAGATGCGCGCCGAACACCACGAGGAACTGGGGCGTCTACTCAAGGCGGCCGGGTTCGAGGACGACGACACCGGCGCCTACACCCGCTACGGCTCGGCCCGGCAGCTCTACCACTTCCACATCGACAACAGCTCGGTCTATTAAATGACATACACCCAAGACGACCGGGCCCGCCTGGGCCTGCGCGAATCGGCCACCTTCGACCGCGCCACCATCGCCGGCATCCAGCGGGCCGCCGAAACCGGCATCTACGACATCCGGGGCTGGGGCGCCAAACGTCCACTCCCCCACTTCGACGACCTGCTGTTCCTGGGAGCGTCGATGTCGCGCTACCCACTGGAGGGCTACCGCGAGCGCTGCGGCACCGACGTCGTTCTCGGTGGTCGACACGCCAAACATCCTCTACACCTGGAGATTCCGGTCACCATTGCCGGAATGTCGTTCGGCGCGCTGTCCGGCCCGGCCAAGGAGGCGCTGGGCCGTGGTGCGAGTGAGGTCGGCACGTCGACCACCACCGGCGACGGAGGCATGACATCGGAAGAACGCGGGCAGTCCAAATACCTGGTTTACCAATACCTTCCGTCCAGATACGGGATGAACCCAGACGACCTGCGCAAGGCCGATGCCATCGAGGTGGTCCTCGGTCAGGGCGCAAAGCCGGGTGGCGGCGGCATGCTGCTGGGCCAGAAGATCTCCGAGCGGGTTGCCTCGATGCGCACCCTGCCCGAGGGAATCGACCAGCGCTCGGCCTGCCGGCACCCCGACTGGACCGGCCCCGACGACCTCACCATCAAGATCAACGAGCTGCGTGAGCTCACCGACTGGGAGAAGCCGATCTACGTCAAGGTCGGCGCCACCCGCACCTACTACGACGTGAAGCTGGCGGTGGCCGCCGGCGCCGACGTCGTCGTCGTCGACGGAATGCAGGGCGGCACCGCGGCTACCCAGGATGTGTTCATCGAGCACGTCGGCATTCCGACGCTGGCAGCGGTTCCACAAGCCGTGCAGGCACTCTCGGAGCTGGGCGTGCATAGGAAGGGGGTTCAGCTGATCGTCTCGGGTGGGATTCGCACCGGAGCCGACGTTGCCAAGGCGATGGCCCTGGGCGCCGACGCGGTGGCCATCGGCACCGCCGCACTGATCGCGCTGGGTGACAACAACCCGAAGTACGCGGCCGAGTACGAAAAGCTCGGCAGCGCAGCCGGTTTCTACGACGATTTCCAGGACGGCCGCGACCCGGCCGGGATCAGCACCCAGGATCCGGAACTGGCGGCCCGGCTGGATCCAGTGGACGCGGGGCGACGGCTGGCCAATTACCTACGGGTGTTGACCATGGAAGCTCAGACCATCGCCCGCGCCTGCGGCAAGGCCCATCTGCAACATCTGGAACCCGAAGACCTGGTCGCGGTCACCATCGAGGCAGCGGCGATGGCGCGAGTCCCACTGGCCGGCACGTCGTGGATTCCCGGGGCGGGCCTGTGAGCGAGACAGCCGACGTGGTGATCGTCGGCGGCGGGATCGAGGGGTGTGCCGCCGCCTGGGCGTTGAGTCAACGAGGCATCACTGATGTCGTTGTCGCCGAACGCAATACCGTGGCCTCGGGCATGACCGGCAAGTCCAGCGGGATCGTGCGCTGTCACTACGGGGTGAGCTCGTTGGCAGCGATGGCCACCGTCGGGCTGGAGGTGTTCGAAAAGGCCGAGGAGATCTTCGGCGGCGATATCGGGTTCCGGCAGACCGGATACGTCGTCGGCGTCGGCGAACCCAACGTCGACTCGCTGCGCAGAAGCATGACCGCACAACGCGCCGTGGGTGTGCAGACCGAGGAGATCGACGCCACCGAGGTGGCCAGGCTGTGGCCCTTCGCCGACCTGTCGCCGTTCGCGGCGTTCGGTTGGGAAGCCCGTGGCGGGTACGGCGACGCCTACCAGACGGCTCAGGCGTTTGCCGTCGCCGCGCGCGCGGCAGGTGTGCGAATCCGCCAGGGCGCCACGGTGACCGGGCTGCTCACCGACGGTGACACCGTGACCGGCGTGCAACTGGCCGACGGCAGCCGGATCAGCGCCGGCAACGTCGTCGTCGCCACCGGGGTGTGGACGAGTCCGTTCCTCGGACCCTACGGAATCGACGTCCCGATCCGAGTGGTTCGCGAGCAGATCGTGATGATCTCTCCCGGCGTCGAACTCGGCCCGGTGCCGGTGTTCTCCGATCTGGTGTCGCTGCAATACGTGCGTCCCGAACTCGGAGGTGACGTCCTGTTCGGCAACAGCGATCTGTCCGATGTGGTGACCGCCGATCCCGACGACTACCTGAACCGCGCCACCGAAGACTTCATCGACCTCACCGTCGACAAGGTGGGCACCCGCTTTCCCGGCTTCACCGAGGCGGCGATAACCACGAGCTACGCCGGCTGTTACGACGTCACCCCGGATTGGAACCCGGTGATCTCCGCCAGTGGCCGCGACGGGCTGTTCGTGGCCGCCGGCTTCAGCGGTCACGGGTTCAAGATCGCACCGGCCGTCGGGCGCCTGGTCGCCGACTTGGTCGTCGACGGCCGAAGCAGCGATCCACGGATACCGGAAACCGACTTCCGGTTGTCCCGGTTCGCGCAGGGCGAGCTGTTGAAGAGCCCGTATCCCTATGTCGGCGCCGGGCAGATGAGATAGACACTGAAGCTTGTGACCGATCTGCTCCGCAACCAGTCGGGTACGGCCCGTGATCGCGAACCGCACGAGCCGGTCGTCGAGCTGGAGTTCGAGGCGGCGATCGCGCACAACGTGCGTCTGCTGCGTCAGCAGCTGGGGTTGTCGGTGGCCGATATGGCGGCGCGGGTCGGCATCTCCAAGGCGATGATGAGCAAGATCGAGAACGCCCAGACCTCGCCCAGCCTGTCCACGCTGGCGCTGCTGGCCAAGGGCTTCGACGTGCCGGTGACCACGCTGTTCCGCGGTGCCGACGTCGAACGGCCTGCGGCCTTCGTCAAGGCCGGAACCGGCGCGCGGATCGTGCGCACCGGTACCCGAGAGGGCCACGAGTACCAGCTGCTCGGCTCGCTGCGCGGCGAGCACAAACGGCTGGAATGTCTGCTGGTCACGCTGTCCGAGAAGAGCAAGACCTACCCGCTGTTCCAGCACCCCGGCACCGAGTTCATCTACGTGCTCGAAGGCGTCATGGACTACGCACACAGCCGCTCGGTCTACCGGCTGCATCCCGGCGACTCATTGCAGATCGACGGCGAGGGCGCACACGGTCCCGCGGACCTGATCGAGGTGCCGATCCGGTTCCTGTCGGTTATCGCGTTCCCGGACTCGCAGGTCTAGCCGACTGCCCCTTGCCGGGCGACGACGTCACCTCTCGGGCACCCGCATCGGCCTTGCGCGGCGCATTCGGCCGCTTGGCGGTGCGCGAGGTGACGGTCTTCTGTCTGGTGGTCGGCGAATGCGCCCGACGGCTCTGGGCGACGCCGGCGGCGGGAGCCGGACCGGCCGGTTGCGCGGTCGACTCCGCGATCGCTTTTGCCGCGCCGGCAGGCGGTTCGGGCTCCGGCGTGGCCGGTATCTGGAGCGCCTTGGCGATCGCCGGCCCTATCGACAGCAGGTAGCCGAGTGGCCCGGGGTTCAGCAGGCCGAAGGCCAAGGTGAACAGCGGGGAGGAGCAGCAGTTGAACGCGGTGTTGAGAAACACCGCCGGCGCGTCGATGAACGCCTGCAGCACGGTCTGGGGAGTCGACGGATACTTCGCGGTGTCGGTGACCAACCGGATCAACATGACGCCGGGCGCGATGAACGGCCCAACGAAGCTGAGCGGCGCCAGCACCGAGAAGGTGACCAGAACACCGCCGACCGCCGCCACGTGTTCGCTCACGGTCTGGGCGATCAGCACGGGGTCGCCCCCGTCCTGGCCGACCGCCCAACGTGAATAGGTGGTCAGGTTCTTGCCGATCTGGGTCAGGATCGGCGCGGGGGGATAGGTGATGATCAACGACGCCAGATTCGCCAGATCCTGCTGGACGTTCGTCTGCAACTCCTGCCAGGCACCGGTCAGCGCGACGGGCGCGGCGCGAGTCGATGGCAGCGATTCGGCGGGTAGTGGCGCCAGGGCGACGGTGGCGGTGAGGGTCGCCGAGACCCCGGTCGCGAGCATGGAGCGAACGCTCAGTTGCACAAAAACCCCCGATCAACGGCTTGCAACGTCGTCAATTTACCGTGTCAGCGAACTCTTGGGCGCAGAACGGGCACTGCCTGCCCGGCTGCCCCCACAATTTCAGCTCCCCGACTTTTGGCCAGGTGGCCCGGCGGGAGTACAGTACGGACTTGTGCAGCGGGTGCTCCTTCTCGGACGCCGCGACGGGGTCTGATCCAGACTGGCTTCCCGTCGCGGGTTTTCGCGATGCGCCGGTCTGAAGTCCAACCCAAGACATCCCGGAGCCAATCGTGACCACCCAGAAGCCGTCGTTTGAATCTGTAGACGCCTACGTATCTGCCCGCACCATCACCACGCCCGCCGGCCCGCGCCGTGACGGCCAGCCGTCCTGGAACACCCAGCGCGCCTCGGCGATGCCGGTCGACCGGTACCGGTCGTTCGCGGCCGAAGTCGAGCCGGTTACCCTGCCGGACCGCACCTGGCCGGACAAGGTCATCGAGCACGCACCGATGTGGTGCGCGGTCGACCTGCGCGACGGCAACCAGGCGCTGATCGACCCCATGAGCCCGGCCCGTAAGCGCCGCATGTTCGACCTGCTGGTCAACATGGGTTACAAGGAGATCGAAGTCGGGTTCCCCTCGGCCAGCCAAACCGACTACGACTTCGTTCGCGAGATCATCGAGCAGGGCGCCATTCCCGACGACGTCACCATCCAGGTACTGACGCAGTGCCGGCCCGAGCTGATCACTCGCACCTTCGAGGCATGTGCCGGGGCGCCGCGCGCGATCGTGCACTTCTACAACTCAACGTCGATCCTGCAGCGCAGGGTCGTATTCCGCGCCGGCCGTGAGGAAGTCAAGAAGATCGCCACCGACGGCGCGCGCCTGTGCGTCGAGGAGGCGAAGAAGTATCCCGGCACCCAGTGGCGTTTCGAATACTCCCCCGAGTCGTACACGGGCACCGAACTGGAGTATGCGGTCGAGGTCTGCAACGCGGTCGCCGACATCGTGAAGCCCACCCCCGAGGTGCCGCTGATCGTCAACCTGCCCGCCACCGTCGAGATGGCGACTCCGAACGTGTACGCCGACTCGATCGAGTGGATGCACCGGCACCTGACCCCGCGCGACTCGATCATTCTGAGCTTGCACCCCCACAACGACCGCGGAACCGCTGTTGCGGCAGCCGAATTGGGCTTTGCTGCCGGGGCCGACCGGATCGAGGGCTGTCTGTTCGGCAACGGTGAGCGCACCGGCAACGTCTGTCTGGTGACACTGGGCTTGAACCAGTTCTCCCGCGGTGTGGATCCGCAGATCGACTTCTCCAACATCGACGAGATCCGCCGCACCGTCGAGTACTGCAATCAACTGCCCGTTCACGAACGGCACCCCTACGGCGGCGACCTGGTCTACACCGCCTTCTCCGGTAGCCATCAGGACGCCATCAACAAGGGTCTGGATGCGATGAAAGTCGCTGCTGACGAGGCAGATTCGGACGTCGATGACATCCTGTGGCAGGTACCGTATCTGCCGATCGACCCCAAAGACGTGGGCCGCACCTACGAGGCCGTGATCCGGGTCAACTCGCAGTCCGGCAAGGGCGGGGTCGCCTACATCATGAAGGCCGATCACGGTCTGGTGCTGCCGCGCAGGCTGCAGATCGAGTTCTCCCAAGCGATCCAAGCGATTACCGACGGCGAAGGCGGCGAGGTGTCGCCCAAGGAGATGTGGGACGCGTTCGCCGACGAATACCTGTCACCCGTAAAGCCTTTGGAGCGCATCCGCCAGAAGGTGCTCGGCGCGGAGGTCGACGGCGGTACCGATGTCATCGAGGCCGTCGTGAAGATCGACGGGGTCGAAACCGAGATCACCGGCCAGGGCAACGGTCCATTGGCGGCGTTCGTCGACGCCCTGGGCACGGTCGGTTTCGATGTGAGCGTGCTGGACTACTCCGAGCACGCGATGTCAGCCGGCGAGGAGGCCGCCGCCGCCGCCTACGTCGAGGCCTCCATCGGTGGACGCACAGTGTGGGGTGTCGGTATCGCGACGTCGATCACCACCGCGTCGCTGCGGGCGGTGGTCTCCGCCGTGAACCGGGCAGCCCGAATCGGAGCTATCCCAACAACATAGGAGTAGGTCATGGACTGGGGTTCGACATGGGATTTCCTCTGGCACTTCCTGATCATCTTCGCGTGGATCGCCTATCTGCTGGTGCTGTTCCAGATCCTGGTGGATCTCTTCTGGCGTGATCACACGACGTCCGGCTGGATCAAGGCCGTCTGGGTGATCTTCCTGATCGTGTTCCCATGGCTGACCGCGCTGATCTATCTGATCGCGCGCGGACGAGGAATGACCGAACGGGCTCGGGAGGCCGCGATGGCGGCCAAGAAGGACACCGACGCCTACATCCGCGAAGCCGCCGGACGTTCGCCCGCGCAGGAGATCGAGCACGCCAAACAACTCCTGGATGCCGGGACCATCTCGGCACAGGAGTTCGAGGCGCTGAAGGCCAAGGCGCTGAGCTAGATTCGGCGAGCTGGCGACTCCGGAACTAGGTCGCGAACACAGCGTCGAGCAAGCGATCGATCAGCCCGGCCGGGTCATACCCGTCGGGTTGATCGATCGTGAGGTTGCTGAACGCCAATCCGTTGAGCAGCCGGGTCATGTGGTCGATCTGCTCGGGCGAGGCGTCGATGCCGGCCGAGGCCAGCAGCAGGCCGGCGGTCTTCATGGCGGCACGCTGCAATTCATAGATGAACGGCTGCAATTCAGGCCGTCGGATCGCCTCGATGAACAACTCGAACCGGGCCAGCGTCCGTCGCCGTGAGGCGTCGTCGGGATCGGCGACCATCCGGGTCATCAGCGCCGCCACGCCCGCCCGGTTCATCGGTGACGGAAGAGCCGCCTGCAGCGTTTCCACGTGCCGCCAGTGCAGGTCGACGACGTGAGCGGCGACGGCTTCCAGCAGCGCCAGGCGGGTCCGGAAATAGTTCGAGGTGGTCCCCGCCGGCAGGTTGGCACGGTCGTCGACCTGGCGATGCGTGAGGCCGCCGATCCCCACGTCGACCACGATGTCGATCGCGGTGTCGAGGATGACGGTGCGGCGTTCGGGATTTGGCGGCATCAGAACCGCCAGCGTACTACTTGCGTAGTGGCTGCCAGCCCTCTGCGGCTATTTGATCGATGCAGCGGTCGTCGTCACGGCTCCCGACACCATGGCCGGCGACGGTGGCGTCGGCGTCGGGAATTTCGACTCCTGACCGGAATCGGCCGTGACATGGGTGGTTCCCGAGCCACTGGCGCCGTTGGCCGCGGCGAACACTGCGAGTAGCGCAATTGCCGCCCCACCAACGGTGGCGGCGAATATCTTCTTCATGTCGGGACTGCCTTCTCCAAGCGGGTAGTCGGTGGGCCCAACTCGACGCTACGCCCGCTCGATTCGAATGTCCGCAGGCCCCAGTCTGTTCGGGTCAGACGCACAGCAGGCTGTGAGGGTCAGCTTTTGGAGCGCTGCGCGTATTCGGCCACCAGGTCCGGGATCTCGGCGGCGGGGACTGGCCTGCTGAAGTAATAGCCTTGCCCGATATCACAGCCATGTTCGCGCAACCATGCCGCGGTTTCGGCGTCCTCGACACCCTCGGCGACCACCGTGATGCCGAGATTGTGGGTCAGTTCGATCACCGCGCTGACCACGGCGGCGGCCCGCGCATCGGTGGCGACGGCCGCGATGAAATGGCGGTCGAATTTCACCTCGTCGATCGGCAGGTCGCGTAGATAGCTCAAAGCCGAATAGCCACTGCCGAAGTCGTCGATCGCGATGCGAATTCCGTCTTCGCGCAGCTGTTGCAGTACCGCCGTCACCCGTCCGACCTCGTCGAGAACGAGGTCCTCGGTGATCTCGATGGTCAGCAGCTGGGCCGGCAGACCACGCTCGTGGAGGAAGCTCCCCACCGCCTGCGGCAGAGAGGCGTCCCGGAGCAATGGCGCGAACAGGTTGACCGCGACCGGAACGTCCAGCCCCATCGACACCCATCGCGCTGCATCGTCGAGCACCTTCGTGAATACCAGATCCGTGACCGGGCGCATCAATCCATGCCGCAGAATCAGTGGTAAAAAAGCCGCTGGCCGAAGCACTTTCAGCCTCGGGTGGGGCCACCGCAGCAACGCTTCCACGCCCACGACGTAGCCGGTACTCAGGTCCAGCTTGGGCTGATAGACCATTTCGAGGCCGCCACGGTCGATGGTGCGCCGCAGTTCACCGAGCAAGCGCACCTGCGCCGCACCACTGGAGATCGAACGGTTCTCGCCGGTGTTCGTCACCTCCTCGACACCTGGATCGAGCAACGTCATATCCGAGCTGAACGTGTGAACGGTCGCATCGCGCGAGCGCTTCGCGAAGTACATCGCGATATCGGCACGCTTCACCAATTCCTCTGGCTCGAGCTCTGTTTCGGCCAACAAAGTGACCGCCATGCCAGCGCTCGGACGCACCAGCACTTCGTGACCGTCGACGATGAACGGTGTGTCGAATGACGCGATCACCTGCTCGCACACCAGATGTGCTTCGTCCGCTCCGCCCTCGAGCAGCAACGCGAACTCGTCGCCGCCAAGCCGCGCGACGGTATCTCCTGGCCGCACATTGGCGACGATGCGCTGACCCACGCGAATCAAAAGGCTGTCTGCGGCGGGATGTCCCATGCTGTCGTTGATCAGCTTGAAATCGTCGAGGTCCAGCGACACCACCGCCACCACGCGGTCGTCGCGACGACGCAGCGCCATCGCGTGCGCCAGCCGGTCCTGGAACAGGGTGCGGTTGGCCAGCCCGGTCAACGGATCACGTAACGCCTGATCGGCTGCGGCAGTCAGTAATCGGCGGTTCTCCAACCCGGAGAGCACCTGGCGGATACAGAGGAACGCCATCAGGATCGGGACACCGATCCGCAGGACACCGGTCATCACGATTGCCGGCCCGATGGTGCCGGCCAACAGCAGTGGCACATAGGGGAGCCACAAAGCGAGCGAGGATTGCGGCGAACTCGTCGGCGGCACCGGTGAGCGCGGCCGGCGGCTCAGCAGGGCGGCCGCACCGAAACACGACATCCCAAGCACCCAGCCAATACTCGTGAGGTGTCCGGGGTGATAGCGATTGGCACCTTGCAGGAAGGCGAAGGTGACTCCCGAGAACGCCATGAGCGTGACCGCGCCCATGAGGAGCCACATCACGACGCTGTCGCCCGCCCCCGACCGGACCACGAACACCACCGCCGCGACGAAGATGAACAGAATGAACAACGGGTACAGCAGTGCGCGCCCCTGCATGACGCTGTCCACCCGGGTGGCCTGATACACGTTGCCGAGCACCAGCACCCACAACACGATGAACAACGAGATCGCGACGATCAGCGCGTCGAAGAGAACGCGCATGCGGGAGCCCATGGTCGGTTCGGGCGGAAACTGGATGAACGCGACGCAGATCAGCACGACGAACACCAGATACAGGAAGTCCGCAGGCGACGGGAACAGCGAGCGGTTCAACACAAGGGTGTACAGGGCCCTGGTCAATTCTCCGGCCGCCCATGCGTATAGCGCGATCGCCATGGTGGTCCAGGCCGCGCGGTTCCGTCCGTGAGCGGCACGGGCCGCGACGGTCGAGCACGCGGCCGCGTAGAGGCCGAAGGCGGCAAAGGCCAAGGCGTCCACGATCAGGACGGTGTGGTCTCCGCCCCAGTTGAAACCGAACACGAGGGCGAGGAGAAGGCAGGCGATCGCCGAGGACAGAATCGGCAAAGCCGATTGCAGCTTGACCCTGCGGTCCTCCACTGACATCACCCCCCAGGTGGCGATGCTAGCGAAGGGGATATCAGAACAATGCGAACTGCTGACCCTGATCGACCGAAGGCGCGAACTCGTCGATTCCGGTGCCGTTGGCCACCGAGGCGATCGAATCCATGAACTGCCGGTCCGACACCACCGGCACGCCGAGTTCGCGGGCGAGATATCCCTTGCCTTGTTCAGGCGTCCGCTCATTGCAGATCACCAGCGAGGTCTGCGGGTCGACGGCATCGGCGTAGGCCAGCCCGGCGTGAATGATGCGCTCGACGAGTTCCTCGTGCGTGCGGTTCACCTCGGCCGACAGCGCGACCCGCATGCCCTGGACCAGCGGGCCACCGCGCCGGTACGGCCCGGGGTTCATATACGGGCAGGGCATCCGGGAGGCCAGCATTTTCAGTGGCCGCAGCTCATCGTGGGTAACCCGGCCGTTGGGCCAGCGCCGACGCGTCGCCGGGCGGACCGGCAACCACACCTCACGTTCGCGGGCTCGCTGCAGAGCGGGAGCCAGCACGCGCGACAAGACCAGAGCGTCGTCGAATGCGTCGTGCGCGCGGGTCTGGGGGACGGCCCAGTGCCGGGCCAGGGTCTCCAGCCGTAGATTCTCCAGGCCCAGTTCCAGGCGGCGGGCCAGCTCCACGGTGCACATCACGGTGTCCACCGGCAGCGCCGTACCGGCCAACTCGGCTTCACTGGCCAGGAACGAGTAGTCGAACGCCACGTTATGGGCGACCAGGGTGCGGCCGTGCAGCAGGTCGATGACATCCGGCGCGATATCGGCGAACGTCGGCTGGTCCTCCAGCATCTCGGCGGTCAGCCCGTGGATGTGGGTGGGACCGGGATCCACGCCGGGGTTGAGCAAGCTCACAACGGAATGTTCGACGCGCCCCTGCGGGTCCAGCGCCAGGGCGGCGAGGCTGATGATGCGGGCGTGGCCAGGCCGAAAACCCGAGGTCTCGACGTCGACGACGACCCAGCCGTCGCCCGGCTCGCAGGCAGGTCGACCCCAGGTGTGGCTCACATAGTCAGGATGGCACGCAGGTCCGACAGTGCCCGGGACATCGAATCCGTGTCGGCTAACACGGTTTGATCCGCATAAACTTGCGTCCCGATGTCCAAGCCGACGATGACACTGCGGGGCCGCGCTGCGCTGGCCGCCGGTTCCGCCGCGCGCTGGGCCTCCCGGGCGACCGGACGAGGTGCCGGTGCCATGATCGGCGGCCTGGTCGCGATGACCCTGGACCGCTCGATCCTGGGGCAACTCGGCGCCGGCCGGCGCACCGTCGTCGTGACCGGCACCAACGGCAAGTCCACGACAACCCGGATGACGGCGGCCGCACTGGCCACCGTCGGCCCCCCGGAGCCGCAAGGGCGGCGACATCAGACAGTCGCCACCAACGCCGAGGGGGCCAACATGGACGCCGGCTTGGTGGCCGCACTGGCCGGGTCTCGCGATGCGCCGCTGGCCGCCCTCGAAGTCGACGAGATGCATGTCCCGCACGTCGCCGACGCGGTCAACCCCGAGGTGATCGTGCTGCTGAATCTGTCTCGCGATCAGCTGGACCGGGTGGGTGAGATCAACCATATCGAGCGCACACTGCGCTCCGGGCTGGCTCGTCACCCGGGCGCGATCGTGATCGCCAACTGTGACGACGTTCTGATGACCTCGGCGGCCTACGACGCTCCCCGAGTGGTGTGGGTGGCCGCGGGCGGCGGCTGGGCCAACGACTCGGTCAGCTGCCCGCGCAGCGGCGAGGTGATCGTGCGCGACCAATCGCACTGGTACTCAACGGGTACAGACTTCAAGCGGCCCAGCCCGCAATGGTGGTACGACGAGGCGAAGATCTACGGACCGGACGGACTTGAACTGCCGATGCGGCTGTCATTGCCGGGAAAAGTCAACCGGGGCAATGCTACTCAGGCGGTGGCTGCCGCGGTTGCACTGGGGGCCGACCCCGCGGCCGCGGTGGCCGCCGTATCCGCGGTGGACGAGGTCGCAGGCCGCTACCAGACCGTGCCGATGGGCGAGCACACCGCGCGCATCCTGCTGGCCAAGAACCCGGCCGGCTGGCAGGAGGCGCTGTCGATGGTCGACACCACCGCCGAGGGTGTGGTGATTTCGGTGAACGGCCAGGTACCCGACGGTGAAGACCTGTCCTGGTTGTGGGACGTCAACTTCGAGCATTTCGAGAGCGTACCGGTGGTCGCTGCCGGTGAACGCGGCACCGACCTTGCGGTGCGGCTGGGCTATGCAGGCGTGCCGCATACCCTGGTGCACAACACAATTGACGCGATCGTGTCGTGCCCGAGGGGCCACGTCGAGGTGGTGGCCAACTACACCGCGTTTCTGCAGCTGACTCGCACGTTGGGGAGGATGGGTGGCTGAGGTTCAGATCGGGCTGGTGCTGCCCGATGTCATGGGCACCTACGGGGACGGGGGCAATGCCGTCGTGCTGCGGCAGCGGTTGCGGCTGCGCGGGATTGCCGCCGAGATCGTCGAGATCACGCTGGCCGATCCGGTACCTGACTCGCTCGACCTCTACACCCTCGGCGGGGCCGAGGACTACGCCCAGCGGCTGGCCACCAAACATCTTCTGACACATCAGGGTTTGCAGCGTGCGGCCGCCCGCGGCGCACCAGTACTGGCGATCTGCGCGGCAATCCAGGTGCTGGGCCACTGGTATGAGACATCGGCCGGTGAGCGGGTCGAGGGTGTCGGCCTGCTGGACGTGACGACCTCGCCGCAGCCCAGCCGCACCATCGGCGAAGTGGTGTCCACCCCGCTGATCGAAGGTATGACGCAGCCGCTGACGGGTTTCGAAAACCACCGCGGTGGAACGGTTTTGGGTCCCGACGCGCGGCCGCTGGCCGCCGTCGTCAAGGGTGCCGGCAACCGCGCAGGCGACGGCTATGACGGTGCCGTCCAGGGCAGTGTGATCGCGACGTACCTGCACGGCCCCTGCCTGGCGCGCAATCCCGAGTTGGCGGACCTGCTGCTGTCGCGCGTCGTCGGGCCTCTGGAACCCCTCGCCCTGACCGAGGTCGAACAACTGCGCCGCGAGCGACTCGCCGCCCGCTGACTCCTTTTGCGCCCAAACCGACATTACGCAGCGAAAGTGCGGGTAAATCTCGGCTTTTCGTCGATCTCGGCGCCGCATCGGCGCAGGAAAGCCTCCTTCGCCCGCCATAGCACCTCAGCGGTTCTGTCCTCGGCGATGACGCGGATGACCTCCCACCCCTGTCTTTCAACCGCTGGCAGGCGGCGCTGATCTTTGACGTATTGACCTCGATCGCTGCGGTGTTGGTCGCCGTCGTACTCGAATGCGAGCTTGATATCGCGGTAACCCATGTCCAGGTAGGCGAACGGCACCCCGCCGTCGAACACGGGGATCTGCGTCTCTGGCGCGGGCAACCCGCCGTCGATCAGAAGGAGCCGAAGCCAACTTTCCTTCGGTGACGCGGCGCCCGCGTCGATCAACGGCAGGAGGTCGCGGAGTTGACGAATACCCCTGACCGGGCCATAGCGCCGCATCAGCAACTCGACACTCGCGGAATCAAATGGGCGCGACACGCATCAACGCATCCAGGCGCGCGAGCGCCCTCGCGCGTTTCTGGTACCGGCCCATGTCGAAGGCCGTTCGCGACGGCGTCGTCACGGGAAGGCCGGCAGCCGTCACGACTTCGTCGTCGCCGAGGCGGTCCATGCGGACGATCAGCCCCGGTTGCCGTCGCCGTTCACCCACAAGCACTTCAATCGGCGCGTCATCGTCAACCCATTGGGCACCGAGCAGGGCCGACGCCGCGACACCACCGATGACGCCCGTTCGGTCTGTATATAGCCACGCGCCGGTCGCGCGGTCGCGCAACGAGGGCGCCGCATACTTCGGGAGGTAAACGCCCCGGAACATCTGCCTGTACCAGCGCTGCAGATGGTGGCGAGACAGGCCATCGCCCAACGCTTCCCTGCCGAGAAATACTTCAGTCATGTCGGCATCGTTGCCCTGGGGTCCGACACCTTGCCGAGATCGACGAAATGCAGCGATCCACTCGGCTTTCTTCTGCGGATCGTCGGTTTGGGCGGAGGGGGCTACACCATCTGGCGGCGACCGGACAACGCGCGCCCCAGCGTCAGCTCGTCTGCGAACTCCAGGTCACCACCCATCGGCAGGCCAGATGCAATACGTGACACGGTGAGCCCGGGGATGTCGCGCAGGATCCGCACCAGATAGGTGGCAGTCGCCTCCCCCTCGGTGTTCGGATCGGTCGCGATGATCACCTCGGTGATGTCCACCCCGTCGACACGTTCACCAATTCTGTTGAGCAGCTGACGAATTCGAAGCTGATCCGGTCCGACGCCGGACAACGGGTCCAGCGCACCACCCAGCACGTGGTAGCGCCCGCGGAATTCACGAGTGCGTTCGACGGCCTGCACGTCTTTGGGCTCCTCGACCACGCACACCTGTGAGCCGTCGCGGCGGGCGTCGCTGCAGATCCGGCAGCGCTCGGCATCCGAGACGTTGCCGCACACCTCGCAGAACTGCACCCCGTCGCGAACCCTGCCCAGCGCCGCCGTCAGCCGGTCGATGTCCGGCGGCTCCACCGACAGTAGGTGGAATGCGATCCGCTGCGCACTCTTGGGACCGACACCCGGCAGCTTGCCGAGCTCGTCGATCAAATCCTGGACCGGGCCCTCAAACAAGAAGTCAGGCCTCCGGCAGACCCGGCGCAGCCCCGCCGGCCAGGGGACCGAGATGCGTCTGCGCCAGGATCGCGAACTGCCGGGCCGCGTCGGCGATCGCGCCGACGATCAGGTCCTGCAATGTTTCGACGTCGGCGGGGTCGACGACCTTCGGGTCGATCTGGACACCGGACACCTCGCCGCTGCCCTTCATGGTCACCTGCACCAGCCCGCCACCGGCCTGCCCGTGCACCTCGGCGGCAGCCAGCGCGGCCTGCGCCTCCATCAGCTTCTGCTGCATTTCCTGGGCTTGCTGCAAAGCGGCCTGCAGACCGGGCATCAACTGGTCACGCATCTCCTCGGCCCGTTCGCGAAATCCCTCCAGGTTGGGTATCTCACCGGGTTGCATGACAGTCTCCTTGCGTCTCGGTCTCGACTTGGTTTCGCCTGGGGATTACGGCGGTCAGCGACTTCAAGCCTAGACGGCGAAGAGTTACGGTGACGCGCGTGCTTATGTCCGCCCGCGTGCGTGTCGTCGCCGCGCCGTGTGCCGCCGTGTTGGTGGTCGCGTCAACGCTGAGCACCCCGCTCAGCCACGCCGCACCCAACATCGCCGGCATGATCGTCTTCCTCGACCCCGGCCACAACGGCGCCAACGACGCATCGCTGACCAAGCAGGTGCCCACCGGCCGTGGCGGCACCAAGGACTGCCAGACGTCGGGCACCACCACCAACGACGGATTCCCCGAGCACACCTTCAACTGGGACACCGTGCTGCTGATCCGCCAGATGCTGACCCAGCTCGGCGTGCGCACCGCCATGTCCCGCGGCAACGACAACCAGGTCGCGGCGTGCGTCGACGAGCGTGCCGCGATGGCCAACGCCCTGGCGCCGAACGCCATCGTGTCGATCCACGCCGACGGTGGCCCGCCTACCGGCCGCGGCTTCCACGTGCTGTACTCCAGCCCGCCGCTCAACCAGGCCCAGGCCGGGCCGTCGGTGCAGTTCGCCCGCGTCATGCGTGACCAGATGGCCGCCGCGGGTATCCCGCCGTCGACCTACATCGGGACCAACGGGCTCAACCCGCGCAGCGATATCGCCGGGCTGAACCTCGCGCAGTACCCGTCGATCCTGGTCGAATGCGGCAACATGAAGAACCCGGTCGACTCGGCGTTGATGGAGAGTCCGGAAGGCCGGCAGAAGTACGCAGCCGCCGTCGTACAGGGCATCGCGGCGTTCCTGGCCACCCAGCCGCCGCGTAGCAGCTGAGTTCTCAGCTCTCGACGTTCTTCTTCAGGTTGGCCAGCACCTCGTCCTGAATCCGGCGCAGGCCCAACGGCGCGAACGTCTTCTCGAAGAAGCCGCCGATACCGCCCGCCCCGTTCCACGTCGTCTTGACGGTGACGCTGGAGCCCGGACCCGCCGGCGAAACGGTCCAGTTGATGATCATCGAGGAGTTCGCGTCCTTCTCGATGACGGTGTGGCCGGCGACGTCGACCGCGACCTGCACCTCACGCACCCGCGACTTGGTCGCCTGCAGCTTCCATTTGGCGACGGTGCCCGGACCCTGGCCACCCTGCAAGACCTGGTACTCGCTGTACTGCGGTGACAGGATTTTCGGGCGCACGCCTTGGTAGTCGGCGATCGCGGCGAGCACGGTCGCCGGCTCGGCGTCGATCAGAATCGTGCTGGCGGCGCTGACCTGTCCCATCAGGCAATACTCCTCGGGTGGCGGTGGTTTCGGTGTGTTTCAGCAGCCGTGCGGTCGCATCGGCTGTGGCTGCGGACTAGCGTAGTCGTGTGCCTGTTTCCACAGCACTGACAGCTCACACCGACGGCGTGGACCGGCTCCTGGCCAGTTACCGCGCCATACCTCCGAACGCCTCGATTCGCCTGGCCAAACCCACGTCCAACCTGTTCCGAGCCCGCGCCAAACGCGACGCCCCCGGGCTGGACACCTCCGGCCTGACCGGCGTGATCTCCGTCGACCAGGCCGCGAAAACCGCCGATGTCGCCGGCATGTGCACCTACGAAGACCTGGTCGCCGCGACCCTGCCCTACGGCCTGTCCCCGCTGGTTGTCCCGCAGCTCAAGACGATCACCCTCGGCGGTGCGGTGACCGGGCTCGGTATCGAATCGACGTCATTCCGCAATGGCCTGCCGCACGAGTCGGTCATCGAAATGGACATTCTCACCGGCTCGGGGGAAGTCGTCACGGCCAGCCGAGAACAACACCCGGACCTGTTCCGCAGCTTTGCCAATTCCTATGGCACCCTTGGCTATTCGGTGCGGCTGCGGATCGAGCTAGAAACGGTCAAGCCGTTCGTTGCGCTCAAGCACCTGCGATTTCACACGCTGGCCGACATGGTCGCGGCCATGGACCGCATCATCGAGACCGGTGGGTACGAGGGCATGCGGGTCGACTACCTCGACGGTGTGGTGTTCAGCGCCGACGAGAGCTACCTGTGCCTGGGCATGCAGACCACCGGCGCCGGCGCGGTCAGCGACTACACCGGCCAAGACATCTACTACCGGTCCATCCAGCACGCCGACGGCGTGAAGGACGACCGACTGACCATCCACGACTACCTGTGGCGCTGGGACACCGACTGGTTCTGGTGCTCACGCGCGTTCGGCGCGCAGAACCCGAAGCTGCGCCGCTGGTGGCCTCGGCGCTACCGCCGCAGCAGCTTCTACTGGAAGCTGATCGGCTACGACCAGCGGTTCAACATCGCCGACCGGATCGAGGCGCGCCACGGCCGTCCGCCCCTGGAGCGTGTGGTCCAAGACGTCGAGGTGCCGATCGAGCGGTGCGTCGAATTCCTGGACTGGTTCTTGACCACCGTCCCTATCGAGCCACTGTGGTTGTGCCCGCTTCGGCTGCGCGATCCGGCGGGCTGGCCGCTGTATCCGCTGCGTGCCGGGCACAGCTACGTCAACATCGGCTTCTGGTCCTCGGTGCCGGCAGGCCCCTCACCTGGCCACACCAATCGCCTGATCGAGGAGAAGATCAGCGAGCTCGACGGCCACAAATCGCTGTATTCCGACGCGTTTTACAGCCGGGAAGAGTTTGACGAGCTCTACGGTGGCGAAACGTATAAGACCGTTAAAAAGATCTACGACCCTGATTCGCGGCTGCTTGACCTCTATGCAAAGGCGGTGCAGAGACAATGACGACCTTCCGTGAGAACGATGCGCATGCGCCCGGCAAGCTGAAGCTGGCCGAAATCCTGGAGATGTTCACCGCCGGTGGCGAGCTGCCGCTGAAGTTCACCGCGTACGACGGCAGCAGCGCCGGACCCGTCGACGCCGAGCTGGGGCTGGATCTGCGCACCCCGCGTGGCACCACCTACCTGGCCACCGCCCCCGGTGACCTCGGATTGGCACGCGCCTACGTCGCCGGCGACCTCGAAACGCACGGTGTGCATCCCGGCGACCCGTACGAGCTGCTACGGGCGCTCTCCCACAATCTCGACTTCAAGCGGCCGCCGGCGCGAGTGCTGGTCGACATCGTCCGCTCGATCGGCATCGAGCATCTCAAGCCGATCGCGCCGCCCCCGCAGGAGGCGCTGCCACGCTGGCGACGTTTCGCAGAAGGCCTGCGCCACAGCAAGAAACGCGACGCCGATGCCATCCACCACCACTACGACGTATCCAATACGTTCTACGAGTGGGTGCTCGGTCCGTCGATGACCTACACCTGCGCCTGCTATCCGAACGCAGAGGCGACGCTGGAGGAGGCGCAGGAGAACAAATACCGCCTGGTGTTCGAGAAGCTGCGGCTGAAGCCCGGCGACCGGCTGCTCGACGTCGGCTGCGGCTGGGGCGGCATGGTCCGCTACGCCGCGCGGCACGGCGTGAAGGCCATCGGTGTGACGCTGTCGCGCGAGCAGGCGGCCTGGGCGCAGAAGGCGATCGCCGAACAGGGCCTGGCCGATCTCGCCGAAGTACGGCACAGCGACTACCGCGACGTGCTGGAGAGCGGATTCGACGCGGTGTCCTCGATCGGTCTGACCGAGCACATCGGGGTGCACAACTATCCGGCGTACTTCGGCTTCCTGAAGACCAAGCTGCGCGTCGGCGGGCTGCTGCTCAACCACTGCATCACCCGCCCGGACAACAGGATGACGCCGACCGGTGGCTTCATCGACCGCTACGTGTTCCCCGACGGGGAGCTCACCGGTTCGGGCCGCATCATCACCGAGGCCCAGGACGTCGGTCTGGAGGTGGTGCACGAGGAGAACCTGCGCCACCACTACGCGATGACGCTGCGCGACTGGTGCCGCAACCTCGTCGAGCACTGGGACGAAGCCGTCGAGGAAGTCGGCCTGGCCACCGCCAAAGTATGGGGCCTCTACATGGCCGGGTCGCGACTCGGCTTCGACACCAACGTGATTCAGCTGCACCAAGTGCTGGCGGTCAAGCTCGACGAGAAGGGCGGCGACGGCGGGCTGCCGCTGCGCCCGTGGTGGAACGCCTAACTTAGGAGCTACACCGCCGACCCGGGAAGCTGACCGCAGCGGTTCTTGATGTCCACCAACGGTTGTCGAATACCGGTGATGTCGGAGGCGGTTTGCGGATTGGCGGCCATGTAGGCCTTCACCCGCTGGAGGACCTGTGCGCGGGGAACACCGGCCATGCTGGTGAAGAAGGCGTTGACGTCCGGATGGGTGAACAGATACGCCGACGTCGCGGCCTGCACACCCATCCGCACGCCTTCCATGTCGGCTGCGGTGCAGTTCGGCGGTACATCGGGATCAGCTGCCGCAGAAGGAATCTGGCCCAGTAGTCCAAGGGCTATCCCGCCGCAGCCGACCAGCGCAGCCGCTAGCCGACGAGTGTCGATGGTCATTCGTCGACGGTAAAGGCGCAGTCCCACAAGCGCTTCCCGGCACAGCAAACCCACAGTGCACCACGAGATCGCGCACAGAACCTAGCCGTCGATCTTGCGGGCGCCCAGCTCGCTCTGCAACAGTTCAAGGGCCACTTCCTCTGGATCGCGGCGCGGAGCGGCGTCGTCGTCGCGGCCGACCTCGGCGATCATGCTGTCCTCTTCGGCCCGCTGAGCCTCGACCGGGTCGGCCGCGGGTTCGGGCGGCAGCGGCTCGGCCTCGGCCACCGGCTGACCGACGCCGACCTCGCAGCGCACCTTCCAGTTCACACCGAGTGCGTCCTTGAGGGCATCGCGAATGACATCGGCATTGCGCTGCTCACTCAGCCGCTTGGCCAGCGGCGCCGACTCGTGTCCGAGGACAAGGGTGTTGTTCTCGACCGCCCGCACGATGGCACCGGCGAGCATGACCTCGGTGGTACGGCTGCGCTGCTTGACCTTCTCCCGCACCGTCGACCACATGCTGCGCACGGCCGCCGCGCCCGGCTCGCCCGAGGCAGCCGCAGGCGGCGCGGCGGGCTCAGTTGCCGGCGGCGGCGCAACGGTCGGTTCAGGCTCCGGCGGCTTCGGCGCCTCGACCACCGGCTTGGGGGCCTCGACAACGGGTTTCGGCGCCTCGACCACCGGCTCCGGCTCAGCCTCAGGCGCGGGCGGCGCCGCCTGAACCTGCGTCTTGCGCACGTACTGCTTGGCCGGCGCAGCTGCCGGCGCACCGGAACTCATCGCGGCCTCGCCGGCGGGTATCGAGATGTCCATCCGGGTCTCGATGCGTTCGATGCGCTGCAGCAGCGCTGCCTCGGTGTCACTTGCCGACGGCAGCAGCAGCCGCGCGCACACGACCTCCAGCAGCAGTCGCGGCGCCGTCGCGCCGCGCATCTCCCCTAGGCCGGCGTGCACCACCTCGGCGTAGCGTGCCAGCGTCGCCGGGCCGATGCGCGCGGCCTGGTCGCGCATCCGGTCCAGAACATCGTCGGGAGCGTCGACGACGCCGCGGGTAGCCGCATCCGGAACTGCCTGCAGCACAATCAAATCCCGGAACCGCTCGAGCAGGTCGACGGCGAAGCGGCGCGGATCGTGTCCGGCGTCGATCACCGATTCCACCGCACCGAACAGCGCGGCCGCGTCGCCCGCGGCCAGCGAGTCAACGGCGTCGTCGATCAGCGCCACGTCCGTGGCACCCAACAGCGCAAGCGCGCGCTGATAGTGCACGCGGTTGCCCTCGGCTCCGGCCAGCAGCTGGTCGAGCACGCTCAGGGTGTCGCGGGGCGAACCGCCGCCGGCGCGAATGACCAGCGGGTACACCGCGTCGTCGATCTCGACGCTTTCCGACGCGACGATCTTCTCGATCAGGGCGCGCATGGTCTTCGGCGCCAGCAGCCGGAACGGGTAGTGGTGCGTACGCGACCGGATCGTCGGCAACACCTTCTCCGGCTCGGTGGTGGCGAACACGAAGATCAGGTGCTCGGGCGGCTCTTCGACGATCTTGAGCAGCGCATTGAAACCGGCCGTGGTGACCATGTGCGCTTCGTCGACGATGAAGATGCGGTAGCGCGATTGCGCGGGCGCGTAGAACGCCCGGTCGCGCAGTTCGCGGGTGTCGTCCACACCGCCGTGGCTGGCGGCGTCGAGTTCGACGACGTCGACGTTGCCCGGGCCGTTGGGAGCCAGCGCCACGCAGGAGTCGCACACCCCGCATGGCGTCGGTGTCGGTCCTTGCTCGCAGTTCAGCGACCGGGCGAGGATGCGGGCCGACGACGTCTTGCCGCAGCCGCGCGGACCGGAGAACAGGTACGCGTGATTGATCCGATGCGCCGACAGCGCGGTGGACAGCGGTTCGGTGACGTGCTCCTGGCCCACCACCTCGGCGAACGTTGCCGGCCGGTACTTGCGGTAGAGCGCCACGGGTGAAGGCTACCGACCGTCTGTGACAGCTGCGGACTCCAGTAGGGACTCAGTGGCCGCCAACAGCGCGCACGTGGCCAGGCCGTCGATCGCGTCCGTCAGATCCGATACCGGCGGGAACGTCGGCGCAATGCGAATGTTCTTGTCTTCCGGATCTTTTCGATACGGGAACGACGCGCCCGCCTCGGTGACCGCGATGCCGGCGTCCTTGGCCAGAGCCACGGTGCGCTTGGCCGTCCCGGGCAGAACGTCGAGGCTGATGAAGTAGCCGCCCTTGGGCTCGGTCCAGGAGGCGACCTTCGAGTCGGAGAGCCGCGTGTCGAGGATGTCCAGGGCGAGGGCGAACTTCGGCGCGAGCAGCTGCTGGTGGCGCAGCATGTGCAGCCGTACCCCGTCGGCGTCTTTGAAGAACATCAGGTGCCGCAGCTGGTTGACCTTGTCGGGGCCGATCGACTTCTTCCCCGCGTACTGCAGATACCAGGCGATGTTGCCCAGTGACCCACCGAAGAAGCTCACCCCGGCGCCGGCGAAGGTGATCTTCGAGGTCGAGGCGAAGACGTAGGGCCGGTGCGGATTGCCGGCCGCCTCAGCCAGGCCGAGGATGTCGACCTGCCGGGGGAAATCGTGCGTCAACGTGTGCACGGCGTAGGCGTTGTCCCAGAACAGCCGGAAATCCGGTGCGGCGGTGCGCATTTGGACCAGACGCCGGACGACCTCCCACGAGTAGGTGGTGCCGGTCGGGTTCGAGAACACCGGTACGCACCACATGCCCTTGATCGCGGGATCGGCGGCGACGAGCTCTTCGATGAGGTCGACGTCGGGGCCGTCCTCCAGCATCGGGATGCCGATCATCTCGATTCCGTAGGTCTCGGTGATCGCGAAGTGGCGGTCGTATCCCGGCGCCGGGCACAAAAATTTGACCGCCGGCTCCCGGCCCCACGGCCGCGGCGAGTCGACGCCACCGTGCAGCAGCGAGAACACGACGATGTCGTGCATCAACTCCAGGCTGGCGTTGTTGCCGGCGATCAGGTTGGGCACCGGGATGCCGAGCAGTTCGCTGAACACCGAGCGCAGGCCGGGCAGTCCGTGCAGGCCACCGTAGTTGCGGGTGTCGGTGCCTTCCTCGTCGCGAAACTGGTCGCCGGGCAGGCTCAACAGCGCGTTCGACAGGTCGAGCTGCTGCGCCGACGGCTTGCCGCGGGTGAGGTCCAAGGACAGCTTCTTGGCCTGCAGGTCGGCGTAGTTCTGCCGCTGCAATTCATGCTGGGCTCGCAACTCATCGGGGCCCAGGGACAAAAACGACACCGTGCGCCTTTCAAGAAGGGGACCCCGCGCACCCGCCAGAGCCCATTGACCCTTGCTGCCTTCCGGCCCTGGGGGAGTTCACAGGATAGACGCCGCGCGGGGTCCGTTGCGAGTGTAATACCCGCCGGCGGGCACCCTGCCGCGGAGGCGGCAAGACAAGGTGGGTCAGGCAGCCGGGGCGAGGCACTCCGCGAGTCGGCTACCATTGCCGACGGAGGATTCGCCTAGTGGCCTATGGCGCTCGCCTGGAACGCGGGTTGGGTTAACAGCCCTCAGGGGTTCAAATCCCCTATCCTCCGCACCTGTCCGAGGTGCGATCGGGGGGATCACAGCGCCTGGTCGCACCTCGGATTTCAGTGTTTTTAGAGATGTTGAGGTAGGAGGGGTATGCGCGCCGTCGTGACAGCAGCGCACCTCGCACTCTGGGTGCTGTCCGGCGTCCTGTACTTCCTGTTCGTCCTGCCCCGGTGGTGGGAATTGATGGGCGACACCTCACACACGCTGGGCACCGTGCTGCGCATCGCCGCCGGAGTGCTGATGGCCCTGGCCGCGCTGCCGGTGCTGCTCACGCTGCTGGCGAACCGCGAGCCCGAGAAGCACACCCCGCAACTGGCGCAGCGGCTGCGGGTGTGGTCGGTGATCTTGCACGTGCTGGCCGGTGTGCTGATCGTGGGCACCGCGGTTGCCGAGATCTGGGTGAGCCTTAACAAGGGCGGACCGTGGCTGTTCGGGATCTACGGCGCAGCCGCCGCGATCGCTGTCCTGGCGCTGCTGGCGTTCTACCTGGCGTACACCGCCGAGCTGCCGGCCAAGGCGCCGAAGCCCAAGAAACCGAAGAAATCGAAGAAGGCCGAAGCCGAAGACGCCACCATCGCAGAGACCCCGTCGGCAGACGAGGTCGACGAGACCGCGGCGGTCGATGAAGAACCGACCGTCGAGGACGAGCAACCCGCCGAGGTGTCGGCGGAGGCCGAGCCCGAATCCGAGCCCGAACCCCCGTCGTCCGGGGTACTGCTCAACAAGCGCCCAACCGGCAAGACGAACCATCGGCTGCGCCGGCGCAATCGCGGCAACGTCGCCGTCGACGACGAGTAAAAAGAAAGTTCACCTAAATACCTGTCTGGGCATCACGCGCAACCCTATGCTGAGCGAGTGCCCAACAATTCTCCCTATCGGGTCGTCCAGTGGACGACCGGCAACGTCGGTAAGAGCTCCGTCCAGGCGATCGCCACCAATCCCACCCTCGAACTCGTCGGCTGTTATGCCTGGTCAGCGGATAAAGCCGGCCGCGACGTCGGGGAACTGGTCGGCATCGAGCCGCTGGGAGTGACGGCCACCAACGACATCGACGCCCTGCTCGCGCTGAAGCCGGACTGCGTCGTCTACAACCCGATGTGGATCGACGTCGACGAATTGGTCCGGATCCTGTCTGCCGGCGTCAACGTGGTCGCCTCGGCGTCGTTCATCACCGGTCAGAACCTCGGCGAGGGCCGCGCCCGCATCGAGGAGGCCTGCAAGAGTGGCGGGTCGACGATGTTCGGCTCGGGCGTGAGCCCCGGCTTCGCCGAGCTGCTGGCGATCGTGGCCGCCACCGCCTGCGACCGCGTCGACAAGGTCACCATCGCCGAGTCGGCCGACACCACGCTGTACGACTCCCCCGAGACCGAGCGTCCCGTCGGTTTCGACATGGCGATCGACGATCCCGATCTGCAGCCGATGGCCGCCAAGGGCACCGCGGTGTTCGCCGAGGCCGTGCAGTTGGTCGCCGACTCACTCGGCGTCGAACTGGACGAGATCACGTGCGTGTCCGAATACGCGCAGACCACCGAGGATCTGCCGATGGCGTCGTGGACCATCAAGGCCGGTCGGGTGGCCGGCGTCTACGCCAGCTGGCAGGGCATCGCGAACGGCAAGACCGTCATCGACATCAACGTACGCTGGAAGAAGGGCCAGACATTGGAGCCCGACTGGCAGCTCGACGCCGACGGCTGGAAGATCACCATCGACGGACGCCCGACGGTCAACATGCAGGTCGGCTTCCTGCCGCCGATGGACATGATCGAGAACGCCAAATCGCTCGAAGACTTCTTCGTGCTCGGCCACATCATGACGGCCATGCCGCCGATCCACGCCATTCCCGCGGTGGTCGCCGCTCCGCCCGGAATCGCGACCTACAACGATCTGACCCTGCCCAAGGCCCGCGGCGTGGTGCCGTCGAGCTAGACGCAGGCGCTGCCGCTCAGATAACCGAACGGGCCGGTGGCCTGCACGCACGCCGACGGTTGCCCGAAGTAGAACGGGCCCCGCCAGTCCCGGGGTCCGTGGTCGTCGTCCCAATTCCAGTCGCCGTGGCCATGCCCGTGGCCGTTGCCGGGGTCGGCGTAGGCGATCCCGGCGCCGAGGCCGGCCATGCCGAGCCCCGCGGAAAGTGCCGCTGCTGCCGCGATCTTCGTCAGTGTCATCGTGCTGATTCCTTTACGACCTCAGGCGCCCCGACCCCGTCGCACACGTTTGCAACACGACGCACTTTAGTCGAATTCCCGCGCGCACCAACAACTTACGCGGCCGTCAACGCCTGGCCCGCCCGCACCGAAAGTTGCTACGGCTCCGGGGTGATGTTCGCCGGATTGGCCGTGGGCAGTGTCAGGTCGATATTGGAGATGTTGATGACGCCGAACGCGGTGAACCTCTCATATGCGCTAGCTGAACTGGTGATCTGGAGGGTCAGATCATCGCCCGGGTTGGCCACGTTGTAGACGATGTTCTCCATGTTGAACGTGACGCTGTGGCTGCGCCCGTCCAGGGTCACCGGCACCGGCGTCACCAGGTTGCCCACCACCAGGCCGGTCTGGTTGTCGACCAGCTGCGCGTAGACGAAGCGGCTGGTCCCCAGACCCTGGTAGTCGAAACTGATCGTCGGCGCGCCCAGATACTTGGTGCCGGCCACTGTCGGAACGGCGACGTTGATCGCATTGCTGGCTTTGGACGCCAAGCCGAGCGAGTACGGAATCGAGGCCTGTGGTGCCGGCCCGGAGCCCCCGATGATCGGGACGATACCCAGCGTGCCGCCCGAGGCCCCGGTCACCGCTTGGTCCGGCGTGCCGAACAACGCGCTGCCCGTCGTCGGGAGGTAATCGGACTCGAACCACGTTCCGTACTGATCGGTGAACTGGAAGTTGGGGATGTCCGGCATCCCGCTGGTGTTGCCGTCCTTGACGTAGTAGTCCAGCCAGGCGAACGTGGAGGCCAGGTTGGGATTGTCGTAGCCGTCGTTGGTCAGACACACGCCGTGGCCGCCGCAGAACCAGATCATCTTCACCGGGGTGTCGTACGGGTTGCCGAGGATGGTCTCGGCGTTGTCGATCGACTGTTGGAGGGTGAACAGGACGTCGACGGTGCCCTGGATCAGCAGCGCCGGGGCCTTCAACTGGTTCAGCAGCGAGGTGGGACCACTGCTGCTCAGCACCGCCTGCGCGGTCTGGCTCAGCAGGCCGATCAGGTCACCGGTGATGATGCCCAGATAGATCTGGTTGTTGATCCGGGCGTTCGACAACACCAGCGACAACAGCAGCAGCGAGGCGTAGGACGTCTTGAACGCACCGTCCGGGTAGAGCGAATTGTTCAGCGAATTCCACGAGATGCCGGGGACGATCGCGTCGATCCGCGGATCGGTGGCCGCACTGGTGAGCTGGATGCCACCCCCGTAAGAACCGCCGACCATTCCGACCCGGGGGTCGTTCGGGCCGTCGATCAGCGAATTATCCAGCCCGGCAACCCAATTCAAGATCGCTGAAACATCGCGGCCCTCGAAGAACGGGTTGTCGAGCTGCAACACGCCACCCGAGGCGAACTCGCCGCGCGGGTCCCAGCTGACCACGTTGTAGTTCTCCCGCAGCAGTGACACACCCGGGGTGAGTCCGCCGATGCCGTACTGCGTGTACGGGTCGGTCTGGCCGGGGGTGGCCAGGCCGGGGCCGTCGAGAATCGTTGGCGCCGTGTCGGATCCGGTGAGGCCGAGCTTCGGGAACCAGTTGACACTGATCAGTGTGCCGTCGAACGAAGACACCTTGTAGGTGTAGGCCACCGGGTCGGTGGCCGGCAGGACGTCCGTCGAGTTGAACGTGGCGATTTGTGAATACCCGATGATCGGTGCCAGCAGGTCACCGAGAACCGGGGTCTGATGCAGGACGACGATCACCTGTCCGGCGAGACCACCCAGAATCGGGATGCTCTCGAGGATCTGGTCGAACTGCGTCTGTTGGGCGACCAGGATCTTGAACTGCTCGTTCGTCGCTCCACTGAGCGCCGATTGGTTGGGCAGATAGCTGAAATTCCCTGGCACGTAGTTGGTGTCACCGGTCGCCGAGAAGGTGATCTTCCCGCCCAGGCTGGGACCACTGATCAGCGTGTACGTGAGACCAGACGCACCAGTGGCGCCGGTGGTTCCGTCGATGATGCCGTCGTTGATCACCAACACGGGGGCGATGGTGATCGGGTTGGCCAGCGCCGCCGCGTTCACCCTGCGCTGCGCTGCCGCGAAGGCCAGGGTGAGCGGCGAGTCAGCGGGTGCTGCCGGCAGGCCGCCGGTGAAGGGGTCCAGGGCACCGTGAAGCGCCGTGGTCAGCGCTGCCGAGATCGTCCCCGGCGTGGGCAGGGCGGGCAACCTGGGAGTCAGTGCGGCGACCGAAGTCACCGATGCGGCAGTTGAACTCGCTGGCGGCGATGCTGAATTGTTTGCCGCCGCTTCTGATGAACTGGTCGTCTGGGCGGACACCGAGGAGTCGGCGCGCGATGGTGCCGCCCCAGCCGTCGAGTGCTTGGATCCGGACTTGGCGCCGCCGGCGCCCACGGCCTTGCCCGACCCGGCGACGGCCGACCGTTTCGACGTCGCAGTCGTCTTACCCGACGAACTGGCCGTCGAAGAATTTCCGCTCGACGAGCTGGAATTCGAGCCTGCCGCCGACGATCCCGTCGACGTGTCGGCCCACGCGACGCCGTATCCCGTGGAAAACAGAGCTGCGCCGACCCCGAGGGCCACCGCCAATCCGCCAACCCGGCCCACAAAGCGCGAAGCACCCATGACTGTCAACCTCCCCGACCAACGGCAACTCTGCCTTTGCGGAGGGTAAACCCGTCGGTAGCTACGGGTTCGCGAAACGCCGAAACTGTCAGCTATCTATTTGCTGAACGAGCGGAATCATCGAGTCGCGTTGAGCGCCAAAGAATCAGGCGTAGTCGAAATCGGTCGAACCGATGCCGTCGGGCGCGGTGTAGTTGATGTAGACCGGGCCGTGCTGGAACGGCGCGTACCCGGTGTTGATCAGCCCGCTCGTGATCACCGTCGGCCGGTTCTGCGAGGTGACGATGTAGGAGTACAGCAGCACACCGTCGGGGGTGTACACCGAGATCCTGGTCCCGACCGGCACATAACTGGCGCCACCGATCTGTGAGGACAGGATGGTGCCGTACACACCGCCGGAGTCGATGATCGCACCCACCTGCGTCGGGGTTCCGTTGTTGATCTTCACGTTGAGGTAAGCATCAGGCGCGCCGGGCACCGACGTCCGGACCGGCAACGGGTTGGGCCCGAACACCATCACGCCCGCGATCCCGAGGAACAGGCCCTGATAGAGAAAAACGCCGTCGCTGAGCTCACCGGGCAGCGCGGTGGTCGGAATACTCGGCCCCGGGCCGGCGGCGTTGGCACCAATTCCGAGCACCCCGGATGCGCCACCGAGCTGGTGGAAGAAGGCCAGTGCTGTCGCCTCGTCGTCGGAGTCGACGATGTTCACGCTCGTGGGCCCCGAGACGATGCCGTTGCCGAAGTTCACCGTCGTCGTGTACGTCGTGTAGTCATAGCTCAGGCCGCCGCTGTAACCGCTCGACCCGGTGCCGGTCGGTGATCCCAGGGGTGCGGCGTCACCGACCGAGGCCATGGTGACCACCAAGCCCGACGAGCCGGTGTCGACGAGCACGGGTGTGCTCTGTCCGCCGTTGATCGAGATGTACACGATCGGCTCGGTGGTGGCCCGCATCACCACCGGAACCAGTGCGTACACCCGGCCGTTCAGCGCGGCCGTGCTGACCAGGTTCTGCACCGGCGTGATGCCGCCGGTTCCTTCGAAGGCGCCGACGAGCGGCAGGAACAGACCCGCGCTGGTCAGCGCGGTGGTGGCCAGCGTCGGGAGCAGCAGCGCGCCCAGCAGGCTCACGCCGGCCAGTTCGTGCACGAACGGAACCCCGGAGGTCCTGGCGTACAGCGATTGGGCGGGCGTGATCGCGGTTTCCCAGGTATCGAGGGACAACGCGGCCTGCGCGAGCAGCACCTGCGGGATGATCGCGACGATGCCGGCCGGAATGTTGCCGCTGCCCCAGGTCTGTTGCTGCAGCAGCGCCCGCGCATCGGCGATCTGCTGTTGGGCCAGGTTCACCGCGACACCGGCGACGATCGGCTCCGACGGCAGGTAGCCGTTCATGTTCGGCGACGGATCGGCCGCGGGCAAGGCCGCGGCCGTGGTGGTCTCGGCGGTCGTGGTGGTCTCGGTGGCCGCGGTGTGCAGGCGCGCCGAGTGACCGGTCGCCGCGGTCGTGGTCTCGGGTGCGCCGGTGTCGACGGCGGCGGCCACCGGGGTGTTGCTCGACGCGGCGGCCGGTGCTTTACGCGAGCCGGCCGTTGCACCCGACGAGGTGGCGACACCGCTGCGGGCGGAGTGGGCGGTCGTCTTCTTCGTTGTCGACGAGTTGCTGGACGCCGAGCTGCTGTCCGAGCTGCTCGACGAAGCCTTGGCCGAACCCGACCCGGCGCCGGTGTCGGCGGATGCGACGGCACATCCGCCGGCCAGCGCGGCACCGATGCCCAGCGTCACGGCGCCGGCGCCCAGCCATGCGTACGGCTGGCGGCGCCGGCGCCGCGCGCTGTCACTGTGCTTCATCGTGCTCCCTGTGCTCCGACCGCATCGCCCAGCTGAGATTTTCCTTAGAGCGAGTTTGCTGAGTGTTTACCACAGGAGGTCGCCGCGGCAATAGTGAACCCGCCCGGCAATCAGATGTGAATCTGCCAGCCGGTGGCCGGATCGACCAGGATGCCGGAGACGTCGACGACTTCGAACGCACTCATCGGCACAGTGTTGAGTTCGGCCTGGGCGGTGAGGTGCTCGGTTCCGGCCCAACCGTTGCTCATGGCGAGCAGCTTGGCGCCGTCCTGGCCCGGGGTGGTGGAGTCGTAGATCACGGCGCCGTGTTCCTGCAGCGCCCGCAGCACCACCTGGGTGGTGGCCGAGTATCCGGACATGTCGAAATCGGAACGCAGCCGCAGCACGCTGCCCATCGGCACGCCGTCCGGGTTGACGCCGGTCCCGTCGCCTCCACCGGCCGGCCAGGTGTAGCCGGTGCCCTTGTCTTTGGCGATGACGATGCCGAGCATGTGGTCGATGCTGCCGCGGGCCAGATCGTCGGGGCGCAGGATCATCGGCAGATACGGCAGGTGTGAGGCGTTCGCCCAGCCGATGGCCGGGTACAGCGGCGAGCTCATGTCGTAGTGCACCCCCGCTTCGGCGATCCACTTCGATCCGTACCGGGCGCGGTAGAGCGCGTTGCCAAGACCGTCGAGTGGGCTGTTGGCCGGCATCTCCACGCCGTTGGCGACGTTGTAGAGCTCCTGCGAGATGCACGTTCCCTCTTGGAACACCAACAGGTGGCGATCCCAGGCCGGTAACGACGGCATGCCCTCGACGATCGGCCGATTCGGTATCGCGTAGGGCCGGCTGTCGATGCTGGGCCCGCTGGTCGAGTAGCCGCGGTTGAAGACCACCTTCTCGGTGGGATGCGTCGCACCAACCACGTTGACCGGCATCCCGCCGGTGCTCTTCATCCACATGTTGCCCCAGTTGGCACCGAGAGTGGCACCCCGGCCCGCACCCAGCACGTCCAGCCAGGTGGCGGATTTCGGCTGCACTGGCAGTTCGCTGATATCGGCGTGGAAGATCGTGTCGGCCGGCATCAGGGTGCAGCCGCAGAACGTGGTGAGCCCGTTGGCGGCGATCGTGTTGCCGGGGCTGACGGTGATCGTGACCGCGACCTTGGTGGTGCCGCCGTGGCCGTCGTTCAGGGTCACCGAGAAGGTGTCGATCTTGTCCGCGGTCGGCCCGCTGAACACCGCGGCCTTGGCCCGCGCGGCGGTGGTCGGGGTGTAGGTGAAGGTGCCGTCGGCGTTCACCACGACCGAGCCCTTGGCCGTCGTGATCGAGCCCGCGAAGGTGATCCCGTCGCCGTCGGTGTCCGCGCCGACCACCGAGCCGGTGACCACGCCGGTGTTCACGTCACGCGGCCCGATAGCGGCCTTGCCGGTCGGCGCGGCGTTCTTCGGACCGATCGCCACGGTGACCGGGACGGTCAGGATTCCGCCGTGACCGTCGTCGACGGTGACGGTGAACGTGTCGGTCTTGTCGATGCCCGCGGCGGCGATGTGCCGGGCTTGCGGCGTGGGGGTGTAGGCGAACGCGCCGCCGCCGTTGATGGTGACGGTGCCGCCCTTGGCACTGACCGGGGTCACGCTGAAGAACAGCCGGTCTTTGTCCGCGTCGGAGCCGGTGACCTTGCCGTAGACAATGCCGGTGTTGGCGATGGGCGCGTTGGCTGAGGTCTTGGCGGTGGGCACGGCGTTCTTGGGCGAGATGGGCACGGTGACCGCGGTGGTGGCGCTCAGGCCGGCGGGATCGCGGACGACGATGTTCACCGTGTCCGACGTCAGGAGAGCGTCGGCGTTGCCGAGCGCCGCGTTGTGCCGGGCCTGCGCGGTCGGGGTGTAGGTGAAGACGCCCGCGGTCGTGATGGTCACCTTGCCCTTGCCTGACGTGCTGGCCCGGTAGGTGAGCTTGTCGCCGCCCGCGTCGTCGGCGACAACCGTGCCGGTGACGGCCCCGGTGGCCGGTGCCGGCGCGCTCAGCACGACGCTCTGGATCACCGGGGCTTGGTTGACGGCGGCGACCGCCGCTTCCGGACGTCGAGTGACCGCCAGCACCGTCCATGACAAGGGCGAGTCGGGCGGCGGTGTGGCCGGCTGCGGGATCCCGCGCGCTGACCTCGGTCGCGGTGCTGTCGAAAGCCGTTGACTGACAACGGATTTCTTGCCTGCAGGCTTGCTCGAGTGTCCGGTCGACTGATTGCGTCCCGAGGACGCCGATGAGTCCGACGGCGCCGCCGATGCCACTCCCTGGCTGGCGGTTGCGACGGCGGCTCCCAGTCCCAGCGCAAGCGCAAGACCGCCGATACGTCCCACATACGCTGCCGCAGCCATCGTTGCCCCTCCCCCAAGACGCGACCCAACGATAGCGGGAGAAGCAGACAGAACTTTGCCGAATCAGCGAAATGACGCCGCTAACAGGAGGCCTTCTGCTGTTAGCCGGTGGCCGCCCTTTTTGCGGTCGACGGCCCTGACCTGACGCCGACCATCGGCATCGGTTCCGGGGACCAAGGTCCCTGGGTCTCGCAACTAGCAGTTATTTGCGTCGATGACGGCAATTCTCGGCAAGGCCTCAGAAGTGCCAGCGCTCGGCGGGGCCGAGCCTCTCCTCGAAGGATCCAAGATGTCCAAGCATCGCAAGACACAACGCACGCCACGGATTTCGGCTCGCCGGTTCGCGGCCACCGGCGTAGGCGGAGCCGCAGTGGTCGGCGTCGCCGTGCTGCTGGCAGTCCCTCCAGGCGGCCCGACACACACGGTCGCCGCTCGCGACGTTCAGCTGACATCCTTCGGTTCGCCGCTGACCCCTCCACCCTTGGCTCCGACGACCAACTGGTGGCTATATGAACCCGGTAGTGGCCTCGTGGGAGCGGGCGTCAACCCGACTGCCGCGATGGCGAGAATCAGCAGCGCAGCCATTCCCTCCCTGCCCATCATCGGCTTTTTCATCGGCGACGGTGCCGATGCCTTGCCGGGATGTGTTGGCTCAGCCTGCAACGGCGGCAACGCCGGCATCTTGTTCGGTAACGGCGGGGACGGCTTCAACGGCGGCAGGGGCGGGAACGGGGGGGTCTTCTTCGGCGACGGTGGTAACGGCCGTCTCTTCTAAAACTCTGACGCTGCCGACGACACTCATTGTGTAAAACTCGATGGTCGTCCTATCACTAACAAAAAAACAACTATACAGTGTCCTATGCCATCTGTACACATCTTATATATACTTGCATCCACGTATCAATATTAACACTCATATCTCA
>NZ_JACBJQ010000031.1 GCF_013404075.1 Mycolicibacterium vinylchloridicum
CCTTCCCAACCAGCGCGTCAACGCCGGTCTTGATCAGAGAACCTTGGACTTCAGATCATCCCCGGGAAGGTGCGCCCACTTTCATGCCGCCCCACCGAGGGTCATCCACAGGTTCTGATCATTGCTCGGTGGTTGGCCGTATACCCCGCAACCATGGCAACCACGAGGTGTAGCCCTGCAAGCCGTGGCCGCGGCCCGACCACGAGAGCCAGACTCGCTAGACCAGGAAAGAGGACCAGCCATGTTGCACGATCGGCGTTGAGGGTGTCGCCATCCCAAGCGAGGAACCACAGCGCGAGCGCCGTCAGATATCCGAGCCCACACGCCGCGGCGAGCACGGCGATCGCGGCTGGGGGAGATCGCGTGAACGTCACCGCCAGCATCAACCAGCCCGGGACAAACGCACACAACACCGCAAGGGGTGTCCAGCACCACGCGACAATTGCTGCATCGGAAGACATTTCGGGAAGGCACACAAGAAAGTACAGAACGTAGCCGCCGCCGATGAATCGGCTTAGTGCCGACCGGATCCGTTGGCCATCGGCGACTGGATCCGCAGCACGTTCGGCGAGGATCACGTACCGATCTGTCCGCGTTGGGGGTACGGCAGGAAGCCGTCTTCCATCGCGCGTTTCGGGAAATCGAGCTTCGATCGGATCGGCCGGCCAGCTTCTGCGTACTTGAGCCGAATCCTTTTGAGGTAATCGTTGACGGTCTCGACGCTGATACCTAGGCCACGGCCAATGGCCGCGGCCGTTTGTCCGGAGGCGTATCGCGTGAGGACCCGCTGTAACTGGGGGCTGAGATCGACCGTACCGAGGTCAGGATCGCCGTCGATCGCCGCCGCCCACTCTTTAGTGACGACGGGCTGCTCTCGCACCACCGCGCGGATCGCGCTCAGCACGGCTTCGTTGGGTTCCGATTTCAGAACGATCCCGAGAACGCCCGCTCGTGCCGCTGACCGCAGCAATTCGGGGTGCTCGCCTGAGGTGTAGACGAGCACCTTGACTCCGCGTGCGCGGAGATGTTCGACGTTGTCGTACGGTGTCGAGCCGTCGACAAGCCGTAGGTCCAGGACTGCAACATCGACATGCCCATAGTCGCTTAACATTTCCTCGACGGTTGCGCTTGCTCCCACCCACTCCACGTCGGCGGCGGTGTTGAGGAGTTGCTCCAGAGCGAGTGCAAACAAGGGGTGGTCATCGATCAACCCGACGCGGCAAATCGGGTGCGCCTGCGACCGCTTCGATTGGTCTTCCACGGAGCCTATCGTCGCTGACGAATTGACGACTCGCTCGCCAATTTCGTCAACCGTCGTTCGTGAGTCCCACGCGCACGGTAGCTCGAATTCCCGACCAACCATCACCTCGGTGTCCGGCAGAAGTAGCCTGCGTGAGGCTCTGGGCGAGCTGCTCACCGGGTTGTCCTCGAGGTCGTAGGCAGCACCGCTTGATGGTCTGGCCAATACTCGCTGGGGTGATTGGAAGGCGTGGCTGCCGCTGATGGCTGGTGGGCGGCAGTTCCGAATCGCCGCGGTGCTGCAGGATCTGTTGTGGCGCAGGGGCACGGCGGTACGCGGCGAGGTTTTGAAACCTTTCCGGATGGCGCGTTTCACGAGCTGTGACGCCCCCACGGCGCAGCACCAATGCCACCAACAATGGGGGCCACATAGTTGGGCTTGTTGGCATCGCCATTGACCTAGTACTTACTGTGTATGCCGCAAACAACTATTGCCCACTGGGATGACGAACTCGGCGAACCCACTCCCTCCCAAGCCATCTCGGCGCTATGCGGCATCGGTGCCGCTCCGGTTCGCCGCCACGAGGTAGTCTTCCATGCCTGAGTCCCTGCTAGCTCAGGCCCAGCGAGAGCGATGTTCTGAAGGCCGGTATCGGCGGGTTTCGGCACGCCACGGGCTCCCGCACAGTTTGCCCCCTGCCTCGACCGCGGCAGCGATAGGAGATGCAGATGTTTGAGCTTCGAGCCGGAATAGCCCTCGCGATGGCAGCGGCGGCAACACTCATTCTCAGCCCCGCCGCGTCGGCGGACCCCGATCCACACATACCGAACGCAAACGAAGATTATTGTCCCGGTGGGCAGCGGTCCGACTACGGCGGCATCAAGTATTGCCTAGGCATTTCGTTCCCTAGTGGTGCGTTCTACGCCCAACGTGGCGGGTTCGGGGCGGCTGGCCCCTTCGGGCCCTGGCGTTGGGGAAACGGCGCCACTTGCATGGTCATGATTGATGGCACCGCACAGTACGTCGGCCCCTCCGGTAGTGTGCCTGACTGCGGAGGACCTCAGTCCATCGACTTTGGCTAAAGCTACGTGTGTGTTGCGGCCCAAGCGAGTTACGCCATGCCTGTGTGTTGCCGGAATGAGTGGTGGATAGGCCGTCACTATAGTCACCGAATTTGGAACCCAAACGGTAGGTCAGGTCAAACTGTCACCTGATCGTGCAGCAGACCCAGGGGTGCCTCATCAACTGTGTTCGTGCGGCGGCTTCGAAGCTGTTGACGCGATGTGTTCGCGAGGGCGTTCGTCATTGGGAAGATTCGCCTAAGCTATCCAGCGGGATCGAGAGACCCTTCGGGGGGAGACCATGCAGCTCAGGAGGAGACCATGCAGCAGCATCGTCGTATCGTAACGGCGTTCATCGTCTTACTTGCGTGGTCTGCATCGGTGTCGTGTGGCAATGGCTCATTAGCCAGTCCGCCGGTGTCCTCTGCCGATGGAGTGAAGGTATCCGCGTCCGCCTCGGGCGACCGCACAGGACCTGTGCCTTTACCGTTGATGAGTCACGTCGAAAGGTGCGGCTACCTGACGGATGCTGACTGGCCTTTTCCTGCCGGGAGTTACGCTGAATACAGCTACGATGCATCCGAGCTATCTGGTGTGTGGTGCGACGATGAGGACAAAACATACAGCGCAGAAGAATTTGAGGCGATCCCAAACAAGACGTTAAAATGTACCGATGTGATATACACGGGCAATTGGCCTACTAACATGAACTTTTACGTCTCTCCGAGTGTTTCGGAGACCGACGCTCAATATATTTGCCAGTATTACCGCGCCTTCAGAACTCCCGCACCACCGGTTCCTTGATGTCGGGACCGTAGTGCTCGAGCGCGCACGCTGTCGCGGAGCCGGGCTTCGCTCAGGCGAATCTCTGTCACCTGTGTCGACGGCAACTGACCTCATAGCCCATCCCGCCGCGAAGTCCCACCACCATCACCTTGGACGAAAAATGGAGGTTAGAACCAGGGCCCGTCGTACGCACCGTTCTGCCCCCGCCGCAAGTTAGCCGCCGACATCTCGAGGTCAGAGCCGGGTTCGTCGGGCAAGACAATGACCCATCCCTCTGGAACAGGCGCGACCGGCCGAAGTTTCCATCCAGATGATACTTGCTCACTGTTGAGAAAATTAATCACTGGATTGTCCGACGCGTTGGTGATGTAGAGGAAGTCTCCACCGATACTCGTATTATCTAAGTCGATCTTGAGCCCGTCCAGCTTTTCAGCCGGCAGGTCCAAGAGCACGCGCATCTCGGATGTATCGAAGACCTTCAGATACTTGCCCTCGCCGCCTCGAGTGCCCTTAAGGAGAATACGCTCGCCATAAATGGTCCGATCGCTAGGTAACTGAGCAAACCCCTCACCGGCTGGATTATAGTCGATGTAAGGAGCGATGGGACCGGTCGACTTTTTGGACCGCATGTCAAAGTAGTAGAGGCCCGGCTGAATGTCAGGGCTCGGGTTGCTCGAAATGTTGCGTTCGACCAGAAATCCATGATCGACACGCCTCGGGCCAGATGCGTCAGAAAGCATTCCCACGTCTGCTCCATTGAAGTCGTAGAAGTGGAGGCCGGACCCGTTTTGGTAAATGGCGTATCCGTCGTAGCAGAGCCAAATGGCGTCCAACGTTGGGCCGGCGTTAACTCCAGTTACAGTTCTGCGGGTGTTGCCGTCGGCATCATAAATCGTGAGAGCAACTATGTCATTCTCGATAAGTTTTCCTACTGCGAAGCCGTGGGCAACGGTATACATCACCATTTGTTGGCCAGCACCGTCAAGATATGGACCGGTGTAGGGTTTTGTTTGCAACGGTGTATTCGATGCCGGGTCCATGACAACAATATCCGTATGCGTTGATTCTTCGGTTAATCCGTGCGACGGCGTCCGGGCTGTGATGAAGTAAACGATTCGCAGTTGACCGGCGTCAGTCGCGGTGACGGTACACGCATACCCAACCAACGCGTCACCTGCGGCAAGTGTCGGTGCAGGGAATCGACTGTTGGTACCAGTTTTGGCATTGAAAAGCTGGCCGAACGTGGTGTTGTCCGGCCACGTCGTCGTGTGGACAAAGCCGGGAGTACAGCCCGCATAGAGAGCGACTGGGTTCAGATGAAGATCGGCGCCGTCGCCTGACACAGGGAGTGCTGCTTGGGTGGTTCGTACCGGCGCTGTGGACGTCGATGAAGCAGTCGAAGTTTGAGTGCTGGCAGTTGACGACACGGACTGCTGCGCTCCCTGTCCCGAGCAACCGACCAGAGTGACGAGGGCCATCGCCGCGCCAACGGTCAACCTGCGCATCAAACATCCTCCCAGATCGTGCGGGCACCCCCGCCCTCCACTTCGGTGCTTGAGCGTAATGATCCGCCCCGGCGTGTCGGGAGGCTCTCTGACACGCCGGGGCGGATCACCCAGGACGGAGGCTACCGGTTCACCTGATCGCAGCCGCGCAATGATTTGCCGGCGTACCGGCGACGAGTACTGGCGAGGCATGTGACCTCCCGAAGATCACTCTGCCCTCAACTCTGACAACAGTGGACCCAACAACACGGGTACAGATCTCCCGGTCTCAATCACGGGAAAAACGCCAAACCGATCGGGGTCAGGCCAGTCCGTTCAATTACTTGGGCTGCGCACTGGAGAGCTTAGTCGGTTCAATCCATCCTGCGTCGGAGGAAGTAACAGCAGGGCTTGTTATCACCCACCGATTATTGATAAAGCTTTCTTGTTCTTCCGTAAGAGGACGACCGCTTAAATCTTGAGTATCCATTTGTAAGGTAATGCGAGAAGGGGTGGCGGCGGTCGGGTCGACCGGAGTCGCAAACTCAACCATTTGTCCTGTGATTTTCGAGATATCTTGCGAAGTAAAGGTTACCTGGACATCTTGTTGGCGGCGTTCGGTACGTGACAGTGTGAAGGTTTTGCCAAAACTCTTCATTACGTACGCATGTGGATTATCAAGGATTACGTTATCATAAGCTGCTGCAAGCATTTTCTTTGCAGTTGGCAAATCCTTAGCATACGCAGCAGCTGCGACTACAAGGGTCCGCAGGAGATTCGACTCGTTAGCGGTATTAGACAGCGCCGGCTCTACGAGCTGGGAGCCGGTAAGTTCCTCAAGCGGCATACGATTGTTTTTCTTTAGGTTTGCATTCAAGCGTTGATGGGCCGCTTCCAGAACGGTCATATTTGGGTAATCAGGATCCCGGCTGGGTGCTTGCAGCTGTTCAACTGCCCATTGCTGTCTTTCGGCATCCGTAAAGTTGCTGTCTGCATCAAACTGACTTGGCGTTGCGGCGTCGAGCGTAAGCCCCGCAGTATTGCTCGGTGCGGACGTCGAGTGGTCATTATCCCGGGTCGAAATTGCGGCCAGTTGTCCTTTAGCTTGAAAGTACCCCCACGCATACCAAGCCCCACAGCCCACTAGAACGATGACGACACCGATCATTACCCATTTCCCAAAGGTACCGTCATGTGGTGACGGATTTGCCATGCCCGCTCCTCTGTCGTTTCGCACCAGCCTGTTAGGTCTGTATCGCCCGCATCATGACAGACGTTTCGCGGTCAGGGCGGGTCAAAGGCCGATTAACGGGTCCGCTATACCGGGCCATCGCCTCCGGTAAATGTCAACACGGTCCTGAACGTTCCTCACCCAGTCGCGTTTTATACCCAACCATGACCACCCGATCACCACCTCGTGGGGGGCGGTGGCAACGGTTTCACCACCTCCCACCCCGGCGGGATGTGCACTATCCCGGTCTTATCGTCGCAGAACCGTTGCAGCGCTTGAGAGACCATCTCCGAACCGTTGTTCAAACGCAGCACCTTCGGCGGTCCACCGCGGGCGGCGAACATCTTTTTAAACTCCTCGACGAGCGCTTTGCCGGTGATCGAGTGCTCCACCAGATTCAGCAGGACTCCCCGGGTGTTCATCGAACATCGACGCGAACTTGACAGCATTGTCATCGATGGTCGAGTCGAATTGGAAGTCGAGGTATAGCAAAGGGTAGCGGTCGCACGCGCCAGATATCACTGGCATATTTCATGGATAATGTAGATTATCCATGAACGGCATCGAATCTTCTGGGTACAGCTTGATTGGCACGCCACTGCGTCAGAACGCGTATCGGCCGTGAATAGCCCGCGGATGCGCCCATCACGAAGACACTGGGCTGGTTTTTGGCGTGGCGCCTTGCTTAGCGGCACTTGCGTGACGGTGACACATTAGACGCACCCGACTCGACGGCGCGTATGGGTGGATCACGCTGTCAAGTAGTGGTTTCCGCGTGCCCGGTCTGGAACTAGTTGAGAATCGCACGAACCCGGAGAAGCGACGACCGGCGGCGGCTGGAGAAGAAGAGTGTGGCTGTCGGGCCGGAATCGAGATACTTGATTTTCGCCACCCAGCGGCGGGTCGGTGCATGAGTGACGCCACCTGCGGCTGATCAAGATCTGAACAACTTCCTAGTTATCGGATTCGCCACCAAACCGGAAATTGCCGTCCGCCATTTCTTGGCGGAATTCTGTACATGAGTAGGTTAGGGAGTGGGTGGCCGCCAGCTCGGCCTGGAACCTAGACCCCTTCGCTGCCGCCGCCCCGACCAGTTGCGAGATCTTCAATGTGGCTGACTGATTTGGCGTCGACTACCGGGGCGTGTCGATCTCCGTCGTCGTGCCGTCGCGGCGCGTCTCGATCATCCGGCCGTGCTCGTCTAGCGAGACGGGCGTGATGCCCTGCTCCGCCAGCTTCCGCCCGTAGTCGATCTGGTCGAGCTGAGCTGCGATGGCCTCCGCGATCGCCGCGAGCGCAGCCGAACCCTCGGGCCTCATACCCATTCCTCTAGTGTGCCGCGGCGATCACTCTGGGTCTGTCTCGGCCTGAGCGCCTAACTCTTAATCAGCAGGTCCTGGGTTCGAAAACGCGGATGGCCGCCGAGGCCGATGCGGGCTGAGCGAGGCCAGATTTGGGAACGCTTTTGGGAACACAACGCTGCGAAACACCCCAAAAAGTATGGGGCCCGGCGGTACTGAGCGGACCTAGACAACGGATTGACCACCACTTTGGGAATTTGGCGTGGCGACGAAAACGCCCGGTGCGTAGCTCATAACCCAGACGTCGCCACCGCTTCGATTGGCAGGTTCGTCAAAGGTGTTTTCCCACAGGCCGCGCGGCGGCCCTAGGACGTGGGGTCGGTCGTCGTTGAGCGCAATTGTGATCCGATGGGTCGACGGGCGGCCGCCGGCCAGTAGGCCCGCGCCAGCATCGAACGCGCTGCCCAGTCCTCAGGTTGCAATGCGTCCAAAGCGATTTCGAGCAACACTGTAGCCTCTGGGTCGTTCAGCGCTGTGTGCAGTTCCGCGCAGTTGAAGACCTTCCCTGAGGACACTGACCATAGATCACCGGAGGCTGTGCGCCGCAGCACGAGCTGGTCGCATTCAGCCAAGGCCTCGTCGACGAGCTCGCGAGCGGGATAGTCCTCGCCGGCGCCGGACCGGGCTAGGGCCTCGCGCAGTAGCTGGCCGACTTTCACCTTGGCTCCGGTCGGATGCTTGTATCGCCACATGTCGACGTAGCGGCTCATACCTTCGGGCAGTCCGGGGATTTGCGAGCCGAACTTGCCAAAATACAGCAGATTGGCGGCCACCGACTGGCGAACACCGTTGCTGTTCACTGCATCTCGCAGCGCGTCGCGGATCACGAATTTGTGCTCGGGGCTCTTGGCCGCCGCGGATAGGCCGCGTGCGATGGCCTTGGTGTCCTCCGGTACGGGCCCGTCGAGGCTGCCCAATGCCAGTTCGATGAGCCGGCGTTGGTCGTTGGGTCGTGTTGCGGCGACGCCGTCTTCGAGGACGTCGGCGGCCAGTTCGGGTGCGGCGCGATACAGCCAGCCTGGCCAGTGGCCTGTTTGGTCGCAGCGGGCGACGATATCGAGAACCAGGGCGCGATGGTGATCGCCTCCGGTGTAGAGCCGCCCGGCGGCGAACAACCAGGTGTTGCGCCAGTGCGGGCTGGCCGCGGTGGTGATCAAGTTGTGTCGGATCAGGTCGTCGCTGCCGTCGACAAGGGCACACCCGGCCATGAGTTCCTGCAGGCTGCGCACATCGAATGAGACGGTGTCTCCCTCGTCGGGTCCCAGCAGCACAAGTCGTTTGGTGGCGACCTCGATCATGCGGGCGGCGAGCTCGTTGGCGGCTGCGATGCCGTGTCCTACGGCCAGAAGCCGCTCTTTCGCCAACTCACGCAGTTTCGTTCGCGGCATGAGACCGCGTGTCTCGAACGTGGCTTCGCACTGGACTTGCAGCAGGAACCCGACCTCTTGGTGTAGTTCGGTGATGTCGGCGCGATGGTTGGTGAAAAAGTCCCGATAGGTGGTTGGCTTGGCGGCTTCGCGCCGAAACACCGTTTCGTAGTAGGTCCAAAAGAGCAGGTATCGGTTGGCCGGTAGGCCTCCTGAGCTGGCGACGATGACGGTCAAGATCAGCACCTGCAGTGGGGTTTTCAGCAGTCGCTCGGAGCCGGGGTTGGCCAGTGCAGCCTTGAAGGCGACCAGGACTGCTTCTCCGCGCTCGGGGTCGTCGTGGTAGCGCTGCTGCGTGACCAGGTGTGCGTAGGCTTCAGCTTCCTTCGGAAGCAGGTCGTCGAGATCCACCTGGCCGAAGTGCTCGGGCAGGAGCTGCTCGGTGTAGCCGGTGGGGCGTGTGGTCACGACGATGAACAGGTCGGCGTCGTTGGCATCGGCCTTTTCCACCAGCGCGGTGATCTCGCTCAGCACTCGCTGGCGCGCCCTGACTTGGGTGACCTCATCGAGGCCATCGAAGATCAGGACGCAGGGCCAAGCCTTAAGCCAGTCATCGAGAGTGGCGGGATTGACGTCGACGTTGGCGGCGTGATTGATCAGGCGGCACAGCCAGCGCCGCAGTGTGGGGCCGCCGTCGTCGGGCCCCATGGCCTCGGCCATCGGGGCGAGGTCGACCCGCAGCGGCCAGCGGGCCGACCTGGGCGGCCGCAGGCTTAGCCGTTTGAGCGAAGAGTCGGTGCTGGTGATCAGGTTTGCGATGGTGGGCTCGTTGACCTCGTTTTTTGTGAATGCGGCGCGGTAGACCTGCGTGATGTATTTGGCCAGCGTGCTCTTGCCGTTTCCGGGGGCGCCGGTGATGACGAGGTGCCGCGGTGGCGGGGGCTGATCAGGCTCGTCGGACAGCCACACTGATTGGCGTAGAACGTCATCGCCGCGGGCCAGTACGGGCCGCAGTATGTTGGTGCGCTCGTTGTACTGGTCCCGCGCGGGCAGATTGACGACGACGCGCTCGATTGACTGCTTGTCGGAGTCGTCGTGGCCAGCTTCGTCGAAGCGGATCCAGCGCTGCGTCCCCAGTGTGGTTTGGGCATGATCGACCAGAACCTTGGCGAAGAGCTGCGGGTCGACCACACCCGGCAGTCGGTCCTGCCCGCTCAATTGCTGGATTCGGTGCAGGATGTCGCCGGCGGTGAGCAGGGCTGGAAATGCGTGGCGGATGCTGTCGCTGACCGTGATCGCGGCGTTGAGGTAATCGCGATGCCAGAACTTGATGTTGCGTAGACCGCGGCCGCGCGGCGTCTTTGGTCTATCCGGTGGCCCGTACTTACGTTCCAGGAGTTCCGCGGCGAAGCGCTCGACTTGGTCGATGCCGCCGGCCGGGTCTCCCGACGACAGCCGCGCGTTGGTAATGATCAGCAGGTTGTTGGGAAATCGGCTGCGTGGGCTCTCGGGCTCCATCCACGCGTCGATCTCCTTGCGCAGATGCGGCTTGAGCCACGCGAGGTTTCGGTGCGGGTCCTCGGAGGGGTGTTCGCACTGTTTGGCCTGAACGACCGTATAGCCGTTCCAGGCCGCATCGTCATCGCCGCTGGCCGCCCAGTCGATTCGGCCGTCGAACGTGGCTTCGCGCCCCCCGTCGGGGCCAGAGCCGTATACCTGAAGGCCGGCCCCGATCACTTTCAGGGCGAGCGCGACAGCGAGCTGCTCGAAGCCACGTGGGCTGAGCTCTTCAAGCTGGTAGTCGTGCATGGGTTATCCAGCGGTCGTGCATGGGTGATCGGGTGTGGTGAGTCGGAGCGTTCGAATGACGATGTGGCTCATTGTCTCGCAGGAAGAGTGACACTGTCGCGAACGACGCCACCGGCGCGGCGGCCGGTACATCTGCCGTGTCAGGGCCGCATCGGGCAGCCAGTAGGACGCGACCGTAACTTGTGTGCGCAATCGTATCCATTTGATACGATTGCGCACATGGCAATCTGGGATCGGCTTGTTGAGCTTGCCGCCGAGCAGCATGGCTACGTCACGACGCGCGATGCGCGTGATATCGGTGTCGACCCGGTACAGCTTCGGCTTCTGACAGCGCGCGGCCGTCTTGAGCGCGCCGGCCGTGGTGTGTATCGGGTGCCCGTTCTGCCGCGCGGTGAGCACGACGATCTTGCTGCTGCCGTGGCGTGGACGTTAGGTCGCGGTGTCATCTCGCATGAGTCGGCTCTAGCGCTTCACGCTCTTGCTGACGTCAACCCTTCGCGCATTCACCTCACTGTCCCACGTGATAACCATCCACGTGCAGCCGGGAGTGGGCTGTACCGGCTTCACCGCCGCGACCTTCAGGCAGCCGACATCACCTCGGTCGACGCCATACCCGTCACGACGGTTGTGCGCACCATCAAAGACTGCCTGGACACGGGCACTGATCCCTATCAGCTTCGGACTGCGATCGACCGGGCCGAAGCGCAGGGCACGCTTCGTCGTGCGCCAGCCGCTGAGCTACGCGCCGCGCTCAATGGACACGGTCCCGGCGTGCGCACTAAGGGGGCGTCGGCGTGAACCAGCCGTATTCGTCACCGCCGACGAACCTGCGCTCATTGCGTGATCGGCTCACGCAGGCAGCGCAACGGCAAGGTGTGGTGTTTGGCAGATTGCAGCGCCACGTCGCGATGGTCGTTGTCGCGCAATTCGCGGCGATACTCACCGATGACAGCGGTGCTCCGCTGCTGTTGGTCAAGGGTGGATCATCGTTGGAAATGCGGCGGGGGATCCCCGATTCGCGGACCTCCAAAGACTTCGACACTGTCGCACGACTCGACATTGAGGAAGTACACGAGCGGCTGGCCGAGGCGGGCGAGACAGGCTGGGAAGGGTTCACCGCGATCTTCACCGTCCCCGAGGAGATCGACGTTCCCGGCATGCCGGTGAAGCCGCGCCGATTCACAGCGAAACTGAACTACCACGGCAAGCCTTTCGCATCTGTTCCGATCGAGGTCTCGACCGTCGAGTCTGGCAACACCGACCAGTTCGACGTCCTCACATCTGACGCCCTGGGCCTTGTCGGGGGGCCCGCGCTGGTATCCGTGCCGTGCATGACCGTTCCGTGGCAGATCGCGCAAAAACTCCACGCGGTCACCGCAGAACTTGGAGGGGGCAGGGTCAACGACCGCGCTCACGATTTGGTGGACTTGCAGCTCCTCGAAGGGCTGCTGCCACATACCGAACTTTCGTCAACGCGCAGCGCGTGCATTGCCGTATTCGAAGCGCGCGCGCAGCATTTGTGGCCGCCAACTGTGGCGGCGCTCGCGCACTGGCCGGCTATCTACTCGGGTGCGCTGGAGGGGCTGGACCACCTCGAACTTGCCCCGACTGCGGAAGAGGCTGCAGAGGTCGTGCAACGATTCGTTGCGCGGATAGAGGCCGCACGCAACGAGCCGTAGCGCCTTCAAACCCACAGCATGCAAGTCCGGCCAATCAGCCTCGATAGGCGGAAGGTCACCCGCAGCGCACCGACGACAATAGTGACCCCCGGTGTGCCGAGAGTGTGCCAAGACGCGCAAAAACGGGCGACATGCCCTCGACGCTGTGAAACCAATGCGACGCGCTGACCTGCGTGGATCCGACGAGAATGTACCAGACGAGACGACAGAGATACGTCAAAAAGCCATTTACACACCAGCGGTCGGCGGTTCGATACCGTCCGCGCCCACCATCGGTAAGGTTTCGCGTCATGCGGCTCGACCACGTCGTCTTGTGGGTCAAGGATCCCGCCGCCGCCATGGACTTCTACACCCGCGTCGTCGGCCTCGCGCCTGTCCGCTTCGAGCAGTTCACAGCCGGCGACGCGCCGTTCCCCAGTGTGCGGGTCTCCGAGGACTCGATCATCGACCTGGCGCTCATCGACACCGCCGATGACATAGCCGGCCACCGGGTCAACCACGTGTGCGTGGCGATGACCAAAGCCGAATACGACGCACTCGATCAGCGCCTGCAGGCCGAGGGCATCGACACCAGTGACCGGCTGGCCCCCACCTTCGGTGCTCGCGGATGGGGGCCAGAGGGCATGTACTTCCCGGACCCGGACGGCAACGTCATCGAGGCCCGCTACTACGACGACTGACTAGTGACCCATACCGGGCATGCTCGCGGCCATCGGCTGGCCCAGCGTGGGCACCACGGTATTGGCCACATTCGCCGGGTCGACCACACCGCGGAAGCAGCCCACGGAGTACGGGTACTCGCTGTTGAGCACGTAGTGGTAGATGTTCTGGATCTTGCCGTTCCACATCACCGGCGACGTCATGCCATGGCATTCATCCAGCTGGGCGTTTTTGATCTCCTTGCCGTCGGCGCCGCGCGGTCCGTAAATGCCGAACCCGTCCAGCGCGTAGCCGAGCAGCGGTGACGGACCGCTGGTCCCGTTGGGCAGGCACTTCCACGAGAACGCATGCAGGTGGTACTGCTGGCTGTAGGGATGTCCGAAGCATTGGTCCAACGGCAGAATTGAAATCGGGTTGTACCAGGCATTGGTGGACGCATTCGCAATTTCGGCGTGCCACACCGTGCCGGTCAGCGTGACGCCGGTGATCAGGTATTGGATCGGTTGCGGAGTGCTGAGGTACTTGGGTGCCATCGGCACTTTGATGTCGAGGTTGTACGGCGAAATTCCGATAGCGGCGGCATTCGGATACGGCTGGCCGAATCCGGGGGTGCCAGGTGTCGTGTTGGTACCACCGGGAGCGCCCGCGTAATACGGATAGGCCGGAGTGCCGGATTGCACGGGGCCGAATTTGCCCATCGGCGTGCTGGGCAGACCGTTGCCTTTGAAGTACCGATAGTTCTTGTCCGAGGTGACCTTGAAGACGCTGCCGCGCGGATCGATGTCCTTGGCGGATACGCTTCCCGCCACCGTCGGCAGCTTGGCGATCACAATCGAATTGCTTGCCGCATCCACCCACGGCAGGGTGCTGGTCTGCAACGTGGTTCCCGGCGGGATGACCACCGAGAACAGTTGGCCCCCAACATAAATACCGCCCTTCTGAGGTGTGAAGATGCTCAGATTCGGTGCAGAGTTGCCCACCGAAACCGGCGCCACCGCGGACGCCGGCGTTGCCGCTGAGGTGGCTGCCACCAACACTCCGGCGAACAGCGCAGCGACCGCGCTCTTACTGCGAATCATCATGTCTTCCCTTCGATTTATGCGCTGATCACCGACACCACCCCCGACAGCGAGGTGATGTAGACATTGCCTTCGTTGTCGCCGGTGGGGCTGATCGCGACCCCGTACGCGAAGGCGCTGATATCGATGTTGTTGATGACCACCCCGTCGGTATTGATCACCGACACCGTCCCCGCCCCACCGTTGGTGACGTAGACGTAGCCGGTCGAACTGACCGCCACGCCTTGCGGATTGGGGCCGACGGTGATGGTCTTGGCGACGTTGCCCGCGGGGTTGATCACCGACACCGTGTCGGCCCCGCTGTTGGTGACGTAGACGTAGCCGGTCGAACTGACTGCTATCCCTTGTGGATTGGGGCCGACGGTGATCGTGTCGACGACCGAGCCGGCGGCGTTGAGCACCGACACTGTGCCACTGTTGTAGTTGGTGACGTAGACATTGCCGCCGGCGCTGACTGCAACGCCGCTCGGGCTGTCGCCGACCGTGACGGTGTTGACGACGTTGCCGGCCGGATTGATCACCGACACGGTGCCGTCCATGTTGTTGGCAACGTAGACAAAGCCGGTCGAGCTGACCGCAACCGCGCTCGGGCTGTTGCCGACGGTGATGGTGTCGATGACATTGCCGTCGGAGTCGAGCCACGACACCGTGTTGTCGCCGCTGTTGGTGACGTAGATGTCACCAGTTGGGCCGACCGCCACGCCATTTGGGCTGTTGCCCACTGTGATGGTGGTGACGACGCTGCCGGTGGGAGTGATGTAGGGGAGTGTCCCGAGGAAATCGGCGAGGTAGATGTTGCCCGCGTTGCTGCCGCCGGCGCCGGCCGCGCCCACCCCGCCCAGGAAGCCGCCGACGTCGATCGTCGACACCAAGAACGTCGACCCCGCGGCACCGCCCGCTCCGCCCGCACCGACGACACGGGTGACGGCAGCGCCGCTGGATCCTGCGGCGCCGGCACTGCCGCCGTTGCCGCCATCGCCGGCGAGCCCGCCGAGGCCGGCTGCGCCGCCGTCCCCGCCGTCCCCGCCGGTGCTCACCGAATCGGTGCCGGCGTCGGTCGTGTAGACGCTGCTGTTGCCGCCGAATCCGCCGGCCCCGCCGGTCGCGAATGCGCCGCCCGCACCACCGTCACCGCCGGCTCCGGCCGTCGCGTTGCCGCCATCGCCACCGCTCGCCGAGCCGGTGGCGGCGTTGCCGCCGAAACCGCCTGCGCCACCGTCGGCCAACAGCGCGCCCGCGCCGCCCTGCCCGCCGGCACCGCCTGCCGCCGCGCCCGCGCCGTCGGCCTTCGCAGCACCGCCGACACCACCCACCCCTCCGGTGCGTCCGAGGGCGCCCGCCCGGCCGCCGTCGCCGCCGTCGCCGCCGGTCGCCGTTGCCGTGCTGCTGACCAACGACTCCCCATAGCCGCCTGCGCCGCCTGCGCCGCCCGCGGCACCGATCGAGCCACGACCGCCGTCGCCGCCGTTCCCGCCCGTCGCCGATTGGTTGGCGATCGCCGACCCGCCTGCGCCACCGGCTCCTCCTGTGCCGCCGGTGATCCCGTCACCGAAAATGCCGCTGTCACCGCCGTCGCCACCGTGACCGGCGATCGCCACGCCCTCGCCCTGATTGATTGCCCCGTTGCCCGCGAACGGCAGATCGGCGTTGCCGCCGTCGCCGGCCCGGCCGATGAACAACACCGAACCGCCCCGGCCACCCGAACCGCCTGTGGCGGTGCCCGTTCCCGACGAGCCCTCGCCCGCATCGCCGATGTTGGCCGAGGCGCCGCCACCGCCGGTCCCGCCATTGCCGCCGGGGCCGACCGTGCTGTCGCCACCGGCCCCGCCGTTGCCGGCCACCGCGGCACCGTAGGCGCTGAATACCACGCCTTCCCAAGCACTTCCGCCGGCACCGCCGGCACCGGCCAGTAGGCCGCCTCGGCCACCGTTACCGCCGTTGCCGCCCGTCGCGGTGCCCGCCGCGCCGTCGGCATCGATGCCGTCCCAGTTCTGGGTGGCCGCACCGCCACCACCGCCGGCGCCACCGTTCCCGAAAAGTCCGGTCAAGCCACCGTTGCCGCCATTGCCCCCGGTGGCATAGCCGTTCACCGCGAAGGAGACGTAGCCGCCGACACCGCCGCCGCCGCTGTTACCCGAGAGCAGGCCTGCGTTGCCGCCATTGCCGCCGTTACCGGCCGTCGCACCAAACCAATTCACGTTGCCGTTGTCGGCGCCGCCGTATCCGCCGCTGCCGCCGTTGCCCACCAACAGCCCGCCGTTGCCGCCGCGCCCACCGTTGGTGGCCGCCGACACCAAGAACCCGGTTGTGCTGTCGTACACGGCATCCGTGCCGTTGCCGCCGGCCCCGCCGTTTCCGAACAGCATCGCGTTGCCACCATGCCCGGCGTCGCAGGCGGGACCCATGCAGCCCGCAGCGCCACCGGCGCCGTCACCGGGTTTGAACACGCTGCCGAAGAACAGTCCGGCGTTGCCGCCGTTGCCGCCGTTGTACCCATTGCCGCCGGACCCGAGCAGCAGGCCACCGTGGCCGCCGTTGCACTTCACGATCCCGGTGCACTGCACATCGGTGGAGCTGTAGCTATAGCCGTTGCCGACCAACAACCCCGCGTTCGGGTGATCCGCAGTGCCGTTCGACACGAAGATCGAATAGATGGCTCCGGCGACCAAGCCCGGCTGCCACACCGGCAGCGCCGAAGCCGACGGGAGTTTGAAAGGCTTTGGTGCGCTGGTCCTTTCGGCGACAATTCGGGCCGGTCTCTCGGCGGCCTTGCCGGCTGCCGCCTTCTTGGCCGACCGTGTTGTCGAGACCGGTTTCTTCCCAGCGGTTTTGGTGCCGGGTTTTAGCCTGGCCGCGTGCGATGCCGTCGCGCCGGTTGCGGTGTCGGCGGTGGCGACACCCGCCCCGCCGGTCAGCGCCGCACCGGCCAGCGCCGCGCCCACACCGAGACTGAGTGCGCCCATTCCAAGCCAGGAATACGTGCTGGACTGATCCATCGGTTCGGCCCTTCCGGCAAACAGCAAATTCACAGGTTGCACCAATTTTAGGAATTTGCGTGTGCGAAAGTTGGAACCGACTCGCCGTTATTTTGATCCGCAATGCGGACTTAATGCGAAATGTTCCGCAATGCGGATTCAACCGCGACGGAATTCATGTGAATTCAAATCGGCCTTTTCTGGAAGTTCACCGATGAGCGCGTCGAGGAAGCCGCCGGCTTCGCGGCCGGCGCGGTCGGCGTCTTGGGCGGCGATCGCTTCGATCAGATCCGTGTGATCGACGTGGGGGTCCATCGTGCTGGTGATGGCGACACTGTCGGCCACCGCCTCGGTCAATCCGCGGTACAGCTCGATGAGCACGGTGTTGTGCGACGCCCGGACCACAGCGAAATGTAGGTCGGCATCGGCGCGCGAGAAGTCGGCGGCGCCGTGCTGGTCGTCTCGGCAGTTGAGGAGCTCGCGGAGCTCGACGACATCGTCTTCGGTGCGGGCTGCCGCCGCCAGCCGGGCGCCCTCGACCTCCAGGCATCGGCGGACCTGAAGCACCTCGCGCAGTCTCGATCCGCACATCCGGCTCAGCGCGCCGGAGATCTCACTGGTGGCGCGGACATAGGTGCCATCACCCCGGCGGACCTCCAGGATCCCGCTGTGTGCCAGCGCGCGGACGGCCTCCCGGACGGTGTTGCGTCCGACCCCGAGGGCGGCGGCCAAGCCCGGTTCGGTCGGGATTCGCGTTCCGACCGGCCATTCACCCGACGTGATGGACAGTCGCAGCTGGTCGATGGCGTGGTCGACCAGCCCGGCGGGGCGTGCGGCGGCGAGCGGCATCCGGAAAACCCTTTTCATCCGATCATGGGATGTATGGCAGGATAGCTCGGTGAGTCGCTACGAGCACGACCTGAGCCTCGAATTGGAGGGTTGCGTCGAAGTGCCGCCCGCCGGCCGGGTCGCCGCCGGCGGAGTCCTGATCGTCGCCGTGGTGCTCACCGCCCTCAACCTGCGCCCCGCGGTCACCAGTGTCGGGCCCGTCCTCGGCGATATGCAGCGAGCACTCGGTGCGTCCGCGATCTGGGCCGGTGTGCTGACCACTTTGCCCGGATTATGTTTCGCGGGAGCCGGTCTGGCGGCGGCGACATTGTCTCGCCGGTTCGGGCTGGGCCGCTCGATCAGCATGGCGCTGGCCATCTTGATTGCGGGCCTTCTTGTCCGAGTGCTCGACGGCCCCTATGTCGTCATCGGCGGAACATTGGTGGCGACGGCGGGAATCGCGGTCATCAACGTCCTGATCCCGGTGGTGATCAAGCAGGCGTTCCCCACCCAACTCGGACTGATGACGGGCATCTATACCGCCGCCCTCCAGGGCGGCGGTGCGCTGGGCTCTGCGGTCACACCGCCGCTCGAGAACGTCTTCGGTGGCTGGCGACCGGCATTGAGCAGTTGGGCGGTGCTGGCCATCGTCGCGCTGCTGGCGTGGCTGATCGCCGTGCGCCACGTCGGCGGCGGCACCCAGGACGTCGCCGGGTCGGGCGAGCACCGGTCGCTGTTGCGGAATCGGCTGGCCTGGACCGTGACGCTGTTCTTCGGAACGCAGTCGATGCTGGCCTACATCATGATGGGCTGGCTGCCCGAAGTGTTCATCGACAACGGCGTCGACAAGACATCCGCGGGCTTGCTCGTCGGGCTGCTCTCGGTGATCGCGGTGCCCATCAGCCTGATCCTCGCGCCGATGGCGGCGCGCTCGGCGCACCAGAGTGGCTGGATCGCCGCGCTGGGCGCGTGCGGTGTCGCCGGGGTGGTGGGCCTGCTGGTCGCCCCGGACTACAGCCCGCTGTTGTGGAGTGTCCTGGTCGGCATCGGCATGAGCGTGTTCTCGTTGGCCCTCACCGTGATCGCCTTGCGCTCTCGCACGCCGCAGGACACCGTTCAGTTGTCAGCCATGGCACAGGGTTACGGCTACCTATTGGCCGGCGTCGGCCCGTTCCTGTTCGGGACGCTCCATGCTGTGACGGGCGGGTGGACCGTACCGTTCATCATGGTGCTGGCTGTGTATGCGGTGCAGATCGTGCTGGGCGTGCTGGCGGGCCGCAACCGCTACGTCTGAGCGAGGAGGGGCGCGGTGTTATCGACGGACTGGTCGCGGTCGATCGGCATCGACGTTCCGATCGTGAACGCGCCGATGGGCGGCGTGGCCGGGGGTGCACTGGCCGCCGCGGTTTCGGGTGCGGGTGGCCTCGGCATGATCGGGATGGGCAGCTCCGGTACCGCCGAGCGACTTGCCGCCGAGCTCGAGCACGTGTCGAATCCGGAGCGCCCCTTCGGGATTGGCCTGGTGGATTGGGTGGTCGCCAGCCAGCCCGGCCTGCTCGATACCGCGCTGGCCGCGGGCCCCACGCTGCTGTGCGTGAGTTTCGGCGACACCTGGGATTGGGTGCCGCGCGCGCACGACGCGGGCGTGATCGCCGCGACCCAGGTCAGTGATCTGTCCAGTGCGCAGCGTGCGGTGGCCGCAGGCATCGACGTGGTGATCGCCCGTGGAGCCGAAGGCGGTGGTCACGGTCAGCCGCTCGTGGGCACGCTGCCGCTGCTGACGGCACTGCTCGATCGCGTATCAGTACCGGTTTTGGCGGCCGGCGGCATCTCGTCCGCGCGGGGGCTGGCCGCGGCGCTCGCCGCGGGTGCCTCGGCGGCGTGGGTGGGAACGGCATTCTGCGCGTGCCCCGAATCGCTGCTGTCCGACAAGGCGCGTGACGTGATGCTGGCGGCGGGGGAGACCGGAACCGTCACCACGCGGGTCTTCGATATCGCGCTGGGGTACCCGTGGCCGGCGCAGCTTCCAGAACGGGTGCTGCGCAACAGCTTCAGTGATCGCTGGGACGGTGACGAGGCCGCGTTGAGTGTCGATCCGGGTGCGGCCGAGGAGTTGGCTCAGGCGATCGCGGCCGAGAATTACTCTGTCGCGCCGATCAACGCCGGGCAGGGTGTTGGTGAGCTGGTCGAGGTTCGGTCGGTCGCCGAGGTGATCGACAAGCTGACTATGCGGGATTGAACGCGTGCCGCGGGATCGTCAGCGGCAGGTCCACCGAGCTCACCAGGCCGGGTTCGGCTGCGACGACATAGGGCACGGCATTGACGACGCGCATCGCGGTGGCCACCATGGCGCCCGCGCCGGACGTCATCGACTCGATGCCGGCCTTCTTGCGATCGCGCAGCGTCACGTCGAACGTGCAGTCGATATCCGGTGTCCCGGTGACAACTATGCGATAACCGAGGGCGTTGGGCAAGGTCGGCCAGTGCGGCGCGACATCGGGCGCCAGCCGGGTGACGTGCTCGATGACGATGGCTTCCTTGCCGTCGACGATTCCGATCGCCTGCATCCGTAACGCGCCGCAGGTGCCGGCCTCGACGGTGCCCATCGCCACGTCCAGCGTCCGCTCGGTGACCGCGCGGTCGAATGTCTCACGCACCTCCTGCAATTCGACGCCGAGCGCGTCGGCCACCATCCGGATCTGGCCGTGCCATTCGCCCGCGATCGCGCCGGGGAAACTGATCCATGGCGTGTAGTCCAGCGGCCGGCCGAATCCCAGTGCGTCGCTCATGATGTCGGGTACGCCGTAGTCGTCGTACAGGCCGATCTCATAGGAGTGGATCTTCTCGATCTGCGACGACTGCGTACTGAGCACGAGCGGCAGGTAATCCGCCGCGAAGCCCGGCTCGATTCCCGACGCGTACAACGTGGCCTGGCCCTGTTTGGCGGCGACCGCCAGTTGATCGCGCCACTGCGCCGGTTCGTAGGCGTGTGGATTGACCAACCGGGTGGTGCTGGTCGTCACGACGTTGAGTCCGGCGCTCAGCAGCGTGACGTAGTCGGGGATATGGCCGGCATCGCGCTCGGGCCCGCTGGCCGCATAGATCACGCAGTCCGGCTTCAGCGCGATCAACGCGTCGGCATCGGTGGTGACCGCCAGCCCGATCGGATCACCGTTGGCCAGCTCGCCGGCGTCACGGCCGTCCTTGTCCGGCGAGTGCACCCAGACGCCGACGAGGTCGAGATCGGGGCGCTGGTGGATGGCGCGGATCGCGATCGATCCGATGCCACCGGTCGACCAGACGACGACGCGGTATCGACCTTCAGCCATCCCGACCTCCGAAACCTAACGTTTGATCCGGAACCTAACAGTCGTCTGTCGGCACGGTCAAGGAAACGGGCGATCCGCCGTCATCGGGAACAAAATTTAGGTTATTGTGAGCCGAGCTCACGCCGCCCCGCGATACCACGCAACGAGGTGTCGCGGACGTGGACCTGTGCAGCTCTGGTCCCCAGATCACGCAGGATGTTCTCCGGGATCCAGCCGACTCCGATGACGGCACGGGCCAGCGTCTCGTTTGACGGGCAGTCGATGCTGATCTCGCCGGACCGGATACCCTCGGCCAGAAGTGATTTCATCTGTTCGACGCGAGTCGAGAACAGCCAGCCGGGGCTCGGGGTGTCCGGGGGGCACTGACGCATCCACGCCAGCTGGATGCGGAACTCGTCACCGAATCGGTCCAGCACGTTGGTGTGAATCCATGACATCGCATCGATCTTCTCCAGTGGCGAGGAGTTCGACTGCAGTACGCGGGTCCATCCTGGCGCGATCTTCTCGCCGAAGGTGCGCATGATGTCGGCCAGCAGTTGGTCTTTCGAACCGATCAGCCGGTACACCGTGCCTATCCCGAGGCCGGCGGCCGAGGCGATGTCCCGGATCGAGGTGAACTCGAAGCCCTTGCGGCCGAACTCAGTACGGGCGACCGCCCGGATACGTCCGCCCTCGTCGTCGGGATCGGTCATCTCTTGCCAGGATTGCACCACCTCGTCGGCGGCGCGGTACGCGGGCGAGGCATCGAGTTCGGCGTCGGTGACGATCTCGGCGGCCAGCCCTTCCAACAGAATCCGGCACAACAGGGCGGCGAGCTTGTCGGCGCCGGCATTGTGCCGGATGACATCCAGGCCGACGTGCAGCATCGTCTGCACGAATCGGTCGGCGAAGACCGGAAGGACGACATGCGCTCCGATGTAGCCGCTCCACCTCGCGGCCCGCAGCGTCTGCAGGGTGGCCGCCAAGATGGCGGCCGGCCGCTGCTGGGCGAGCGCGGTCAGCTCCGGGTCCGGTGACGGAAATTCGTAGAAGGTCATCTGCAATGCGGCCCGATGAGTCACCGCGCACTGGGCGATCGCCGAACCGAGATCGACGAGGCGGTCGAACGCCGACAACGTGCCCGGGTCGTCCAGACGACTCTCGGCCTGCGCGGCGATCCGGTCGAGATCCTCGTGGTAGCGCCGCAGCAGCTCGACAAGGATCGCTTCTTTGGAGTCGAAGTGGTGGTACAGGCTGCCCGCCTGGATGCCCGCGGCGTCGGCGATGTCCTGCAATGACGTTCGGAGCCCGGACACGGCGATCAGCGCAGCGGCGGACTGCAGTATCTCGGTGCGTCGTACCATTGCACCTCCGCCTAGCTGACCAGATGTTTGGTAAACGGTAACAGAACGCCGGTTACGCGCGGGCCGCTCTATCGTTGACGACGGCTAGGCGACTGGGTAGGGTCCGAACAAAAGTTAGGTCATGCACTCGATGGGCAGAAACAATGGCTGACGCACGCTTCGAGCCGAAGATGATGATCGACGGCAAGCTGGTCGACGGCGAGGCGGGCACCTTCGCCAACATCAATCCGGCGACCGAAGAGGTGATCGGCGAGGTGGCCGACGCGTCGAAGGCTGATATGCACCGCGCCATCGACGCGGCCCGGCGCGCGTTCGACGGCACCGATTGGGCCACCAACCACGCCTTCCGGCAGATGTGCCTGCTGCAGCTGCAAGACGCACTGGAAGGCGAGCGGGAAGAACTCCGTGAGGAACTCATCCGCGAGGTCGGCTGTCCGCGCGCCATCACCCATGGGCCGCAGCTCGACGCCCCGCTGGCAGATGCGCTGCGCTACCCGGTCCAGCTCATCGACGAATACGCCTGGGAGACCTCGTTGGGCGACACCGTCGTGTCGGTCACCGGGGTCAACACCACCCGCAAGGTCTGGCGGGAACCGGTCGGTGTCGTGGGCGCGATCGTGCCGTGGAACTTTCCGTTCGAGGTCACCATCCAGAAGATCGGCCAGGCCCTGGGGACCGGCAACACCGTCGTGCTGAAGCCTGCGCCCAACACGCCGTTCAACGCGACCCGGCTGGGCCGGCTGATCGCCGAGAACACCGACATCCCGCCCGGCGTGGTCAATGTCGTCACCGCGTCCGACCACTTCGTCGGCGAGGAACTCACGCTCTCGCCGAAGGTCGACATGATCTCCTTCACCGGATCGACGGTGGTGGGGCAGCGGATCATGGAAAAGGGCGCCGCGACCATGAAGCGGCTCTTCCTCGAACTCGGCGGCAAGTCGGCGACCATCGTTCTGGAGGATGCGGACTTCGCGATCGGCTGCATGATGGGCATCGCCCCCTGCATGCACGCCGGCCAGGGATGCGCCAACCCCACCCGCTTGCTGCTGCCCCGCTCCCGATACGACGAAGGGGTGGAGATCCTGCGCGGCATCTACTCCGGTGTCGCCGCCGGTGACCCACAAGATCCGGGCACGCTGTGCGGCCCGGTGATCTCCGACCGGCAGCGCAGCCGGATCCGCGGCTACATCGGCAAAGGTGTCGAGGAGGGTGCAACGCTGCTCGTCGGTGGAGCCGAGGCGCCTGAAGGACTCGACAAGGGATATTTCGTCAAGCCAACGCTTTTCGTCAACGTCGACAACTCGATGACGATCGCCCAGGAAGAGATCTTCGGCCCGGTGCTCTCGGTGATCCCGTTCGACGACGAGGATGACGCCGTGCGCATCGCCAACGACAGCCCCTACGGTCTGGCCGGCAATGTCATGGCGGGCACTCTGGACAGAGCACTGTCGGTGGCCCGCAGACTGCGGGCCGGGTTCATCGGGCTCAACGGCACCGCAGGCTATGGTGCCGATACGCCGTTCGGGGGATACAAGGCCAGTGGCGTGGGCCGACAGAATGGCACCGCTGGATTCGATCAATACACCGAGATCAAATCGGTTGCCTACCCGGCGAATTGAGGACAGATCTCTTGACCGACTACGACCTGGTGGACTTCTTCACCGACCAGACGCTGGTTCCCGACCCGTATCCCTACTTCGACCACCTGCGTTCGAAATGCCCGGTGACGCCGGCCACCGCGTTCAACGTGCTGGCCGTCACCGGATACGACGCGGCATTGAGCGTGTACAAGAATCCAGCGTTCTCGTCCTGCGTCTCGGTGGCGGGACCGTTCTCGGGCATGCCGATCACCCCGGGTCAGAGTGACGACGTCAGCGAACTGATCGAGCAGCACTGCGCCAATGTGCCTATGGCCGAACACATCACGTCGCAGGATCCGCCGCTGCACACCCGCACCCGCAGCCTGATGAACACTCTCATCACACCCAAGCGGCTCAAGGAGAACGAAGATTTCATGTGGCGGCTGGCCGACCAGCAGCTCGACACCTTCCTGGCCAAAGGACAGTGCGAGTTCCTGGCCGACTACGCAAAACCCTTCTCACTGCTGGTGATTGCCGATCTGCTTGGCGTACCCGCCGGGGATCATGAGGACTTCAAGGCGGTGTTCGCCAATGAGACCGTCGGTGAAATCGGCAAGGATGCGCCGACTACCTCGCACAACCCGCTGGAGTGGCTGAACGAGCGGTTCTACCGCTACCTCGACGAGCGCAGGCGCGCGCCACGCGAGGACGTGCTCACCGGACTGGCGCTCGCTAAGTACGAGGACGGGTCGACCCCCGATCTCGACGACGTGGTGAACCTGTCGACGTTCCTGTTCGCCGCCGGGAGCGAGACGACGACCAAGCTGGTGAGCTCTGCGGTCCGATTCATCGGCGACAACCCCGGATTCGAAGGGCAACTGCGAGACGACCGCAACAAGATCCCGGCGTTCCTCGAAGAGACGCTCCGGATGGAGAGCCCGGTCAAGGCCCACTTCCGGATGGCACGCACCACGACGACGATCGGAGATGTCACCGTCCCGGCCGGAACCACAGTGATGCTGCTGCCAGGCGCCTGTAACCGGGACGCCGCCAAGTTCGAGAACCCGCACGAGTTTCGCGCCGACCGGTCGAACGTGCGCGAGCACATCGCGTTCATCCGCGGTGCGCACTCCTGTCCGGGCGCACCGCTGGCCAGGGCCGAGGGCCGAATTTCGCTGAACCGCATCCTGGATCGCATGCACGACATCAGAATTTCCGAATCCCACCACGGGCCTGCCGAGAACCGGCACTACCGATACGAGCCGACGTTCATCATGCGTGGGCTCAGCGAACTACACATCACCTTCGAGGAGAACCGATGACCGGAAAGCTGGAAGGGAAGGTCGCTTTCATCACCGGCGCCGCTCGCGGGCAGGGCCGGGCGCATGCGATCGCGATGGCCAGGGAAGGCGCCGACATCATCGCCGTCGACATCTGCCGCGACATCCCGTCCAACCCTTACCCGTTGGCCACACCGGATGACCTGGCCGAAACCGAGCGCTCGATCAAGGAGCTCGGCCGCCAGGTCCTGGCGCGGGTGGGAGACGTCCGGGAGCGGCACGAACTGCGCGAAGCCGTCGAGGCCGGCGTGGCGAACTTCGGCAAGATCGACATCGTCGTCGCCAACGCCGGAATCCTGCCGATGGCCATGGGCCGCCCACACGACGCGATGTCGTTCGTGGACGCCAGCGACGTGGATCTGCTCGGGGTGATGAACACCGTCGCGGTGACGGTTCCACACCTGCCCAATGGATCGTCGGTCATCATCACCGGATCGACCGCGGGCATGATTCGGGGCACCACCGACAACCCGAACATGGGGCCCGGCGGGCGTGGCTACGGCTGGAGTAAGCGGGTCATCATCGAGTACGTCGAGGAGATGTCACTGGCTTTGGCGGACAGAATGATCCGCGTCAACGCGATTCATCCGACGAACTGCAACACCCATCTGCTGCAGAACGACGGGATGTACAGCATGTTCCGGCCGGACCTGACCCAGGCGGGTAAGCAGGCCAGCCGCGAAGACGCCGAGCCGCTGTTCACGCTCTTCCAGGCAATGCCGATCCCGTATATCGAGCCCGAGGACATGGCCAACCTCGGCGTGTTCCTCGCCAGCGACGACAGCCGCTACATCACCGGGCAGCAGATCCGGGTCGATGCCGGCTCACTGCTCAAATGGCCGAACGGTCCTGGGGGATAACGGGACACTCATGGGTGCGCTCATCATGCTCGGCACACTGCTCGGTCTGATCGTGCTGATCTTCGCTCTGGTCATCTACTTCGATCCGGAAGCGCGGGACAAATGAACACCTCGCTGACGCCGGTGATGATCGCCGGACTCACCTTCGCCTACGTCGGCGGTGTGGTGTTCCTGCTCGTCGGTGTGTACCTGAGCATTCGACGCGGTCGCATCCACCCGCTGCTGCTGGTCTCCATCTCGGCCATCTCGTTCTCGTGGATCGAAGCGCCCTACGACTGGGCGATGTATGCCCAGTTTCCGCCTGCGCTCCCACGGATGCCGTCGTGGTGGCCGATGAACATGACCTGGGGCGGCGGGCTGCCGTCCTCGGTGCCCATCGGATACATCTCCTACTTCGTCTTCCCGGCGCTGATCGGCGCGGCCGTCGGCCGGTGGCTGGTGAAGCGGTTCGGGTGGCGGCGCCCACAGACCCTGTTGATCGCCGGCTTGGGAGTCGGGTTCTGCTGGGCGTTGTTCTTCAACGCGGTCGTCGGTGCCCACCTTGGGGTCTTCTACTACGGCTACGTGATTCCGGGGCTGGCGATCTTCGAAGGGACCAAGCACCAGTACCCGATCTACGACTCGATTGCGATGGGCGTGCAGATGATGGTGTTCGCCTACCTGCTCGGCCGCACTGACGACCAGGGCCGCAACGCGATCGAAGTCTGGGCCGACAAGCGATCGTCGAGCCGAGCCGGGTCGGCGGTGCTCTCGATCGTGGCGGTCGTCGTCGTGGGACACCTTCTGTACGGGGCGGTGTTCGCACCGCACCTCGCGACCAAGCTGGGAGGCTACGTGACCGCAGGCCCGACCGAGCAGCTCTTCCCAGGCGTCCCGAACCAACCCAGATAGGCCGGCCCGGAATGTACTACGACCCTTTTGATTTCGCGATCGACGACGACCCGTACCCGGTGTGGCGGTGGATGCGCGAAGAGGCGCCGCTGTACTTCAACGACAAGCACGGCTTCTACGCGCTGAGCCGTTATGCCGATGTGGCACGGGCACTTCCGGACTGGCAGACGTACCGATCCGGTCGGGGCACCACCCTGGACATCTTGGCCAGCGGCATCGAGGTGCCGCCGGGCATTCTGCTGTTCGAAGATCCGCCACTACACGATCTGCACCGGCGGCTGCTGTCGCGCGTCTTCACCCCGCGGCGCATGCTGGCGGTCGAGGATCTGGTGCGGAGCTTCTGTGCCCGGGCGCTCGAACCGCTCATGGACGGTGACGGTTTCGACTTCGTCGTCGATCTCGGCGCGATGATGCCGATGCGAACGATCGGCTATCTGCTCGGCATCCCCGAGGAGAGCCAGGAAGCGATCCGCGACCGCAACGACCACCGCATCAGTGTCGCCGCCGGTGCCGGAGATGTCAGCCCGACGATCTTCCAGGATGCGATCGCGGAGTTCGCCGAGTACATCGAGTGGCGGTCGGCCCATCCCTCCGATGATCTGATGACCGACCTGCTCAACGCCGAGGTCGAGGAACCGGACGGCACCCGGCGGCGGCTGGAACGCAACGAGGTGCTCGCTTACACGGCGATGATCGCCGGTGCGGGCAATGAAACCACCGCCCGGCTCATCGGATTCATGGGCCAGTTGCTGGGCGAACACCCGGAGCAGCGGCATGAACTCGCCGGGGACCCGTCGCTGATCGCGGGCGCGGTGGAGGAGACGCTGCGCTACGAGCCGCCGTCGCCTGTCCAAGCGCGGTACGTGGCACGTGATGTCGAACTGTACGGCCAGACCGTCGCCGAGGGGTCGCACATGTTGTTGCTCAACGGCTCGGCGAACCGGGACGACGCGCATTTCGCCGACCCGGATCGCTTCGACATCCACCGCGGCGGCGGGCATCTGAGCTTCGGTCAGGGCATCCACTTCTGCCTCGGTTCGGCGCTGGCCCGGCTCGAAGCCCGGGTGGCGTTCGAGGAGGTTCTCAAACGATGGATCGACTGGGATGTGGACTACGAAAATGCCAGCAGGGGAAGGACATCCAGCGTGCGGGGCTGGGCGCGGCTGCCGGTCAGGACACGGTAGCCGGCTGGCGGTTCAGCCACCGCCGCACCGTGAAGAACGGTATCGTCCAGCCTAACCATGCACCGAGACCCGCGGCCAACCACAGGTAGTGGTCCCGATTACCCTCAAAGACGCTGTCCTGCAACGGCTGCAATGAGACAAAGATGATCGGCGTCCAGATCCGGTTGGTGACGATCGACAGCGCGAGGGTGGCGGACAGGACCATCTGACGGCGGTGCTCGGCGAATCGACGCCGGCGCGCGAACAGGTATCCGGTCGACGTGAACCACAACCACACGCACGCCAGCGTCACATTGCTGACCGCCAGGAGCGGCCCGAACGGGGTCGCGGCCCCGATGACCAGCGCGCTGAGCGCGGCAGGGATGGCGGTAGCCACGTAGATGCGACCGCAGCGGCGGTGCAGCGTCGGTCGCCGGGCACGCAGTCCCGGCCAGAGCTGGGCGACTGCCATCACCATCGCCACGGCGGCGAACATGACATGTGCCACCAGCAGCGGGTAGTGCAGCGCGAATGTCGCCGGCACCCGGGTATGGCCGGTGAGATAGGGCGGCAGGGAGAAGACGAGAAACACCGCGACGACCAGGGCAAGGATTTTTGCGTATGACATACGCAAAAGCGTACGCTATACGCACCAGCGGTGTGCGTCGTTTAGGCTGGCCCTGATGCCCAGCGAGAAATTGCGCCTGAGCCGCGACCGGATCGTCACGGCGGCGATCGAGCACGCCGATGTCGACGGCCTCGGCGCCCTGTCGATGGCCAGGCTGGCCGAGCGGCTGGGCTGCGGCACCATGTCGCTGTATCGGCATATCGCCAACAAGGACGAATTGGTGGTGTGCATGCTCTCGGCCGCCTCCGGGCCGCCGCCGGTGGCGGCCCAAGGCGCGGATTGGCGTGCCGCTCTTACTGATTGGTCCTTCGGTCTATGGGATGTCTACCACCGGCATCCATGGATCCTGGCGGCATCGGCCGCCGGGCCGCCCACCGACCCGGGCCAATTGGCTTGGCTGGATGCCGGTTTGGCCGCCCTCGGCGGGACTCGGATGAGCGAGCGCGACAAGCTGGCCGCCGTCCTGGCGATACTGCATTTCGCCCGCGGTGCCGCTGCCCTGGCAATCGAGGCGCCCGCGGACGGTCCGGACTACCCGGGACTGATGCGCAGCGTGATCGACTCGGATCGGTTCCCCGCGCTGGCGTCCGCGCTCGAGGCCGGCGCCTTCGACGACGGCGACGACAGCCATGTCGGCGAGTTCCGATCCGGGCTGGATCAGCTGCTCGACGGCATCTCGCTCAAGGTCTAGCCTGCCGGCTGATAGATCGACTTGGTCTCCAGATAGGCGGCCAACCCCTCGGGTCCGAGTTCACGCCCCAGGCCGCTGGCCTTCACACCGCCGAACGGCGCTGTCGGGTCGGGCAGGTAGTGGTTGATTCCCACCGTGCCCGACCGCACACCCTTGGCGACGGCCAGCCCGCGCTGCGGGTCGGTGGTCCATACCGAACCGCCGAGGCCGTAGTCGTTGGCATTGGCAATGCGGACCGCGTCCTCGTCGTCGTCGTAGCCGATGACTGTCAGCACCGGCCCGAAAATCTCCTCTCGGGCGATCGAGGTGTCGTTGTCCACGTCGGCGAAGACGGTCGGCGAGACGAACCACCCGGTGTCGAACGGACGCGTGCCGCCGGTGGTGAGGCGGGCGCCGCTGCTCGCGGCGGCGGCGATCGCGGATTCGACGCGGTCGCGCTGGCGCGAACTCACCAGCGGCCCGATCTGGGTGGCCGGATCCAAGGAGTCGCCCACGGTCAGCGAGGCCGCCAACGCCGTCACCACGTCGACGACCTCGGTGTAGCGGCTTCGGGGCGCAAGGATTCTCGTCCCGAGGAAGCAGGTCTGTCCGTTGTTGAGCAGCGTTGCGGCAAAGAGCTTCTCGCCGATCACGCCCAGATCCAGGTCGGCGTCGTCGAGGAAGATCGCGGCCGATTTGCCGCCGAGTTCCAGCGTGACCGGCCGCAGCAGTCCGCCGCACACCGTCGCGATCTCCCGGCCGGTCTGGGTGGAGCCGGTGAACGCCACCTTGTCGATTCCGGGGTGCGCCACCAGGTATGCGCCCGTCTCGCGCCCGCCGGGCACCACGTTGATGACCCCCGGCGGGATATCGGACTCGGCCACGGCTTCGGCGAACAGGACGGCGTCGAATACCGTCTCCGGCGCGGGCTTGATGACGAAGGTGCAGCCCGCGGCCAGACCGGGGGCGTACTTGAACGCACCCAGCACCTGCGGGAAATTCCACGGCACGATCGCACCCACCACTCCGACCGGGGTCCGCGTGATGGTGGTCTGTCCGCCGAGCAGGCCTGGTCGCTCGCTGCTGAACTCCTCGGCGCAGGCCAGCTGGGCGTAGTAGCGCAGCAGCAGCTGGGGGAACACCGCCTCGAGCTGGCCGGCGATCGTGACCGGCATCCCATTCTGAGTGCTGACGGCCTGTGCCAGTTGCTCACTGCGCCGGTCGAGAGCGTCGGCGAGGGTTTCCATGGCGGCCGCCCGCTTGTCCGCGGGCCAGTTCGGCCAGCCGTCCGGGGCGTCGAAGGCGGCCCTGGCCGCGGCGACCGCCGCATCGATATCGGCGTGGACACCCGCGGCAACCGTCGCGAGCCGCTGCTCGTTGTTGGGCGAGACCAGAACGATCTCTTCGCCGGAGCTCGGTGCGGTCCACCGGCCGCCGATCAGGAACCTGTCGTATTGGGTGCTCATGGGCCCACAACGTATTCATCCCGGTACCGCAGCGGTACCGGGATGAATAGCAATGCGCCCGAATGAGCGCCGGAAATATCCCTTCCGGGAGGGTTACGGGGCGTAGCAGCGCTCGTCACCGTTGATGTTGATCCAGCAGTTGGGGCTGATGAAGTGTGCGTTGGGTCCGGGCTCGTTCAGCACGCAGTTCGGGCCCTCCAGGTGAAAGCCGATTCCGCAGCCGTCGGCTGCGCTTGCGGTGGGAGCGAAGCTCAGGCCCAGGGCCAGCGCGCCGGCGGCGGCGACACTGGCGAAAAGTCCTGCGGCACGCTTCGAGATCTGTGCAGTCATCGTGTCCTCCGAGTTTCAGTCCTGCCCTGGTTGGGCGAGGTACGAAAGGAATAGTGCGCTCGGGGTGCCTCGTCGTCTGTCCGCCAAGCGGAGGTTGTGCGGGACGAATCCTGGATCCACCGATTGGGGGATGTATCGCGTTGACCGCCAAAAAAACTCGCCCGGGCCACAGGCCCGGGCGAGTTCGAGGGAGATCTCAGTAGCAGCGCTGATCCCCGGCGGCATTGATCCAGCAGTTCGGATGCCCCGGGTCGAAGCCGGCGTCGGGCCCGGGCGCATTGACCCGGCAGTCACCGCCGGCGAGGTGGTAGCCATAGCCGCAGCCGTCGGCTGCGCTTGCGGTGGGGGCGAAGCTCAGTCCCAGGGTCAGTGCACCGGCGGCGACGGCACTGGCGAAGAGTCCTGCAGCACGCTTGGTGATCTGTGCAGTCATGGTGTCCTCCGAGATTCTGGGCCTGCCCTGGCTGAGCGAGGCACGAGACGAATACTGCGCCCTGCCGCGCGGCGCGTCTGTCCGCCAAGCGGACCGGGTAACGGGCGAATTGCGCATCCGCCGATCGGGGGACGCCGTAGACTCCCGGGTAGTAGTAGCGGGGGGTGGCCATGCGTACAGCGGCCTGCATAGCGGGAATTGGCGGTTTTGCCGTGGCGCTGGGCGTGGGTGCCGCGGTGACCGCGGGTTGCGGGCTCGCCTCGGCCGACGCGCCCGATTCCGGGTCGTCGGCGCGTCAAGCGACGTCGAGCACTCACGCGAGCGTTGGCCGTTCGCCGCGGCCCAAACCCAAGACCGCCACGGCGCCGAAGACTGCGAAACCCTTGTCCGACAACATCTCCCGAATATCTTTGGGTCGGCCCAAGGCGACGGCGACGACGACAGCCGCCGTCGCCAGTTCGCCCGTCACCACCAAAGAAGGCTGGGTCACCGGCCCGAACACCCTGACGCCGAGCCGATTCGGTATCTATGGCACCGACGTCGGCATCATGTGGGACAACGGCATGACCGGCGACAACCGCCAGGTGCTGATGATCTTCGGGGACACCTTCAGCGCCGCGGGCATGAGAGGAGTCTGGCGCTCGAACGTGCTGCTGCGGACCAGTGATCCCATCAACCGCGTCTTCGCGCCCGGCTCGACCACCAACCCGTTCGCCGGTTCGCCGCTGAGTTCGGCCGGCATGTCCAAGCAGGTGATCGCCGGCAGCGCACGGCATCTCGGCCCATTCGGCTCCGAGGTGACGATCATTCCCACTGCCGCGATCTCAGTGCCCTACGACAATCAGTACGGCGCCCGGCAATATGTGAACTTCATGTCGGTGCGGTCCTGGGACTTCGGCGGCGCATGGACCACCAACTACTCGGCAATCGCCTACTCCGATGACAACGGCCAGAACTGGACGGTCGCACCGCAGACCATCAGGGCGGCCAGCTGGCTGCGGTCGAGCACGCCATTCGTGTACGGAAACCAGAACTTTCAGCAAGGTGCGTTCGTCAAGCCGCCAGCCGATTCCGAGGATGCCGGATACGTCTTCTCCTACGGAACCCCGTCGGGCCGGCTGGGCTCGGCCTATGTATCCCGGGTCAAAGAGGCCGACATCCTGGACCTGACGAAATACGAGTACTGGGACGGCGACGCCTGGGTTGCGGGCAAGCCCGGCGCGGCGGTGCCCATCCTGCCGGCAACTCGCAGTAATCAGTACGCCGGCGGGATCCTCGGCCAGCTCGGCCTGTTCTTCGGCAGCTGGGTGGCCGGTATCTTCGGGGTCGGCGGCCCCAGCGGACATGTCAGCGAGATGTCTGTGCAGTACAACACCTATCTCAACAAGTACGTGGCGATGTACTCCAGCAGCGTCGGCAGCGTGATCATCCGCACCGCCGACACCCCGCAAGGCACCTGGTCGGCGCCCACCACCCTGGTGACGTCGCTGCAATACCCGGGGCTGTACGCGCCGATGATGGATCCGTGGTCGACCGGCCAGGACATCTACTGGAACCTGTCGATCTGGGGCGACTACAACGTCGCGCTGATGAAGACGACGCTGGCTTAGGCGCCGGCGAAGAACTCCAGCGTTATCCCGTCGGGATCGCGGAAACTCAACCCGGAACCGTAGTGCGCGTCCACGATTCCGCCGTGGGCGATGCCCAGCTCGTCCAGGCGCGCCTCCCACTGCTCCAGTTCGGCACGGTTGGCGACGCCGAATCCGACGTGGTCCAGGCCGACGTTGTGCTCGCTGAACGGCTGATCCGCGGGAGCGGTGGTGTGCTGGTGCAAGCCGAACAGGGTGCCGTTGTCGAGCAGGAACACCGAATGGTGAAAACCGGCGTCGGTGTCCTCGTCGAGCACCGGATCCGAGCCGATGAGCGCGCGGTACCACGGCACGCTGACCGAGAGGTCACGCACCGTGACCGCGACGTGGGCGAGGGTGGGAAACGTCATGGCACACCTTCCTGGAGGGGTACTAACAACAGGTATTACGAGGATGCTCGGCCAGATGTTCATGCCGGCCGGTATCTGAGCCGCTGACTGCGTCGACGAACGCAGCCAGATCGGTGCGCTCGCCGCTGAGCCAGGTGCCACTCACGAGGGCCGTGTCGGCCAACTCGGCGGGATCCACGGCGTACGGATCTGCGGTCAGCTCGGTGAAATCGGCCAGCTTGCCGATCTCGATCGATCCGATCAGCTTGTCCCGGTGCAGGGTTCGGGCGGCATTGATGGTGTGCGCACACAGCGCCTGGTCGAGGGCGATGCACTGATCGGCGCCGTGGACCGTGCCGGCCCGGGTCCGCCGGGTCACGGCCGTCTGGATGTTGAGCACCGGCGTCGGCGGCGACACTGACCCGTCGTTGTGCAGCGAAACCACCGCCCCGGAGGCCACCGCGTCGGCGAAGGCCGCCCACCGGCTGCCGTGCTCGTGGTCGAAGATCTGTCCGTCCAGCAGATCACCCCAGTAGTAGTACTGGAACGGTGCCATCGACACGTGCACGCCCAGACTCGCGGCCCGGTCGAACTGCTTGCGGGTGCCAGCCCCGAGATGTTCCAGACGCCAACGGTGGTCGGTGCCGAGGAGGTTGTGGCGGTGCAGCGCATCTTGGTACGCGTCCAGCGCCAGGTCGACGGCCAGATCGCCATTGGCGTGAAAGGCCATCTGCCAGCCGGTGGGTGCCGCGACGTCGAGGACGGCGTCGAGCTGCTCGCGGGTGTAGTTCATCGACTGCATGCCGCCGGCCACCGCGGGGTCGATGCCTGCCGTTCTGGTGGCCTCGGTGCCCAGATACGGAAATGAGATCGCGATGTTCCCGATCCACGGTGACCCGTCTGTCCAGAGTTTGACGCCCTGCTTGACCAGCAATTGTTCTGCGACACTGAAGCTTTCGGCGGCGTTGTAGGTGTCGGTGGTCGACATCTCCCACATGCTGACCCGCAGCGGGCAGGACGGCGCGGCCGCCAGCGCCTCGTAGGCCGATTTGAATTTCGGGTCGTAGGTCATGTCCGAGGTCGACGTGTAGCCGCCCCGGGACATCCAGGCGTAGTACTCGGCGGCACTGACCAGCGGGTTGCCCAGTTGGGCCAACACCGGCCCGGCGACGGCGAGCAGCACCGCCGTCTCGAACCCCTGCCCGTCCAGGCTGCCGTCGGGATTCCGGCCGAAATGAGCGCCGACCGGATCGGCCGGCGGGTTAACGTCCCAGCCGTGCTGTTTCATGACCGCGGTGTTGAAATACACGCCATGGCCGGAGTTGTCGGTGACGACCGCGATCCGCTCGCCGAAGATGCGGTCGAGTTCGGGGGCCTTCGGCGACGGGCGCTTGTGCAGCAGCGCGTCGAAGCCGGCGAACAGCAGCGGGGTGGCGGGGTCGGTGTTGGCTTTCGCGTCGGCGAAGATCGCCTCGATATCTGACCAGGCCGGCGCGTCCCATGGCGCGATCGAACGTGCCGGCGCCTGGGTGGCGATTCCGCTCATGATCGGATGGCTGTGCGGCTCAACGAATCCCGGGAGCAGGGCGGCGGCACCGGTGTCGATCAGCTCGGCGTCGGGGTGCTCCGCCCGGCACTGCGCGACCGAGCCCACCGCTGCGATGCGCCCGTCCGTTATCGCAACGGCCTCCGCGCGGGACTGCACCGGATCCATCGTGATGACGGTCCCTGCTGTGAGAATTTTCGTCGACATCAGACGATCCGCTGTCCGCGTCGGGCCCTGGCACGCATATCCCAGAGGTAGAGCTGATAACCGAAGATCCACGCCTGATGGGGGATCAGCTTGTCCGCCAGGCGCAACGCGGCGAGCAGCCATTCGAAGCGGCGCTGCTGTTCGGCACCCCACCGCAGGCGCATCATCGAGCGGAACTCAGGCGGCAGGAAACCGGTCGTCGCGAACAAGTTGAACCGGCCGAGTGTCGCGCGCACCGGCCAGGGCATAAAGGCCATGGCCGCAACGCCTTTGAGATGTTCGCGCACCGGCGGGTCGATGGTCAGGTCGTCGAGCGCGTTCTTCCAGTACTCGTCGAACGCCGCGCGGTCGGCCGGCCACATGCTCTCCCGCACCTGCAGCGTGGTGCCCAGCCGGCTGGCGTCGGCGTACACCGCGTCGGCTGCGGCCTCGTCGAGCGGGCCGTAGAGGAATTCGTGCTGGTCGATGTAATAGCGGTACAGGCATGCCGCCACCCACAGTTGCAGCTGCGGATCGAAGGCGCGGTAGGACACCGGGCTGGCCGGCGTCGAACGCACCTGCGCGTGGGCGGTGTCGACCGCGGAGCGGATCAGGGCGCGGTCGGCATCGGTCCCAATGGTGGCCGCGGCCAGATAGGTGCCGGTGGTGCGGGCCCGCTTGATCGGATGCTTGTAGACGTTGCCGCTGTCCACCGGGCTCTCGAGCACGCCGTAACCCACACCGGGATGCGCGAGCTGCATGATCACGTTGGCCGCGGGTGCCAGCGCGGCGGCCGGGTTGAGCAGGTCGGAGACCCGCTTCGGATGGCGCATCATCGCGGCCTCATTCGGGCAGTACATCACGTGTGAGAGAGTGCCGGGGTGTTTGCGCGCAGACCGTGGCGGGGTGTCGGCATCCTGGCGGGCCAACTGGCCGACGTGGCCCTCGGCGATCCGGTACGTGGTCATCCCGTTTCGGGGTTCGGTTGGTGTGCAGCCGCACTCGAAGAACTGACCTACCGTGACAGCCGCGCGGCCGGCGCGCTGCACACCGCTGTGCTGCTGGGCGGGCTCGCTGTCTCCGGTGCGCTGGCGGAGCGGGGCAGGGGCGGTCCCGGACTGGCGTTGGCCACTGCCTCGGCCACGTGGTCGGCATTGGGCGGAACGACACTGGGCCGCACCGGTGAGCGGGTGGCTGATCTGGTGGCCGCCGGTGACATCGACGGCGCCAGGGCGGTGCTGCCGTCGCTGTGCGGCCGGGACCCGTCGGCACTCGACGCCGACGGGCTGGTCAGGGCGGCGCTCGAATCGGTGGCCGAGAACACCTCTGACGCCCACGTTGCGCCGCTCTTGTGGGCGGCGGCCGGGGGAGTGCCGGGCGTCATGGTGTACCGGGGCGTCAACACTCTCGACGCGATGATCGGACACAAATCCGAGCGCTACACCCGGTTCGGTTGGGCGGCAGCACGTTTGGACGACGCCGCCAACTACGTCGCGGCCCGGGTGGGCGGTGTGCTGGTGGTGGTCTGCGCGCCGCTGGTCGGCGGTTCTCCGGTCGGCGCGCTGCGAGCCTGGCACCGCGACGCGGCGCGACACCCCAGCCCGAATGCCGGCGTGGTGGAGGCTACCTTCGCCGGCGCCTTGGGGGTGCGCCTCGGGGGCCCGACGCAATACCACCATCAACTGGAAATCCGGCCCACCCTCGGCGATGGCCACATCCCGGGTATCGAAGACCTGCGCCGGGCGGTGCGATTGTCGCGGGCCGTTCAGTTCGCCGCGGCGGTCGTCGCGATCGGTCTCACTGTCGTCGGCCGTAACGGTCGGCGAGCTTGTCCTCGACCGTGACCGGGGCGGTCTTCTTCTCGGCGGCGGCCGCGGCATCGCGGCGGCGGGCCTTGATCTCCGAATAGGCGAAGTAGCCGAGTCCGATCGGGGCCACGATGCCGAAGGCGATCCATTGGATGCCGTACGAGAGGAAGGGCCCCGGGTCCAGATGCGGCAGCTCGGCGACGCCGAGAACGCCGGGCTGGTTCTCCACCAACTGCAGATACGAACCGGCCAGCGGCACCCCGGTCGCCGCCGTCACCTCTTTGGTGTCGATGGCGTAGACCTGCGTGAAGCCGTCCTCGCGGAACGGCGGCTTGTCAGCCGGCGCAGTCTCCGAATCACGCAGCCGCGCGGTGATCGACACCGTGCCGGCCGGAACCGGCGCGACCTCGGGGACCTCGTTGCCCTGGATCGGAAGCACGTAGCCCCGGTCGACGAGCACGGTCGGCCCGCCGTCGACCGCGAAGGGAACCAGGACGTTGAAGGCCGGTGAGCCGCCGACCACGCGCAGCCGGGCCAGCACCTGGGCGGTCGGCACATAGTGGCCGGTGGCCGTCACCCGATGCCACTGCGAATCCGGTGCCGACGAATCCTGCTGCGGCAGAAGCGTTGTCACCGGAACCGGGTCGGCCTTGAGCGAGTTCTCGATCTGCGAGTTCTCCCGGTTGGTCTTGGTGTTCTTGCCCAGCTGCCAGGGGGCCAGCACGGTGAAGCACAGATAGGCGAACGCCACCACCACCAACGCCAGGGCTATCCAGCCCGGGCGCAGCAGGAACGTCAGCCGCTTCATCAGCCGGTCAGGCCCTCGGCGGCCAGCTGCTCGTCGACCCAGGCGTGCAGGCCCGGCAGGGCCGCCTCGATCACGGTGAAAGTCTCCTCGAAATCGGCATGGCCGCCGTAGTACGGGTCCTCGACGTCGTCGGCGTGCTTGCCCGACCGCGGGTCGAACGAGCGCAGCAGCCGCACCCGCTCGGGTTCCACCCCGAGATGGGTCAGCATCCGCACGTGGTTGCGGCCGAGCGCGATCACCAAGTCGGCGCCCAGGTGATCGTCGTCCACTTGCGCCGCGGAGTGGTCGGTCGGGTATCCGTGCCGGCGCAGGACGGCGTTGGCCCGCTCGTCGGCCCCGTCCCCGACGTGCCAGTTGCCCGTCCCGCCGCTGGTGACCCGGACCAGGTGGCCCAGGCCGCGCTGCTCGATCTGGTGGGCGAACATCTTCTCGGCCATCGGTGAGCGGCAGATGTTGCCCGAACATACGAACGTGATGTGCACCAACTTCGAGTCAGACACCGAGCACCTCCCGCAGCGCCGACACCGTCGACACGTGGGCGGCCGCCGCCCCGGCGAGATGCGGCTCCAGGAAGTCAGCCGCGCCGTAGCCCCAACCCACCACGACCGTGTCGATACCGTGCTCGGCGGCGCCCTCGACGTCGTGGGCGCGATCACCCACCATCAGCACCCGCTCGGGCAGCGGCTGGAGCTGGCCCAGCGCATGGGCGAGCACATCGGACTTGTTCGAGCGCGACCCGTCGACGGTGGCGCCGGCGATCACGTCGAAGTGCTCGGCCAGCCCGAAATGCTCGAGGATCCGCCGCGCGGTGGGCTCGGCCTTGGAGGTGGCCACCGCCAGCCGCACCCCGGCCGCGCGCAAGTCACCCAGCAGCTGCGGAATGCCGTCGAACAGGCTGTTCATCGCCCAGCCGCGGCTGGTGTAGTCGGCGCGGTAGGCGGCGATCGCCTCGTCGGCGCGGTCGCCGAGGCCCAGGCCGGACAGGGTCAGATGCATCGGCGGCCCGACGACCCGGGTGGCCAGGTCACCGGCGGGCACCTCGGCGCCGACCGCGGCCAGCGCGTGCCGGAAGCTGGCCAGGATGCCGTCGGCCGAGTCGGTGAGGGTGCCGTCGAGATCGAAGATCACCAACTGCGGGCGGGTGTCGGAGGCCGTGCTTGTCACCGGTCCATTGTTGCCGATCGCCGCGCACTACTGTTCTTGGCGTGGTGGGCGTGAAACTGGCCGAGGTCATCGACGTGCTCGACGCCGCCTATCCGCCCACGCTCGCGCACAGCTGGGACTCGGTCGGCCTGGTGTGCGGCGACCCCGACGACGTCGTCGATTCGGTGACGGTGGCCGTGGACGCCACCGCAGAGGTCGCGGCGACAGTCGGCCCTCGCGGGCTGCTGCTGGCCCACCACCCGCTGCTGCTGCGCGGGGTGGACACGGTCGCGGCCAGCACCCCGAAGGGCGCGCTGATCCACCGGCTGATCCGGGCCGGTGCCGCGCTGTTCACCGCGCACACCAACGCCGACTCGGCCAACCCCGGGGTGTCCGACGCGTTGGCCGAGGTGCTCGGGCTGACCGTCGAGGCCGTGCTCGACCCGGCCGCCGGCCAGGACACCGACAAATGGGTGGTCTTCGTGCCGGCCGACGAGGCTGAGGCGGTCCGCTCGGCCATGTTCGCCGCGGGTGCGGGAGATACCGGCACCGTCGGATCGGTGGAGCCGGTCAGCGAGGACCGGGTCGAGGTGGTCGCCCCGGCGCGGTTGCGCGCCCACGTGCTGGCGGCGCTGCGCGCAGCACATCCATACGAGGAGCCGGCGTTCGACGTGATACCGCTGGCGGTGCTGCCTGCCGGTGTGGGCGTCGGGCGGATCGGGACGCTCGCCGAGCCGTTGCGGTTCGCCGACTTCGTCGCGCGGGCGGCTGCAGTGCTGCCGCAGACCACCTGGGGTGTGCGTGCGGCCGGTGACGCGGACGCGCCGGTTACGCGGGTCGCGGTCTGTGGCGGCGCGGGCGATTCGCTGCTCGGTGCGGCCGCCGCGGCGGGCGTGGACGCTTATCTGACGGCCGATCTGCGGCACCATCCCGCCGACGAGCACCGCCGCGCCAGCGGTGTCGCGTTGGTCGATGTCGCACACTGGGCCAGCGAATACCCGTGGTGCGCGCAGGCCGCGTCGCTGCTGCGCACTCATTTCGGTGCCGCGCTGCCGGTCGAGGTCTGCGACCTGCGCACCGACCCGTGGAATATCGAACTTTCGAAAGGCATGTCGTGAAAGCTGAATTGGCACAGCAACGTTCGTTGCTGGAGCTGGCCGAGCTGGATGCCGAGCTGGCCCGGCTCGCGCACCGGGCCGCCAACCTGCCCGAGCAACAGACCTTCGAGACGGTGCAGACCGACCACCGCGAGGTGGGGGATCGGCTGGCCGCGCTGGCCATCGCCCTCGAGGACGTCGACGCCCAGGTGGCGCGGTTCGAAACCGAGATCGACGGGGTGCGCCAGCGCGAGGACCGCGATCGCAAGCTGCTCGACTCCGGCACTGTCAGTCCCAAGCAGCTCGAGGAATTGCAGCACGAGCTGGAGACGTTGGAGCGAAGGCAGGCCAGCCTGGAGGATTCGCTGCTCGAGGTGATGGAACGCGTCGAACAGCTGACCAGTGACCAATCTGTGGAACGCGCGAAAGCCGAAGCGCTGCAAGCGGACCTGACCACCGCCGGACACAACCGCGACGAGGCGCTGGAGGAGATCGAGAAGCAGCGCGGACAGCGCACCGCCCAACGGGACGGGATCCTGGCCGGGCTGGACGCGGGCTTGGCCCAGCTGTACGAACGGCAGCGGGCCGCCTCTGGTGTCGGTGCCGCGAGGCTGCTGGGCCGGCGGTGCGGCGCGTGCCGCATCGAGCTGGATCGCGGCGAGCTGGCCCGGATCTCGGCCACGCCGGAGGACGAGGTGGTCCGCTGCCCCGAGTGCCAGGCGATCCTGCTGCGCCTGGGCGGGGCATCGTCGTGAAGGTCCTCGTCGAGGCCGACGGCGGATCGCGGGGCAACCCCGGCCCGGCCGGGTACGGCTGTGTGGTCTGGTCGGCGGATCACCAGACCGTGCTCGCCGAGCATGGCACGGCGATCGGGGTCACCACCAACAATGTCGCCGAATACCGCGGGCTCATCGCAGGCCTGGAAGAAGCACGGGCGCTGGGCGCCAATGAGGTTGCCGTGTCGATGGATTCGAAGCTCGTTGTCGAACAGATGACCGGCCGCTGGAAGGTCAAGCATCCCGCGATGGCCGAGCTGCAACAGCAGGCCCGTGCGCTGGCGTCGACATTTGATTCGGTGACCTACCAGTGGATTCCGCGCGAGCAGAACTCCTATGCCGACCGCCTGGCCAACGAAGCGATGGATGCTGCCGCCGCGGGAACGCCGGCCGCGGCGGTCGCCGTGCCGCCCGCGGTCTGGACCGGCAACCAGGGGGCGCCGACCCGCATGCTGCTGCTGCGGCACGGCCAGACCGAATTCTCCCGCGAGCGGCGCTATTCGGGCCGCGGCAACCCGGAGCTGACCGAGACCGGACGCAGCCAGGCCGACGCCGCGGCGCGGTACCTGGCCGAACGCGGTGGCATCGACGCGGTGATCTCCTCGCCGTTGCGCCGCGCCTATGACACGGCGTCCGCCGCGGCCAAGGCGCTAGGCCTGGACGTGACGGTCGACGACGATCTGATCGAGACGGATTTCGGTGCCTGGGAAGGGCTGACGTTCGCCGAAGCCCGCCAACGCGACCCGGACCTGCACGGGCACTGGCTGCGCAACACCAGCCTGCGTCCGCCGGCCGGGGAGAGCTTCGACGATGTGCAGGAACGGATTCAGCGGTTGCGGTCGCGGATCATCGCCGAGTACCCGGGCAACACTGTCCTGGTGGTCTCGCATGTGACGCCGATCAAAACCATGCTGCGCCTTGCGCTGGACGCGGGAACCAGCATCCTGCACCGGTTGCATCTGGATCTCGCGTCGCTGAGCATCGCAGAGTTCTATCCCGATGGCGGGTCGTCGGTGCGGCTGGTGAACCAGACCTCGTATCTGGGCTGAGGCCTACTGTCGCAGGTGAACTCGTTCGCCGTGCGGGCCGAACAGGATGATGGCTTCTACCGGGCCGTCGACCGTCCCGAACCAGTGCGGTGTCCACGTGCTGAATTCCACGGCCTCGCCGGGGTCGATGACGAAATGCTGGTCACCCAGAATCAACTGGAGGCGACCGGACAGCACATAAAGCCACTCCTGGCCCTCGTGGGTGGGCAGTTCGGGGGGTGGGGTGCGCCGCCGCGCACTGATGCGGATCTTGAAGGCCTGCGGTCCGCCGCCGCTGTGCCGGGTCAGCGGCCAGTATGTGACCAGGTGCCTGGTGTGCGACGGGGCGCGTACCCGGGGGTCGACGGTCTCCGGCGCGCCGAGTAATTCGTCGGTGCTGACCGACAGCGCCGCGGCCAGCCGGGGCAGGTGATCGAGGGCGAGCCGGCGCTTGCCCGATTCCAGCCGGCTCAGCGTCGAGACGTCGATACCGGCCCGGGACGCGACGTCCTCGAGGGTCAGCCCGAGCCGGCCACGCAGTTCGCGCAGCCGCCTGCGCACCCTGGAATCGACGTCGTCGTTTGCCTGCATGGCAAAAGACCTTGCCACCCCGGCACTGACGTCGGCAAGCTGGGCGCATGGACACCGATCACCACACCCACTGGGAAGCCCGCTACGCCGAGAAGTCACGGATCTGGAGCGGACGGCCCAACGCCCGCCTCGAAGAGATCGTCGGCGGGCTGACCGGGTCGCGTGCACTGGACCTGGGCTGCGGCGAGGGGGGTGACGCCATGTGGTTGGCCGAACACGGCTGGCAGGTCGTGGCCGTCGACGTCTCCACCACCGCGCTGGCCCGCGCCGCCGAAGACGCCGAGACCCGAGGAGTACTGGCGCACATCGATTTTCAGCAGCACGACCTGACCAAGACCCTGCCCGAGGGGCCCTTCGATCTGGTGTCGGCGCACTTCTTCCACACCACCCTGGAGATGGATCGGCTGGCGATCCTGCGCCGGGCCGCCGCCACCCTGACACCGGGCGGAACTCTGCTGATCGTCGACCACGGCGCCGCCCCGCCCTGGGCGTCGGAGGAGGTGCACCATCACCAATTCCCGCCCGCCGAGGAGGTGCTGGCCGGCCTCGCCCTGGACGACACGCAGTGGGAGACGGTTCGGCTCGGTCCGGTCGAGCGCGATGCGGTCGGGCCGGACGGTCAGCAGGGCCACCTCGTCGACAATGTGATCCAGCTGCGGCGCAAATGAGCTAGTTTGTTCAGGCGAACGAGTTGGCCGGGCGGCCGCGGCTCTATGTGAGTCGAGGAAAGTCCGGACTTCACAGAGCAGGGTGATTGCTAACGGCAATCCGAGGTGACTCGCGGGACAGTGCCACAGAAAACAGACCGCCGTCCGTCAGGGCGGTAAGGGTGAAACGGTGCGGTAAGAGCGCACCAGCATCCCGGGTGACCGGGGTGGCTCGGTAAACCCCACCCGAAGCAAGGCCAAGAGGCCGCACCTGGTGCGGCTGCGCAGGCGCTCGAGGGCTGCTCGCCCGAGCCTGCGGGTAGGCCGCTCGAGGCACCCGGCGACGGTGTGCCCAGATGGATGGTCGCCGCCGCCCTGCCACGGTTACCCGGGGCAGGGCGGGACAGAATCCGGCTTACAGGCCAACTCGTTCGCCCCAATCTCTACCGGGGCGGCACGGTCGCGTCGTAGACGAGTCCTGCCAGCCAGAACACAACGCTCTCCGACACTTCGCCCACGGGTTCACTGATAGGTGTTTTGAGAAATGCCTCAAGGGCTGCGGCTACGCGTCCGTCAACGGCCTTGGCAAAGGGAATGAAGCCGATCAAGTCGCCCCCGAGGTCCTTGAGTTCGTCGTAGATCTGGTGCTTGTTTCTGTTCGCGATCGCTCGCGCGAGGTCGACGAGATCGATGCCCATGCTTATCGCGGCAAGCCCATCGCCGACCAGCGGAATCCATCCAAAAGTCTTGTTGAATGTCTCCCACTGCTTCTCCCAGGAGGAGTCTTCGCTGTTAGCTCTATTGACAAACTGCCATTCCTGGAGTGAGTACGTCGTGACCCGTAGCTTCCTGCTCAGCTCACTCTGGTGGTACTCGGCGTCCACGGCTCTCGCCGTGTAGAAGTAGGTGACGTCCCAATCCAGCTCTGAGTCGGTGTAGGACTCGCCGCGTTCCACTAAGCCGATTACTTGCCCATCGCGGTAGAGGACGTAATGGTCGACTCGATCCTCATCGGTGCCCACCGATATCGTGATCTTCACCGAATGATCGGTCAGTTGAGAGGGTTTGAGCTTCGGTATGGGTAGCGGCGCGATGACGCCGCCTCCGCCGTCGCCACCCCCGCCGTTGCCGCCTCCGCCGGTGCCTCCGCCACCCGAGCTGCCCGCCGTCGTGATGACAATGGGTTCGCTGTCCGCGCTGTAATTTCCTGCGGCGTCGAACGCTTGGGCGGTGTAGCTGTATTCGGTTCCCGCATAGAGGCCATTGTCGACGAAGCTCTCCCCGATCTTGACGGGCAAGATGTTCACCTGTACGCCGTCCCGGTAGATGTCGTAGCCCTCGACTCCTACGTTGTCCGTGCTACCGAAGGCCAGCAATGTCGCAGTCGACGTCGTGATCGCGGTAGCGGTGATCGTCGGCGCCGTCGGCGGTTCGGTGTCGAGAGCCGGCGTCTTTACGACAAATGGTGTGCTGTCCAGGCTTTCGTGTCCCGCGGCATCGACGGCCCGAACGGTGTAGACGTAAGTCGTGTCGGGTTCGACTACTGAGTCGACGAACGTCGTCCCGGCTTCCACGACCGAGGAGTTGACTTTCCAGATCGTGGTCTGGACACCGGCTTGGCCGTAGTCGATGGTGTCGATGCGATAGACGTTGTATCCCGTCACCGCGACATCGTCAGTAAACCCTGAGGCCTTCAGCGACACGCTCCACGGGGTCTGTTTTGGGCTGGCAACGGTCGGGGCTTTCGGCGCCGTGATGTCGCCACCGGGAAAGACCGGCACGATGTTCTTCGGCAGAATGACGACCGAATACGAGCTTTGCCAACTCGGGTCTGTCGTCGCCGGCATCACAATCGAGAAGCCGCCATTGCCATCGGGTGCGAGCGCCATGATGGGGGCAGGGTGGACGATCGCGTCGCCGATGGTGAGTTGTTTTCCGCCACTGATGGTTCCGGGGTCCGTGGGCGATGTCGCCACCAGATACGCGGTGTAGTTGGACGCGGAGTACGTCAGATGGAGCGCTAAAGCGTTGTTCTTGAGCTGGGATTGGACGAACGCATTCTGTGTGTACGGCGTGGTGTAGGTGAACGTCGTCTGAGTGGCCGAGAAGGGATCTTGATTAGGGCCGCTGTAGACCTCCAACAACGCATTCTCTAGCGCCCATGACGTGTCGTTCAGCGTCGCCGGAATGTTGTTCTGTGTGGTCCCCGCTGTCGGTGACGAGATGTAGCCGCCGTACTTTGCGACATCGGATATCAGCTGACTCCACGTGCTGATTGTGACCGTTGTCGCGGCTGACGGGGCCGCTGCCGGAGCAGCAGCAGCGTTGCTCTCACCGGTTTGGCGGCGGGCGGCACCCAACATCACCCACAGGGACTCTGATTGTGCGGGGGCGCCGGGACCTGAAGGCAGCAACGTGGACACGGCGTTGAGCGCGGTGACGCGTACCAAAGACTGGGCGGCCTTGGGTGCTTGTGGCGCCGACGTTTCCTGTGGGGCAACGGGATCTGTGCTGTCAGCGTTGACCGGCTCGGGGTCGGGGACGATGGACGTCTTGGGGCCCTTGTTCACCTTGCCGCCGGGCGCAGTGGAGGCGCGACGCTTGGAGTTGGCTTGAGCCCCGTGTCTTGGCCCGGCTGCGGCAGACGAACTGGCCGACGATGGCGACGAATTCGATGTCGCCTTGCCGGTCCGGGACGACTCGTCGTCGGCCAAAGCTGGGGCCGCCAGCGCGGTTCCGACCCCCAGCATGACCGCGAGTGCGCCGACACGACCGACGTAGCGTGCATAACCCATGATTCCCCCGACGATGCGTTGCTGTGATGTGGTGATCGTGTCGATTCACGAGATTCAGCAAAACGTGAATCGATTGATGGTAAACGCAGGAGACTCGCCGTAACCGGGAATTCGACCAGCGTGTCAAATCTACTTGCACGCGCAATAGCAGGGTGCGCTGCCGAGAATGGCAACGGTGCACGGTTACTGAGCAGGGCTTCGCTGGGATGTCCGGCTTACGGCTGCCCTCAGAAACTGAACGCCAAGAAGTGGTACCGCTGGGAGTCGACTTCGAACACGGCCAGGGATTGTGCTCCGAGTTTCGTGGTGGCGGTGTGCAGCGACCGGGGATTGTCCGTAGACACAAAGAGCACGCCCAGGTCGAAGCGCTCCCGATAGGCCGCCCTGGTGGCCGCATTGAATGCGGAATAGACGCCGCGGCCTCGGGCGGCCGCGTCGACGCACACCGGCCCGCGCAACGCAAAGCGCTGCTGCGCGATCGGTTTTCCGTTGAATTCCAGTGACTCAGCGAGATCGAGCACCCGCTGGATGATCGGTGACAAGCCCGCCTGTGCGGGGGCGGGCGGATCGGTCACGGCGATGAAACCGACGACGCTGCCGTCATCGGTCACCGCGCCGTGTACTCCGGAGGAGTCCACCGCCCAGGTGAACCAGTCCTGCGTCTGGAGATTGGAGATGAAGCCATTGGCGCGCTCCGACGGATCGAGATTTCCGACGTAGTAGCGCGCTTCCAGCGCCATCATGTCGGCAATGTCGCGCCGGGTCGCCAACCTTATCGCCACATCAGATGTCATTCGGTACCCGCCGGCGCTAGTGCGTCTTCTTGAAGGTCTTCCGCAAGGCACTCAGGGCGTCGTCGAGCTGTTCGCGGCAGCGGTTGGCCAGGTCGTCTTCCAGCTGATAGAGCAGGCCGTAGGTGAACGTGTCCTCGCCCGCTGCGTGCGCAGCCAACGACTGCTGAGCCAGGTGGGTGCGGCTGACCACGCTATCTTGGTGATCGCCGAGCAGGGTCTGGATCGTCTTGGCCCGATCCGACACCTTGGGCTCACCGGTTGCGGCCGCAACATAGCGAAGTCGCTTGGCGCCCTTGCGAATTCGGTGTAGCGCCTCGTCGCGGTGCTCGGTGGCCGCCGCGGCGTTCTTGGCGGCCTTCTGCACCCGCTTGTAGGCCGAGTCGATGCTGACCGGTTTCGGCTCCTCACCCGGCGCGGCTTCCGGCGCCTGTGCGGCCACCAGCGCCTCGAGCGCGTCGAGTAACCGGAAGTAGCGCGTCGAGCGCATCGCGGCCAGCGACCGCCGCAGACCGGCCTGATAGCTGCGCTTGGCCCCGGAGACCAGGCGCTCATACACCGGGCCACGGATCAGGTCGTCGGGCAGGCCCTTCAGGGCCGCCTCGTAGCGTTCGGCGAGCACCTCGGCATCGCGGGCCACACCCAGCACGGCGGCCAGCTGACGCAGCTCGTCGAGGATCCACGCGTCGTCGGTGAGGCCGAACGCGTCCTCCGATGCCTGCAGCAGGCTGCGGATCTTGCGGGTGGTCACCCGCATCTGATGGACCGAGTCATAGGTGTCGGCCCGCACGGCGCGGTCCCACACCAACAACTCGTCCACCTGCTCGGCGACCGCGCGGTGCACCGGATCCGCGGACTCCACGGCGTCCTCGGGCGCATCCGGCAGTGAGCCCGCGGTCTCGAGCACCTTCACCAGCTTGGACCCGTGGCCCGCGGGCGCCGCGCCGGCGTCGAGCAGCCGGTTGCCCAGCCGCTTGAGCAGGTCCCTTCCACCCTCGATCTCGCCGTCGGCCAGCTCCAGCTCCCACTCGTGCCAGCGCTGTTCCTCGCCCGCTGCACCGTCGCCCGATCCCAGGGCCCACGCACTGACCTCGTCGTCGCAGAACTCCGCCAGGGCCGTGCCGTCGGCGCCGTAGAGCATCACGACATTGCGGGTCGTCGCGATCCGTGCGACCGGTGCCAGCGGGCGGTCCCGCACGACGGCCAGCACGATGTCGAGCAACTCCTCGGGCACCGTCGTGTCACCGGCCTCGCCGGAACTGTCCAGCGGCGCCTGGACCTCGGTGCGGGCATCAGGCCCGGCGGGCAGCTTGAGATGCCAGCCGGCGTCCGGCCCACCCGTGCGGCGGCGCAGCGTGATCTTGTGGGCGGAGAGGTCCCGGTCGGGCGTGTCGAAGTACACGGCGTCCAGTGACTGCGCGGGTTGCCGCTCCACCCGGGCCACCGTGGCGAGCCCGTCGAAGGACGGGAACACCGTGCCCGCAGGGACGTCGAACTTCTTCTCCACCTCGACGTGGCGGTTTCCAGAACCCATGTTCACCTTCGCTCGCGACGATCATCAGCGGTATGCAGTGCCGGACAGGGTGTCATACCCAAGTGAACACGACGTCTCGCCGAGATGGTGGCGAGCTGACCCACCCTGTCAGCTGGCGAGCTGACCCGCGAACTCGCCGGCCTGGTCCCAGGCGCGGCGCTCGGCCGTGAACGCCTGCGCCTGCTGTGCCCGGAATTCGGCGATACCGTGCGCGTTGTCAGCCAGGAACTGCTCGTAGCCGGCCATCGAGAAGGTGCCGTCGGTGATGTCGACGTCGCCGCGGCCCGCGGCCATGTCGGCCCGCAGGTCCAGGAGCTCCTCGGCGCTGACCGGGTAAAAGCCGATCCGGTCGAAGTAGCGCAGCAGCCACGGGGTTCCCGGTTCGAACGAGCGGGAGTCCTGCGGATGCCGGTGGTTCCACACCTGCGTGGTGCGCCCGACGAACTGGTAGCCGCCCGGTCCTTCCATGCCGTAGATGCACAGATACGCACCGCCGATGCCGACGGCGTTCTCCGGTGTCCACGTGCGCGCGGGGTTGTACTTGGTGGTTACCAGCCGGTGGCGGGGATCCAGGGGAGTGGCCACCGGTGCGCCCAGGTAGACGTCGCCCAGCCCGAGCACCAGATACTGGGCGTCATAGACGATGTCGTGCACCTGCTCGACGTCGGCCAAACCGTTGATGCGCCGGATGAATTCGATGTTCCACGGACACCACGGCGCGTCGGCGCGGACCCCGTGGATGTAGCGCTGGATCGCCTCGTGGGTGGCCGGGTCGTCCCAGGACAGCGGCAGGCGCACGGTGCGGCTGGGCACGACGAGTTCGTCGGTGGCCGGCAACGACTCCTCGGTGCGGGCCAGAAGGTCCACCAGTTCCGGTGTGCTGACGACGGCGGGATCGAACTGCACCTGAAGCGAACGAACGCCCGGAGTCAGCTCGGTGACACCGGGAACCGCACTGGCCAAAAGGGATTCGTAGAGCACATGGACCCGGGCGCGCATCGCCAGGTCCAGCACCATCGGCCCGAATTCGACGAGCACGCCGCCGTCGCCGTCGCGGCGCACCGTCACATCGGTGCCCTCGGCGCCGACGAATCGGGTCAGCACGCCGTCGTCGGCGTCGCTGGAGGTGGAGATCACCAGCGGCATCGACGCCCGCCGATCGGCGTCGATCGTGCCGAGCGACGGCGCCCGATCGGCGCGCACCGGCACGAAGCGCACGGTGTCGCCGGGGGCCATCTGGCCGAGCTTCCACCGATCGCCCCGCACCACGGTGACCGGGCAGACGAACCCGCCCAGGCTGGGCCCGTCCGGGCCGAGCAGGATCGGGGTATCACCGGTGAAGTCCAAAGTGCCGACGCAGTAAGCATTGTCGTGAATGTTCGACGGGTGCAGGCCGGCCTCGCCGCCGTCGGTGCGGGCCCACTGCGGTTTGGGTCCCATCAGGCGTACACCCGTGCGATCGGAGTTGAAGTGCACGGTGTAATCCGTGCCGACGATCGCCGCCATATCGGCCCGGGTGAAGAACTCCGGTGCGCCGTGCGGGCCTTCGGTCACGGCGACCTGCCAGCGGTGGCCGATGGCCGGCTGTTCGTCGATGGCCGCGCGGGCCGGGCGCACAGACTGCGGGCCCGGGTCAGCACCCGTGGCCAGCACGTCGCCATCACGCAGCGGTCGGCCGTCGTGGCCGCCGAAGAGGCCCAGAGTGAATGTCGCTGCGCTGCCCAGGTATTCGGCCTCGCACAGCCCACCGGCAACCAGCACGTAGCAGCGCATGCCAGGGCCGGCAACCATCCCGACGTCCAGCACGCCGCCGGCGGGGACGGTGATCGATTGCCACATCGGCACCGGCGCGCCGTCGAGGCTCACCGGGGCGGCCGCGCCGGCGACGCACACCCGGCCGCCGTCGGGAAACCGCAGGGCCGGACCGGCTTTCGTGCACTCCAGTCCGGCGGCGCCCTCGGGGTTGCCGAGCACCCGGTTGCCGATCCGGAACGACAGATCGTCCATCGGGCCCGACGGGGGCACCCCGATATGCCAGTAGCCGACGCGGCCGGGCCAATCCTGAACGGTCGTCAGCATTCCCGGCCGCATCACCTCGACGGTGGTCATGAGGACGTGATCACCATCCGCACCGGGGTGGGGTCGAATCCGTTGCAGGGGTTGTTGATCTGCGGGCAGTTCGACACCAGTACCAGGGTGTCGGTATCGGCGCGGACAGTCACCGACTTGCCCGGCGCCGACAGGCCGTCGACGATGCCGAGCGTGCCGTCGGCCTCGACCGGCACGTTCATGAAGAAGTTGATGTTGGAGACGATGTCGCGCTTGCCCATTCCCCACTTCGCCGCCTCGGCGAGGAAATTCTCCGCACAGGCGTGCTGGTGCACGGTGTGGTGCCCGTAGCGCAGGGTGTTGGATTCCTTGGAGCAGGCGCCGGCGATGGTGTCGTGATTACCCACCTCGTCGGCGACGATCGTCACCAACGGCCTGCCGTCGGCGGCGCGCAGCACCGAGCCCGTCGTCAGGAAGATATTGCGCTGGGCGGCGACGGTAGCCTGCGCGCTGTAGCGCCCGGCCGGGTCGACCCGATTACCGTCGACGGCGTAGAACAGGGTGTCGACCGCCTGATTGCCGTGTAGGTCGATGATCTGCAGAGACTGACCCGCACGCAGAATTTTCGACCACGGTGCGCAGGCCGCGACGATGTCGTCGGAGATCATTGTGCTGCCGCCCAAGTGGATTCGGTGTTGAACAGGGCCCGGAAGTACTCCGGGTCGGTGTTGACGGGAACGCGGAGTTCTTCGTCGGCTCGCCACGCCACGATGTCCAGCCCGGTGGTTGCGGGCTCCGGGTCCAATGGATGTGCGGTGTTGACCACGGCGACGACGACGGGCAGGTGGATCAGCAGTTCTACCGCCGTGCCGGGCCCCGCCGAGCCGGTGAACGTCAGCGCGCCGTTGTCTTCGACCCGCACGCCCTTGAACAGGGTCGCCGACGGCGCGACATCGCGAATGTCCATGCCGTGCTTGCCGGCGGCCAGCAGCATCTTCTGCCTGCCGGCGGGCGGCGGACCGCACAGCAGATCGTGGCGGCCGGAGGTGTCGGCGACGACCGTCGCCAGCAGGCGGCCCTGGTCGCTCAATAGCGGGTGGCCGACGCCGAGGTAGGCCTGCCACGGCACCTTCATGGTGTCGGCGACATTGAGCCGCTCCCAGGACGCGTCGGCCCGGAACAGCAGCAGGTGCGCGCAGGCGCCACCGTCGGGGTCGGCGAGCCGCAGCCGGGTGCCCCGCCCGAGCACCCGGGAGACGTAGGACTCCGCGGGCACGGCCTCGGCCCACACCAGCCGGGCTCCGTCGATCCCGTCGGGCAGGGCCGGGACCCGCATGCTGGCGCCGCTCGCCTGGGATCGCGCGTGCGAGCGGGCGCCGTCGGTCGACGCGGTGGTCATGTGGTCACTCCTGTCCGGACCCGATTAACTGTCAAGTGAAAGTTTTGTCAAGCGCCGTTCCCGCCGGGTGTCGCCGGTGTAACGACTGGGTTGACTGCATTTCGATCAAGTGACAGGTATTTGGCGAATGCTTGAATGGCCTATGCGCAGCGCGGGCCACGAGGGGCGGGGCCGTCCCCGGCTCGAACAATCCCGTCGACCGGGCAACACGGCTCGCGAGGAGATCCTGGACGCCGCCGCCGAACTGTTCACCACGATCGGCTACGCCGGAACCTCGACGCGGCGGATCGCCGACGCGGTCGGTATGCGCCAGGCCTCGCTGTACCACCATTTCGCCACCAAGGACGACATCCTCGACGCACTGCTGGCCGGGACCGTCGACGAAGCGCTGCGGCTGGCCGGTGAGCTGCTCGCCCAGGGCGGTTCGGCCGGCGAGCGGTTACATGCCCTGGTGGTCGCGGACTGTTCGCAGTTGTGCGGCAGTCGCTGGAACCTCGGCGCGCTGTACCTGCTGCCGGAACTGCGCGTCGAGCGCTTCGCCGAGTTCCGCGCCAACCGCGAGGAGTTGCGCCGCCGTTACCGCCGGCTGGCGGCCCAGGTGATCGCGGAGTGCGACGGGATTCCCGACGCCGACGACCTGCCGTTCCGCCTGGTGGAGTCGGTGATCAACCGCCGGTCCGACAACGAGGAGTGCACTCCCGAGACACCAACAGTAATAGCCGATGCCGCCCTCCGGATCCTCGGCTGGCATTGCTAACGTTCCGGTGAGTGAGCACCTACCAGACCCTGTCCTTCGAGCAGTCCGGCCCCATCGCGCGGATCGTGCTGAATCGGCCCGATGCCGCCAACGGCATGAACGACGTGATGACCGCCGAACTCGCGCAGGTCGCGGCCCGCTGCGATGTCGCCGAGACGAAGGCTGTCGTGCTCACCGGCGCCGGCCGGTTCTTCTGCGCCGGGGGAGACCTCAAGGCGATGGCGGCCTCGCCGCTGGGCCCGGGCCGGTTCGTCAAGGGGATCGCCGATGACCTGCACCGGGCTGTCTCGACGCTGGCCCGGATGGACGCCGTGCTGATCACCGCCGTCAACGGGGTGGCCGCCGGCGCGGGTTTCAGCCTGGCAATCGCGGGAGATCTGGTGCTGGCCGCCGATACCGCGTCGTTCACCATGGCCTACACCAAGGCCGGGCTGAGTCCGGACGGCAGCTCGTCGTACTACCTGCCGCGGATCATCGGCGTGCGCCGCACTCAGGAACTGATGCTGACCAACCGGACGCTGAAAGCGGCCGAGGCCGCTGACTGGGGACTGGTCAACGAGGTCGTGCCCGCCGCTGAGCTGGCGGCCCGCGCGCAGGAGTTGGCCGAGCAGATCGCTTCTGCGGCAAAGGGTTCCAGTAGCGCGGTCAAGAAGCTGATGCTGACCACATTCGGCAGTGGGCTCGAGGAGCAGATGGAACTGGAAGGCCGACTGATCGCGGCATGCGCCGACAGTGCCGACGGCCGTGAGGGTATCGACGCGTTCCTGAACAAGCGCGCCCCTGAATTCGGCTAGACCAGGCACCGGAACGCCCCTGGTGCCGGCGACGCCGGCCGGGCATACTGGGCCAAGCAGCCCATTTTATTGGGATGCTTGACCCAGGAAGAGGTGTACTCATGTCACCCATTCACCACCGCTATGCCACGGTCGACGGCCGCCGCCTGTTCTATCGCGAGGCGGGGGCCCCCGATGCACCGACAATCGTGCTGCTACACGGCTTTCCGACGAGTTCGTATATGTTTCGTCAGCTGATCCCGATCCTTGCCGATCGGTACCACGTGGTCGCGCCGGACATGTTGGGATTCGGACTGTCCGACGCGCCCGCCGTCGATGAGTTCGACTACACCTTCGACGCCCTGGCGTCGCTGACCGCCGGCCTGCTGCGAAGCCTCGGCGTCGGTCGGTACGCCATCTATGTCCAGGACTACGGCGCACCGATCGGATGGCGCCTCGCTCTGGCGGACCCGTCGGCGATCACCGCTGTGGTCAGCCAGAACGGCAACGCCTACGACGCCGGGTTCGTCGACGACTTCTGGAAAGCGGTATGGGCCTACCAGGACCGGCCATCGCCGGAGACCGAGGCGCCGTTGCGCGGATTTCTGAGCCTGGAGGCCACCCGCTGGCAGTACGTCACCGGCGTGGCCGACGAGACGCTCGTTGATCCCGAGAGCTGGCACCACGACTACGCGCTGCTCTCCCGTGCCGGAAACGACGAGATCCAATTGGCGTTGTTCCGCGACTATGCGACGAACCCGCCGTTGTATCCGAAGGTGCACGACTACTTTCGCCAGAGCGCCGTGCCGCTACTCGCCGTGTGGGGCCGGGGGGATGAAATCTTCGGCCCCGCCGGTGCGACCGCGTTCGCCGACGATCTGCCCGATGCCGAGATCCACCTGCTCGCCGGTGGGCATTTTCTGCTCGAATCGGCCTTGGCTGACGTCGCGGCGTTGCTCGTCGATTTCCTGGGGCGCCGGCTCGCGCGTTGAGCCCGTGAACAGAAAAAACTGCCGGTAATCTGGGCCGATGTCTCCGCCGGCGCGCCACGACGATCGGCGCCTCACCGCCAGGGGGAGGGCGACGCGCGACCGGATCGTCTCGGCCGCCGCCGATGTCATCCTGGACGGGGGATTGTCGGCGCTGAACAACGAGACCCTCCGCAGTGCCGCTTCGGTCAGCGGCTCACAGCTCGCCCATTACTTCGCCGACAAACGCGCGCTGATCGGGGCGGTGCTGGCCAAGCAGATCGAGGTGGTGCTGGACTTCCATCGTCAGCCCAAGCTCGGTGGCTTGGAGTCGCTGGATGACTTCGAGACCTGGATCGACCTCAATCTGCGGTACTTGCGCCGCATCGGCTATGCCGGTACGCCGACGTATCACGCGCTGGCGGCCCAGCTGGTGAAGTCCGACGCTGAGACGCGCGGAACCCTGGCTGACGGCTATTGGGCGTGGATTTCCTTCTTCGAGAAGGCAATTCAGCAGATGAAGGACCGCCGCATTCTGACGGCGAAGGCTGACCCGCTCCAGCTGGCGATTGTCCTGGTGGCGACGCACCAGGGCAGCGGCACGATGGCGTTCACCTATCGCGAGGAATGGCCGCTGGCCGACGGACTCCGCTTTGCGGTCAACCGACTTCGCGGCTATGCCACCGATCCGGCGCAGCGCACACCTCGTCCTCCGCGACGTGTCCGTCGTGCCGCGCACACCGACGATGCGCAGGTCGCCGACTTGCGGTTCACCCGCAAGGGACTGGAGACCCGGGCTCGCATCATCGGCACCACCGCAGAATTGATGTTTCAGCGCGGCGCGACCGGAACGAGCGTCGACGATGTGCGCATCTCGGCCCGCGTCAGCGGATCGCAGATGTCGCACTATTTTCGGGACAAGCGTGAGCTCACCCGAGAGGTCATCGCCTCGCGGCGTGCTCAGGTGCGCGGATTTCACACCGACCCCAAGTTCGCATCGTTCGATCGCGTTCGCGATCTGCAAGCGTGGGCCGACGCGTGTGTCGCCGACATCGACGCGGTGTATCGGGTGGGTGGCTGTGTGTATGGCTCACTGGCCGGCGAACTGATCGACTCCGATGAGCAGATTCGTGCCGACCTCGCCGCCGGATACGACGAGTGGATCGGTCTTTTCGACGCGGGTTTGACCGCGATGTGCGAACGCGGTGACCTGACTGAGGACGCTTCCCCTCGTCATCTGGCGGCGAGCCTGGTGATCGCTCATCAGGGCGGTGCGATGTTGACTCATGTCACCGGTGACCCGGAGCCCTTGCGCGCGAACGTCAATGCAGCTGTCGACTATGTGCGTTGCTTCAGCGTGCGGACGGCCGAGCGTAAGCGCTGACCGCTCGGTGCTGATCGCTCTGGACTTTTCTGGGTGGATCAGCCCATAATAATGGGACATACAGCCCACTTAATTTTCGCCCCGGAAGGTGCGCAGCATGGGTTTGGCTTGGCAACAGGGTCCCTTGGCCACCGGAACCATCGGCCACTTTCTGACCCCTGAACCACTTTCGCAGCGACTACTGTTCGCCGAACCGCTGCGTCGTCGGATGAGAGTGCGATTCGGCGATCGTTGGATCGCGGACAGTGAAGACATCGTGCTGCTGCACGAGCCGGGCCGCTACCCGATCGCGTATTTTTCGCGCGATGATGTCGAGCCCGGAGTGCTTGCAGCTGAAGCGCAAAGGACCGAACACCGCGAGCTCGGAGTGACGGCGTGGTTCGCGGTGACCGCAGGAGAGCGCAGCGTTCGGCGCGCGGCGTGGTGCCACATCGCGCTGCCCGGCCACGCCACCGTGCTGACCGGGCGCATCGCGTTCGCGTGGCGGGCGATGGACGCGTTCTACGAGGAAGACGATCGCATCGTCGGACATGCGGCCGACCCCTATCACCGCATCGACATCAGATCCACATCCCGACACCTCGTGGTGCGTGACGGTGAGCGGGTGATTGCGGAGAGTCGCGGCCCGCTGGTTCTCTACGAGTCGGGTTTCGCACCCCGCTGGTACGTGCCGCGCGTCGATGTCGACGAGAAGGCGCTCACCTCTGTCGACGGCCAAACTTTCTGTCCCTACAAGGGTTTGGCCAGCTACTACACCATCGGTGAGCGAGTTCGGTGCGCCTGGTCATACGTCGACGCATGGCCTGAGGTCGCCGCCGTTCGGAACTTGATCTCGTTCGAACCGGACAAGATCGATGTCGAGCTCGACGGGCAACGGTTGCGGCTGGACCCCGGGCAGACGGTGCTCCCGCACGGGATCGATCGGGGGCTCGACCCCGACGAACTGTTGCCCCTCGCCGAACAGCGAAAGGTGCACACACCGTGACCGAAAGTACCTACGACGTGCTCGTGATCGGCGCCGGGCCGGTCGGTCAGACCGTCGCAGATCGTTGCCGCGCCGCGGATTTGACCGTGGCGGTCATCGAACGTGAACTCGTCGGTGGCGAATGCTCGTACTGGGGATGCGTCCCAAGCAAGGCTATGCTCCGTCCGGTGCTGGCGCTTGCCGACGCGCGGCGCGTCGACGGCGCACGCGAAGCTGCGACCGGCACCCTCGACACCAACGGGGTGTTCACCCGTCGGGACCGCTATGTGAGTAACTGGGATGACAGCGGTCAGGCGGCCGCCGTGATGGCCACCGGTGCGGACCTGATCCGTGGCCACGGACGACTCGACGGGCCGCGCCGGGTGTCGGTGACCACGCCGGACGGCCACGTCATTTCACTGCTGGCCCGGCACGCAGTGGTGATCAGCAGTGGAAGTGGCGCGGTGATTCCCGACATACCCGGGCTCGACGAGGTTCGCCCGTGGACCAACCGGGAGGCAACGGATTCCAGCGACGTGCCGTGTCGTCTGGCCATTGTCGGAGGCGGGGGCGTTGCAGTCGAGATGGCCACCGCGTGGCAGGGTCTCGGCGCTGCCGTCACTCTGCTCGTGCGTTCCCGCATTCTCGCCGGCATGGAGCCTTTCGTTGCCGACGCGGTCGAGCGAGGCCTGAGCGAGGGGGGAGTCGACGTGCGCACCGGGGTGAACATCCGCCGGCTGCGCCGCGGCTCGGACGGGATCGTCGTCGATCTCGACGACGGTGCGGTGATCGAAGTGGACGAGGTGATGTTCGCGACCGGGCGTACACCGCTCACCGGCGACATGGGTCTCGACACGGTCGGCTTGATGCCGGGCGCCTGGCTGGACACCGACGACACTCTGACGGTCACCGCCGTCCCGGGTGACTGGCTCTACGCCGCCGGCGATGCGAACCATCGGGCACTGCTCACTCATCAGGGCAAGTACCAGGCCCGGATTGCGGCCGCGGTGATCGCCGCTCGTGCTCATTCGTTGCCGGTCGACGCCAGCGCATGGGGCCGGTTCAGCGCGACTGCCGACACGCTGGCCGTCCCGCAGGTGTTCTTCACCGATCCCGAGGCAGGCTCGGTCGGAATGACTGAGCAACAAGCACGCGCTGCCGGACATCCGGTTTCAGTGGTCGACATCGAGATCGGCGACGTGGTCATGGGGGCCAAGCTCTACGCAGACGGATACCGGGGCCGGGCGCGAATGGTGGTCGACGACAGCCGCGGCATTCCACTCGGTGTCACCATGGTCGGCCCAGGGGTCGGCGAGATGCTGCATGCGGCCACGGTCGCGGTGGTAGGGCAGGTGCCGATCGACCGGCTGTGGCACGCCGTGCCGTGTTTTCCCACCGTCAGCGAGCTCTGGCTGCGGCTGCTCGAGGCATACCGAGACGGGCGCTAGAAGCTGTGCTCCTCGGCCGGGAACGCGCCGGTCGCTACCTCTTCGGCGTATTGCATTGCCGCGCGGCGCAATTCGCCGCCGACGTCACCGAAGCGCTTGACAAATTTGGCGGTCTTGCCGCTGGTGAGCCCGGCCATGTCCTGCCAAACCAGCACCTGCGCATCGCAATTGGGCCCGGCGCCGATGCCGATGGTCGGAATCGTCAGCTTGCCGGTGATCTGGGTGGCCAGCTCGGCGGGCACCATCTCCATGACGACGGCGACGGCGCCGGCCTCCTGGACCGCGATCGCGTCGTGGATGGTCTGCTCGGCGGCATCACCGCGGCCCTGAACCCGGAATCCGCCGAGGCCGTTGACGCTCTGCGGGGTGAACCCGATGTGGGCCACCACCGGTATGCCTGCGGCGCTGAGCGTGGCGATCTGCTCGGCGACGCGCTCGCCGCCCTCGAGCTTGACTGCGTGCGCACCGGTCTCCTTCATGAACCGGGTGGCGGTTCGGAGTGCTTGCACAGGACCTTCTTCATAGCTGCCGAACGGGAGATCGGCGACGACCAGCGCATGTTCGGCGCCGCGGACCACACCGCGAACCAGGGGGATGAGTTCGTCGACCGAGATCGGCACGGTGGTGTCGTAGCCGTAGACGACGTTGGCGGCCGAGTCGCCGACCAGAAGAACGGGAATCCCGGCCTCGTCGAAGACCCGGGCGGTGGAGTAGTCGTAGACCGTGAGCATGGCCCACTTGTGGCCTTCGGATTTCCACTTCAGCAGGTGGTGGGTGCGAACCTTGGTGCGCGCAGCTGCGGGCACGCTGGCGCCGCCATAGACAGTCTGTTCAGACATCTTTGTCCCTAGATTTCGTCTCTGTCGATCCTCGAGGCCCATCCGGGTCCCCGGGTTCGTCTGACGGGTTCAAGTGTGCCACCGCGGGTGGCAAAGGTGAACGAACTCCTGAAGTGGACTTTCTCACACCCGCCATGAGGCCGCCGACATACCATCGGCCGCATGGTCCAACACCTGCAGCGACTGAGCGGACTCGACGCCAGCTTCCTCTATCTCGAAACTCCGTCCCAGCCACTGCATGTGTGCTCGATCCTGGAGCTCGACGCCTCCACGATCCCGGGTGGCTACACCTTCGAACGGCTGCGTGACGAACTGGCGTTGCGGGTCAAGGCCATCCCGAGCTTCCGTGAGCGGCTCGCCAACAGCTTCCTCAACCTCGACCACCCGGTGTGGGTGGAGGACGAGCACTTCGATATCGACCGCCACCTGCACCGCATCGGGTTGCCCGCGCCGGGCGGTCGCGTGGAGCTCGGCGAGATCTGCGGTCACCTGGCGTCTTTGCCGCTCGACCGTCGACACCCGCTGTGGGAAACCTGGGTCATCGAGGGCATCGATGGCACCGATGCCCGCAACGGCGGGCGGTTGGCCGTGCTCACCAAGGTCCACCATGCCGCCGTCGACGGCGTGACCGGCGCCAACCTGATGTCGCAGCTGTGCAGCACCGAACCCGACGCGCCGCCACCGGACCCGGTCGAGGACGAGTTCGGCGCCACCAACCAGCTGCGGATCGCGCTGGGTGGGCTGGGCAATTTCGTCACCCGGCCCCTGCACCTGGCCACCAAGGTCATTCCCTCGACGGTCAGCACGGTCGTCGACACCGTCCAGCGCGCGGTCGGCGGCCGGGCGATGGCCGCCCCGTTCGCGGCGCCGCAGACCAAGTTCAACGCCAGCATCACCGCGCACCGCAACGTCGCGTTCGCCGAACTCGACCTCGAGGACATCAAGACGGTCAAGAACCACTTCGGTGTGAAGGTCAACGACGTGGTGATGGCCCTGGTCGCCGGGGTGCTGCGGCAGTACCTGCTCGACCGCGACGAACTGCCCGAATCGTCGCTGGTGGCGATGGTCCCGGTCTCGGTCCACGACCGTTCCGACCGGCCCGGCCGCAACCAGGTGTCCGGCATGTTCTCCAAACTGGAAACCCAGATCGAGGACCCGGCCGAGCGCATCAAGGCCATCGCCGAGGCCAACAACACCGCCAAGGAACACAGCTCGGCGATCGGGGCGACGCTGCTGCAGGATTGGAGCCAATTCGCCGGGCCCGCGATCTTCGGGGTCGCGATGCGGGTCTATGCCCGAAGCCGGCTGACCGAGGCCCGGCCGGTGCACAACCTGGTGATCTCCAATGTGCCCGGCCCGCAGATCCCGCTGTACTTCCTGGGCGCCGAAGTGACCGCGATGTACCCGCTGGGGCCGATCTTCCACGGTTCAGGTCTGAACATCACGGTGATGTCGCTGAACGGCAAACTCGACGTGGGTCTGATCGCCTGCCCGGAACTGCTACCCGACCTGTGGGATCTGGCCGACGACTTCGCCGTCGGGATGCAGGAACTGCTCGACGCCACCAAATGACCTGCCCCGGCGGGTCGGTGTGCGAGGCACCCCCGCCGTGCATGGCAGCATGTTTGCCATGAGGCTCTACCACCGACCACGCGCCGTCCGCACCGCTCTGGTGCTCCCCGCCGTGGCCGCACTCGTCGCGAGCGCCGGCTGCAGCACCGTCGTGGGGGGATCGGCCGTGATCGCCGGGCCGCAGATCGGGCAACCGATCCAGTGGGGTCCGTGCCGGGTTGCCGGCGGCGGCGGTGGCAACTCGTTACCGATCCCGGCCGGCGCACAGTGCGGCAAGATCGCCGTACCCGTCGACTACGCCAAGCCCGACGGCGCCGTCGCCGTCCTGGCGCTGATCCGCTTCCCGGCCACCGGCCAGCGGATCGGCTCACTGATCATCAATCCGGGCGGGCCCGGCGAGTCGGGCATCGAAGCCGCCGCCAGCATCGTGGAGAACCTGCCCACCTCGGTGCGCCAGCGCTTCGACATGGTGGGCTTCGATCCGCGCGGGGTGGGCTCCTCGACGCCGGCGCTGTGGTGCAACTCCGATGCCGACAACGACCGGCTGCGAGCCGACCCGCAGGTGGACTACAGCCCCGAAGGTGTCGAGCACATCGAAGGTGAAACCAAGTCCTTCGTCCAGCGCTGCGTCGACAAGATGGGCAAGGAATTCCTGGCCAACGTCGGCACCGAAAGCGTCGCCAAGGATTTGGACGCGCTCCGCGCCGCCGTCGGCGACGACAAGCTGACCTACCTTGGTTACTCCTACGGCACCCGCATCGGCTCGGCCTACGCCGAGGCGTTCCCCGACAAAGTGCGCGCGATGATCCTCGACGGTGCCGTCGATCCCAACGCCGATCCGATCCAGGCCGACATCGATCAGGCCGCGGCCTTCCAGCAGGCGTTCAACGACTACGCCGCCGACTGCGCCAAGGATCCGACCTGCCCACTGGGCACCGACCCCGCCAAGTCCGTCGAGGTCTACCGCGACCTAGTCGACCCGCTGGTCGACAAGCCGCTGCCGACCTCCGACCCGCGTGGCCTGGGTTACAGCGACGCGATCATCGGCACGATCATGGCGCTGTACTCGCCGAACCTGTGGCGTCACCTGACGCAGGGCCTGACCGAGATGACCAACGGCCGCGGCGACACCATGCTGGCGCTGGCCGACATGTACATGCGCCGCGACGCTCAGGGCCACTACACCAACGCCACCGACGCCCGTATCGCCGTCAACTGTGTGGACCAGCCGCCGATCACCGATCGTGACAAGGTGATCGCCGAAGACAAGAAGATGCGTGAGGTCGCGCCGTTCATGAGTTATGGCGACTTCACCGGGCATGCCCCGCTGAGCACGTGCGCGTTCTGGCCGGTGCCCCCGACCAGCACGCCGCACACCGTCAAGGCGCCGGGGCTGCCGCCGGTGCTGGTGGTGTCGACGACCAACGACCCCGCCACGCCGTATCAGGCGGGTGTGGACCTGGCCAAGCAACTCGGCGGCGCGCTGCTGACGTACAACGGAACGCAGCACACTGTGGTGTTCCAGGGCAACACGTGTGTGGACAACTACGCCGCCGCATATCTCGTCGACCTGAAGCTGCCCCCGCCCGGCGCCACCTGCTGACGCCAAACACTCAGCGCCACAACGCTTCTACGTCGGCGTCAAGAATCGTTATCCAGGCGGCGCGCATCTGAGATCGGAGTGTGACCGGCTCGCCGCCGCGCGTAGTGCGCAGCCATGCGACGATGACTCCCATGGGACGCGCGAGTCGAATCGGCTCGGCGCTCTACTTCTGTGTTGTGCTGACGGCCGGAGTGACGGCTCCGTCGGCCGCTGCCACGCCGAACGCCGGGGCAGGGCAGACGTCGGCGCCGCAGGTCACGTGGGGGAGCTGTGAGCGCTTCCTCGGTGACGACGCCCGTGAGCTCCCCACCGCGCAGTGCACGACCGTCCCGGTGCCGATCAGTGATGCGGATCCCGCTGGGCCGCAAGCACAGTTGGCCGTCATCAAGGTCCCGGCCAGTGGCCGGCGCATCGGGGCGCTGTTCGTCAACCCCGGCGGGCCCGGCGCTTCTGCGGTCGACGCCGTCGCGGGCATGGGCTACGCGCTGGCCGGCAGCCCGATCACCGAACATTTCGACCTCGTCGGATTCGATCCCCGCGGCGTCGGCTATTCGACGCCGTCGGTGCGCTGCCGCACGGACGCCGAGTTCGACGCGTGGCGGCGGAATCCGATGGTGGACTACAGCCCCGCCGGGGTGGCCGCGATCGAGAAGATCAACGCCGACTACGCCAAGGAATGTGCCGACAAGATGGGCACCGCGTTCCTCGCCGGCGTCGGAACCGCCTCGGTCGCAAACGATATGGACACCGTCCGCCAGGTCCTCGGCGATGACCAGCTCAACTATCTCGGATTCAGCTACGGCACCGAGATCGGCACCGCGTATCTGGAGAAATTCCCCGACCGGGTTCGCGCGATGGTGCTCGACGGAGCGATCGATCCGGCGCAGGACACCGTTGACTCGATCATCCAGCAGATGACCGGCTTCCAGGTGGTGTTCAACGACTACGCCGCCGACTGCGCGAAATCGGCCGGTTGCCCACTGGGCACCGACCCGGCGCACTGGGTCGACCGGTACCACCAGTTGGTCGATCCGCTGGTGGCCAAGCCCGGGCCGACATCTGATCCCCGCGGGCTCGGTTATCAGGACGCCCTGACCGGAACCTTCAACGCGCTCTACACACCGCAGTATTGGAAGTTCCTCACCAGCGGACTGCTCGGGTTGGCGCGCCAGACCGATGCCGGCGATCTGTTGATGCTCGCCGACGAGTACGACGGCCGTAATCCCTACGGGCAGTACAGCAACGGGCAGGACGCCTTCAACGCGGTCCGTTGCGTCGACTCCCCGACCCCGACCGATCCGGCGGTGTGGGCCGATATCGACCGGCGCACCCGCGAGCTGGCGCCGTTCCAGGCCTACGGTCAGTTCACCGGTTTCGCGCCCCGCGATCTGTGTGCATTCTGGCCGGTGCCGCCGACGTCGGTGCCGCACCCGGCGCTTCCGGCCCCACCCGGCAGCGTCGTCGTCGTGTCCACGACGCACGACCCGGCGACCCCGTACGAGGCGGGCGTCAACCTCGCCCGCGAGCTGAACGCACCGCTGGTCACGTTCGACGGCACCCAGCACACCGCCGTGTTCAACGGCGACGAATGCATCGACTCGGCGATCGTGAAGTACTTCGTCGACCAGACGGTGCCGGTCAACCTGACCTGCTGACTCAGCGGCCGCCCTGCGGCACCACATATGTGGGCTGGTACGGGTTTTGGCCGGCGTCGATGGCCTTGGCCTTCAGGAAGTCCTCGACCGACGGGTAGCCGGCGATCTCGGCCTGCTTCTGTAGGGCCTGCTGATGGGCCAGCTCGGTCTGGGCCTTCGCGGCTATCACGTCCGCGTCGGCCTTGGCCTTGGCGGCCTCGGCGTCGGCAACGCCCTTGGCCCGGGCCGCGTTCGCCTGGGCGATGGCCTGCTGCTCGGCGACGATCGCCTCCTTGAGTCCCGGGTCCACCGGGTCGGGCTTCATCACCGTCACCGCGAAGTTCGAGAAGTACTCCTGGCCGTTGGTGCGGGCCCGGGTGGCTTGCGGCAAGGTTTCACGCAGGGCGTTCTGGAACTCCACCCGGACCGCCTCGTCGTTCCAGATCTGCCGCCACGTGTATTTCTGAGCCACGGATACCAGGGTGTTCTCCAAGGGCTGGCCCACCACATAGCGCAGCAGACTCACCCAGCCCTCACTGACCGACCCGTCGCTGTTGAGCCAGCCGGAGTATTTGGTGCCGAATTCGCGGTGGAACTCCTTGAGCTTGTCGCAGTCGCTGGTCAGGTCGAAGGTGACCGAAACGGGAACCTTCAACTCGGCCGGGGCCGTGGCGTTGGAGACCACCAGCGTCGCGGGGGCTTCCGCGTCGGGCCGGTCGAGGGCGTCCCACGAGATCTGGCGCGACGGATAGAGATAGACCTTGAATCCGCCCGGGGGGTTGAACTCGGAGGTTTCGGGGCTGATGCAGCCTTCCACTTTGGGGTCGGTGGGAATCAAGAAGTAATCGTCCACCTTGACGGCGGTGGTGCCCGCGCCCACCTGGGTGCTGCAGCCGCTCAAGATGACTCCGCCCACGATGAGCACCGCCGCGCCGGCGCCGATGGCGATGATTCGACCCTTCACGTGTCTTCCGTTCCTCGGTTCCAGATGATCTCGTTCAGCTTTTCCTGGCGCTCGGCCTCGTAGCGGTCCCGTTCCCGGGCCAGCAGCTCCCGGGCATATGCCCTGCGATCTTTTGCCGAAAGGAACACCAGCGGGTCTTTGACACCGCGGAGTTCCTTGCGGAGTTGGCGAATGTAAAACCCCATGGCGATGATGATGATGACGGCGATGAGGACAAGGGGAATGACCGCCTTCATCGGCTCAGTATCCACCAACACCATCAATTGGCCTGGTGATGCGGCTCTTACCGCCTGCGTAACACGGAATTAACACCCGCTGCATACGCTCGCGTCATGGACCGCCAGAAGGAATTCGTGCTCCGCACGCTGGAGGAACGGGATATCCGCTTCGTCCGGCTGTGGTTCACCAATGTGCTCGGCTTCCTGAAGTCGGTCGCGATCGCTCCCGCCGAGCTCGAAGGCGCCTTCGAAGAGGGGATCGGCTTCGACGGATCCTCCATCGAAGGCTTCGCGCGGGTCTTCGAATCCGACGCTGTCGCCCGCCCTGATCCGTCGACCTTCCAGGTACTTCCCTGGACGACGAGCGCGGGCCAGCACCACTCGGCGCGAATGTTCTGTGACATCACGATGCCGGACGGCTCGCCGTCGTGGGCCGACAGCCGCCACGTACTGCGCCGTCAGCTCGCCAAGGCCAGCGACCTCGGGTTCTCCTGCTATGTGCACCCGGAGATCGAGTTCTTCCTGCTGGAGCCGGGGCCGTACGACGGCTCGGTGCCCGTGCCCGCCGACAACGGCGGCTACTTCGATCAGGCCGTGCACGATTCCGCACCCAACTTTCGCCGGCACGCCATCGACGCGCTGGAGCAGATGGGCATCTCGGTCGAGTTCAGCCACCACGAGGGTGCGCCCGGTCAGCAGGAGATCGACCTGCGCTACGCCGACGCCCTCTCGATGGCCGACAACGTGATGACGTTCCGCTACACGGTCAAGGAAGTCGCGCTCGCCGAAGGTGTGCGGGCGTCGTTCATGCCCAAGCCATTCGCGCAATATCCCGGCTCGGCCATGCACACCCACATGAGCCTGTTCGAGGGCGAGACCAACGCCTTCCACAGCCCCGACGATCCGCTGCAGCTCTCCGACGTCGCGAAGTCGTTCATCGCCGGCATCCTCGAGCACGCCAGCGAGATCAGCGCGGTCACCAACCAGTGGGTGAACTCCTACAAGCGACTGGTGCACGGCGGCGAGGCCCCCACGGCGGCATCGTGGGGCGCGTCCAACCGCTCGGCGCTGGTGCGGGTGCCCATGTACACCCCGCGCAAGGCGTCCTCGCGGCGCATCGAGGTGCGTAGCCCCGACTCGGCATGCAACCCGTATCTGACCTTCGCGGTGCTACTGGCCGCCGGCTTGCGCGGTATCGAGAAGAACTACGTGCTGGGCCCTCAGGCCGAGGACAACGTGTGGATGCTGACCCCCGAGGAGCGCCGCGCGATGGGCTACAAGGAGCTGCCGTCCAGCCTGGGCATTGCGCTGCAGGAGATGGAGGGCTCCGAGTTGGTCGCCGAGGCGCTGGGCGAGCACGTCTTCGACTACTTCCTGCGCAACAAGCGCGCGGAGTGGGAGGAGTACCGCAGCAACGTGACGCCGTACGAACTGAAGGCGTATCTGTCGCTGTGATCGGCGTGCGATACCGTCGTTCGCGTGCCCAAACCAGCGACCCAGCGCCCACGCGTTCCCAGCGTGGGCCGGCTTGGTCTGGTCGAGCGGTCGGCCGCAGCTGATCTGACGAGGCTGGGTTGGGACACCGATTCTCACGTCGAACTGCTGTGGTCACTGTCGCGGGCACCCGATGCCGACGTCGCGCTGCAGACGATGAGCCGGCTGGCCGACGCGCTGGGTGGTGACTGGCCGCAGCTGAATTCCGCACTGCTGAAGGACCGTGGGCTGCGCGGCCGGTTGTTCGCCGTGATCGGCTCGTCGCTGGCACTGGGTGACCATCTGGTGGCCAACCCGGCATCGTGGCACCTTCTCGAAGGCGCCGTGACTCTGCCCGACCGGGCTGGACTGCGCCGGCTGTTCGACGATTGCATCGCCGAATTCGGTACCGCGCCAGCCACAATCATGCCGCGGCTGCGTACGCTGTATCGCGACCAGCTGTTGATCCTGGCCGGACTCGATCTGGCCTCGACAGTGGAGAACGAACCCGTGCCGGCGTTCTCCACGATCGGGGAACACCTGTCGGACATCGCCGACGCGGCGCTGGATGCCGCGTTGAAGGTGGCGGTGGCGACGGTCTGCAAGGAGGATGTCACCCCGCCTCGTCTCGCGGTGATCGCGATGGGTAAATGCGGTGCGCGGGAATTGAATTACGTCAGCGATGTCGACGTGATCTTCGTGGGTGAGGACGCCGGTTCGGTGACCACCCGGGTTGCCGGGGAGATGATGCGGCTGGCGTCGGACACGTTCTTCGAGGTCGATGCCGCGCTGCGTCCCGAAGGCAAGCAGGGCGCCCTGGTACGCACCCTGGACTCGCACGTCGCCTACTACCAGCGGTGGGCGAAGACGTGGGAGTTCCAGGCGCTTCTGAAGGCCCGGCCGGCCGTGGGAGATGCAGAGCTGGGGGAGCAGTACATCGCCGCGCTGATGCCGATGGTCTGGACCGCCTGCGAGCGTGAGGATTTCGTGCCGGAGGTGCAGGCCATGCGCCGGCGGGTGGAGGCGCTGGTGCCTGCCGATGTGCGGGACCGCGAGATCAAACTCGGGACCGGCGGCTTGCGTGACGTCGAATTCGCAGTCCAGCTCCTGCAATTGGTGCACGGTCGTACCGACAAGTCGCTGCATGTGGCCTCGACGGTCGACGCGCTGGCAGCGCTGGGGGCCGGCGGCTACGTCGGACGCGACGACGCCGCCAACCTGACCGCGTCGTATGAGTTCCTGCGGCTGCTCGAGCATCGGCTGCAATTGCAGCGCCTCAAGCGAACTCACATGCTGCCCCCCGCCGAAGACGAGGAAGGGATGCGCTGGCTGGCCCGCGCGGCGCACATGCGTCCCGACGGCACCCACGACTCGCTCGGCGTACTACGCGAGGAGATCAAGCGGCAGAACCTCCGGGTATCGCGGTTGCACGCCAAGCTTTTCTACCAACCTCTGCTCGAGTCGGTCGGCCCGTCCGTCGGGCTCTCGCCCGGTCTGACGCCGGCCGCCGCCGAACGGCAGCTGGCCGCGCTGGGTTACGAAGGCCCCCAGAGCGCGCTGACGCATCTGAGCGCCTTGGTCAACCAGAGCGGGCGGCGCGGCCGGGTCCAGTCGGTGCTGTTGCCACGATTGCTGGACTGGCTCTCGGACACCCCCGACCCGGACAGCGGCCTGCTGGCGTATCGGCGGATCAGCGAGGCGCTGTCCGACCAGCGTTGGTATCTGAGCACTTTGCGTGACGAGGGTGCCGTCGCCAAGCGGCTGATGCGAGTGCTGGGCACGTCGGCCTATGTGCCCGAGCTGTTGATGCGGGCGCCGGAGGTGATTCAGCAGTACGCCGACGGTCCGGCCGGGCCCAAGCTCTGCGACACCGACCCCGACGCCGTGTCCCGTGCCCTGATCGCCTCGACGGCACGGCATGCCGACCCGGTGCGCGCGATCGCGGCCGCCCGAACGTTGCGCCGCCGCGAACTGGCCCGGGTGGCCTCCGCCGATCTGCTGGGCTTGCTCGAAGTCCGGGATGTCTGCAGCGCACTGACATCGGTGTGGGTGGCGGTGCTGCAGTCGGCACTGGACGCGGTGGTGCGCGCCAACACTCCTGACGACGGTGCGGTCCCGGCCAAGCTCGCGGTCATCGGCATGGGTCGCCTCGGCGGCGGCGAGCTGGGCTACGGCTCGGACGCCGACGTGATGTTCGTCTGCGAGGCCAACCCCGGCGTGGAGGAGTCGCGCGCCGTGAAGTGGTCGGTGACAGTCGCCGAACAGGTGCGCGCACTGCTCGGAACGCCCAGTGCGGACCCGCCTTTGGAGGTCGACGCGAATCTGCGCCCGGAGGGTCGGCAAGGTCCGCTGGTGCGCACGCTGGCTTCCTACGAGGCGTACTACGCGCAGTGGGCGCAGCCGTGGGAGATCCAGGCGCTGCTGCGGGCCCACCGGGTGGCCGGCGATCTGGATCTCGGGCACCGTTTCCTGCTGATGGTGGACAAGACGCGCTACCCGGCCGGCGGGGTGTCCGCCGAAGCGGTGCAGGAGATCCGGCGGATCAAGGCGCGGGTCGATGCCGAACGGTTGCCCCGCGGCGCCGACCCGAACACCCACACCAAGCTCGGACGCGGTGGACTGGCCGACGTCGAGTGGACGGTGCAGTTGCTCCAGCTTCGCCATGCCCATCAGATCGCCGCGCTGCACAACACCTCGACGCTGGCCACACTGGATGCGATCGGCGCCGCCGAACTACTGGCCGAGGACGATGTGGACCTGCTGCGTCAGGCCTGGCTGACGGCGACCAGCGCCCGTAACGCGCTGGTACTGGTGCGAGGCAAGCCGACCGACCAGCTGCCCGGCCCGGGACGTCAGCTGAACGCGGTGGCGGTGGCCGCCGGCTGGCACAACGACGACGGCAGCGAGTTCCTGGACAACTATCTGCGGGTGACTCGACGCGCTAAAGCCGTGGTGCTCAAGGTATTCGGAGGCTAGCGCGATGGATTTCGAGTTTGGCGTGATCAGCGCCGACGAGCACGACCGGATCGGGGCGCTGCACGAGCCGCTGGCCGAGTCGGTGCGTCGACTCATCGAGGCAAGCCTGCACAGCGGAGCCGACGCGGACACCATCATGGCCGCCAAGCAGACCATCGACGAGGTCACCGAGATGCTCGAGCGCACGCCGAGCGATCGGCCGCGCGTACTGCGGCACGAAGAGACGGGCCTGCCGGTGGTGTGGCGCAATCCCGCTGTGGGACGGCATAATCCGCTGGCACCGCCGATGAACACCCATCACGAGGACGGCCGGGTGTGGACCGAGTTCACCCTCGGGCCGGTGTACGAGGGCCCGCCCGGGCTGGTGCACGGCGGCATCTGCGCGCTGCTGCTCGACCAACTGCTCGGTGAGGTTGCCACCCATCAGCTGAGCAAGCCCAAATTCACCGGCACCATCACGCTGAAGTATCTGCGTGGCACGCCGCTCGGAGCGTTGCGGGGCGAGGCGTGGGTGGAGCGGACCGAAGGTTTCAAGACGTATGCGCGCGGATTTCTCAGCGACGCACAGGGAGCGACTGTCGAAGCAGAAGGGGTTTTCATCATGCCGGCGTGGGCGAGGGATATAGCGTGAATTTGAAGTTCTATGTCAGCGTTGCGTTCCTGGAGACCAGCGAGATCGTCGAGATCGCCAAGGCCGCAGACGACCTCGGCTATGAGGGACTCGGCATTCCCGACCATGTGGTGAACCTCGAGACCCTGGCCACCCCGTACCCGTACACCAAGGACGGCGAGCGGCGCTGGCAACCGTTCACCGACTGGCCCGACCCGTGGGTGCTGGTGGGAGCGCTGGCGCAGGCCACAAGCGAGATCAAGTTCGTGACGACGGTGTACATCCCTGGGATGCGTGACCCGTACTCGGCCGCCAAATCCATTGGCACTGCGGCGTATCTGGCTGGTGGCCGCGTTGAGCTCGGCATCGGCGTGGGTTGGTGTGAAGAAGAGTTCACGCTGATGGGCCAACAGTTCGCCAAGCGGGGCAAGCGCACCGACGAGATGATCGAGCTGATGCGGGCGTTATGGCAGCCCGGCTGGACGGAGTTCGACGGCGAGTTCTACCAGACTCCGCGGCTGGAGATGATGCCCACGCCGCCGCACATCCCGGTCTACAGTGGCGGACTCTCGGACATCGCGCTGCGGCGCGCGGCCCGTCTTGACGGCTGGATCGGCGACCTGATCAGCCTGGACCAGGCGATCCTGCGGGTGGACAAGTTGCGTGAGCTGCGCGCCGAAAAGGGTTTGACGATGGACGGTTTCGAGATCCTGACACCGTTGACCGACGCATTCACCATCCCGCACTACGAGAAGGCCGCCGCGGCGGGCATCACCGGCATCGTGACGATGCCGTGGATGTTCTACTCCGGACCCGATGCATCGCTGGCCGACAAGATCGACGGTATGCGGCGGTTCCGCAAGGATCTGGCGCTGGACGCCTAGCGTTTACCGCGGACGGCGTCCAGTGCGTAGGCGCCACCGCCGGTGAACACCAGCAGCAGGAAGCCGAAGCACAGTGCGACGGCGAGCTCGCCGCCGTTGACAACGGGCCAGAAGCTCTTCTCGATGTGCTGGGTGAAGTAGGCGACGGCCATCTGCCCGCAGGCGATGAACGCGGCGATCCGGGTGAACAGTCCGATCGTAATCAGGTTTCCCAGAACCAGTTCCAGGATTCCGGCGTACCAGATCGGCCACGAACCGGTCTCCACGCCGTAGGGCTGGGGCCAGTCGAATACTTTCGAAAGTCCCTCGAAGAGGAACAGCAGTCCGAAGAAGATCCGGAACACGCTGAGGGCGGCAGGTGTGTTGCTGTCGAGGCGAGCATCAAGTCTCTGCGTCATGGGATCAACCCTACTGATCTGGCTGTCTGCGCGACAGCCAACAGGTGCCTGTGAAGCTGCTTACGGCTCGGCTCGTTGACGCCGGTGCCGATTAGGGTTCAGCTCTGTGCGGGGGTATTCGGTTGCCAGGCTGAGGCGACGTACGTCAATTCGTGGCGTGGTGATGATGGTGTTCGCCGCCGTCGTGATCGGTCTGTCGGTCGCGACATTGCGCTACCACCCGGCCCCACCCGTCGAAGCGCCTTCGTCGCCGCAACCCCCGTCAACCGTCGGCGCGGCTCCGATTCCGCCACCCGCACCCAAACCTGTTGCCGCTCAGCCAACTTCGGTCCACCCGACGGTCACCAGAAAGCCATGAGTCCACCCGCTCGGCGGACTGTGCCGCGCGAACGGGTGGACTCAAGCGAACTGCTACGCCGATTTACACGTCGTAGTACAGCGAGAACTCGTACGGGTGAGGCCGGATCTGCACGGGCAGGATCTCGTTCTCACGCTTGTAGGAGATGTAGGTCTCGATGAGGTCCTCGGTGAACACGCCACCCTCGGTGAGGTATTCGTGGTCCTCTTCGAGCTTGTCGATGACGGCCGACAGCGAGGTCGGCGCCTGCGGGATCGCGGCGGCCTCGTCCGGCGGCAGCTCGTAGAGGTCCTTGTCGACCGGGGTCAACGGCTCGATCTTCTTCTTGATGCCGTCGATACCGGCCATCAGCATGGCCGCGAACGCCAGGTACGGGTTGCCGGAGCTGTCCGGGCAACGGAACTCGAGGCGCTTGGCCTTCGGGTTGTTGCCGGTGATCGGGATACGCACACAGGCCGACCGGTTGCGCTGGCTGTACACCAGGTTGATCGGGGCTTCGTAACCCGGCACCAGGCGCTTGTAGGAGTTCACCGTCGCGTTGGTGAACGCCAGCAGCGACGGCGCGTGGTGCAGGATGCCGCCGATGTAGTGGCGGGCGATGTCCGACAGACCCGCGTAGCCGGCCTCGTCGTGGAACAGCGGCTTGCCGTCCTTCCACAACGACTGGTGGGCGTGCATGCCCGAGCCGTTGTCGCCGAAGAGCGGCTTCGGCATGAAGGTGACGGTCTTGCCGTTGGCCCACGCGGTGTTCTTGATGATGTATTTGAACAGCAGCACATCATCGGCCGCGTGCAGCAGCGTGTTGAACTTGTAGTTGATCTCGGCCTGCCCGGCGGTACCCACCTCGTGGTGACCGCGCTCCAGCGTGAAGCCGGCGTTCTGCAGGTTGGTGGCCATCTCGTCGCGCAGATCCACGTAATGGTCGTACGGGGCGACAGGGAAGTAGCCGCCCTTGGGGCGGACCTTGTAACCGCGGTTGGCCGAGCCGTCGGCCTCGAAAGGCTCACCGGTGTTCCACCAGCCCGACTCGGAGTCGACCTCGTAGAAGGTTCCGTTGATCTTCGAATCGAAGCTCACCGAGTCGAAGATGTAGAACTCGGCCTCGGCACCGAAGTATGCGGTGTCGGCGATGCCCGTGCTGGCCAGGTAGTTCTCGGCCTTGCGGGCGACATTGCGCGGGTCGCGCGAGTAAGCCTCCCGGGTGAACGGGTCGTGCACGAAGAAGTTCAGGTTCAGCGTCTTGGCGGCCCGGAACGGGTCGATGCGCGCGGTCTCGGGGTCCGGCAACAGCATCATGTCGGACTCGTGGATCGACTGGAAGCCGCGCACGGACGAGCCGTCGAACGCAAGGCCGTCCTCGAACACGCTCTCGTCGAACGCTGAGGCGGGGATGGAGAAGTGCTGGACCACGCCGGGCAGATCACAGAACCGGATGTCGACGTACTCGACTTTCTCATCCTTGATCAGCTTGAACAGGTCGTCAGCGTTCTTTTCTGCCACTTACTAACTCCTTCGGTGCAGCCGGTTTTGCGCAGGTCTCGGCACAGGGGTTTGTTAACCCGCGGTTGACGCTATGAAGTTGATGTTGCACCCCCGTCAAGTGCATGTTGCGCCGACGTTACGCATCCTAGGTGGCGGGGCCTGGTCGCGTGCCCGCATATCCTGGGGCCATGGCGCGCGAGATTGGGTCCTGGCTGTCCGGACCGGAACCGGTGACGCCCGGTGACGAGGCTGCCTGGCCCGGCCAGGCGCTGGGCCTGCCCGAATCCGGACCGGGTTCGCTGGCCCGGATGGGCCGCCGTTTCCTGGCGCTGCTGATCGATTGGTTGATTGCCTACGGGCTGGGCGCGCTGGGGATGTCGCTGGGGATCGTCAGCATCTCGACGCTGTCGACGGTTGTGCTGGCGATCTGGTTCCTACTGGGGGCCCTGTCGGTCCGGCTGTTCGGGTTCACCCCGGGGCAGTACGCACTCGGGTTGATGGTGGTCTCGGTCGACAACCGCCAGCATGTCGGGATCGGGCGGGCAATCGTGCGCGGGCTGCTGCTCTCGCTGGTGATTCCGGGCCTGTTCACCGACGCCGACGGCCGTGGCCTGCAGGACAAGTTCACCGCGACGGCTGTCGTACGCCGGTAGTACACTCGAACGCATGTTCGAAGAATTGGTGATGATCGACCTGGATGCCGGAGAAGCGGCGCTGGTCGAGCGGATTGCGGAGCTGGAGTGGCTGAAGTCCGCGGCCTCGGCTGCGCAGGCTCGGTTGGCTGTCGCGCTGGATGAGTCGCGGCGCTCTGCTGAGGCGGCGGCGG
>NZ_JACBJQ010000032.1 GCF_013404075.1 Mycolicibacterium vinylchloridicum
GACATCGAAACCCAACCAGTCATAGACCGCGCCGAGCACCCCGTAGAGCAGCCGGGAACCGGTACCGGTGGTGCGCCCCGGCGGCGCGACCAACGCCCGGCCCGCCGTCGATGCCTTCAGCAGCGCCGCCTCGCGGTAGTCGGCGACGTCGGTCAGCGACTGCGCGCGAGCGCTGACCTCAAAATCGAGACTCTGCTGGCCATCGGCCACCACCTCCTGGGCGCGCGCCAACAGAACCCCCAGCTCGGCATCGGTATGCGCCGAACCCAAGTGCGCCAGCACCACCACCCGACCGTTGTCCTTGCGCGCGACCTGCACCGCGACCGCGCCCGAGGTCGTGCGCACCTTCCGCACGTACGCCACGGCCCAAAACTACTCGCCTAGTACCCCCAGCACCGAACCCCACCCAGAGAACCCGCAGGTCAAACCCACGCGCGCCAAGTTACCAACCGGTAATGTCCTAACTCAGGTCAGTCAATACGTGAACATTGTCCGAACGTTGTTACTGGGTTTGAGTCCGGCGCCGTTCCTCAGACTCGCGCAGCCAGTCCGACGCCCGCGCGCCGTTGGTTCGCATCTCCGGGGGCAGCGCCTGCTGATGCCCATAGTGCACGTCCTCAGCGGTCAGCAGGGTCAGCATGTCCGCATCGAGGTCGGTGCCAAAATCGGGGTCGGACAGGTCGGCACCGCTCAAGCCCAGCGAACTCACGATGCGGCTGTTGCGGTTCAACTGCGCCTTCTCCACCACGGTGCGCACGAAACGCCCGTTACCCAGGCCGTCGATCACGCGGATGACATCACCTTCGCTGCTGGTGATCTGGGCGTTGTAGTACTGCGCGAAACTCTCCCGTAGCGACAGCAGCGCATCCGGTGCGAAGGTGTCACCGTCCTTGGCCGCGATCCCCTCCATGATCGCAATCAGCTGATCCGGGTTGTATGAGGTGTACTCGATGAGCGTGGCGAAACGGCCCCGCAGACCATCATTGGCGGCCAACACGCGCTGGCTGGCCATCGGATACCCTGCGGCGATGACCACCATGTCGTCGCGGTGGTTCTCCATGAACGGGACCAGGGTGCTGATGATGGCTTGACCGTACGGGTCACCCGAACCGTAGCCGGTGTGGATGAGATCACCGAACTCGTCGATGAACACCGTGGCGCCTAAACCCGTTTCGAGCTGCTCAAGAGTGTTGTTCTCGGTGTCGCCGACGTGGCGGCCGATCAGCTTGTCACGGCGGGTTTCATAGACGTCGGGACGGCGCAGCAGCCCCAGTCCGCAGAAGATGTGGGCAATCACCCGCGCCGACACCGTCTTGCCGACTCCGGGGGGACCCATCATCAACAGGTGACGCGACACCGGGGAGGTCGGTAATCCCTTGCGCTGCCGCAGCACTCGCGCGATGGAGTCGTGGCGCAGCTCGGCGATCCGCGCCTTGACCTCATCGAGGCCGACCATCGCCTCCAGCTCCGCTTCGGCCTCAGCCAGCAGGGTCTTCGCCGAGCGGGCCGACTCCGCAGCCGCCCGCTCTTCGGGGCTGGTCTCGGTGGAGGGGTCCCAGCGATCGGTGCGTGTCTCGATCGTCTGCGGGTCGGTGATCTGCAATCCGAAAGTCGGGTCCGACAGCGCGGTCTGGGCACGCTCGAAGTCGGGCCACTGAACGCGGATGTTGGTCAGCACCGTGCGCGCTTCCTCGGCCTGGCCCTGATGGCGCAGCACCAGCGCCCGACAGAACAGCGCGTCCCTGGTCAGGTCGTCGCTGGCCTGCTGGGCACTGGGCTTCCACCCAGTCCCCGTGTCGTCGGCGGGCGGATTGATCACCCGCTCGACGCCTTCCAAGGCCCGATCGGTCAGCCCCAAAGAGGCTGCCGCCCAAGCCTCCTGCAGGCTGGCGGCCCTACGCAGATGCGGGTCGCCATGCCACTGGCGGCAGTTGCTCACCGCGACCAGGACATCAGGCCAGCGCTTGGTGGCGGTGGCCAGCACCGACCGCACATAGCCCACCGCCGGTGTCGCCGGAAGCGTGCGCACCATGTCGTCGGCGCCTTGCCAGTTCTGCTCCCGAATCAGTGCCGCGGCGTAGGCCAACCGGGCCGTAGTCGCGTCCACAATCGGCATCCGCACATAGTCGATGTCGAAGTGCGCTCGCAGATCGGCGGGCCGATGCTGAATCCGCACCAGCCCGTCGCCGAGCCGGTCGGCGTGGGTAGCCAGTCGCTCCAGCACCTGCATCGAGCGCTCCCCGGTCGCATACCGGCCCAACCAGGCGTCGGCCAGCTCTGGGTTGTCCCCGGTCGCTAGGACGAACACCTGCCCAGCCCGATCCGGAGAACTGCTCAGCACCTTCATCGCCGCCCGCAGCGCTTGCAGTGAACGGTCATCGATCACGGCTGCAGTGCTCCTGTCCGCAGATGGGTCAGGAACTGCGCTTCATTGCGGGGCCGCATCACCGACAATCGCACCCCACGCACCGCTGGAGTTCCGATCACCAGTTCATCCGGGGACTCCTGCACGATCGTCACATCAGCGTCGGAGTCCACTGATCCCACGGTCACCAGACTGTGTCCCCGCTCACCGGCCGTCAGCGCCAACCCCTCGCCGTCAGCCACGATCACCGTCGGCTGCCGCACTGGGTCACGGTCACCGGCCAAACTGATCCGATAGTCGTTGTCGCACAACGGTCGCCACACAGCGGGACGATCACTGTGGATCAGGATCACCGCCCCGGCGGCGCTGGTCCGCAGCAGCAGCGGGATCACGACCGAAAGGTCGGCGTTGATCGAAACCCGCGTCGCCCGCAGCGGATCGGTCAGCGGCATCAGGAATGGGACTCCGGTGACGGTCATGCCGAACATCGGCCCCGACGGACCCACCGGAATCTTCAGGTCGGCGCCGTCGCCCAGCAGGCGTGGCGACATCTCCAGATGCAAAGCCCTGTCCCCCAACGGCAACGACGCCAGTAGGGAGTCGAAGGCCTGACCGGAGACTGGCTGCAGCGCCAGCAGCGGAGGGTGGGTCAACGGGGCGTCGGTGTGGAAGCGCACCAGGCCGGCGACGCGGGAGCTGCCAGCGCGGTCACCGAACACCCTCACGGTGGTGACGGTGCGGTGTGCCCGCACCGTCCACAGGTCGTTGAGCATTTTGGTCGTCAGGTCGCGCCCGGAGATGCGATAGGTGGTCACGTAGTCGGCGTCGGCGTCCAGGTTCGACCAATTCTCCTGCACGCGATCCAGATCGGTTTCGTTGAGCAGCGCGGTGATCGCTGCGCTCATCTGCGGCGCGGTGCAGGTCACCGCCCGGCAGCCCGCCCGCAACACCGCCTGCCGTACCCTCTCGGTGGCCGCCGCGGCGGCCGCGGCGGCATCGCCGCGATACAGCATCGCCGCCAGGCACGCCTGCGGGCACAGCCGCAACACCAGCCAGGAGCGGCGGTCGCCGACAGCGGCGCGGTCACCGACGATCTCGGCGTACTTCGGGGTGTAGCTCCCGTCGGCGGCCACCCGGCTGCCCACCTGCACCACGTCCACCGAGTGCAGCTCCAGACCAGCGAACTGGCGCAACCGGGATTGAATCGCCTCCAACGGGATCGTGTCGATGGTCTCTGCTCCCGTGGGCACCAGCACCGTGGGAGAAAACGGGCGACCGTGCAGGGTGATCATGGTGACCGCGTACTGGCCGTCCCAGATCATCCCCACCGGCCCCGCACCGGGCATGTCTACGGTGAACGGCTCGGGGATACGGGCGCGGGCCCGCCGGGCACTCTCGCGGCGCCGGAAGTACACGAACCGCATCCATCGGGCCAGCCAGCCGGGCGCCGTCGCACCGTTGTAGCTGACAGTCACCACCAGCAGCACCAGAATCAGCACCAGTGGAATCAGCCACCACGGCACCGGCGAGGTCGCAACCAGGATCGCCGCGGCGATCAGTTCGGCGATCACCACCAGCTTCAACCGCAAATCCAGCCGCCAGCGTCGAATCTGCTCACCGAATCCTGCATGCGGGCCGGGAATTTGCTCATCGAGCACGGTCACGGTCGCCCCCTACTGTCCTCGTCGCGATTTCGACATCGACGTCACCAGCAGCACCACACCGAGCACCAGCAGCAGTGCGGTCGATCCGGCCACCGCCAGGATCATCGGCCGATGATCGGTCGGGGGCGGGGGCGCCGGAGGTCCCAGCGGTCGTGTCAGGTTCTCCCGGGGTGCCGGGATTACGGGTACATCGAAGTTCAGCGCAGCCAGCGGGTCGATCACCCCGTGGCCGACCCTGTTGTCCACCACCGCCGCCGGTGAGTGGGCGGTCTGCTTGATCCGGTTGATCACCTGTGCGGCAGGCAGATCGGGGTACTTGGCGCGGATCAGCGCCGCCAGCCCCGACACATATGCCGCAGAAAAGCTTGTCCCGCTCATCGGCTTCAGTTCCGAGGTCTGCGGATCGACGGTGGCGTTGATGATGCCTCCGGCGGGGTTGACCCCCTCCACGAACAGGCCCGGAGCAGCCACACCGACCCACGGCCCAGCCAGGCTGATGTCGGCGCCCTCCTGGGTCTGCGCGGGCTGACCCCGGTCATCGGTCGCACTCACCGACAGCACATAGTCGGAGAACCACGACGGCGTGCTGATCGTCACGACTCCACCCCAGTTGCGGGGATCATCGACATTGGTGGCGTCGATGTTGGGGTTCTGGGAACACCCTGTGCCCATCGGCATTCCGGCACTGGCGGCATTGGCGTTGCCGGCCGCGGCCACCAGGACGACATCCTTTTCCACCGCCGCATACCGCACCGCGGCTCCCAGCGTGGTCTGGTCCACCGGTTTGGTCACCGGGACACAGGACACGATGGACATGTTGATCACCCGGGCGCCGAGGTTGGCGGCGTGCACGATCGCGCGCGCCAACGTGCTCACCGTGCCCGCTCGTGCGTCATCCTCGTTGCCGCCGCGTTCGCGCACGAACATGCCCGAGGACTGCCGGATCGAGATGATCTCGGCCTCCGGGGCGACCCCGACCAGGCCGTCGCCCTCGGCCGGGCTGGCCGCGATGATGCTGGCGACCACGCTGCCGTGGGTGTCGCAGTCCGACAGCCCGTCACCGGCCATGACGTAGTCGCCGCCGCCGCGCAGGCGCGGCAGACGCGGAGAGGGCCACACACCCGTGTCGATTACCGCGACCGTCACGCCGGCCCCCCGCCCGGCCGACTTCCACAGCTCCGGCAGATTCATGAACGTCTGCGCTGCGGGCGGCACGGCCACATCGGTGCCCGGCATCAGCGCGTTGCCAGGGCATGCGTAACGCTGCTTCATCGGCTCATCAGGGCCGGGTACACCATCGGCGGGTACAGCGGCCGGATCGATCGCCGGAGGTGTGATCGCCGTGGCGGTGCCCGACGGCCACACCAGCGCCAGCATCGCGGCCATTGCCGCGACCCCCAGACGACGGCCGATCCCCACAGAGCCAGCCATCACATGTTCCTCGCCAGGGCCAGCAGGTTCAGCAGCCATACCGCGATCGGCGGGACCGCCACGATCAGCAGATACTCAACCCATTCCACGACCTTGCGGAACACCGGGGAGAACACCTTCGCCGGAACGACGGCCGCGGCCCCCATTCCCGCGACGCCCAGCGCCAGGATCACCGCCGCCGCCGCGTAGGCCGCCACCGGGTTCGGCCATGCCAGCGCGTACTTCACGGTCGTGACCATCACCATCAGCACGGCAGCGGCCACCACGGTGATCGCCTGCCCGCGAGCGGCGAACGCCCTGCCGCGCAACACAAGCACCGTCGCCAGCAGTCCGATGAACACCGTAGCCAGCCACCAGCGGCCCCGCCCCGGTTCCACGACGAACACCGATGCGCCCACGAAGAAGATCGCCACCGCGATCAGCAACGCACTCAAGTACACGTTGGCCGCCTCTGCCCCGCGGCGCAGGTCCTCCACACTCGGTGTGCCCTGATGCTCGGCGGCCACCAGCGCCTCCTTGGCGATGGCGTCGGCGTTATCGAAGGTGTCCTTGCCGGTGACCGTGGGGAATGGCGGCACCGGGATACCGGCCATGCGGGCAGCGATCTTCGGCGCCCCGGTCAACACGAACAGCGCCAGCACCATCACCGCCACCGACAGGTTCTGCAATGTCGCTCCGGTCAGCGCATGGATGACGGCCAGGACCGCCAGGCCGGTGCCGACGATGACGATGGTGGCCATCAGTGCACGTGGGGCTGGACTCAGCCGCCACAACAGCGCCGCCAGGACCACCGCCACCATCACCGCGAAGGTGAGGTGCCAGGGCCCTACGCTTCCCGGAGCGGCCATCAGCGCAGCCGCCGGGCACGCGATCAACGCCCCAGGTAGCCATAACGCATTGGCGGTCACCGAATCCCGCTGCTGTTTCCACACCAGTGCCCCACCGACGATCAGCAGCAGTCCCAGCCCCGCCGCGCCGGCGGTCGGGATCAGGTTCCAGTCCTGGCCTGCGCCGCGGTTGCGCGACCACGCCAGCATCAGCAGCGCGGTCGTCACGGTCACCGCCACCGCCACGATGATTCCGGCCACCAGCCGGGCCGTGGCAGCAGTCACCACGGGGGTGCGGGCCTTGTTCAGCACCGCCACCGCCGACGACGGGGACTCGATCACCGGGGTGAACTCGACCTCGGCGTCGATCACCTCCAGCACCAGCAGGTCGCCGTCGACCACCCCCTGCTGGCCCAATGTCTGCGTCCGGTTCAGCGGCCGTCCGTCGATGTGGGTCAGGTTCACCAGGCCGGGGCTGACCATGCCGTTTTCGTCGGGGCTGCGCAGCCCCTCCTCACCGCTGTCGTCGTCGGTCTGCAACCGGCGCACCAGCGCGTCGACCACCGCCGCCACCGGGGAGCTGGCTGGAAGCGTCACGTCGTGTTGGCGGCCGTCGAACAGCACCGCCACGTTGACCTGCTCGGCCAGACGGACCTGACGCGCCGGGACCGCACCCTGCGTGCCCCTCTCCGTCGCTGTTGTCATCGCCACCCCTCGCCTTGCTCGGGCCACTGCGGCCGATACCCCGGGTCCTTGTCAGCGGCCTTGACGAACCCGTCGGCCACCGACGCCGCGGCCTCGATGAACGCTCGCCGCGTCGCTGGTGCCAGACGGTTGAAATCGACGGCGGTGGCATCGCTGAGGTGCGGGTCGTAGGGGATGTCGTGCACGGCACGCACCACCCGCTCAAACCCCTCATGCAGATTGCGGACCGCCTTGGTCGGCGTGATCTTGTTGACGTTGCTGATCACCATCACCGCCTCCCGCACCAGGCCCGGATAGCCATGCGAGATCAGCCAATTCAGTGTCTGCTGCGCAGCCTCAGCGCCGTCGTAGCGGGTCGTCGAGACCACCACCACCGCATCGGCCATCGACAGCACCGCCGCGGTGATGTCGTCGCGCATCTGGTTACCGCAGTCCAGCAGTGCCACCGGATACACCCGGGCCAGCCGCTGCCAGGCCATCACCAACTCACGCCCGGTCAGCACCGCATCACCGGGATCACCGGCGAGCACCTCCAGACCCGACGAGGAATCCATGCCCAGGTGGTGCCGAAAATCGCTGTAGGAGTGCAGATTCGGATCAGCCAACAGCGTGCGCCACGTGCCCGTGCTCGGTTCGTTGATCCGCTTGGACAGGTTGCCCGAGGCTGGGTTGGCGTCGATGGCCACCACCTTGTCACTGCGGTAATGGGCCAGCGCCGCGCCGATGCCCAGAGCGGCCGTGGTTTTGGAGACCCCACCCTTTTGCTGCAGCACCGCAATGACGTAGGTGCCGCGAAGGTTGACCTTCAGCCGGCGACGCAGATCATTCCACTCCCGCTCGCTGGCACCGGGGCCCAGATTGATCTTCGTGGTCTTATACAGCTTCTTGCGCCAACCTGATTCCGGCGTCGGCTTGTACGGCCGCACCAGGTCGGCTTGCCGCACCTGAGCCTGCATCGGTCCCACCGACTCCCCACCGCGGGCAGGCCATGCCGGGGGTTCGGGCGGGCGCGGCGCCCACCCTGGCGGGGGCTGCGGTGCGCCCGCTGGGGGCGGTGGCTGATGTCGACCAGGATGTTGATACCCGGCAGGCGGACCTGCAGGCGGTGCAGGAACGACGCCTGATTCGCCCGGTGCACCGCCGAGCGCGTGCCGACCGCGACCGGGCGGTGCGGCCGCAGGGTCCGGTGGAGCAGCAGGGGGATAGCCCACGGTCGGCCACGCTGGCGCTGCGGGTGGGGGCGCCACTGCGTGCGGATCGACCACCGGCATCCGGGGATCGGTGTGCGCGTCACTGGGTTCAACACCGTTGTGGGGACGATCCTCCGCGCCGGTCGGCTCCGCCGGCGCCGCGGGAGTGTCCGGTGCGGCGGGCTCCAACGGCTCCTCGGGCTTGAGGTACTGGCTGTAGAAGTCTTGTTCGCTCACAGTGACTCGATCCTGTTGCGCCTCACGGGCCTGCCTCCTAGCACTGCCTTATTATTACACACTTCAGACATATTCAGGCAGTGCGTGAACACAATTTTTGTCTGATTTTGGTGGTTGGGTGGATGGGGCGGTCTTCCATACTCTGCGATGGGCACTGGCGGTGCGCGACGTCCCCTATCGGCGATGAGGCGTCCGGTCGCTCCACTCGCGGATGCCGACCATCCCCAGCACCGCCGACACCGACGACTTGATCGCCGCCGTGGTGCCCGGCGTGATCAGCGTCCACCACGAGCCGTTCTCACTGCGGATCGGCCCCGTCAGCACCCGCCCCAGCGCCGTGTCGGTCACGGTGGCCGCGGTCCTGCTCACCTCGATTCGACCGGCCTCGTCGGGGGTCATCGCGGTCATCGACAGCTCCATGATCGGGTTGTCGGCGGCCATGGTGACTACCCGGTACTGGTCGGCGTCCATCCCCATGCTGCCGAACACCGTCGCCGCGCTGTGCTCGCCTCGCGCCACCTGCCCCAGCGCTTCGAGCAGGTTGGCAGTCGGTACCGACACCGCGTCGAACTGTGCGGGCTCCACCTGCGGCCCGCACACCGGCACCAGACGGTCGACCAGACTCGACACCGTCGCCGAATGACCCAGGTACTCCACCGTCAGGTCATCCTCATGTTGGATCGCCGACACAGTGATCTCACCACGGCGGGCGATGGCCACCCGAAGATGATGCCCGCCGCGACGAATCATGGCTGCCAACACCACATCTGGTGCGCCCAGGGTCTCCAGCCACAACCGCACCTGCGGGTGCACCTCGTCGCCGAACACCAGACCCTTCTCGCGCAGGACCGCCACACCGGGATGCCCCCACGGACGTTCCGCGGGATCGCCGGTGTCGGTGAAGGGTCGAGTCACCAGCACCGCCGGCATCCGCTCCACCCCGCACAGCGCCTGCAGCAGCCATAGTGCTTCTCGGGTCACCTCCATGGAGGTGGCCGGTTGCGGTCCGGTCGTTGTCGGCGCCGGCCGATTCACGAATGTCGGTCGCACCGCCACCGCTGGACTCCTCTGTCGTTCAATTCCCCACCTGTTCGGTCACGACGACGGCCCGGCCTGCCAGTTGTGCAGGGCCGGGCCGTGTCATGCTCGGAGCTTTCCTGGCGCACGCGCCAACGCAAGCTTTAACCGCCGGCGTACTGCGCCTTGATCGTTGCGTCCTTCTGGATCACGCCGTCCACGCCCATCCCCAGCGCCACCTTGGCGGCGTTGAGCTTCTCGCGCAGCCCATCGACGTAGGTCAGCACGCGGGTGTAGTCCTCCTGGAAGCCCTCACCGCCGCCGCCTCTGAAGTGGTGCTCGGTGTTGGCCTTCATCGACATGGCGTCGCTGTGCACTTCCGCCGTCAGAACCTCGCAGGCGCCGATCATCTGCTTGCATTCCTCGAGGATCGGCACGTTGTACTGAATCGCCATCTTCTGCTCGCTTTCTCAGTTCTCAGTTGGTCTTGGTGACTCGGTTCAAATTGGTCCGGCCGCTCACACCGTCATGGTGTCGATGGCGCTGAGGTAGCCGGCCGCGTCCTCGTCGCCCTCGGTCAGGTGCGACGCGGAGATGTTCATCTTCTCGGAGTGTTCGGCCTGCATGGTGGCCTGCTGGGTGCCGTAGGTCTGCAGGTCCTCGCCGGCACGCTGCAGCGCGACCCGGCCCTTGCCCTGCATGCCTGACGAGGCGTGCTCCAGCATCGAGCCGAGCTGCTGGACCATCGACCGTAGCCGGTCCTCCTTCTCCGACATCGCCGAAGAGTCGCCATGCATGGCCTCGACATCGCCGTAAATATCCATTTGAGACTTCCTTCCTGAATTGCCTTGCCCCCGAACCGGATCGCCGGTGTGGGATTACTGCCCTTACGCGTTGGCGGTTGCCCGCTCAGCTGTCAGACCGGCGCCTCCTTGTCTCCAGGTGCAGAGGCTCGCGTCAGGCCCCCTCCCCCGGTGATCACCGGCACGGCGTCGGATGATCGGAACAGATCGGCCGCCGAGACCAGCACCTGCCCGGGTTCCGTCTGTGTCTTCTTCTCGTCGTTGTTGTTCTGCGCCCCCGCAGCAGCACCGTGGGCCAACGGCGCCATCGCCCCGCCCATACCGCCACCGGCTGAGGCCGGAACAGTGCTGGACTGAGCCCGCACCTCGTTGAACCGTGACGTGCTCTCGCCGGTCGCTGGGGCCGCCGCGCTCACCGCCGACGCCCAGGAGCCGGGACTGCGCAGCGCCGAGGCTGCCGAAATGGTCCCGGCCCCGCCGAGACCGCCGCCCCCGCCGCCACCGGCCAACGAAGCGTTCACCGCACCGCCGGCCAGCGGTGTGGACGTCACCCAGTCCGACGCCGCGAAGCCATCCAGCCCCGCCTCGGGACTCAGGTTCGCCGCCGAGGCCAGCGACCCCATCTGAGAGAGAAGCTGCGACGGCACTTCGGTCAGGGTCTTGAGCGGGCCACCGCTGCCCAGCGACTGGACTGCCGACATCGGCATCTGCCCGATGGCGGGCAACATGCCGGTCATCTGCTGGAAGAAGCTGTCCAGCGGAGCGCCCGCCTCGCCAGACGCCTGATCCAGGCCCGGTGTTCCCGACCCGGCACCGCCGGTCGTCGACGGTGGCGGCGGCGGCAGCGGCGGCACCGTCTGCAGCGGCACCGACCCCGCCTCATAGGCGTACTTGTTGGTCACGCCCTGCATCCACATGCGCCCGTAGTCGACGCGGTTGGCGATGATCAGCGGTGTCAGGAACCCCAGGAAGTTGGCGTTGTTCAGTGCCACATGCTCGGACTGATTTGCCGCCACTTCGCCGGGGTGGGGGGTGGCGAACTTCGATGTCTCAAACGATGCGGCAGTGGCGTCGATCGCCATCCCCGCCTCCGCGACCATCGCCCCCGCCGTGCCCAGCCACGCCAGATGGGGTGTGTGGGCCAGGCGGGCGATCTCCCCACTCAGGGACGGCCAACTGGCCGCCATGGCCGCCTCGGTCGACATGTGCCCGCCGAGCATGCCAATGATCGCCGCCGCCAACGCCTTGAGGTTGGCCGCCGAGGCGAAGAATGACCCCGCCCCAGGGCCGAACCAGAACTGCGCCGAGGTCGCCTCGGGCGGTTCGGCCTGGTAAGCCCCGGGTGGCATGACTTTGCCGCTCTCTAGATCACCGCGTTGATCACCGCACCGGCCGCCTCATCAGCGACGGTGGTGAGCACGCTTGCAGTGCCGTTGGCCAGACCATAGAGCGCCTGCTGGCCCGCCGCCGCGGCCAGAATCGCGGCGATATCAGCCGAGATGGAGGCGATCTTGGCGACATTGGCCGCCGAGATCTCATCGAGCCCAGGCGGTACGACCGCGGAAGCGGCCGCGGCCTGAGCGGTGTGACCCGCGGCCTCGGCCGACAATGCGGCGGTCGCCGCCGACGCGGCGGTGACCCCGGCGGGTTCCATGAAGACTGACAGTGCCGACATGATCGTGCTCCTTACTGCTCCCCGTAGATGCAACCTAACACATTGTTAGTCATTTCGTACACACTTAATGCACAGGCAATCCATTCCGGCACAAACCGGCATGAATTTGCTCTGCTACTCCACCACGACGTGCTGACGTTGTCACTACAGTTCACCACGAATCAGCCGACTGCTCATGCAGAGATTTCCCGGCCGGCGGCAACGCCACCTGCATGAGCTGGCGCCCCAGCTTGCGATACACCAGTTCGCCTCGCCCAGGTGCCCGTGGAGCAGCACGCACCCCGTCGACAATGACACCGTCGGCGCGGGTGCCATCGAGGATGAGCACCCCTGCCCCGGCGCGATCCATCGCGGTCACCACCTTGTTGTGGGCGCTCGATGCCGCCCATCCGGTGCCGTTGAGGCTGGCCATGACGTGAACCCCCATTTGCCGGCCTCGTTCGATCACCGGCTCCAACGCCGGCATCAACCGCGACGCCATCGTGGAGCCTGGTGCGTTGAACAGGTGCAGATCATCGATCACGATGAAGTACCGAGGACCGCTGAAGCGCCACTGCGCCCGCTCATGGGCCGTGGCGTTCTCCGGCGGCCGACGTTCGCTGGTGAACCTCTTGGCCAGATGAGCCGCGATAGCGCCGACGTCCACCGACGGGTTGTCGATATGTACCGCCAGGTACTGCGGTTCGATGTAGGCAGCCAGCTTCAGGTCGGGATCAAACGCGACGATTTGGGCCTGCGTCGGGGTGAACGCGTCCTGGATCGCGGTCACCAGCGTGCGCATCACCGTCGTGCGGCCCGACCCGCTGCTGCCCACCACATAGAAGTTCGTTGCGGCGGTCAGGTCGACACCGACGGTGTCAAGAGCGACCTCCCCGACACCGAGCTTGAGGGTGCCCGCAGGTACCGGCCCCAGCTCGTGCCAGTGCAGCTCGATGGGCAGTTCGGGCAGCGGGGGCGCCCCGGCAACGCCCCGCCGCTGCCAGGACTGCGCAATCAACCGGCACGTCGCCTCCACCGAGGACTGGTCATAGGTCACGGTGCCGTGAGCGCCCGTCAGCGTCGGCGTGGCGACCGGAGCGCTCATCAGGAAGTGCATGCCGCCGCGCTTGAGACCCCGCCCCGGCTGGTCGGGAACGGTTTTGGCGCGTTCCCGATCACCCATCTCCGATTCGCGGTAATCGGCCATCCGCAGTTCGATGCGGGTGCCGAACTTGCTGGTGAGGCTGTACGGCAGGCTCGTCCACTGGTCGTTGCTGACCACAAGGTGGATGCCGTAGTTCAGCGCCGACGACGACCCCAGCTCACTGATCCGGGTGTACAGCTCCTGGTCCTTGATCTTCAACGCCGCCATATTGTCCACGAACAGAAACACATCGCCGTAGCCGTCCTCGGGCACCTCACCGGGCTTGCCGGCGAACTTGCGGGCCCGGAACTCCGTCAGGTCGATCCCGGCCAACTCCCAGTTGCGGACCCGGCTGGCCAGCAGGCGCTCGACCTCGCTGAGGATTCGGGTGAGCCGCTCCTCGTTGCCCTGTCCGGCCACACCGCTGACATGCGGCAGCCCAGACATGTTCTGCAGCTTGCCGCCACCGAGGTCGATGCAGTAGAACTGCACCCGCTGCGGGCTGTGGGAAACCGCGAGATTCGCCATGATCGACTGCAGCGCAGTGGATTTCCCGCTCTGCGTGGCGCCGATGATGGCCGCGTTGCCCATGCTTCCCGACAGGTCGACGCTCAGCAGCTTCTGACTGTGGTCAAACGGGTCATCTTCACGGGCATAGGGAATCGTCAGACCGGAGTCGGCGGTGACATCAAGCCAGTCGCGTCCCCAGAACTCCTGTGCCACTTCATCGACGGCCACCACCGGCGTCTCATCCAGCGGAGGCAGGTACAACTTGTGCATGGGACGGCCGCTGCGGCCTGCCTGCGCCAGCCGCTGCACCAACACCGACACCACGGTGTCGGCGTCCACGCTCATCTGCTCGATCGAGATCTCGTCGGCGAGGTCGTCGTCGGGTTCTTCCTCCCCGACCTCGATGTCCAGCGGCAACGGCTCAACCGCGGCGCCGAATCGGCGTGGATCGATGTACTGGCCCTCCTGGCGGCGCCGCTGCTGTCGGCCCGCGACCGGCGCGATGAACGGTGCGGAGACGTAGTACGACCGAAATAGGGTGTGATCGTCGTCGAAGACCAGGAACCCTGTGCCCTGCGGGGCGCCCTTGAGGTCCTCGTAGGCCCGTGTCGAGCCGATCGCGGCCCGAGATTGGCTGGCGTCCTTGAGCTTCAAACCGATCGAGTAGGTCTGCTGGGCGATCATGCCCGCCATTCGACCGGTCTCCACCCGCTGCGAGGCATTGAGAATGTGCATCCACAGACCGCGTCCCTTTCGGGCCACCACGTCGAAGGTCTCGGCCAGCCGAGGCCGAATCCGCAGCAGCTCACTGAACTCGTCCAGCACGATCAGCAGTGTCCCCAGCGGTTCCAGATCGGGGCGGGTCGTGGCCCGGGCCCGCTCGTAGTCGCGGACGTCTTTGTAACCCGAGGCTTTCAGGATCGCCTCGCGCCGCGCGGTCTCGCCGTTGATCATGTCCTCGAAACGATCCAGCCGGGCGGCGGACTCGGCCAGATTCGACACGACACCCTGGCAGTGCGGGATATCGGCCAGCTTCATCATCGCCGTCTCGCCCTTGAAGTCGCCCAGGATCATCTGCAGCGCTTCCGGCGGGTGCAGCATGGCGATAGCCAGACAGAACGACACCAGGGTTTCGGACTTACCCGAGCCAATCTGACCGGTCAGCATGCCGTGCGGCCCCATGCCGCCCTCGGCGCCCTCCTTGAGGTCCAACCACACCGTCTTCCCGGTGCTCGGATTCTTGCCCAACGGGGCACGCAGCCGCGTGGTCGTGGTCAGTTGCGACCACAGTGTGGTCGGATCCCACACCCGGGCATCCTCGATCTGGAACAAGTCGAGGAAATCCTGGCCTGCTCGCGCGTCGGCAGCCCGCTCTGCCACAAACCGGGTGGCGGCGTCCTGCGGCTCCCATGCCGCCACCGCGCGGGCCAACACCTCGGCCTCCACCAGCGGCATCACATCCGGTGTGGCCGCGAAGGAAAGCCCCTCCTCGGCCAACGGTGAAATCCGAACCATTTAGACAACCTCCCTGGCCCGCAACAGATTTCCTACCGCATCGAACTTCATCGCCGTCGCCGACGTCGCCAGCGGCGAGTAGTAGTCGTTAGTCGCCTCCAACACCGCCACCCCGGCGTACCCGGTGCTGCCCAACAACGGGGCACAGTTGGCGCCCGGCATGTCCACCACAATCACCCAGTGGTCCTCGGCGCGGGGCTGTCCTTCCATCGGCGGTGACCACGGTGGCCGACTTCGCCACTGCTCCCCGAAGCGCTCCATAAACTCCCCCACATCGCTGTAGACCATCCGCACCGGCCCACAGGCGTCGACCAGCTCAGGGTCAGCGACATGGGGCCACCACTTGGCCCACTCCCACGACGCGGGATCGTCGCTGATGATCGCCAGTCGCACCACGTCGGGACCATGGAACACGCACAACTGGCACACCAGCGCCCGCAGTGTTCCCTGCACCAGCTGGCGCTGCTCCTCCTCGGCGAAGAACGCCCAGCCCATCTGGTCGAACAGGTGCAGTGGCCGCGCCACATCGTGAACCACGTTCTGCGCCAACAGGAAATCGCGCGCCGCGATGGCTGTGGAGGTCTCCCGGTACTCCGGGGGTGGCACCTTCTGCGGTGGGTTGATGATGGTGCGCAACCGGGTCACCCCCAGCCCGAGACGCACATGCCCGAAATTGCGGTCGGTGGGTCGGCGCTCCCACATTCGGCCAGTGCCGACCATGGTCAGCAGCGAACCGTTGCAGGGATTGGGATGGTGATAGGCGATCTCGGCGGCTTGCTCCTGAGCGCCTTCGGTCACGTCGTCGCGTAGTTCATCCAGGCTGCGCAGATAGTCCACCCTGGTCTGGTTGAGCGCTGCTGGTTTCGTCTTCTCGTTGGTGCCGCCGCCCCGATTGCGCAGCATCATCAGCATCGACACCAACATGATCGGCATGATGAACATGCCGCCCAGGCCGATGGAGCGCGCGCCGGTTCGAATCATGATGACCAGCAGCACGATCACGGCGACGACGAAGATCAGCACCCACACCCACACCGGGGGTCGCTGCTGCGGCGGCCGCGTGATCTCGCCGATCTCGGGCATCGTGGCGGTGCGTTCCGGCAGGATCGGCGCCGCCGGTTTCTCCTTGTCGAAACCCTTCTTCGTCGTCATCGCGTCCCCTTCTCGCTCATCGGCGCGGCCGCCGGGTTGGCCCCCAAAGTGTCGTGCTCGACCATCGCGGACTGCCGCGACAACGCCGGGCCGGCCGGAAGCCAACGCACCACCGCCCACGGCGCCGGGGTCGGCGTCACACCTGACAATCCCAATGCCCGCAGCGGATCGTGTTCCCTGTCTGAGGTTTCGATGCCGAAACGCACACCGGTGTGGCCGATCCACCACACCGACTCACTGCGCCCGGAATCAGGTTCGACGCCGGTCACCTGAACGAAGTTCGCGCTCTGCGGCCCCAGGTACACCTCATCGGCGGACTGCTGGCCCGCCTGCGCCGACACCATCTTGATCACCTGCGACTCCTCGCCCTGCGCGATCGGCAGGCGCCGACCCGACACGGTGGTCACCGTGGCCTGCGGTGCACCGGAATCCTTGCGCCACATCACGCAGGTGACCGGTTCGGCGGCCTTATCCAGCAGCTTCACCGGCCCGTTGGGATACATCGACACATCGAAGCCCACAGCCTGCGGAGCCGACGCGACCATCGGAGCCTCCACGTCGAGCACCCGCCCCTGCCGGGACACATTGGCGTTGTGCAGCATCAGCGCCACCGTCTCCGGAATCATCTGCAGCCCCGCTGGCAGCGCCACAAAGAACTGATCGTCCCCGGTCGCGCCCCGCGACTTGACCACCGACCCCGACACCACCGGCAGCCCCGGCGCGGCATACCCGACCGGGCCACCCGGCGCGGGGACGTCGGGCACCCGCAGCGGTGCGGTGGGAATCAACGCCTCATACAGTGCCCGCGACATCGGAGTGGGCCGAAGATTGCCCGCCTGCAGCCCCAGCGCCAGCATCACTGGCTTGTCGGCCAGGTCGAGCTGGGACCGGTGCCCGTCGGTGACCAGGAAGACGCTGCCGCCGTAGGTCATCAGCACCGCCTCCGGGGAAGCCATCTCGTGTGCCCAATCCCCCAGCTCGGCCTGTCCGGTCAGTGCGGTCACCCGCGGCGTCGCCAAAGTGCCCGCAGTGCCGGCCTTATCGCACAACCCCCACCCGGTGTCGGCGGGAGTGCGTGGCGTCAGATCATTGGGCGCCCCGACGATGCCGACCGTGGGCCCGATCGGTCGTTCCTCGATCTGGGCCATCGGCACCAGCGTCGGGGAGGCGTCCTGGCCGAGGATCAGCCGCGCCGACGCCAGGTTCAACGCCGGGTGCATCGTTCCGTTGACGTCAACGAACAGTGCTCCACTGCCCCGGTCGGCCACCAGCTTGGAGTTGCCGATCTGCCCCACCGGCCGCAGCCAGGACAACACGAAGCACACCCCGAGTGCCAGTGCTGCGATCACCACCCCGACGGTGGCCGCCGCGCCGTAGTTCTTCGACGGGTCATGCACCAGCCGCACTGAATGGCGAGCGACCGCCACCGCCATGCGGTGCCACAGAAACCGCCACGCCGCAACCTGTTCCAGTGAGGCGTAAGTCAATCCGGTGCCGCCGCGGCGCCGCTCGCTCCGATGGGTGTGCTTCGGTTCCTGCACGGCTCAATACCCCCCGCCCAATGACGCCACATGAACGTGGTCGAAGTGATTCTGTGTGGCGCTGCCTCGATCATCCATCTTCGAGGAACTGCCGTCCGGTTGGATCATCTGCTGCCGCCAGATGATGTGGTCCAGGCCCAGCGGTTTCTGGTTGCGGATCAAAAAGTTGACCACCCGATCACCGAGGGCACGCCCCTCGGCGGTGTCCCAGTTCGGGATCATCACATCCAAGGCCAGCCCGTTCGGATGCCACTTGAGGCTGTCGGAGCGGACCCCGCCGATCTCCTCGATCTCAGGGAACGCATTCGAGATCGCCCGGTTCATCAACTTGGTGTACTTCTGCAGACCCCGCTCATCGGCCTTCCCCGACCCGCTGGTGTCCAGCCCAGGAATCACCGCCGAGGCGAGCTTGGCGGGGCTGGTGCTGCCGGCGAGTCGGCTGGCTTGGGTGAAGGGGGCGCTCAGTCCGCTCAACGCGGACATCGGTGCACCGAAGCCGGGCATCCCACCGCCACCCATCGGCATCCCGCCACCCATCGGCATACCACCGCCCATTGGCATGGCGCCCAACGGATTTGCCGACATCCCCGCAGGGCGGGTCAGGCCCGCCACGTCACCGTATCCGGCGGCGTTGGCATTGGCCGAGGCCGCGTGCGTGCCCGCCTCAGCGGCACCGGTCTCCACCGTGCCGCGAGTCTCCTCCAACCGTGTCTTGATCGCGGTGATCAAAGCCCGCTTGCCTTCCGGGGTGTTGGTGCTCAAACCCAGCGCCTGCACGTCGGCCACCGCCTGGGCGATGATCGACTCCATATTCACCCGGCCACCCGAGGCCGAGGCCGTCGCCGCATCCAACTCGGCGCGACTGGTGTCATCGAGCGAGCCGAGCGCGGCCGTCGAGTTGTGGTGCTGCGACGCGGAATCCTGTTGGCCATCGGCGGCCTGACCCTGCCCCGGAGTGATCGTCGGCGGCGGTGCCGGAGCCAACGGCGGCAGCGGCAACAGCACCCCAACCCCGGTGCCGAAACCATCCCGCGCCTGACCCATCACCCCACCGGCAGCACGCACAAACCCCTCCACCGACATCAGTAACCACCGCCTGCAGAACTCGGGTTGAACTGGGCAACCTTCGACAGATTGGACCCGCTGGGATCAACCCCGTAGCGGCTCATCACGTAGTTCATCGACGCACACAGATTGGCCACCGGCTCATAGATGTTGGTCGACGTACCAGGCTGGTGGAAGCTGGCGAACGTCTCCGGAATCGTCTGCACCCCACCGCGTGACGAACCCGCTGGGAACCCGTCCGGACCGGAGCCGGCCAGCCGCGTGGCGTTCATATCGGAGGTGTTGACCGCCAGCGGATTGAAGCTGGACTCCCGCGCGGCAGCGGTCATCAAACCAGTCATCCATCGTGCCCGCGCCTGCGGATCGTCAACACCCATTACGTCGAGCGCTTCACTGATGTATCCCCGATAGGCCTCCTTGCCCACCGGGAACTTCTGCCGGTCGTACCGCACAGCACCGAGTGGGATTTTCGCTGCCTGCGACACCGCCGACTTCGACCCGCTACTGCCCTCGGACGCGCTCCCAGTGCTGCTGCCGGCGAGTCGGCTGGCTTGGGTGAAGGGGGCGCTCAGTCCGCTCAACGCGGACATCGGTGCACCGAAGCCGGGCATCCCACCGCCACCCATCGGCATCCCGCCACCCATCGGCATACCACCGCCCATTGGCATGGCGCCCAACGGATTTGCCGACATCCCCGCAGGGCGGGTCAGGCCCGCCACGTCACCGTATCCGGCGGCGTTGGCATTGGCCGAGGCCGCGTGCGTGCCCGCCTCAGCGGCACCGGTCTCCACCGTGCCGCGAGTCTCCTCCAACCGTGTCTTGATCGCGGTGATCAAAGCCCGCTTGCCTTCCGGGGTGTTGGTGCTCAAACCCAGCGCCTGCACGTCGGCCACCGCCTGGGCGATGATCGACTCCATATTCACCCGGCCACCCGAGGCCGAGGCCGTCGCCGCATCCAACTCGGCGCGACTGGTGTCATCGAGCGAGCCGAGCGCGGCCGTCGAGTTGTGGTGCTGCGACGCGGAATCCTGTTGGCCATCGGCGGCCTGACCCTGCCCCGGAGTGATCGTCGGCGGCGGTGCCGGAGCCAACGGCGGCAGCGGCAACAGCACCCCAACCCCGGTGCCGAAACCATCCCGCGCCTGACCCATCACCCCACCGGCAGCACGCACAAACCCCTCCACCGACATCTCAGTGTGCCTCCGGCGGGGTCATCATCGAGTCTCACGTCTCTCTCGTCAGTCAGTCAGCAGTCGGTGTCGGGGCCGGTGCGCCCGCCTTCGCCGTCGCCGTGGGATCGAACCAGCCCAGGAAGTCCGGCCCCGAACTCACGCTCTCCAACGGCTGCACCTGCCCGGACACCAGCACCTTGCCGTCACCCAACGCCATCACCAGGTGGTCCTTCCACATGCCCACATCCCCCGCCTTGAGCTGTGTCGGAGGCACCGGATCGGTCACCGGGGTGCCCGCCGGCGGCAGTGTCACGCCCGCAGCCTGTTGCCACGCCTCGGCCACCGGAGTGCCGTTGAGCGCCGACCTCACCGCCTCCGCAGCTTGCGCGGTCCGCGCCTCCGCTACCGAGTTGTCGGGCAACTGCACATCAGTCGACTTCGCTGGTGGCTCCACCGTCTCGGCCTGCGGGCCAGCCTGCTCGGCAGCGGCCGCCTGAGTCTGCGCCGACTCCTCTTCGCCCTCCTCGGAGCCACTCTCGCCCTCGGAGGTTGGCTCAGTCTTACCTTCGTCTTCCTGGAAGTCGGGTGCGGCCTCATCGGTATGGGCGCCGGCCTCGTCGTCTTTGAAGTCCGGTGCAGCCTCATCGGCAGGCTTCTGATCGTTGAACCCCGCCAGCGTCGAGGCCAGCGGGTCCATGAATCCGGTGGGCAGGCCCCCGCCGCCGAAGCCCGGCAATCCGCCCCCGCCACCGCCGAACCCGGGGAGACCACCCATCGGCATGCCACCGCCCATCGGCATCCCACCGCCCAGGGGCATGCCCATACCCAGCCCTGGTTGACCCATGCCAGCCGGGTTGGTCTGCGCCTCCTTGGCCGAATCCGCCTCGGCAGGAGCATCCGTGGCGCTTCCGCTGTCGGCGGGCCCGCCAGCACCGTCGGGTGCTGTTCCCACCCCGCTGTATCTCGTGGCGTTGTCCTGCGACACCGTCGCCTTGTCCTCGGAGTCGGCCGCCGCCTTCTCGATGATCGTCCGGGCCTCCTCGAGGCGGGTCTTGACGAAATCCATCAACGTCTTCTGACCCTCGGCGGTGTACAGCGACCCGTCAGCCTTCATCTGCTCGATTTTGGCCGTCACATCGGCGCGGATGTCCTCCAACTCCTGGCGGCCAACCTCGCCCGCAGCGGCCACCTCCTCAGCGCTGATCCCCGCACTGTCGAGTTCCACAAGCTGCTCCAGCATCTCGCCCACACGCCGCGCCTCCTCTTTGGCGGCCTCCGCGGCTGGCCCCTCAGCACCCTCCGGGGGCATCGGAGGCGCCGGCGGAGGGGGCGGCGCTCCCGGGCCTGACGGAGGTTCGCCAGGACCAGGCGGCGGTGTTACGGGCCCTGGCGCAGGGGCACCCGGACCTGGAGGCGGTGGCGAAGGCTGGCCCGGTCCACCGGGCGCCGGGGGGGCGGGCGATTCGGGCGCACCCGCGCCCCCGTCAAGCTCAACGTCTGGGACAGGCGACGTCGGCAGCAGCGGCGCCAGCCGGCCGATCCCGAGGATGGCGTTGGTGATGACCGTCTCGACGGCTTTGCTGACAATGTCCCACGACATGCAACTCTCCCTATGACTAGAAGTTCAATGCACGCTCGTCGGCTGCCACCGCGTCAAGCGTCGGATACGTCCCATCAATGCCCAGATTGGCCAGATACCGGTCGTGAGCGACGGCGGCGACCTTGCGGACACGGTTGTTCAGCGTCACCGAATCCCAGTTCCGAGCTTCGGGCTTCAACACCACACCACAGACGAAACCGAGGGCATTGACCTGCACGAACACTGTGCGCTTCACAGAGATCGCCGTCGCCACAACCTGCTCGGCAAGATCACTGGCCGCCTCAGCAGCCCCCTGCTCCGTCACGGTTCCCCTTCCGGCCACACACCCAACGTCACCTGACCCGCATGTTGATGGACATATTACACATACTCATGCAACGAGTGAACATGTCAGGCACAATTGCTGGAGAAGGTTGTTTCGCCGCCGGTCAGCTCGGCGTCCCCTGGTTCTGCGGCCGCGGCGCCAACACCGCATCGACAACATGGCCGAACCCGGCGATCTTGGCGCAGTAGACCAGATCAGGCAGCGACGGCGGCTGATCACGCCAACACCGCAGCAGTTCGACCATCAGGCCCGCCCGGTAGAAGTGCACGTACACCTGCTGCGAAGCCCGCGACACCTCAGAATCATCAGCGTCGAGCACCGCCCCTGCCATGCTCGGATGCAGAACCGCAGAATTATGCCGCTCAATCACGTTGCGGTAGTGGGCATCCCAGTCCACTGCGGTACGGCTGCGTAACGGCTCCAACACATGATCCACGTCGTACTGCTCGATCAGCCGCGCCTCCTGACCGTCCACCCCGGCCAACGGACTCGGCGTCTGCGCAGCAGCAGCCAACACCGCCTCGGTGATCGCTCCAGCGGCCTGCAGTCCCAAACCCTGCTGAAGGATGCTCTGCACCTTCGCCCACGCCGGCCGATCCACCGTCATCAACCGGTGGACATATCCACCGCCACCACTCGGAGCCTCGCCAGGGGTGTGCAGGATCTCGACAGCGCGGACCGACTCGAAATCAGGCCACCCCACCGGCCGCGAAACCCCCAACTCGGTCGTCACCAACGCAGACCGACGCGCCCCTGGCACATGCCGCGACAATTCCTCGGCATGAGCCGCCAGCAAGATTGTCGGCTGCTCAACCCCCATGAACCGGGTGGCCCAATTCAAAGGAAGCAGCTCATCAAACACCGCAAGGTGCGCCGAGTTCGGAATAAAGACCCCAGGCGGCAGGTAGGCGCCCCCACCCACGCTCGACGCAATCGACACCGACGGACCCGACGGCAAATGCACCACCGACACCGCCCACTGCACGAACCCGCCGTTGAGTAAGTCCTCCCGAACTTCAGTACCGCGCACCAGCCCATCCAGAACCCGCCGCGCCAACAGCAGATCAGCACTCGGCTCCGAATCCGTCAGTGCCGCACCAGCACCGGCACCTCCGCTGCCAGCGACCAGCGGAGCCCCCGCACCACCGCCGCCCTGCTGCGGCGTCGGGCCGACCGGAGGCGCAGGCTGAGCCGACGCCGGCACCGTCCCCGCACCAGGCGGTGGCACGGGACCACCCCCGCCACCGGGCGGCACATACGGTGCCAAACCGCCACCGCCTCCACCACCCGGAGGAACCATCGGCGCCATACCTCCACCGCCGCCAACAGCAGGTGAAGCACCCGGTGCAGCCGCCGTCGGGCCCTGAGCGGGAACCACCGGCCCCTGCGAACCCGGCGACGCCACCGGAGTCACCGAAGGATGCTGCGCCGCAAACTTTTCCAGCGGCGGCGCCGGCGCCGGAGACACCGCACCCGAAGCGCCCATACCCGACGCCAAACCGGACTGGAAACTGCTCGCAGCACTCGACAACGGATTACTCGTCAACGGGCTGCTGCTCAACGCCTCCGACATCGACGAGGCCGGAGCCGTCGCCGCATCCTTCAACGGACTCCCGCTCAACGCATTCAAACCCGACGGCATCTGCGGCGGCCGTATCCCACCCATACCACTGCCTACTCCGCTACCCACATTGCCCACCTGAGGGGTACTCATTGTCGGCATAGTCGGCTGCGTGACAGGACTGGTCACGGGCGAGACACCCGGCTGTTCGATGTCTCCACCTACACGTTGCTCATCAAGGAACTCGTTCCCCGTGCCTGGCCCCATCTCACTGGGACCGCCGACGACATCCTCAGCAACTTTCTGTTCGTCCCCCTGAAGCTCATCCCCGGCACCCTCAACATCGCCTGCAGGATCAGCTTTATCAGGCTCGACTTCATCGGCCCTGTCTCGTTGCTCGTCTTTGCCTGTTTCATTACTGGCTGGCTCTGCCTCCGTGCCGTTACGTGGGCTGTCCTGGCCCGGCATAGGCAGCGGTGGCGGCGCGGCGGCGATGTCTCCGAGGGCTGTGCTGTACGCGGTGGCGGCCTCTGCTTTGAACGTGCCAGCGGAGAAGGGTGTCTTGGTCTTTTGTGCTGTCTCCCAAGCCGTTTGGGCGGCGTCCCCGATCCGTGTGAGGTCCATTTTCAGGCCAATGACCGTGCTCTTGTAGGACTCCGCGGTGACGGCTTTCGACCCGACATGATCGGCTACGTCGTAGGCATGGTTGCGCATCATGGTGAGCCGCTCGACCCGCGCGATGCCTGCCTGTCCTTGAAGGAGGTCCGGGCTCGTTGTCATCTTGCGTTTAAGGGTGTCGCCGTAGGTGGAAAACCTGGTTTCAGCGGCCCGTTGTTCGTCGGCAACACTCTGGATGTCGCTTTCGCTGATGCTCGGCCAGAACTCACCGATGGCCATCTGGGCACCGATGCCCGGTGGCCGTTGAATGTCTCCCGAACCCCCTAACGATCCAGCAGCAGGCATGGCTGCGCTCTCCCCTCATTCACACGTTGGAATACGAACTCAGCCTTGGTCGAGACCGCAGATCTGCCACACCCGGTCACTCGCAGCGTTCTCGGCCTCTGCAGTGTGGGGCGGTGGCTCGGCCAGGCCACGCGTACGAACCGGCGCGTACGCCGCTATCCGTGCGTAGTAGATCGACACCATGTCGGCTACTGCTTCTCGAATCTCGGGACTAGCCCCGGGGAACTCCTGCAGGGAGGATTCCAACGCAGCGACTCCGGGAAGGAGGTCACTCGCCTTCTTGTCTTTCGCCGGCATGGCACTGTTAATGGTGGCGTAGCGGGTGCACAGTCCCACATCCTGTGCGTGGGTGTCGCCGGTGGCTGGTGCGCCTGCAACATTCGTTGGTTCAACGGTTTGAGTGGCACCGTCGCTCGATGAGGCTGAACTGGTGACGACGGTTCCGACTGCAGCGCCCAGCCCGGCAGAGATCAGGGCAGTGGCAGCGATCGCAGCGATGAGGCCAACTCGACGCGGGCGCTTGGTGGCCGCGGTGGGTGACCCAAAATGTCCGGGCGCGGGGGCGGGCTGGTAGACGGTCCCCTCGGGTGGCGGTGGGGATGGCTGGTAGCCCCACCCCTCGGGGGCGGGCTGATACCCCGACCCTTCGGGTACTGGTTGGTAGCCAGCCCCGTGTGCGCGTCCTGTGCCAGGCCCGGTTGTGATGGGGTGGCTCATCTCGTCTCCCTGCGTATCGGGTGGATGGTTAGAGCCTACCGCTCAGCACCAACACCTTTGCCGGTAAAAACTCGTCAGATCGTGTAGACCCCTGGTCCAGCCACGGCAGCGCTGATGGTGGCAGCGGTCTGACCGTCCTCGGCTTCCAATGTGGCAGCGCAGGTGCTGTCGGTCGCGGCCGTTTGGCTTGCCAGAGCAGCGGCCTGAGCTTCGCATGCGGCCAGTTCAGCGACCCACGGGCTCATGGCGGCGGTGATCGCTGCGCTCACCGCATCTGGTCCTGCCCCAGCCGCCGTGGCCGCGGCGGCCCCAATCGCCCCGCCCGCTCCGGCGGCGGCAACGCTGCCCGCATCGGCCGCGGTGTCGGCTCCATCGGCAATGAGCTCCATCGGTTCGACCTCGATGTTGTCTGCTGACTGTCCCTGTGGCGATGGTGTGACTGCGGGCATTTCTACTGCCTCCGTTGATTGTTCGGGCTGTGCAATGCTTGGGCGAGTTGGTTGGCCACAGGATGCTGGAGCAGCTCGGGTGAGGCGATCTTGGCGCACTCGTCAAACAGCTTCTGTGAGATGGCGTCGAGCCCATCGGCGGCCTGGCGGGCGTTCTGCGCCAGCGCATCGCTGATGCGGTCGTTGAGTTCGCCGATGGTCAACTCCTGCTGGAGTCCCTCCCGGACATCGAGGTCAAGCAGCCGTCCCCGAGAGTCGTGCACGACGATGATGTCGTCGTCGTCGCTGGTGCTCGACAGGAACGCATCGGTCTCCTCATCCCAGGCGTAGATCGCGTCCAGCATCCTGTTCAGCGGTGCCAGCGCCGCCTCGGCGGCAGGGTTAATCGGTGGTGTCGCCATCGGTCTCCTCCTGAGTCCTGGACGACGTACGCCGGCCAGGACGCTTCCTCACTTGTTCCAACTCCCCGAACACCGGCTCCGTGTTCGCGTGGTCGCGATGCACGACCCGCTTGTCGGGGAAAAGGTCTTTATCCCGCTCGGGTTCGTTGTTGCCACCCATACCGCCCATCATCGGCGGATACATGCCCCCCATCATCGGACCGCCGACTCGGCCAGGGGCCGGCGCGGGCGCCGCAGGCGGTGCGCTGGCCGGTGGGCTGATCGCAGCACCGGGGGCCGCCGCGGACACCGAACTCGATGGGCCGCCAGCAGGTAATCCGCCACCACCACCGCCGCCGCTGCTTGCCGGGGTGGTACCCAGATCACTCGGGCCGAGGTCGTCAAAGCCCATGTCCTCCGGAGGCGGCACGCCCTCACCGCCGGTGCTGGGCATGCCACCCAGGCCGGGCAGACTCGGGATCCCCGACAGCGCCGACAGCGGAGAAGCGCCCCCGCCGGGCATCATCCCCGAAGCGCCGCCCGCAGATTGGCTCACCGCGCCCAGAATCGAGCCCAGGACAGTGCCCGCGGTGTTGGCGGTCGCATCGGTGGCCGGAGTCAGCGGAGGTTGCGCCGCGGTTGGCTCACTGGGCAGGTCCCCCTGCTCCACGGCCGCGATGTCGCCGGTCGGCTGTGCGGTTGGGTCGCTGTTGGTCGCCGGATCACCCTCGGTGCCAGGATCGCCAGACCCGGGTCCGTCCTTGATCTCCTCGGTGGTGGGTTCGGGCTTGTCCTTCTTTTCGTCAGCCTCGGTGGTGGACTCTTTGTGCTCAGCATTCTCGGTGCCAGGGGTGTTGCCCACGATCGGCGGGGGTGCCGGCGGTGGCGGCGGCACGGTCACGGTGTCGGTGTTGGCGGCCAGCGCATAGCTGGTCTGTGCAGCTACGGCCTCAGCCTGCGCGGTAGAAAGGTTAGTCTTGGCCACCATCAGCGGCTCACTGATCACACCTGCGCTGGAGTTGAACTTCTGCAGCGCGGTGCGGTACTCCTGGCGCAATGCTTTGAACGTCTCCGGCGTCGGCGTCGCGGTGCGGGTGTTGTCGACGGTGTTGGCCGCCGACTCCGCTGAGGACGCCAGGGTCCTGGCGTAGTTCGCGGAATCGGCCAACCACGAGGCGTGTTCGGAGATGTTGCGGCCTGCGGGTTGGTTTCCCTCGTTCCAGTTCGCGTCGACCCCTTGGGCAGCGCGCTTGGTGTCACCGGCCTGCTTGTCCAATTCCGTTGCCAGCGTTCGGAACTGGGTGGCCAACGTGCGCAGCGGCTCTGAACCCGGCCCGCCGTGGATGAGCGAGGACCAGGTTTCAGCGGGCACGGGTGTGGGCGCGGCAGGAACTGCCGGGGCGGCCGGTAACGACGGCACCTGGCCGGGCCCGGTGGGTAGGACGGGTGCGGCCGAGGAAGGCGGGGCCTGGCCATAGGAGGAGATCACCGTGGCGGCATCGGCGTCACTTTGGTCCAGTGCCACCCCGGTGGTGGCCACGGCCATTCCTCCGGCGGCCCGCTGGGCGATCGAGTGCCCGAGGAGCAGTTCCAGACCTGTGGCCCATGCGGTGAACGACGCGGCCACCGCGGTCGACACCTCGTCGGAGGCTGCCGGCTGGCACAGCGAGCAGGAGGGTGAATGCCCGGCCGCGTCGTCCTCCAACTCGCGGCCGTGGGCGACCAGGGCGGGCGGTTCGAACGAAATGTCAACCACGCCATCCCCCTTCCCGGCTCAACTCCGACCCCACCCGACGATCCTCGCTGAGGTCAGTTCGACACCGCGGCGTCGATGGCGCGGGCGGTGTCGTCGTCAGCGGCCTCGAAGCCAGTCCGATGATTGCGCAGTTTCTGCGCGTGCGACCGAGCCCAGGCGATGACGCGCTCGTAGCTCAGACCGCGTTCGGTCGTCTCCAGCGCTTTGGCCTGAATGAACGCTGAGTAGATCGGCCCCAACTGGTTACTCAGCTGCTCCATGTCGGGCTGTGTCGACGCGAGGTATTGCCCCAGCTCGTCGGCGTACTGGTCCCAACGGTCGGCCAGGGCTGCCGCGGCCTCCGGGTCCAAACTGATCTGATCAGCGCTCATAACGATTCAGCCTCTCTCGTGCCCGCCCAATGTGCCTAACATGTTCACGAACTGCTCCATTGTGTACTGTACGTCTCATCGCGCGCAAGGGAGTGTGCAAGACACGCGGGAATCACTTACAGGGTAGAGCGGTTCCGAGATGAAAGAGTCACCTGTTATGGAGATGCACCGTCGCCATCGCAGCACCTACAAGGGTGATAGGGCCCAGATCATGGCCCTCCCAGACCCGACCGTATGCGCCCTGGTCCGCGAACGCGCAGCACTGCTGAACGTTCCGGTCGTGCAGTACGCCGGAGACGTGCTGTCTGAGCACGTCGGCCTGGATCATCTTGTCCGTGAACTGCACTGCCTGGATCTGGGCATCCCGCCCCCCGCGGTGCCGGATATGGGACGCGCCTCCTACGTCGAAGCGCTGGAGGCACCCAGTTTCGTCAAGGCACTCGCCCCGCGTGAGGTCTACAACGTGGTCAGGACCCGCGCCGCGATGCTCGGCATCTCCATGGGCCGCTACCTCGGCGATGTGCTGTGCGAGCACGTCGGCATGCCCGAGCTGATGACCGACCTATACCGGTTCGACCTCAAGGAGTTGAACCTGACAGACCTGACCACCGATGCGCCCGGGCGCGGTGAGGAGCTGCCGTTGGCGATCTGAACACCCCAGCCCCCTCTTTGTCTTTGTATGACCGTTGTCTTTGCTTGACCGCTCTTGGGGGCAGATGTGACAAATACATAGCTGGTGTGCGGATTCCGGCCCGGGCATGAACAAAGGCCCCACTAGGGGGCCTCGTTCCGGTTTCGATTCGAAGTTGGCCCTTCGAATCTGGGTCCGCACCCGTATCCCCGAAGGGACCTGTCTTGGATGACTCGTCTCACGGTAGCGCACACCCGCGATTCTTTCCAGAACCGGCGCGGAGTCTGTGCAGAAACCGTGACCTTTCGCGCACCCCAAAACCTTGGGTGCCATACACACCGACCCGCAGGTGGGCGGTGTAGCGGTGGCACACCATGTGCCTCCTTTGTCCGCGCCCGATGAGGTGTGGGCTGCGTTGGCGCCGCTGCTGAGCGCCCCAGGGCGCACCACTATGCGTCTGTACAACCCGACGACGGGCAAGTTCAGCACCAGCCGCCAACTCACCCGCAAACTGCCGGGCCGACCCGCAGCGGTCTACCTCTACACCGAACACGCCGCGACCACACGCATCCTGGCGTTGGACTTCGACTCCACGCGCGGCGGACCGACCGCGGTGCAGCGTGACGTCGAGATCGCCCGCCGCTGGCTCACCGCCGCCGGCGGCCGCCTGATCATCGACCGCTCCACCAACGGCGGCATGCACATCATCTGCCCGCTGGCGCCGGCCACCAGCGCCACCCACGCCGAGATCACCCAACTGACGGCGGTCCTGGCCGCACATCTGCCGACCCTGGACACCTCACCCAACGGCAACGTCGCGACGGGATGCCTGAGCCTGCCCGGCACCCTCGACAAGCAAGGCGGACACCGCCAGTTACTCGGCAGCCTCAGCGACGCCCGCGCCGCCATCGCCGACGGCTCCACCCCAGACTTCCTGCCCACCCTCTACGCCCACCTCGGCATCCTCAAACGGCCCTCCACCGCAGCCCCGACGCCCGCGAACGCCACCGCCGCCGAGAACTGCCCAGCCCTGGCGCAGTTCACCACCGGCAACGGCGACGACCTACGCCTGGCGCCCCAGCACACCAACCCCACCCCCATCCCGGCCGCAGTGCTGCACTACGCCACCCACGGTGACGCCAACGGGGCGGCAGGCCGCGCCTGGCCCAGCCACTCCGAAGCCCGGATGTCGGTGATCTACCACGCCGTCATGCGCGGCTACACCCTCAACGACCTGCGCGAACTCATCGCCCCCGCCGGCCCCTGGCACCAAGGCTTGGGGACCGCCTTCAACCGCTACGGGAACCGCGCAGACATCGCCCTGAACAGGGACTTCAGCAAAGCGATGAACCACTACTACGAAATGGTGTTAATTCACCGGCACCGTCAGCACAAGCTACAGAAAGATTCACCGGGGGGGTCAACACCCAAGGCACCCACCTCAGCAACGCGCGGACCCAGCGGGCCCGTGGAACTGCGCCGCTGGCTGGCCTGCGCCTTCCGCTGGGCTGACACTGAGTACCACGGCCGACGACAACGCTGGACGGTCAAGGTGGTGCTGCAAGCCCTGGCCTACCTGGCCCTGAAATCAGGAGAACAGGTCAACGGCGCCTGGGTTGTCGCGGTGGGAGGACGCAGCCTGTCGCTGGCCGCCGGCCTGATGACCGCCGACGCGGTGTGGAAAGTGCTGCGCGACATGCGTGAACGCGTCGGCGCACCGTTGATCTTGACCCGCCGCGCCGTTGGTCGCGACGCCGACGCCTACGCCCTGACCAGCCAAGGAGCCGTCACAGTCGACATCGGCGCGGCCGAGCGCATCCGCATCGAACCCGTGCATGATGCCTGGCACGTTTTGGGTTGGCGGCTGCAGCGCATCCACGATCTGGTGGTCCAGCACGGTCTGACCGAGCGAGCCGACATCTACGCCGCGGCCGCGGTCAGCCGCAGCACCGGCGACGCCATGATCAGCGACCTACAGATCGCCGGCCTGATCGCCGTCACCGGCCGCGGCTGCGTCGGGCCCGGCCCGAACACCCTCGACACCATCGCCGCCCAGCACAGACTCCACGAGACCCGTCAGGAACGCATCGAGCGCTATCGCAGGGAACGCAGCGCCTGGCAGCAGTGGCTAGACCGGGGTCGTGACGTGCAAGATGATCTGCTGCTCGCTCAGACCGCCGACGAGGCCTACCTGCGTGGCCCCACCCGTGATCGGGCACTGGCTTTGCAGGCCGCCTACCTGCGGTCGGTGCTGGCCACCGGCCCTCCCCCGGTGCCCGGGTACGACGCATTGCCCGACACCGAGGACGAGGAATCGAACCTCATCGAGCGTCGGGCACTGACCCTGCTGTGGGAAGTGCTCGGCGCCGTGGTGGTGGCGGCCGAGCCCGCACTGAGGTGAACGCGGTTCGTTCAGCGCTTCGACGACGCCAGATACTCCGCCGCCAACGCGGCCGCCACGATCTCCGAACGCGACGCCTCCCGACGCCCCGGATGCCCGTCGGTGATGATCGCGTTGACCCAATCGACAATGCGGTTGAGCGCCTGGTCCTCGCCGCCGTTCGGGCGGATGTAGAGCGGCACCTGCGGATCGGTCCTATTCCTGCTCGGAGCAGCCGGACGCCGATAAAACGACGAGAAGTCGGTGTGCTCCTCTGGCCGCCGCGCCAACACCAGCTCGGGCAACCGCGCCAAGTGAGTGCTGACCGCCGCCATGATCAGCGACGTCTGCGGAGGCTGGCCCGGCTGCTCGGCTGCAGCCTTGAACGCGTCGAACACCGAACTGGCCACACTGAGGCGAGTCGCGCGCACCACATGCATCACCGGATCGGACCAGTCGATGATCAGATCGGGCAGCGGTCGCCGCACGACGGTCTGCGCCGGCGACGCTGCAGCGGGCGCAGAGGCCGCCGGCGCAGCAGGAGGGACCGAGGCTGGCGGTGTTGGAGCCGCCGCAGGGCTCGCGCTCTCCTGCCCCGCCCGCTGCTGGCCTGCAGGTTCAACGGTCGGAGCGGGACTGCTGGGCGCAGCAGGGGCGGTGGTCTCCGCGTTCGCCGGGTTCTGTGGGTCAGTGGTATGCGGCGCCGCGGGATGCTTGGGCGGCGGGACCTGCCCGGCCCTGCGCTGCCGCCCCGCCCGAAGCTTGCTCAATCCACCGCTGACAGCAGTATCACTCACGACAACGCCTCCTCCTGGTGTTGGGCGATCGCGTTCCGCACCGCATGGGTCAAAACGGCGCGAGCCACGTCTTTGACCTCCGCGACGAACCTCGCGTTGGAGGCGGGAATCTGGCCGGACTTGCCCGGTGCGCACACCGCGCCTGACAACTTGCGGCGCTTGAGGAATGCATGGCTGTGCACTGGCGGGCCGACCTCGATTCCGTAGGTGGTGCTGATCTTCTCCAGGCGGCTCACCTCGGATTCGGGAGCCGCCTCGACCCGGTTGGGCACGAACAGCAGCGGATACCCGCCCTGCAGTTCGTTGGCCATCTGCTCGGTCGCTGCCAAAGCGCGTGTTTCGAGGTTCACCGGCACAACCACCACGTGAGCAGCGCTGGCAGCACCCACCGTCGAGGGCACGCCTCCGGGATGGGTGTCGATGACCAGCGGGCGTTTCAGCTCGGCCGACCACTTCTCCAGCGCGGCCGCCATGTCCTGGCTGGCGGGCTGGTTGACCGAGAAATCAGGGTGCGACGGGATCAGGTCAGCACGCACACCCTTACCGGACAAAGGGCGAGGACACCTGCCCCGCTCCAGGGCGTCCAGCAGCGGCGCATTCGTGCGGGTCTCGTGGCGATACCCCCACGCCCGCGTGGCGCCGCCGGCATCCCAGTCCAGGTCCACCAGCACCCCGTCAAGTAGCCACGCCAGCTCCTTGGCCAGCTCGGTCTTCCCGACGCCGCCCTTCCACGCGGCGATGGTGATGATGAGTCGGTCGAACAGGTCGAGCACGTAATCCGGGCTGGCGCCCACGTCCTCGCAGAACGTGTCCAGGGCAGGCCCCGTCAGGCCGATGCGTCCCAGCGCTGTCCCCCGCGCCCCTGCTGTCACCTGCATAAAAGTTCCCCTTCCATCCGCCTGTGGCGCCACTCGCCGGCTGTGCCGTACCCGCGTCGCCGCGCAGTGCCGCCATGCAACATCTGCTTACCGCCGTGGTCCAGCGTGTCGCCACGTCCTGTCACCTACCGCGCGGCAACACTTCCCGTCACTCGATAACACAACCCAATGCCGCAAACGCTAACACAGACAACACCGCCTTACCGCCCCGGCGTAGCGACACGCCGCATACCTGTGCCACACCGATACGGCGCCAAACATCGGTGGACCGCTGCGCCGGACAGTAATGGCGTACACCAACGGCGTGCATATCCGCCGCGCTGAGTCGGTGTACGGCGGTGCTGCGCCTGCACGGCGCACCATACAGGCCGCGCTCCTCACAGACCGCTTAGCCACACCACCTAGGCGCACACACCAACCACACCAGCCAGCCATGCCGTGTTGCGCGGCATGTTGTGACCCCTGTTGTATGCCATGTTGCATACCGCTGGGGTGACTGATGTTGCGGGTGTAACCGCCGAACCGGCGGGTTTATAACGCAAAACAGGGGGCTCCTCAGGCTCCTCGCACTTCCAGAACCGGGCGCGGGCAACTTCCCGTAGGGCGGTTCCGCGTTCGGGGCGCCACGGGCGTTTAGGCTCGTTTTCCCAGGTTGGGAGCTGGTCGGAAACGAGGCCCATGTGGCGGGACGGAGGCCATGTTGCAGCTCGTGTTGCATCGCATGTGAGAGGGGCTGTTGCGGCGCACGGTGGTCTGGGGGCGACCCGCGCGTGATTCGGCGTAGACCAACTCGTTTGCAGAAGGCGATTGACGATTGCGCGATGTTGACCTATCTGTATGCGTGTCAGGCATGTAAGATCGGGGACCAATCAGGGCTTTTGCGGTCCTGTTGAGCAGCGGACCCAAGGAGGCGATCATCGCGGCCGTTGAGCCCGACGCAGAATCCGACGGGCAACCCGATGTCCAACGGCTGTCGCAGCAGATGCAGATACGTCTGCGGGAGCTGGGGTTCAGCCTGCTTGGCGCCTCCAAGCTTGGAATCCTATCGCGCTCAACCCTGACCAGCCTGCGCGACGCGGATCGTGTCCCGAATTTGCAGACACTCACCAAACTCGATGACCTGCTGGTTTGGGAACCCGGGTCAGCTAAAGCCGTCCTGCACGGCGGCGACCCGGTGCCGCGCGAACAGGGCGTGTACAGCCAACTGCCCAAGTCGAGCCTGCCCGAGGAGGAGGCGCAGTCCGGCGTCACCCTCGACAACCTGTTCAACCCGAACGAAGACCCCGCCCAGTGGGACTACAACGCGCTGGTCACCGCGATCGAGCGGCGGCTGCGCGAGCTGAACATGACGAAGTCGAAGTTCGCCGCGATCGGCGGCCCCGGCCGCTCGACTCTAGCGACACTGGGCCGGCGCGGGTACGTCCCAACCGCCGAGACACTGGACCGCATCGACCGGTTCCTGATGTGGGAACGTGGATCGGCGCTGACCGTGCTGCGCGGGGGAGCCCCGGTACGTATCGGCGCCGCGGTCGCCCATCCCGCGCTGGTGCCGCTCAACGCGGTCCGCGACACCTTGAAGGCAGTCAAGATCAGACTCAACCGCCAAGCCCAGAGCGTGGCGCAACTTCAGTCCGACGTCGATGAGACTTTGGCCCGTGTCAACGTCGCCATAGCAGAAGTGGGGGACCCGGCACGGCGAGCCGTGCTGGATCCAGATTCGGGCAGCTCCGATGAGAGCGATGCCGCAGGTAAGGGAGAAATCCATGACTAGCGGTATGGCCGTAGGGAGGCTGCTATGGGCGACCAGCAGCAACCGGATCTGTTCAGCATCAATACATCGGAGAATGAAGCCCGTGAGCAGCCAATGGATGCGCGAGGCGGTCGAGGCCGCCTACCGTCAGCTCGGCCTGCCGACGGGCTGGACCAGCGAGCAGACCGAGACGTTCCTCAACCTGGTGACCGAGCGGCTGGACAACAAGGCCGCCCAGTTGTCGATCGACCTGGGGGAGGACGCCATCAGTCGGTGGCGGATGGCCCATCCGGGCCAAGACCCCGATCATCAGACCACGGTCGCCCTGCACGAGACAGCGCTGGAGAACGCCCGGGAGGCGGTCGTGCGGCAAGAGCTGTACGCGCTGATTCCGACGCCGGCCGAGGATCAGCCGGAGCCGATCAGCAGGCCCCGGCCCGAGGTGAGCTGGGAGGACCGGTGGCGCGACGTCCGCTATCGGACGCAGCCCAGCGAAGCGGTGGAGGATCTGGTTCGGACGGTGTGGCCACAACGCTCGGCGATGTTCAGGGTCAAGGCCGCCTACCTGCTCGCGAGCCGCGCGGAGGAAGGCCGCCCCGTGCCCACCAGCCCGCGCCACCACCTGGCGCCCCGACTCACCCCGCTGGTGGAGGAGGAGCTGCGGGCCGACGGGTACCCGGTCGAGTAACCCGCAAGACGAAGGCACGCCAACGCGACGAACACGACGACCCACAGTTGGCGCTGTTCGCCGAGGACACCTTCGACCTGCCCACTGATCCCCGGGTCATCGACCCCGGCGGTACCCCGCTGCCCCCGGTGCGCCGCCCCGACCAAGACGTCACCGAGGAGCAGGCACAGAAGACCGCGACGCCGGCCCCGGACACGCTGACCCTCAACACCTCGCAACGACCGGCGCTGACCCTGGTGCCGCCCCTGCAGGCCGACACTCCCGCCACCACAACCCAGGCAACCCAGACCCGGCCGCACCTGAGCGCAGTCCCCGACACCGCCGCACCCACCGTCGACCAGCACCCCCGCGCTACTGAAGCCGTCGCCACCGCGGCCGCCGCCGACACCGCGGCTTCGGAGCAGTCGATCCCCCCCGAGGCCACCGAACAGCAGCAGGAGGTGGCGCATCCGCCAGCGGCGGACTTCCAGCCCGGCACTGACATCCGCGTGCCGTCGGGCACCAAGGCCCGGCTGCTGGCCAACATCGCTGTCATCGACACCCTCATGCGGCTGCAGCACGAGGGACGACCCGCCACCGCCGCCGAGCAGCAGACCCTGGCGTGCTGGTCGGGCTGGGGTGCGATCGCCGACGTCTTCGACAGCCGCAAGGACACCTACCAGTCCCAGCGCGAATACCTCAAAGAGGTGCTGGGGCAGCGGCAGTACCGGGCGGCCTCAGCCAGCACCCTCAACGCCCACTACACCGACCCGGCCATCGCCGAGCACATGTGGAAAGCCCTGCAGCACGCCGGATTCAGCGGTGGCCGTGTCCTGGAGCCCGGCTGCGGATCGGGCACCTTCATCGGGCTGGCACCCGAGAACGCCCAAATGGTCGGGGTGGAGAAGGACCCAATCAGCGCCGCGGTGGCCGCCCACCTGTATCCGTCGGCCCAAATCCGCTCCGAGGGTTTCGAAACCACCAACGTGCCCAACGGCAGCTTCGCCGCCGTCATCGGCAACGTGCCGTTCGGGGACTTCACGCTGCGCGATCCCTCGTACAACCCAAAACGGCTGTCCATCCACAACCACTTCATCGTCAAATCGCTGGAACTGACTGCTCCCGGCGGCTACGTCGTGGTGCTCACCAGCCGGTACACCATGGACAACGTCGACGAGAAGGCCCGGCGTGAAATCCTCGCCCGCGCCGATCTTCTCGGCGCCGTCCGGTTGCCCACCGCCGCATTCCGCAGAGTCGCCGGCACCGAAGTCGTCACCGACATCCTCGTGCTGCGCCGCCGCGAAGCCGACCGCGAAATCGGGGAGGGGGAGGACGGCTGGCTGCAGGTGGCCGACACAGACCTCGTCGGTGACGACGGACAGTTATCGTCGCTGCCGGTCAACACCTACTTCCATGAGCATCCCGAAAACATGCTCGGCACCCCCATGATCGGGCACGGCATCCACGGCAGCACCACCCTGCACGTCCGCACGACCGACCCCTCGGCCGTCCCAGACCAGGTGGCCCGCTGCCTGCGCCGCATCATCGACACCGCCGTGGACACCGATCGCGGCCTCACCGCCAGCCCAGCTGACCTCACCGACGTCAGCGAGGTCAGCTTCGATCCCGGCCTGTTGACCAAAGCCACCGCCGACCAACTGCCCGCCTACGGCACGCTGCGCTACAACGCCGAGGCCGACCGGTTCGAATCCTGGGACCGCGACAAGTGGGTGGAAACCAAGGTCTACCAGAGCCGCAAGGGCGAAACCATCAAACTGCTCGCGCTGCGGGATGCCGCCAACGCAGTAGTGGCCTCACAGCGCAACGGGCTGCCACCAGAAGAACGCGAACAGCTCCGCGGCCAGCTCAACCGCCTCTACGACGCCTACGTCAAACGGCACGGACCCATCCAGCGGTTCAAGTGGAGCACCCCCGCCGAAATCACCCAAGACAAACACGACGAAAAACTCGCCAAAAAGATCGAGTCTTGGCGAAAGAAGAACCCCGACGCCACCCAAGTCCCCGAGGAACTCATCGAGCAGTGGGACCAGGAGGCCTGGGAGACCCCCAGCCCCTACAAGCTGCGCCCGCACATCGTCACCGCCCTGCGCAACGACCCGTCCTGGACCACGGTGCTGGCGCTGGAGTCCTACGACGAGCAGACCAAAGAGGTCCGCAAGGCACCGATCTTCAGCGTCGACCTGTTGGGGCCACCCACCGTCCGCGACCGCGCCGAAACCGCCGAGGAAGCCCTGGCCATCAGCCTCGACCAGCACGGCGGCGTCGACCTCGACCACATCGCCACCCTGCTGGGCACCGACAAAGACGCCGCGCGAGAACACCTGCGCGGCCTGGTATTTCCTTCGCTGCGCGACCCCGAAGTGCTGATCCCTGCCACCACAGCCCTGTCGGGCAACGTGCGCCGCCAATTGCGGCAGGCCAAAAAGGCCGCCGAAAACGATCCCCGCTACCACGAATACATCGACGCGCTGCAAAAGGTGCAGCCCATCGACCGCCAAGCCAGCCAGATCAGCGCCCGCCCCGGATCACCCTGGATCGACGCCCGCTACATCGCCCAGTTCGCCCGCGAGACCTTCGCGCCCTCCGAACACAAGATTCCCCGCGTCAAGGTCGACCACATCCAGGGTGTGTGGACCATCGAATGCCCCAACCACGACCGGGCGCATGCCAGCTTCTTCGAAACCTGGGGCACCCGCTACGACAACCGCGACGCCATCGATCTGCTCGAAATGGTGTGCAACAACAAAGAAATCGTCGTCAAATACACCGCCGAAGAGACCGAGCGCACCGGCCGAACCGGCGTCAACCGCGACGCCACCGTCGCCGCCCAGGCCAAAGCTGCCAAAATCACCGAGGCCTTTCAGAAGTGGATCTTCGCCGACGAGACCCGCCGCGACGAACTGGTCACCGTCTACAACGAACGGTTCAACTCCCTGCGGGCACCCCGCTACTCCGGTGCCGCACTCACCCTGCCCGGACTGTCGCAACGCATCGAACCGCACCCCTACCAACGGGATGCAGTGGCCCGGATCATCGCCGAACCCAACGTGCTGCTCGACCACGTGGTCGGCGCGGGCAAATCCGGCACCATGTTCATGGCCGCCATGGAACTGCGCCGACTCGGGCTGGCACGCCAACCCTGGATCGTGGTGCCCAACCACATCATCGAGCAGGTCGGCAAGGAGGCCAAATGGTGGTACCCCAGCGCCGAAATCCTGCTCGGCGCACCGGGAACCAACCCCGAAGGGCGCCGGCGCTTCGTCGCCCAGTCCGCCACCTCGGACTGGGACATGGTGATCGTGCCGCAGTCACTGTTTGAGGCGATCCCGGTCGGGCCCGAGGTACAACGGGACTACATCGAACGCGAGCTGGAAATCCTGCGAGAGGCACTCAGCGCCACCACCGAGGACACCACCCCGACCAGCGTCAAGCGACTCGAAAAGGCCCTGCAGCGCTACGAAACCAAACTCAACGACCTCACCGATCAAGCCAGCAAGGACACCGGGCTGCGTTTCGAGCAGACAGGCGCGGACTACCTTTTCGTTGACGAAGCCCACATGTTCAAAAACCGGACGAGGCTGTCGGCAGTCAAAGAATTGGCCTGCCCCAACGGGTCTGAGCGTGCCGACGACCTCGCGATGAAGATGGACATGTTGCGCCAGCGCCGCCGCGAGGAGGCCCTGGCCGCCGGCCGCCAGCCCACCGCGGCCGACGAGCGGGTCGCCACCTTCGCCACCGGCACCCCGGTCGCCAACAGTCTCGGCGAAATGTATGTCATGCAGCGCTATCTGCGTCCCGACCTGCTCGAAGACGCCGGAGTGTTCCACCTCAACGACTGGGGAGCAGCGTTCACCTCCACCGTCAACACCGTCGAAGTCAACGCCACCGGCACCCAGCTCAGGCCGGTCACCCGCGTCGGCAAGTTCTGCAACCTGCAGGAGCTGCTGAAGCTGTCGTCGGTGTTCAGCGACGTCATCACCCGCGACCAGGTGCTCGACCAGGCCAACATCGAGCTGCCGGAGCTGGTCGGCGGCAAACGCACCATCGTCAACATCCCGGCCGATCAAGAACTCAAGGACTTCATCACCGATCTGGGCTATCGGGCCACCGCCATCGACCCGAAGAACATGGCCCGCGACAACATCCTCAAGATCAGCAACGACGGTCGTGAGGCTAGCCTGGACCCCCGAATGGTGCACCTGCCCGCCCCGGCGTACTCACGCACCGCTGCCGTGGCCGACCAGATCATGGCGGTGCACAACGCCACCGCCGACCGCATCTACAAAGACCCCCAGCACGGCCACGACATGCCCAATCCCGGCGGCCTGCAGATCGTGTTCTGCGACCGGGGGACACCCACCAAGAAGGCCGGCAAACCCAACAACAGCTTCGGGATGTACACCGCCATCCGCGATGAGTTGATCGACCGCGGCATTCCGGCCGAGAAAATCCGGTTCATCCACGACGCCGAAAAACCCGAGGACAAGCTGCGACTGTTCGATGAATGCAACCGCGGGATGGTGTCGGTGCTCCTCGGATCCACAGAGAAGATGGGCACCGGGACAAACGTGCAGGCCCGCGCCGTCGCCCTGCATCACGTCGATGTGCCCTGGCGCCCAGCCGATCTGGAGCAGCGCGAGGGCCGCATCATCCGACAGGGCAACCAGAACCGCGAGGTCCACATCTTCAACTACGTGGTCGAGGGCAGCTACGACACGGTGATGTGGCAGAAGATCGAGGCCAAATCCCTGTTCATCGAACAGGTCAAACGCGCCGACATCGCCGTCGATGAAGTCGAGGACGTCGGTGGGGGAGACCTCAGCGCCAGCGCCGCCGAAACCAAGGCCATCGCCACCGGCGACCCGCGCTACGTGCGGCAGGTGCAACTGCAGGACGAGATCGACCACCTCGCTGCACTGGAACGCTCCCACCACGAGACGCTGGCCAGCCGCGACCGCGAAATCGCCGCCAACCAACGCCAACTCGCCATCGTCGCCGCCGATCTGCAGGCCCTGGCGCCCGTGGCCGAAGACGTCACCACCCGCGACCCCGAGGCCCGCCCGACCATCCTGGTCGAAGGCCGCCGACACAAGGAGCGCAAGGACGCCGCCGAAGCTTTGGCCACCGTCTGCCGCAATACCTACCACGCCATGAAGAACGCCCCCGGTTACGAGAACCGCCCCCTGAACGTCTCGATCAACGGTGTCGGGCTTCTCGCCCGCCGCGACCACATGAACTCGAAACTATGGATCAAAGCCGACGTGCCGTCAGCCGAAGTCGATGTCACGGTGATGGACCTGCACGCAACCCTGGGCAGTCTCGATGACAACGGCAGCGCCAAAGCCCGAGGCCTGCTCACCCGCATCGAGAACCTCTACAAGGACCTGCCCAACCATCACCAGCGGCTGCAGCGCCACCATGACCAGATCGCCGGCGGCATCGAAGACCTCCAAGCCACCGAGGTCGAGGTGTTCGACCGCGGCGACGAACTGGCCGCGCTCCGGGAAGAACACGCCACCTTGACCACGATGCTGCGGCTGGAAGCCGAATCCGAGGCAGCCAAAGCCAAAGCCGCCGAGGCGGCGCACCGCATGCGCGCCGCCGGCCGCGAACCCGGATGGTCCCTGCACCTCAACCCGACCCCGTTCCTCCTCGAGGAATCCGGTTTCGACACCGCCGAGCAGTACCGCTTCGCCCAAAGAATGGCCGAGCGTGCCCGCGCCGCCGAATACCTTGCCTCCCAACAGGAACCGGGTCAGGAGGCCCACCGCGACACCGACGAAGGGCTGGCACTGTGAACAGCCAGGAACGCACAGACGACCCATGGTGGAGCTACACCCAAGGCTGCGCGGCCGCGCTGAGCAGGGGAGTGGAACCACCCGTGGTGGCCACCCACGGCCCACTGCTGCAGCCCAACGAGGTGACCAGGCTCAGCGCCCCCGCCCACTACAGCCGCCTGGTGGGCGGCGACGGGCACTTCGACCGCGCCGGCGCCCCATTCTTCGTCAACCCGCTGCTCATGGCCGGAGCGATGGCCACCCAAGGAGCGGTCAACCGCGGCCGACGACGCCGCGCCGAGCAGGATGCCCAGCCCAGTTGGCGCAACCACCGCCCAGCCGCGGTGCTCACCACCAACCTGCGGCTCATGTGCAGCCGCCCCGACGGCGGCTACGTGTCGTTCTGGTACCAAGACCTCGCCGAGTTCTACCCCCAACCACACGCCCGCACCCTGGTGATGTCGTTCGACGAAGACCACACCCCGCCCCTGCAACTCACCGGGCCCGCCGTACCCGCGATCAGCCTCTGGGCCGGTCACGCCATCTACGGCGACGCCTGGCGCGAACACCCCCACCTGGCCGCCCTCATCCCACCCACCCAACAGGACCGCCAGCGCGACAACCCCGACCACACCCAAGACCCGGACCATCAGCTCATCGATGGGCTCACCGAGCAGCAGCGCCAATGGTGGATCGACCAACAACAGCGCAGACCACACCGCAACACCCGCAGCGCCGACGAACCCGGACTGAGCCGATGACCACCCCCATCACACTGCACTGCCTCAGCCCCGACGACCTCAGCAGCTACACCCGATCCCGGCTGCGGCACCTCACCAACGGATCAGCCCTCTACATCCCCGGATCACCCGCCGCCGAGTTCCAGCCCCACCATCCACCACGGCTGTACCGACACCCCTACACCAGCACCCAAATGCCCCTGCTGGTAGGCACATTCAACACGCTCACCACCGGCACCGCCGAAACCTGGCTGATCAGCCTGGCCCACCTCGCTCACGCCGACTGCCCCGCCTGTCAAGCCACCTGGACCGAAACCGCCGACCGCCTCGACACCCTCCCCGCCAACATCTCCCTGTTCCACACACAGCAAATTGGAGCGCATTATCTGCTGCTCCACCGCGAAGACCAGCCGTAGTGGCCACTTCGATGGGCGAAGTCCCGCAGCGGCAAATGTGCAGCGAGGAACGGTGTTGATGGAGCCGGGAACTGTCGGGCAAGCTGATTACGATTAAGAGATGCCGCAAGGGATCTTTATCCACGACGCGAACCACTATCTGCATCCGTCGTCGCTTGACGTGATGGACGTCTCCGACCATGACGAGCTGGCCATGTACCTGCGCGCCCATTACCCCCCGGACAGGTTTGTCGAGACCTTCGCAACAGCAGGCCCGTTCGGGCGTCTTGACTTCTGGTTCAGCCGCTGGCCCGGGCAAGACCCGCGCGCTGTCAATCGGCCCGCAACCGAGCTGTTCATGTATACGGCGAAACTGCGGCCAAGCACCGTTCCGCTCCTGCGTGGCCGAGTCATGATCCTCTCCCATGACGCAGACGGCGGCCTCGCCGGGCTAACGAACGACCAAATCCACGCTATCGCGTTGCACGCGAACGGCTGGCGCGGACCAATACGGCTTGAATGGCGCTACGCCGCCGACGCTCATGCCCAGCGGCGCCGGCGCAAGAAACCTCAGCCTGACCGCCGACCACTGACGATCTGAAACGACTCCCCACTGCCAAGCCGACGTTGCCGTATGCTCGCCGAACTCGACGACCGCACCGGCGGCCGGCCGCTGGATCCAGGCCCGCAACCACCACAACCGAAACCACGGCCGCGAGCGAGACGCCGGCCCCGACCTCAGCCTCTGGACAGCTACGGGATTGTGGTCCAGGACGGCAACTACTTGAACTGCCGCCCAGCCGGGGCCGCCGACTTCGAATCCTGACCGGTTCAGGCCCACAGGGCTAATCGTGGGACTGTGTCACGAAAGAGACGTCGTAACCGTCTTTTACAGCTGAGGTGACGATGCGCCGGCATTCGTCGAAGTCATACGCCACGATCCCAGCTCGCCACAAACCGAGTAATCGGTAAATCGGCTCTGAGAGCTGAGCTCCTTCGACGGTGTCGGTCGGTGCACCGCGTCTGATCCGCACATCGTCGGGCAAGCCGTTGGCCCGCCAGCTCAGCACGTCGCTTTCGAACGGAAACCACGTCAGAAAATGCGACTGCAGGGTTGCTTGCAGGATCACCAGCGCCTTCGGGTGTTGTTCAGACGACCCGTAGAGCGAGGTCCTCAGGTTGAACTCTTCCCAAAACACCAACAGGTCGGTGCCAACTACGCCGGCGGCGATCCGCCCCAACTCGGCGATAGCGACCGCGGCGTCCTGGCCACGCCGGTACGGCCGACAGGTCACCTGCCCAACCAGCCTGTCGCCACCCAACCGATCGAAGACGAATACCTGTGGCGACGGCGATAACCCTTGCGGCAGCAGGGTTGTCGTGGCCGCATTAAAGACCGCCGCGGCCGTCGCCTCCATGGCCGCGGTCAACTCGGGAGGCATCGTCTGACCGTACGCCGAGGCACTGACACCTACGACTCTGGTCTCGGTCCGAAACACCGTCCGAGGGCCTGGCCGTCACGCCCCTGCGCCGCGTTCTTCACGGCGGCATCGGGACCTTCAGTAAGAGGCAGCGGACGTCTCACCAATGATGTTGTGAGAGGTCAGATTCTGGCACTTGAATCCTCGGTGAGGTTCCACCGCTCAGCGACGACGTGCGGGATCGGCAGTCCGGAAATGGCCGCGTCCAAGAGGGTGTGGACCGGCAAGCTGGTTGGCAGACGGTGTTTCCAGCGGCCGCTCGGCCCGGTAGATGAGCCCGATGTGAGGCAGTCCAGGTATGCAGTGGCCAGCGACACCCGGCAATCGTGGAGCCACCCTCCGGGACCCCGCTGCTCTTCGAGGAAGGTCAGAGCGATTTCGTAGTCGAGATCGCGCCGGGCCGGATCGGGAGGATCGGGTGGGACCTGGGCGAGCTTTTCGACGAGTGCACGGACTGTGCGACCGTGGGGTCCGTACTCGAAGCCTGGGGTCATGCGTTGCACCACTTCGATGCGGCGAGCCCGAAGTTGGCGGGTGGTGAAACCCGGAACCGATGTGGGTTCGTAGCGCAACGGTCGGGTGGGTATGACCTGCCACACCTCCCACGGCATGCAGCGGTGGGCATAAGGGCCTCCGGCGTACGCCAGGTACGCCGGGTCGTCGAAGAGCCGAAACCCGTTCCAGTGGCGAGACGTCAAGCGCCGTCCCGGTCGCAAGGTGCTGAACTCCTGAACGTTGACGACGTCGCGATCGTGGTAGGCCACGACGTACCAAGGGCGGCTGTCGATGTCAGCAGCGCGTGCCTGTGCATCCAGGGTGGAGGTCATGGTGGGCATTCTGCTCCTTCGGGCTGACAGTCTGCACGGGGGTGATTCGTCACCGTGACGTATTAGTGCGTGGGCAGGGGTGTGGTCGAAGGGGAAGGCCGACCTCGGCCTAGGGGGATTTGAAGACATCGTGGTCTCCGACGCGGCGCCACCGACAGCGCAGTTCGGCGTTGACGGTTACCAATTCGAAGGTGGCTCGCCCGTCGGGACTGGCGAACGACCACGTCATCTCCAAGATGCCGGGCGCGCCGTGCACGGCCTTGACGCGCAGCGACCGCGGCCATGGGGTCCCCGGATCGGCGGCGTAGGCATCGCAGGCTGGGACGAACTTCGTCTTCACCACGTCGCGGAAGGCCGTTCGGTGCTCAGCCTTGAGCTTGCGGTAGTCCGCATCGAACGCCGGTGTGGTCTCGAACTTCACGACTCGGGCTCGGTCTTGGCCCGCGCTTCGTCGGCCTGGGCGTCAAGCTGATCGAGATGGTCCAGCAAGGCGTCGCCGTCGTCGTGAACGGTGACCCGCCCGGCCGCTACGTGCTCGTCGACTTCCTTCTCCCGCTGCTGCCAGCGATCCTGCCAAAACCACCGTTGATCAGCCGGGATCGGTAGCACCGCCCGAAGCTCAAGCACCCCGTCCTCGCGCTCGGTGATCTCGACTTGAGCCCCCGATTCATCGAGGTGCAGTCGGCGCCGAACCTCGGCGGGCAGAGCAACGACACCGCGGCCCTGGACCGCCACGAAACCATGGAAAGCCATACCTCAATCATCCCATAATGCTGTAATGTTGTAAAGCGGTAATGCCGCAAAACGGTATTACCGATAACATCCGTTATGTCAACTCATAGTTGGCGGTAGCGCATACTGACACTTGACTTAGCCATAGTTTCGCAGAATACTTGGCGGCATGGCAACCCCTCGCCTGGTCGAGCTGATCGACAGGTACCGCAACGCTCACGGGGTGAGCGAGTCCGAGCTGGCCCGCCGCATCGGCGTCACGCGCGAGAACCTGCGCAAATGGCGGATCAACGGTGTCCGACGGCTCCCGGACCGCGTGAATCTGGCTGCTACGGCGCGTGTGATCGGCCGCCCATACCGCGAGGTCCTATCGGCAGCCCTGTACGACACCGGCTATCTGGACGCCGACACTGACGCTCCACGGCCCTACGATGAGGTGCTGCGTGACGCCATCAATGTGCTCACTGAAGCGAGTCGGCTCACGAATCAACCGATGCGCCAAACGAGTTCGGGCCAGTGGGAGCCCGACCCCGACCCCCGAGCTGCGCTGGCGATCGACTGGGCGGCATTCGTCACCGATGCACTGGCCGGGGCGGCCGCCAACGCCGGGGGCATCGACGCGATCCTGGCCGGCCGTCCCGGCTCCTGGGAAGCCGCGGTGGTTGGCGACGCACTGCGCGCCGCTGTCGGGCACGACGAGTGGGATCTGTGGCGCCACCGCACCGAACCGGTGACCGTCGTGCTTCACCCCGAGCGGCTGTTGTTCGACAATGACGCCTCGGACTGGTTCAACGAACTCGACAACGCCGAAGCCGAGATACAACGCCGGGAGACCGCCGTGCGGCCTGGCGTCATCTACACCTACGATCAGGACCCGCAGACGCTGCAGTGGGCCATCGACGAGGGCATTGAGGTCATCCCAGGACCTCCCCCGCCGTTGCCAACGGATGAAGAGATCAGGGCATGGCAGGCCGCCGAGCGCGAGAATCCCATCCCGCTAACCCCCGAAGAACAAGCCGAAGAAGACGCGCTGGCGGCCCTGGATGCCCTTCGTGAACGGGTGGAAGCACAGCGCCGTGCCGAACTCGCCGACTACGGCGAGCGGGCCGCAGCCGCGGTTCGTACCGAGCTAGCGGCCCTCAAGCTGCCGGTTCCAGTGTCGGTGACTGTCGACCTCGACACGCCGTGGGATCAGGCCCTTGATTCGCCCACGCTGGGCTGGACGGCAAACGCCATCGACAACGCCGTCGCTGCCGCCGTCTCCACTACACCCACCCCCGACAATCTCCCCGGGACGCTGCTCGAACGCGCCGAAGCGGCGCTGCGCCGCGAGGAAACGGATCATTCCGGCGAGTGAAGCCGTCGACCTGGCCAATTGCAACACAACAACTACGGAGGCTGTAACCGTTTATGACTGGCGTAATTTCCACACCGAATTTGGCGTTCTACTTCCCGGACGAGACCGTTAAGACGCTCAACGAACGTTGGGACGATTGGGTTGCACGAGGAGCCACTGTCGTCACGAAGAAGGACCAGGCTGAAGACACACCCGGGATCTTGTTTGAGCTTCTACGCACCGACATTCGCTTCACACCGGGCCTGACCCCCGCAGTGGCAATCGCTGAGCCGCGTCTGCACCGCGAGCAAACCGCCGCGTCAGGAATTCCGATTTTCTACCCGTGCCTACCGTGGCAGTGGCCGCTGATCCTGGGCGCGCGGTTCAGACAGGAACCCGACGTCTTGTGGGCAATCCCCCGCGAATTGACGGCAAGTGACTTCGAATGAGAACTGGATGCTCGGATTCCAGTTGGCACGCTTTCGCGCCTGGAGTACTCCGCAAGTGCCGGTTCGGTCCCGATGTCGACGCGGGTGCTGAGCAAAATGCCACCACTCGATGAGCTTCTCGATCCGGAATGGTGGCGCTGCGAGACGACCCTGCACACGCGCCTGCGCGACCTCGTTCCCGGCTTCGACAGCATCTGCTCGTTCACCATTCCGTACGCGCGGTTACCCCGGCGACTGAGCGCCTACGCCAAGGAGTTCCCTCGCTGGGCCGATGTGGCGGACCAAACTCCCCAGGCGCTGCTGTTGCGCCCCAAGTTGGGGGCGGCGGCAGTTCGTGCATTGATCGAGGCCGCGCAACGAGCCGTGCAAATTCGGCAAGACACGATCGCCGCCGGCCGGGTCGGAGCCGATGCCGCGGTGGCCAGCCTGCTCGGGCAGCTCGACGGTTTCGACCGTGAAATCCTGTCGGCCCAGGTGTGGGCGCTGGACCCGGTTCCTCAACACGTGGTGGCCCAGCGCCTGGGTGTGCACGCTGTCTCGGTGGGCCGCAACCTGCGCCGGGCGCGAGCGCGGTTCGCCGAGCTGCTCGCCGATCCGGCACACCAGGAGGTCGGCGAGCATGCCGATCAAGTGCGGCAACGCCTGGGCCCGTATCTTCCCGTGGAAGCGGTCCACCTCGACTTACGCCGACTGGGCGTAGAACCCGCGAGCAAGACTGCTGAGGTCCTGCTTCATGTCGCCGGCCCGTATGCCCGCCGTGACGGTTGGATGGAGGACACCTCGACGCCGCCGGGTGGAGGACGCGCGCAGGTGATCGCCGCCGTCGAGGCGGTCTTCGATGCCCAGCCCGCCCCCACCTCCGACACGCTGCTGCGCGCGCTGACGAGCCTGGGAATGCCGACCGGGGTTGCCCTGACCTTTCTCGAAAGCCAGATGAGTCTGCGTCGTTTCGGCGATGTTTGGGTGCACTGGTCAGGTGATACCGCCGCCAACATGACAGAAGCGGCGCTGCACGTCCTCGGAGCCCCGGCGACCGCCGAAGCCATCCTCGCCACCATCGGAACCGGCGCGGCGGCAGGCACCAGCCTGCAGCGTGTCAAAGCGGTTCTGTCCAAGCACGACCGATTCGTTCGCACCAGCCGCAGCACATGGGGGCTGCGGGAGTGGGACGTTGCCGAGTACGTCAACGCCGCGCATGCGATCGGCGAACGCATCGACGCCGGCGGCGGCAAAGCCAGGGTCACCACGGTGATCGACGAGCTTCGGGAACGGTATCCGGATATCAGCGAGGCGTCGATCCGGGCCTATCTCAGCACTCTGGAGTTCGTCGTGGAAAAGGGCGTTGTACGGCGCCGGACCAAGGCTGATGGCTGGCCGGCGCTGCCGCCGCTGAACACGGTCCGTGGCGTTTTCCGTAACGGGGCTAACGAGATTCGTGTCGCGCTACCCGTCACCTCGGAGGTGCTGCGCGGCTCGGGCCAGACGGTCCACCCGTCGGTGGCCGACGCTGCTGGCGTCCGCCCGGGCCGACAGCGAACATTCACCAGTCCACACGGGTCGGTCACGCTGTCTTGGAAGCTGACGTCGACAAGCGGTGTCGGGATCGGTTCGTTGCGCGCCCACGCCGTCGCGGTCAACGCAGCCCCCGGTGACACGCTGGTGTTGGTGTTCATGGTGGCCGATAGGTCACTGGAGGTGGTCCGCGTAGGCGCCGGCGAGGCCGGAAAGGCTCGGTTGCACACACTGCTCGGCCACGCGGTTCGAAAGCCCGCCGCAGCGCTCGCGGCGGCCTTGGACTGTCGACAAGAAGACGTCGGCGCCGTACTTCGCGGCCGTGGAGATGAGGAGCTGGCTGCCGTGCTCGACGCCAACTGGCGCACGCAGCGCACGAGCGATGGGCACGTCGCGTGAAAGAAGCGCCAACGCGGGGCGAGGACCCCAACACCGCACCGCTGCCAGTCCTCAGTCAGTTCTTCACTTGGGCGCCCGGGGAACAGCCCGCGCCCTACGATCCGCCGCGAACTTCAACGGAAACGCTGCGACCCCAAGGCCCTTCCTCGCCCCCTGTGATCGACGTCGTACCACCACCCCAGTCCGCGAACCAGTCAGGACACCGCCGCCGTTGGCTGCTCGCCGTCGGTGCCGTTGCTGCCGTCACCGCGGCCGCCGTGGTCTTCTGGCCCGAGCCCGGCACCACCGACCAGCCCGGAAACTTAGACGACCAGGCCTCCCCCTCCGCGACTGTCGCGTCCCCTCCTCGGCTCGATCCCCGGCTTGCGTCACTTCTGCCAACCGGTTATCCGCCGGGGTCGTGCAAGCCGGTTCCCGCTGACAATCGCAGCGCCGCTGAGTGCGGCCCCAACATCGACGCCCCGAACACCTCCTCGCGATACACCCTCTACCAGGACGCCGATGCCCTGGCTGCCGCACTCGACCAATTCATCAGTGGCACAACAGTTCTCGTCTGCCCGGGAAACTACCTCTCGCCGGGGCCGTGGCGCCGCAACGCAGCACTCGACGTGCCCGTCGGCACCCTGGTGTGTGGCACTAGCCCCCAGGGACATCCCCGGATCGGCTGGACCGTCGACAGCGAGCGACTGCTTGCCAGCATTGAATCCACTCAGGGCGGCCCCACGCTCCCCCAGCTCTACGACTGGTGGTCGAAGCACTCCTGACCCCGGTCGTCGCCTCTAAACGCGCTGCAAGGCAGTCCGGGGGATCACCACCGGGTGGGCAGTGCCCGAACCTGCTGCTCCAGCACAGCCTGGCTGCTTGCGGCCACGTCAGCGTCGTCAACGAGTGCGCACCCCAGATACCCGACCCTGTCGGGGTCCATCACCCCCGACACCTCCATAGCGGGGTCCAGCACCGCTGCCACATGCACTGGAAAGTCCACAATCCCGGACTGCAGAACCCGATTGCCCGCGGCCGGGGTGAGCACCACCGCCGAGACCGTGACTGAACCTCGGTCCTCGCTGAGCAGGTCAGGATGGATGTGATCGCGCTCGACGCCCTCACCCAACGCACACACCACGGCTGGCTGAATCTCGCAGAACCAGTACCGGCCCGGCACCGTCGAACGCAGACGTCCGCTCACCCGCAGCTTCAGGGGCAGGTGCGCGGCAAAGTCCGTCACCGGGAATCCCCGCACACTGTGCAATACGAGACGGGCCACACGAAGACGCTAACACCAACCCGCACAGACGTGTTTACGAACCGTTCCCCAAATGACTAACGATGCACTATTCTGACCCGCATGGACAGGCAGGAACGACCATCACGTGGTGGCCCTTCGGACAGCGCCGCACCGCGGACTACTGCACGCAACCCGCCCCGTCACCTGCATATCCTCGCCGGAGCCGCCGGCACCATCTTCCTGGCGGCATGCCAGGTACCCTCCGTCGCCGGGCAGCCGCCAACCGACGGCCCCGACTACCCCGCCCAACCGCCCGCAGACACCCTCACCGGGCCCGTACCGGTGTCTCGTGTGGTCGACGGCGACACCTTGTCGGTCAAAACCGACAACGGTGACACCAAGGTCCGGTTGATCGGCATCGACACCCCTGAACTGCTCGACCCCCGCTCTCCGGTGGAGTGCTTCGCCCAGGAGGCTTCCGACTTCACCAAGAACGCCCTCACCGGACAGTTGGTGTACCTAGAGGACGATCCCAGCCAGGACAGCGTAGACCGCTACGGCCGCCGCCTGGCCTATGTCTGGACCCTCGACGGCCGCCTCATCAACCTCGACCTCATCGCCGGGGGATACGCCAACGAGTACACCTACTCCACGCCCTACCGCTACCAGCGCCGGTTCCAGGATGCCGAAGCCTCCGCTGCCGAGCGTGAACGTGGACTGTGGAACCCGAAAGCCTGTGCAGCACAGCGCTGAACCACACCGACAACCCCGCATAATGGGAGGCCATCGCCACCCGCATGTGGTATCCTGGAAACGGTTGAACACCCGCCTTCACCAGCGGCAATGCTGACTCTCTGGTGCGGCACGAATCAAAGGGGAGCACCTACAATGAGCACCATGACCACCGCGCCCAAGCGCCCGCCCACCCACGACGAGGCCGTGACCATCGCCGTGGCCGCAAGCGGCCTGGCCGGCCACGACGTCTCGCCCGGCGCGATGGACCTCCTCGACCGAATCGGCCGCGGCGAACTGACCTACGACCAGGCCGTCGCCGAGGTCATCGCGGAGTTCGGTCAGCCCGGCGAATAGCACGTTGGCGTCCTACGACCAGTGGGAGGATTACTTCTGGCCCGATGCGCCAGGGGTTCTGAAAAATCGCCTCAACATCAAAGACAGTTGGCAACTGCGCGAGGCGGAAACGCGGATCAGCTTGGTGCGCATGGCCGAGATCATCACCGAGGACAACCAGCCCGACGTGATCGACCTCAACTACTACTGCGGCATACATCGCAAGATCTTCGGTGACGTCTACGACTGGGCGGGCACACCCCGCACAGTGCCGAAGTTCGCCATGACCAAACAGTGGCGCGATGTCGTCAACTTCGCCCCCGACGATCGCACCGCACCGTGGGTCAAGTACCGCTATCACCCAGGCCCGGAGGTCGCCAACCGCGCGGCCTCCCAATTCACCATGCTCGACTTCGAACTAAGTGACCCGCGAAAACAGGCTCCGCACCAGTTCATTCCACTCATGGCCACCTACTGGGGCGGGCTGGACAACATCCACCCATTCCGTGAAGGCAACACCCGAAGCCAGACGATTCTGTTCCACCAGGTCTGCCGCAAATACGGCTACGAGCTGGACGGCCAAGAGCTGTTCAATCGCCGAGAGGAGTTCATCGGCGCCCGCTTTCACGGACACGCTACCCGAGGGTACGGGCGGTTGATCGCACTGCTGCTCGACACGGTGCACAAGCGCGAGTCCGAACAGCTCAGTGAGCGAGAACAGCAGTGGGCACAATCGCTACGCGAGGCTTCCGAGCGCCCCGCCGGCCCCGGAGGGCTGCACCTCTGACCGCCGGCCCTCCCCTACCCGTGGCGCCCGTCCAGCGCCGTGGACTCACAGCGGTCGCCCGGAGGAGGCAGGAAGTAGGTCGCCCCGCACTCGTTGCACTGCGCGGTGCGGTGCAGAATCCCGCACAGACAGTGGCTTACCCCGATCGTGACGCGGTACGGACCCAGCTCGTGACCATTAGCGCACACCGCCGGATACGGCGGCTCCGACCAGCTCCCATCACGGTTGCGGCGCAACGGAACACCACCGACAACGACCACCTCGTCACCGGTTCCGTCCCCGCCGCGACTGCCCTTGCTCATGTCAGTCATTCTCGCAATCGGGTGGTTTTAGCCACCCGCTCTGGGGTAGGCTCAGCACAGCAGGTCTACCCAACGACCCGAGAGGAACCAGCATCGATGCCCGCCACCGCGACCGGCGCCAAGTCCCGCCCCGACCCTGACACCTCGGTGGCTGAGCGCGTCCTTCCGATCGTGGGCGCCAACGTCATCGCCCGACGCGAAAAGCTGGGCATGTCGCAGCGGGCATTGGCAGAAAAAGCCGGTATCGACCGAGTGTTCCTGCGTCACGTCGAGCAGGGCAACCGCGCGGCCACTCTCGTCTTCCTCGCCAAGATTGCCGACGCCCTCGACACCAGCATCGAAAAGCTCGCCCACGGCGTCTGACCCACATCTGCGGCGATGAACACCCCGACACCGACGCTCCCATCCGGAGATGTCGGCCCCTGCTGGTAAGGATCAACCATGGACCGCAGCACACCGACCCGTCGGCACCAGGTGTTGCACACCTCAGTGCGCAGCGTCCAACGGATGGAAGGGGTGCTGGTGCCGTGAACCCGTTCGACTACAACCCACCCGACTCCCGGCAGGCGCCCGCCAGCGATGAGGTGTACGTCGCGGCGGTCAAGCCGTACTCGGCAGTCTCGCCGTCCGACCGGCAGCCGCTGGCCCGGGTCCGCTACACCAACGGCAAGACCTTCGTCGGGCACCACGTGGTGCGCCACATCGACCTGCTCCGCGAGACCGGCCGCCCGGCGGAATACTGGCTGGTAATCGACCGTCTTGCACGAGAGGTGGTTGAACAGATCGACAACCTGGCCAGCCAGGGCACGATCCGACAGGTCGTCTGCTTCAGCGAACTGCGCTATCAAATCGACGCAGACACCGGTTGGTCACCCGAGGTCGACGCCCTCCCCGCAGAGGACTGGGCCGCGGTGCAGTGGCGCGTCACCGACATTCTGCGCACCGGATAATCCACCCGGCGGTTCCCACTCACAGGCCCGCGCCGCGACCTCAAACCCTCACGCCCCGCCCAACGCGCCCCTCCACTCGGAAAGGCCAGCGCCTGCCGCAATCCCGGTGGTGTGAGGGGCGGTCTGCACACAGGGCCGCGCGGTCGCCGCCGCGCCACACGGTGGGCTGCGTGCCGTGCCCCGAGGCCAGACGTGGCCTGGACAAGGAGAAGCGCCGACGGATCGGTACCCGCATGGGCAGCCCGCTCCCGCTCGACGCGTGGGTCAGGCTCAGAACAGAAAGTCGCTGTTGGCCTGCGCCCACAAGGTCTCGAACGAGGGGCGCTGCTTGTCGTCCACCACCGCCGGAGCCACGACGAAGAAGTGCTCGCAGTTCGCCGCCGCGGCAAGGCGGTGCCGAACGATGCGGTCACCGCCGATGTCGCGGCGGCCGGGCAGCTCGGCCAGGTGGGCATCCATGTCGGCCCGTGACCCGCACGCCAGGCGGCGCACCGACCGCGCCGTGACGCCCTTGCGGCCCTCACGGCCCGACGGGGTGACCCGGCGAACCTCGTAGACGGCGAAGTCGGTCTCATCCCACAGCCGGTGGAACGCCACCTCGACCTCGGCCAGTCCGGCCTCGGAGATCATCTGGGCCACACTGCTTCCCGCGATCAGGGTCTGGCGTTCGTTGAGTCGCCGCGACACCGCCTCCATGAACATCGCCTTCGCGCCGGCCATCGGCTCCCGGCGGTAGCGCTGCACCATGTTGGCCCGGCCTGCCGCCGTCGACATGGCATAGACGCAGAACGTGCAGCAGCTCTTGGACCAGGACGTGCCGAGTTTGGACTGCACATACTCAGCGCAGGCCTGTCGATCCATCCCCCACTCGATCAGGGGATACCATCCTGTGCGGCGCGAGTTGTTGTACAGCCGGTCCTTATCCGCCCGTCGCTGTTCGCCGGCCTCGAAACCGATGACGTGCCGGTAGGGCTGACCCCCGGTAACCATGGTGATCACCGGATCGAGTGCCCAACCCTTCGCGTGGACCGAGCACTTGCGGGCACCGCCGAGCTGCGGAACCGTTCCAGCAGTGATCATTTCGGTCGACAGCCGGTAGTTCCCGTCTATGTGGAGCTGCTGCGGACAGGTGGAATCATCCAGGATCACCACACCGTCCCCACTGCTCGTTGTGGTCCGCTCCGACCGCGCACATTGGATGTAGCGCACCCCGTTGGCCCGAAACAGCGGAAGCACATGCTTCTCCACATCCCGTGCCGTGGAGGCGAATTCATCACCGGTCATCGCCGTCACCACCACCATGTCGGCCAGGTCGAAATCCCGGGCCTGCGGCTCGGTCAACCACCGCAACAACAGACAGGTGCTGTCCAATCCGAGGCCGTAGGACACCACGACGGACGGACGCCGAGCACCATCGGCGATCCCCGGGATCTCCAATTCCATTGCGCCCGTGTTGAACATCGGTCCTCCGCAAACTCGAGGGATGGATGGCTATAGCCTACCACAAATGGTAGGCTAAAGGCACCCGCCCGTCCGAGACAGATTGGAGAACTCCGGTGACCGATCACACCGACGCCCACGCCGCCGACCTCAGCGCCCTGCGCCGCAACTACACCTTCGACCGGGCCCGTGACGCCATCGTCACCGCCGTCGCTCAGCTCGTCGACGCCCGGGCCACGCTGATCCTGGCCGAACGACTGCACGATCACCTCGGCGTCATGGATCACAGACTGCTAACCCACAGCATCCTGACCCTCGACGCCGACCTGCACACGCTGCAGGAAGGCCTAGCCGCCACCACCGCCGCGCTGGCCCGATTCCGGGGCCTGCCACAGCCCGCCCGCATCAGCGAGTACGTTGCCGACGACGGCGTGCCCGTCGTGCAGATCGACACCGCGCCCGATGCGGCCCCGATCCGAGTCAACCTCAACGACACCCGCATCCACGACGTCGCCACCGCGCCCCAGGCCGCGACTCCGAACACCGCCGACTACTGGCCTACCGAGGCCGGGCTAGTGGCCCTCAACGCCACGGCCGGTGACTACGGTCGGCACTGACTCCTCGCCACTCGCTGGCTCAACAGTTGCGAGCTGGCTGATCTGCGGTCTTCGTCCGTCACGCACCAGGCGGCGGGACAACCGCTGTGGTGGCCGGCGCCGCCGAGGCCGGTGGTGCTTCTGACGGTATCGCCGCGGCGGGCTGGCCCTGTGCTGGCGGCGCTGGGGGCGCAGGGCTGGCCGGGGCTGGACCGTGGGGCTGCCCCTCGACGGGCGTACCCGAGCTGCCGGGGGCCTCAGCGGTGGCAGCCTCCGGCGCTGGAGCACCCGCCGGGGTGCCCGTGCTGCCCGTGGGCAACGGGGTGCCCGAACTTCCGGGCAGCGGGGCCCCGGAGCTTCCCTCGGGGACACCCTCGGCGCCGCTGGCGGCTGGTGTGGCAGGCACCAGGCCTGGTTCCTGCTCAGTGGGGACCGCAGCCGCGGCCGCCGAGCCGCTGCCCGAGGAGCTGGTGCCGGGTGTGCGACTTGCTCCGGTACTGGCCCCACCGTCGCGCGGTGCTGGCGCCGGTGTAACCCACACCGCCAGATCGGTGCCGCCGGCGTTGTAGACGACGCTATCGGGCTCGGCCCCGGTCACGTCGAAGTAGAGCTTGCCGGTCGTCTGCTGGCCCTGAGCGATCGTGGCAGGGTTGACGCCCTGGGGTGTGGCCGCACCGAACAGGACGCGGTAGGTCTCGCCGTTGCGGGCGCGGGCATTGAAGTTCGACACGATCGGGATTACCGACCCCGCGAGGGCGGTGTCGGTGGCCGTCGCCTCCCACAGCACCCCATAGACCCGATGCGGGATCACATCGCTGCTGGGCTTGAGGTCTTTGACGGTCCAGCCCTGCACCACGTCGCCATTGACCAGCTCGGCCTGGCTGCCGAGGGTCGTCGTGGTGGGCTCGGCCAGCACCGCTGGCGCGCCCGAGAGCCCCAGCGCCGCAGCTAGTGCTGTCGAGGCGATCGCGGTGGAGACGGTTGAGGTCTTCACGGATTTGAGTCTCCTGTCGCTGTCGTCTTCCGTCGTCCAGGTTCCCGACAGAAAACTGTCGTCCTCTTTGCAAGCTATCAGCCGCTGAGGCCAAACACGCTGGTTACCGAGGAGGCGGGGGCCGGGCACCCCTTCGGCGGGCCGCCCGCCACCTCGTGTGCAACATCCCCTCTGACATCCGCTGCAACATCGCCTGCAACACGGCCTCTGGCGGCACCCCTAGATGGGCGACCAGGCCAGGTCGAATGCCGGGTCCTGGCTCGCATCCCGGTGGGCCGGCTTGCACCCAGGCGCAGCCGCGGCCGCGTCGCCCGCAGCCCCGTCGTCGGCCGCCGACGCCGCCTCAACCGGATCAACGACAGCCAGGACAAGGCGAACGTCGCCCTACGCCCCGATCTGCCGACCAAGGCTGCTGAGCCGCTAGCACGAAATACACTGCCGCGTATGGCTTTCAGAGCATAAACGGGTGGCTAAAGCCATCCGTTAGTGGTAGGCTAAAGGCACCCATACAGAAAGGCCGCGGAGCCCGCCATGACCGCCACCTCTGAACGCCCGCAGGGAACCGTCACCGGCGGTGACGTGCCTGACCTGCGTTGCTACGACGTCATTCTGGTCAACTCCAGCGCCGGAAAGGACTCCCAAGCCAGCCTCGACGTGGTGGCTGCCGCCGCCCGCCGGGCCGGAGTGGTTCACCGCGTCGTGGTGGTGCATGCCGATCTGGGCGAGGCCGAATGGGATGGCGTGCCCGAACTCGCCGCCGAGCACGCCACCCACTACGGCCTGCGATTCGAACTGGCCCGCCGCGAACGCAACGGAGCCCTCTACACGATCCTGGATCACGTTCAGCAACGCCGACTTTGGCCCAGTGCCTCCCAGCGTTGGTGCACATCGGATTTCAAGCGCGGTCCGATCCGCAAGGTGATGACCAAGCTGGTCGCCGAGCTGCGCGACAGCGGCCAGGTCGCCGGCCGCCCCGTGCACCTGCTCAACGTCATGGGCCTTCGCGCCGAGGAGAGCAGCGCCCGCGCCCGCCGACTGGCCTACTCCCCCAACACGGCCGCCTCCAACGGACGTCGCCGCGTCGATGACTGGTACCCCATCCACCACTGGTCCACCAAACAGGTCTGGGAGCGCATCCGCGCCGCCGGCACCCGCCCCCACCGGGCCTACATCGAAGGCATGTCACGCCTGTCGTGCAGGTTCTGCGTCCTAGCGTCCCGCGCCGACCTGGTGTGCTCGGCTCGCCTGAACCCCGAGCTGGCCCGCCGCTACGCCGAGGTCGAAGTCGAGACCGGTCACCGATTTCGCGCCGACCTATCGATGGCCGACATCATCGCCGAATCCCAAGCCGGTGAGCAAGGCGCCTTCATCGCACTCGCGGACCTGCACCCCATCGGGGCATGACCACCCACGCCAGACAGGAGCGACCATGACCGCCAACATCATTCACCCCGTGCAGGGCCGAGATTTCCACGCCGCCCGCCGCGTAGCGGTGTACAAGAACCTCCACAAGGCCGCCTGGTCGATCAAAGCTCTCGACGGTCCCCACAAGGGCAAAGTCGTCGCCCACGCCGCATCCGTCGGCCTGCTCGACTGCGCCATGCACGTCGGCCTCACCGCGCAGCAGCGCATCGCCCAGGGCGCACCCCGCGAGGTGCACGCCTGGATCGCCGGCCGCCTGAGCGAGGTCACCATCGACCACCCCGCCCGTGTCGTATACCGCCCGCACGAACGGCCCGAGTTCTACCTGCCCAGCACCGGTCACGCCGTGCACACCGCCCCGGCGGTGCTGTTCACCGACCACGCCTACGTCAACGCGGCCTGAGTCCCTTCGGAAGGAGACCACCATGACCACCCCCGCACCAGTCCTGCCCGCCATCCCCGACGACGCCCTGCGCGAGCTGCTCAACGCCTACTTCGTCGCCCGCGACGACCTCTACGAAGCCGAGGCCGCCGCCGGGCCCGACGACCCCAGCCGCGCCATCAGCCAGCAGGCCGTCATCGACCTCGCCGACGAGCTGGTTGCCCGCTTCGTCCCCGACATCGCCGCCCGCTGCGCCCTGACCGGCGAAGACCCCGCCGACCTCGCCTACACCGGCCCGACACTGCCCAGCCCAGGCCACACCATCTCAGCCATCCAACCCGGCGTCGGCCGCGTCTGCGGCTCCGTCGAGGCCGTCAGCGACCGCGGCGTCCTCGTGCAATGGCAGTACACCAACCTGCTGCCCATCACCTACCCCTGCAGTCAAGTGGTGCCCACCGCGTGGGGATGGCACATCCGCCGCACCTGATCACCCCTGCACCCAACGCACCCCAAACCCCGGCCCGGAGAAAGGAATCCACCATGCCCACCACCGATCGCTTCGCCGACAGCGTGCGCCACCACTTCAGCAACCCGCCGCAAGATTGGACCGTCCGCAAGCTCGACACCCGACGTTGGGCGATCGTCAACACCGCCGAGGACATCGTCAGCACCCACCGCACCCGCGCTGACGCCGAGCACAACCGCAGCGCCGGCCCCGACGCGCGGATCTGGGCTGACCGCACCGCCTGGTATCTGGGCACCAGCACCGACCCACGTTGCCGCGCCCTCACCCCCGAGGAACTGCGCACCATCGCCACCGTGCTCATCGACCTCGACCACCCCGAGGCCCCCGCCGCCTGCCACCGCGCCTGGCCCGACGCCGAGTTCTGCGACGTGTGCGACCTGCCCCTGCGCGGGCCCAACCGGCTATGCCCCCACTGCGATCACTGCGCCACCGAGGGCTGCACCAACCCGCTGGACGACGGCGAAGGTTTCGACGGCTACTGCGGAGATTGCGCCGACCGCCGCGACCACCTATACGCCTAACCCCCGCCGAGCGCACCGGGCTGGACTGCGGCAGGTATACGCCGGCCTAGCACCCCGACGTAAACCACCACGACAGTCCAGCCACGTCCGACGGGAAAAGGGCCGTGCTGCACCCAGGTCCAGGGCGACAACGTCTACCAGCCACCACCGACCAGCCACCCAACCCCCATCACAAGCACAAGGAGCAAGGAGCAGAGATGCCCGACGACATCGTGGCCCGCGCCAAAGCCGCCCTGGACGGAGTGACCTACGGACCGTGGGAGATCGACGAACGATACCCAATCATCTGGCTGGGCGACTTCTGTCCGGGATTCCGCATCGAAAGCCACTACAAAGCCGAGGAGAACGCGACGTTCGTCATTGAGTCGCGCAGCCTCGTTCCCGAGCTGATCGCCGAAATCGAAGCATTGAGAGCAACGGTGGCCAGATTGACCACGAACCCATTCGGGAGCACGGCTGACTCCACGACACGCCTGGCGAAGCGTTTCTGAGTGCGAACGTCACACGCAGCTCCCCGCACGTCCGTGTCATTCCCGGGGCGAAACCGAAACCGCTGATACACAGGCGACTCCCGCCGCTATGGGTGGCTATAGCCCCCCGTTAATGGTAGGCTATAGCCATCCACCCTCGAGAGGAGCCCCCGATGCCTGAACCGCAACCGGTCACCCTTCGCACCGTGCCGGCCTACCGCTACCGCGAGCACCTGCTGTGCCCGACATGTGCCCAGGCGGCGATCCTGCCGATCACCGAAGGTGCCGAGTACGACGACACCGAACACGTCCTCGATGTCGTTGCCCAGGACCGCGGCATCGACCGCACCACGGCCACCAGTGACGCCTTCCCGACACCGATTCCGGCCGCCGAAGCCCTCAACCAGACCTGCGGTGAGTGTGAGGCGACGCTGCTGGAGGGCGACTACTGGACGCTCTACCACGCGGCCCTGGACGCCATCGCCGCCGAGGCCGACTCCGTTGAAGCGCTCATTGCCGTGCTCAACCACTTCTACCGGGCCGAGTCCGGAGCGGCGTTCCACCCCGGTGGCGCCGACCGCGACCTGTGGAACGTCCTGCGGTGGGAGCGCAGCGACTGGACGACGGCCTGGTCCAAGGCCAGCTACTGGTATGCGATGCGCGACAGCCAGGGCAACGCCTTCACCTTCACCGAAGGCGACATCGATCGGGGGTCGCAGCCGTGAACGCCATCGCAGCAACGCACCCCAACGAGCAGGACGGAGAAACCGCAATGAACATCACCCTCTACACCAAGCCCGGATGTGTGCAGTGCCGCGCCACCGCCCGCCAGTTCGACAAGGCCGACGTGCGTATTCAGACCGTCGATGTCTCCGTCGACACCGCAGCCGCGCAACTGTTGGAAGACCTCGGCTTCCGTAGCGTGCCCGTGGTCATCGCCGACGGGCAGTCCTGGGCCGGGCATCGGCCCGACCGCGTGGACGCAGTGATTCGCCAGAAGGCCGAGGCGATGTCATGCCCGCGACTCTGAGCGAGGAACAACGCCACCTGATCGCCTTCGTCGCACGGTCCAACGGAACCATGCTGCTGGAGGCCATCATCGACGACCACGCGATGCGGGCTCTGCTCGCCCGGGCAGGAGGAGCCTCGGGGCGGCCCACCGCCCCCGACGGTGCCCCGGACTGGATGATCAGCTACTGGACCCTCGGAGACAGATTCGTCAGCCCCGGCCGCGACAAGGTTCGCGTCAACGTCACCGCCGCCCAGGTCCGCAATCTCGGCCGGCGCCTACCCGCCGAGCTGCACGCCGAAATTCGCCGATGCCTCGACGCCCACCGCGCCGAGCGCGAGCGCACTCGCGAATGGTGCTACTGCCCCTATGCGCACACCGCCCCCAACGCCCACAGTGGCCCGTGCACTCGCCATCACCCCAGCGACGACGAGGACGCCGAACACCGCCACCGCACGACCGAACTGCGCACCTGGTCGGAAACGCTGCTGCGCCAAGCCCTCCACCCCGCCGCCGGCGTGCAGCTCGACCTGTTCGCCACCCTCCGCTGAACTCCTGACTTACAGCCGTCGCGGCCACCCGACACGCACTGCGCCACAAGGGTGATGCCGCTATTGGTGGTTGCCTATAGCCACCCATCAATGGTAGGCTATAGGCATCCACCACAGGGAGGACGGCCCCACGATGAGCACCTGCACCTGCCACTCGATCCGCGAAGGTCACGGCGGAATCACCTACACCCTCCACATCCTCGGCGTCCTGTGCGACCACTGCGAAGCCGCCATCGCCGACGCCGAAGCGCAGGCCGCATGGGACGCCATGACCCCGGCCGAACAGATCGCCGCCCGCTGGAACTACGCCCGCCGGTACTCCCTTCCCCGCCGCCGCCCCGGAGCCCCCGTCATC
>NZ_JACBJQ010000033.1 GCF_013404075.1 Mycolicibacterium vinylchloridicum
CTTCGTCTCCGGCTTCCTTCCCACCCCACCTCACAGTGACGCAGTTGCCATCGACTCGGAGTTAAACCACCTTCACCTCCAGAGGACTCACACCTCCAAGCGAATGCCCATGCTGGGCGTACAACGAAAAGCGGCGCCCACCGCAAAGGTGAGCGCCGCTTCCGCGGTACTAGTTCAGATCACTTGATGATCTTGGTAACCCGGCCGGCGCCGACGGTACGGCCGCCTTCGCGGATCGCGAAGCGCAGGCCCTCGTCCATGGCGACGGGCTGGATCAGCTTGACGGAGATGTCGGTGTTGTCACCGGGCATCACCATCTCGGTGCCCTCGGGGAGGGTCACGACGCCGGTCACGTCCGTGGTACGGAAGTAGAACTGCGGACGGTAGTTGTTGAAGAACGGCGTGTGGCGACCGCCCTCGTCCTTGGACAGGATGTAGACGCTGCCCTCGAACTCGGTGTGCGGGGTGGTGGTGCCGGGCTTCACGACGACCTGGCCGCGCTCGACATCCTCACGCTTGACGCCACGAACCAGCAGACCGACGTTGTCACCGGCCTGGCCCTGATCGAGCAGCTTGCGGAACATCTCCACACCGGTGACCGTGGTCTTGGTGGTGGTGGGGCGGATGCCGACGATCTCGACTTCCTCGTTCACGTTGATGATGCCGCGCTCGACACGACCGGTCACCACGGTGCCGCGGCCGGTGATCGTGAAGACGTCCTCGACGGGCATCAGGAACGGCTTGTCGGTCTCGCGGACCGGATCCGGGATCGACTCGTCGACGGCGTCCATCAGGTCCTCGACGGACTTGACCCAGGTCGGGTCACCCTCGAGTGCCTTCAGCGCGGACACCTTGATGACCGGGGCTTCCTCGTCGAACTCCTGGGCGGCCAGCAGTTCGCGGACCTCCATCTCGACGAGCTCGAGGAGCTCCTCGTCGTCGACCATGTCGGCCTTGTTCAGCGCCACCAAGATGTAGGGGACGCCGACCTGGCGGGCCAGCAGCACGTGCTCGCGGGTCTGCGGCATCGGACCGTCCGTGGCGGCGACCACCAGGATCGCGCCGTCCATCTGGGCGGCACCGGTGATCATGTTCTTGATGTAGTCAGCGTGGCCGGGGGCGTCGACGTGTGCGTAGTGACGCTTCTCGGTCTGGTACTCCACGTGGGAGATGTTGATGGTGATACCGCGCTGACGCTCCTCGGGCGCATTGTCGATCTGGTCGAATGCGCGCGATTCGTTCAGCGTCGGGTACTTGTCGTGCAGAACCTTGGTGATTGCTGCAGTCAGCGTGGTCTTGCCGTGGTCAACGTGACCGATGGTCCCGATGTTGACGTGCGGCTTCGTCCGCTCGAACTTCGCCTTCGCCACTTCTGTGTCCTCCTGGACTTGTTGGTGCTTGCTAAGCAGTGTTGATGTGTTCAGTTGTGTTGCGAGAGCGACGGATTACTGGCCCGTCGCCTTCGCGATGATCTCCTTCGACACGTTCGCCGGAACTTCGGCGTACGAGTCGAACACCATGGAGTAGTTAGCCCGGCCCTGCGTCTTCGACCGAAGGTCGCCGACATAGCCGAACATCTCCGACAGCGGAACCTGCGCCTTGACGACGCGCGCACCGCTGCGCTCCTCCATGGCCTGGATCTGACCACGGCGGGAGTTCAGGTCGCCGATCACGTCACCCATGTAGTCCTCGGGTGTGGTGACCTCGACGGCCATGATCGGTTCCAGGATGACGGGCTGCGCCATCGCGGCAGCCTTCTTCAGCACCTGGGAGCCGGCGATCTTGAAGGCCATTTCCGACGAGTCGACGTCGTGGTAGGCGCCGTCGAGGAGGACGACCTTCACGTTCACCAGCGGGTAGCCGGCCAGCACGCCGTACTGCATGGCGTCTTGGGCACCGGCGTCCACCGACGGGATGTACTCGCGCGGGATGCGGCCACCGGTGACCTTGTTCTCGAACTCGTAGGTCGCACCGTCCTCGCCGACGAACGGCTCGAGGTTGATGAGGACCTTCGCGAACTGGCCCGAACCGCCGGTCTGCTTCTTGTGCGTGAACTCGACGTTGGTGGCGGCCCGCTTGATGGTCTCCTTGTAGGCGACCTGCGGCTTACCGACGTTGGCCTCGACCTTGAACTCGCGGCGCATGCGGTCCACCAGGATGTCCAGATGCAGCTCGCCCATACCGCCGATGACGGTCTGGCCGGTCTCCTGGTCCAAGTGCACCTTGAAGGTGGGATCCTCTTCGGCGAGCTTCTGGATCGAGAGGCTCAGCTTCTCCTGGTCACTCTTGGTCTTGGGCTCGATGGCGACCTCGATAACCGGATCGGGGAACGTCATCGACTCGAGAACGATCTGGTGGTTCGGATCGCTCAAGGTGTCGCCGGTGGTGGTGTCCTTGAGGCCGATCACCGCGTAGATGTGGCCTGCGGACGCCGACTCGACCGGGTTCTCCTTGTTGGAGTGCATCTGGAACAGCTTGCCCAGCCGCTCCTTCTTGCCCTTGGTCGAGTTGATGACCTGCGCACCGGAGTCGACCTTGCCCGAGTACACCCGGACGTAGGTCAGCTTGCCGAAGAACGGGTGCGTGGCGACCTTGAAGGCCAGTCCCGCGAACGGCTCGTCGGCCGACGGCTTGCGCGAGATGATCTCGTCTTCCTTGCCCGGGACGTGACCTTCGGCGGCCGCGACGTCCAGCGGGGTGGGGAGGTAGTCGATGACCGCGTCGAGCATGGGCTGCACGCCCTTGTTCTTGAACGCCGAACCGCACAACACCGGGTAGCCGGCGCTGGTGACGGTCAACTTGCGCAGGCCGGCCTTGATCTCCTCGACGGTGAGCTCTTCGCCGCCCAGGTACTTCTCCATGAGGTCGTCATCGGCTTCGGCGACGGCCTCGATCATCGCGGTGCGATACTCCTCGGCCTTCTCCTGCAGCTCGGCCGGGATGTCAACGACGTCGTACTTCTCGCCGAGCTTCGTCTCGCCGCGCCACACCTTGGCCTTCATCTCGACCAGGTCGACGACGCCCTCGAAGTCACCTTCGGAGCCGATCGGCAACTGGATCGGGACCACGTTCGCACCGAGGCGGTCCTTCATGGTCTGCACCGAGAAGTAGAAGTCGGCACCCAGCTTGTCCATCTTGTTGACGAAGCAGATGCGCGGTACGTCGTACTTGTCGGCCTGACGCCAGACCTGCTCGGACTGCGGCTCGACACCTTCCTTGCCGTCGAAGACGGCTACGGCACCGTCGAGCACGCGCAGCGAACGCTCCACCTCGACGGTGAAGTCGACGTGGCCCGGGGTGTCGATGATGTTGATCTGGTTGTCGTTCCAGAAGCAGGTGGTAGCGGCCGAGGTGATGGTGATACCCCGCTCCTGCTCCTGCTCCATCCAGTCCATCGTGGCGGCACCGTCGTGCACCTCACCGATCTTGTACGAGATACCGGTGTAGAAGAGGATGCGCTCGGTCGTCGTCGTCTTGCCGGCATCGATGTGCGCCATGATGCCGATGTTGCGGACCTTGTTCAGGTCGGTCAGCACGTCCTGTGCCACGGCTAAATTCCCACTCTTTCGGTTCTCAGTTCGGTGTATTCGGTGCGCCGAGCATCCGCAACACTGCGGACGCCGGCGGCGTGATCACCAGCGGTAGTGCGCGAAGGCCCGGTTCGCCTCGGCCATCTTGTGGGTGTCTTCACGTCGCTTGACGGCGGCACCCAGGCCATTGCTGGCGTCGAGGATCTCGTTGGCCAGGCGCTCGATCATGGTCTTCTCGCGGCGCGCCTTGGAGAAGCTGACCAGCCAGCGCAGGGCCAGCGTGGTCGAGCGATCGGGGCGCACCTCGACGGGCACCTGATAGGTGGCGCCACCGACACGACGGCTGCGCACCTCCAGGGCGGGCTTGACGTTGTCGAGAGCGCGCTTCAGGGTGACGACCGGATCAGTGCCGGTCTTGTCGCGAGCCTGTTCGAGCGCACCGTAAACAATGCGTTCCGCCAGCGATTTCTTCCCGTCCAGCAGCACTTTGTTGACCAGTTGGGTGACCAGCTGCGACCCGTAGACCGGGTCGTTGACGAGAGGACGCTTGGGAGCGGGACCCTTGCGCGGCATCAGCTCTTCTCCTTCTTCGCGCCGTAACGGCTGCGGGCCTGCTTGCGGTTCTTGACGCCCTGGGTGTCCAGCGAGCCACGGATGATCTTGTAGCGCACACCCGGGAGGTCCTTCACACGACCACCGCGCACCAGCACCATCGAGTGCTCCTGCAGGTTGTGACCCTCACCGGGGATGTAGGCGGTGACTTCCACGCCGGATGTCAGCTTCACGCGCGCGACCTTGCGAAGTGCCGAGTTCGGCTTCTTCGGGGTGGTCGTGTACACGCGGGTGCACACGCCTCGGCGCTGCGGGCTCCCCTTGAGGGCCGCGGTCTTCACCTTCGCGACCTTGTCGGTGCGACCCTTGCGGACCAGCTGCTGAATGGTTGGCATTACCGGCTTTCTTCTCTCGTTCGTCTTTCGGCGGTTCTCAAGTCTCTGTACTGCTGTTTTAGCCCCGCCGCGTACCCCGCTGCCGGGCGTGTCGCACACACTGCGCACCGGCAAAATCCGATGCATACTGGACATGCGAATTGGCCCGGCGTGCGCGCATGCGTTCCTGCTTGCGCCCCTATTGGCCAGGCACGAGCTTCTACGATACCAGGCGCGGCACGCCCCTCCAAACTCGGTGTCCGGCGCCTTACTGCAGGTCAACGCGTGAATGTCGGCGTCGGTTCCGCGCAGCCCGGTTCTTAGGTGCTCGGCAGCAGGCTCAGCCGCGTGGATCGCTGCGTCGCGCCATACCGGCGGCCAGCCGCAGCACCATGTCGGAGAACACAGCGTCGGTGTCGACCATATCCATGACGCCGGTCATCTCCAGAAGCACGAACCCGTGTATCGCCGCCCAGAACTCCAGCGAGGCATAGAACGCGTCGTCACCGTCCAGGCCGTAAGAGGCCAGCACCTCGATGACCGGCGCCGCAGCGGCGTGCGAGGCGGCGGTGAACTCGGGATCGTCACCACCCAAGGGCATCCGGGTGAAGGCCGAATAGCGGCCGGGATGGTGATGGGCGTAGCTGCGGTACGCGCTGGCCATCGCCGTCACCGCGTCGTCGCGGGTGCGGCCCTGCCCGGCGGCGGACAGCATCCGCAGGATGTCATCGATGACGTGCATGCGGACGGTCCTGCGCAGGTCTTCCAAGCTGTGCACGTGGTTGTAGAGCGACGGCCCCTTGGTGCCCAGCTGGGTGGCCAGGGCATTGATCGTCAGTCCGTCCCACCCCTCCCGGTCCAGGAAGGTCAGCGCCGCATTGACGATGACCTCACGGCTGAGTTTCGCGGACCTCGCCGACGACCGGTTGCCGGAGCGCGGCCGACCGCCCGCGGAGTCCGATTCCGGCGAAGATGTCATGACAAGGCCCTTCAATGGTGGATCGACGAGGAACTCTAGTTGACCGACCGGCACGGACGTAGGCTCCAGCTCGGGTTGGGGTGGAATAGAGCGCCCGTCGGTGAGCTGGGACCACCTAAGGGTCGTCGAACACGGTGATCGCGGATAACGTCGTCAACGAACCGGATCGATCGCGTTCCGGTGCAGGACCTCGAAGGATGTATCTGATGCACTCCCCCACCCTGATCGCCGGCATCGGCGTGCTCGCCGTCATCGCCCTGGCTGGCTGCGGATCCACCAGTAAGGACACCGAGTCCCCGACGGCCACGGCCGGAAAATCGGGTGCTCAGGTGGAAGTGGGCAACACCATCAACTACGGCTCATTCGGCACCACCGCCGAGATCGACTGCGCCGACGGCAAGTCACTCAACGTCGGCGGCTCGAACAACACCTTGACGGTGAAGGGCTCCTGCGCGTCGGTGAACATCGGCGGTGCGGACAACAAGATCACCTTCGACAAGATCGACAAGGAACTCTCCGTCGTCGGCCTCAACAACACCGTCACCTACAAGGGCGAGCCCAAGGTCAACAACCTCGGCTCGGGGAACACCCTCAACAAGGCCTAAGCCTTCTCCCCGTGCCTGCCGGCACCCTGCGCGAATCGCTGTGCCCCGGCCAGTGATTCGGCGGCCACCCGGGACAAGCTGCCGAACTCGAAGCCCATGGCCTCGGCTTCGGACTGCCCCCATTGGTTGAGCGCGGACATTCGATCCGAACGCAGACAGAGTTGCGGCAGTAGAGCCAGTTCGGCAGCGAGTTCCTCGGCGGCCTGACGCGCCTGCCCCTTGGGTACGACCCGGTTGGCCAGGCCGATGGCCAACGCCTCCGGTGCGTCGACGGCCCGGCCGGTCAGGATCAGATCCATCGCGCGGCTGTGCCCGATCAGCCGGGGCAGTCGCACCGTGCCGCCGTCGATCAGGGGAACGCCCCAGCGCCGGCAGAACACCCCGAACACGGCGTCCTCTTCGGCGACCCGCAGATCGCACCACAGCGCCAGCTCGATGCCGCCGGCGACGGCGTACCCGCTGACCGCGGCGATCACCGGCTTGGACAACACCATGCGGCTGGACCCCATCGGCCCGGGGCCATCCCTGTGCAACGGGTTCGTGTCGGGCGTGCCGATCGCCTTGAGATCAGCTCCGGCACAGAAGGTTCCGTTGTCGCCCCAGAGCACGGCCACCGAGGCCGACTCGTCGTTGTCGAACTCCTCGAAGGCGTTGAACAAGGCCATCGCCGTCGGGCCGTCGACAGCGTTGCGCGCGTGTGGGCGGTCGAGGATCACCGTCGTGACAGGCCCGTTCTTCTCGACGCGCACTGATTCCCTCTCCCGGGTCGCTCCGCTCCTGCCCTCCGGATCGCTCATTTCGCCTCCACCAGTCGTCCCTCGTCTCGCCGCGCACCCAGTTCGGCGGCGAAGTCTGTATAGGTCGTGCGAAGTTCGACACCCGGCCAGTGCGCGGGCAGCATCTCCTTCGGCAGGACCGGGTCGGTGAGCAGATGCCGCACAATGCCTGCGGCCGCACGGAATCGGCCCGGCACGTCACGTGCGGCGGCCATGTCAGCCAGCAGCCGATGGCCGACGTCCGCCCAGCCGGGCAGGTCCCACAACCGCCGGGTCAACTCGACCGGGTCGTCGTCGCGGGAGTGCAGCACTCGGACCCGCTCGACGATTTCGGCGGGCAGTTCATCGTCGAAATTGTCCGGGCGCAGCCAGACGCCTTCCCTGAGTTCACCGAAACGCTTGGACTGCAGGGTATTTCGTAGCGCCGCCCGCGCGCGCGCATCCATGCCGACCGCGGTGATGACCAAGGTGATCCAATTGCGGTCCCAGTCGCGGGTTCGCGGGTAGAGCGCATCGTCCTGGCGGCGCTGGCGGTGCAGCAGCCGGTCGGACAATCGGTAGCCGTCGTCGGAGCGCACCAGGTCACCGGCCGCGACCATCCTGGTCAGCGCCACTCGCAGGGTCTGCTCGCGGATACCGAAATCCGATGTCAGCCGCAATAATTCCGCCGATGTGGCCCACGCCGGATGGGCACCGAGCAGGACGCTGAGCACCACCGACCGGGCGGTCATCTTCGACAGTGATTGCGGCACGTTCACACTCCCGACGCGCGACGCCCGTGGTCACCGAACGGTTCGTCGCGGTGGCGCACCGCCTCCCGGAACCCGTGCGCGCGAGCGTCGGCCACGAACGCGTGCCCCTCCGGGGTGTGCCGGGCGATACCGTCGAACACCGTGCTGATCATCCGGCTGGTCGCAACGCCCTGCTGGTACAGCGCGGCGTTCATCGCCAGCTTGACCATGATCAATTGATTCACCGGCACGGCCGCGATGCGCTCGACGAGCCGCTCCGTGCGCTCGTCGAGGTCGGCCGCATCCGGCGCCTCGATCGCCAGGCCCCACTCGGCGGCCTGCGCCCCGGTGATGCAATCCCCGGTCAGCAGAAGGCGTTTGGCGCGCTGATCGCCGAGGCGATGGGCCCACAGCCCGGCGGCGGGCACTCCCCACACCCGCGTCGGCGGATAGCCGATCTTGGCGTCGGCCGCGGCTATCACCTGGTCGGCGTGCAGTGCGATGTCGGTGCCGCCGGCCACGCAGTAGCCGTGGATCTTGACCACGGTCGGCTTGTCGGCGTGCATCAAGCTGGCGAAGCCACGCACGAACCGGCTCATCATCTGGTAATCGATCATCGGATCCCACGGCTGATCCGGTCGATGGTTGACCGCCTGCGTCTTGCCGTCCAGAACGGTTCCCTGGCGGTTGCCGCCGCCGGCGGAGGACGAGCCGTCGGCGTAGGCACCGAGGTCGAAACCGGCGCAGAAGCCCTCGCCTCGACCCGACACCAAGATCACATGGACGTTGGGATCCAGGTCGGCCCGCTCGACCAGCGCCGCCAACTCCAGCGGCGTGTCGGCGACGATGGCGTTGCCCTTCTCGGGGCGGTTGAAGGTGATGCGGGCGACTCGATCGGTGACCTCGTAGGTCATCGTCTTGAGTTCGGTCATCCCTTCACCAGGCAGCGCTCGAGGATCGGCGCCAAGTCGAGTCCGTCGGGCAGCGTGCCGAACGCGCCGCCCCAGTTGCCGCCCATCCGGGTGGCCAGGAACGCCTCGGCGACCGCGGGATGGCCGTAGCGGACCAGCAGCGAGCCCTGCAGCGCCAGCGCGATGTCTTCGGTGATCTTGCGCGCCCGGTATTCGATCGCGTCGAAATTGCCCAACTCGGCCCGCAATTCGGCGACGTGGGTATCCAGCCGGACGTCCTGGCCCGCGCTGGTGGCGAGTTCGTCGAACAATACGTCGACGCATTCGGGACGGGTTGCCATGGCGCGCAACGTGTCCAGCGCGCTGACGTTGCCCGACCCTTCCCAGATTCCCATCAGCGGCGCCTCGCGGTAGAGCCGTGGCATGCCGGATTCCTCGGCATAGCCGTTGCCACCCAGGCATTCCATCGCCTCGCCGGCGTGCGGAGTGGCCCGCTTGCACACCCAGTACTTAGCGGCAGCCAGGCCGATCCGGCGCAGCAGTGTCTCTCGTTCGTCACCGCGGACGGCGGCGTCGGTGGCACCGGCCATCCGCATCGCGATGATGGTGGCGGCTTCGGCTTCGACGGCGAGATCGGCCAGCACGTTGCGCATCAGCGGCTGGTCGATCAGATAGGCGCCGAACGCCTTTCGGTGCTGGGCGTGGTGCACGGCGCGGGTCAGCCCGCTGCGCATACTGGTGGCGCTGCCCAGCGTGCAGTCCAGCCGGGTGAGGTTGACCATCTCGATGATGGTCGGCACCCCGCGGCCTTCCTCGCCGACCAGCCACGCGACCGCACCGTCGTACTCGACCTCGGACGAGGCATTGGCGTGATTGCCCAGCTTGTCCTTCAAGCGCTGCAAGAACATTCGGTTGCGGGTGCCGTCGGGCAGTACACGCGGCAGCATGAAACAGCTCAGGCCGCCGGGCGCCTGTGCCAGCACCAGAAAGATGTCGCTCATCGCCGCGGAGGTGAACCACTTGTGCCCGGTGAGGGTGTAGCTGCCGTCACCGTTGGGCACGGCCTGGGTGGTACCGGCCCGCACGTCGGAGCCGCCCTGCTTCTCGGTCATCGACATGCCCGCGGTGATGCCGACCTTGGTGGCGGGCACCTTCAGTTCGGGGTCGTATTCGCGGCTGGTCAGCAGCGGCTCGTACACCGCTGCGAGGTCGGGGTTGTGGCGCAGTGCGGGCACGACGGCGTACGTCATCGAGATCGGACAGATGTGACCCGGCTCGGGAGTCCACACCCCCATCTTGGCCGCGCGCACCACGTGCGCACCCGGGCGGTCGTCGGCCCACGGTGCGGCATGCATGCCGTGGGCAATGGCCGTGCGCATCAGCTCGTGGTAGGCGGGGTCGTACTCGATCTCGTCGACGCGATGGCCGTACCGGTCGTGGGTGTGCAGGATCGGCTGGTTGCGGTCGGCCAGCTCTCCCCAGCGCTGGGCCTGTGCGCTGCCGGAGAGCGCACCGAGCTCGGTGACCTCTTCGACACCCCATCGGCCGCCCTCCCGGATCAGGGCCTCGATCAGGACCGGTGAGTCCGCCGGGTTGTGATCCAGCAGCGGGGGAACCTGGTTGGTGACGACATGCGTATCCGACATCCCACCACTGTTACATTTTTCCGACGGTCGCACAAGATGCGTAATATGGCACGCTGGAGTGGTGAAGCCGAACTCTGTCGTCCACGCCGCAACCCAGTGGCTCGAACACGAAGCGGTGCCTGCCGACCAGTCCCTTGGCGGCGAGCCCCACACCGGGACAGCCGAACTCGGACAGTTCGGCGGGCTCGAAATCGGGGTGTGGGAGATGACGCCCGGCGTGATGCGCGACGTCGAGGCCGAGGAAGTATTCGTGGTGCTCTCCGGCGCGGCCACCGTCGGCTTCGAGGACGGGGGTCCGCCGCTCACACTCAGCGCCGGCGACGTGGTGCGCCTGACGAAGGGCACCAGGACGGTGTGGACGGTGACCGAGACGCTGCGGAAGGTCTATCTGACCTAAACCGGCGGGCAGGGGCGAAGCGGCCCGGGGAAGCTAACCGGGGTGGGCGGCGAAGAAGTCCCACATCCTCTGCGTGGCGAACGACGGCCAGTCGTGCCCGCCGCCGGCCACGGTGATCAACTCGACGCTGCGCCCGCTCGGACAGTTCGCCACGGAGGTCGTCAGATCCCCGTCGACCGTGGTCGCCGGCGGCTGGCATTGATCGACGTTGCGCCAAAACGCGTTGACCTCAGGCGGAGTAGGCGTCTTGACATGGACGGCGGTCCCCGGCTCGCCGTCGTAGCGAATCAGCCGGTCGTCGGTGCCGTGGATGTGCAGCACCGACGTCGGCCGCGGCGACGTACATGCCTCCAGTTGGGTCGCCGCATCCGGCCCGATAGCGGCGAAAACCGCACTGTTGCAAGCTAATTTATAGGCCATCATGCCGCCGTTGCTGATTCCGGCGGCGTAGATGCGGGCGGGGTCGATGCCCACGTTGTCGGCGATGTCGCGGACCGCGGCGGTGATGAAGCCGACGTCGTCGACACCCTCGTCACCCGCGCGACCGCAGCAGCCACCGGAATTCCACGACTCGCCCACTCCATCGGGGTAGGCGACCACAAACTTGGCGGAGTCGGCGAGATCGTTCCAGCCGTACTGTCGTTCGGCCTGCGCGGCACTACCGGTCCAGCCGTGCAGCATCACGACCAGCGATGCCGCCGGCGACAAGCCCTTGGGGAGGTAGAGCCGATACACACGGTCGATGCCCCCGACCGTGATCGCATGCACACTGGCGCCGGCGGTGAACTGGGACGTCACCGCAGCCGACGGCGCGCAGGCCGACACCAACAGCAGTGCCATCAGCAGCGCGACACGGCGGACCCACATGACTAGCTCACGTGTTCGCGGAGGAAGGCGATGTCGTCCTTGCGGCCTTCGTCGGCGGTCTCGCAGATCACCGGCGCATCAGCGGCCTCCACGACCGCGACCAGAAGCTGCGGATCGATCTGTCCGGTACCGAAATTCGCGTGCCGGTCGGCGCCGGAACCCTTGGCGTCCCGCGAGTCGTTGCAGTGCACCAGGTCGATGCGTCCGGTGATCCCCTTGATCCGCTCGACCGCGTCGATCAGCTCTTCGCCGGCCGCCCACGCGTGGCAGGTGTCCAGGCAGAACCCGATGCCGGTGTCGGCGATACGCTCCCAGAGCCGGGCGATGGTGTCGAAATGACGCGCCATGGCGTGGTCACCGCCCGCGGTGTTCTCCAGATAGACCGGCATATCCGTCTCGAGCGCCGCCAGGGCCTTCACCCAGCGTTCGAAACCGGCCTCCATATCGTTGTCGTCGGCGTGACCCCCATGCACGATCACCGCGGTGGCGTCGATCTCGGCGGCGGCGTCGCAGGTGTCCTGCAGGATCTTGCGCGACGGGATGCGCACGCGGTTGTTGGCCGAGGCCACGTTGATCAGGTACGGCGCGTGTACATACAGCGGGATGGCCGACGCCTTCAGGCTCGCGGCGTCCTCGCGGGGCTTGGGCTTCTTCCAGCTCTGCGGGTTACCGAGGAAGAACTGCGCCACCTCGGCGCCGTCGGCAGCCGCGGCTGCCAGCGGGTCGTCGCCATGCACATGGGAACCGATCAGCACGGATCGAGTCTATGCGCGGCCACCGACCACGCGCACGGCCGTCATCGCCGCCAGAACAGATGGTGAGTGACGCCGCTCGGACTGGGCACCACCTCGTGATGGAACCGGTCGTCGAGTTCGTCGGGTGACTCCCACAGCCGCGAACCCGCACCGATCTCCACGTCGGCGACCGCCACATGCAAAGTGTCGACGAGGCCCGCGTCGAGGAACTCCCGGACGGTACTCGCACCGCCGCCGAGCCGGACATCCTTGCCGTCCGCGGCCGCCTTCGCCTGGTTCAGGACATCCGCCGGCTCACCGGACACGAAGTGAAACGTCGTGTCCGACAGCGTCAGCGACGGGCGCTCATGGTGCGTCATGACGAACACCGGAGTGTGGAAAGGCGGCTGCTCACCCCACCAGCCCTGCCACTCGGGATGGTCCTGCCAGGGGCCGCGGTACGGGCTGAACTTGTTGCGGCCCATGATTTCCGCGCCGATGTTGTTGGTGAAGTCCCGGGTGAAATAGTCGTCAAGGCCGCGCGTTCCGCCCGGCTCCCTGCGGCCCACCCAACTCGCCGTCGCGCCGACCCAGGCGAACAGCGCCGGTTGGTCGGCGTCGCCGAACGGCCGCTCGAAGCACTGGTTGAGCCCCGCGCCGAATCCGTCCCGCGACAGCATGAAGTTGTGGACTCTGAGCAGTTGTGCCATGTCAGTTAGACCCCGATGGCCCACGAAACTCATCGCTCCTTCCGCGAGCAGACGTGAAACCCCCCATATTCCGAACGAAATGGGGGGTTTCACGTCTGCTCGGCCAGTGAGAAGAGTCGATCCGCCCGCCGATCCGGTCGACCAGGTCTGCGGGGTACCGGCGCACATCGTCGACCACGAAGCGCACCAGATCCCATCCGCACTCGTGCAGCCGGCTGGACTTGATGCGGTCGCGCTTCCACGCTGTCGGATTGGCATGCCACTCCATGCTGTCGTACTCGGCCGCAACCCGCGCCTCCGGCCAAGCGAAGTCGACCCGCCACACATCGGCGCAACGGTCGACGATCTCATGCTGCAGCACGAGCGGCGCGAGTCCTCCGTCGATGAACACCAGCCGCGCTTCGCTCTCCATCGGCGACTCGGCCCGTCCGTCAGCGAGTGCCATGAGTTCCCGGACCGTGACGATTCCGCGTCGACCCTTTTGCTCGATGATCGCGGCCTGTAGGTCGGCCGCCGTGCACGCTCCGGTATGGAGTGCGGCGTCGAGTACTGCGAGCGCACGGGGTCGGCGCAGCGTCCTGGCGATCTCGATGGCGGTCCAGGCCGGCGCGGTGAACAAGCGGCCGGCTACGACCGTCAACGGGGCACCGAGCCGTTGGTGCACCATGACGTTCCCCGACGGCCGGATACGTATGCCGGGATCAAGAACGTGTAGTCGCTCATCGGGCTCGATGTCGAACCCGTACACCTGGGCAGCGGTGTTCATGCAAGCTACGATGCGCGTGCCGGAGGTCGCGTCCAGCGCGGCGAGCTGACTGGCAACATCGGGCAGACCCGCCGCGTACACACCCCGACGGATGCGAACCAGCCTGCCGCGTTGCACAGCAACTTCGAGAGCTTTCGCAGACATGACCTCGAGGAGCTGCGGCGTGGTCGCGACTCCGCCGTTGGCGGCTACGAGCGCCTGGAAGTCGGCCGAGGACATGCGCCGTATGCTCGCCGCGATTGGCGTACGGCGGTAGTCACGCCGGGGCTTGCTGTGGGCAGCCCCGGCGAAGAGACGCGAAACCCCCCAAAACCTGGCGGTTTTGGGGGGTTTCGCGTCTGCTCGCGCAGAGAAGGTTACCGGTAGTCGCTGTAGCCGTAATCGTCCAGCGGCACCGCGGCACCGGTGGCCTGGCCGAAGTCCGGGCTGTAGTACTGATCCTCGTAGGACGGGATCGTGTACGCCGCGGCCCGAGCCTCTTCGGTCGGCTGCACCTGGATGTTGCGGTAGCGGTTGATACCGGTACCGGCCGGGATCAGCTTGCCGATGATCACGTTCTCCTTGAGACCCTGCAGCTTGTCGCTGCGGCAGTTGATCGCCGCATCGGTCAGCACGCGAGTGGTCTCCTGGAACGACGCCGCCGACAGCCACGAATCGGTGGCCAGCGACGCCTTGGTGATACCCATCAGCACCGGACGGCCGGCCGCGGGCTCGCCACCCTCGGCAACGACCCGACGGTTCTCGTTCTCGAACTCCGCACGCTCGGTCAGCGAGCCGGGCAGGAACTCCGTCGAGCCCGAGTCGATGATCGTGACGCGACGCAGCATCTGCCGAACGATGACCTCGATGTGCTTGTCGTGGATCGACACACCCTGCGCGCGGTACACCTCCTGCACCTCTTTGACGAGGTGGATCTGCACCTTGCGCGGGCCCTCGACACGGAGCACCTCGTGCGGGTCGGCCGAGCCCTCCATGAGCTGCTGGCCCACTTCGACGTGGTCACCGTTGACAAGCAACCGCTCGCTGCCGTCGTCGTGCTTGAACACCTTCAAGCGCTGACGCTTGGAGAGCTTGTCGTACACGACCTCCTCGCTCCCGTCGTCGGGAACGATGGTGATCTTGTAGAACTTCTCGGTCTCCTCCAACTGCACCCGTCCGGCGACATCGGCGATCGGGGCCCGGTTCCGCGGAACGCGCGCCTCGAACAGCTCCTGAACCCGGGGCAGACCACCGACGATGTCGGCGCCACCGGTAACACCACCCTGGTGGAAGGTACGCATGGTCAGCTGCGTGCCGGGCTCACCGATGGACTGCGCGGCCACGATGCCGACGGCCTCACCGATGTCCACCAGCTTGCCGGTGGCCATCGAGCGGCCGTAGCACATCGCGCACACGCCCGAGACGCTGGTGCAGGTGAGCACCGAGCGGACCTTGACCGAGGTGATGCCGGCCTCGAGCAGAGCGTCGATCGCCGGATCGCCGAGGTCGTGTCCGGCCACGACGATCACATTGCCCTTCTCGTCGACCGCATCGGCGGCCAGCGTGCGGGCATACGCCGAGGTTTCGACGTGCGGATCGCGGATCAGCGCGTCGCCCTGCATCTCGGCGAGATCCACCAGGATGCCGCGCTCGGTGCCGCAGTCGTGCTCGCGGACGATGACGTCCTGGCTGACGTCGACCAGACGGCGGGTCAGGTAACCCGAGTCAGCGGTACGAAGTGCCGTGTCCGCCAGGCCCTTTCGGGCACCGTGGGTGTTGATGAAGTACTCCAGCACCGTCAGGCCCTCACGGAACGAGGACTTGATGGGGCGCGGGATGAACTCACCCTTCGGGTTGGTCACCAGACCCTTCATGCCGGCCAGCGTTCGGGTCTGGGTGAAGTTACCCGTCGCACCGGAGTCCACGATCGTGATGATCGGGTTGTCCTCCGGGTAGTGCGCCCGCAGCGCCTTACCGACCTCTTCGGTGGCTTCCTTCCAGAGCTCGACGAGGGCGTCGTTGCGCTCCTGCTTGTTCAACGCACCGCGCTGGTACTTCTTCTCGACCCCGTCGGCTTCGGCCTCGTAACGCTCGAGGATCTCCTGCTTCTCGGGCGGCACGATGACGTCGGCCATCGAGACGGTCACACCCGAGCGGGTGGCCCAGTGGAAACCAGCGTCCTTGAGCTTGTCGACGGTCTGCGCGACGACGATCATCGGGTAGCGCTCGGCCAGATCGTTGATGATCCGGGCCTGGACCTTCTTGTGCATCTGCTCATTGACGAACGGATACCCCTGCGGCAGAAGCTCGTTGAAGAGCACCCGGCCCAGCGTGGTCTCGGCGGTCCAGGCATTGCCCGGGCGCCAGCCGTTCTCGCCGAACAGTTCGTTCTCGACCTCGTGCGGCGGACGCAGCTGCGTCAGGCGCACCTTGATCTGAGCCCGAACGCTCAGCGCACCGCGATCCATCGCCATGATGGCCTCGGCCGGCGAGCTGTACACACCGGTCTCGGCGACATCCTTGGCCGCAGCGGTGTGCTCACCCTTCTCGCCGGGAACCAGCGTGGTCAGGAAGAACAGACCGGTGACCATGTCCAGACGCGGCATGGCCAGCGGCTTGCCCGACGCCGGCGACAGGATGTTGTTGCTCGACAGCATGAGGATGCGGGCCTCGGCCTGCGCCTCGGCGCTCAGCGGCAGATGGACCGCCATCTGGTCACCGTCGAAGTCGGCGTTGAACGCCTCACAGACCAGCGGGTGCAGCTGGATGGCCTTGCCCTCCACCAGCTGCGGCTCGAAGGCCTGGATGCCGAGGCGGTGCAGCGTAGGTGCACGGTTCAGCAGCACCGGGTGCTCGGCGATGACCTCTTCGAGGACATCCCACACCTGGGGACGCTGACGCTCCACCATTCGCTTGGCGCTCTTGATGTTCTGCGCGTGGTTCAGGTCGACCAGACGCTTCATCACGAACGGCTTGAACAGCTCGAGTGCCATCAGCTTCGGCAGACCGCACTGGTGCAGCTTGAGCTGCGGACCGACGACGATGACCGAACGGCCCGAGTAGTCGACGCGCTTGCCGAGCAGGTTCTGACGGAACCGGCCCTGCTTGCCCTTGAGTAGATCGGACAGCGACTTGAGCGGACGGTTGCCCGGCCCGGTGACCGGACGGCCGCGACGGCCGTTGTCGAACAGCGCGTCCACCGACTCCTGAAGCATGCGCTTCTCGTTGTTGACGATGATCTCGGGGGCACCGAGGTCGATCAGTCGCTTCAACCGGTTGTTGCGGTTGATCACGCGGCGGTAGAGGTCGTTCAGGTCGGAGGTCGCGAAGCGGCCACCGTCGAGCTGCACCATCGGACGCAGTTCCGGCGGGATCACCGGCACCGCGTCGAGCACCATGCCCATCGGCGAGTTGCCCGACTGCTGGAACGCGGCGACGACCTTCAGACGCTTGAGTGCGCGAAGCTTCTTCTGCCCCTTGCCGTTCCGGATGGTGTCGCGCAGGCTCTCGGCCTCGGCGTCGATGTCGAAGGTCTCGATGAGCTTCTGGATCGACTCCGCGCCCATCGAACCCTGGAAGTACTCGCCGTAGCGGTCGACCAGTTCGCGGTAGAGGTTCTCGTCGACGATCAGCTGCTTGACGGCCAGCTTGGTGAACGTCGTCCAGATCTCGTCGAGCCGGTCCAGCTCACGCTGGGCCCGGTCGCGCAGCTGACGCATCTCGCGCTCGCCACCGTCGCGCACCTTGCGGCGCACGTCGGACTTGGCACCCTCGGCTTCGAGCTCGGCCAGGTCGGCCTCGAGCTTCTGCGCGCGGGCCTCCAGGTCGGCGTCACGCTGATCGGCGACGGCCTTCTTCTCGACCTCCATCTCGGCTTCGAGAGTGGAGAGCTCGTTGTGGCGCATCTCGTCGTCGACCGCGGTGATGACGTAGGCGGCGAAGTAGATGATCTTCTCGAGATCCTTCGGCGCCAGGTCAAGCAGGTAGCCCAAGCGCGACGGGACGCCCTTGAAGTACCAGATGTGCGTGACGGGCGCGGCCAGCTCGATATGGCCCATCCGCTCGCGGCGCACCTTGGCGCGAGTGACCTCGACGCCGCAGCGCTCGCAGATGATGCCCTTGAAGCGGACGCGCTTGTACTTGCCGCAGTAGCACTCCCAGTCGCGAGTCGGTCCGAAGATCTTCTCGCAGAACAGGCCGTCCTTCTCCGGCTTCAATGTGCGGTAGTTGATGGTCTCCGGCTTCTTGACCTCGCCGTAGGACCACTGACGAATATCCTCAGCGGTGGCAAGGCCGATTCGGAGTTCATCGAAGAAGTTGACGTCTAGCACGTAACTCCCTTTCCCCTTTCGGGACTAGAAAAATTCAATCGGAGCGATCTACGCAAGGTCTTCAACAGAGGCAGATTCGTTGCGCGACAAGTTGATTCCCAGGTTCGCGGCAGCGCGCTCCAGGTCCTCGTCGTCACCATCACGCATCTCGATTGCCGCGCCGTCCGAAGACAGCACCTCAACGTTCAAGCACAGCGACTGCAGCTCCTTGAGCAGCACCTTGAACGACTCCGGAATGCCCGGCTCGGGGATGTTCTCGCCCTTGACGATCGCCTCGTAGACCTTGACCCGGCCGACGGTGTCGTCGGACTTGATGGTCAAGAGCTCCTGCAGCGTGTACGCCGCGCCGTAGGCCTGCATGGCCCAGCACTCCATCTCACCGAATCGCTGACCACCGAACTGCGCCTTACCACCGAGCGGCTGCTGGGTGATCATCGAGTACGGACCGGTCGAGCGGGCGTGGATCTTGTCGTCCACCAGGTGGTGCAGCTTCAGGATGTACATGTAGCCGACCGTCACCGGGTACGGGAACGGTTCGCCGCTGCGGCCGTCGTACAGCACGGCCTTGCCGTCACCGTTGACAAGAACTTCTCCGTCCCGGTTGGGCAGCGTCGAGCTCAGCAGACCCTGCAGCTCCTCCTCGCGGGCACCGTCGAACACCGGCGTGGAGACGATGGAGTTCGATGGTGACTCCAGCATGTCCTGCGGCAGATTGGCCGCCCACTCCGGAGTTCCGTCGACCTTCCAGCCGGTCTTGGCCACCCACCCGAGGTGGGTTTCCAGGATCTGGCCGATGTTCATCCGTCGCGGCACACCGTGGGTGTTCAGGATGATGTCCACCGGGGTGCCGTCCGGAAGGAACGGCATGTCCTCGACGGGCAGGATCTTGCCGATGACGCCCTTGTTGCCGTGGCGTCCGGCGAGCTTGTCGCCGTCGGAGATCTTGCGCTTCTGGGCCACGTAGACGCGGACCAGTTCGTTGACACCGGCGGGCAGCTCGTCGTCGTCCTCGCGCGAGAACACGCGAATGCCGATGACCTTGCCGGACTCACCGTGCGGCACCTTGAGCGACGTGTCGCGAACCTCGCGAGCCTTCTCACCGAAGATGGCGCGCAGCAGGCGCTCCTCGGGGGTCAGCTCGGTCTCGCCCTTCGGGGTGACCTTGCCGACCAGGATGTCGCCGTCACGGACCTCGGCGCCGATGCGGATGATGCCGCGCTCGTCGAGATCGGCCAGCACCTCATCGGAGACGTTCGGGATGTCCCGGGTGATCTCCTCGGCGCCCAGCTTGGTGTCGCGGGCATCGATCTCGTGCTCTTCGATGTGGATCGAGGTGAGCACGTCCTCCTCAACCAGACGGTTGGAGAGGATGATCGCGTCCTCGTAGTTGTGGCCTTCCCACGGCATGACGGCCACGAGCAGGTTCTTGCCCAGCGCCATCTCACCGTTTTCGGTGCACGGCCCGTCGGCGAGTACCTGACCTGACTCGACCCGCTGCCCGGCATCCACGATCGGACGCTGGTTGGCGCACGTGCCGTGGTTGGAGCGGGCGAACTTGCGCATCCGGTAGGTGTGCCGGGTGCCGTCGTCGGCCATCACGGTGATGTAGTCGGCCGAGACCTCCTCGACGACGCCCGCCTTGTCCGTGACGATGACGTCACCGGCGTCGATCGCGGCACGCAGCTCCATGCCCGTGCCCACCAGCGGTGCCTCGCTGCGCACCAGCGGAACCGCCTGGCGCTGCATGTTGGCACCCATCAGGGCGCGGTTGGCGTCGTCGTGCTCGAGGAACGGGATCATCGCCGTCGCGACCGACACCATCTGGCGCGGCGAGACGTCCATGTAGTCCACCTCGGTCGCCGAGACGAACTCGACCTCGCCACCCTTACGGCGAACCAGGACGCGCTCTTCGCTGAAGCGGCCATTGTCGTCGGTCGGCGAGTTGGCCTGCGCCACGACGTGGCGGTCCTCCTCGTCGGCGGTCAGGTAGTGGATGTCGTCGGTGACAACACCGCCCTCGACCTTCCGGTAGGGCGTCTCGATGAAGCCGAACGGGTTGACCCGTGCGTACACCGAGAGCGAACCGATCAGGCCGATGTTCGGACCTTCCGGGGTCTCGATCGGGCACATCCGGCCGTAGTGGCTGGAGTGCACGTCGCGGACCTCGAGGCCGGCGCGCTCGCGGGACAGACCGCCGGGGCCCAGCGCCGACAGGCGGCGCTTGTGGGTCAGACCCGACAGCGGGTTGTTCTGGTCCATGAACTGCGACAGCTGGCTGGTGCCGAAGAACTCCTTGATCGCCGCCACGACGGGACGGATGTTGATCAGGGTCTGCGGCGTGATCGCCTCGACGTCCTGGGTGGTCATCCGCTCGCGGACGACGCGCTCCATCCGGGACAGACCGACCCGGATCTGGTTCTGGATCAGCTCGCCGACGGTACGCAGACGACGGTTGCCGAAGTGATCGATATCGTCGACCTCGACCGGAACCTCGACGCCACCCGGGGCGGTCATCGTGGTCTGGCCCTCGTGCAGGCGCACCAGGTACTCGATGGTCGCGACGATGTCCTCTTCGGTCAGCGTCGAGCTGGTGATCGGCTGGCCGGCGTTGAGGCCCAGCTTCTTGTTGACCTTGTAGCGGCCCACCCGGGCCAGGTCGTAGCGCTTGTCCTTGAAGAACAGGTTCTCCAGCAGGGTCTGCGCGGACTCCTTGGTCGGCGGCTCGCCCGGACGCAGCTTGCGGTAGATGTCCAGCAACGCCTCGTCGGTGCCGGCGGTGTTGTCCTTCTCCAGCGTCGACATCATGATCTCGGAGAAGCCGAAGCGTTCCCGGATCTGCTCGTTGGTCCAGCCGAGCGCCTTCAGCAGCACGGTGACCGGCTGGCGGCGCTTGCGGTCGATGCGCACACCGACGGTGTCGCGCTTGTCGACGTCGAACTCCAGCCACGCACCGCGGCCGGGGATCACCTTGACGCTGTGCAGCGTCTTCTCGGTGGACTTGTCGATGCTCTCGTCGAAATACACACCCGGCGAGCGGACCAGCTGGCTCACCACGACACGCTCGGTGCCGTTGATGATGAAGGTGCCCTTCTCGGTCATCATCGGGAAGTCACCCATGAAGACCGTCTGGCTCTTGATCTCGCCGGTGTTGTTGTTGATGAACTCGGCCGTGACGAACAGCGGGGCCGCGTACGTCATGTCCTTGTCTTTGCACTCGTCGACCGGAGCCTTGACCTCGTCGAAACGCGGGTCGGAGAAGCTCAGCGACATCGAGCCCGAGAAATCCTCGATCGGCGACAGTTCGGTGAGGACCTCTTCGAGGCCACCCACCGGGTTGACGTCGCCACGCGCCTCAGCGATCGCGCGCCAGCGCGGCGACCCGATCAGCCACTCGAACGACTCCGTTTGGACGTCGAGCAGGCCGGGTACCTCTAGCGGCTCGCGCAGCTTGGCGAAGGAAATTCGTTTTGGTGCTCCGGGGACGGAGTTAGAAGTAGTAGTCGTTTTGCTCTGGCTAGAGACTGCCAAGATGCATCCTTCCAGCACCTAATGCGACGGCCGGAGGTGATCCGAGAAGTCGCGATATCTGCGTCGGTTCGGCTGGCCTACTCGAGGCCGCCTCGTCCAGACGCACACAACAGCAAACAGGTCTCTGAGCTGGAATGTCTGAGGTCAGACTTAGGGACCGGCGGTGTCAGGTGCAGGTTGAGGTGGGCAGGATGCAGCCAGCGCAACGTCCAACAATAGCGGAAGACGGCGCATTCCTCAACAAGCTGATGCCGGGCGGGCTGACGCTGGCTGGCGATCTGACTACCCATGCACACATGCTGGAGAACAGACTGACCCGTTTGCGCCTTTCCGTCAAGGGATAACGCGGCGTTTGGTGTGGAAAATTGCCGGTTGGACCACCTCAGACGGTCACCGTCGACGGGTACTGCCGGGTCCTGGTGATCGGCCCCCACACCCCGAGTTGGCGGGCCCGGGTCACCAGCGCGCTGTACTCGTCACCGGGGATCGACTGGTCCCGGGTGAGGATGTAGCCGGAGAACCCGGTCGGATCGCTGACGATCACCCATTGATAGGCGGGGTCGTAGTCGAGGATCCAGTAGTTACCCGGCTCGGCGGCGTTCGGCGTCTGGTTGAAGAACGCGACGTCCAGGCGCGTGTTGACGCCGGCGTTGACCGATACGGCGGTTCCGGTGATCTGACTCGCCGGGCCATTGGGCCCGATGTAGTTGCCGGAGTTCTGGACGCGGACCGAGCCGTCGGTGTTCAGGGTGTACACCGCTTTGGTGTTGACCAGCCCCCACGCGAACGGCAGCTTCACACTGCCCTGCTCGTACCAGGGCTGGCCGTCGGCGTACTGGGCGACGTCGACCGGCGGCGGCGCCGGCAGCGTTGCGGCCCCGGCCTGACCCATGACGATCGGCTGGTTCGGGACGTACGTGCCGTCGTTGGGGCTGCCGTAGATGCCGTAGACCGGATCGGTGGGCCCCTTGCCCGCGTAGATGTCGTTGATCCAGCCCGAGGCGAACGTCCGCACCGCCGTCTTGCCCCCGGGCGGCGACGGCTTGACGATGATCGTGCTGAGCAGCTCCCCCAGCAGACCGAAGGGGTTGTCGCCGGCGATGACGTCGGTGTGCGAGCCGTTGTCGATCTGCACGCCGTAGAACTGGTTGCCGTAGAAGGCCTGCATCAGCTCGGTCGCCACCCCGTAGGCATTCCAGCGCTGCGGCGGCGCGGCGATCTGGTAGTCCGGGATACCGGCCGCCTGCAGCGCGGTCAGCGAGTCGGTGAACAGCGGGTCGCGCGAGACACCGTCGAACATCACCACGCCGAGCAGATTGTCGACCTGATCGGTCTGGGTGATCAGCGCACCGACCGCGGTGGCGAAGTTGCCGCCGGCCGAATGCCCGGTGAGCAGGAACTTCTCCGGCAGCGTGCCGCTGAGACCGGCAGCGTTGGCGCTGATGTTCAGTGCCGAACGGCTGCCCTCGAACATCCCGGCGACCGCTTCGCGCATCTCTTCGCCGCCCAGGTAGCAGCCCGGGCACAGCGGGGTGTCGAACCAGAAGATGTCCGGCACCACCACGATGCTGTTGGTCTCCTGGGCCAACTGCTGAGCCGCGGTTCCGTACCAGTCGTTGAAGCCGAGGAACCCGTGCTGCAACCAGATCACACCGTTGGCCGCGACGGTGCCGTCGGCCTGGGTCGGGAAGTACCAGTTGGCAGGGGCGGCGTAGCCGTTCGGGCCGCAGGGGATGTTCAGAACGGACGACCCGAACCGGACTCCGGTGACACCGTTGCCGACCGAGACGACGGGATTGTCGGGATCCAGCCCGTTGTCACCGCTGTTGACCGGCGCCGGCAGCGGGGTGCCGAAGAACCCGGCGACCACGTCGACCAGCCCTTTGACGAGCTTGTCGACCAATCCCAATTGGTTGGCTTCCGCCGCGGGTAAGCCGACCGCGGCGGTCGGTCCCATGATGATCTGCTGATTGGCGGCCGGATAGAAGCCGTACTGCGGAGCCTCGGGTGTCGCACCGGCGTACATGTCGTTGATCCAGCCGTTGCTCAGCGTGTAGACCGCCGCGGTGTTTCCGGCGGGTACCCGCTTGGTCACCAACTGCAGTACCAGGTCGAACAGCGGGTTGACCCCCAGCATCGAGTCGACGTGCGAGCCGTTCTGCAGGACGACGCCGATGAACGTGCCGGGCAGCGTCGCGGCCAACACGTTGGTCGTCGCGCCGAACAGATTCCAGCTCTGCGCAGGCGCGGCGATCTGGTAAACCGGCTTGTTCGCGGCGGCCAGGTCGGCGACCTGGCCGGCGAACGATCCGGTCAGGGCGCCGTTGGACACCCCGTCGAACATCAGCACACCCACCAGATCGGACGGGTCGTACTGGGCGTCGGCACCGTCCAGGTAGTCGTCGGCGACGGCGATGGCAAAGCCCCCGCCTGCCGAATGGCCGGCCAGCACGAAACGCTCTGGGAGTGCCATCCCGGTGAAGCCGGCCGCGGTGGCGCTGCTCAGCAGCGTGGCGCGGTCCGGTCCGAGCAGGGCTGCCGCGTCCTGCTGGGTCAGCTCGCAGGTGAGGCAGCCGCCCGAGAACGTGATCGGAATAGAGGACAGGGTCGGCGCCACCACGATGCTGTTGGTCTGCTGCGCCAAGTCCTTGGCCAGCGCCGAGTAGAAGGTGTTGGTTGCCCCGAATCCGTGCTGGAGCCAGATGACGCCCTGGGCGTCGACGCTGCCGTCGGCCTGGGTGGGGAAGTACCAGTCGGCGGCGACGGTCTTACCGATGAACGCCCCGGGAAGATCGAGTCGGGAATGGCCCACCAACACACCGGTCACCCCGTTGGTCGGCGCCCCGGGCAACGTGGTCGATGCGGTCACCGGCGCGCTCGCCGTGGTGGTGGCGGCAGGGATGGCTGCCCCCAGGTTGGCGAGCACGCTGAGCGCCGCGCTGGCCAGCAGATCGGATGCCGGTGCCGACGGCGGCGTGGCCAGCGACCGCATCCCGGCCCGACGGGAGGTGGCGACACCGGCGGTGACGATCTTCGGCGTGGACGTCGCGACAGCCGCGGGGCTCGATTTCTGTCCAGCGAGGGGCGAGCGCGTCGACCGCGTGGCAGCCCGGCGGCTCGCGCCGGTGGACTTGCCCGCAGTCGACGACGACGCGTTCGACGACGCCTTCGCACCGCCACTGTCGTTGTTGTCGGCATGGGCCACAGCGGATCCGGACAGCAGTGCCGCACCCAACCCCACCACCATCGCGCCGGTGCTGAACAAGACTTGACGTTGCGTCATCGCTGACCTGCCTCTCCCAAATTGACGACTGGAAAGTATTCGGCGCCGACGCCCTTCCGGATCGAAATCCCATCCGCGGGTCGGGACGTCATCGAATCGTCAGGCGGCGATCGAGCGGGCCGCAGCGGTGGCCGGCTGCGTCGGCAAGACGATGGCGGCGGTGGGCCCCATGATGATCGGCTCCCCGGCCGATCCGTAGAGCCCGAACCGCGGGGCGGCCGGCCCGGCACCGACGGAGAAATCGTTGATCCAGCCCGCCGCCAGCGTGTGCACCGCGGACGCGTTACCGGGCGCCGACGGCCGGACGAAGATGGCGGCGAAGAAGTCGAAGAACGGGTCCGAACCGATCACCGAGTCGGTGTGTGAGCCATTGACCAGTTCGACACCGACGAACTGGTCCGGGCGCTCGGCGACCAGCTGCGTGGTGGTCGTACCGAAGGCATTCCACGGCTGCGCAGGCGCGGCGATCTGATAGACGGGAATGCCGTCGAGAGTGGCCAGTGCATCGGCGAACCCGGTGCCGTTGGCAACACCGTCGAACATCACCACACCGAGTAGGTGGTTGTCGTCGCCGGGGGCCAGGGAATTGATGTAGTCGCTGCCGGCGGCCACGGCCAGTCCTCCACCCGCGGAATGGCCGGAGAGCGTGAAGTCTTCGGGGAGCGTCCCCTGATATCCGGCGTTGGCGGCGCTGATGATGAGCGCGGCGCGCCCACCGAGGAACAGGTCGGCGACGCCCTGCTGCATGGCCGGGTTGTTGATGGTGCAGGTCGGGCAGGTCAGCGGTGCGAACGACGGCAGTGTCGTCGCGACCACGATGCTGTTGGTCTGCTGCGCCAGCGACCTCGCCAACACGGTGTAGAAGGACTTGTTGGCCAGGAATCCGTGCTGCAGGTAGATGATGCCGTTGGCCTGCACCGAGCCGTCGGCCTGAGTCGGGAAGTACCAGTCGGCGGGGGCGTTGTAGATCCTGGATCCGACCTGGATCGTCAGCGTGGTGTTGCCGGTCTTCACGCCGGTCACACCGTTGGCGGTCGGTGACGCGACCGCCGTGGGGTTCGGTGCGGCCGGTGTGACGGTGGCCGTGCTCGGCGCGCCGCCGAAGATCAGCGGCATGACGAAAGCGGTCCACTTCTTCATCAGGTTCTCGATCGGTCCGAGCTGGCTGGCCAGCGGTGTCGGCAGCACGACCGCGGAGGCGTCGCCCATGATGATCGGCTGGCCTGCGGTGCCGTAGAGGCCGTACTGCGGGGCTCCGGGGCCGGCGCCGACGTAGAAGTCGTTGATCCAGCCGGTGCTGAGGGTGTCGACGGCGGCGGTGTTGCCCGGCGGCGAGCGCTTGGTGACCAACTGGGCGAAGAAGTCGATGACCGGGTTGCTGCCGAGCATCGCGTCCACGTGCGAGCCGTTGGTCAACACGACGCCGACGAACTGATCGGGCCGCAACTGCACGAGTTCGTCGGTGGTGGTGCCGAACGTGTTCCAGGTCTGTGCGGGGGCGGCGATCTGATAGAGGGGAATGTCGAGGGTGTCCAGGCTGGCGATCGCCTGCGGCAGTGTGCCGTTCATATTGACGCCGTCGTACATCACAACGCCGAGCAGATGGTTCTCGCCGCTCTGGCCCAAGTCGTCGACGTAGTAGCCGCCCACCGACGACGACCACCCGCCGCCGGCGGAGTGCCCGGCCAGGATGAAGTCCTCCGGCAGCGCGCCCAGATATCCGGCCTGACTGGCGCTGATCGTCAACGCCGAGCGGTCGCCGAGGAACATCGTGGCCGCGGCCTTCTGCATCGGCACCCCGTAGAGGGTGCAACCGCCACACCTGAGCTGCGGGAACGACGGCAGCGTCGGAGCCACCACGATGGAGTTGGTGTCCTGCGCGAGCTGGGTGGCCAGCGCCGAATAGAAGGATTTGTCGGCGAGGAATCCGTGCTGCAGCCAGATGACGCCGTTGGCCTGCACCGAACCGTCGGCCTGGGTCGGGAAGTACCAGTCGGCCGGCGCGTTGAAGCCGCCGTTGACCGGGATCGTCAGCGTCGAATGCCCGACCTTCACTCCGGTGACGCCGTTGGTGGCCGGCGGGGTGACAACCGACTGCGCCGACGGGGACGCCGCGGCGGGACGGGCGCTGGTGCCGGTCGCGGGCGGGGCCGTCGGATCCGCGCCGAAGACGGACAGCACGGAGGCCAGAACCTTCGCCGGGGCGATCGAGGCGCGTCGAGCGCTCGCCTGCCGACCGGCGGCGGGCGCCGACTCGGCGGCCGCTTTCGGAATGCGCATCCCGGAGACGACGGCTACTGGCGCCGACCGGTGCCGACCGGTCGCGGCCGCGGCCGGCGAGGAATGGGTCGACGACTGCGAGGTGGACGGGCCCGAACGGTCGGCGCTGGCGCCGGTGTCGGCCGCCGCGGTGCCGCTGCCTGCCAGCAGGGCCGCGCCGATGCCGGCGAAGACGGCTACCGTCCCCCACCAGATCCGCCGGTCGCGTAGCACCCAGCCTCCTCAACCTCGCGGCAAACGCTAGCCGAGTCAGGGGGCGGGCAAGCCAGTTTTTCCTCGAATGGCCCGAAAAGCAGCTAACACCCGCGCAATTGGATGCACGGGTGTCAGCTGGACAGGCGCCGGAAGCGGGTTAGTTCCCGTCCTCGCCAGCGAAGGTGTGGCTTGGCAGTTTGTGGGTGCCGTCGAGGTCGTCGCGGATGGCTTCCTGGGCGGCCGGGGGCAGGGTGTGCAGGATCTGTCGCACCCGCTCCTGGCGGCGGCGCACCGCGTCCCGCTCGGGCATGCCGGGGGTGACGGTCAGCTGCGGGGGCACGCCTTCGATTTCCTCGACTCCACCGTCGTGGTGGCCGGCGTCGACCAGGGCCTGCTCTTCGGCCATCTGCGCCTCGTCCTTCTCCTCCGACATGCCGATCGGACCGATCCGGCGGCCGTTGAGGAACTGGCGCACCACCGGCTCATCGGAGGTCAGCAGCACCTCGCGGGGACCGAACATCACCAAGTGCTTGCGGAACAGCATGCCGATGTTGTCGGGCACCGTGCGCGCGATGTTGATGTTGTGCGTCACGATCAGGATCGTCGCGTCGATCTGGGCGTTGATATCGATCAGCAGCTGGCTCAGATACGCGGTACGCACCGGGTCCAGACCGGAGTCGGGCTCGTCGCAGAGGATGATCTTGGGGTCGAGCACCAGTGAGCGGGCCAGGCCGGCGCGCTTGCGCATACCGCCGGAGATCTCACCGGGGAACTTGTTCTCATCGCCACCGAGACCGACCATGTCGAGCTTTTCCATCACGATCTGACGGATCTCGGATTCCTTCTTCTTCGTGTGCTCACGAAGCGGGAACGCGGTGTTGTCGAACAGGTTCATCGACCCGAACAGCGCACCGTCCTGGAACATCACCCCGAACAGCGTGCGGATCTCGTAGAGCTCCTTGGCCGAGCACTCGATGATGTTGGTGCCGTCCACGATGATCTTGCCGCGCTCGGGGCGCAGCAGACCGATCAGCGACTTCAAGAACACGGACTTACCGGTACCCGACGGGCCCAGCAGAACGCTGACCTCACCGGCGGGGATATCGAGGGTGACGTCCTCCCAAATTCGCTGGGAACCGAACGACTTCGTCAACCCCTCGACCTGAATAGCAATACCCACGCCAGATCCTTCCGCCCACACCGGTCAGCCACCGCCGCGATGGCCTGTGGTTTGAGTCACTGTAGCGCACGCCGATTGGCGCCACTGAGTTTGTGTACCTAGCCGTTATTGACGACCGCGGCACCCCGGTACGGCTTGGTTGCTCCCATGAGCGGGACAAGAAAATCCCCCGCAGGCAACACTGCCCGCGGGGGATTTCTGTGAAAAGACCTACTTGACGGTGACCGATGCGCCTGCGGCCTCGAGCTTGGCCTTGGCCTCCTCGGCGGCCTCCTTGTTGACCTTCTCGAGCAGCGGCTTGGGAGCGCCGTCGACGAGGTCCTTGGCCTCCTTGAGGCCCAGGCCGGAGACGATCTCGCGGACGACCTTGATGACGCCGATCTTCTTGTCGCCGGCGCCCTCGAGGATGACGTCGAACTCGGACTGCTCCTCGGCGGCCTCGGCCGGGGCACCGCCGGCGGCGGGGCCGGCAGCCGCGACGGCGACCGGAGCGGCGGCGGTGACGTCGAAGGTCTCCTCGAACTGCTTCACGAACTCAGAGAGCTCGAGCAGGGTCATTTCCTTGAACGCGTCGAGCAGTTCGTCGGTGGACAGCTTTGCCATGGTGATTCCTATCTATCTATGGGTGGTGGGTGGTCTCAGGCGGCGGATTCTTCGCCGGCCTTCTTCTCTTGCAGAGCTGCGGCCAGGCGGGCGACCTGGGACGCGGGCGCCACGAACAGCGCCGCGGCCTGGGACTGCTTCGCCTTCATGGCGCCGGCCAGCTTGGACAGCAGCACCTCGCGCGACTCGAGATCAGCGATCTTCTCGACGTCGGAGACGGACAGCGCTTTGCCGTCCATGTAGCCGCCCTTGATGACCAGGGCCTTGTTGTCCTTGGCGAACTTTTTGATCGCCTTGGCGGCGTCGACGGGCTCACCGGAGATGAACGCGATCGCGGTCGGTCCGGCGAACAGATCGTCGAGGCCCTCGACACCGGCCTCGGACGCCGCACGCTTCACCAATGTGTTCTTGGCGACGGTGTACGTCGTCTCTTTGCCCAGTGACCTGCGCAGCTCGGCAAGGTTGGACACCGTCAGGCCGCGGTACTCGGTGACGACGGTGGCCGTCGCCTCCTTGAACTTCTCGGCGATGTCGGCGACCGCGGTGGCCTTGTCAGCCTTGGCCATGCTTGCCTCCTCGTGATGGTTTCACCGCCGGAGGTCCGGAAACGACAAACGCCCCGACACAGGACAGGTCGGGGCGCACAGAAAGTACTGGTACCTCGTCCTCCTGCGTGGGCCGCCCGGGAATCCGGGACCTTCAACCGATTGCTCGGTGACCGACGGTCTTCGGTGGAACTGAGCAAGGATAGCGTGCGCCGCCGCTCACCTCCTAATCGCGCGAGCTGAACTGCCCGCGCAGCAGGGCGGCCGCCCCCACCAGGCCGGCGTCGCCGCCCAGCTCCGCGGGCACCACCCGCAGCCCGGAGATGAAGTCCAGTCCCGCGTACGTCTTGAGCTGGGCACGTAGCGGGTCGAACAACAGCGGCCCGACCTGGGCCACCCCGCCGCCGACGACCACGAGGTCCAGGTCGCAGACCGCGCCCACCGAGGCGATCATCGCGGCGATCGCCCGGGCGCCCCGGTGAAAGGCCCGCAGCGCAATGTCATCCCCGGACCCGGCCGCCTCGGCCAGCTCCTTGGCGTCGGCGCCGGCCCAACCTTGGGTACGCGCCCAGGCGGCCAGGTGCGGCCCGCTGGCGATCGCCTCCACACAACCCCGCGCCCCGCAGACGCACGGCGGCCCGTCGGGGTCGACGATGACGTGCCCGACGTGGCCCGCGTTGCCGGTGCGGCCGTGATAGGGCGCGCCGTCGAGGACGAGTCCGCCGCCGATGCCGGTGGACACCACCATGCCGAGGAGGAACGCCGCGCCCTGCCCGGCTCCGCGCCAGTGCTCCCCCAGCGCCATGCACAGCCCGTCGCCGCCGAGCCGGACGGGCACGCCGGGGACGGCGGCGGCGACCCGGTCACGGATCGGGAAGTCGCGCCAGGCGGGAATGTTGATGGGGCCGGTCGTTCCATCCGGCACGTGGATGGGTCCGGCCGAGGAGATCCCGACGCCGTCGACGGATCCGCCGGCCTCGGTGAGTGCGTCGGTGATCGCCCGGCGCGCAGCGGCCCACACCTGTTCGGGGTCGTCGCTGTGCGGGGTGGGCTGACGGGTCTTGTAGAGCAGCCGCCCGTCGGCGTCGACGAGACCCGCGGCGATCTTGGTGCCGCCGATGTCCAAGGTGAGTGTGCTCATGCTCATCAGTGCTTGTGGGTGTTGTCGGGCTGACGCGGATCGCCGGGGTGTTCGTAGCCCGGCGCCAGCCACACCAGGTCGGCGCGGCGCTGATCGAGCCACATCCGGAACCGGCGCCGCCGGGCGGCACCACGCAGGTGCTCGACGATCAGCGGCCGCACCTCGGACAGCTCCGGTTCGGACGCCACTAGCCAGCCCGCACTCCCGGTGAACCGCAAAAACCTTCGGGGGTTTCGGGTGTGGAAATCGGCGACGGTGTCGTCGTCGACGTCGACGTCCTCGGTGAGGCAGGCGAACACCGCGCGGGCAATTGGGTCGGCCAGCACTGCCGCGGCAATGCTGCCGATCTCCAGCCGCGCAGTCTCGTCGGGCAGCAGATCGTCCTCGCCGGGGGTGGCCGCGGTGACGGTGACGCCGAGGGTTTCGGCCTCGCGGGCGACCAGCCGCTCGGCCACCACGAGCTGGGTGAGCCAGCGCCGCAATTGCCGCCCCTCGGTGGTGTGCGGGCGGGGCAGCGCGGCGACTTGCGGCGCGGCCCGCAGCGCCGCTTCGCGGGCGTCGACCTCGCCGACGTCCACGCCCACCCCGGCGACGGTGGCCGCGATGGTCACCGGACCGTCACCCCCACGGCAGGCGTGTACAGCAACCGGCCCGCGCAGCCGATCCGGATCAGCGCCCACCAGGTTCCCGGCGTCACCCCCGGCGGCGGCGCGACGTCGAAGGCCACCTCAACCGTCGACCGGGCGCCGATAACGGCGCCGCGGGCAGCCGGGCCGATCCACTCCCAGGTCCCCCACGGGCTGACGAGGTGGGCCTCCAGCGGCAGGTCGGTGTGGGCCGCGCTGGCGACGGTGACCGCAAGCCGGGCCCGCTCGCCGGCGGCGACGACGACCTCGGCCGGCTCGGTGACCAGTCGCACCAGCTCTTCGTCGGGTGCGCCGACCGAGACGACGCAGATGTCTTCGACGGGCTGGCGCCATGCCGCGGGCACGTCCCCGCCCAGGGTGAGCTGCGCGCGAATCGGATAGTGGCCGGGCGCGACATCGGGCGGCACGCTGATGAGAACCTCGGCTTCGCGGTGGTGGCCGGTGGGCAGCTCGAAGGACAGCGCGCGCGGTTCCACGGTCCAGCCGCGGGGCCCACGCAGCCGCACCTCCCCGGCCAGGGTCGCGTCGCTGCAGTCGCTGGCCGCGGTCAACCGGAGACGCAGCTGCTCACCGGGTCCGGCGCTGACGGCTTCGGGATGCAGATGCGCCACCGCAGGCAGGCCGCCCAGCGGAGCGGGGCCGCGATTGTGCAGCCAGTACCGGGCGTACAGCGGCTGGGCGTGTTCGGCCTCGGGGGCCAGGGCCGCACCGTCGGCATCGAGGACGGCATGGACGTCGAGCCGGGCCAGCAGGGTTGCAATCTGGTAGCCGTGTAGCCGCTGCGGCCGCTCACCGTCACCGCGCGCGCTCTCCAGCAGATCGGCCGACACCACCGCCGACACGCCGCCCACACCCGAGGAAATGCCGACTTCGGTTGCGGTTCCCCGGGTTTCGACCAAACGGATGGTGACATCCTCGGGGTCCACCGCGGCGGAACTTCCCGTGGCGGTGGGATTCCCGCCGATCTTGAGCGCCGCCAGGCTCACCGCGCCGGCCGGTTCGACGCGCAGCAGCGACCCGTCCGCGGCCAGGGCGCCGGTCCCGTCGGCAGACAAGGCTCCGGCCCCTTCGGCGGCCACGACGCAGACCATCGGGTGGTTGAATTCGGCGCTACGGGAGGGCATGTCAACCTCACGCCAATCACCTCGCCCGGACACCAGTGCGAAGTCGAAAGTGTGGGTCCAGTGTTGCAGCGCAAAGTTGGACCCGTCGGGCATCTTTCGCTGCGGCGGGTCGATCCACACTCCCGACGGCCAGCCCGTGCACGACCGCATCAGCGAGCTGTGCAGGGTGTGATCGGGCTCGACCGCGAAGCCGGGCACGCCGCGGTTGAGCAGTGCGACCGTGCGCGATTCGGACTCGTCCAGCCCTGATGGCGCGTGTTGGGTGACGTCGATCTGCGCATCGCCGAGATCGTCGATGAGGTCCGCGAGGCCACCGTCGACGATGAGGACCGGAAGATCACGCACACCGCGCAGGTCGGCGTCGGGTTGCCATACCTCGGCCAGCGGCCGGGTGGCGGGCACCCACACCCGCGCTTGCCCGCCCGCCGAGAGCTGGCGGTGCAGTTCCGCGGTGTAGGCGTGGTCGGCGGCGGCCAGCACCGCGGCCGTGAAGGCGTTGACGTCGGGGCCGCCCAACGCGATGCGCGCGTCCGGCAGATTGGAGTCGACGTCGAGGTGGCCATAGCGCGGACGCTCCGCACTGCTGCAGGTGGCGGTGACCCCGGCGCGCACGAGCGCCACCATCAGTTCCCGCGCGCTGGGGGTGTCCTCGGCAGGTACCACCACCTCGGCCACCGATACCGCGCGAGCGCCGGGCCCGACCCGGATCCGGGCCGCCGACGACAGGCCGAACCAGCCGTGCGCCGGATTGTCCAGTGTCCAAGGGTGTTCGGCGGAGTCCAGTGCTCGGTCCTCGCCGGAGGCATGGTCGTGCATCAGCCCGAACCCACGCCCGATCACGGCGTCGCCGACCTCGCTGACCGGCAGCGCGCCGGGCACCGGGCAAGGCCAACGCAGCCGCACCAACCGGTCGGCGCCGGTGAACTCGTCGATGGTGGTGCTGATGTCCACCCGGTCGATTCCGTCCCACAACGTCAGCACCTGGGTGTAGCGCAGTAACTCGTCGATGTGGCCTGTCACCACGATCCGCTCACCGAGCGGACAGCGGTACGCCTGGACCGAATCTGCAACCGCCGCACTAGAACACGTCACCGGTCCGGTCGGGAGCAGATGCCACGGGCCCTCTCCCGCCTTCGGGTGGGCCGGATATTCGTCGTAGACGGCCAGCTCGTTGCCGACCCGGCCGGGCGCGATCAGCTCATGATCGGAGGACAGCTCGACCAGCGAATCCACCCCACCGCCGCGCGCAGGATCGACCCGCAACCGGTGAAAGTCGTTGGCGATCTCGGTCCCATCGGCCGGCAGCCAGCCGGTGGGGTGATCGGCGGTCACCAGCCGGTAGCTGCGCCATCCCAGCGAGTCGACGCTCGCCGCACGCCAGCTCACCAGGTGACCGTCGCCGGAGACGACGGCGGGGCTCGTCACTCCCGCCGAGTCCACCACCGACGCACCCAGGCCGACGGGTTCGTCCAGTCGAACGGTCACGATATCGGTTCTGTTGTGCGCCAACGGGTTCCACACCAGAACCGATCCTGTCTCGGTCGCCGCAGCCTGCGTCAGCAGTTTCAGCGCCCCTGACCGCGCCGCGGAGCCGAGTTCCCAGGCGTCGCGCCAGCTGGTCAGCAGGTCGAGGTACACCTGATCGGACTCCGAGCCGGTGATCCCGTCGTGGTGGGCGCCGTAGGCCAGCTGCACCCATGCCTTGGCCAGCGCAGCCTCCGGGTAATGCGCACCGGAGAGCAGTGCGGCGAACACCGCGAACCGTTCGGCACCGAGCACCGCATCCTCGGCGGCTCGGTTGGCCTGCTTGGTGTCGATGTAGGAGACGTCCTTGCCGGTGTAGATCGGGTTCATATCGCGGGTTTGCGGCGACGGAGTCACGCCCGCGGCGCGCACGGCCGCGAAGAATTCGGACGGCAGCGCGCACACGAACCTCGGCCACGTGTAGCGGGCGTTCCAGTCGCGGTGGATCTCGGTGACCCAGGTGTTGGGCGGGGTGTAGTCGGTGCCGACGGGCAACAGCACATTGCGGGTCAGCGCCACCGATTTCAGCTCCGAAAACAGCTGATAGGTGGCCTGTTCGGCCTCGGCCAGCGATGCCGCGGAATCCATCCACCAGCCCGCCGAGTAGTGCGCCGGCATGTAGTGGGTCAGCAGGCCCAGACCCGACGGCGCGATCCACTCGAACTCACTGCGGAATTGCATGCGCCTGGGATCGCCGTCGTGTCCGTTTTCGGCGGCCATCGGCCCCCACTGGTGATGCGGCCCGCGGGCCCACGAGCTCGACGTCAGGCCCGCGTCGGCGGCCATCCCCGGGAACTGCGGGTCGTGGCCGAAGACGTCGAGCTGCCAGGCAGTGGCCGGCGAGGCACCGAGAATGTCGCGCTGGTAGCCCATTCCGTGCACGAAGTTGCGGATCGCCGTCTCGGCACCGACCAGGTTGGTATTGGGCTCGTTGTATGTTCCGCCCATCACCTCCACCCGCCCGTCGGCGATGAAGCGGCGCAGATCGGCGCGGTCCTCGGGGTGGGTGTCGAAATATGGCTTGAGGTAATCGACTTCGGCGAGCACGAACTTGTAATCCGGGTCGCGGCGGGCCATGTCGAGGTGGGCGGCCACCAACGCGAACCCGTTGTTCTGCCGGGCCCGGCCGGGCGGGTGCTCGGTCCACAGGCTGGTGTAGGCGCCCTGGGTGTTCCACCACACCGGGTCGTAGTGGAAGTGGCTGATCATGTACATCGTCCAGCCCGGCTCGGCGACGACGAACTCGAACGGGAAGTCCGCGCCGACCCGAGCCGGCCGCCGTCCGCCGACGACCGGCCCCGAGACCGCAACCGGTACCTCGACGAGCCCGTCCCCCGGCGTCAGCGCGACAGCGTCGGATCTCAGGCCGTCGCCGGAGACCCGCGCGGTGTCCGATTCGCCGGCCCCGCGGTAGCCGATCCGGACCACCTGCAACGGCGCATCGGGCGGGCCGACGAACAACTCCGTCGACTCCGCGGAGGTAATCCGCACGCCAGCAAATCTACGGCCCCAACACCTCTCAGCGGAGCGACACGTCGATCACCAGCGGGCGATGATCCGAGATCGGTAACACCGGGGTGCACGCCTCGCCGGCCACGAGGTCGTCATGGTCGGTGAGGATGTGGTCGAGCTGGCGGTCCGGACAGTGCAGCGGGAACGTCGGGGCCACGCCCAGCGGGCGCAGCCCCGTTCGGCGGCGCTGCGCGGGCGCCCCCATGTTGAGATCGCCCATCAACACCCGCGGCCCCGGCAGTCCGCGCAGGTCCCGGATCAGGTGATTGAGCTGGAGGCGGTTCCAGCCGGGCACAAAGGACAAGTGGGTGTTGGCCACCGTGAGAACCCCGAGCGGGGTGTCGAATTGGGCCGCCATCGCCGCGCGGGGCTCCTCGTGGACGATCTGTACCCGGTTGGGGCCGGGCAGATACATCGGGAATCGCACCGGGATTCGGGGCAACCGCAGCACCTGCCACGAAATCGCCGGGTACCGCGAGAGCAGCGCGATGCCGTAGCCGGCGGTGCCCGGTTGTTCGCTGCCGGTCGCGGCCATCCACGTCGCCCCCGGCGTGCCGGCGATGGCGGCGACGAATCGGTGCGAGGCAGCGCCCATCGCCGCGGCGGCAACCGCAGTGAGATCGGCCAGCGACGAGCGTGGCTGCTCGCGGTCGACCTCCTGCAGAGCCAGCACATCAGGGTTCAGCCGGCGAATGCACGACGACAGCCGCTCCAGGCTGACCTGGCCGTCATCGAGACTGCGACCGTGCAGGATGTTGAAGGTAGCCAGCCGCATGGGTACCTGATACCCAGGCCGGCCCGAAATATTGCTCGCGTCTCGGCATCACCGGCTGCCGGCAGCGGCCAGCAGCGCCGACATCGCCAGCGCGCCGGCGGCGACGGCGGCGGGTTCGAGTACCTCGAAAGCGACGCCGGGCATCGCCAGATACAGCACCAGCGTCTGCGGGTCGTCGGCTCCGGCGACGACGACGCAGGTGTCGGGGCCGTCCTCCTCGATGGTCACCGATGTCGGCGAGAAGTGCTGGTCCATAACACTTTTAGGCGCTTGGTAGCGCACCCTGGCGACGTGGCGGTAAGGCGAGGTGGTGATGGCGCGCCGTACGTAGGCGGCGGCGTCTGGCGCATCGCGGGCGGTGAAGGTGGTACCCCTGGCACGCACCTGCGCCATCCGGTCCAGCCGCAGGCTGCGCCAGTCCTGCCGGTCGCGGTCGTAGGCGAACAGATACCAGCGCCGGCCCGTGGTGACGAGCTGATAGGGCTCGAGGCGGCGGCTGCTCGGGGCACCGGCGCGGTCGACGTAGTCAGTGTCGACATGTTCGCGGTCGCGGCAGGCCCGCGCCAGCGTCATCAGGATCTCCGGGTCAACCGGGGACTCGGCCTCGAGGGTCAGGGTGACGGTGGCGTCGTGTACCGCGGCGACCTGCGAACGCAGCCGCGCGGGCATCACCTGGTCCAGTTTGGTCAACGCCCGCAGGGCGGCCTCACCGACGCCGGTGACGCTCCCCCCGGCGGCCAGCCGCAGGCATACGGCCATCGCGACGGCCTCGTCGGAGTCGAGCAGCAGCGGCGGCAGCGCGGCACCGGCGCCGAGCTGATAACCGCCGCCGTGGCCGGTGCTGGCGTGGACGGGATATCCGAGGTCACGGAGTCGCTCGACGTCGCGGCGGACACTGCGCGGGGTCACGCCGAGCCGTTCGGACAGCTCCTCGCCCGACCACACCCGCCTCGATTGCAACAGGCCGAGCAGCTGCAGTACCCGGCTCGTCGTCCGCGACATCGCTCCAGTCTGACTCAGTCTGCGGACAGAAACTGTCCGCAATGCATGAAAGTCTACGGCTATGACCTGGACCACCCAGCTTGCCGACCAAATCGACTGGCATTGGCACAACGCGTTGCGCCCCCGACTGGAGGGCCTGAGCGACGACGAGTACTTCTGGGAGCCGGTGGCGGGGTGCTGGACGGTGCACGGGGACGGTTCCGGCGGGCAAGAGCGAAGCGACCCGGGGAAGGTCACCGTCGATTTCGCCTACCCGCCACCTACGCCCGAGCCGTTCACCACGATCGCCTGGCGGCTGGCGCATGTCATCGTCGGCGTGCTGGCCATGCGCAACCACTCCCATTTCGGCGGTCCGCCCGCCGACTATCAGAGCTGGCCGTATGCCACCGATGCCGACACCGCACTGGCCCAACTCGACGACGTCTACGCGCACTGGATCACCGGCGTGCGAGGCATGTCCGAGGACGACCTCGCGCGTGCGTGCGGGCCGGCAGAAGGGCCCTATGCCGACTACGCGCTGTCCGAACTGATCCTGCACATCAACCGGGAGATCATCCACCACGGCGCCGAAATCGCTTGTCTCCGAGACCTATACATCCACAGGCCGCTGAGTAGCTGAAAGGACCATCATGCCCACCCTCGCACCACCCGTCCACGACGAGCGGCACGCCCTGCGCGAGTTCCTCGCCTACCAGCAGAGCGCCTTCGTCGCCGTCGCCCACGGGTTGACCGACGAGCAGGCCCGCTGCACCCCGACGGCCAGCGCGCTGTCGATCGGCGGACTGATCAAACATGCGACCGGCGTGCAGCGCGGCTGGATGCAACGGGTCGCCGCAGCACCGCACGAACCGCGCGCCGACAACCGCCCCTTCGAGGAACGGGCCGCGGAATACCAGGACGAGCACGTGATGCGGCCCGACGAGACGTTGGCGCAGCTCGTGGCCGCCTTCGTCGCACAGAACGCCGATTCGTTGCGGCTGGTGGAGACGGCCGATCTGGACGCCGCGGTGCCGGTGCCACGCGATGCTCCGTGGTTTCCCAACGACGTCGAATCCTGGTCAGTGCGATGGGTGTTCTCTCATCTGATCACCGAGCTCGCCAGGCACGCCGGCCACGCCGACATCATCCGCGAAACCCTGGACGGCGCAACGATGTACGAGCTCGTCGCCGCCGCGGAGGGTATGGAGCCACAGCCGTGGCTGACGCCATGGCAACCGAAGTCGTGAGGTGAACACGCCGCCGTGACCGGCGTCGCTGCGCGACTGTGAAATTGGTGGTATTGATCGCCGATTTGGCACACTTCAAGGATGAGTTCGACCAAACACCGCGAAGTAGCCAAGCTCGATCGCGTTCCGTTGCCGGTCGAGGCCGCCCGCATGGGAACCACTGGCTGGCAGCTCACCCGCACCGGCGCCCGCGTGCTCGGCACGCTGCCCGGGCGGGGGCGCTGGCAGGACAAGGTCATCAAGCAGATCCCACAGACCTTCGCCGACCTCGGTCCCACCTACGTCAAGTTCGGTCAGATCATTGCGTCCAGCCCGGGCGCATTCGGCGAAGGGCTGAGCCGCGAGTTCCGCGGGCTGCTCGACTCGGTGCCGCCGGCCGATACCGCCGAGGTACACAAGCTGCTCAAGCAAGAGCTCGGCGGCGACCCCGCCCAGTTGTTCGCCACGTTCGACGAGGAACCGTTCGCGTCGGCCTCGATCGCTCAGGTGCACTTCGCCACCCTGCACAGCGGCCAAGACGTCGTCGTCAAGATCCAGCGGCCCGGCATCCGCCGCCGGGTGGCCGCCGATCTGCAGATCCTGAAGCGGTTCGCCCAGCTCGTCGAGCTGGCCAAGCTGGGCCGTCGGCTGTCCGCCCAGGACGTCGTCGCCGACTTCTCCGACAACCTGGCCGAAGAGCTCGACTTCCGCATCGAGGCACAGTCGATGGAGGCCTGGGTGTCAGGCCTGCACGGTTCACCGCTGGGCCGCAATATCCGGGTGCCTGCGGTGCACTGGGAGTTCACCAGCGAGCGGGTGCTGACGATGGAGCGGGTGCACGGCGTGCGGATCGACGACGTCAAGGAGATCCGCAAGCAGGGTTTCGACGGCACCGAGCTGGTCAAAGCGCTGCTGTTCTCCACCTTCGAGGGCGGGCTGCGGCACGGCCTGTTCCACGGTGACCTGCACGCCGGCAACCTGCTGGTCGACGCCAACGGCCGCATCGTGTTCCTCGACTTCGGGATCATGGGCCGCATCGACCCGCGCACCCGCTGGCTGCTGCGCGAGCTCGTCTACGCATTGCTGGTCAAGAAGGACCACGCGGCCGCCGGCAAGATCGTGGTCCTGCTGGGCGCGGTGGGCACCACCAAGCCCGAGAAGGAGGCCGCCAAGGACCTCGAGGCGTTCGCGGCCCCACTGAGCCTCAAGACGCTCGGGGACATGTCCTACGCCGACATCGGCAAGCAACTGTCCACATTGGCCGACGCCTACGACGTGAAGCTGCCGCGCGAGCTGGTGCTGATCGGCAAACAGTTTCTCTATGTCGAGCGGTACATGAAGCTGCTCGCACCCAAGTGGCAGATGATGAACGACCCCCAGTTCTCCGGCTACTTCGCCAACTTCATGGTCGAGGTCAGCCGCGAACACCAGAGCGACGTCGAGGTCTGATGGAAATCCGTTCCGGCACAGCCACAGTAAGCGACGAGGTAGAAATCTACTTCGAGGACATGGGTAATCCCGGCGACCCACCGGTCCTGCTCGTGATGGGACTGGGCGCTCAGCTTCTACTGTGGCGCAACGGCTTCTGCGAGAAGCTGGTCAGCCAAGGCTATCGGGTCATCCGCTATGACAACCGCGACGTCGGGCTGTCGTCCAAACTGCACGGCCAGCGGGCCGGCGGCCGGTTCGTGCCGAACCTGTTGCGCTCCTACATCGGTCGCCCCAGCCCATCGGTCTACACGCTGGAAGACATGGCGGACGACGCGGCAGCGCTGCTCGATCATCTGGGGCTGGACCGGACCCATGTGGTGGGGGCGTCGATGGGCGGGATGATCGCGCAGATCTTCGCCGCGCGGTACAGCCACAAAACGAATGCTCTGGGAATCATCTTCTCGTCCAACAACTCTGCACTTCTGCCTCCCCCGGCACCGCGCGCGCTGCTGTCGCTGATCACCGGGCCGCCGCCGAACTCGCCACGAGAGGTGATCGTGGAAAATGCGGTCCGGGTCGGCAAGATCCTCGGCAGTCCCGGCTATCCGTTGCCCGACGAGCAGGCTCGCGCGAATGCGATCGAGGCGTACGAGCGCGCGCACTACCCCCAGGGCATCGCCCGGCACTTCAGCGCGATCCTCGGCAGCGGCAGCCTCAAGCGCTATGACCGGCAGATCACCGCGCCGACCGTGGTCATGCACGGTCGCGCCGACAAACTGATGCGCCCGTCGGGCGGTCGCTCGATCGCGTCGGCGATTCCGAACGCGCGGCTGGTCCTGTTCGACGGCATGGCCCACGACCTGCCCGAGCCGCTGTGGGACGACATCGTCGGTGAGCTCAAGACCACATTTGCCGAGGTCAACTAGCTAATAATGGTGCGCTTGGGACTCGTCTAGTGCCAGCCTCACCGGCTAGCATCAGTTCTGCACAAGCGGTAACCGCACAATCCCAACGGGGGGGATTCGTCGTTGCTGCCTGAAGCAGTCAATGCGAAAGGCACACCAGCATGGCCAAACGGCTCCAACCTCATTTTGAGGACGTACAGGCCCACTACGACCTGTCTGACGACTTTTTCCGGCTTTTCCTCGACCCGACCCAGACCTACAGCTGCGCCTACTTCGAACGCGACGACATGACGTTGGAGCAGGCCCAGATCGCCAAGATCGACCTGGCGCTGGGCAAGCTCGGCTTGCAGCCGGGGATGACCCTGCTCGACGTCGGCTGCGGGTGGGGCGCCACCATGTTGCGCGCCCTGGAGAAATACGACGTCAACGTCATCGGCCTGACGTTGTCGAAGAACCAGCGTGACCACGTCGAGCAGGTTTTCGCCGACTCCGAGAGCCCACGCGACAAGCGGATCGAACTTCGGGGCTGGGAACAGTTCGACGAACCCGTCGACCGGATCGTGTCGATCGGCGCCTTCGAGCACTTCGGCTTCGACCGCTACGACGACTTCTTCGCCATGGCCCATAAGGTCCTGCCCGACGACGGCGTGATGCTGCTGCACACCATCACGTCGTTCACGTTTGAAGACATGGCGCAGCGAAAGGTCCCGCTGACCTTCGAGGCGGCGCGGTTCGCGAAGTTCATGCTCACCGAGATCTTCCCGGGCGGCCGCCTGCCGACGGTCGAGAAGGTGGAGGACCACTCCACCAGGGCCGGTTTCATACTTACTCGGGTTCAGTCACTCCAGCCGCACTATGCGCGCACACTGGATTGCTGGGCAGAGGCGCTGCAGGCCAACCGGGACAAGGCCATCGAGGTGCAGTCCGAGGAGGTCTATGAGCGCTACATGAAGTACCTCACCGGATGCGCGCGCGGATTCCGGGTAGGGTACATCGACGTCGATCAGTTCACGCTTGAGAAGCAGGCGAACGAAACGCCCGGTTCACCTACCGTTTGATCGCCGTTCCGGTGGGTCGAGACGGTATGGTCCAGATCACATCGTGCATACTGGCGCGCAGAACCACTCGCGGGGGCAGTCACGCAGTGAGACAAGAAAAATCAGGAAGGCTTAACACTCATGCCCGAGGCAACTGAAACCAAGGACATGCGGCCCCATTTCGAAGAAATTCAGGCGCATTACGACCTCTCGGACGACTTCTTCGGTGTCTTCCAAGACCCCACCCGCAAGTACAGCTGCGCATACTTCACCGGTCCGAATGCCACCCTCTCCGAAGCCCAGATCGCCAACGTCGACCAGCACCTCGACGCGCTTGACCTCAAGCCCGGCATGACCCTGCTCGAGGTGGGCTGCGGTTGGGGCCTGACGTTGCGGCGCGCGATGGAGAAGTACGACGTCAACGTCATCGGCCTGACGCTGTCGAAGAACCAGAAGGCCTACTGCGAACAGCTGTTGAGCAAGGTCGACTCCGGACGCACGTTCGATGTTCGACTCGAAGGCTGGGAGCAGTTCCACAGCCCCGTCGACCGGATCGTGTCGATCGAGGCCATCGAGCACTTCGGCTTCGAGCGTTACGACGACTTCTTCAAGAACTCGTTCGACATCATGCCCGACGACGGCCGGATGACCATCCAGAGCAGCTGCGGCTACCACCCCGACGATCTGGCGGCTCGCGGCAAGAAGCTGACGTTCGAGCTGGCCCGCTTCGCCAAGTTCATGGTCGACGTCATCTTCCCCGGCGGTCGCATCCCGAGCACCAAGATGCTGGTCGAGCACGGCGAGAAGGCGGGCTTCGTTGTGCCCGAGCCACTGTCGCTGCGCAACCACTACATCAAGACCCTCGGTATCTGGGCGGCCCGCCTGGAGCAGCACCGGGACGAGGCGATCGCGGCTGCCGGTGAAGAGAGCTACAACAACTACATGCGGTACCTGACGGGCTGCCAGTACTACTACGTCGACGAAGCGATCGACGTCAGCCTGGTGACCTACCTCAAGCCAGGCGCCGCCTAGGTCTCCTACGCCCAGACCGACAAACGGCAGCGGAAGTTCGAGTAATTCGCGCCAAAGCGTCGATCTCGGCGACGCGTGTCGGATTGAGCGGGCGTCGTTCGTCAGACAGGTAGAGAGTGAAACCAGCCGGGTTCCACTCCCCCAACCTGGGAGGACATCGCCATGTACTACTTCGCACTGCTCCACGGAAAACAACGCGATCTGACCCCCGACGAGGCCGGCCGCGAGATGGCTGCCTATCTCGATTTCCACGCCCGCGAGGCGGCGGCGATCCGCGAGGGCGACGCGCTCGGTGCGGCAGCCGAGGCCGTGCAGATCACCGGCGGGCCGAATGCACCGGTCATCACCGACGGCCCATACGCCGAAGGCGCCGAGGTCGCGGGGGGCTATTACGTCTTCGAAGCCGAGAACCTCGACGACGCCTTGCAACTGGCCCGGCAGGTCCCGGCCGCCGAGTACGGCGCGGTCGAGGTGTGGCCGATCGTGCACTGGAACCCCGTCGGCCGCCCCACCACCGCGTCGGACTGGCTGGCGCTGCTACTCGAACCGGCCGAGAGCGTGAACGTTCCCGGTAGTCCGGAGTGGGACCAGGGGTTGGCCGACCATGCCGAATTCGGCGCGGCGGCAGGCGCACACATCCTGGGCGGGGCGCCGCTGCACCCGCCGTCGACGGCGACGACGGTGCGTGTCCGTGACGGCGAGGTGGTACTGACCGACGGCCCGTACGCGGAGGGCGCCGAGGTGGCCAACGGCTACTACCTGTTGTCGGCGGCCGATCGCGACGAGGCGACAAAGATCGCCTCGATGATCCCGGCGTCGGTGGTTCAGCTGCGCCGGCTGGCGGGTGTGTCCGGGCTGTAGATGCGTTCTCTGGACGGCGTCTTCCGGCGAGAGTGGGGTCCCGCGGTGGCCGCGCTCGCACGCTGGTCGGGTGACCTGGACATCGCCGAAGACGCCGTCCAGGAAGCCTGCGCGGAGGCGATACGCAGCTGGCCTCGAGATGGCATGCCCGACAACCCGGGCGGATGGTTGGCGACGGTTGCCCGCAATCGGGCCAGAGATCGGCTGCGCCGCGAATCCGTCCGTCCCGGAAAGGAATTGGCGGCCATGCCGGATGACCGATCAGCCGACACACCGGTGGTGCACCGGGTCCGCGACGACGAGTTGCGGATGATGTTCACCTGCGCGCACCCGGCACTGGAGCGTCTTTCCCAGCTCGCGTTGACGCTGCGTCTGGTATCGGGATTGACTGTGCCGGAGATCGCGCGGGCGCTGTTGGTCAGCGAAGCGGCGGTGGGCCAGCGGATCACGCGGGCCAAACACAAGATCCGACATGCCAACATTCCGCTTCGGGTGCCACCGCAGGAGCTGCTCGGCGAACGCACACCGCACGTGCTGTCGTGTATCTATTCGGTGTTCACCGAGGGGTACTGGTCGACGGCCGGACCATCGGCGATCCGCGACGAGCTGTGCGACGAGGGGGTGCGTCTGGCCGGCGAGTTGCGCGCGCTGATGCCCGCCGAGCCGGAATCTCACGCACTGCATGCCCTTGTGCTGCTGCATGATTCACGACGATCGACCCGTACCGATGCCGCCGGCGCGTTGGTCCCGCTGGAGGAACAGGACCGGCGGCAATGGGATCGGGGCAGGGTTGCGCGCGGGCTCGACGCGCTGCGCCGCGCGGACGGGTCGACCGGGCCCTACCTGCCGCAAGCGGTGATCGCGGCCGCGCATGCACTTGCCCCGAGCTGGGAGCAGACGGACTGGGTCACGATCTGCCGGGCGTACGACCTCCTGGTGCGATTGACCGATTCGCCGGTGGTGCGGGCGAATCGAGCTCTGGCAGTTGGCTTTCGCGACGGCGCGGAAGCAGGCCTTGCGGCGCTGGACGGCGTTGCTCACGACCCGCGCCTGGTTCGCTCCAATCTGGTGCCCGCGGTTCGCGCCGATCTGTTGCGCCGGGCGGGACGGCACGGCGAGGCGATCTCGGAGTATCGGAAGGCAATGGAACTCAACGGCTCTGAACCCGGAAGGGAATTTCTCCGTCGGCGAATCACCGAATGCGGCGGCTGACCGGGGGTTACTGTCGAGAGCATGCTTGTTGGCCGCCTTGCCGATCCGAATTGCACGCTCGGCACCGACCCTCGATCCGATCCGCGAATGGTTGCGGCCTTCGCCCCGATCGGCCTGGCCGACGTCCTTCCCGACGCACCGCTGAGCCTCGACTCGCCGTTGCCGGACCGGATGGCATACGCCGCGGCCGCCGAGGCGGCCGTCGGCGGAGTGCTCGACGCGTTCGCCCACTCCGCCCCGACGCCGGCGGGCGTGTCGACCTCGACGGTGACGATTCCCGGCGTCGACGGCAACGAGGTGGCGCTGTTCGTCAGCCGCCCGGATGACGCCGATGGCCCGCTGCCGGCAGTCGTGCATTTTCACGGCGGGGCGATGGCCATCGCCAGCGCCGATGATGCCAGCTACCGCTACTTGCGGGAGCGCCTCGCGGCCACCGGCCTGGTGGCTGTCGGGGTGGAGTTCCGAAACTCAGGCGGCCGGCTCGGCGCGCACCCGTATCCGGCAGGGCTGAACGACTGCGCGGCCGCCACTCGGTGGGTATACGCCAACGCCGCCGATCTCGGGGTGAGCCACCTGATCGTCGTGGGCGAGTCCGGCGGCGGGAACCTGACGTTGACCGTCACCCACAAGGCCAAACGTGAGGGCTGGCTCCATGAGATCGCCGGGGCGTACGCGCAATGCCCGTACATCTCGAACCGCTGGCTGGACTATCCGGACGAGCTGCCGTCGCTGCGGGAGAACGACGGCTACTTCATCAGTGCCCAGCAGGCGGCACTGTTGGGTTCGATCTATGACCCGGACAAAACATACGTCGACGATCCCACCTGCTGGGCCGGCGTCGCCGGCCACGAAGACCTGGTCGGCCTGCCGCCGCACGTGATCTCGATGAACGAGCTCGATCCGCTGCGCGACGAGGGACTCCTCTATTACCGCAGGCTGCTCGCCGCGGGCGTGCCCGCCGCCGGGCGCATCGTGGTCGGGACCTGCCACGGCGGCGACTTGCTGTTCCCGGCGCTGATGCCGGAGGTGTTCGCGGCGTCGGTGAACGACATCAGTGGCTTCGCGCACGCAGTGGGCCGTTAAAGGCCCTGGGTAAAGGCCCTGCTCCGGGGCACCGAGCAACTCAGCGCAGACCGGGCCTTGTCGATCGCAAATTTCTTAACACAACGGAAAAGAAAATGTCCATCGATCTGCGCCATTCCGGTTGACACGTCCTAGGACCTCTGAGACTATTTAGCCAATCCGTTATGGGATCTAGACCACACACATTGGGGGGTTGTTATGTCGGTTCTCACCACGAAACTTCAGGTCGGCACGGCCGTGGCTGCTGTTGCCGCAGCTGCTGCGTTCACGCCTACGGTCGCTCACGCAGCACCGAGCCTGGCGCCGTTCACGCTAGGAGTAGGCAATTCCGCCGAACTGCTCGTCGACCCGGTGGTCATCGTTGACACCCCTGGCACTCCGGGTAGCAACAAGTCTGCGGCAGCCAATGCCTCCTCGCCCTCGCAGGTCATCCAGACCTTCATCTCCGGGTTCGTTCTCTCGGCACAGAACGGCCTCCAGTCCGTCGTCCAGTTCTTCGGGACATTCGTCTACGGTGGTCTCGCGTTCACCGGCCTTGTGGCTGGCGCCTTTGGGTTGACGAGTATTGCGAACGGCTTCGACAACGCCGCCAACAACGTGGCCAAGGCCATCAAGATCGGTCCGTACTCCACCTCGGCCTAAGTAATCTGCGAAAACGACTCGTCAGTTGTTGTCAATCGGCAGCTGGCGGGTCGTTTTTTGTTGGCCACTGTTGCGGCTGCGCCACGGATGCCTGTCTGCACTGGAGTATGGGAACTAACTGAGTGAGATTCTTTTCGCGACGACGGTTCAATGATGACCCGGCCGATGACGATGCGATTCTGACAGACGAGGGCGATGACGACGAGCGGCGCTGGTTCCAGCGTCGCGAGGTCGTATGGGGCGCGCTCGCCGCGCTCCTCATCGTCGTCGCGTTCGGCTGCTGGCTAGGATTGCGAGCGCAACAGGCGAAGTCCGCCCTCGAACAAGCGCGCCACAGTGCGCAACAAACCAAAGACGCACTGCTGCAAGGGAATACCAAGGACGCCTCTCGCTTCGCCGCCGACGCGCAATCGCATGCACAGGCGGCCCGCGACGCAACACACTCCGTGCCGTGGAGCATCGTTTCCGTTGTGCCTTGGTTGGGCAGCCCATTCAAGACCGGCCAGCAGATATCAGATGTCGTGCTGGGGCTTGCGGCCGACGTGCTGAAACCTGTCGCCGATGCCGGCACGACGATTGCGCCGGACCAGTTACTCGCGAATGGTCGACTGGACGTGCAGGCGCTGCGTAAAGAAGAACCCGCATTGAGGGAGATCGCGGCCAACGCGGCCCGGCTCGATGCGGCTGCACAGGCGATTGCGGTTCCGAGCTACCTCTCCGCTGTCGATGGCGCTCGAACACAGCTCCAAGCGCAGGCGACCGACATCTCACGGCTGCTGGGCGACACCGCGCTCGCAGCGCAGCTGGCGCCGTCGATGCTGGGCGCCGACGGCCCGCGCAGCTACTTCATGGGTTTCCAGACCAATGCCGAGGCCCGCGGTACCGGAGGGCTGCTCGGAGGGTTCGGGATTCTGCGTTTCGACGACGGCAAGCCGAGCGTAGACAGTTTGGGCCCGAACACCGAGCTCGACAAGAAGTTCACCCCATTCTCGATCAACCCGGAGTTCGACGAACAGTACGGGTTCACCAACCCCACTACCGACTCCCGAAATAGCAACCAAAGCTCGCATTTTCCGTATGCGGCACAAATCTGGAAGTCGCTGTGGTCTCAGCAGACCGGGATGAATGTCGACGGGGTGATCGCCATTGATCCGGTTGCGCTGAGCTACATCCTCGGCGCTACCGGCCCTGTGACGCTGCCGGGCGGCGAGACAGTCACCAAAGACAACGTCGTCGAGCTCACCGAGTCGACTGTCTATGCACGCTTTCCCGACCCCGCTGATCAGAGTGGACGAAAGCAATACCTACAGGACATCGCGACCGAGGTGGTCAAGAAAATCACCAAGCCGGTGGAGTCACCGCGCAAGCTGCTCAACGCGCTGGGGCGAGCGGTCAGTGAACGCCGAATCGCGGTATGGAGCTCGAACCCAGCCGATCAGAAGCTCTTGGAAGAAACGCCACTGGCCCACGTGATTCCGGACGATCCGGCGCCATACGCGGATGTTGTCATCAACAATCTCGGCGGCAACAAGATGGACTATTACCTCGATCGACAGATCGAGTACGTTGCCGACGGATGTGATGGCGATAAACGTAATTCAACCGTCACAGTCCGGCTAACTAACACCCTCAAGGACACGGCCGGGCTACCGGACTATGTTGCCGGGCGGCTGGGCTTTTTTCCCGAGTTCGCAGGGGATATCCCCAGGGGGACGATGCTCACTTCTGTCCGTCTTCTCGCGACCCAGGGTGCGGAAGTGAATGGCGTCCTCGTCAACGGGAAGCGGACGCGTGTCTTCGGATCAACAGAACGTGGACATCCGAGCTTTGAGTCTCAGGTGGCCATACCGCCGGGGCAGACGGTCGAATTGACCTTCCGCCTGACAGAGCCGAACTCGCCGGGCGCAGCCCGGGTGCCGGTTCAGCCGCTCGCGGATCACCCCACGCCCAAGGTTTCGGTGCCAGTGTGTTCGAAGTGAGATCGATTGACCTCGATGACTTCGCCGCTTCTTCGGGACTCACCAAATCGTCCACCATCCATGTGTTTCGGCGCGACAGCATCGGGAGTGAGACAATACGCATTATGCGGGAGCAGCCGAACCACCCGGGGGGCTGGGCATCGTCGGGCTCGGGGAGTTGCGCCGCGGGGCTGGGCCTTCAACCGACAGTCGACGACGATATGTCGGCCTGATAGAAGGTCAGCGAGGGAGGGATAAGCGTGAATCTTCAGGACTTCACAAAGCTGCTGCGGACGAGATGGATCACAGTCGTGGTCACCGCACTCTTGGCGGTATTGGCTGCGATTACCTATTCGCTCCTCACCACCCCGCTGTACCAAGCGTCGACCAGGCTCTATGTTTCGACCTCAGCCGGCTCGTCAGCGGCGGAGCTGTACCAGGGTAATCGGCTCTCGCAGGAACGTGTCCTCTCCTACACCCAGCTGATCACCGGCGAGACGTTGGCTCAGCGAACTCTCGACAAACTGGGCGTCGACATGGATGCGGCCACGCTGGAGGGCCGAGTCAAGGCAACGGCGAAGCTCGACACCGTTCTGATCGACGTCTCAGTCCTGGATGAGTCACCCGTCCGCGCCCGTGATATCGCCAACGCCATGTCCGATGAGTTCGTGAACATGGTCCGTGAACTCGAGACGCCCAAGCCTGGCGCCGAACCGGACGCCCGAGTGGTGGTGGAACAACGTGCTTCGGTTCCGAGCGAACCGGTTGTCCCCAAGACAGCTCGAAATCTCGCCGTAGGCCTGGGACTGGGCTTGCTGGCCGGCATCGGACTTGCCGCCCTTCGGGACGTGCTCGATAACACCGTCAAGAGCCACGACTCCCTCGAAGAGATCACCGGCGTCGGCATCGTGGGGACTGTACCGCTCGACAAAGGGCGGCGAAACCAACCAGCGATCTTGTTCGACAACGACAATTCGGCAATCGCCGAGGCTTTCCGCAAACTACGGACCAACCTGCAATTCTTGGCCGTGGACAATCCGCCTCGAGTCATTGTCGTCACCAGCTCAGCGCCGAATGAAGGCAAGTCCACCACCGCAATCAACATCGCGTTAGCCCTCGCTGAGGCAGAACACGATGTCGTTCTTGTTGACGGGGATATGCGACTTCCCTCGCTCAACAAATATCTCAATCTCGTGGGGCAAGCTGGGTTCAGCACCGTGCTCAGTGGCGGGGCATCGCTTTCCGAGGTGCTCCAAGAGACCAAGTTTCCCCGACTGACAGTGCTCACCTCGGGCGCGACTCCACCAAACCCCAGTGAACTATTGGGGTCGAAGGCCGCCAAGAGTGTGTTGAGCGAATTACGCGAGAAGTACGACTACGTCATCGTCGACTCGTCTCCCCTGCTCGCGGTGACCGACGGCGCTCTTCTCGCCGCCAACGCCGACGGCGCACTGATCATGGCGCGCTTCGGTCACACCAAGAGGGATCAGATCGCGCACGCCGTACGCAATTTGGAGGATGTCGGCGCGACTCTGCTGGGTGCAGTCGTGACAATGATGCCCACGCGCGGTGGCGGTGCCTATCATTACAGCTACAGCTACTACGGCGACAGCAAGAAGCCTGAGCCTGAACCGTCCCCCGCGCCTGTAGAGAAGGCGAGTCCCGAACTACCGGCGGAATGAGACTCCTCGAAATACCCGGGGATCTCTGAGAACCGAAGCAAGTCAACGAGATTGGACCTGCGTCAGGTAGGCTCCGTCACGCGCCTCGAATGTGTTCACCAGAGACGAACCACTCGTACATCTTCCGCAGACCCGCTTCAATGGTGAATTTGGGACGCCATCCCAATGCCAGCAACTTGCTGTTGTCCATGATTTTGCGGGGTGTGCCGTCCGGACGAGAGGCATCGAATTCTACGTCGCCCTCGAAACCCACGACTGTCTTCATCAACAGCGCCAGCTCACGAATTGAAATCTCTTCACCGGAGCCAACATTGATCATGCCCCCGCCGTCATAGTTTTCCAGGAGGAAGACACAGCCGTCAGCCAAATCGTCGGCATCGATGAGCTCGCGCATCGGCGAACCAGTACCCCACACCACCACCTTGTCGTGTGATTCGACCTTCGCCTCGTGGAAACGTCGCATCATGCCCGCCACCACATGCGAGTGTTCGGGATGAAAGTTGTCACCCACCCCAAACACGTTTGAGGGCATGACGGTGAACGCCTTGAACCCAAACTGTTGTGCGTAGGCGTCGCACATCGTCTTGCCGGCGATCTTGGCGACCGCGTACGGCAGGTTGGTTTCCTCGAGTGGCCCCGTGAGAAGCGCTTCTTCCACGATTGGCTGCTCGGCGAACTTCGGGTAGATACAGCTGGAGCCCAGAAACAACAACCGCTGCGCGCCGCTACGATAGGCCGAGTCAATGACATTCGTCTGAATCTGCAGATTCTCGCGGATGAAGTCGCCGCCCTGAGTCGCGTTCGCGACGATGCCGCCCACTCTCGCGGCGGCCAACACGACACACTCAGGCCGCTCGTCCGCAAAGAAGCGGGCCACCAAGTCCGCATCGTCGAGCGGTAGTTCGCTGTGGGTGCGGGTCAGGATGTCGGTATATCCACCGTCGACGAGTCGGCGGACAATCGCCGATCCGACCATGCCTCGGTGGCCCGCCACATAGATTCGAGCATTCTTGTTCAACGCCGACTCCCCCGCCGCTCACCCGGCATTTTCGTCCGCTCAGAGGAGCTCATTGGTCACGTCCTCACCTCGATGTTCGGAGTACCACGCGACCGTGCGGCGAAGTCCTTCGTCGAGATCGACCTCGGGCTTGTAACCGAGAGCGCGCATTTTGGAGATGTCAGGACACCGCCGGGGGGTTCCGCCTTCAGCGGCGGGGCCAGGCTGAATGTCCAGGTCGGTCCCGAGCGCGGCACCGACACGGGCGGCCAATTCGCGGATCGTCACTTCTTCATCGTTGCCGATGTGATAGATCTCTCGGTGACCACCGTGCTCGTACATGGCGAGGATGCCGGCCACGATGTCGTCGACGAAGCAGAACGCCCGCGTCTCGGCCCCGTCCCCCTGAATCTCGAACGGGACAGTCTTGCCGGGATTCATTTCACTGCCCGATATCGCCCGTGAAATAAATTGCGGTATAACGTGTTTCCACCCCATGTCCGGGCCATACACATTGTGCGGGCGAAATACCTGAACTTTTCGGTAGTGCTCCTGCGCATAATTGAAAGCGATCAACTCGCTGACGATCTTCGAACCACCGTAGGAGTACCTCGGGTTGAGGCTGTTGGGCAGGGTCAGCGGCACAGTCTCCGGGGTCGGCACCACCGGCGGCGTCTGATAGACCTCAGCGGTCGATGCGACGACCAGGTCCGGCACGCCTGCGTTTCGCCCGGCGTTGACCACCGCAAGCGCGCCGCGCAAACCGACGTCCAACACGAGTTCGGGCCTCTTGTAAAAGTTCTCGGTGCCGTTGATGGCGGCGAGGTGCATGACCACCTGGGCCCCGGCAAATGCCGATTCCAGCGCCTCCTGGTCGCGGACGTCGCAGGAGAACAGTTCCACTTGATCAGCGACTTCACTGAAACGACCGGCGTCGCCGCGAATCATCGTGTCGACCACTGCGACGTCCCAGTTGTCATGCACCAAGCGCTTCACCAGGTAGGCGCCGATGAATCCGCCACCGCCGGTCACTACGACGCGAGGCCCCATCATGCGGCCGATTCAGTGTGCCCGACAGCGAAATACGAGTCGCCCAGTTCTGATGTCGGCAGGTGGCTGAAGTGGTTCCAGTAGTCGAAGACGAAACCGTTCGGCCCGATGAACTCACTCATCGTGCGAGGCGAGATGCCACCCAGCGCCGGGTGATTATTGGCGATCACTACCACAGAAGCGCCGCTGACAGCATCGCCGAACCGTGTGAACACCTCCTCGCTCGGGAAGGCGCGCTCAAGCACGTCCGGCGCAATCACCGGGTCGAAGATCCCCACGTCTGCATCCGGATGAGCCTTCTTGAGCGCGTCCAGAACTTTGATCGACATCGAGCCCCGCAGATCGTCGGTAGCCGGTATCCCCTTGAACGCCATGCCGATAACGCGTAATCGCAACGGCGAAGGCAGTTGGCGCCGTGCGATCTCCTCGCTGATGAATCCGACGGTCTCAATGGGCTGACGTTCATTGACGAGGCGAGCTGCCGAGGTGATCTCCAAGTTCAAACCCCGACTCTGAGCGCTTTGGAGCAGGATGTGCGGATCCTTCTCCAGACACGGTCCGCCAACCAAGCCGGGCAGCGCGACTGAGGTGCGCGGATACCCGAGCTTGCCCGACGAGATCACCTCATGTGCGTTGACGCCGAACGCGTCGCACAGCCTGGCAACTTCATTCGCGAACGCGAATTGAATGTCGCGGTAAGTGTTGTCGACGAGTTTGACGATCTCAGCAGCCTCGGCACTCGATACTTTGACGATCGAGCTCGTAAGCCGCTGGAACACGGCGGCGGCACGATCCGACGCGACAGGGTCCGCACCGATGATCTGCGGCAGCTCCCGTAATTCCTGAAGTGCACGGCCCTCGAGAGTTCGCTCGGGGCACATGGCGATGTCGAACTTCTTTCCGGTGGCCGCCAGAATCGGCGCGACAACCTCGGAGGCCGTTCCAATCCGCACGGTCGAACGCAGGATGACCAAGGCACCATCGCGCATGTTCTCAGCCACCTGGCGAGTCGCCGCCTCGATCATGTCGAGGCGGACCGTGCCTTCACCGGATAGCGGGGTGCCGACGGTGATGATGTAGGTATTGCACGTCACGTTCTCGCCGAAATGCTCTGCGGCGACAAGCTTGCCGGAGCTGGTGACGCGGGTGAGCGCGTCCGCCAGCCCCACTTCTGAGAAGTGCGGCACGCCCTGATTGGTCAGTTCGACGACGTCGGCACGCTTCTCGATACCGATAACCGAGTTGCCGGCGTCGGCAAGAACCGTCGCGAGCGTCAAGCCCACGTAGCCCAATCCAAGGACTCCGACGTCGTACACCTTGGCAGCCTGCATTGCATCCCCCTTTTACATAATCTGCTGCTCTAATCTAGGCGGCGAAGAGCGCCTTGTCCGAGCGTGTGCGCTTTCCACTCTTCCGTCCCCGTCTGCACCCGCCCGTTGGATGGACAATACTGCCGCGGGAAACAACATGCAGGGAAGTCTCGCGGTCGGCTGCGATGGTGGTAACGACCCCGGGTACGTGGCTCACAGCGGGGTGCCAACCGATGACCGTGCTGGCCCGCCGGCATGACGTCGCGGTGCTAAATTTGCCCTGGATGCGATATCTACCGGTCAGCTAGGGGTAATGACCGAGGGGGGATCAAACACTTCTTCACCTCATGCTCCGCGCCGCATGTGCGAAGGCTCCCGGACATTCTTGACCACATAGAGGAGGCTCGATTTGCTGCCCCGACTTGCACAGGTTCGAAAAGGGATAAGTTTGCTCCGATACCCCCCGCTGGTTCGGGCGGTATTCAGCCACCGGGTCGCTGCCGCGGCGGAGCACTTCTCCGCAATCCGATTTTGTGCAGCCAATACGCTGGTCGACGCCGGAGCGAACAAGGGACAGTTCAGCCTCGCCTTTCGCACCCTGCGACCCGAGGCCGAGATCATCGCCTTCGAGCCGCTGCCGAGCGAAGCCGACGTTTACGAGCAGGTGCTTCCGCCGGACGGGCGGACCCGCCTGCAACGTGTAGCGCTGGCGAGCGCCGAAGACAAGGCAACGTTCTACGTCGCCGACCGAGCCGACAGCTCCTCGTTACTGCGACCGGGGAAGGGCCAGGAACGAGCGTTCGGAGTCCGCGGCGAATCGACCATCGAGGTCTCGGTCAAACGCCTTGACGACTGTGTCGACTTCGCTGCGCTCGCTCACCCCATTCTGCTCAAGGTCGATGTCCAGGGCGGAGAGCTCGGGGTCTTTCAAGGCTGCGACACGCTCGGCGAAGTGGACTTCATCTACGTCGAGCTGAGTTTCACCGAGCTCTACGAAGGCCAACCGCTCTTCGAGGAAGTCACCGACTACCTGAAGACGCGCGGGTTCACCGTCGCGGGAATCTTCAATCAGGTGATGACGGCCGAATTCGGGCCGACTCAGGTCGACGCGTTGTTCAAGCGCGTCTGACGGAACACCCGGTCGATCCCGCCTGAGAAGACATCCGCAGACGGCGGCTCAGGGTATCCAAGACGGCTCAGCGCCTTCTTTGTACCACTGCGTGGTGCGCTGCATCCCGACGTCGAACGGTACGCAGGGAAGCGCCATCACTCGATGTGTCGCCGCGAGGGGTAGGGCGTAGTCGGTGGACATACGCATGACGCGCTCACTGTCCAGCGGGAAGGGAATCCCCAAGCGACGCAGGAGGGTTCCTGCGTCGCCCGCCCGCTGCAACAGGCTCAGCGGAAAGCGGCGCACCGGCTTGCCACGGAGACCCATGGACATGGCATCGAGGAACTGCGCGGAGTCGATCGCCTCGTCCCCGCCGTAGAAGATGTCGCCGTCGGATGCGCCCTCGGAAAGCGCGACGCTGACGATTTGCGCGGCACAGTTGTCGACATAGCCGTACGTCCGCACAATGGGCTTGCTCGCGACCGGATGCAGGTACCAGCCCTTTTCGAGATAGCGCATGATCGAGCCCGCGTAACTGGGGTGGTGAGGACCCCAGATATTCGTGGGCCGGACGTGAACGACAGCGTATGGCTGGTCAGACGACCGAAGGAACTGCTCGGCCTCTGCCTTCGCAGCTCCGTAGGGGGTGTAGGGGTCATAGGTGGTCAGGTCGGCCGGTTGCGGGCCCGGGCGGATGACCATCTGCGTCGAGATGTTGACAAAGCGTCCCGGTTTGCTGGTGTTCGCGAACGCCTTCGCGGCCACCTGCGTCCCGTTCCAGATACTCGAAAAATCCTCCCGGGATGCTGCGGTCACTGATGCGAATGCAGCGAGATGGATGAAGATCGACGGATCGAAGTCGGTGCAGACCTCGAGCAGCCTTGAAGAATCTTCGATATCGCCGACAACCGTCTTGGGCCCGGGATCGGCACCAGGCCACGGCTTCAGGTCGTAGTTGAGGACGTCAGCTCCGGCCCCCATGAGGTGTCGGCAAACAGCGCGCCCGATGAACCCCGAACCGCCCGTAACGAAGACCCGTGTGCCTGCAACTACGCGGATCTCGTTGCCCCCCTGAGCGCTCACTCATTCTCCCTATTCGATCAAGAGGCCGGCCGACCATTCAGCAAAGACGTACGACGATCAGCCCGTTTTCGATGCCGACGACCGAAGGCATGCTAGCCGAAATGTACTCCGGGCCCCGCTGGTGCGCGCGACCAAGCAGGCGGGAGTGCCCGGCTGCGATCTGCAGGCTCGGTCTGTCATCCACGACTTGTGACTCGGCTGACAAGGACGAGAACCTGGCATATATTTGGCACACCAGATCCAGTGGCTGGGTCAACGGGGGAACGAGATCATGGGGGAATTCAATCCGCTCGCCGGAATGGCGTGCATCAGTGCGATCCACAGCAGCGCACGCCGCACGAGCTCACCAGGCAGGACTACGCGCGGAGGTTCACCGAACACCTCGCGCCCCTGCCGAGTTGCACACTTCGACGCAGGGTTCACACCCTGCGCTGGTCTGATCTAGGAGTAGAAATGGGTGACATTCCCAAGGTTGTAGCCGAGATCGGTTGTAATCACAAAGGCGACTTGGATATCGCCATGGAGTTGATCTCCACTGCGGCGATCTTTTGCAAAGCCGACTACGTCAAGTTCCAGAAGCGGAACAACCGCGAGCTCTTGTCTGAAGCGCAATACAACGCGCCGCATCCCAACCCAGCCAACAGCTATGGCGCAACCTACGGCGAGCACCGAGAGTTCCTTGAATTCTCGGTAGACCAACACCGCGAGTTGAAGAACTACTGCGACCAGATGGGCATCGGCTATTCCACGTCGGTGTGGGACGTCACTTCGGCGCGGGAAATGGCCTCGCTCCAGCCCGACTTCCTGAAGGTCCCCTCGGCATCCAATCTGCACTGGGACATGCTGGCGGTACTGTGTGACGAGTTCGGTGGCGGCATCCAACTCTCCTTGGGCATGACCACCCACGCCGAAGAGGAAGAGATCGTTTCGTTCTTCGAGCGCAAGGGTCGCGCTGGAGATTTGCTTCTCTACGCGTGCACGTCCGGCTATCCGGTCGAGTTCGATGACATTTGCCTAGCCGAAATCACACGCCTGCGAGCGACTTTCGGCTCGCGGGTACAGGCGATTGGCTTCTCTGGACATCACCTCGGCATTGCCGCTGACGTTGCCGCGATCACCCTCGGTGCGACCTGGGTCGAGCGGCATTTCACCCTCGACCGCACCTGGAAGGGCACGGATCACGCTGCGTCGCTCGAGCCCGACGGCATGCGTCGACTGGTCCGCGACGTGCGCAACGTCGCTCGCGCGCTCAAGCCCAAGGAAACCGAAATCCTGCCAGTCGAGGCTGAAACTCGCCGCAAGCTCAAGTGGGAACCGGCTACGCCGGTAAAGGCCGTCTGAGATGGCCGGCCTGCGCGAGTTCGACTGCGCGGAAGTCCTTGAAAGCGCGCCAGCAATGCGTCAAGCGCTCGATGAGGATGGCATTTTCGTCGTCCGCAACGTTCTGTCAGCCGAGGAAGTCGGCCAGCTGCGCGGCATTCTGCGCCAGCACCTCACCGGCAGCGGTGTGCGGCTCAGCCTCGGCAGGACACAGCCTAACGCGGCCGCGAAGGTGCCGGCGCTGAGCTTCATCTTCGCTCATCCGCAGATCGTGCAGGTCATCACGCAGGTCCTTGGCGAATCGAACGTCGTATTCACCGGGCACTGCGACATTCACATGAACATGTTGTCCGGTTGGCACAAAGACAGCGGGGAGACCGTGCCCGGCGGCTATTTCACCGGCCCATACATGACCTCGCCAGATTGCCGCGTCTACAAGGTGGCGATTTACCTGCAGGACACCGGCCCTCGCGACGGCTTCACCGCCCGCCTCGGCTCACACCGCTATACCGACCTCACCACCGGCGAGAAGTTGACCGCACGCAGTCACATCGGCGATATCGTCGTGTTTGACGTGCGTATCACACACACCGGTCAGTTGCCCGATCCCGTTGAGAAGGGCTTGAAGGGGCTCAGCCGCGTTCTCAACAAAGGGCAGCGTGACAAGCAGGACCCGCAGTGGGTCTCGCGCCTCAAGGCGGCTTACTGGAAAGCGATCGGTCGGCGTGACCGGCTGTCGGTCTTCTTCACCTATGGCGCTCCCAATTCGTTCACGTACGACTTTGCCGAAGCGAACATGACCCGCCAGGCCAGGCAAGGCGCAGACGCCGGCTCGACGGGTCTTCCGCCACGATTGCGGGAGGCCCTGGAGAATGAAGGCGTTTCGCTGTGTGACGCATCTTCGAAGTGAAATACGGCTTAGGCCCGCCTCGTTCGACTCTCAGATGCCGAATCGTGTGTCGGGCACGTGCTATCGACTCTTAACGATATCGGCGATGAACGGGACGATGGCCGCTCGGCGGAAGTGACGACTCTCCTCAACGGACCGATTGCAAGGGATTGCCGATATGCGTACGCATCCAGACGTCGCCATTCTCAGTCTCAACTACCCTCCGGAACCGACTGGTATAGCTCCATATTCGGGCGCGTTGGCCGCCGGGCTAAGCGAACGCGGGTTGCGAGTGGACGCACACGTCGCGCATCCTCACTATCCCGAGTGGGCCATTCGGCAAGGCTACGGACAGTGGCTGAGGACTGACCGAATCGACGGGGTCGAAGTGCGACGCCGACTTCATTACGTTCCCAAGTCCCCCCGCGGCATCAAGCGACTTGTGTCGGAGGTGACCTACGGCGTGCGACTTCTGTTCGCGCGCTTTGGCCGGCCTCGCGTGGTTGTCGCCGTTTCTCCATCATTGTTTTCCACAGCAATCGCTTCGGTCAGGCTTCGACTCAGTCCCCGACGCCCTCAATTGATCGTGTGGGTTCAAGACATCTACACACTCGGGTTGGCCGAGACAGGCGAGGGCAGCGGGCTTGCGCAGAGATTCATCCGCTGGGTAGAGGCCACCACGTTGCGGGCGGCGGATCGAGTCGTGGTGATACACGAACGTTTCGCCAATTACGTCGTCAGCGAACTCGGCGTCGAGGCGTCTCGGGTGACAGTGGTGCGCAACTGGACACATCTACCGCCTTCGGTTCCGCTCGAAGCGACCATCGCCAAGGATTCCCTCCACTGGCCCAAAAACGTGACGCTCGCTGTGCATACGGGCAATATGGGCGCCAAGCAGGGCCTGGAGAACATCCTCGACGCGGCGCGCCTCGCGGACGAACAAGATGCGCCGGTGCATTTCATGCTGATCGGAGATGGCGGAGAAAAGCGCGGGCTCGTCGCGAAAGCCACTGGGATCAAAAGACTCTCATTCATCGACCCCCTTGATGACACCGCGTACCGAGCCGCTCTGGCGGCCGCTGACGTGTTGATCGTCAACGAAAAACCCGGCGTGGCGGCAATGGCGGTACCAAGCAAGCTCACGTCGTACTTCGACGCAGGGCGCCCGGTCATCGGAGCCACGGACTTCGACGGCATAACCGCATCGGAGATCAAGGCTTCGGAGGCCGGCCTTGTCGTCCGCGCTGGCGATCCAGGCGCTCTTCTCACCGCGGTACTCGCGCTCCGTGCTGACCCGGATGCGTCAGCACGGTTCGGTCGTAATGGACGGCGCTATCGCGAATCGGTTTTGGACCAGAGCGCCGCGATCCAGCGGTGGGACGATCTACTCAAGACCTTATCGACGTAGCCCTGCACGTTCGACGAGACGATGCGCATAGATCGCAGCCGACGCTCCGAACGTCAGTAGGCGCCGGAATGGCCGAAGATAGCCTTGACGGTCTTGACGGCGATCAGCAGATCGGACACCGTCGACCAATTCTCCACGTAGAAGAGATCGAGCCGAACCGAATCCTCCCAGGACAGATCGGACCGTCCGCTCACCTGCCACAGACCGGTGATACCCGGCCGGACCAGCAGCCTCCGCTTGGCCTGGTGGTCGTAGGTGAGCACTTCGGTCGCCAGTGGCGGCCTGGGCCCGACCACGCTCATGTCGCCCTTGAGAACATTGATGAACTGAGGCAGCTCGTCGATGCTGTACTTGCGCAGTATGCGGCCGACGGGCGTCACTCGGGGATCTTGGCGCATCTTGAAGAGGACGCCGCCCTCGCTTTCGTTCAAGGCGGCGAGGTTGTCGATCATCACGTCGGCACCATCGACCATCGAGCGGAATTTGATCATCTCGAATGGATCACCATCCAGTCCGATGCGCTCCTGGCGATAGAAAACCGGACCTTTACTCGTCAACTTGATGGCGACGGCAACCAGGGCCAGCAGCGGGAAGCCGAGGACAAGCACTGCTGTCGAGAAGGTGACGTCGAAGAGCCGCTTCTGGAATCGCTTGGCGCCATTGTATTGCGGTTTTTCCACGTGGATCAGCGGCAGTCCGGCGACGGGGCGCATCTGCAGCCGCGGGCCAGCGACATCGACGACTCCCGGAGCGACGAGCAGATCGATGTCAAGCTTCTCCAGTTCCCAGGAGAGATCCCGAATGCAGCTAGCGTCGAGCCGTTCGGTGGCGGTGACAGCGACGGCTTGACTGCCTGTGGCAATAACCGCATCGACGACGTCCGATTCGGTGCCGAAATTCGTTATGGCTCCGACCCCGGGTACATCCACCTTTGCCCGTCCGGCCACCCCGGGGATACACGCACCCACCACCTCGTATTCGGATTCGTTTTCACGCGCAAGTGATTGGGTCAGGTCACGGACCGCCGCCGGATTTCCCACAATCAGCAGCCGGGTGATGCACCAGCCGTACCGCTGGCGAGCTCGTACCACCAACCGGCGTGCGATCCACCGAAACAAGATCAACACGATGATGCCGGTCGGGAGGGCGATCATCAGGTAACCACGGGCGATCTCGAGTTTGAGCAGCATCGACACCACGGCAACGCTTCCGAACACTGAGAAGGTCGCCATCAGGACTCGACGATATTCTTCAGCACCCGATCCGATCACACGCGTCGAGCGTGAACGATTGATGGCCAGCGCGGCTAGCCACATCGCGGCGATGGCGAACGACACGACGGTGTAGTCAAATCCCCGATAGGGTGCCGCGGCGCCCCCCAGTCCACCGAAACGTAGCCACTGCGCGATGCCAACCGCCAAGAGGACGGCGACAACGTCGGCGATGGCCAGTCGTCGGGCGTACCACTGCTGCCATGCCCGGAACTTGCCTTGCCAGGCCGGAAACTTGGTAGGTACCGCCTGTATGCCCCCCGGCACATTTAGATGGCTTTCTATCGCAGTCATACTTCCCCCGATGTCCCCCCGACTATTGGGGAAACACTACCGACGATGCGCAGCGAGATATTGTCAAGACTTGTGGATGAGCGAGTTTCAGGCGGCCTCCTCGGTGGGTGAGGTGGAGTCGGTTTCGGCGAGTTTTCCCTTCTCGAAGGTGGCGCCGTCGCGGACCAGTTTCACCAGGTGG
>NZ_JACBJQ010000034.1 GCF_013404075.1 Mycolicibacterium vinylchloridicum
ACATCGCCGTCAGGTAATACTTGATCGGGAACCGCTGACCAGCCGCCTCCCCGACCACCGGCTCAATACCGCACTCATACGCCTCGAGCTTGGCCCGGTTGAAACGCCGCGGACCGACCACCAACGCGATCACCACCGACACGATCGCAAACGCCGCGGCAATAACCCCCAACACCAAGATGGGTGTGTAGAGACTCATATGGCTGTGTCACTCCTCGCTGGGCTGGAGATGTGAGCTACAACACAGCCTAGCGATCTTGAGACTCGCTGTCGCGATTTCGTTAGGATGGCTTCAATAGCTGAGCGCGGCCCATCTCCCGCCGAGAGGGCAAGGGCGACAGCGTATTTGGCGTTTAGTTCACTGCACTGGGGTGCGCAGCAAATCGACGACCGCGTCGCCAAGGCGGATCGGATCGATCGGGTGCGGCACCGCCGCCTCCGCGCGCGACCAGTTGGCCAGCCATGCGTCATCCGGCCGGCCGGTCAGGACCAGCACCGGCGGGCAGTCGTCGATCTCGTCCTTGAGCTGTTTGGCAATGCCCATCCCGCCGACCGGTGCGGCCTCGCCGTCGAGGATGACCAGATCGAATCCGCCGGCGTCCATCAGCTGAATCACCATCGGGCCGGTGGCGACGTCGGTGTAGGTCAGCTCCGGCAGTTCGGGGTGGACGCGCTTGCCGAGTGCCAGGCGCACCTGTTCCCGGGTGCGGGCATTGCTGCTGTACACCAGAACGTGAAGCGGTTGTGCAGCGGGACGAGACACGCCGCCGATGCTACTGCGAAAATGCCTGCCGCCTAGGGCGTTCGGCAGCTTCTACTCAGCCTTGGCAAAGGCGACGTCCGCCAGCAGGGTGGTGGTCGCGGGCATCATGCCGACCATGTTGCCGCTGACGCCCAGCGCGGTGCGGTCGATCGTCGTCTGCGCGGTGAGTTGCACCGTGCGGTCGCCCAGCACGGCGACGGTGGCCGACAGCGGCAGCGGTTGGGTGTTGCCTCGCACCGTCAGGGTGGCCTGCACGGCGGCGGTGTTCGCGCCGGTGGGCTGCACATCCGTCACCTCGACGTGGATGACCGGGTGCGCGTCGACGTCGAAGAAGTCGGCCGAGCGCAGGTGCTCGTCACGTTTCCTGATTCCGGTCTTCAGTGACGACGCCTGGATGTCGAGCCCGCCGGAGACCGCGCCGTTTGCGCCGATCTCGCCGGCACCGCGTACGTCGGTGAAGTCGCCGGCGACGGTGGCCAGGCCCCAGAAGGTCTTGTTCTTGAACCGCAGCGAGGACTTGGCCGGCACCAGTTCCCAACGTCCGGCCGTGTCAGGGGCGACGAGGATCGCGTTCAGCTCGGACATGTGGTCGCCTTCCGTCAGCCCAGCAGTGGGCCCAATTCGGCGGGATCGAAGTATTCGTCGATCCGCCGGATGAGGCCGTCTTCTCCCAACTTCACCACCAGGCATACCCGCGTTGTGATGTTTTCGCCGCCGGTGGTCGTGGAATGAAGAAGGTGCTGCTGGACGAAGCCGCCGTCGAACACCTGCCGGTCGAGCACTTCGTAATGCCGGTAGGTAGTGGTGCCGACGTACCACCGGATCACTTTGAGGGCACGCGCCTTGTCGTTGTCGCGCTCATCGCCCGAGTGCCACACGGTGACGTCGTCGGACCACAGCGCTGTCACCGTGTCGATGTCGCCGTCCGAGATGGCCGCGAACAATTGATCGGCAGCTTCGATGATCTGGTCGTGGGTGGGCATCAGCGCGGCGCTCCTTCGGGGCGGTCGTAGCCGGGATGGGAGATGGCCAGCCGGTGGGCGACCAGTGTTCGCAGGGTTGCCATGAGCTCGGTGCCGCGAACGTCGAGGTCGCCGGCGCGGATCGCGGCAGCGAGTGTGTCTTCGCACGCGTAGCCGAGTTTTTCGAGTGCCGCCACCGCGTCGGCCGAGGTTGTGTCGAGCAGTTCGCGTTCGACGGTGCGCAACACGTTGGCGGCGACGAGCGCGTGGAAGTTGACCGAGCCGCTGGTGTTGGCCCGGACGTCGCCTTCGAGGAACTCGGCGACTGCGGCGACCAGTTCGGCGGCGGTGGGCCGGCCGTTCAGCGCGGTCATGACACACCCTCCAGCAGGTCCAGCAGGTCCCATTCGGTTTCGCAGACTCGGCGTCCGATCGCGGCGAGTTCCACCGATCGGGACTGGCCGGACAGGTGGCGTTCGGCCTGGAAGCGGCAGATCACCCCCCAGCGCAGCGTGGCGACCACGAGCCACCAGCGCAGTGCCGCGCGGTCGACGGTGGCACCACCGGCGTGCTCGTAGGCTGCGATGAAATCGTCGATGCCGCCCAGCCCCCCAGCGGCCATACCGGCCGGGGCGCCGAACCGCCAGGCCCTGATGCAGAACCAGGCGAGGTCTTCATAGATCTCGCCGATGTGGACCAGTTCCCAGTCCAGCACAGCGGCCAGCTCCGACCCGTCGACGATCAGGTTGCCCATCCGGAAATCGCCGTGGACCAGCCGCCGCGGTGACGGTGGTGGCCGGTGTTCCGCAAGCCACCGGAACGCCCACTCGAATGTTGCTGTCGTATCACCCATTTCGTCGAGACGCAGCCGCCACTGTGCCACGTCGTCTTGCGCGGTCAGCCCCGGAGCGTCGACAGCGCCGCGATGGATGGCGGCCAACGCCTGGGCGCATTGGCCCAAGAGCTTGGCGCGGCCGACGTCGTCGAGTTGACGTTGAATGCGCCGGACGATGGTCTCGCCGGGGATCTCGCCGCAGATCAGAAACGGGTTGCCCAGCGCCTCAACAGAGTCGGAGGCGATCAGGATCTCGGGAACCGGGGCGCCCGCCGCCGCGGCCGCCACCTGGACCGCGGCCTCCAGCTCCATCCCGGCGTGCACGTCGTCCGGCGGCCCGGTACGCAGGATCAGCGCGCGCCGCTGGGATCCGGTCACCGCGTCGAAGGCCCACGTGGTGCGGCTGGCCCCACCGGTCAGCGCCCGGAGGTTGTCGATCTCGGTGGCCGTGCCGAGGATGGGGCGCAGCACCCCGGCCAGATTCACCGACAGTGACTCGGCGGCCACGTCAGCGGGCCGGCTTGCCGAACTTGAACATCCGCTGTGCGACCCTGCGCATCTGGATCTCCTCGGCACCCTCGGTGATCCGGTAGCGGCGGTGATGGCGATAGATGTGTTCGAAGGGCTCGTGGCGGCTGTAGCCGATGCCGCCGTGAACCTGCATGGCCCGGTCGGCCGCCTCGCAGACCAGGCGATTGGCGCGGTAGTTCGCCATCGACACCTTGTCGGACACCTCGAGATGGTGGTTGCGGTCCAGCTCCCAGGCGGCGTAGCGGACCAGCAGCCGAACCATCTGCGCTTCGGTCTGCAGCTCCACCAACGGCCACTGCACCGCCTGATTGACCGCCAGCGGCTTTCCGAACGTCACCCGCTTACCGGCGTACTCCACCGCGCGGTCGATACAGTGCTGGGCCGCCCCCAGGCTGCTGGCAGCCTGCCGAATCCTGTTCTCGTGCAGGAACGTCTGCGCGACTTCCAGTCCGTGGTCGAGCTCACCGAGCACCGCGTCGGCGGGCACCCGCACATCCCGCAGTTCGACCTCGCCATGATCGGTGGGCATGTTGAACGTCCACCAGTAGAACGGCACCTCGAAGCCGGGGGCGTTGCAGGGGACCAGGAACGCGGTGATGCCGCGGGCCTGGCCAGGCTCACCCGAGGTGCGAGCGAACACCAGGTCGTGGGTGGCGCGGTGCACGCCGGTGTTCCAGCGCTTGGACCCGTTGATCACCCAGTCGTCACCATCGCGTTCGGCGCGGGTTTCCAGCCACGTCGCGTCCGAGCCGTGGTCGGGTTCGGTGAGGCCGAACGCCATCGACCGCTGACCGGTCAGCATCGCCTCGATCCACTCGCTCTTCTGCTCCTCGGTGCCGAACCGGTCCATCATGATGACCTGCGGGAAATTGCCGACGATCGACGACTCGTCCTGCAGGTCGTTGTGCAGGCCAAGGCCCTTGTGCGCCAAGTGCTCCCGGATGACGGCCATGTCCACATTCGTGCCGTCGCGCCCGCCGAACTTCGAGGGCAGTCCATAGCGCAGCCAACCGGCCGCATCGGCACGGCGGCGCATCTCGTCGAGCAGATCCTCCCATTCCCGGCGCGGGATACCACCGTTCTCCACGTCGGTGCGGGCGAACTCGCGGCGCTGATCGAAGTACTGCATGTGTTCTCGTTCGAGCGGTTTGATCTCGGCCTCGATGAACGCATCCATTTCGGCCAGAACTGCCGGAAGGTGTTCGGGCAGAGTGAAATCCACGTTGATCTCCTTGTGGGTCAGAAACCGTAGAGCGTTTTCTTCCAGATGGTGGACAGGGTTGTGATGGCCTCGGCGTCCGACAGTCGCAGACCGAGGCCGGCGCTGTCGGGACGTAGGCACACCGTGGTGAACTGCTCGAAAAGCAGCGCGATCGCCAGCGCGGTGTGTTCGGGCTGCAGGCCGGCCGCGTATCCGTGTTCCTGGGCGCGTAACACCGAGGCGGAGACGATGTCGATGCCGAACTGGCGGAACTGATTCTGCAGCGCGGCGAAGCGGGGCTGGGTGTTGGCGAGCTGATCCACGGCGACCATGATCCCGATGCTCTGCTTGAACATGTCCCAATAGGCGGTGACGACGGTGACGAAAAACCGGCTGTCGTCCGGGGATTCGGGCAGATGGAGCCGCAGGCCCGACGGCAGTACGACCTCGTGGAGAAACGAGTCGGCCAGCGCCGCCAACAGATCCTCTTTGTCGTCGAAGTACCGGTAGAACACCGCTGGTGACCGGCCGGCCGCCGAGGTGATGTCACCAAGGGTGGTGCCGTGAAAGCCCCGTTCGGCGAACAGTTTCCGTGCCGCGTCCTCGATGGCCCGGCGGGTCTGCCGACCTTTGGAGCTCAGTGTGCGCGGGCCGTCGCCGGCCCCGTCCGCCTTCTGCGGACGGTTAGACGGTTCCATGGCTGGCCCCCGTGCTCGCCGGTGCAAAACTAAAGCTAACGTTACTTTTCGTTCTGGTGGTTGGCAAGAGCTCGCCGGTGTCGGGAATTCGTCCTGACCTGCCTTTACGCAGTCTGGCAATGGCTCACAACAACGGTGGGTATTCTTGACCAAGGTCGGGGCGGCTCTTGAGCAGTAGGAGCTACGCACTACACAGCCCAACGTCGAAGGCCTTCCCTTGCTACCAGCACCGAGCAACACATTTGCCCTCAAGCCGCACTTCGAGGACGTTCAGTCGCACTACGACCTGTCCGACGAATTCTTCCGGCTGTTCCTGGATCCGACGCAGACGTACAGCTGTGCGTTTTTCGAGCGCGACAATATGACGCTCCACGAAGCCCAGCTCGCGAAGATCGATTTGTCGCTGGGCAAGCTGGGCCTGCAGCCCGGCATGACCTTGCTTGACGTCGGCTGCGGCTGGGGCGCCACGATGCGCCGGGCGATCGAGAAGTACGACGTCAACGTCATCGGGCTGACGCTGAGCCGCAACCAGCAGGCGAATGCGGAACGCGCTTTCGCCGAGATGGACACCAAGCGGACCCGCTGTGTCCTGCTCGGGGGCTGGGAGCAGTTCAGCGAGCCAGTGGACCGCATCGTGTCGATCGGCGCGTTCGAACACTTCGGGGCGGACCGCTACAACGCGTTCTTCGACTTCGCCTATGACGTCCTGCCCGACGACGGCTTGATGATGCTGCACTCGATCATGCAGATCCCGCGGTCCGAGATGGAGGCGCGTGGGCTGCCGATCACGATGAGCCTGCTGCGGTTCTTCAAGTTCATCTCGGTGGAGATCTTCCCCGGCGGCCACCTGCCGACCCGTGAGATCGTCAAGGAGTTGTCCGGAAAGGCCGGCTTCACAACCGATCTCGTCCAATCGCTGGAGCAGCATTATGCGAAGACCCTCGACCTGTGGGCGGCCGCGCTCGAGGCGCGCCGGGATGAGGCGATCGCGATCCAGTCCGAAGAGGTCTACGACCGCTACATGAAGTACCTGACCGGGTGCGCGGACCTGTTCCGCAACCGTTACACCGACGTCTGCCAGTTCACGCTGAAGAAGTAGGCGGTCGTCAGCTCACCGCTGGCTCGCGCGCCATTTCTCCAGAGCCCGTCGTTCGCGCTTGGTCGGCCGGCCCGCGCCGCGGTCGCGGGCGGCCACCGGCACGGCTGGAACGCTGGGCGGCTTGGGTGTGTGGTCCAGATAGCACGTGCCGGCGTCGGCCGCGCCAACCCGCTTCGCTATCACCCGCACCACCTCGACGACGCGCGTCGTGTCACCCACTCGGGCCCGCACCTCGTCGCCGGGGGAGATTGTCGTCGAGGGCTTGGCCAGTCGGTCGTTGACGCGGACGTGGCCGCCGCGGCAGGCCGCTGCGGCGTCCGGCCGGGTCTTCGTCAGCCGGACCGCCCACAACCACCGATCAACCCGAGTCGAGTCCACGACGCCTGACTAGTTCAGGAGCCGGTCGCCGGCCCGCAGCAACGCACTGGGCAGCTCGTGACCGACCACCGCCCTGGCGACGCCGGCGGCGCGGATCGCCGCGTCCAGATCGACATCGACACCGATTCCGCTGTCGCGCAACAGGTACACCAGATCCTCGGTGGCGATGTTGCCGCTGGCGCCGGGTGCGAACGGGCAACCACCAAGGCCGCCGACCGACGAGTCGAGCCGCGTCACCCCGGCGGCCACCGCGGCGTAGGCGCTGGCCAGCCCGGAGCCGCGGGTGTTGTGGAAATGCGCGCCCAGCGGCAGGTCGCCGATGCGGGGCTTCACCTGGTTCACCAGGGAAGTGACCCGACCAGGCGTGGTGGTGCCGATGGTGTCGGCGATCGCCAGCCGGTCCGCGCCGAATTCGCATGCGGCGTCGACGATGTCGAGCACCCGTTGCGGCGGGGTCGGGCCGTCGAAGGGGCAATCCCAGGCGGTAGCGATGATGACCTCGACGCTGACACCGGAGTCGTGGGCGATGGCGACGATCTCGGCGATCTGCGCGGTGGCCTCCGCACTGCTGCGTCCGACGTTGGCCCGGCTGTGAGCGTCGGCGGCCGACACGACGTATTCGAGGGAATGCAGCCCCGCGGCGATGGCGCGCTTGGCGCCGTTGGGACTGGCGACCAGCGCGGAGAATTCGATGTCGGGATAGTCGCCGAGGTGGGCGGCGAACTCGGGTGCGTCGGCCAGGGCGGGAACCTTCGACGGGGAGACGAACGCCGTCGCCTCCACTTCGCGGACTCCGGTGGCGGCGATGGCGGCCAGTAGTTCCAGCTTGGCCGACAACGGAATTGGCTCCTCGATCTGCAGGCCGTCGCGCAGGGCGACTTCGCGGACCGTTACGTGTTCTCCCAGCTCGCTCATAGCACCCCCTTGGACTCGAGGTCGGCGATCTCCTCAGCCGGCAGGCCCAGCAGCTGGCCGTAGATCTCGTCGTTGTGCTGACCGGGCCGCGACGATCCCGCCGACCGGATGGTTCCCGGCGACTCGGACAGCACCGGCACCACGCCCGGTCCCTTGACGTTGCGGCCGATGCGCTCATCCCAGTGATCGGCGATCATCCCGCGCGACACCAGCTGCGGATCGGTGACGACCTCGGCGACGGTGTTGATCGGCCCGCTGATGACACCAGCCGCGCTGAGGGTCTCGATGATATCGGCGGGCTCGCGAGCCGCGGCCCAGTCGCCGATGATCTTGTCCAACTCGTCCTGATTGCGGCCGCGCGCAACATGATTGACGAATCGGTCGTCATCGGCCAGCTCGGGTTGATCCATCGCCGCGCACAGCCGCCGGAACACGGTGTCCTGGTTGGCGGCGATCACCACCCAACTGCCGTCGGCGCTGCGATAGATATTGGACGGGGCGATCCCTTCCAGCCGGGTGCCCGACGGCCCGCGGACCACACCGCCGACGTCGTAATCGGGGATCGTCGACTCCTGTACTGCCAGACAGGATTCGGTCAGGGCGGCGTCGACGATCTGGCCCTCGCCGGTGACGGTGCGGCGGTACAGCGCGGCCAGTGCGCCCTGGGCGGCGAACATGCCGGCCAGGCTGTCGCCGAGCGAGAGAGCCAGACGGGGCGGGGGCCCGCCGGGAAAGCCGTTCATGTGTCGCAGGCCGCTGGCCGCTTCGGCGACCGAGGCGTAGCCGGCCTTCTTGGCCTCCGGGCCGGTCTGGCCGTAGCCGGAGACCCGGACCAGGATGATCCCCCGATTGCGTTCGCGCAGAACGTCGTAACCGAGGCCCCACTTCTCCAGTGTGCCGGGCCGGAAGTTCTCGACGATGATGTCGGACTTCTCGACCAGATCGAGGAACAGGTCGCGGCCGCGAGATTCCCGCAGGTTGAGGGTGACGGCTTTCTTGTTGCGCGCGTGCACCGTCCAGAAGAAGTGGTGACCGTCGAGTTCGGCCTGCCCCCAGGTGCGCAGCGGGTCGGGAGCGCCGGGCGGCTCGATCTTGATCACCTCGGCGCCCATATCGCCCAGCAGACGGCCGGCGAACGGTCCCGAGATCAGCGTGCCGACCTCGATCACCCGAATGCCGTCGAGAGGCCCGGTGGGGGTCACCTCAATCCGCCTTCGCGAAGTCGTGCCGAACCAGCCAGTCGGTGACGATGCCGACCGCTTGGCGCAGCGTCTCTTTCTGATCGGGCCCGGAGTAGTAGTGGTTGGCGCCGGGGATCTCGTGCATCTCCTTGTCGGGATGCCCGACCGCCTCGTACAGCCGGCGGGTGTGACTGGGTGTGCAGGCGTCATCGGCGAGGTTGCCGATCACCAGCGCGGGCACGGCGATGTCCGGGCCCGCCTTCACGGCGTCACCGTTGGCGTCGTCATAGCTCCACTGTGACAGCCAGCTGCGCAGCGTGCAGAACCTTGCCAGTCCGACCGGGCTCATGTTGACCACCTGCGGGTCACCGAGGTAGCAGGTGCCGGGGGCGCGTTCGTTGGGGTCGACGGTCGGGTCGAGCCAGCGCGGGTCGGCCATGGTGCCGTGCACGACGAAACAGAACTCGTCGTCGGGTCGGCCGTTCGCCCTAAGTTCGGCCAGTTTCTCCTTGACCCACTTGGTGATCCGCCGGTTGCGGGCGATCTGCGCCTCGTGGTAGCGCGCCAGGAACTCGCTCGTGTAAGGCGGCTGGTTGGGGTTGTCCGGGTTGTACAGGTCGAGTTCGGGATCCCGCTTGGTCGGGTCGTTCTCGTCCAGGATCGAGGCGTCCATCCACTCGGTCATCGTGCCGTGCCTGCTGATGTGGGCGGCCAGCAACATGATGCCGTCGGCGGGCAGCAGACCGAGTTTGGTCAGATCGGGACCGTCGCCCGACGGGCTGGCGGTGATCGTCGGGTGCTGCGCCTGCTGCTGGTAGAACACCGACAACGACCCGCCCCCGCTCCAGCCGGCCAGCACCACCTTGGCGTAGCCCAGCCGGTTCTTGGCGTCCTTGATGCATTCGCCGAGATCCTCGACCACCTTCTCCATCAGCAGTGCGGAGTCGGTGCCGCGGAAGCGGCTGTTGCAGTAGATGACGTGATGACCCGCCCGCGCCAGTGCGTTGATCATCGGCAGGTAGGCGCCGCCGCCGATCGGGTGCATGAACACCAGCACGGTGTCTGACGGGGTGGTCGGCTTGAGCAGGTAGCTTTCCAGCACGACCAGCTCGGCTACCCCGCCGTACACGTCACGAACAGCCGAATTGTTCTGGTAGGCAATAAGATACGGAATACGCTCGTAGGCCCGCTTGACTGGGGTGACCATCAGTGCTGCCCCAGATCATTGGCCAGAACCTCCGGTGAGGGCACCAGTCTCCTTCGGGTGTCGACGGCGATCACCTGCCAATCAACGCTGCTGAAGTCGTCGAACTTGCGCCTGGCCCGTTCACGCGCCTTCTCGGGTGCACCATGGTGCACGCCCTGCGGCGCATGACTGATCAGCCCCGGCGGCATCGGGATGCCGTAGAGGGATCCGCCGTGGAAGAACGCGATCTCGTCGAAGTCGACGTTGCGGTGATACCAGGGCGTGCGTTCGGTCCCCGGAACGGATTCGGCCGGCTTGGGCAGGAAGTTGCAGACATAGACGCCGGTGGCCTCCATGAAGAGGTGGACCATCGGCGGCAGGTGCACGCTGTCGGATGTGATCACGTTGTAGTCGGCCACATTGAAGGTGAACGCATAGTTGTCGCCCCGCCAGCCCTCGACGTCGATCGGATTGTGCGGGTAGATCAAAGTCGTCGTCTCGACGCCGTCGATCGGCCGGTGATACAACCGCACCTCATATTCGCCGTCGTTGTGCGGGCCTTCGCCGTCGGCCGTCGGCTCCGGTTCGGGGATCACGGCCTGGGACGGGTCGAAGGGCCAGTGGCGCCCGAGCGGGCCGGCCGGGGGCACCCGGAACTCGTCGGTGGCCTCGATCATCAGCCAGGTGCTCTCCGCTGGGTTTGTCCCCGAGTCGCTACGCTCCAGCCCCGAGGAAGGCGTCTGCCGCCACGTGCAGGCCTTCGGGAGGTAGATCCAGTCCCCGGTGCGGTAGGAGAGTGGGCCGAACTCGGTTTCCAGGCGTCCGGTGCCCTGATGGACGAAGCAGAGCAGGTCGCCGTCGACATAACGGGCATAGAACGGCATGGCGGCCTCGCGCCGGCTCAGTGAGATGCGGCAATCGGGGTTGGAGAACAGCAACAGAGGCGCCCCGGCGGGGTCGGTCAGATCACCTGGTTTGAGCTCACTGGACAGCACGTCGAGCGGCCGCAACGGGCCGGTGGCCCGAAATGTGGTCGGATCGTTGCGCCGATAGATGTTGGCGGTCCGGCCGGTGAATCCACCCCGGCCCAGCTCGTCGTCCTTGAGGCCGTCGAGGTCAGCGTGCAGGCGCCGTGGGGTCGTGCCTTTACGCAGGTGAGTGAAGGATTCCATGACATCTCCCAAGATCAGCATCGAGGTACTGGCGGGCGAAAACTAAAAGTGACATTAGTTTTCCTTCCGCCCACTGACAAGGCCTGAAGCACCAAGGTGTAACGTGGCGGACTTTCACAGGTTCGAGACGACATGTTTTACTCAACTCTGCAATCCGACTACCGGGGTCCATAGAAAGCTGGGTGGATTTGTGACTTCCTTGTTCGACAAGGTGCGCGGATGGTCGCGCCGATTCGCGGTCGCCGCAGTCGTGACGGCGGCCCTTCCGGGCCTGATCGGCTTGGTCGGCGGTACCGCGACGGCGGGCGCGTTCTCGCGCCCAGGCCTGCCCGTGGAGTACCTGATGGTTCCGTCGCCCTCGATGGGCCACGACATCAAGATCCAGTTCCAGAGCGGCGGCCCGAACTCTCCTGCGGTCTACCTGCTCGACGGTCTGCGTGCCCAGGACGACTTCAACGGCTGGGACATCAACACCCAGGCCTTCGAGTGGTACTACCAGTCCGGTCTGTCGATCATCATGCCGGTCGGCGGACAGTCGAGCTTCTACGCCGACTGGTACTCGCCGGCGTGCAGCAAGACCGGTTGCCAGACCTACAAGTGGGAGACCTTCCTGACGAGCGAGCTGCCGCAGTGGCTGTCCGCCAACCGGGACGTCAAGCCCACCGGCAGCGCGGCGATCGGTCTGTCGATGGCCGGCTCGGCCTCGCTGATCCTGTCGGTGTACCACCCGCAGCAGTTCATCTACGCCGGTTCGATGTCCGGCTTCCTCAACCCGTCCGAGGGTTCGTGGCCGTTCCTGATCAACCTGTCCATGGGTGACGCCGGCGGCTTCAAGGCCAACGACATGTGGGGCCCGACGCAGGACCCGAACAGCGGCTGGAAGCGCAACGACCCGATGGTGCAGATTCCTACGATCGTCGCCAACGGAACCCGCATCTGGATCTACTGCGGAAACGGCCAGCCCAACGAGCTCGGTGGTGGCGACCTGCCTGCCACCTTCCTCGAGGGTCTGACCATTCGCACCAACGAGACCTTCCGCGACAACTACATTGCCGCAGGCGGTAAGAACGGTGTGTTCAACTTCCCCAACAACGGCACCCACAACTGGGCCTACTGGGGTCGCGAGCTTCAGGCGATGAAGCCCGATCTCATCAGCCACCTGGGAGCCACTCCGCAGTCCTGACGTAGCAGTCAACAAAGCGGGCCACCGGTGAAAACCGGTGGCCCGCTTTGTTGTTGTGCTCAGAACCCGCCGGCGACTCGCACCACCGCGCGGCCCGAGTACTTGCCCGCCCGCACCTGGTCGATCACCGCGAGCACATCCTTGACATCGACCTCGTGGGTGACGTCGTCGAGGTGGCGTGGCTTCAGCCGGCCACCCAGGCGCTCCCACAGCGCGCGGCGCGGGGCGATCGGCAACTGCACCGAGTCGATGCCCAGCAGCGAGACACCCCGCAGGATGAACGGCATCACCGTCGTACTGAGACCAGGGCCGCCGGTCAGCCCGCTGGCCGCCACGGCCCCGCCGTACTTCAGCGTGCTGATGACGTCGGCCAGCGTGGCCCCGCCGACGCAGTCCACCGCACCGGCCCAGCGCGTCTTGCCCAGCGGGCGCGGTGTGGCGTCGGGATCCTCGGGCAGGCGGCCGATGACGTCGGCGGCCCCGAGGACTCTGAGATGCTGCGCGGCTTCGGCCTTGCCGGTGGAGGCCACCACCTCGTAGCCGGCCGCGGCGAGGATGTCGACGCTGACCGATCCGACCCCGCCGGTCGCTCCCGTCACCACAATCGGACCGTCCTGCGGCGTGATGCCATGGGAGATCAGCGCTTCGACGCTCATCGCGGCGGTGAAGCCGGCGGTCCCGATCGCCGCGCCTTCGCGCGGGGTCAGCGAGCCCAGCGCGACGACGTGTTCGGCGGGCAGCCGGATGTACTCGGCGTAGCCGCCGTGGTGGCCGGTGCCAATCGCGTAGCCGTGCGCCAGAACCTGTTCTCCCACAGCGAATTCCGGAGACCGAGACTCCACCACCTCGCCGGTGAGATCGATGCCGGGCACGATCGGATAGTCCCGAACGACACCGCCGCGCGGGGTCAGTGCGAGAGCGTCCTTGTAGTTGACGCTGGAATAGGCCACGCGAATCGTGACATCGCCCGGCGGAAGTTCAGCGGCGTCGAGCGTCTCGATCGAAGCGGTGACCTTGTCGCCGTCTTGGCGGGCTAGCAGTGCCTTGAAGGAATCCATAGCCAAGACGGTAGCGGCCCCGCTCCGGGCTACCCTCGGGTCGCCTCATAGCCGGTCGTGAACCACCGGACCGTGCGTTCGATGGTGGGCAGGATGTCGGTGATGGCGATCTCGCCGGCGGCGAAGCGGCCCGACAATCCGAACACCAAGGTGGCCAATACGGTGTCGAGGTCGGCGACGAAGTTCTCGTCGACGCCGTCGAGCACCTCCATCGCGGCGGGGATGACCATGTCGAGGCCACGGTTCAAGACAAGTTCGCGTCCGGTGGACGACCGCGAGCGGTAGTAGGCCTTGAGCATTTCGGGGTGCCGCTCCCACGGCTCGAAGATGGTGCCGAAGAGGCGCATCAACCCGTCGTAGACCGACTCGTCGGGCGCATGGTGTTGACGTGAAAGGCCCGCATAGCGGTGCTCGTCCATCCAGGACTCGAGCGCGGCGAGGATCAGGTGGTCCCGGGTGGGGTACCGCTTGTAGATCGTGGCCAGCGACGTGCGCGACCGCCGGGCGACTTCGCGCAGCTGAACCGCGTCGTAGCCCTCGCTTTCCAGGATGTCGACGACGATGTCCAAGATCCGATCGCGGGAGTCGACCGCGGTACCGGTTGTCGTCTCGACGTTGTCCACGAATGCCCTTGCCCTCGGTGAGTAACGCGGTTACTGTACCTCAGTAACACGGTTACTGCACGCAGGCGAAGGCGGGACACATGGGCTCTCTGGACGGCAAGGTCGCGTTCATCACCGGAGTTGCGCGCGGTCAGGGCCGAAGTCACGCCGTTCGGCTGGCCGCCGCCGGCGCCGACATCATCGGGGTGGACATCTGCGCGGACATCGCCTCCAACGGTTATCCGATGGCCAGCCGTGCCGAGCTGGACGAAACCGTCGAACTCGTGGAGGCCAAGGGCGGCAAGATGGTGGCCTCGGTCGCCGATGTCCGTGACTTCCACGCGGTGAAGGCCGCTCTGGACAGCGGGGTCGAGCACTTTGGCCGTCTCGACATCGTGTGTGCCAACGCCGGCATCGCCGCCATGGCCTTCCGCGAGCTGACGATCGACGAAGAGCTCGAGCAGTGGAACGACGTCCTGGGCGTGAACCTCGTCGGCGCATTCCACACCGCCAAGGCCGCGATCCCGCACCTGATCGCCGGCGGACGCGGCGGGTCGATCGTCTTCACCAGCTCGACGGCGGGGCTGCGCGGATTCGGCGGGCTGCAAGGCGGCGGGCTGGGCTACGCGGCGTCCAAACACGGCCTGGTCGGCTTGATGCGGACGCTGGCGAATGCGCTTGCCTCGGAGAGCATTCGGGTCAACACCGTGCACCCGACAGCAGTGCGCACCATGATGGCCGTCAACCCCGCGATGGTCGCCTTCCTGGAGAACTATCCCGGCGGCGGTCCGCACCTGCAGAACCCGATGCCGGTCGACATGCTCGAACCCGAGGACATCAGCGCCGCGATCGCATATCTGGTCAGCGACGAAGCCAGATTCGTCACCGGGGTGACGTTCCCGGTCGACGCCGGCTTCTGCAACAAGCTCTAGGAGAGACATGACGCAACCGACGGGGCGAGTGGCCGGCAAGCGGGTCCTGATCACCGGGGCCGCCCGGGGTATGGGCCGTAGCCACGCCGTGCGGCTGGCCGAAGAAGGCGCCGACCTGATCCTGGTGGACATCTGCGAATCGCTGCCGGAGGTGGAGTATCCGCTGGCGACGCGCGAAGAGCTCGACGAGACGGTCGCCCTGGTGGAAAAGCACGGCCGGCGCGCGGTGAGGTATGTCGTGGACGTCCGCGACGCCACAGCCCTGGCCGAGGCGGTGAACTATGGCGTCGAGCAACTCGGCGGCCTGGATGCGGCCGTGTCCAATGCGGGGGTACTCACGGTGGGGGCGTGGGACGCCACGACCCCCGAGCAGTGGCGAACAGTGTTGGACGTCAATCTTATTGGCACGTGGAACACCTGCGCCGCGGCCCTGCCGCACCTCGTCACCCACGGCGGGAGCCTGGTCAACATCAGCTCGGCGGCCGGACTGAAGGGCACGCCGCTGCATCTGCCCTACACGGCGGCCAAACACGGTGTCGTCGGGCTGAGTCGAGCGCTGGCCAATGAGCTTGGCGCGGTGAATGTTCGGGTCAACACGGTACACCCGACCGGTGTCGAGACGGGCATGCGGCCCGAGTCGTTGCACAAAGTGCTCGGTGAGGGCCGGCCTGATCTCGTGCCGATCTTCCTCAACGCGCTGCCCGTCGTGATGGTCGATGCGGTCGACATCAGCAATGCGGTGCTCTACCTGATCTCCGACGAATCCCGCTACGTGACAGGCACCGAACTCAAGGTCGACGCGGGCGTCACCATCCGATGACCGCGATCGAGAGCGACCGCCGCGAACGGGGCAGGCAGGCGTTCGCCGATGTGATGACGTTTCCCGCGCCGCAGGATGACACGCCGGCGGGCAGGGGCCTGATCGAGTTCGTGTACGGCGAGATCTGGTCGCGTCCGGCGCTGAGCCGTCGCGACCGGCGGTTCGTCACCCTGGCGTGCGTGGCGGCGGCCGACGCCGAGGGACCGCTGCGCGACCATGTGTATGCCGCTCTCAACAGTGGTGATGTGTCCATCACCGAGATGCGAGAGACGGTACTGCATTTCGCGGTGTACGCGGGGTGGCCCAAAGCGTCGTGGTTCAACATGCTCGTCGACGAACAATGGGAACGGATCCATAGCGACCGCGGGCAGAGTCCACCAGAACCGGAGCCGCTACTGCCATTGATCACGCCGAGCGACCCGGAGGGCCGGCTGCTGGTCGGCGAGCAGTCGTTCAAGGACATCAACTGCATCCCGTATGCCCCGATCCGGGACAACCCCTACTCCGGCGCCGGAATCCTGAACTTCGTCTTCGGTGAGATGTGGCTTCGCCCCGGCCTGGGCATGAAGGAACGCCGGCTCATCACGGTGGCGTGCGTGGCGTTCCAGGACACGCTGATCCCGATCATCAGTCACGTGTATGCCGCGCTGAAGAGCCGCGACGTCTCCTTCGACGAGATGGAAGAATTGGCATTGCATTTCGCGGCCTACTACGGCTGGCCCAAGGCGTCGCATCTCAATCAGGTCATCGCCGAGCAACAACAACGCGTGCTCGAGGAGTGGCGCACCGAAACGGGCGACTCGTGATCCCACCGGCCGGTCTGCTGATCGGTGGTGAGCGGATCGCACAATCGTCGGCGGGAAGCCACGACCACATCTATCCCGCCAGCGGGCAGCCGAATGTCGTTGTCTCGCTGGCCGGCCCGCAGGAGATCGATCGTGCGGTGGCCAGCGGCTGGCAGGCGCACCAGGCCTGGATGTCGTTGACCGTGGACCGCCGCCGAGACCTGCTCATCGACCTGGCCGACCTGGTGCACGAGCATCTCGCCGAACTCGCCGAACTCAATGTCCACGACTATGCCGTACCGATCTCCTACGCCGGAACCGCCCTGCTGCTCGAACGATTCCTGCGCCACTACGCCGGCTACGTCGACAAGCCACACGGCGCCAGCACGCCGGTCAACGGCTCGTTCGACCTCAATCTGATCGAACGCGAGCCCTACGGTGTCGTCGCAGTCATCGCACCGTGGAACGGTGCACTGGCTGTGGCGGCCTCATGCGTGGCGCCAGCACTGGCCGCCGGAAACGCGGTCGTGTTCAAGCCCTCTGAGCTGGCACCGCTGGCGGCCCTGCGGTTCGGCGAACTGTGCGTTGCGGCGGGGCTGCCGCCCGGCTTGGTGAACGTGGTTCCGGCGGGAGCCGAGGGTGGTGATGCCCTGGCCCGCCACCCCGGCATCCGCAAGGTCCACTTCACCGGTGGGGGAGTCACCGCCCGTAAGGTCATCGCGGCGGCCACAACGAATCTGACGCCGGTGGTGGCGGAGCTGGGCGGCAAGTCCGCCAACGTCGTGTTCGACGACGCCGACCTGCAGACCGCCGCGACCCTCGCGGCTCATCAGGGGCCGCTGATGCAGTCGGGGCAGAGCTGTGCCTGTGCCAGTCGGATCCTGGTGCAGGACAACGTCTACGACGAATTCGTCGACGCATTCCTGGCCCGGATCGCCGAAGCGAGGGTCGGCGATCCGCTGGACCCTGCGGTCACTGTCGGACCGGTGATCGCGCAGAGCGCGGTCGATCGCATCCTGGCGGCCATTGGTGATGCCGTCGGACACGGGGCCGGAGAGTTGCTCACCGGGGGTCGACGTCTCGGTGGGGAGCTGGCGTCGGGCTACTACATCGAGCCGACGGTGTTCGGCAATGTCGACAACGCTTCGGAGCTGGCCCAGATCGAGACGTTCGGCCCGGTGGTGTCGGTGATCAGATTCCGCGATGCCGACGAGGCGGTGTCGATCGCCAACGACAGCGCGTACGGGCTCAACGCATTTGTGCACACCCGCGATCTCGGCCGCGCTCACGGCGTCGCACGGCGACTGGAGTCGGGATCGGTCTGGGTCAACACGTTCAGCGACATGGCGCCGCAGGGTCCGTATGGTGGCTACAAACAGAGCGGCTTCGGCCGCACGGGTGGGCTGGAGGGGCTGCACGAGTTCCTCCAAGTCAAGAACATCCGTATCGCGATGCGCTGACCTTGACACGGGGCAGGCCCTGCTGCCACAGTATTGATCGATCGATCAAATTGTTGATCGACCCGTTGTCATCAGGCGCCGTACGCGCGTCAGGTCTCCCGAGACGAGGGATTTCATGGCTGGAAGAGTCGAAGGCAAGGTCGCTTTCATCACCGGTGCCGCCCGCGGCCAGGGCCGCAGTCACGCGCTCCGGTTGGCCCAGGAGGGCGCCGACATCATCGCCGTCGATGTCTGCAAGCGCATCAGCAGCAATGACGACATCCCCGCACCCACCCCCGATGACCTGGCTGAGACCGCGGACCTGGTCAAGGGTCTCAACCGCAGGGTCGTGACCGCCGAGGTCGACGTCCGCGACTACGACGCGCTGAAGGCCGCCGCCGACGGCGGGGTCGAGCAACTGGGCCGCCTCGACATCATCGTGGCAAACGCAGGTATCGGCAACGGCGGCCAGACCCTGGATCATGTCAGCGAGTCGGATTGGGACGATATGATCGGTGTCAACCTCACCGGCGTGTGGAAGACCGTCAAAGCTGCTGTGCCACATCTGATCTCTGCGGGACGCGGCGGGTCGATCATCCTGACCAGTTCGGTCGGCGGGCTGAAGGCCTACGCGCATACCGGCCACTACATTGCGGCCAAGCATGGGGTGGTCGGGTTGATGAGAACCTTCGCCGTCGAACTGGGGCACCACTCGATTCGGGTGAACTCGGTTCATCCGACCAACGTGAACACGCCGCTGTTCATGAACGAAGGCACGATGAAGCTGTTCCGTCCGGATCTGGAGAACCCGGGCCCCGAGGATATGGCCGTGGTCGCGCAGATGATGCACGTGCTGCCGGTCGGCTGGGTCGAGCCGGTCGATATCAGTAATGCCGTGCTGTTCCTGGCATCCGATGAGTCACGTTACGTCACCGGCCTTCCGATGACCGTCGATGCCGGAAGCATGCTCAAGTAGCTTGCGCCTGCTCGGGGGACGCGAACCGATTCAGGAAGCGCTCCACCAGCTCTCGCATCTCCTCGTGGCCTTCGGTCATCCCGATGGCGCTCTCGTTGCACAGACTGCGCGCGATTTGTGCAACGAGCATCGAGATCGCGACCGGCGGATATTCGGTCAGGTCCAGCCCGCGCGCGCGCATGGCGACTGTGGCAGCAGCGGTTTCGATATCGCGAACGCGCTCGGCGTAGGCCTTGAGCTCGGCGCTGATGGCCTTGCGATGGTTGGCCAGTGCGACGAACTCGGTGTACAGACCCGTCCAGCGCGGGTCGGTGTTGATGGACCACAAGGCCCGCAACGGTTCATCGGCGGTGATCGCCTGACGCATGCGCGCCAGCGATGCGTCGGAGCCGGACCGCAGCACCGCGACGAACAGATCGTCCATCGTCGGAAAGTAGTAGTACACCAGCGCGGACCGGACCCCGGCGCGTGCCGCCACGCGGCGAGACGTCGCGGCGGCGTAGCCATCTTCGAGCATGATCTGCGCGGTCGCCTCCATCAGGCGTTCGCGCGCGCCGGCGTCTTTGTCTTTGGTCTTCGGAGTCGACGCCATGGCGGCCATCCTCTCAAGACTGTTCCTCGCTTGGCTAGGCGCCGCCTCGGGGCCGGCTCTTGACCGGTTATTTCCGGGCGTGGTTAAGTATGTCCAACGCAGAATTTGATCGATCGATCAAACTTTGCCGAGCAATCGATAGGAGAGCGCGATGACTGCGGCTCGTTGGCGCGTGCAGGTCGACCGGGACCTGTGCGAGGGCCATGCCCTGTGTGTCGAGTTGGCCGCCGAGGTCTTCGACGTCGGACCCGACGATCTGGCGACCTGTCTCGAGTCGCCCCCCGACGAGCGGCGCGAGCAGGTCGAGGCCGCCGTGGCCGCCTGTCCGCGCCAAGCCATCAGTATCGTGAAAGGGCCCCAAGAATGACCGATTTGGCGACCGCCGATTACTTCTCCGACCAGGACATCGCCCAGGACCCCTACGCGTACCTGGACTACCTGCGCGGCCAGAACCCGGTCTTCCGCGAGCCCAACTACGGCGTCGTCGCGGTCACCGGGTACGACGAAGCCGTTGCGGCGTTCAAAGACTACGAGACGTTTTCGGCCGTGAATGCCATCGGCGGGCCGTTCCCGCCGCTGCCGTTCGTCCCCGAGGGCGACGACATCTCCGAGCAGATCGAGGAGCACCGGCACCTGTTTCCCATCAACGAGATGATGGTGGTGATGGATCCGCCGGCGCACACGCGGGCGCGGTCCCTGCTCAGCCGCCTGCTCACCCCCGCGCGGCTCAAGGAGAACGAAGACTTCATGTGGGAGTTGGCCGATCGCCAGCTCGACGAATTCATCGCCGACGGGCGCTGCGAACTCCTGGGCCAGTACGGCAAGCCCTTCGCGACGCTGGTGATCGCCGACCTGCTGGGCGTACCGGACGAGGATCGCGCGGAGTTCCGGCAGAGCCTGGGTGCGGGCAAGGAGCCGGGAAGCGCGGTCGGCGCCCTGGATCACACGCCGGTCGCGGTCAACCCGCTGGAATGGCTGGACGGCAAGTTCACCGGCTACATCGAGAACAGGCGCCGGCATCCCCGCGAGGATGTGCTGAGTTCCCTTGCGGCAGCTACGTATCCGGACGGCACGACACCCGCTGTCGTCGACGTGGTCCGGGCGGCGACCTTCCTGTTCGCAGCGGGGCAGGAGACCGTCGTCAAGCTGCTGAGCGCGTCGACGCGCGTGCTGGCCGAACGGCCCGACCTTCAGGACAAGCTGCGGGCGGACCGCAGCCTGATCGGTAACTTCATCGAGGAGTCGCTGCGCATCGAGAGTCCGACCAAGGTCGACTTCCGGTTGGCGCGCAAGACCACCACCTTGGGTGGCGTCGACATCAAGGCCGGCACGGTTCTGATGTTGTGCCTCGGTGCCGCCAACCGCGACCCGCGCAAATTTGAGCAGCCCGACGAATTCCTGGTCGACCGCAAGAACGTTCGCGAGCACATCACGTTCGGTCGTGGCATTCACACCTGCGCCGGGGCGCCCCTGGCTCGGGTCGAAGCGAAGGTCACGCTGAATCGGCTGTTGGACCGCATGACCGATATCGCCATCGACGAGACCCAGCATGGGCCGGCCGGGGACCGCCGCTACCGCTATGAGCCGACATTCCTGTTGCGGGGCCTGAGCGAGCTGCACCTTACCTACACGCCCGTCGCCTGAGATCAGAGGAGACCGATGACGCTGCAGACCGTCCTGGACGACATCGCCGCGCGCCCGGGCGCCGGGGAGCTCATCCAGATCATCAACCCGGCCACCGAGGAGCCGATCGCCGAATTCACCGACGGCGGAGCCGAAGCCGTCGACGATGCGGTTGCGCGCGCCCGGGCCAGCTTCGAATCCGGAGTCTGGTCGGGTAAGCCCGGCAACGAGCGCGCAAAAGTGCTGTGGCGGATCGCCGATCTGATCGATGAACACGCGATCGACCTGGCCGAGATCGATTCGTTCAACACCGGAATGCCGTACCTGCAGGCGCGCATGATCACCTCGACGTGCGCCGAGATGTTTCGCTACTACGCCGGCTGGTGCACCAAGCTCGAAGGCATTGCCCACGATGTGCAGCAGACGGGCGGCATCACCGGCGCGTTCTCCAACATGCACGCCTACACACTCAAAGAGCCCTATGGAGTAGTCGGGCTGATCTTTCCGTGGAACGGGCCGATCTTCAATTTCTGTGCCAAGCTTGCCCCGTCGCTGGCGGCGGGCTGCAGCAGCGTCGTCAAACCCGCTGAGGAGACGCCGCTTTCGGCGCTGCTGCTGATGCGAATTCTGGAGCAGGGCGGCATTCCGGACGGTGTGGTCACTCTGGTCACCGGTCACGGCCACACGGCGGGTGCGGCGTTGGCCGAGCACCCCGGCGTCGACAAGATCGCGTTCACCGGCTCGACCGAGGTGGGTAAGCGCATCGCGCAGGCGGCCGGCGCCAGTAACCTCAAGCGGGTCACTTTGGAGCTCGGCGGGAAATCGCCGGTCCTGATCTACGAAGACGCCGACCTTTCGATGGCCACCACCATGGCGTCGATGGGCATCTTCATCCATTCCGGTCAGGGATGTATCTGCGGCTCAAGGATTTTCGCGCACCGCAAGGTCTACGATCAAGTCGTGCAATCGGTGGCGGCCATGGCCGACTCGGTGCAGCTCGGTGGCCCGAAGGACGAAAACGCACTCATCGGCCCGCTCATCAGCGAGAAACAGCTGAGTCGAGTCATGGGATTCATCGACGAGGGCAGACGTGACGGGGTCGAGGTGGTGACCGGGGGGCACCGCCTCGATCGTCGCGGATACTTCGTTCACCCGACCGTGCTGACCGACGTCCACCCCGGGATGCGGCTGTATCAGCAGGAAATCTTCGGGCCCGTCGTCGCGATTCTGCCGTTCGACGACGACGACGAAGTTGTTGCGCTGGCCAACAACTCCGACTACGGCCTGGCCGCCACGGTGTGGACCAAGGATATCTCCCGCGCGCACCGGTTGGCCAAGCGCATCCGGTCGGGCACCGTCACACTGAACTGCCAGATGGTCTTCGACCATTCGATGCCGTTCGGCGGCTACAAGCAGTCCGGTTGGGGTTACGAGTGGGGCCGCGCCGGTATCGAGAGCTACCTGCAGACCAAGACGGTGTACGCGCAGCTCTAAGGACTATTGCACTATTAGTGCGATATAGTGCACTGCATGGACGGCAGTGCGGCAGCTCTCGCCACCGTGATCGGTGCCCGCGTGAGGCGCGAGCGCCTGTCGCGCGCGTGGACCCTCGACCAGTTGGCCGATACAGCGGGCGTGAGCCGGCGAATGGTGGTCAGCGTCGAACAGGGCGAGGTCAACCCCAGCGTGGGCACGCTGCTTCGACTCAGTGATGCGCTGGGTATCGGCCTGCCTGCGCTGGTTGAGCCGCCCCAGGTGGCGACGGTGAAGATCACCCGGCGCGGGGAAGGCGCGACGCTGTGGAGCGGCGAACATGGCGGCCAAGGCGTGCTGGTGGCCGGTACGGCGCCTCCCGATGTCGTCGAATTGTGGGACTGGACCCTGGCACCCGGTGACGCGCATGTCAGCGATGCCCATACGCCCGGCACCAAGGAACTGATTCAGGTCCAGCAGGGTTCGATCACGGTCACGATCGGCGATCAGTCGGCGACCCTTCGCGTCGGCGACGCGATGACGTTCGGCGGCGATGTGTCCCATTCCTACGTCAATGCGGGCGGGCGGCCGGCGCGCTTCAGCCTGGCTGTCTTCGAGCCGGGCGTCGGCTCGGGCGCCCCGCAGACCGGCGGCGCGTGATGGCTGAGAACGCGACGCTCAGCCAGGCGCTGGCCGGTGCTCGCGTCGAGGATGCGGTGTTCACGCTGCGGCCCGATTACCGAGCCTTGCTTCTGGCTGTCGACGGGCTGTCACCGGGCCCGACGGACGATGCGAGCGACGCGCTATTGGCGGGCGCTGAAGCTGCTGTCCGCGAATGCCTGTGCGGCAGGCCGGTGGAGGAACTGCCGCATATCGCCGCATGGCGGGAGGCATACCGGAGTTTCGGCGCAAAGCCACAACGCACTCGCAACAGTGTCGAGGCGTTGATTCGCCGAGCTGAGTCTGGGTTGCCGAGGGTCAACCGGCTCACCGATTTGTACAACGCGGTGTCGGTCATGCATCAGCTTCCGGTGGGTGGCGAGGATCTGGCGCGGTACATCGGCACGCCACGTTTGGTGCGGGCGCTGGGGACTGAACCGTTCGACACCGTGGCCGATGGCGGACCTGTGATCGACCATCCGGAGCCTGGCGAGGTGGTCTGGTGCGACGATGCCGGCGTGACATGCCGCCGGTGGAATTGGCGCCAGGCGCGGCGTACCCAACTGAGTGCGGACACGACCACCGCGCTCTTCATCCTCGATGCTCTCGGGACGATGTCGGACGTCGAATTGATATCTGCCGCAGACGATTTAAGTGCAAACCTCATCCGGTTGGGACCTGATGTCCGCATCGAGCGCCGACTCATCGCCGGCTCGGATAACCATCGAGGAGAATGACATGCTCATCCATCCCTGGGACGCCGCGCAGAGCGCCGGTGAGTGGCGCGACTGGCTGGCTTCCACCGACCGGTTCGGTGTGCTCGCGGTCAACAACGTGGATCCGGCCCAGGCTCCGTTGCTGCTGCCCACCCACTTCACCCTGGCCGGCGACGAGCTGCTGATCCATCTGGCCCGGCCCAACCCGGTCTGGCCGCATCTGGAGGCCGCGGCCGAGGTGCGGCTGGCCGTGATCGGCGACTACGCCTACATCCCCACCTACTGGCGGGCCAAAGCCGGCGGCCCCGACGAGGACGGTGTGCCGACCAGCTACTACTCCTCGGTCCAATTCGTCTGCCGTCCAACGATTGTCGATGATCCGCAGGGCAAGGTCGAGATCCTGGCGAGCCAGCTCGGCGACTTCCAGCCTGAGGGTCGGCACGCCGAGGTCGCCGTCGGAGAGGACCCGTACGGCCGGATGCTGCCCGGTATCCGCGGCGTCCGGCTCACGGTGGTGCGGGTGGAGGCCAAGTTCAAATACGACGACGCCAACCCCGTCGAACACCGGGAGCGGGTCGTGGGCTACCTGGAGGAGCGCGGCCGCCCCCTCGACGCCGGGGCGGCCGTCCAGCAGCGGCGCCGCCTGTCGGCGATCGGAGACTGGCGCACCCGGCGTGACCGGTCCTGACCGTTGTGCCGGCCCCGCTCACCCGCCTAACATGGACAGGTGTCCAGACAGTCGTCGGATGGTGGTGACCGTGTCACCCACCGGGTGACGTGCCCGCTCTGCGAGGCGATGTGCGGCCTTCGGGTCACGGTCGACGGCAATCGAGTCACCGATATCCGTGGCAATCCCGACGATGTCTGGTCGGCGGGCCACCTCTGCCCCAAGGGAACCGCGCTCGGCCAGATCCATGACGACCAGGACCGCCTGCGGTCACCGATGGTCAAGCAGGCAGGAGGAACCCACGTCGCGGTCTCCTGGGAGGAGGCCTTCGCCGAGGCGGAGCGGGTTCTTCGTCCGGTTCTCGACAGCGACGGCGCCGCAGCGATCACGGTGTACGTGGGCAATCCGGTCGCGCACAATCTGGGGCTGAGTTCCTACATCGGCGCGCTGGTCGGCATGGCCTCGGCCGCCGGGATGGGCGCGTACTACTCGCCGGGCACCGTCGACCAATGGCCGCTCAACGTCGTCGGGACCCTGCTCTTCGGCGGCATGTGGAACGCACCGATTCCCGACCTTGCCCGTACTGACCACCTGGTGATCATCGGCGCCAATCCGGCGGCCTCGCAGGGATCGATGCTCTCGGCGCCCAACGTCACGGGCCATCTCGCCGACATCCGTAAACGCGGCGGCCGAGTCGTGGTCATCGATCCCCGGCGCACCGAAACCGCCCAGCGGGCCGGCGAGTGGGTGCCGATCCGGCCGGGAACCGACGCGCTGGTGTTGTTCGCGGTGCTGCGCACGCTGGCGGCCGAGGGCTTGTTGCACCATCACCCGCACCTCGATGGGCGTGTCCAGGGCCTCGATGCCGTGATCGCCCTGGCTGAACCGTTCACCCCGGAGGCCGTCGAAGGACCGAGCGGGATCCCGGCCGCGACGATTCGCCAGTTGGCCCGCGATCTCGCGGGCGCGTCGAATCCCGTGCTGTACAGCCGCATCGGGGCCTGTACCCAGGAGTTCGGCACACTGGCCACCTGGCTGGTTTTCGTGCTGAACACCGCGCTGGGTGCCGTCGATCGGCGCGGCGGTGCGGTTTTCCCGACGCCGGCGGTGTACTCCCCGATGTTCATGAAGCCACCGGACCAGACCGGTCCCCGGTGGGAATTCGGCCGCTTCACCTCGCGGGTGCGCGGCATCGGTGAGGTGCTCAGTCAATTTCCGGTCAGCTGCCTGGCCGAAGAGATCCTCACACCGGGGGAGGGGCGGCTGCGCGCGATGATCGCGGTCGCCGGGAACCCCGCGATCTCGGCACCGGCGGCCGGCCGCATCGACGAGGCGCTCGCCTCCTTGGATGCGCTGATCTGCGTGGACAATTGGCTCAACGAGACCACCCGCCACGCCCACGTCATCTTCCCGGGGCTCTCGCCGCTGGAGCGCCCGCACGCCGACGACCTGTACTGGATGTACGCCGTCGCCTCCTGTCTGAAATGGTCGGAGCCGCTGTTCGCGCCCGACCCTGGGCGACCGTCGGAATGGGAAGTGCTCCTGCGCCTTTCAGGTGCTGTCCTGGGTACATCGGTGCCCGATGTCGACATTGTCGCGATGGATGACCTGTACACCGGCGGCCTGATCGCCACCATGTGCGCTCAGCCGGGCACGCCGCTGACCGGGCGGGATCCGGTCGAGGTGATGGGCATGCTGAAAGGGCAAGGGCCCGAACGGATTTTCGATCTCTACGTCCGATCGGGTCCCTGGGGTGACGGGTTGGGGGCCAACCCGGGCGGATTGACTCTCGACGATGTCCGGGCTCAGCCCGATGGTCTGCGGCTCGGGGAGCTGCAGGGCGGTCGCCTGGACGCCGCGGTCACGACGCCGTCGGGTGCCATCGAACTGGTGCACGACCTCTTCGTCGACGACGTGCCGCGCCTGCTCGGGCGACTGGACCGAGTCGAGGACTCGCTGTTGCTGACCAGCCGGCGGCATCTGCGGTCCAACAACTCGTGGTTGCACAATGTGCCGTCCCTGATGCGTGGCCGTGACCGGTGCACGCTTCTGATCCATCCCGACGACGCAGTGCGGGCCGGTGTTGGCGACGGCGATCTTGCGGAGGTCAGCACATCGGAGGGGAAGGTGTCGGTGCCGGTGGAGGTCAGTGACGAGATGATGCCTGGGGTGGTGTCGCTGCCGCACGGCTGGGGGCACGGTGTGCCGGGCAGTCGCCTCGGCGTCGCGAACGCACATCCGGGCGTCAACTCGAACCTGCTCAATCCGCCGGATCTGCTTGACGTGCCCAGCAATACCCAGGTGGTCAACGGCGTGCCATGCCAGGTTCGTCCGGGCTGAGCCTCAGCCGTCTATCGAGTCCGCCAGGCGCTGCAGCAGCTCGGTGAGCGCCAGCTGCTCCTTGCCCGACAGGATGGAAAACAACTCGTACGCGGCGGCGGTGTAGGCGCTCGCCCAGGTCTCGGCCTGGCGGCGGCCAGTGGCGGTGGTCTGCAGCAGGGTCACCCGACGATCCGACTCGTCGGCGAAGCGTTCGATCAAGCCCTCGCGGACGAGCGCGTCGGTCAGGGTGGAGGCAGTGCCCTGCGTGATGCCGACCGTCCTGGCCAGGTCCGTCAGCCGGACCGGACCGCACCGGTTCACTTCGAAGAGCACCTTGGAACGTGGGGTGGACACGCCATGGTCACCGAGCCGCTCGTCGAGGGCGCGGACGAGTGTCTTGCCGGCGCGGCCGAACGCGTCGGCGAGGGCGACGGCGCGCTGACGGGAATCGGCGTCGTGTGCTGAGCGCGGAATGTGGCTTCACCTCCCTGGGTTGACAGGAAGCGTAGCGCGCCGGCAATATAGTTTGACATCAAACAATTCGACCTCAATGCGAATGGAACATCGATGACACGCTTTCCGCTTGCCGGTTACCACGTCCACCGCGTCGGATTCGGCGCCATGCAGCTTCCGGGCCCGGGTGTGTTCGGGCCGCCGCGCGACCACGACCAGGCACTGGCTGTGCTTCGCCGCGCCGTCGACGCCGGCGTCGACCACATCGACACCTCGCAGTTCTACGGCCCCGATGTGGCCAACGAACTGATCCGCGAGGCGCTGTACCCCTATCCCGAGAACCTGGCCCTGGTCAGCAAGGTCGGCGCCCGCCGTGACGACCAGGGGGGATGGCTGCCCTACAACCAGCCTGATGAGTTGCGGGCCGGCATCGAGGAGAATCTGAAGACCCTCGGCGTCGACCGGCTGGCCGCGGTCAACCTACGGGTGATGGAGAACGAGGCCGACGCCCTGTTCACCGACCAGCTCGGCGCCATGATCACCGCCCGTGACGAGGGGTTGATCGCAGGCATCGGGCTGAGCAACGTCAGCCACGAGCAGCTGCTGCATGCCTTGGAGCTCACCGACATCGTGTGCGTGCAGAACCCCTTCAACCTGGTGGACCGCGCGTCGCAGCCCGTCCTCGACGAGTGCATCGCCCGCGATATCGCGTTCGTGCCGTTCTTCCCGCTCGGGTCGGCGTTTCACGAGGTGAATCCGGTCCTGACGCACCACCTCGTCGAGGGTGCGGCCACGCGACTGGGCTACACCCCGGCGCAGATTGCGCTGGCGTGGACGCTTGGCGTCGCCGACAACGTCCTGCTCATCCCGGGCACCTCCTCGCTGGGGCACCTCGAGGAGAACCTCGCCGTCGCCGATATCGAACTCGACGATGAGACCCAGCGGGAGCTGACCGCTGTCGCCTGACTACTTCAGCTCGGTCGACGACAGCCCGAGCAGCCTGCGGGCCACCACCAGCTGCTGGATCTGCTGGGTGCCTTCGAAGATGTCGAGGATCTTCGAGTCGCGGGCCCACTTCTCCAGCAGGGTCTGCTCGGAATAGCCTGCAGTCCCGGCCAATTCGACAGCCTTGAGGGTGATATCGCTGGCCACCCGGGCGGCCTTCGCCTTGCCCATGGAGGCTTCCTTGGAGTTCGGAATCGCGTTGTCGGCCTGCCACGCCGAGCGCACGGTCAGCAGGTAGCCGGCCTCCCAGTCCGCCTCCATGCGAAGGAATTCCGCGGCCGGCGCGCTCTGCGCGTGAGCGGGCTTGTCGTAGGAGATCTCCACGCCGGCCTCGGTCAGGATGGTGCGGAGCTCCTCCAGGGCGGCGCGAGCCACGCCGACGGCCATCGCTGCCACGATCGGGCGGGTGTTGTCGAAGGTCTCCATGACCCCGGCAAAACCCTTCTCCACGTGGATCTCCGGGTCGCCGAGCAGGTTCTCCTTCGGGATGCGCGCATTGTCGAACCGAATCACTGCGGTGTCGGAGGCCTTGATGCCGAGCTTGTGCTCGAGACGTTCGACGGTGACACCGGGATGCTCGCGCGGCACGATGAACGATTTGATGGCCGCACGGCCCAGCGCCTTGTCCAACGTCGCCCACACCACGATGTGGGTGGCCCGGGATCCGGCGGTGACGAAGATCTTCTCGCCGTTGATCACGTACTCGTCACCGTCGAGCACCGCGGTCGTGGACACCGCAGCAGAGTCGGACCCGAACGACGGTTCGGTGATCGCCATCGCGGCCCAGACGTTCTTACCCAGCCGCTCGAGCTGCTCGTCGGTGGCCACGCCCGAGATCGCGGCGTTGCCCAGGCCCTGGCGGGGGACCGACAGCAGTAGCGCGATGTCACCCCAGGAGATCTCCAGGGCATTGAGCAACGCGGACATGTTGCCGCCGTTGATGTTTCCCTTCGGCCCGTCATCGCTGTCGCGGAACGCTTCGGCGCCGGCGAAGGAGATCGTGTTCGCCTCCGAGATGCCCTCGAACAGCGTGGCCAGGGTGTCCAGCTCGACGGGGTAGGCGTGTTCGGCGACGTCGTACTTGCGTGAGATCGGCCGCAACATCTCCGCAGCACCCTGGTGGGCCTTCTCGATCACGGCTTCCAGCTTGCGCGGCATTTCGAGATTGATTGCCATGACTGTGTTTTCCGTTCGTTAGCCGGTAGGCGTTTGCCTGGACTTCAGAGAACAACAACACCCTCGGCGACGCCGATGGCCCGCAGATCGCGGTACCAGCGCTCGACCGGGTGTTCCTTGGTGTAGCCGTGACCGCCGAGCAACTGCACACCGTCCAAGCCGATCTGCATGCCCTTGTCGGTGCCCAGCTTCTTGGCCAGCGCGGCCTCGCGCGCGAACGGGAGGCCGCGTTCCGCGCGGGCGGCGCCGCGCCAGGTGATCAGCCGCAGGCCATCGAGTTCGATGGCGATGTTGGCGCACATGAACGCGACAGCCTGCCGGCGAGCGATCGGCTCGCCGAATGCTTCGCGTTCTTTGACGTAGGGGATCACGTAGTCGAGCACGGCATGGGAGGTGCCGACCGCCAGTGCGGCCCAGCCCAAGCGGGCCAACGCAATTGCTTCGGAGTAGTCCGCGTCGCCGGCACCGTCTTCGCCGAGGCGCGCCGACAACGGCACCGTCACTTTGTCCAGCTCCACCCGGCCCAGTGCGGCCGCGCGGATGCCCATGCTGGGATCGGCCTTCACCGACACGCCGGGCTCGGACGCCTCGACGATGAACAGCGCCGGCTTCCCGTTGAGTTGTGCTGCCACAATGAACAATTCAGCGTCGGCGGCGGCAGGAACCAATGACTTGACCCCGTCGAGGCGATAGCCGCTCGGGGTGCGCACCGCAGTGGTCTTCAACGCGGTGGGATCGAACAAGGCGTGCGGCTCGGCGATCGCCACGCAGGCCTGCGGCACGTTCTCGCCGGCAAAGGCATTGAGGTACGTCGCCTGCTGATCGGCGCTGCCCCAGTGCGTCAGCGCCGACGCGACGCCCCCGGGTGCCAGGATCGGCAGCGCCAGGCCCATGTCGCCGTAGGCCAGCGCCTCGGCCACCAGGGCGTTGGTGACGGTGGTGCGGTGCTCGGCGATGCCGTCGAAATCCTCGGGAACGTTGATGGCGGTGATCCCGAGCTCGGCGGCCTTGGCGATCAGGTCGGCCGGATAGGCCGCGGCCTCGTCGGCGGCGTGAGCGGCCGGACGCAGAATCTCCTCGGCGAACTCGTCGACCGTCGCAACGATCATCTTCTGGTCGTCGTCGGGGGTCAGGTCGAAATAGTCTGCGCCGCTGGGCCGCAGCCGCGTCGGCTCCTTGCCGATGCCCTGGACTCTCTTGAACTGACGGGTGACTGCCCCGCCTGTCGAGAACGCTTGCTTGACACCGTATTTCAGGCCGCGGTTGAGCGGATCGCGCAGGTGGTAACGGTCCAGGAAGTCCTGGCCGACCAGCGGCGTGATGATTGCCAGTCCGATGTCGGTGATGGACCGCCTGTGCTTGAACTGCCCGACCGCGCTGTCGCGGGCCCGGGTGCTCGTTGTTGTGGGCGGAAGTGTGTTGGTCATTTTCGTCAGCCTCGTCGACGGTGGGCGGTGCTGGTCAGAACGCGCTGACACCTATCTTACTCCAAAGTAAGGTAGGCGGCGGAACCCCAAACGGCCGGCAGGTTTTGTTGAGTAGGTCACACCGCCTGGAAATGGGGTAGTGGTCTACTCGCATCCGCACCCCGACTGCGTTCAAGACTCGATGGGAGAGTTATTCGAGCAGGTCTGGGGGCCGAAATGACCATCACCATCGACGCACCGCGATTGCCCAATGTGTTCGACGCCGGCTTGCCGGCCATCGACTACGACGCTGTGACGAATCCCGACGAGGCCCTGGCGATGCTGATGCGGGCGCGCCGGCAGGCCCCGATCGCGATCGGCCCGCACGGACCGGAATTCCTGAGCTACGAGATCGTCCACGACGCGTCGCGCGATCGCAGATTTCGCGTGCCCCAAGGGATGTTCCTCGCGTCCCAGGGCATCACGTCGGGTCCGTTGTGGGACCGGGTCGTCGCCACCATCATCAACATGGACGGTGACGAGCACCATCGGCTGCGGCGCCTGGTCTGCAAGGCGTTCACGCCCAGGGCGACGTCGCGACTGCGCACCACGGTCACCGACGTCATCAACGGATTGGTCGACCGGTGTACTTCCGGCGGACGCTGCGATGTCGTTTCCGACATCGCCCGGCACTATCCGATCCCGATCATCTGTGCACTCCTGGGTGTTCCGGACGGCGACTGGGAACAGTTCGCGACGTGGACCGACGAGTTCTTCAAGGCGTTCAGCTGGAATGTCGCCGAGTCGGTGCCGTCGATCCTGGCCGCATGGGACGAGTTGGACAGCTATGTCGACGACATGGTTGCCGAGCGACGGCACCGCCTCACCGACGATCTGGTCTCGGATCTGATCCGGGCCGAGGTCGAAGGTGACCGGCTCACCCTCGCCGAACTGCGGATGCTGGTGGCCGGGCTGCTGATGGCCGGCACCGACACCACGCGCAATCAACTCGCCGCGTCGGTATCGGTGCTGTGTGACCACCCCGACCAGTGGGCGCTGCTGGCGCGTCAGCCGGAACTTGCCGCCAACGCGGTCGAGGAGACCATGCGCCATTCGCCGATCGTGTTCGGCACGCTGCGCACCACGGTCACCGACGTCGAAGTCGCCGGATACGCCATCCCGGCCGATACCCTCGTGATCCTCAATTCTGCTGCCGCCAACCGTGATTCGAGTGTATGCGAGCACCCGGATCGCCTGGACATCACTCGCGCCGCAGCGTTGCCGATGCAAACGTTCGGCGGCGGCGTGCACTACTGCCTCGGTGCCAACCTCGCTCGCCTCGAACTGACCGAGGCGCTCACGGTGATGGCGCGGCGGATGCCGAACATCCGCCGCACCGGGCCCGCGCCGTGGAAACCGCTCAGCGGACTCAGTGGGCCGGCAACTCTGCCCGTGGAATTCGACCCCGGCTACTGACGGGCGGCCAGGCGCGCCAATGTCGCGTCATGCAGTAGTCCGTTGGTGGCTACGGCGTGCCCGCCATGCGGGCCGGGCGAGCCGTCGAGGTTTGTGAAGGTGCCGCCGGCCTCGCGCACCAGGATGTCCAGCGGGGCCAGATCCCACAGCTTGACCTCCGGTTCGGCGGCGATGTCGACGGCTCCTTCGGCGACCAGGCAGTAGGAGAAGAAGTCGCCATAGGCGCGCACCCGCCAGACCGCGTCGGTCAGGTCGATGAACTGTTCGCGCAGGCCCAGGTCGGCCCAGCCGGACAGGCTGGAGAACGACAGGCTGGCCGAGTCCAAGTCGGCCACGCCCGAGACGGCCAGCGGGCGCGCCGGCCCGCCCCCGGTGCTGGCGAAGGCGCCCAGTCCGCGGCCGGCCCACCACCGCCGGTTCAGTGCGGGGGCGCTGACCACGCCGACCACCGGCACACCGTCCTCGAGCAGCGCGATCAGGCTGGCCCAGACCGGCACGCCGCGGACGAAGTTCTTGGTTCCGTCGATCGGATCGATCACCCACTGCCTGCCACTGAAGACGGCCGTCCCGCCGTATTCCTCGCCGAAAACGTCGTCGCCCGGGAGTTCGTGGGACAGGATCGCCCGCAGGTCGGCCTCGACCGCTTCGTCGGCGTCGGTGACCGGGGTCAGGTCAGGTTTGGTCTCGATGCGCAGATCCAGTGCCCCGAACCGGTCGAGGGTGATCGCATCGGCCCGGTTGGCCAGCTCCATCGCCACCGAGAGGTCTGCCTGTACATCGTGGCCGTCGCTCATGGCAGCAGTCCTACCATGGCGGCATGTGGGAATTCGCGGTGATACTGCTCATCGTCGGCGCGCTGGTCCTGGTGTTGGCTCCGCGCTTGATGCGTCGCGGTCCGCGGGGTGAGGTCGCGCAGGGCACGCTGCTGGTGACCGGGGTGAGCCCGCGCCCGGACGTCACCGGGGAGCAGTTCGTCACGATCAGTGGGGTCATCAATGGTCCCACCGTCAACGAGCACGTGGTCTACCAGCGGATGGCGGTCGACGTGAACAGCTGGCCGACGATGGGGCAGCTCATTCCGGTGGTGTATTCACCCAAGAATCCGGACAACTGGTCGTTCGCGCCACCCGACCCGCCGCTCGGGTCTATGGGCTGATCCGCGGACCCCGCACTAGGTGCGCGGCGCGTCCACGCACTGGTCGATGATGCGGTCGATCACCGCGAGCAGTCCCTCGTCGAGCGGGGTTCGCGGTTGGCCGCCGAGCGCACTGGACATCGCGTGGTGGTAGAGCCCGTCGCCGATCAGCTTGATCGTGCGCGCGACGTCACGGTCGCCGAGCGCCTCGGTGAGCACGCTCAGCCACTGGTCCGAAATCATCTCGATCGCCGCGCGTGCCCTGGGATCGCCGGCCTGCTGTAGCCGGGCGACCGCGACCAGCGTGCGGTCCAGCGGGGTGTTCGCGTAGTGCGAGGTACGGATGTAATGCCGTGCGGGTCCGTCGGCCGCAGTGCGCATCATCTCGACATCCTCGGCGGCCAGGGCGATCAATCGATCGCAGAGCGCCTCGGCGAGCTGATCCTTGGCGGGGAAGTGGTAGAGCAGGCCGCCTTTGGACACCCCGGCCTTGGCCGCCACCGCGTCCAGCGTGGCGTGGCGCTCCCCATCGACGGCCAACGCGTCGGCATACGCATCGAGAATGCGCTCACGCGAGGTCGTCATCGGGAGAGTTTATCGACTTTCGCACTGTACCGTCTGGACGGTACAGTGCAGAGGCATCTGGAGAACTAGAACCAATTGATGGAGTGATAACCGTGCGCGCCTATGTCGAGCTCATTCGAGTTCCAGGCGTGGTCAACGTGACCGCCTCGCAGCTGTTTGCGCGGCTCCCGCTGGGGATGCTGTCGCTGGCGATCCTGCTGCACGTGCAGGCCCGGACCGGGTCCTACGCGGTGGCGGGAGCGGTGGTGGCAGCCACGAGCATCGGAGAAGCAGTGGCGATGCCCATGACGGCACGCCTGCTCGGCCGGATCGGTATGGTGCCGACTTTGGTGTCGGCCGCCGTGATCAACGGCATCTGCATGCTGGCGCTGGCTTTCGTCCACGTCCCCGCGACCGCCCTCATGGTGTTGGGGTTCGGAATCGGCGCCTCGGTGCCGCCGCTGTTGCCTGCGGTCCGCGCGCTGTACCCCCAGATGGTTCCCGGCGACGGGCTGCGGGCCCTGTTCGCGCTCGACACCACGGCGCAGGAACTCATCTGGGTGATCGGGCCGGTCGCCGCGACGTTCCTGGCGTCGGCGATCTCCACCGCGATCCCGCTGCTGTTCAGCGCCGCCGTCACCGTGGTGGGGACGGTCTGGTTCCTGCTCAGCGCTCGCCGGCTGCGGCCCGCGATCGTGCCCAATACGGTCGCATTCGGCCGCGTCCTGGCGAACCCCGCGGTCATTTTGGCCATGGTGGCCAGCCTCGCGCTGGTCGCCTCGTTCATGGCCCTCGAGGTCGGCGTGCTCGCCCTGTTCGGCAACCACAACCTCTCGGCCGGCGTGGCCTTGGGTGTGGCCAGCCTCGGGTCACTGATCGGCGGCGTGCTGTTCGGACATCGCCGGCTGGGCGTGCGCGGTCTGGCGATATCGATGACGGTCGTCGCCACGGGCACCGCAGTGTTCGGGCTGGTCGATGGCTACGGTCTGCAGCTGACCGCGCTGTTCGTGTCCGGGCTCGGCTTCGCGCCCGCGCTGGCCGCGCTGTACGTGATGGTGTCGCACGAGATCGCCGAGCACTCCACTGCCGAGGCGTTCGGGTGGCTCAACAGTGGCGCGCTCGTCGGTGGTGCCATGGGCACCGCGCTCGGCGGCGTGATCGTCGACAGCTACAGCACGTTCGCGGTGATCATGGTGTCGGCCGGCCTGGCCCTGGCCGCGGCATGCACGCCGCTCATCGCGCGTACGGCCGGTCCGGTCGGCGGGCTGTCCCGCGAGCGGGAGACCTGCGAGGTCTAGCCGTGCTGTATTGGCTGACTCCTCAACGCTCGTGCCTCGCTTGATCGTCGTCAGCCGTGCCCGATGCGCAGCAGCTCGGCGACGCTGGTCAGCTTCACCCGCGGCCGGCCGTGCGGCTCGCCGGCGCCGCGCTCGTGCGCGTCGATCAGCTTCCAGTGATCGTCGGTGATCAGCTTGGGCTGACGCGACAACAGCCATTCGACGAGCGTCTGGCCCTGATCGTCGCCGGCATCGCGGAGCTCGCGGCCCTCGAGGTCGGCCAGCAGCGTCGCGACGGTGTCCGCCGAGTCCTTCTTGTTGCTGCCGATGACCCCCGACGGGCCGCGCTTGATCCAGCCGACGACATATTCGTTGGCGCTGCCGTCGACGCGGCCGTCGGTGTGCGGAATCGTGCCCGAGCGGTCGTCGAACGGCAGACCCGGTGTCGCGATGCCGCGGTAGCCGACCGCACGCACCACCAGCTGGGCGGGCAGCTCCTCGCGCGCCCCGGTGTCCTTGGCGACGATGCGGCCACCCTCATCGACCAGCTCGTTGCGGCCGAGCACCACCGCCTCGACACGACCGTCGCCCTTGATCTCGATGGGCGAGGTCTGGAAGCGGAACACGATGCGGCGCTTGGCCCCCCGCGGTGGGGTCTCGGCATAGCCGCGCAGCACCTTGACGTTCAGTTTCACGGTCTTGCCCGCCGCCTCGAGCTGGTCGTCGGTGATGGAGTCGAAGTCCGCCGGGTCGACGATGACGTCGACGTCGGCCATGGCCTCGAGGTCGCCCAGCTCGCGCAATTCCATCGTGGTGAAGGTCGCCTGAAGCGGACCACGGCGGCCGATGACGACGACCTCTTCGACGCCCTTTGCGTGTAGCAGGTCGAGTGCGTGGTCGGCGATGTCGGACTTGGCGAGTTCGCGGGGATCGCTGACGAGAATGCGCGCGACGTCGAGTGCCACGTTGCCGTTGCCGACCACGATGGCGCGCCCGGACGAGAGGTCCGGCGCCATCTCTCCGAAGTGGGGGTGGGCGTTGTACCAGCCGACGAAGTCGACGGCGGCCACGCTGCCCGCCAGCTCCTCACCGGGGATGCCGAGCGGGCGGTCGGACTGCGCCCCGATCGCGTACACGACGGCGTCGTAGCGCTCCGCAAGCTCCTCGGCCTGCACGTGCTCGCCGACGCGGATGTTGCCGAAGAACCGGAACCGCGCGTCGAGCGAGATCTTTTCGAACTGGGCGCTGATGGTCTTGATCTTCGGATGGTCCGGTGCGACTCCGGAGCGCACCAACCCCCACGGGGTTGGCAGCATCTCGAGCATGTCGACGTGAACATCCGGTCCGCCACCGGCAACCGAGCTGTCGGCAAACTTCAGCAGCGCCGCCGCCGCGAAGTATCCCGAGGGTCCCGCACCGACGATCGCGACATAGTAAGGACGCATTCCCGCGCTTTCTGTCCGGACCCGGCCGCGCGCAAGGGGCTGTCGCGTCGCAGTCGAGAAGCACCGCTATGGGCTGCGCGGCGCCACATCCTGGTTACGGATGTGATGTTAGACGCGCGACCGGACCACGCGCCCCAGAAGTCTCTGGAGCCGCCGTGGATCACAACGTGTCGTGGCGCCGGTACCCTGAGGACCCGTGGACCTCGATCGTCAGTCAGATATCGCCGCCCTCGATTCCACCTTGACGACGGTGGAACGAGTGCTCGACGTCGACGGTCTGCGCGCCAAGATCGAGAAGCTCGAGCACGAAGCCGCCGATCCGAATCTCTGGAACGACCAGAGCCACGCGCAGAAGGTCACCAGCGAGCTGTCGCATGCCCAGGGTGAGCTGCGCCGCGTCGAGGAGCTCCGCCAGCGCGTCGAGGACCTTCCGGTGCTCTACGAGCTCGCCGCCGAGGAAGGTGGAGCAGGCGGCACCGAAGCTTTCGCCGAGGCGGACGCGGAGCTGACCAAGCTGCGCGAGGACGTCGAGGCCATGGAAGTCCGCACCCTGCTGTCCGGGGAGTACGACGAGCGCGAGGCCGTCGTCACGATCCGCTCCGGCGCCGGCGGCGTCGATGCCGCGGACTGGGCCGAGATGCTGATGCGGATGTACATCCGCTGGGCCGAGGCGCACAAGTATCCCGTCGAGGTGTTCGACACGTCGTACGCCGAAGAAGCCGGCATCAAGAGCGCCACCTTCGCCGTGCACGCCCCGTACGCCTACGGCACCCTCTCGGTCGAGCAGGGCACGCACCGGCTGGTGCGGATCAGCCCGTTCGACAACCAGAACCGGCGGCAGACGTCGTTCGCCGATGTCGAGGTGCTGCCCGTCGTGGAGACGACCGATCACATCGAGATCCCCGAAGGCGATCTGCGCGTCGACGTATACCGCTCCAGCGGCCCCGGCGGACAATCGGTCAACACCACCGACTCCGCGGTTCGGCTCACGCACATTCCCACCGGCATCGTCGTCACCTGCCAGAACGAGAAGTCGCAGCTCCAGAACAAGGTTTCGGCGATGCGCGTCCTGCAGGCCAAGCTCCTGGAACGTAAACGCCTCGAAGAGCGGGCCGAGCTCGACGCCCTCAAGGGCGATGGCGGGAGCTCCTGGGGCAATCAGATGCGCTCCTACGTTCTGCACCCCTACCAAATGGTCAAGGATCTGCGGACCGATTACGAGGTCGGCAGCCCCGCGGCGGTACTGGATGGGGACATCGACGGGTTCCTCGAGGCGGGAATCCGATGGCGCAACCGGCGAGATGACGACGATTGATCTCGTGGCCTCCGCCACGAGGACCAGCTTCGCCGCGATCGCATTCTCCGATCGCTGGCATGACTTCTGGCACGGCACGATCGGCGAGTGGATCCTGAGCAAGGGTCTGCGGATCACGTTGCTGATCCTCGGCGGGCTGCTGGCTGCCCGGTTCATCAACTGGTCGGCCCAGAAGATCTCCCGGCGCATCGACGCCGACTTCCGGGAAAGCGACGCCCTGGTCCGCTCGGAGAGCGCCAAGCACCGCCAGGCGGTGGCCTCGGTCATCTCGTATGTGGCGATCGCCCTGCTCGGCGTCATGGTGGTCGTCGAGGCCACCGACATCCTCGCGGTCCCGGTCAGCTCGCTGGTCGCTCCCGCGGCCGTCCTGGGTGCGGCGCTGGGCTTCGGCGCGCAGCGCATCGTGCAGGACCTGCTGTCCGGGTTCTTCATCATCACCGAAAAGCAGTACGGCTTCGGTGATCTGGTGTCGCTGACCGTGGCCGGTATCGCCAAGGAGGCGACCGGCACCGTCGAGGACGTCACGCTGCGGGTGACCAAGCTGCGGTCGTCGGAGGGCGAGGTGTTGACGATCCCCAACGGGCAGATCGTCAAAACCCAGAACCTGTCCAAGGACTGGGCGCGCGCCGTCATCGACATCCCGGTGCCGACCACCGCAGACCTGAACCAGGTCAACGACGTGCTGCATGGGGTATCCGAGAAGGCGATCGACGACCCGGAGTTGAAGGATCTGCTGCTGGACGCCCCGCAGCTGATGGGAGTGGAAAGCATCGAACTCGACACCGTGAACCTGCGCATGGTGGCGCGCACGCTGCCCGGTAAACAGTTCGAAGTCGGCCGCAAACTGCGCGTGCTGGTGATCGCCGCACTGATGCGGGCCGGCATCGCCAGCCCGGCCGACAGCTCGCCGGTGGTGGAGGCCATCGTGCACCCGGCGACCGCCGGCGGTGCCGAAGAGGGCCAGGGACCGGTGACGTCGAAGTGAAGCTGATGCCGACGCGCAGGGAAGGCCGCGGCTGGCCCCACTACATCCTGTGGGGACGGGTCCGCACGTCCACGGCCGTACTGTTGTCCGCCTTCATCGCGGTCTGGTGGCTGTATGCGACCTACCAGCCGGCTCCGGAACCCCCGGCCACCCAGGTGGTGCCGCCAGGCTTCATCCCCGACCCGTCCTATACCTGGGTGCCGCGCACCGACGTCCGGGATCGCACCACGACCACCAGGACGACCACCACCACGACGACGCCGACGACAACCACGACGACCGAGACGACCGAGCCCACGACATCGGAGACGTCCCCGACATCGCCGACGTCGCCGACCTCGCCGACGTCGACCACGCCGACATCACCTGCGCCGTTCCAGATACCCGGGCTGCCCACGCCGACGCCCACACCCACGCCGATTCCGTCACCGGCGCCGGGGCAGGGGCCCATGCTCACGCCCGCGGCTCCGACGCAGTAATCCGGCGTCCGGCTACACTGGCGTGCCGTGATGATCACCCTTGACCATGTCAGTAAGCAGTACAAGTCGTCGGCGCGGCCCGCCCTCGACAATGTCAGCGTCAAGATCGACAAGGGTGAGTTCGTCTTCCTCATCGGCCCGTCGGGGTCGGGTAAGTCGACGTTCATGCGGCTGCTGCTGGCCGAGGAGACGCCCACGTCGGGCGAGCTGCAGGTGTCGAAGTTCCACGTCAACAAACTTTCCGGCCGGCACATCCCCAAGCTGCGCCAGGTGATCGGCTGCGTCTTCCAGGACTTCCGGCTGTTGCAGCAGAAGACCGTGTTCGAGAACGTGGCCTTCGCGCTGGAGGTGATCGGCAAGAAGCCCGACACCATCAACCGGGTGGTGCCCGATGTGCTGGAGATGGTGGGCCTGTCGGGCAAGTCCAACCGGCTGCCTGCCGAGCTGTCCGGCGGCGAGCAGCAGCGCGTGGCGATCGCGCGGGCGTTCGTCAACCGCCCGCTGGTCCTGCTCGCCGACGAGCCGACCGGAAACCTGGACCCGGAAACCAGCAACGACATCATGGATCTGCTCGAACGGATCAACCGGACGGGCACCACCGTCGTCATGGCCACCCACGACCACCACATCGTCGACTCCATGCGCCAGCGCGTGGTGGAGCTCTCCCTGGGCAGACTCGTCCGCGATGAGCAGCGTGGTATTTACGGAATGGATCGTTAAGTGCGCTTCGGCTTCCTGATCAACGAGGTCTACACCGGACTTCGCCGCAACGTCACCATGACAGTGGCGATGATCCTGACGACGGCGATCTCACTCGGTCTGTTCGGCGGTGGTCTGCTCGTGCTGCGGATGGCCGACCAGTCTCGCCACATCTACCTCGACCGTGTCGAGAGTGAAGTGTTTCTGACCGACGACATCTCGGCCAACGACCTGACGTGTGACGGCGATCTGTGTAAGGCGTTGCGCGCCAAGATCGAGGCACGTGATGACGTCAAGTCGGTGCGATTCCTGAACAAGACGGACGCATACAACTTTGCATTGCAGAAGCTGCCGCAACTCGCGAAGGACGCCACCCCGGACACGTTCCCGGCATCGTTCATCGTCAAGCTCGACAACCCCGACCAGCACGTCGAATTCGAGAAGGCGATGCAAGGTCAGCCCGGGGTGCGCGGCACTCTCAACCAGAAGGTGTTGATCGACCGCCTGTTCGCGGTGCTCGACGCGATGTCCAAGGTCACGTTCGCGATCGCGGTGGTGCAGGCTATCGGCGCGGTTCTACTGATCGCCAACATGGTTCAAGTCGCGGCCTACACCAGACGTACCGAGATCGGCATCATGCGGATGGTGGGTGCGACCCGCTGGTACACCCAGCTGCCGTTCCTGTTGGAGGCGATGCTGGCGGCGTTCATCGGTGTCGTCATCGCAGTCGTCGGGCTGGTCGTGGTTCAGGTGCTGTTCTTGGACGACGCACTGGCCCAGTTCTACGCGGTGAATCTGATCGCCCGCGTCGATTGGCAGGACATCCTTTTCATTGTGGCGCCCTGGATGCTCGGAGTCGGTCTCGCGATGTCCGGGCTCACGGCCTACGTCACGCTGCGCTTGTATGTACGGAAGTAGCCGTGGCCAAAAATCCGGACAAGAAGCCCGATCGCAAAGTCGTTGCCACCAATCGCAAGGCGCGGCATAACTATTCGATCCTCGACACCTACGAGGCCGGCGTCGTGCTGCAGGGCACCGAGGTCAAGAGTCTGCGTGAGGGCCACGCGTCGTTGGCCGACGCGTTCGCGACCGTCGACGACGGCGAGATCTGGCTGCGCAACCTGCACATCCCCGAGTATCACCACGGCACCTGGACCAATCACGCGCCGCGGCGCAACCGCAAGCTGCTGTTGCACCGCAGCCAGATTGACACGCTGGTCGGCAAGATCCGTGACGGCAACCTGACCTTGGTGCCGCTGTCGCTGTACTTCAACGACGGCAAGGTGAAGGTCGAGCTGGCGCTGGCGCGCGGTAAGCAGGCCCACGACAAGCGGCAGGACCTCGCCCGCCGAGATGCCGAGCGCGAGGTGATCCGCGAGCTCGGCCGGCGGGCCAAGGGCAAGCTCTGATCGGGGTCCTGCTCGCGCTGGCATCGGCAATCGGTTACGGCGTCAGCGATTTCGTCGGGGGTATCGCGGCGCGGAGGGTCGCGGCCCTGCGGGTCGTATTGGTGTCCTACCCGCTGGCGATGGTCATGCTCGGGATCGTGGCGGTCGGGGTCGGTGGCACTGTGTCCGAGCCGGCGGTGGTCTGGGGTCTGCTGTGCGGGGTGAGTCAGGCGTTCGGTGTCTGGTGGTTCTATGCCGCGCTGGGTGCGGGCCCGATCTCGGTCGTCTCGCCGCTGACCGCGGTCCTCGTCGCCGCTGTGCCGGTCAGCGTGGGACTGGCGATGGGGGAGCGGCCCGGCGTCATCGCGGGAATCGGAACGGTGTTGGCCTTGATCGCCGTCGTCCTGGTCAGCCGTGAAGCCACCGATGAGGATGTGCGCCCGCACCGGTTCACCCTGACGGTGGCGTGGCTGACCGTCGGCTCGGGTCTGGCGTTCGGACTCAATTTCGTGCTGCTGCACCAGGCCCCGACCGACGCCGGGATGTGGCCGCTGTTCTTCGCGCGCGTGTCGGCGACGGCCATCGTGTTCGTGGTGGCCGCGTTGAGCGGCAACTTCCATGTGCCGGGCGGGCTTCCGCTGAAGCTGGCGGTGGTGGCGGCGCTGCTGGATACCGGCGCGAACGTCGCGACGCTGCTGGCCCTCCAGGCCTCGATGCTGTCGCTGGCCAGCGTGCTGATGTCGCTCTACCCGGCGGCGACGGTGCTGCTGGCCATCGTGGTACTACGCGAGCGGGTCACCCGCTGGCAGGTGCTGGGGATGGTGCTGGCGCTGATTGCGGTCGGGCTGATCGCGGCACGCTAGCCCATCGTGCGCGACCGTGCGTGTCTGCGCGCGACACCCGGACAGTTGCGAGCATTTCGCGCACGCTCGCGGCTGACTTGCTCTTCGCGGTTCGCTAGCGCAGTGTCTCGCTGGGCACGTTGAAGCGCTCCTGGTAGGCGCGAACCTTCTCGCGGAGCTCTGCGGCGTCGAGTCCGGTATCGGCCCAGGTGTACCGATTGCCGCCACCGTCGCCGGGATTCTCCGAAAGGTGGTCGCGCATGCGCTGTTCGGCAACCGGCGTCAGTTCTCGGCCCAGCCGAGCGTAGATCGTCCTGATCGTGGCGAACGGGTCGCTCATGAAATCGGCGAACTGCACGTCGATGATCCGGTCCTGTGCGATCACGCCGTCGTCGATCATCTTCATGGTGCGTTCGAGCCCCAACAGCGTGTCGGAACTGCACAGCTCGGCGGCACGCTGGACCGATGCGCTGTCGCTGGCGAGCTTCTGAAGGTGCGCGATCAGGGCGCTGATCGAGGAGATGACCACCAGCGGATCACGGTGTGTCTGAACCAGAATCGCATCGGGATATTCGGCGAGCAGCTTGTCCAGCTGCCAGGTGTGGGCCGGGCTCTTGAGCAGCCACTGGCCGGGAACACCAGATTGCAGGTGCTGCAGGTAGGTGCGGTGATAGCGGTAGGCGGCGCTGTGGTCGGCCTCGTAGTTGAGCCAGTGGGCGTAGTTGGGCAACCGGTACTGCGTGTTGAAGATCATGCTGCAGAACGTGCCTGCCGTGATCCGGACGCATTCCTGGCCGCCGCGCGCGCTCATCGGATGGAACTTCATGAATCCGGGCATCAGCTGTTCGGTCATCTCCAGCTGCGCCTGGGTTTCGGCGATCCGCGGGTCGGTCTCGTAGGTCTCGGGCTGGGGGACCGGGAAAGGGTTGTCGACCTCCCAGGTGAGCGGCGCCCGCAGGTCGGGATCCTGGGTGAGCAAGTCGTAGAGGATCGTTGTGCCGGTGCGTGGTTGGCCGAGGATGAAGATCGGCTGCTCGATCCGCTCGTCGGCGATCTCGGGATGTTGCTTGCGCCAGTTGGTGATCTGCAGTCGGTTGCGCAGCGGCACGAGGATGTCGGCCGCGGCGATCTCCACACCCAGCGGGGACAGGTCGGCCTCGGCGACGAAGTCGTCCACCAACCGGGCCAGGTTCTCCCGCCAACCGTCGTCGACGCCGAAGTCGTCACTGCCGGCCAGCTCACAGGCCTGCTCGATCATCTTGTCCGGATCAAGCCGGGCCTCGACCGCACTGGTCATCGCTGTATCTCCTTCTCCAGCAGGCGAACTGTCACGTCGGGGGCATTCGGGTTGTCCAGCCATCGCACGATCACGAATCCGCGTCCGCGTCCGCCGGTGTCCAGCCAGTGGCCGTCGCCGATGTCCTCGGCGCCGATCGTCAATCGGACGAAGCCGTCCGGGTCGGCGCTGACGCCCTTGTTGGTCACCGAGCTGTTGCGCACCAGAGGTTCGAGGCATTCGTGCCAGATGCTCTCCAAAGTGACTGACCAATAACGGGTTTCGGGAGGCTGGAAGATCAGTTGCAGGCTCTGGTTCGGCTCGAGGTCGAACATGCCGAGCATGTAGAGGTTGTCCGGGGTGGTGTTCTCGCCGCCCAGATTCTCCGCGCCCGACGTGATCAGGATGTTGGGGGTGTCCAACAGGTCTGGCCGCACGGTGCGATGCAGGGTGGTGAGTTTGACGATGGTCCAGCCCATCGCGGTGAGCTGGCCGGCCAGCACCTCGTCGCTCAGCGGGGCCGGCGGCGGCGCCTCGCCGAGAAGTGAGATATCCAGCTGGACCGGGATTTCGGTGGTCGGATCGGCGATGTAGTCGCGGACCACGATCGAGGTGGCGTCCTCCGGGATCTCGATGAACTGGGCGCCGGCCAGGTCACTGTCGGCCGGGCGGGTGGCGGCGAAGACGACCTCGAACCGGCCGCCCTCGTCGAGATGCAGATCGCGGTCGGAGAGGTAATTGCTCATCCGGCGCGGGTTCATCCCGGTGCCGGCCAGCACCTGCAAGCCCAGATAGGTGGAGGTGCCACGGGTACCGGTGACGCGGTAGGCGCGGTCACCGCTGATCATCGCCAGCGGGTAGGCGCCGTGCGGATTGGGTCCGCCGACGAAGCGGAATGGGGTGCACATGTCGACGAAGCGCGGATAGTCGGGGTCGACGTCGACGGACAGTTCGGTGCACAGGGCGCTCACCCGGTTGAGGACGCGCAGCCCCTCGAGCAGTTCGCGTTCGTCGCGGGCGTCCTCGGTGATCTGGCCGGTCAGGTCGTCGAGGACCTTGCGGACGAATCCCCATGCCTCCAGGGACTTTTCGCCACTCATGTGCTCCTCATTCCTTGTCTGGGCACGGGGCCATCGAGTTGACCGCGCGGGAGATCCGATCCGACAGCGATCCGCCGTCGCGTAACCAGTCGTCGATGGAGATCCGGACCGATGCCATCGCCAAGGCGCCGATCAGTCGCGGGCGGGGGTCGTCGACGGTCAGATCGGGCAGCCGGGGGGCGATCGCCTCGGCAATGGCCGTCTCGAAGTTCAAGTAGCACAACAGCGTCCAGGCGCGCAGGCTCAGCGAGTCGCGGGTCTGGCGTTCGATCTCGGCGATGTTGTCTTCGACGAGCGCGAACCCCGGGGTGAGTTCTGCGAAAGCGGCGGTGAGCGCCTCGTTGACCGAGAGTTCGGCGGGCTGGCGGAGCAGGGCATCGGTGATCGCGGCAATCCAGGTCGAGGTGAACCCCTCGGCGACGGCGTACTCCTTGGACTCGAAGTACCGGAAGAACGTCGCGCGGGCGACATCGGCTGCTTCGGCGATCTGGTCGGCAGTGGTGGCGCTCAGCCCGTTCTGCATGACCAGGTGGGAGGCCGCGGCGGCGATGCGTTCCCGGGTTCGCTGCCGCTTCCGGACCCGCAGTCTTTCAGACACCGTCTCACTGTAGACAGAGTCTCATTTTCTGGTGTGCCTTTTCGCCCAAACCGACACATCGCAGAAGAAGTCCCAGGAGGCGTCCTGCGGAACGTCGACCTCGACGCACGGATTAATCCACTTCAGTCCGGGGTTATAACTCGCGTACCATTGGATGTCCGGTCGAACCTCGGCCGGGGTGCGAGGGGCTGAACGGTTTCGACTTCGCGCATCGAATCAAGGGAAGCGTGCCGGTGCAGGCAAAGACCACCGTAAGCGTCGTTGCAACCAATTAAGCGCCGATTCCAATCAGCGCGATTACGCTCTCGCTGCCTAAGCGAAGCTAATCCGTCAGACCGGGAGAGCCCTCGACCCGGACCCTGGCGTCATCTAGAGGGACCCACCCACGGGTTCGGTCGCGGAACCTGTGGGGACATCAAACAGCGACTGGGATCGTCATCCCGGCGAGTCCGCGAGACCGGGAGATCCAAGTAGAGGCATAGCGGACTGCGCACGGAGAAGCCTTGAGGGAATGCCGTAGGACCCGGGTTCAATTCCCGGCAGCTCCACCGAACCGAAGAAGGGCCAGGACGAAAGTCCTGGCCCTTCTTGTGTCGGCACCTGGGTCAACGAATGCGCCGACAGTCATCCGTACTTCACGAACAGGGCCATCGCGTCGTCGATCTTCTGGCGGACGAACTCGTTGTCGTGCCCGCGCATGGCCAGGCCGGCGCTGTAGCCGGTCAGTCGAACGACCAGGTCGACGGGGTTGTCGACCTCCAGGAGTGCGGTACGAAGCCCCACCTCCCAGGGGCCGTCGAGTTTCACGCCGTCGAAGCGGCGTTTCACTTCGTCGTAGAGGGTGTTCCACGCGCGGTCGCGATCACTCGGGACGGTCATCGCGCGAGCCTAGGTAGTGCACTACGCAACAGTCATGCGTAGTCGACCACTCTAAAATTGACGGAGTGATCCCCGGCACAAAAGTTTGCCGCTGCTGGGTACGGGGTAGAGACGAGAATGCCGTCTCGCTGCACACGTGGGTCTCGCGCGGGCACCGCGCGATCTCCCCGACGTTGGCTCGGCGTCGGCGCTTCGGCACTCGTGACCGCCGGCGTCCTGCTCGTCGCCCCCACCGCGCCACCGGTCGCCTCAGCCGCCGACTGCCCCGACGTCGAGGTCATCTTCGCGCGCGGCACCGATGAGCCCGCCGGCATGGGCCGGGTCGGTGATGCGCTCGTCGACTCGCTGCGCAAACAGACCGGCGGCCTGAACATCGACACCTACGCGGTGAACTACAAAGCCAGCAAGTTGCAGCTCCACGGCGGCGACGGCGCCAAAGACACCATCGCCCACATCAAGTCCACGGTCTCGGCCTGCCCCGACACCAAGATCGTGCTGGGCGGCTACTCGCAGGGCGCAAGCGTGATGGACATCGTGGCCGGCGTTCCGGTGGGCGGCATCCCCTGGGGTGATCCGCTGCCGCCGCAGTACGCGACCAACATCGCAGCGGTCGCGACCTTCGGCGACGTCGCCACGCGGACCGGTCAGGCGCTGCCGACCACGAGCACCCTGCTCGGGGCCAAGGCGATCGATCTGTGCAACCCGGCCGACCCGATCTGTCACGCCGGTCCGGGCAACGAATGGGCCGGTCACACGCAGGGCTACGTGCCCGGATACACCGACCAGGCGGCGGCGTTCGTGGCGGCCAAGTTGTTGGCCGGCTACACCCAGCACCTGCCCGGTTACGGGCCGCCGCCGGGAACCGGCTCGGCATCGATGGGATATGGCCCCGCGATCATGGGGACCGACCCCGACACCGCGATGCACGGTCCGTCAAACGGATACACCGCCGAGACGCCGGCGTACGGTCCGCAGGCGCCGGGGCCCGGCCCATCGGCGGTCGGGCCAACTCCGTCGACGGTCACGCCGACGTCGCCGTCGTCTCAAACCCCGCTGGCCGCCGAGGCCCGCTGACCAGGCCGCCCTAGCGCGCCGCCTTCTTCGCTTCCTGCTCGGCGGCATGGTCTTCGATCGCCTTGCCGATGGCATGCGCGGCGCGATCCACGAACTCCGTCCCGCTGCCGGTCACCCAGTCGCGTGAGGCCTCCGGCCCCTCGAGTTGGCCGGTGAAATGCGGCATCACGTACTGCGCGAACAATTCGTAGCTGTGCAGCTTTGCCGCCGGCGGTGCCCAGTCGTGATCGAAGAGCAGGAACGCGCCGAAGCCGCCATTACTCGCCTCGACCAGTTCGGAGATCTTGGCGACGGCGTCCTCGGGCGTACCGATGACCGCGAAGCCCGATTCGCGGTTGTTGGCGATGATCTCGGCCGCGGTGTCGCCCTGCACCGGACCCGCGGGCAGGATGTGGCTGAAGTAGCGGGAGAACTCTGCGATGCCGTACTCGACGTCACGCTCGGCCTGCTCGCGGGTGTCGGCGAGGTGCATCGGCCCGACGAGCCGCCACTTCGAGCGGTCGGCGACGTGCCCGTTCTCCCGCGCCACGTCCTCCCACGTCGCCCAGTGGTGGGCCAGAAGGTCCATGCCCTGCTTCGCGGTCGCCGCGATCGACAGCATGCCGATGCCGTGCTTGCCGGCGCCGCGCGGCCCGGTAGGCGAAAAGGACGCTGCGACAGCAACATCGAAGCACGGATCGCTGTAGGGCTTCAGCTGCAGGCGTGCGTCTTGGAGGGTGAACCCGTCGGTGTGCATGGTCACGGTCTCGCCGCGCAGCAGCCGCATGATCGCGTCGAGACACTGTTCCATGCGCGGGCGCTGCTCGTCGGCGGGGATGCCGAGCATGTGCGCGTCCGATGTCAGCTGTCCCGGGCCGCAGCCCAGCATCGCCCGGCCGCGGGTGAGGTGATCGAGCAGCACCATGCGGTCGGCCAGCATCAACGGATTGTGGTAGGGCAGTGAGCTCACGCCGGTGCCGAGCTTGATGTGCTTGGTGCGCTCAGCGGCAACGGCGATCACGACCTCGGGTGAGGCGATGATCTCGAATCCCGCGGAGTGATGCTCGCCGATCCAGGCTTCCTCGAATCCCAGGCGATCCATCGCCACGATCAGGTCGAGGTCCCGCTCGATCGCCAGCGTGGGGTTCTGCCCCGTCGGGTGGAAGGGGGCCATGAAGCTACCGAAGCGCATACGCCCGCACGCTACCGGGTGAGCACCGAATCCAAGCCCCGACGACGCTGCAGGGGCCTTCTCGATGCAGGACTTACGTCGAGTACGCCCTATTCTTCCGTGGTGAGCGCGATCGACCCGGACAAGCTCAGCACCTGCCTGCAGGTGCTGTCTGACGTCGAATCGTTGCCGCCCGAGCACCCCGATGCCGTCGCCGTGCGTCGGGCAACAGCGGCCATGTTCAAGTCGGTCAAGAAAGCCCGCCGCGCCGCCAAACGCGACGAGGTGTCGGCCGCCGACCGTGCCGTCATCGCCGCCACGGCCACCGGGGCCCCCGGACGTATCGATGACGAAACCGCTGGCCTGCCCCTGGTGTCCAACGTGGTCGGGGCCAGCGCGGGAACGCTGATCCGCTCGCGCGCCTGCTACATCTGCAAGAACCACCACACGGTGGTCGACGCGTTCTATCACCAACTCTGCCCGGACTGCGCCGCGCTGAACCGCGCGAAACGCGACGCTCGCACCGACTTGACCGGGCGGCGGGCTCTGCTCACCGGTGGCCGCGCCAAGATCGGCATGTACATCGCGCTGCGGCTGCTCCGCGATGGCGCCCACACGACGATCACCACCCGTTTTCCGAACGACGCCGTGCGCCGCTTCGCCGCGATGCCCGACAGTGCCGACTGGCTGCACCGGCTGCGGATCGTCGGGATCGACCTGCGCGACCCCGCTCAGGTCGTCGCGCTCGCGGACACCGTGGCCGCCCAAGGCCCGCTGGACATCCTCATCAACAACGCCGCGCAGACCGTGCGCCGGGCACCCGGCTCCTACGCGGCACTGGTCGAGGCGGAGCGGTCCCCGGCGCCGGAACTCGTCGACGTGGTCACCTTCGACCGGGTGAGCGACGCCCATCCGGCAGCCCTCGCCGGCAGCCTCGCCGAGCACCAAAGTCCGCACGCTCCATCGATTCCCGGGTCGCTTCGCTCCTGCCCGCCGGTCACAGAACTCGCCCTCGTCGCCCGCAGTGCCTCTCCGGAGCGGATCGCCGCGGGCACCGCGATCGACGCGGGTGGTCTGCTGCCCGACACCGCGCCAATCAACAGCTGGACGCAGCGCGTGGACGAGGTCGACGCGATGGAACTGCTCGAGGTTCAGCTGTGCAACCAGACCGCGCCGTTCATTCTGGTGAGCCGTCTGCGCGCCGCGATGGCCGCATCGCCCGCGCGCCGCAAGTACGTCGTGAACGTGTCTGCCATGGAGGGTCAGTTCGGCCGGGCGTACAAAGGCCCGGGGCATCCGCACACCAACATGGCCAAGGCCGCCCTGAATATGCTCACTCGCACCAGCGCCGGTGAAATGCTCGAGAAGGACGGCATTCTCATGACCGCCGTCGACACCGGCTGGATCACCGACGAGCGACCGCACCCAACCAAGCTGCGGCTCGCCGAAGAGGGTTTCCATGCCCCGCTCGACCTTGTCGACGGGGCCGCCCGCGTGTACGACCCGATTGTCCGGGGCGAGTTGGGCGAAGACCTGCGCGGGTGTTTCCTGAAGGACTACTCACCGAGCCCCTGGTAGCTTCCGGCGAAGCTGCAAGGCCGCGACAGTGAGCGGATTGTCCAACCGCCGGGGCAGGACGAGGCTGCGCGCGACGGTCCGGCCCAGCCGGTGGCGCAGCACCGAGGCCCCGACGAAGCCGGTGACCACGCCGAGGGCGAAGTATCGACGCGCATGGTGCTGTCGCCGCTGACGCACGACGCCCGCGACGTATCCACCCACAGCGGCCAGCGCGGCGATCGCGATCAGCAGGCAGCACAGAGCTCCTACCGGATCCACGTCTGCGATCACACCACCCTCTGGACCAAATCTGCAGTGCCCACGAAAGGTCGTGACCGAACCGAGGACGCAGCGTTACCGTCAACGGGGAAGAGACTCCATCCGGGCCTCGTCCCAACAATGTGCGATTGACTCGTTTCGCCAGGTCATGTTGCTAGGCTCCGCATGGCAAGCAACGCCACCTGACGTCTTACGGGTTCGATTCGGAGCAGACGACTGTGGCAAACATTGTCATCATCAATCCCCGGTTCGAGGTGTCCTACTGGGGCCTGGAGCACGCGTTGGCGCTGCTCGGCAAGAAATGCAACGTCCCGACGGCTTGCCTGCCGCTGCTGGCCGCGTTGACCCCCGCCGAGCACCACGTGACGCTCATCGACGAGAACGTCGAGGAGATCGACTTCGAGAAAGTCGCCCAGGCCGACATCGTCGGCCTGACCGGCATGATCGTTCAGCGCCAGCGGATGCGCGAGATCCTGGGCGAGCTCAAAGCCCGTGGCGTCTTCGTCGTCGTCGGCGGTCCGTGGGTCAGTGTGCAGGAGGACTACTTCGACGGCCTGGCCGACGCCATCTTCGTCGGCGAAGCCGAGACCACCTGGCCGCAGTTCCTCGACGACTGGGCGCACGGCCGGCACCAGTACCGCTACGAGCAGGCCGACCGCACCGACATGACACAGGTCCCGGTGCCCCGCTACGACCTGCTCAAGACCAAGAACTACGTCTTCGGCAGCATCCAGTTCAGCCGCGGCTGTCCGTTCCAGTGCGAGTTCTGCGACATCATCGTCACGTTCGGCCGCAAGCCCAGGTTGAAGACCAGTGCTCAGGTGATCGCCGAACTGGAGGCCATGCGCAAAGCGGGCCTGTCGATCGGGTTCATCGTCGATGACAACCTGATCGGGAACAAAGCCGCCGTGAAGGTGCTGCTGGCCGATGTCCACGAGTGGCAGGAGCGCGAAGGATATCCGCTGCAGTTCTTCACCGAGGCGTCACTGAACCTCGCCGAAGACGACGAGTTGATGGAGTTGATGGTCGCCGCCAACATCACGGTGGTTTTCATCGGCATCGAGAGCCCGAACGAAGACTCGCTGAAAGAGGCGAAGAAGTACCAGAACGTGAAGAAGGGCGGCACGATCGTCGACCGCGTCCGCAAGGTGCAGGACTCCGGGCTGGAAGTCTGGTGCGGAATGATCGTCGGCTTCGACAACGACGATGCCCGAATCTTCAAGGAACAAGCCGAATTCATCAACCAGACCGACATCATGCACGCGATGGTCGGCATGCTCGCGGCCATCCCGAAGACGCCGTTGCATGCGCGCCTGAAGAACGAGGGCCGACTCGATCTCGACGACGAACAGACCTTCGGCACCAATGTGATTCCACTGAACATGAGCCGAGATGAGTTGCGCGACGGCTACATCGCCCTGATGCGCGACCTGTACGATCCCGATTCGTACTTCGAGCGTCTCGAAAATCTCTATCTCACACGCGAATTCGACTTCGGGCGGGCCCGCAATGCGTACCTGCGCGAGCATCCGTGGCGCCGCAGAAAAGCGCAATTGCTAGACGGCGGACGGGCTTTCGGCCTGTTTGTGCTGCTGATGAAGAACGTGCCGGATCCACACCTGCGGCAGGTCTACCGGCGTCGGATGTGGAAGATGCTTCGGAGCCGGCCGGATCCGGGCGTCCTGTTCGTCAGCGTGGTCAAGTGCGCGACGCACTACCACCACTACACGATGTCGCGGGAGATGTCCGAGCGCCGAACGCTGGTCAATACCTTCTAGTTCTGCTCGCCGTTGCTGCCGGTGACCTTGTCCAGGAAATCCACGGCGAGAACGCGAACGGGCACGTTCGTCGCCTGACTCTGCACGCGCAACACATCGAACGCCTCGTCGGCGTCGATGCCGCGCATCGCCATCAGCACACCCTTGGCCTGCTCGATCGGTGCCCTGGTCTGCAGCACCCGCTGGATGGACTCCGCGGTGTCGTGCGCGGATTTGAACCGCGCGAAATCTCCGATCGCCCGGGACACCGCGGTGGTCAGCAGGTCGAGGATCTCGGCGTCCAGGCTGTCGAAGGCGTGAAAGTCCCGCCCGTACAGATTGAACGCCCCGAGCGTCTGCTCGTCGGTGAACAGCGGCGCGGCCAGGAAGCTGTTGACGCCCTCCGCGCGTGCGGCCGCGGCGAACGCCGGCCAACGCTGCATCGCTTCTTCGGACCCGAGCAACACGATGCTGCGGGTGCGCGCGGCGTGCAGGCACGGCCCGTCGCCGGCCGCGTACTGGTCGCTGTCGATACGCAGGGTGCGCTCGTCGGTGTGCACCGCGGTGTACGTCAGGCCGCCGAGGTCGATCGTGATGCCCGTGTAGTCGGCGCCGTCGATGGCCTCGTGCGCGATACCCGCGACGTGCTGCAACAAGGTCAACAGGTCGTCTTCGTCGGCGACGCTGCGGCCGGCGTCGACCAGCATCCGGCCCAGTGCTGCCGGGGAGATGGTCTTGCGGATCGCGGCGTCGACGACGATCTCGGCCGCCTGTTCGGTTTCGGCTCCATCCAGGACCTCGGTCGGGATGGAGTCTTCGACGCGTCGGTCGCTGGTGTCGTCCATGACCTTGAGTGTCCCACCGCTGGGCCATTTGGGTAGTAATTGGGCCGTCAGGGCAGCACAGTATGCATCAGCATCACGTTGTAGGCCGACCACAGCGAGAGGTTGTAGTACAACTCCCGGCCCGTCGACCACGGGTGCAGGAACGGCGCGTAGATGCCGCCCGGGATCTGCATGGAGGACACCAGCATCTGCTCGGGGCCCCACGGCCCTTGCGGCGCCGGCGCGGTGCGCATCACCACGTCGTTGTTGCCGTTGCAGTACAGCACCAGGTATTGCTTCAGATAGGTGTTGAACTGGGCCGACATCTCTCCGACCGGACCCGGGATCACCGGAGTCGCCGCTGCCGGGCTACCGGCCACCCACGAGTTGGTGTCGGCGTTCCAGTACTCGTACGTCGCCAGGTCCGGGATGGTGGCCGGGTTCACCCGTGCCACGTAGGCCGATCCGCCGCGCCCGTTGGGCGTTCCGAACGAGTAGATGTACGGGTCACCCGGGCCGGGCTTGAGGAACGCGCCCATCTGGAACTTCTCGTTGCCGTTGGTCGGCTGGCGGACGGTGTTGGGGTAGACACCCCAGGTCTCACCGTTGTCGGATGACACCGCGACGGCCGAGTAGTTCGTCGTCCACGCGCCGTAGTTGTCCCAGCTCTTGATGGACATGAAGTTCATGAACTGTTGCGACCCGACGGCGACACCGGAGGTCGGGATGATGCCCGTCTCCTCCGGCGCGCGGTTGATGCTGTTGACGACCTGCTTGGCGATACCGGGCCGCCACACCGGCGAGCCGGAGTACTTGTTGCCGACGGCGCCGTCGGGCACCGCGACGGTGTTGGCCAGCGAGCCGTCGGTACTGCGCATCAGCACGTTGTAGCGCCACTGCTTGCCAGGGATCTGACAGAAACCGTTCGTATCGCCGAACGCCATCAGAACCTGGCGGTGCGCGGGATCGCCGTTGTCCCACATGATTCCGAGGTCGGTGCCGGTGATCGCGAATTTCTGGATGGTCTGGTTCGGGCTGTCCGGGCCGGTCACCCAGCCGACGACCGAGGTACCTGCCGGCGCGGTCGACGGTGCCGGCGTCGCCGCGGCCGGTGCCGGTTGCGGCTGGGCGGGTGCGGGTTTGGGCGACGGAGCGACCGCGGCCTGCTTCTGCACCTGCCCCGCGTTCGGGATGAACGCATTGATAAGCATCTTGCCCAACGCCGGCAGTGGCGCTTGGTCATTCGCCCCGGCGGGCTTGTGCCCGATCGGGCGGTCGAAGGGCGCGATCGCCGATGGCTGTGGAATCTGGAACGCCTGGTTCGCTGCGGGTTGCGCTGCGGCAGAAGCGCCCTCGCACGGGTCGGCATTGGCCACCGGGGGCGTGACGCCTGTCGATGCGCACAGTCCGACGACAAGCGCCGAGGCCAGTGACAACGAAGGAATGCGGGGGCGCGGCGACACGACACACCTTTCGGGGCGGGACGTCGCTGTGACGTCTGTTATCCCATGTGACGATAGGGAGCCGTGAGTCCCTTGTGACCGGTCCTGTATCGATAGGTATCCATCCGTGACCGTGTCGCAACCTGGGAGGCCCCAGGTGGGCTACTGTGCGCATGACACCCAGAGGGGGACCCATGAGACGTGGAGCGTGTGCGATAGCGGCCGTTGCCGTGGTGATCGGGATTGCCGGCACGGCCTGCAGTAACTCTGACTCCAAATCGGGCACCGGCTCGGCGTCGCCGGCCAGCAGTGCGGCCCCGGTCGCGACCGACAAGCTTCCAGGCCTGGTGCCGACACCGGCCAACAGCCAGGAGACCAAGGGGCCGAACAACATCGCCGACGGCGGGATCCACCTGTTCTTCAAGGTCGACGGACCGCCGAATGATGTGATGACGGCCTACAAGGCGGCACTGCAGGACAAGGGCTGGTCGGTGACCACGATGGTCACCTCGGGCGGCGATGGCGGAGGGGGCGCCACCTACACCGGAACCAAAGACAGCGCCTACGGCGTGTTCGACGGGGGCGGCTACAACACCAACACCTTCCTCGACGTCTGTGTCTGGCCGGCCAAGCCCGAGAATCCCACCTGCAGCCGCGGAGATCGATGACAGGGCCTCGACGCGCAAGCGAGGGCGCGGGGAAAAACGAAAAAATGAAGGACTGAAAGCCACAGCCTCTGTGGTCCCTCGAGAAAGCCGCACCAGGCGGGGTCCGCGCACTCATAGGCATTGAATCGCATGCCGGTGCTCATGGCAAGGTCTTCACCGTTCGTTGCGCAGCTTTACCAACGACACCAAGCCCATCTCGCCTCGTAGTGCCGCCGGGGACACCACCCGAAAGCCCAGTACTCCCGGCCGCCCCGTGGCGGCCTGTACTATCTTGCGAGCGATGCGAAAGTCCAAGTCTTTCAACGTCCCTCGATCTGTTGTGCTGTCGAGCAAGGATGGCAGGCCGGCAACCGCAAAGGGGCTCGTCACATCCAGCATCACATTTGTGGCGGCGACGAGCTGACGAGCTCGCTCGGTGGGCGGCAGCCGACGGAGTCCGGCCGCAACCCCGTCGATTCGGGTGGCAACCCGCGCGACGAAGCGGCGCAGCCGGTGGGGGCCTACGGCCAGGGTGCCGGCGTGACTGACCGAGAGACCAAGTGAGTCGATGCGCCCGCGCCCACGATAGGCGGGATCGTCGGCGCACGTCTGACCCGTCGCGCTCAGCGCGGTCCGCAGTTCCTTCGTGAGCTTGCGTTTGACGCCCAGTTCATCGAGCAACGCGTCGATTCGCGCGTCCGCCTCGTGCAGTGCGGTCAGATCCGGGTGGGCGATCAGGAAGTCGTCGTTGTACCGGGCATAGAAAATGCCGTCGATGTCCAAGATCGCCTTGTCCATCGGTACGACGGCGAGGTCTGCGAGCATCGGGACGAGCGGGGTCCCCATGGCCACGCCATGTACCCGGGTGAATTGCGCGCCGTCCTGGTCGCGAACGACCGGGCGGGCCAGTCGGATAATGAGATCCCAAACATGTTGCGATACATTTCCATTCGAGCTACCAAGCCCCACCACCTCGCGCAGGATCGGCCACAGTGCGGCGTCGGGGCCGACCGGAAGATTATCGCCGTAGTGTTCGAAATCGGATTGCAGAACGTAAAGCGGCGGCCCCTTGTCGCCCACTTTCGTGCGGTGGGCACGGACAAAAGCGGCGAGGGATCGCATCGCTGTCACGTTGGTCTTGCCGGGTAGATAGGAGTAGACACCGGGAAGGCCGTAGCAGCAGGCATTGTGCGAGATGAGTTGGAACAGTGCTGATCCGACGACGTGGTCGGTGAACGTCGGCATGTGTGCGGCGCGCTGTTTCCCTTTACTGTCGAGGATCCACAGATCCACTGGCTGAGGCCGATATTCGTCGTTCGCCACGCTGCGGGCGATCACCCGGGAGAGCGTTCGCCGGTTGGTGGCTGTGTCGAAGTAGGTCACACCGTTGTCGTCGACCTCGCTGAACGTCATCCCGCGCTGTCGCTTCTTCGTGAAGATCCGGAGGATGGTGTCTTCGTATGTCTTCGGGTCGGCCAGGTGCCGTTCGATGTCTACGGGATCAGCCATCGCCGACTCGCTTTGCGGCCTCGCCGATCTGCGAGGCACGGACAATCGCGGCCATCTCCCTCGCGCGGTCCCTGTCAGGATCGGGCGGGGATACCAGCAGAACCCGGAGCACGCCCTGGCGGTAGATCGGCGTGAACCTGCGGTCGGACAACACGACGGTGGCGACGCCATCGTCGAGGCTCCGCGTGACAGCCGGCAAGGCCCTCACGAGAACGTCCGCGTCGAGGCGACGCATGTCGTCCGCGCCATCGAGGGTTACCAGATCGAAGACGATTCCGTCCGGGAAGAGTGAACGAAATTCGTGCGTCAGAGTCGCCAGATCCGTTGGGGCGGTCGCCAGGTCGACGTCTGGAATCCATTGGTGGAAGGCGTTGCGCCCGTCGTCGATCGGCGCCTGCGAGCAGGTACCGCGGTTGACCGCGCCTCCGCTGAGGGTTTGCAGCAGGAGGTGGGGCGGTGGGCCACACGAACCCTGCGGCGCACGTTCGTAGTAGGCCAGTTTCCTCGGCGAACGGAACGCCACATGCCCTTTGCCGTCAAACGATTGACGCAACAGCTGTACGGCGGCCGATCGTTGCTTGGTAGTGCACGATTCGGGGACCGCGATCTCGCCGACGCGCACCGGGCCGGGTTCGAGGGCCAGTTGGTGGAGCCAGTCGCCCAGGCTGAGCAGTGTGGGCAATGCGGGGTGCCGGCGGTCGCGCAGATGCTGCAGATTGATCAGCAGGATGAGCTGCAAGATCAACGCTGCGGTGACCTGGATGAGGTCGGAGGCGGGATTCGGCTTTATCCAGACCAGCCACAACAGCACGACCAGGAACAGGATGGTTGCCAGGTGGGTGCCGAACCGCCCATCGGCGAACAGACGGATCTGGTAGATGCCGATCACGCTGTGCACCACGAAAAGTGGGACGAGCGCGATCAGAAATGTTATCGGAACATCCTGCAGGACAAGCAGTCCGAGCGCGGCCGACAGCGCCCAGTAGTACAGCGAGACCATCGGCGTCATCCACAGCAGGTGGTGAAAGAACACCCGTCGGAGCTCGTGCAAGGCAGGAACACCACGTAGCCGAACGAGGTCGAAGTAGAAGATGCCGGCACTGTCGTACGTGCCGCGAAACAGCGGCAGCACCAGATAGAAGAATTGGAAGGCGTCGACATGCCGCCACGACGAGACGGCGGCGGTGAGATCGAAGGACCGCGTGCTGGTGCCGTAAATGCCGACGATCGCGAGAACCAGGACGGCGTCCAGCCGTAGCCCGAGACCGGACAACGTCGTCTTGATGCCCAGTAGCGGCGGGATTTTCGGAAGCGACCGCCAGAACCGCTGCCAGGGCGCCCGCAGGCTGGGGCGAAGCCCGATCACCCGATAGGTCTCCAGCGAGTAGTGGGTCGTGATCGCGATGGCGATGGCGTTCGACACGATGATCGCGACGATGACAGCGACCGCGGGGTAGTAGTAGAAGCCCAGGCTGATCACCCCCAACTGCACGACGGGGGACAGGAAGATCGACCAACGCGGTCGATAGACGCGCCGTGTGGCGTATACGCCGGAATGCAGTGCCCGAACCGGGAAATTGATGGCGAGCTCCGCCACGATGAGGAAGGCATACAGATGGGCGACGGGATCATGGCCCGACGGATGTAGCAACGCCAGGGCAAGAGCCCCGCCGATGGTCACGATCACCGTCACGATCACCGCCAGGACGAGCCAGCTGCCGATCTCGTATCCGGCCGCATCCCGTTCCCCTAATCGAGAGAACATGCGCAGTCGCTCGCGCATGACCTCCAGGAGTCCCCACCACGCGCCACCGACGATCAGACTGCCGACCCTCAGCATCATCACGGTGAAGGCCGCCATGCCGCCGAGGCTGGAAAGGATGAGGAAGAACTCGGCGACGTGGACGGCGAACTGTGCGGTGGCGAGCAGCAGCGGAAAGCGCAGGCGGTACGCCAAGTAGGTGAAGATCTGGCCGGTGAGGAGGCTGGCGTACAAGGAGGGCACCCGGTTGCGTCTGCCGGCCGTGCGTTCGAACCAGCGATCGATATCGTTCATCGCTGGGCACACTTCGGCAGCGGCACCTGCATGGCGACCTTTCGCAATCCGTCAACGTTGACGGGTGGTCGTGACAAGCTGTACCGCATGCGGCGAGGTGACGTGGCCGTATTGTCCATATCGGCCGCGCTGGGGGCGGTGGTGGTCGCGGCCGTCGTCGTCAGTGTGCTGGTCGTCGACCGCCCGCGTGAACCGTCCAAGGTCGAGACGACGACCAGCAGTTCGAGCTTGCTCGTGGTCACCTGGGGGCCAAGCCTCTGCAAAGTCGATCCGGCCAACCCGGGTTGCCGAAGCGGCCACGTCGGCGCATTGGGGCCGGCGTTGATCCTGCACGGGTTGTGGCCCCAGCCCCCGACTCAGCAGTTCTGCGGAGTATCGAAGAATGGTCAGCCCCCTGAGTTACCGGCGCTGCAACTACCGGCGGCGGTGCAGACGAACCTGCAGTCGATGATGTCGGACGCCTCGGTGATGGCGCCCCACGAATGGTCCGCGCACGGCACCTGCTCGGGTTTGCCGCCGGCGGACTACTTCACCATCGCCACCACGCTCGCGGCCCAGGTGACCGCCGCCCTCGACCCGGTGTTCAAGGGTGCCCAGGGCGGCCATGTCTCTCTGAGCGCAGTGCGCGACCGGTTGGACAGCGAGTTCGGCCGGGACGCCGGACAGCGAGCAGGTATGACCTGCCGCGAGGTCGGCGGCACCGGAATGCTCGCTTATGAAGTGCACCTTTCGCTTCCGCCGATCGCCGACTTGCGATCGGCTTCCGGCGACGTGTCGCTCGGTGAGCTGCTCGACAAGGGGCCGACGGTTTTCGCCGGCTGCCGGCGCGGGTTCGTGCCGTGAGCCGGCGGCGCGCGTGTTGTCGGCGACGTGACCAATAGGTGGCCGGCGCAGGACGCGGCCGCGATCCAACGTGGCCTACCGCCGGCTACAGTGCACACTGCTTCTTGTGCTCCGGCGTGTGATAGCAATCGTTGCTGCCTTTCTGTTCGTTTTCGCGGTTCCAGCCGCGCAGGCGCCCGCCAGTCCCGATCCGCCCGGTGCCATTACATTCGGTGGGATCCAGCGCACCTATCTCCTGCATGTGCCTGCGGGACTTGAGCATCCGAACGGATTGGTGCTGAACCTGCACGGTGGCAGCCAGACCGGGCCCAAGCAGTCGGCGCAGACCAACTTCAACGCCGTCGCCGATCGGTACGGTTTCGTCGTGGCCTACCCCAACGGCATCGATCTCAGTTGGGCCGACGGACGGGGTGCGTCGAAGCCCGATCGACAAGGGGTCGACGACGTCGGGTTCCTGGCGGCGCTCATCGGGCGGCTCACCCGCGCCTACCGCATCCCGCCCGGCCGGGTCTTCGTCACCGGAATGTCCGCGGGTGCGTTCATGACCAACCGGTTGGCCTGCGAGCGTGCGGACCTCGTGGCCGCGATCGCACCGGTGGCGGGCACGCTGGGCAGCGGCGTGCAGTGCAATCCGTCGAAACCCGTTGCGGTGCTGGCAGTTCACGGCACCAGCGACTCGGTGGTGCGCTATCGCGGCGGCCGGATGATCGGCCGTGGTGGAGCCAGCACCGTCGTGGCGGCGCCGACGATGGCCGACCGCTGGCTGGCCTTCGACCATTGCCCACCCGCGGTCCAGGCGCCCATCCCCGGCGGGGAACGCCTCTCCACCACCGGCTGCGCCGCCGGTACCGAAGTCGCTTTTGTCACGATCGACGGGTGGGGCCACACCTGGCCCACCGTCCCCAAAGCCAGATTCGACGCCTCGGCGGCCATCGGGCAGTTCTTCGCCGCCCACAGCCGCTGAGCTACACCAGGTCTGCGGCTTCGCGGATTTGTTCGGGGCTGCGGGCGCCGATGACCATCATGGTGACGCCGGCGGCTTCCCAGGCGGCGATCTGTTTGCGGACGTAGTCGATGTCGCCGACGATCGCCGAGTCGTCGACGAGTTCGTCGGGAACGG
>NZ_JACBJQ010000035.1 GCF_013404075.1 Mycolicibacterium vinylchloridicum
AGGTCAGCCGGTGCCGGCGGGAGGTCCTGCGGGGCGGGCGGGAGGTCCTGCGGTGCCGGGGGCAGATCAGCCGGAGCGTCCGGAGCGTCCGGAGCGGGAGCGTCGGGCAGCGGAGCGTCGAACGCGACAGCCTCGACCGGCACAGCGTCCGGAGCGGGCTCGTTGATCACGTTGCGCGGCGTCGCACCCGACAGGCCGCGACCGCAGACCGGCCACGCGCCGCGGCCCTGAGTGGCCAGAACGTGCTCGGCGATCGCGATCTGCTGGTCCTTGGTGGCCATGTTGGCGGCCGGGGCGTACTGGCCGCCGCCGTGGGCGGCCCAGGTGCCGGGGGAGAACTGCAGGCCACCCTGGTAACCGTTGCCGGTATTGATGGCCCAGTTGCCGCCGGACTCGCAGCGGGCGACCTGATCCCATTCGGCATCGGGAGCCGCTTGGGCCTGGCCGGCGAAGGCGATGCTGCCGCCTCCGATGACCGCACCCGTAACCGCGATCTTGGCGACGCTGACAGACGATGAAGTGGGCTTGCGATGCCGTCCACTCATATGGCGATGTTTTCCTCTCGTCAATGCGCCTGCGAGGTCAGCTGTCGGGTTCGGGCTGGAGAGGTCGCCCGGCCGTCGTCGTCTCTGCTCGAGACGATCTCGGCTTCACCCCAAGGAATCTGCGTGCGATTCCTGGTCCTAATCGGTGGACCGGTGGGTCCCCCGCCTCCATCCATGGTTCTCGTTGGTCCCTCCGCTCCTTGGATGGAGCTGAGCGCTAGAAGCGGAGAGGGCCTTCCCCCGGGGGGAGGGGGTGGACCTGGCAGAGACGCTAACGGCAACCGAGAGAGCCGTCACCTTTTGCAAATTTCGGCGTTTCTGCTAGTGGCAAACCTGATAAAAGGTTAAAGCCCCACTACGTTTTGGCGTTAGCCCAGGTAATCCGGATAGAAAATTCCCCCGTGGCCATCTCGTTACCTGATCGTGATGTGACGTAAATCACGATCATCCGCCGGCGAAGGGGGGTAACACGTCGAGGGTCTGGCCCGATTGCAGTTCGATGCCCTGATCGCGGACCGCGATGCCATCGCACAGATATGAACATCGCTGTAACACGCGTGCCAATTCATCACTGCGGCAACAGAGTTCGTTCACCACATCGGCGACCGTCGCGCCGTGGTGAACGGTGAGCAGGTCCGACTCCGTTCCGGCCGCAGCTCGGGCCGCAGCGAAGAAGCGGACAGTCACCATGACCGGTGCGGTCACCTCAGCCACCGATCGCGCTCATCGGCCGCTGCGGCTGCACGAATCCCGGATCGTTGATGCCGTGCCCGGCCGCCTTGCGCCACATCGCCGAACGCCAGGCCGACTCCACGGCGTCGTCGTCGGCGCCGCCCCGCAGGAGGGCGCGGAGATCGGTCTCCTCGGCGGCGAACAGGCAGTTGCGGACCTGACCGTCGGCGGTCAAACGGGTGCGGTCACACGCTGAGCAAAACGCGTGCGACACCGAGGCGATGATGCCGACGGTGGCCGGCCCGCCGTTGACCTGCCACAGCTGAGCCGGGGCCGATCCGCGCGGCGCCGGATCGGCGGTCAGCTCGAAGCGTGCGGCCAGTGCCGCGAAGATCTCGTCGGCGCTCAGGCTGGCGTCGCGGCTCCATAGGTGTGAGGCGTCCAGCGGCATCTGCTCGATGATGCGCAGTTGGTAGCCGTAGCGCAGGCAGTAATCCAGCAGCTCGACGGCGTCGCTCAGGCCGGTGCCAGCGTCCAGCACCGCGTTGACCTTCACCGGCCCCAGCCCGGCCTCGGCCGCCGCCGACAGGCCGTCCAGCACGTCGGAGAGCCGGTCGCGGCGGGTGATGGCGGCGAAGTGCGCGGCGTCGAGACTGTCCAGGGAGACGTTCACCCGGTCCAGGCCGGCGTCGGCCAGGGCCCCAGCGCGCCGCGCCAGGCCCACCCCGTTGGTGGTCAGAGCGATCTCGGGGCGCGGGCGCAGCGCGGCGACCGCGGCCACGACCTCTTCGAGGCCCCGATAGAGAAGCGGCTCCCCGCCGGTGAAGCGGACGCTGTCGATCCCGAGCCGGGTGACGGCCAACGTCAGCAGCCGGACCAGCTCGTCCCGGCTCAAGAGCTCCTCGCCAGGCAGCCAGTCCAGGCCCTCGGCCGGCATGCAATAGGTGCAGCGCAGATTGCATCGATCGGTCAGCGATACTCGCAGATCGGTGGCCACCCGCCCGAACGTGTCGACGAGCGGGCCGGATCGCGGCATCTCGGCCGAGAGATGTTCGGCAGCGCGGCGGATCGTGGGCAAGCCGAGCGACGTCATCGTCATACGGCCACCTGCGGCTGGCCGGCGGGGACGATCTCCTTACCCAGCGGCACCAGGGAGACCGGAATGAGCTTGAGGTTCGCCAGCGCGAGCGGGATCCCGATGATCGTGATCGCCATGGCGGCCGCGCTGACCAGATGGCCGATCGCCAGCCATATCCCGAAGAGCAGCACCCAGATCACATTGCCGATCAGGGCCCCCGGCCGCGGGCCTGGCTTCTCGACGATGGTTCGCCCGAACGGCCACAGGGCATAGTTCGCGATCCGGAGCGCGGCGAAGCCGAACGGAATGGTGATGATCAGAACGAAGCAGATGACCGCGGCCAGCAGGTAACCGAGGGCAAGCCACAGCCCGCCGAACAGCAACCAGACGACGTTCAAGATCAGGCGCATGTCTCCTCCAGCGGTTTGCCCAGCCTACAGAACTAAACAGGGGTGCTGAGCGCACCTGTTCCCGAGTAGGATCACCGTCGCGCGTCTCGCACCGGCGGGACGCTTCGTCATGTTGTCACGAACCCCGTTAGACAAGCAGGTGAGACCAGTGCCGACCGGCAAGGTGAAGTGGTACGACGCCGAGAAGGGCTTCGGCTTCCTGTCCCAGGAGGACGGCGAGGACGTCTATGTCCGTTCCTCGGCGCTGCCCGAGGGCATCGAGGGTCTCAAGGCCGGCCAGAAGGTCGAATTCGGTGTCGCGTCGGGGCGCCGCGGGCCGCAGGCACTGAGCGTCAAACTGATCGATCCGCCGCCGAGCCTGACCCGGACGCGTCGTGAGGCCACCCCGGTCGAACGCAAGCACACCCCGGACGAACTACACGGCATGGTCGAGGACATGATCACGTTGCTCGAGGGCGCGGTGCAGCCCGAATTGCGTAAGGGCCGCTACCCGGATCGCAAGGTCGCCCGGCGGGTTTCCGAAGTCGTCAAGGCCGTCGCCCGGGAACTCGACGCGTAAGCGGGTACAACTGGACTCGTGGGTGCCTATGTCGCCGGCGGCGGCGAGTTCAAGCGCGATACCAACTACATCACCACCCGGATCACCGCTGACGGTGCCGACGGGTATCCCGTCGAGCCCGGCCGCTACCGGCTCATCGTGGCGCGGGCCTGCCCGTGGGCGAATCGGACGATCATCGTGCGCCGCCTGCTCGGCTTGGAGGATGCGCTGTCCATCGGGTTCTGCGGGCCGACGCACGACGAGCGCAGCTGGACCTTCGACCTCGATCCCGGTGGCGTCGACCCGGTTCTCAAGATCCCACGGCTACAGGACGCCTACTTTGCCCGAATTCCCAACTATCCCAAGGGAATCACTGTCCCGGCGATCGTCGAGGTGGCCACCGGCCAGGTGGTGACCAATGACTTCGCGCAGATCACGCTGGACTTCTCCACGCAGTGGACGGCCTACCATCGAGAAGGCGCACCGCAGCTGTACCCCGAGCCGTTGCGCGACGAGATCGACGAGGTGGCCCAGCGGATCTATACCGAGGTCAACAACGGGGTCTACCGCTGCGGGTTCGCCGGCTCGCAGGAATCCTACGAGGCGGCCTACGACCGGTTGTTCACTGCGCTGGACTGGCTTTCGGAGCGGCTGGCCGATCAGCGCTATCTGGTCGGTGACACCATCACCGAGGCCGACGTGCGCCTGTTCACCACGCTGGCGCGCTTCGATCCGGTGTACCACGGCCACTTCAAGTGCAACCGGGCCAAACTGTCCGAGATGCCGGTTTTGTGGGCCTATGCCCGAGACCTGTTCCAGACCCCGGGATTCGGTGACACCACCGACTTTCACCAGATCAAGGCGCACTACTACATCGTGCACGCCGACATCAACCCCACCCGGATCGTGCCGAAGGGGCCCGATCTGTCCGGCTGGCTGACGCCGCACGGTCGAGAAGCTTTGGGCGGCAGGCCTTTCGGTGACGGCACCCCGCCGGGGCCGACGCGTGATGGCGAGCGGGTGCCGGACCAGTTCTAGCGCGCGAACACGGTGTGCACGGCGGAGCGGTCGCCGTCGATGTCGATCGAAGCGGCGACGTCGTCGAGTGTCAGCAGGCCGGTCGCGAGTCCGAGGGTGATCGACGCATCGGCCCGCAGGACAGCGTCGAACTCGCGTCCGTCCGGCAGGCTCACGTCGACACCCGACGCGGTCGCCTGTAACTGGATCACGTCGCCGCCGATGTCGATGCCCACGGTGGCCGTCCGGGTGGGCGCGCGACCGGTGAACAGCGCGGGCAGCGCCACCAGAAGCCATTCGGTGCGGAACTCGTCGCCCTGCGGCCCGCGGATCATGAGCGGAGTGGACCACCGGATCAACCCTGCGATGGGCTCCCGTAGCTGCGCTCCCCATTCGGTGAGGGCGTAGATGGTCGCATTGCCCTCGTCGGCCAGACGCCGTTCGAGGACGCCCGCGGTTTCGAGATCGCGCAGCCGGTCGGTCAGCAGGTTCGTGGCGATCCCCGGCAATCCGTCCCGCAGTTCGCGGTAGCGAGCCGGGGCCACCAGGAGCTGGCGGACGATCAGCAGATTCCACCGGTCACCGACCACATCCAGGGCACGGGCCAGGCCGCAGTACTGGCCGTAGTCTCGACTCATCACAGCTCCACTTGATATTTTAAAGCGAGCTTGATTATATCAATCGAAACTCATCGATAGGGGTGGACATGGCGGTCGCGGAAAGGCCGGCGTGGGTTGACGACACGCTGTTCCCGTTCGAGAGCAAGTTCGTCGAGATCGACGGCCACAGCCTGCACTACGTGGACGAGGGTTCGGGGCCGGTGTTGCTGTTTTTTCACGGCAACCCGACGTGGTCGTTCGTCTACCGCGGAATCATCGAAACTCTTCGCGACGAATTCCGTTGTATTGCAGTCGATTACCCGGGTTTCGGGCTCTCGTCGGCCGCGCCGGGCTACCGGTATCTGCCCGTTGAACACACCGAAGTCATGAGCGCCTTCATCGACGTTCTCGGGCTGAGCGGGGTGACGCTGGTGGCCCATGACTGGGGTGGCCCGATCGGCCTGGCTCTGGTCGAGCGGCACCGGGGCGTCTTCGACAAGGTGGTGCTGGCCAACACCTGGGCCTGGCCGATCGGCGCGCCGCACGTGCAGGTCATGTCCCATGTGATGGGCGGGCCACTCGGCCGGCTGCTGATCCGGCAGTTCAACCTGTTCGTCAACGTGATGATCCCCGCCGGGCACCGGTTGGCCAAGCCCGACGACGTCGAGATGAGCCACTACCAGAAGGCCCTCGACAGCCCTGGCCGGCGCAACGCGTCCGCCATCTTCCCCCGTGAGCTCACCGCCAGCCGGGCGTTCCTCGCCGGCGTCGAGGCCGGGCTCGACGGAATCGCGGACATGCCCGCGCTCATCATCTGGGGCGATGCCGATATCGCGTTCGGAGACAATGAATTACGGCGCTGGGAAAAGACCTTCATCAACCACCGGACGGTGATCCTCAAGGGTGCGGGTCACTTCGTCCAGTCCGACGCCCCCGAGGGCTTCGCCGCTGCCATCCGGGATTGGCGTTAGCTCCAGACCAGCCGCACCGACCACTCGGCGTGCGGGGCGTCGCGCAGGTCGCCGTTCTGGTCTTGCACCAGGGTGAGCAGCTGCACCACCACTCCGGTCAGCTTGCCCCGCTGCGGGTCGACCGTCGGAATCGTCACGGCCAGTTCGGTATCGGGCCGGTAGATGGTGGTGGTCGAGTTCCGCTCGTCCTCATAGACCCGCAGTAGCCGCCACGGCGCCCGCCCGATCGACGTCGGCACCGAGAGCTGGACGGGATAGCGCTCGTTGACCGCGAGCTCACCCTGGGTCTGTGGGTTCTGACAGTCGTTGAGGTTCACCACATTGCAGTAGACGAACGGTCCGACGCGAACCGACCGGCCGTGGGAGTAGGCACTGATCTCGGGCAGCCGGGATCCGGTGTCGCGGGTCAGCGCCCACGCACCGACCCCGGCGCCGATCGACGCGCACACGACGAGGACCACCAGCAGCCGGCGAACCCACCGAGTCACTGGTTGGTCACCGTCGATGCCCCTTCGGGCTCGGCCAGCACCGGACGGTTACCGCCGAAGCCGGGGATCAAGGAATCGCCGCGGTAGCTGACGATGGTCTGCGCCAGGCCGATGATCAGCAGCGCGGAGATCGCGGTGAAGCCTACCCACAGTTGGGTGGACACCAGTACCCCGAGCGCGCCGCCGAGCACCCAGGCCAGCTGCAGCACCGACTCCGAACGCCCGAACGCCGAGGCCCGTGACTCCTCGGGCAGGTCGTCCTGCAGCGACGCGTCCAGCGACGCCTTGGCGATCGCCGTCGCCCCCGAGGTGATCAGTGCGGCCACCGCCACCACGATCAGGTTGCCGGTGACCGCGGCCACGAGTGCCATCACCGTCACCGCAACCGTCGTGCGGGCGACGAGCATCGATGGCCTGCCGAGCTTCATGCGTGCCGCAGTGAAGTTCCCCGCGAAGTTCCCGATCCCGGCCGCCGCACCGATCAGGCCCAGCATGGCCAGCTGCTCCCAGCTGTTGCCCTCATGGGACTTGGCGACGAACGCCGGGTACAGAAACAGGAACCCGACCATCGCCTTGATCGTGCAGTTACCCCAGAGCGAGGTGATGATGTTGCGGCCCAACGGCTGTCGCCGGGCCCCCTTCTTGTTGGGCGGTTCGTGGTCGGTCCAGCGCAGCGGGCCGGTGTCACCGTGGTAGGTCAGGGTGGCCGGCACCTCGCCTTCGGTCACCTCCACCCACTTCGGGATCCTCATCGACCACGAGGCGCCCGCGACGGAGACGAAGACGACGACGAACAACGCGCCGGGCAACTCGAAGACCGTGGTGAGTAGATACTCCGTCGCCGCGGCGATACCGCCGCCGACGATCGTTCCGCCGATGAGGCCGAACATCGTCAGTCGGGAGTTCACCCGAACGAGGTCGATCGTCGGTGGCATGACGCGTGGGGTCACCGCACTGCGCAGCACGGAGAAGGACTTCGACAGCACCATCATTCCCAGCGCGCACGGGTAGAGCACCCATGACGGGTAACCGCCGCTGGCGCCGTCGTAGTTCATGATCAGCACGATCCCCAGCACGGTGCGCAGGATGAACGACATCGCCAACGCCGCGCGGCGGCCGTGCTGCACACGATCCAGCGCCGGGCCGATGAGCGGGGCGATCACCGCGAACGGCGCGATCGTGATGAGCAGGTACAGCGCGACCTTGCCCTTGCTCTCGCCGGTCGCGGCGGCGAAGAACAACGTGTTGGCCAGGGCGACGGCCATCGCCGAGTCCACCGCGAAGTTGGCGACCACCGGCCAGGTGAGTGCGGTCAGGCCGGACTTGTCGGCACCGTCGGCGGTGGCCGCCCGATGCACCATCGAATACATCCGCGACCCCATCTCGCGGCTGCGCATCGCTGCGGCGCGGGTGACGGTGACGCGTTCGCCCGCACTGTTGCCGACACCACCATGCGAGCCCGGCGGCGGAGCGGACAGGTTCTCGGTGCGTTGACCGTGATCGCCCAGCGGCGGTAGGTAGCGGTTGGCGCTGGGAGTCGGGTTGGACCGCCGGCCGGCTCCGGGACGGCGGAGACCGTCGCCGTCGCTGGGATAGTTGGCCATGCCCGGGTGTTCGTCCGGTGCGCCGGCAGACGAGCGGCGACCCGGCCCGAAAGCCGGATTCCCGCGGGGCTCGTCACGGCGGCTTTCAGACACGCCACGATTGTCCCCCATCGCGGCATGTGCGGCGTGCACGTGACCGGTGTGGCTGCAGACCCGGGCCGTGAGGCAAGATTGGTGACGATGGACAGCTCGATCGACTCCGCAGAAGCCACGGCATCGGCCCAACCCGGTGTGCCGTCAGACGCGGCCGCCGCCGTCCTGAGCGGCGCCGTGGAGCAGGCCCGGCAGGCGATCGTGGAGTTCAGCGGCGACACCGTCGGCGAGTACCTCGGCGTCAGCTTCGAGGACGAGAGCGCGGCAACCCACCGATTCCTGGCGAAGATGACCGGTTATCAGGGCTGGCAGTGGGCGGTGGTTGTGGCGGCCTGCCCGGGCGCGGACCACGCGACGGTCAGCGAAGTGGTTCTGGTGCCCGGTCCGACGGCCCTGCTGGCCCCGGCCTGGGTGCCGTGGGAAGAGCGCGTCAAGCCTGGCGACTTGAGCCCCGGCGACCTGCTCGCGCCGGTGAAGGACGATCCGCGGCTGGTCCCGGGGTACACCGGCACCGGTGATCCGGCGATCGACGATGTCGCTTATGAGGTCGGCTTCGGCCGCCGCCAGGTGCTCAGCGCCTTGGGCCGCGACGATGCCGCGCAGCGCTGGCACGACGGGGATCACGGTCCCGGGGCGCCGATGGCCCGCGGGACCAAGCGGGTGTGCCGCGACTGCGGATTCATGGTTCCGCTGTCCGGTGCGCTCGGAGTCATGTTCGGGGTGTGCTGCAACGAGATGTCGGCCGACGCCCACGTCGTCGATTTCGAGTACGGCTGCGGCGCGCATTCGGATACTCCGGCGCCGCCCGGTAGCGGGTCGCCGATGTACGACCCATACGACGACGGGGTGCTCGAGGTCGTCGAGATCCCGACGGTCGAGCCGCCGGCCATTGCCGAGGCGCCCGAACCTGCCGAAGCGGACGAGGCTCCCGAATTGGCCGAAAACTCCGAAACGGCCGAGCAGACTTAACTTTCCGCGGCGGCCTTGATGCGCGCCAGTGATGTGTTCATGCCGTCGACGAGTTCCTTCTCGAAGTTCGGTACCCCACCCATCACCGCATTGACCGTCATCGTCGAGACGGCCTTGACGCCGTTCTCGGCGTGCCGGGTCTCGACGACGCGGGTGCCGGTGGCGGTGGCCTCGAGCTCATAGCACCAGACGGTGTTGTTGGCGTTGACGCGGAAGGCCAGCTTGCGCTCGGGGATCAGTTCGGTGATCGTCGACGTCGTCGGCCAGAACAGGTTGTTGCGCCGGTTCAGGTTGACGGTGCGAGTACCCGGCTTCACCTCACCGAGCGGTTTCATCATCCGGCACTGCGGGCTCCATTTGGGCATGTTGCCCAGGTCCGAGATGAGCGACCACACCCGGCTCACCGGAGCGTTGATGTCGATCTCGGCTTGTAACAGCGGCGCTGCCATCACTTCTCCTCGGTTGTTCCGCGTTCATTTCGGCTCGGCTCGAGACCGGTCTGCGCGCCTCGCGCACCGCGTCGGGCCGCGGTGCGTTGCCACAGGAATATCGACGTGCCGACCACACCGGTGCCCAGCCCGGCGATCGCGATCGGGCGCCAGGACTCGCACGCGCCGATCGTGAACGCAGCGATGGTGGCCAGCAACCACAGCACGGCCCCGGCGACGATCACCGGCCACGGATCCAGCAGGGCCGCGGGCAGCGCCGGCGGCTCGGGTTCGGGCTGATCGGAAGGCATTGTCGTCCAAGGTAACCGATCGAGGTGGCGCCCCGCTCCGCAGTTCGACACTTGTCCGGTTCATCGTTGGTCAGGTGATGTGGTGTCGTAGTGTTTGCGATTGTGTTGGACGGTGACCTGCGGCTGGCCAGCGACTTGTCGCTGGCCGTCATGCGGCTGGCACGCCAGCTGCGTTTTCGCCGGTCCGAATCACCGGTCACCCTTTCGCAGTTGTCCGCCCTGGCCACCCTGGCCAAAGACGGCGCCATGACGCCAGGCGCACTGGCGGTCAAGGAACGGGTCCGCCCGCCGTCGATGACCCGGGTGATCGCCTCGCTCGTCGAACTCGGCTTGGTGGTGCGCACATCGCATCCTGCCGACGGACGCCAGGTCCTGGTCGAGGTGTCGGAGTCCGGCGCCGGGCTGGTCGACAGTGAGCGCCAGGCCAGCCAGGAGTGGCTGCGTGGCAGGCTTGCGACATTGGACAGCGAGGACCGCGACGTCTTGCTGCGGGCAGCCGACCTGATGACCATGCTCGTCGACGAAGACGCGTGAGCGGCAAGGCTTTCGGGGCGTTCGAAGTAGTCGACATCACTGACCCCGGTGATCCCCGCGTCGATGACTTCCGCGACCTCAACAGTGTCGACCGCAGACCGGACCTGCCCAGCGGCAAGGGCCTGGTGATCGCCGAGGGCGTGCTGGTGGTCCAGCGCATGATCGCCTCGCGCTTCACCCCGCACGCCTTTCTGGGCACCGATCGTCGCCTCGGTGAATTGAGCGGCGATCTCGCCGGCGTGCCGGCGCCGTTCTATCGCGCCTCGGCCGAGGTGATGGCCGATGTGGTCGGCTTCCATCTCAATCGCGGTGTCCTCGGCGCCGCGCGGCGACCTCCCGAGCTGGCGCCGGCCGACGTGCTCGGCGGCGCGCGCACGGTCGCCGTCCTGGAAGGCGTCAACGATCACGAGAACCTCGGGTCGATCTTCCGCAACGCCGCCGGGCTCGGCGTCGATGCCGTCATCTTCGGCACCGGCTGCGCCGATCCGCTCTATCGGCGCGCAGTGCGGGTCTCGATGGGGCATGCGCTGCTGGTGCCGTTCGCCCGTGCGCAGCGGTGGCCTGCCGACCTCGGCGAGCTGCGCACGCGTGGATTCCGGCTGCTCGCGATGACTCCAGACCCGGCGGCGCAGACGCTGGCCGGGGCGATGTCCGGTCTGGCGGGTGACAAGGTCGCAGTGCTGGTCGGTGCCGAGGGGCCCGGGCTGACCGAGACGGCGATGCGGGCCAGCGACATCCGGGTCCGGATCCCGATGTCGCGGGGTACCGATTCGCTCAATGTCGCCACCGCCGCGGCGCTGGCGTTCTACGAGCGGGCACGGTGATTAGGGTTCGGAGGGCAGGAGCGAAGCGACCCGGGAAAGGGGTGAGCCCATGAGCGAGGAGTCGACGCCGTGGGGGACCGGCCTGACCGTGGCGGCATTCGTCGCGGCGGTCACCGGCACCGCGATCGTGGTGCTGAGCATCGGCATGATCCGGGTGCATCCGCTGGTTGCGATCGTGCTCAATCTGATCGCGGTCGGCGGGCTGGCGCCCACGCTGTGGGGGTGGCGGCGCATCCCGGTACGACGGTGGTTCGTTCTCGGCGCCGGAATCGGAGTCGCCGCCGGGTGGGTGACGCTGCTGGCGTTGACCGCCGCGCGGTAGGGCTCAGCGCTCGCCGCTGGAACGCACGCCCAGCAGGACGTCCTCCCAGCCGGGCACTGCGGGCTTGGCCTTGGCGCGCCGGGCCCGGGGTGCCGGCGCCGGCGCAGCAGGCGCGGGGGCAGGCGTCTCCTCGACCGGAGCCTGAGCCGGAGCGGGTTGCTCCTCGAGTTCGAGTTGCGCGACGGGAGCGACGGGCCGCAGCACCGGGCGTTCGAATGCCGGGTCGATCAGCTCGCTGGCGGCGTCGTCGAGGGCGGCGACCGTGCCGCCGTGGGCCCCCGGGCTGAAGCGGAAATGCGCGACGTTGTCGGAGAGTCCGGCCTGCCAGGCCATCTGCACGACCCAGCGGCCGTCTTCACCGCGCCAGGCATCCCATTCGGTCGCCTCGGGGCTGAGGCCGCGCGCGACGAGGGCGGTGGTGATGGTCTCCTGCAGGGTCGTCACGGCCGGCCCGTCGGCGAGCACCGGATGAGCGGCCGACGCCAGCTCGGCCGCCCGCGCGCGCTCCAGCAGTACGGGGTGGGCGAAGCGCTCGACCTTGCTGACGTCCATGCCGGATGATGCGGCAACTTGTTCGACGGATGCACCCGCACGGATGCGCGCTTGAATATCCCTGGGTCGCAACACGCCTTTGACCTCTTTGTCCCTCAGAGTCTGGCCCAGCGACCGGTCGCCGCGGACGGCGGCGCGCAGTCGGTCGTCGACCTGCAGGGTGAACTTGTCGGCCGGGTCGGGACCTTCACAGATGATGTGCCTGCCGTCGACATCGAGTCCGATCACCCTGAGTTCTCGCATGTCGACCTCCTTCTACGTCGGCGAATGTAACCCGGGCGTCGCAATGTAACGGTCAGGACACGCCGGGTGTGACTAGAGGTGTTCGACGACCCAGTCCACGCACTGGGTGAGCGCCGAGACGTCATCGGGCTCGACCGCCGGGAACATCGCGATGCGCAACTGGTTGCGGCCCAGCTTGCGGTAGGGCTCGGTGTCGACGATCCCGTTGGCCCGCAGCACCTTGGCCACCGCCGCCGCATCCACGTCGTCGCTGAAATCCACGGTCCCGACGACCTGCGACCGCAGTGCGGGGTCGGTGACGAACGGGGTGGCGTACGACGACGCCTCGGCCCACGAGTACAGCCGCTGCGACGAGTCGGCAGTGCGCTTGACCGCCCAATCCAGCCCGCCGTTGCCATTGAGCCAGTCCACCTGTTCGGCCATCAGCACCAGGGTGCCGATCGCCGGAGTGTTGTAGGTCTGGTTCTTGAGGCTGTTGTCCACCGCGATCGGCAGCGACAGGAAGTCCGGCACCCACCGGCCACCGGCCGCGATGGCCTCGATGCGGGCCAGCGCCGCGGGGGAGACGACCGCCAGCCAGAGCCCGCCGTCGCTGGCGAAGTTCTTCTGCGGCGCGAAGTAGTAGGCGTCGACGTCGTTGACGTCGACGGGCAGCCCGCCCGCCCCGGAGGTGGCGTCGATCAGCACCAGGGCGTTTCCGGAGTCGGCAGGGCGGCACACCGGAACGGCGACGCCGGTCGATGTCTCGTTGTGCGCCCAGGCGATGACGTCGACCGAGGGATCGGACTGCGGTTCGGGGGCGCTGCCCGCGTCGGCCTTGATGACGATCGGGTCGTCGATGAAGGGGTTGGCCGTCGCGGCCGAGGCGAATTTCGAGGAGAACTCGCCGTAGGTGAGGTGCAGCGAGCGCTTCTCGATCAGGCCGAACGCGGCGGCGTCCCAGAACGCGGTCGCGCCGCCGTTGCCCAGGATCACCTCGTAGCCGTCGGGCAGCGAGAAGAACTCGCGCAGCCCGTCGCGCACCCGTCCGACCAGGTTTTTCACCGGGGCCTGGCGGTGCGAGGTGCCGAACAGTGCGGCTGAGGCCTGCAGGGCCTGCAGCTGCTCGGGGCGCACCTTCGAGGGGCCGCAGCCGAACCGGCCGTCGGCGGGCTTGAGATCAGCGGGGATCGTGAGCGGTTCAGCCATGCCTCAAGCCTAGGAGTCCGCGCGATCGCCCATGAAACAGAGGGGTATACCGAGGCGTTCAGCAAACCCGAAAACGGGTATGGACAAGTATGCGATACCCGCGGTACTGTTTGGACAACTACCGCCCTAATGTAAACCCTCTTTGAGGAGACTGTCATGGCGAGAACCAAGATCATCCGGCGCTGGCGTCGCAACATGGACGTCTCTGACGACATCGCCTATGTCGAGAAGCTGATGACCCTCTCCGAAGGGTCGGTGCGGCGCAACTTCAACCCCTACACCGATATCGACTGGGACTCGCCGGAGTTCGCCGTCGTTCCGGGCGACGAGCGCTGGATCCTGCCGGCGACCGACCCGATCGGACAGCATCCCTGGTACCAGTCGCAGCCGAAGGAGCGGCAGATCGAGATCGGCATGTGGCGGCAGTCCAACGTCGCCAAGGTCGGACTGCACTTCGAGTCGATCCTCATCCGCGGCTTGATGGAGTACGCCTTCTGGACGCCCAACGGCTCACCGGAATACCGCTACTGCCTGCACGAGGCGGTCGAAGAATGCAACCACACCATGATGTTTCAGGAGATGGTGAACCACATCGGCGCCGATGTGCCGGGCATGCCGCGGCTGCTGAAGTGGGTCCAGCCGGCGATCCCGCTGGTGGCCGGTCCGCTGCCGATCCCGTTCTGGTTCGGCATCCTCGCCGGCGAGGAGCCCATCGACCACACGCAGAAGAACGTGCTGCGCGAAGGCAAGACGCTGCACCCGATCATGGAGCGCGTGATGGCCATCCACGTCGCGGAGGAGGCGCGCCACATTTCGTTTGCCCACGAGTACTTGCGCAAGCGGGTGCCGCACCTGCCGCGGCGTAAACGATTCTGGTTGTCGCTCTACGTACCGGTGGTGATGCGCGTGCTGTGTTCGGCGATCATCGTGCCGCCGAAGGCGTTCTGGAAGGAATTCGACATTCCCCGCTCGGTCCGTAAGGAGATCTTCTTCGCCTCGCCGCAGTCGCGGCAGATGCTGCGCGACATGTTCGGCGACGTCCGGATGTTGTGCCACGACACCGGATTGATGAACCCGCTGGCAAAGCTGATCTGGCGGATCTGCCGGATCGACGGTGCGCCGAGCCGCTACCGCAGCGAGCCGCAACGCCAGCACGTCGTGAGCGCCGCGTAGACCCAAGGAACCCACGCCTGTGCCCCATGTGATAACCCAGTCGTGCTGTAGCGACGGGTCCTGCGTCTACGCCTGCCCCGTCAACTGCATCCATCCCAGCCCCGACGAGCCGGGTTTCGCGACCGCCGAGATGCTCTACATCGATCCGGTGGCCTGCGTGGACTGTGGCGCCTGCGTCAGCGCATGCCCGGTCGGCGCGATAGCGCCCGACAGCAAGCTGACCGCCACGCAGCTGCCGTTCATCGGCCTCAACGCCGCGTTCTATCCGGAGCGGCCCGCGGGGGTGAAGTTGCCGCCGACCTCCCAGCTCGCACCGGTGCTGCCCGCACCCCAGGTGCGACGGGGCGGGGGCGATCTCACCGTGGCCGTGGTCGGTTCGGGGCCGGCGGGCATGTATGCCGCCGACGAACTGCTCACCCAGAAGGGTGTGCGGGTCAATGTCTTCGACAAATTGCCGACCCCGTTCGGTCTGGTGCGGGCCGGCGTCGCGCCCGATCACCAGAACACGAAAGGCGTGACGGGGGTCTTCGCGCGGATCAGTAAGCGGTCCCGATTCTCGTTCTATCTCAATGTCGAAGTGGGACAGCATATTTCGCATGCCGAACTGCTGCAGCATCACCACGCGGTGTTGTACGCCGTCGGTGCGCCGAACGATCGCAGGCTCGACATCCCCGGCATGGACCTGCCCGGAACCGGCACCGCCACCGAGACCGTGGCCTGGATCAACGGGCATCCGGACTTCGCCGGGCTTTCCGTGGACCTCGGCCACGAACGCGTGGTGGTGATCGGCAACGGCAACGTGGCCCTCGACGTCGCGCGGATCCTCACCGCCGACCCGGACGACCTGGCTCGCACCGATATCTCCGACACCGCGCTGGGCAGTCTTCGCAACTCGGCAGTGCGCGAGGTCGTCATCGCCGCCCGTCGCGGGCCGATCGATTCGGCGTTCACGCTGCCCGAGCTCATCGGTCTGACGTCGACGGCCGAGGTCGTCCTCGACGCCGACGACCACGCCCTCGTCCAGCAGGATCTGGCCACCGCCACCGACCCGCTGACGGTCGGCAAGCTCGAGATCCTCGCCAAGCTGCCGATCGCCTCGCACATCGCCGCGCGACCGCGAATCCGGTTGGCCTACCGGCTGACTCCGCACCGGGTGCTCGGGACCGGGCGCGTGAGCGGGATCGAGTTCCACCGCACCGGGACTGATGAGGTGGTGCAACTCGTCACCGGGCTGGTGCTGACCTCGATCGGATACCGGGGCGCGCCGATTGCCGGTCTGCCGTTCGACGAGGCCGCCGCCGTCGTGCCCAACGAGCACGGCCGAGTCGTCGACCCCGCCACCGGCCGGCCGGTTCCCGGCGCGTACGTCGCGGGCTGGATCAAGCGCGGCCCCACGGGCTTCATCGGCACCAACAAATCGTGTGCCATGCAGACCGTGTCCAACCTGGTCGACGACTTCAACGCGGGTCTGCTCACCGATCCCACCGCGCGACCGACGATGCTGGACAAGCTGATTCGCGCCCGTCAACCGAACGTGGTCGACGGGGCCGGCTGGCGTGCGATCGACGCCGCCGAGACCGCCCGGGGCGAAGCCGAGGGCCGGCCGCGGGTGAAGTTCACGACCGTGGCTGACATGGTCGCCGCGGCCGCCGCCGCTCCGGAACGCCCGGTGGTCAGCCGCCTGCTGGCCGGACTTCTGCGCTAAGCCTTGTCCCGCAGGTAGTTCAGCACTGTGGCCCAGTCCGGGAATTCGGCGGAGCCGAAGTGAATCCATTCGCCATGGAAGCGCTCGGCGCCGTTGTTGGGCCGGTCGTCGACGAGGAAATCGCCGCGGTTGAGGTCCTTGTGATGGGTGAGGATGAGCCGCTTGTAGGCCGGTGAATCCTCCTCGGCGCCAAGGTGTTCGTGTACCCACTCGATCTTGTGTTGCCAGCCCGACGGGTTGCGCCACGGCGCGGTCGAGAGCAGGTAGGTGTCGAACAGGTCCGACAGCTCGGTGAACGCCTCGATCGCGCCGGGCATCGAGCGCATCAATGCGAAGATGCCCGGCGCCTCGTCCATCCGGCCGTGGTACTTCTCGACCACGACCGGGTCGAGGCCCTCGATCCGATGGCCGAAGTCGACCATCGTGTTGTCGAGGTCGATGTAGAGGATCTTGCGGCGGTGCTGCGTCACACGAGCATCATGCCTGGCTCACGGCCTGTTGGATGTCTTCGTAGCTGACCTCGCGGACCGGCTGGCCCAGCGACCACTGGTGACCGAACGGATCGACGACCATGCCGTAGCGATCCCCCCAGAACTGGTCTTCGAGCGGCATCACCACGGTGGCGCCGGCGTCGACCGCCTGCTGAAACTTCGCGTCGACGTCGGTGACGGTCAGGTGGATGGTCACCGGGGTGCCGCCAAGGGCGGGCGGGGTCGTCGTCTTTCCGCCGGACATCTCCGGGAAGTCGTCGTTCAGCATCACCGTGGCCCCGTTGATCTCGACGGCGGCGTGAATCAGCTTGCCGTCGGGACGGGGGACCCGACCGATTTCGACGGCGCCGAACGCCTTGACGTAGAAGTCAATTGCCGCGGGCGCGTCGTCGACGACCAGGTGCGGGATCACTGCGGGTTGAACGTCGATTGCCATGACGGTCTCCTGTCGTTTCACGGCGGCCCGGCGGACCGCCTCGGAGTTGTAGACACCACGGGCGAGCAGAACTCATCGCCCATGCGCCATGCAACCATCAGGGACCGACAGAAACGGCCCGCAGTGGAGTACGGTTCGGGCTGACACAGGGAGGCCGACGATGACCACCACGACAGTGCCACGCTCGAGCGCCGCCGAAACCCGGCGGGCGATCTGGAACACCATCCGCGGGTCCTCGGGCAACCTGGTCGAGTGGTACGACGTCTACGTCTACACCGTGTTCGCAACGTATTTCGAAGGCCAGTTCTTCGACGAGTCCGAGAAGAACTCGACGGTGTACGTGTACGCGATATTCGCAATCACCTTCGTGATGCGCCCCATCGGGTCATGGTTCTTCGGCCGCTTCGCCGACCGGCATGGCCGGCGCGCGGCGCTGACGGTGAGCGTGTCGCTGATGGCGCTGTGCTCCTTGATGATTGCGGTGGTGCCGTCACAGGCGGTGATCGGGATGGCCGCGCCGATCGTCCTCGTCCTCGCTCGGCTGGTACAGGGCTTCGCAACCGGCGGTGAGTACGGCACGTCCGCGACCTACATGTCGGAAGCCGCGACACGGGAACGGCGCGGATTCTTCTCGTCCTTCCAATACGTGACGCTGATCGGCGGCCACGTGCTGGCGCAGTTCACGCTGCTGATCCTGCAGACGTTCCTCAGCGATGCCCAGTTGCGCGAGTTCGGTTGGCGCATCGCGTTCGCCGTGGGTGGCGTCGCGGCGGTGGTGGTGTTCTGGTTGCGACGCACCATGGACGAGTCGCTGTCCGAGGACGTCATCGAGGCGGCCAAGGCGGGGCAGGACACCGGCGCCGGGTCCATGCGGGCACTGGTGACGCAGTACTGGCGGCCGTTGCTGCTGTGCTTCCTCATCACGCTCGGCGGCACGGTGGCGTTCTACACCTACAGCGTCAACGCGCCGGCGATCGTCAAGACCGCGTTCAAGGGCGAGGGCATGACGGCGACGTGGGTGAACCTGACCGGGCTGATCTTCTTGATGTTGCTCCAGCCGGTGGGCGGCATCATCAGTGACCGGATCGGGCGCAAGCCGATGTTGGTGTTCTTCGGTGTCGGCGGGCTGTTCTACACCTACGTCCTCATCACGTACCTGCCCCAGACACGCTCGCCGCTGGCGTCTTTCGCACTGGTCGCGGTCGGTTATGTGATCCTGACCGGGTACACCTCGATCAACGCGCTGGTGAAGTCGGAGCTGTTTCCGGCGCAGGTGCGGGCGCTCGGTGTAGGGGTCGGCTATGCGCTCGCGAACTCCATCTTCGGCGGCACGGCGCCGCTGATCTACCAGGCGGCCAAGGAGCACGGTCAGGTACCGCTGTTCATCGCCTACGTCACGGCTTGCATCGCGGTGTCGTTGGTGGTGTACGTGTTCTTCCTGCGCAACAAGGCCGAGACGTATCTGGACCGGGAGCGCGGCTCGGCATTCGGGGCGTGATCAGCCAGACCGCCAACCACTAGAGGGCTGCGTGTGCGATCTCGTTCCAGCCCTCGACCGCGTCCACCGGGCGGGGCGCGGGCCCCACGTAGATCGCCGACGGGCGCACCAGCTTGCCGAGCCGCTTCTGCTCGAGGATGTGGGCGCACCATCCGGCGGTACGCCCACAGGTGAACATGGCCGGCATCATCTTGGCCGGAACCTGGGCGAAGTCGAGGATCACGGCGGCCCAGAACTCGACGTTGGTCTCGATCGCCCGGTCCGGCCGCCGCTCACGCAGTTCGGCCAGTGCCGCCTGCTCCAGCGCGATCGCGATCTCGTACCGCGGCGCGGCCAGCCGCTTCGCCGTGGCACGCAACACCCGCGCGCGGGGGTCTTCGGCGCGGTAGACCCGGTGGCCGAAGCCCATCAGCTTCTCGTTGCGGTCCAGCACGCCCTTGACCACCGCCCGGGCATCCCCGGCGCGCTCGACCTCTTCGAGCATGGGCAGCACCCGCGCCGGCGCGCCGCCGTGCAGTGGCCCGCTCATCGCGCCGATCGCACCCGAGAGGGCGGCCGCGACGTCGGCCCCGGTGGAGGCGATCACCCGCGCGGTGAACGTCGAGGCGTTCATGCCGTGCTCGGCTGCCGACACCCAGTAGGCGTCGATCGCCTCGACATGCCGCGGATCAGGGTCGCCTTGCCAGCGGGTCATGAAACGTTCTGTGACAGTGGAGCATTCGTCGATGACGCGCTGCGGCACGGCGGGCTGATAGATACCGCGCGCAGACTGCGCGACATAAGACAGCGCCATCACCGACGCGCGGGCCAGGTGATCGCGGGCGGTCTCGCCGTCAATATCGAGCAGCGGCGCGTAACCCCAGATCGGCGCCAGCATCGCCAGGCCGGCCTGCACGTCGACCCGCACATCACCGGTGTGAATCGGCAGCGGGAACGGCTCGGCGGGCGGCAGGCCGTCGCCGAACCGGCCGTCGACCAGCAGGGCCCACGCGTCACCGAACGTGACCCGATTGCCGACCAGATCCTCGATGTCGACGCCGCGGTAGCGCAGTGCACCGCCGTCTTTGTCTGGCTCGGCGATCTCGGTGGTGAAGGCCACCACACCTTCCAGGCCGGGCACGAAATCGTCGGGCACCACAGTCATGTCCTGGATTCTCCCACTCGTCGATCGCGTCCCCGCTACCGGTCGGTAACAGCCGCTCAGCAGCTTCGGGCGTACCGTTGATCCGTGGAAATTTCCGACGGTGATCGCCTCGCGGCGATGCGGGTGGAGTACGGCTCGGTCGAGAAGGACGGCAGCACCGATCTCGATGTCGACTGGCTCGCGCAGGGCTGGCTTGCCCTGTTGCACAGGTGGATAGCCGACGCGGAGGCGGCCGGAATCTCCGAGCCCAATGCCATGGTGCTGGCCACCGTCGATTCGGGAAGACCAGTCAGCCGCGCAGTGTTGTGCAAAAGCGTGGACGAGACCGGCATCACCTTCTACACCAACTACGATTCCGCCAAGGGCCATCAGCTCGCGGCGACCCCGTACGCCTCGGTGACCTTCCCCTGGTTCGCCCTGGGCCGTCAGGTACACATCCGCGGCGCGGTGACCAAGGTCAGCGCCGAGGAGACCGCCCGGTACTGGGCATGGCGCCCGCGCGGTTCGCAGCTCGGTGCGTGGGCGTCGGCTCAGTCCCGCCCGGTCGGCTCCCGAGCCGAACTGCTGAGCCAGCTCGCGCAAGCGACCGAACGTTTCGCCGGTGACGAGCAGGTCCCGGTACCCCCGCACTGGGGCGGTTATCGGATCTCCCCGGAGGTCGTCGAGTTCTGGCAGGGCCGAGAGAACCGGGTCCACAACCGGATTCGGGTGACGGGTACCAGCATCGAGCGGTTGCAGCCCTAGCGGTGGCGCGGCTTTTCGCCGACACCACCCCACTGCGAACGCCGGACTTCCGCCGGCTGTGGGTGGCCGGCATCGTCACGGTCATCGGGGCCAACCTCACCATCTTCGCCGTCCCCGTGCAGTTGTACGCACTCACCCAGAATTCGGCCTATGTCGGCCTGGCCGGATTGTTCGCCCTGGTTCCGCTGATCGTGTTCGGGCTGCTGGGCGGGGCCTGGGCCGACGCGATGGACCGGCGGGTGCTGTTGATCATCACCTCCTGTGGGCTGGGCGTGTCCTCGGTGCTGCTGTGGCTGCAGGCCGCGCTCGGACTGAACAACGTGTGGGTGGTGCTGTGCCTGCTCTCGGTGCAGCAGGCGTTCTACGCGATCGACAGCCCCACCCGAGCGGCGGCGATACCCCGGATGCTGCCCGGTGACCAGCTGGCGTCGGCGAACTCGCTGAACTTCACGGTGTTCCAGTTCGGTGCCATCGTCGGCCCGCTGCTGGCCGGCGTGATGCTGCGCTGGGTCGACTTGTCCGCGCTGTATCTGATCGATGCCCTCACCTGCGTGGTGCCGATCTGGGTGGCCTGCCGGCTCGCTCCGATACCGCCGTCCAACGGGGGCAGCGGCAAGGGGTTGGCTGCTGTTCGCTCCGTTCTCGAGGGCTTCCGCTTCCTGTCCGGCAACCGGGTGGTGCTGATGTCCTTCGTCGTGGACCTGATCGCGATGATCCTGGGCATGCCGCGGGCGCTGTTCCCCGAGATGGCGCATCAGAGTTTCGGTGGGCCTATCGAGGGCAGCACGACCATCGCGCTGCTGGCGGCCGCGATGTCGATAGGTGCCGTGGCGGGCGGGGTGTTCTCCGGCTGGTTTCCCCGCATCCGGCGTCAGGGCCTGGCCGTGGTGATCTCGATCGTGGTGTGGGGCGTGGCGATGATCGGTTTCGGTGTGGCGGGCGGACTGGCACACGGCAGCACCGGCACGATGCTGTGGATTGCCGTGGCGTTCTTGGCGATTGGTGGCGCGGCCGACATGGTCTCGGCGGCGTTCCGGTCGACCATCTTGCAGCAGGTGGCCTCCGACGATGTGCGTGGCCGGCTGCAAGGTGTGTTCACGGTGGTCGTCGCCGGTGGTCCTCGGCTGGCTGACGCGGCGCACGGCGCGGCGGCCGCGGTCGTCGGCACCACCATCGCCGCCGCGGGCGGAGGAGTGCTCGTCGTCGTCGGTGTCCTCATCGCCGCGGCGGCGGTCCCGGTCTTTGTCCGCTACCGGGTGGAACCGGCCAACTCGTAGGTCGGGACGCTCCGACTACGATTGCGCAGGTGGCCGATGTCATCGCGCAGGCACCCCCTGGGCTGCGCGAACGAAAGAAGCAACGAACCCGCGCCATGCTGGTCGATGCTGCAGTGAGGTTGTGCATAGAGCACGGCTACGACAACACCACGGTGGAGCAGATCGCGGCCGCCGCCGAAGTGTCGCCCCGCACCTTCAGCCGGTATTTTCCGACCAAAGACTCGGTGATGATGACCGTGCTGGACGACCTGGTCCACGCCGCGGTGGGCGAGCTCGCCACGATCGACGCCGACGTTCCGCCGCTGGCCGCACTGGCGCGTGCGCACACCCGGGCGCTGCACCGGGTCCCGTCCGGCGACGTGACCGGGCTGACCATGCATCGCCTGGTCCTGATGGTCAACGTCATCTCCTCGTCGAGCGCGCTGCGGCTCGCGGCCGCCGCGACCCGGCTGGTGCCCCTGGTCATCGGGGTGGCCGCCCGCCTTGGCGTCGACCCGAGGGACAAGCAGGTGGCGTTGATCGTGTCGATGTGGGGAGCGATCACCGCAGGCGCGTGGGGCCAGCTGGTGATCGGGCCCGACGATTACGACGATTGCGCGGCCATCATGGCCGAGCGCCTCGAGACCACCTTCGGTGAATTCGTCGATATCGCCGCCATGGAAGTGCGATCGGGGCTACCCTCGACGCCTTGACGTCCGGGGGCTCGCGAGAGGCGAGGGGGGTGGCGCGACGTGGCTGTTGTCGCGAACGCTGCCGCCACCGGCCTCCGTGAACTCAAGAAACAACGAACCAGAGCGACGCTGATCGACGCCGCCCTCCATCTGTGTATCGAGCAGGGCTACGAGAACACCACCGTCGAGCAGATCGCGGCCCGCGCCGAGATCGCGCCGCGCACCTTCAGCCGCTACTTCTCGAGTAAGGAAGCGGTGATCGTCGCCATCCTCGGCGGGGTCGCCGACGATGTGGCCGAGTGCTTTGCCCGTCAGCCGACCGACATCACCCAATACGAGGCGCTGGCCCGGGCCCACCTCGAGGTCTTTCGGAGCGCGCAATACGGCATCCCCGATTCCGCGCCCTTCGAACGGATGCGGCTGTTGCTGACGATCGTGAACTCGGCGCCGGCGATCGGGCTGCGACCGTTCATGTTCCGCACCGACGGCCTCCACTATGCGGCGGTCGACGTCGCCGCGCGGCGGATGGGCGTGGCCGCGTCTCACCCGGCGATCCGCATCCTGTTCGACACCTGGGCGGTGGTGATGGGGGTGGCCTGCCACGGCCTCGGAGCCGTGGGGGGACCACCGGTCGAACCCGACGTACTGTGCAACCGGATCGAGTCGGCGTACGGCTTCTTCACCCGGCTCTGGGGGCAGTGACCTTCCCCGCGACCTACCCCCCGCGAACCCCCCGCGGGCGTGTCGGCAGAATAGCGACTACCTTCCACTAGTACGGACGCCGCAGCCGGCGTCGAAGAGCTCAGAAGGGGTTCATGTGGCCGCAACCGACGAGACTGCCACCCTGAAGTACCCGGGTGGCGAGTTGGACCTCGACGTCGTGCATGCGACCGAGGGTTCCGATGGAATCGCCTTGGGTTCGTTGCTGGCCAAGACCGGCTACACCACGTTCGACCAGGGGTTTGTGAACACCGCGTCGACCAAGAGCGCCATCACCTACATCGACGGTGACGCCGGGATCCTGCGCTACCGCGGGTACCCGATCGAGCAGCTCGCGGAGAAGTCGACCTTCATCGAGGTGAGCTACCTCCTGATCTACGGCGAGCTGCCGACGACCGAGCAGCTCGAGAAGTTCACCAACCAGATTCAGCGGCACACCCTGCTGCACGAGGACCTCAAGCGGTTCTTCGACGGCTTCCCCCGCAACGCCCATCCGATGCCGGTGCTGTCCAGTGCGGTCAATGCCCTGAGCGCCTATTACCAGGACTCGCTGGACCCGCTGGACACCGAGCAGGTGGAGCTCTCCACGATCCGGTTGCTGGCCAAGATGCCGACCATCGCGGCGTATGCGTACAAGAAGTCGGCCGGCCAGCCGTTCCTGTACCCGGACAATTCGCTGACCCTGGTGGAGAACTTCCTGCGGATGACGTTCGGTTTCCCCGCCGAGCCCTACGAGGTGGATCCCGAGATCGTCCGTGCCCTGGACATGCTGTTGATCCTGCACGCCGACCACGAGCAGAACTGCTCGACTTCGACGGTGCGGCTGGTCGGCTCGTCGCAGGCCAACCTCTTCACCTCGATCTCCGGCGGCATCAATGCCCTGTGGGGTCCGTTGCACGGCGGCGCCAACCAAGCGGTGCTGGAGATGCTGGAGAAGATCCGGGCCGGCGACGACGACGTGCAGACCTTCGTCAAGAAGGTCAAGAACCGCGAAGACGGTGTGAAGCTGATGGGCTTCGGGCACCGGGTCTACAAGAATTACGACCCCCGGGCGCGCATCGTCAAGGAGCAGGCCGACAAGATCCTGGGCAAGCTCGGCGGCGACGACGAGCTGCTGGACATCGCCAAGCAGCTCGAAGAGATCGCCCTGACCGACGATTTCTTCATCGAGCGCAAGCTGTACCCGAACGTCGACTACTACACCGGCGTGATCTACCGCGCGATGGGCTTCCCGACCCGGATGTTCACCGTGCTGTTCGCACTCGGCCGGCTGCCGGGCTGGATCGCGCACTGGCGGGAAATGCACGACGAGGGCAGCAGCAAGATCGGCCGGCCGCGCCAGATCTACACCGGCTACACCGAGCGCGACTACGCCCCGATCGACGGCCGCTAGTTTTCTCATTCACTGTCTGCTGGGCCACACCCCCTTGACCATCAGGCAGTTGTAGTTTCACAATGGTTGTGTGATTACAACTGTCGGTGAGCTCAGCGCGCGGCGCAAGACGATCATCCTTGCGTCCTGCTGCCTGAGCCTGCTGATCGTGTCGATGGACGCGACGATCGTGAACGTCGCGATCCCGGCGATCCGCTCGGATCTGCATGCCACGCCGTCGCAGATGCAGTGGGTCATCGACATCTACACCCTGGTGCTGGCCTCGCTGCTGATGTTGTCGGGCGCGACCGGCGACCGGTTCGGCCGCCGCCGGGTGTTCCAGATCGGCCTGGCTGCCTTCGCGCTGGGTTCGCTGCTGTGCAGCCTGGCACCCGACATCGACACTCTGATCGGTGCCCGGCTGATTCAGGGGCTCGGTGGGTCGATGATGAATCCCGTTGCACTGTCCATCATTTCGCAGATCTTCGTCGGCAGGGTGGAACGCGCCCGCGCGCTGGGGCTCTGGGGTGCGGTGGTCGGCATCTCGATGGCGCTCGGCCCGATCGTCGGTGGTTTCCTGATCCAGGCGATCAGCTGGCGGGCGGTGTTCTGGATCAACCTGCCGATCTGCGCGGCGGCGATCCTGCTGACCGCGATCTTCGTGCCGGAGAGCAAGTCGGCCACCATGCGCGATATCGATCCGGTCGGCCAACTGCTGGCCGTGCTGGCCCTGTTCGGCGTGGTCTTCGTGCTCATCGAAGCGCCGGGGATGGGCTGGACGAACCCGCGCATCCTCGCGATCGCCGCGGGCGCACTGGTGGCCCTGCTGGGCTTCCTGCGCTACGAGTCGCGCCGCCACGAACCCTTCATCGATCTGCGGTTCTTCCGGAGCGTTCCGTTCTCGTCGGCTACTGTCATCGCCGTGTGCGCCTTCGCGGCCTGGGGTGCGTTCCTGTTCATGATGTCGCTATATCTGCAGGGAGAGCGCGGTTACTCGGCTGCCCACACCGGCCTGATCTATCTGCCGATCGCGATCGGTGCCCTGTTCTTCTCGCCGCTGTCGGGCCGGCTGGTCGGCCGCTTCGGCGCCCGCCCGTCGCTGCTGGTGTCGGGCATCCTGATCACCGCAGCGTCGGCGATGCTGACCTTCCTGAACGCCACCACGCCGATCTGGGAGCTCCTGGTGATCTTCACCGTCTACGGCATCGGCTTCGGCATGGTCAACGCGCCGATCACCAACGCCGCGGTCAGCGGTATGCCGCAAGACCGGGCCGGCGCGGCGTCGGCGGTGACCTCCACCAGCAGGCAGGTCGGTGTGAGTATCGGTGTGGCACTGTGTGGTTCGGTCGCCGGCTCGGCGCTGGCGGTGGTGGGAGTGGACTTCACCTCGGCGGCCCGGCCGCTGTGGTGGGTGAGCATCGGGCTGGGCCTGGTGATCACACTGCTGGCCGTGGTGTCCACGTCGGGACGGGCCAAACTCTCCGCGGAGCGGCTGGCTCCCCTGATCGAGAATCACCGAATCGAGCCTGCCCATGTCTCCTAACCCGGTCGCCGATCAGGTGTGGCGGGCGATGTCGAGCCTGGTGCTGGACAACAAGGACGGCTGGCGCCGCGCGGTCGTGGAGCGAACCGGCTTGCCGTTCAGCAGGATTCGCATCCTGCGCCGGCTGGCATCGCAGCCGATGACGGTCAAGGAGGTCGCCGAGGCGGCCACCATCGACGCCCCGGCCGCCACAGTGGCCGTCAACGATCTCGAATCTCGCGGCCTGGTGGTGCGCCAAACCCATCCGGACAACCGGCGCTGCAAGCTGGTGTCATTGACCGACGCCGGCCGCGACGTCATCGCCGTGCTCGATGCGACCGACGACCCCGCTCCCGAGGCGCTGGCCGCGCTGGACGAGCAGGACCTTGCCGCGTTGCGGACGATCCTGGCGCGCCTGATCAGCTGAGGTAGCCCTCGACTTCGTCGCCGGGCCGCACGGCTGCGTCCTGAGGATTGCCGCCGGTCTCACGCAGTGCGCGGCGCTGGCGAAGCAGGTCCCAGCACTGGTCGAGTTCGACCTCGATGGCCCGCAGGCGCGCGTGTTCTTCCGACTCGTCGATCTGCCGGTGTATCAACTGGTCACGCAGTTCGCGTTCCTGGGCCACGAGGTCGTGGATGCGTGCGAGGGTTTCGTTGTCTGATGCCACGGTTCCAGTGTGCCCGACGATGGGGTGTCAGAACGGGGAAGCCAGGACAGCGCTGAACTCGCTGCAGAACCAGTCGACGTCGGTGCTCGAGAAGACCAGCGGCGGGCGGATCTTCAGCACATTGCCGTCCCGGCCGCACACCGAGATCAGTACCCGGCGGTCCCGCATCGCGTTGACCAGTGCCCGGGCGCCGGCTCGGTCCGGGGCGCCGGCCTCGGAGATCACCTCGACGCCGACGTACAGGCCGGTGCCGCGCACGTCGCCGATACGCGGATGCCCGCCGCCCAGCCGCGCCAGCTCGGTGCGCAGTTCGGTGCCCACCTCGTTCGCATTGCGCATCAGCTTCTCGTCCTCGATCACGTCGAGAACGGCCGCGGCGGCGGCCACCGTCACGGGATTGCCGCCGAACGTGTTGAAGTAGGGGACCTCGCGGGCGAATGCGCCGAGGATGTCGGCCCGGGCCGCCATCGCCGCGATCGGGAGTCCGTTGCCCATCGGTTTGCCCATCGTCACCAGGTCGGGGACGACGCCGTGGCGCAGGAAACCCCACATCGCCTCCCCGGTGCGGGCGAAGCCGGGCTGGACCTCGTCGGCGATGAACACGCCGCCGGCGCGATGGGTGGCCTGTACCGCGGGAGCCAGCACCGACGGGTCGGGGTAGATACCGTCGGACGAGAAGATGGAGTCCACGATCAGCGCGCAGAACCCGGCACCGGAAGCCTTCAGGTCGGCGATGGCCGCGACGACGTCGTCGGCGAACCGGGCGGCCAGCTCACCGGCCGGGATCCGGTAGCTGTCCGGCGGCGGGATCGCGCGGACGTGTTCGCCGAGTACCGTCGCCCCGCCGATGGACGGCGAGATCGCGGTGACCGCTGCGGTATTGCCGTGGTAGGCGTCGCTGGTGACGATGACACCTGTTGCACCCGTGTGCATTTCGGCAACTCTCAGGGCCAGGTCGTTGACCTCCGAGCCGGTGCAGGCGTACATCACCTGATCGATCTGCTCGGGCATGGTGTCGAGCAGTCGCCGGCTGTAGTCGACGATCCCGCCGTGCAGATAGCGGGTGTGGGTGTTCAGGGTGGACAGCTGGCGACTGACGGCCTCGACGACGTGCGGGTGGCAGTGGCCGACACTGGCGACGTTGTTGTAGGCGTCGAGATAACAAGCGCCGTCGGCATCGTAGAGCCGGGTGCCCTCGCCGCGGACCAGGTGTACCGGGCGCTGATAGAACAGCCGGTAGGCAGGGCCCAGAATGCGGTCACGGGCCGCGATCAACGATTCGGTGGCCGGATCGACCGGCTGATCCGCGGAGTAGCTGTTGGAATCCATGATGTTCGAGAAACTCACAGCACTACCCCTTCGTTGACGCGGCCCGTGACTGCACTCACTGGCGCTCGTGTGCCTCTTCGAGAACGGTCCGGCCCAGCTCCGAATAGCGCTGCGGGGACTTGTATTTCAGCACCACCGCCAGCAGGATACCGCCGATGCCGACCGCGCCGACCACATAAGGGATCGCCGCGAATACCCAGTCAGACGCCGCGGTGCCCGCCGCGAACGACGCGTTCTTGCCCAACAGGTACACCACATAGAGCATGCCGAGGCCGCCCAGCAGTGGGGCCAGCAGAGTCCGGAACCAGTTGGCGGTCTCCGGGTGATTCTTGCCGACGTGGAAGTAGGCGATCACCGCGAAGGCGGCCAGCGCCTGCACAATCATGATCGCGGTGGTGCCGAGCAGAGCCATCAACCCGTACAGGCCGGTGTAGGGGTCACGTCCGGTCAGCGCGAAGAACAGCACCACGACGGTGGCGAATCCGGTCTGCACGAATCCGGCGATGTGCGGCGAGCCGTGCGACGGGTGGGTGGCGCCCAGCGTCTTGCGCATGCCGGGGATGACGTTCTCGCGGCCGATCGCGTAGATGTAGCGGGCAGCGCAGTTGTGGAACGCCATACCGCAGGCGAACGAACCGGTCATCAACAGGATCTTGAACAGGTCGACGGCCCAGGTGCCCAGGTGCGCACCGACCGGCCCGAAGAAGATGTCACCGGCGGTTGCCGAATCCTGCGCCAGCGCGACGGCATTCTGCGGACCGGTGCCGACGATCGCCAGCCACGAGATGATCACGTAGAACACGCCGATGCCGATCACCGAGCTGATCACCGCGATCGGGATGATCTTCTTGGGGTTCTTGGACTCCTCGCCGTACATCGCGCTGGACTCGAAACCGACCCACGACCAGAACGCGAAGAACAGGCCGATGCCCGCCGATCCGGCCACCGTGATCATGCTGCCGTCGGCACCGGCCACCGCACCGGAGAGGTTCTGAAAAGCGTTGAGCGGATTGAGTGATCCCCACGACCAGCCCTGCGGTCCGCCGCCGGTGAACAACACCGACAGCGCCATCAAGGCGAGCATCACGATCTCGGTGATCAGGAACACCCCGAGCACTCGCGCGGCGACGTTGATGTCGAAGTAGGTCAGCAGCGCGTTGATCGCGAGCATCGCGATCGCGAACACGATCCACGGAATATCAAGGTGGAAAAGGGAATTGAAGGTGTCATTGCCGAAGAAGGCAAAGATACCGATCAGTGAGGCCTCGAAGACCATGTAGGCCATCGCCGTCAGGAAGCCCGCGCCGAGGCCGACGATTCGGCCAAGGCCGTGCGAGATGTAACCGTAGAACGCACCCGTGGCGGTGATGTGCTTACTCATTGCGGCGTAGCCGATCGCGAACAGCGTCAACACGATGGTGGCGACGAAGTACCCGGCCGGGGCGTAGACGCCGTTGCCGAATCCGACCGCGATCGGCACGTTGCCGACCATGGCGGTGATCGGTGCGGCGGTGGCGACGGCCATGAACAGGACGCCGATCAACCCGACGGCATTGGGCTTGAGCCGCTGGACGGTTTCGGTCTTTCCCCCGGTGCCCATGGTGGCGGGCGAATCGATGATGTCGCTCATAGTGTGAATTCCGATCTGATGCGTGACTGGGGTCCCGCGTGTTTTTGGTCTGGTTTAGCCCGAGTGCTGGTGCGCCCGGGGAGCGATGGCAATGTCGACAACGGCTCTGTGGTGCGACGACGACATTGTTACCCCCACGAGATCGCCTGGTCAACAGGAACAATCGAGCCAATACCGGCGGAATGTTTCGGTCGTGTTTCCCAATCCTTTGGTAGGAAACAGCGGCGTTAAAACTGTCGATTTGGTCTGCTCGTCGCATTGTTATGGTCCAGACTGGTCGCATGCCGGGACTGCCGCCGACTCATGAGTTCTTCGCGCGTGCAGCGCTGTCGGCCTATGGCCGCGACGGCCAGACGCCGCTGCGTCTGCTCAGCCTGTCCGAGAACGCCACCTACCTGGTCGGAGACGACGAGCCGATCGTGCTGCGGGTGCATCGGCCCGGCTATCACTCGCTGGAGGCCATCCGCTCGGAGCTGGCGTGGATGCAGGCTTTGCGCACCGAAACGTCGGTGATCACACCGGAGCTGGTCGCGGCTCACGACGGTACCGACGTCGTCGTTGCCGAGTTCGACGGCGGCGCGTTGCACGTCGACGCGGTCACGTTCGTCGCCGGCTGCACGGCCGAGGAGAATCCCGAGGCCGTCGGGTTCGACGAGCTCGGGCGGCTGACCGCCGTCATGCACGAACACGCCAGAAACTGGACGTTTCCGCCCGGGTTCACCCGTTTCCGCTGGGACCTCGAGACGATCCTCGGCCCGCAGGCCCGCTGGGGTAACTGGCGGCTGGCCCCCGGCCTGACCGACGCCGACCGCGTCCTGATCCAGCGCGCAGTCGACGACATCACCGCCAAGCTGACCGAATTCGGCTGTGCACCAGACCGGTTCGGGCTGGTCCACGCCGATCTCCGGCTGGCCAATCTGATGGTCGACCCCGCGGATGCGGCGGCCGGGATCACTGTGATCGACTTCGACGACTGCGGCTGGTCGTGGTACCTGGCCGATCTCGGGGCCGCGGTGTCGTTCATCGAGGACACCCCGGCCGGTGAACGCATCATCGCCGACTGGCTGACCGGTTATTTCGAGGCCGGGTCGTTCCCGGCCGAGCATCTCGCCCTCATCCCGTCGTTCGTGATGATGCGGCGAATCATGCTCACCGCCTGGATCGCCTCGCACCACGACGCCGACGCGGCAATCGGCGTCGGTGAACAGTTCGCGCCGAACACCGCCCTGCTTGCCCGGCGGTACCTGGAGGACCCGACCTGGCTGCAGGACGCGATCTTCAGCTCACGAGTTTGAATCACGATAGAGCAGAAAGGATTACGGTGTTTGATCTGCAATCGACGGCGGTGATCGTGACCGGCGGCAGCAAGGGAATCGGGCGGGGGATCGCCGCGGTGTTCGCTACTGCGGGCGCCAATGTCGCGATCGCCGCACGCTCGGCGGCCGAACTCGACACCGCGGTGGCCGACCTGGACGCACTGGGTACCGGAAAGGTGCTGGGCGTTCAGACCGACGTCACCGACCCGGTGGCCTGCGCAAGCCTGGCCGCCGACGTCGTCGAGGCGTTCGGCGGGATCGACGTCGTCTGCGCCAACGCAGGCATCTTCCCCGAGGCACCGTTGGCCACCATGACGCCGGCGCAACTGGCCGAGGTGCTCGACGTCAACGTCAAGGGCAACGTGTTCACCGTGCAGGCCTGTCTGGACGCGCTGATCGCTTCCGGGCGCGGCCGGGTGATCTTGACATCGTCGATCACCGGGCCGATCACCGGATTCCCGAACTGGTCGCACTACGGGGCGTCCAAGGCCGCCCAACTGGGCTTCATGCGCACCGCCGCAATCGAACTGGCCCCGCACAGGATCACGGTCAACGCAGTGTTGCCGGGCAACATCTTCACCGAAGGCCTCGCCGACATGGGCGAGGAATACATCGCGGGCATGACCCGAGCGATCCCGGCCGGCGCGCTCGGCAAGCCGGAGGACATCGGTCACCTCGCGGCCTTCCTGGCCACGGTCGAGGCGGGCTACATCACCGGTCAGGCCATCGCGGTCGACGGCGGCCAGGTGCTGCCCGAATCGCCGGATGCGGTGCGCCCCTAGTCCGATGGCGGAGTCGGAGGGGGGACCGATTGCCGAGGATGTGCGGCGGCGCATCCTCTCGATGCTCGCGCAGGGCACGCTGCGGCCCGGTTCACGGCTGGGCACCGAGCGCGAGATGGCCGACCGCTTCGAGGTGTCCCGGTCCACCCTGCGCAGCGCCCTGCTGCCGTTGAGTCGTGCCGGGGTTCTCGAGCGGCGAACCGGCCGCAACGGCGGCACATTCGTGCGCGCCGACGTGGTGGAACGCAACGCCGCCGAGCTGGCCGGCCTGCCGGCCCGGTTGCGCAGCGGCGGGCACACCAGCGCTACCCGGGTGCTGTCCACCGATCGCAGGCCGCCCACCCCCGCCGAGGCTGCCGCACTCGAAATCGCGGATGGCCAAGAGGTTTTCGCGATCCGCCGGTTGCGCTACGCCGACGGGGTGCCGTTGTCGTTGGACTTCTCCTGTTTCGTTGCCGACCATGTCCTCGATCTACTGGAGCAACCGCTCGGCGGCTCGCTCTACGAGTTGTTCGCCGTCCGCTACGGCCTGGTGCCCGCCACGTCCACCGAGACCATCGAGGTCGTCAGCGCCAGCCCGCGGGAGGCGCAGTGCCTCGGCGTCGCGCACCGCCGCCCGCTGGTGGCGATCACCCGGGTCACCCGGGATGCCGCCGACCCGCCCTTCGAGTACGCCTACGACCTGTTCCGCGCCGACCGGGTGCGGTTGACGGCGACCACGTCCACGGTCACCGCGCGCGAACGCAGGGGCACCGACGGCCGGGTGGAACGCTCGGTCAGCAGCGCCTGACCCGCTAGTGTGAGTCCGGTGACGACCAAACCCGAGATCGAATTCCCCGACGGCCCGGCGCCCACCGAACTGGTCATCAAAGACCTGGTGGTCGGCGAGGGCGATGAGGCCACCCCCGGCGCCGTCGTGGATGTCCACTATGTGGGTGTCGAGTACGACAGCGGTGAAGAGTTCGACAGCTCGTGGAAGCGTGGGGAGTCCATCTCCTTCCCGTTACGCGGGCTGATCCAGGGCTGGCAGGACGGCATCCCGGGCATGAAGGTGGGTGGCCGGCGGCAGTTGACGATCCCGCCCGAGCAGGCCTACGGTCCGGCCGGTTCCGGGCACCAGCTGTCCGGCAAGACGCTCATCTTCGTCATCGATCTGCTGGCGACCCGCTAGCTCGCCGAGCGCACTTCGCCGCCGGGATGTGTAATTCCGGTGTGAGTGTTCACCAGCGCAGTGCGATCGTCACCGGCGCATCCGGCGGAATCGGTTCGGCCATCGCGGCGATGCTGCACGAAGAGGGCTTCGGCCTCACTCTCGTCGGCCGTGATCCGGCCAAGCTGGATGCGGTGGCATCGTCGCTCGATACTGGTCCGCCGGTACACACGATCGCCGGGTCGCTGGCCGAGGAGGCGCTCCTCGACCGGATCGTCGCCGAGCACGCCGCACCGCACGGCTCGCTGGATCTGCTGGTCAACAACGCCGGGGTATCCGGCAACCGCGCGGTCGGCGATATCACCGCGGACTTTCTCGACGAGCAGCTCGCGGTCAACATCCGTGCGGTGATCCTGCTGACGACCAGGTGTATGCCGCTACTGAAAGAGGCTGTGCAGCAGCGCAAGTCGGCACAGATCGTCAATATCGCCTCGAACGCGGGTAAGCGCGGCGAGGCGACGCTGGCGTCGTACTCGGCGACCAAGTTCGCCGTCGTCGGGTTCACCGAATCGCTGCATGACGAGCTGTCGACCTCCGGCATCAAGGCGACGGCGATCTGCCCTGGCCTGGTGGACACCCCGATGGCCGACGACTACCGCGACACCGTGGGTCCGGAGGAGATGATCGCTCCGGGCGATATCGCCGAGGCGATCCGCATGACGATCCGGGTATCCCGCAGTTGCGTGGTGCCCGAGATCGTGTTGCTGCGGCCGATCGAATGGCGCCAGCCGGAAGGCGCGTGAGCTAGTGCGGCGGGGGAAGCCGCAGCGTCAGCCGTGCGCCGCCGAGTGGGCTGTCTCCCAACGTGGCTGTGCCGCCGTGTAATTCGGCCTGCTGGGCCACCAACGCCAGGCCGAGTCCGGAACCGGAGTGCGACGCCGTCGACCCGCGGGCGAAGCGTTCGAAGACCTTCGCGCGCTCCGCCTCCGGCACCCCGGAGCCGTTGTCATCGATCGCGATCTGGACACCCTCTCGCGAGCTGACCGCCGACAGCTGCACGCGGGTCGCGCCGCCGTGCTTGACCGCGTTGGCGATCGCGTTGTCCACCGCCAGTCGCAGACCGGCGGGCAGTCCGATGATGATGCATGTGGGCGACGGCGCCAGCGACACCTCGAGGTCGGGGTAGACGCGCATCGCGTCGTGCGCGGCGCGGTCGAGCAGATCGGTGATGTCGACCGGAACCTGGTCGGCCTCCGTCGAAAGTTCGCCCTGGGCAAGGCGTTCCAGCGCACTCAGGGTGGCCTCGATGCGGTTCTGGGTGCGCGTGACGTCGCCGAGCAATTCCGCGCGCTGCTCGTCGGTAACCTCCAGCGTGGCCAGGATCTCGATGTTGGTCCGCATCGCGGTCAGCGGGGTGCGCAGCTCGTGGGCCGACACCGCGGCGAAATCGCGCGCCGAGGCCAGCGCCGCCTGGGTCCGGTCCTGTTCGGTCCAGATGCGTTCCAGTAGCCCCTTGATCGCCTCGCCGATCTCCACCGCCTCGGTGGCTCCGCCGATCTCGACATCGGGTGCCTTGTCGCCGGCCTGGATCTCCCGGGTCTGGGCGGCCAGCCGCCGCAGCGGCCGCACCGCGAACGTGGCCAGCACCCAGCCCAGCAGCGCTGCCGCGCAGACCGCGAACACGCAGATGATCAACACCCGTCGGTGCAGGTTGTTGGTATCGGCGATGGTGTCGTCGAAGGTCGCGCCGACCTCCAGCGTGGTGGCCACCGGGTAGGAGAGTTCCACCGTGCGCACCCGATAGCGAACCCCGTCGACCTCGCCGGTCCCGTAGTCCGAGTCCAGCCGGGGCAGTACGACATCGGAATTGGACCGGACCGTGTCTCCCTGGCGGACCGTGATCACCACGTCCTGGTCGTTGGGCGACGGCGGGATCTGGTCGAGCCCGCGGGGCACGAACGGAACCGCGAAACCTGCCGCCTCGTCGAGGCGCCGGTCCAGCCGTTCCAGGCGGTCGTTGGTGATGCCGACCCAGACGATGGCGCCGACGATGGTCACCACGATCGCCGCGCCGATCGCCGTCGCGAACGCCACCCTGGTGCGCAGGGACGGCGTGCGGCGAAAGATCCGCGCGAGTTTCACGGGGTTACTGGGTGCGCAACACGAAGCCCACGCCGCGCACGGTATGCAGCAGTCGGGGCGCGCCGCCGGCCTCGAGCTTGCGGCGCAGGTATCCGATGAAGACGTCGACGACGTTGGTGTCGGCGGCGAAGTCGTAGCCCCACACCAGTTCGAGCAGCTGGGCACGGGACAGCACCGCCGTCTTGTGCTCGGCGAGCACCGCCAGCAGATCGAACTCCCGCTTGGTCAGGTCGACGTCGACGCCGTTGACCCTGGCCCGCCGGCCGGGGATGTCGACCTCGAGCGGGCCGACTCCGATGGTCTCCGAGGAGAACGTGGCCGTCGCGCCGCGCCGGCGCAACAGGGCCTTGACCCGGGCCACCAGTTCCGCCAGCACGAACGGTTTGACCAGGTAATCATCCGCCCCGGCCTCCAGGCCGGCGACCCGGTCGTCGACCGAGCTGCGGGCCGAGAGCACGCAGACCGGCACGTCGTTGTCCATCGCGCGCAGCGCGGTCACCACGCTCACGCCGTCCAGCACCGGCATGTTGATGTCGAGGATGATCGCGTCGGGTCTGGTCTCGGTGGCCGACCGCAGGGCTTCGGCGCCGTCGACGGCGGTGGCAACCTCGAATCCGGAGAGCCGCAGCCCGCGGTCCAGTGATGCGAGCACGTCGGGATCGTCATCGACCACCAGTACTCGGGGTGCGGCCGAACTACTGTCCATGGGCCCCATCTTGCCTGATCGACGGTCCTACCAGTGGGAGGCAGCCACGACACGATGACGTGCGGCGGAAGGGTTTGACCTCAATGATTGTTGAGGTTCTAGCGTGAACGTCGTGGCCGATAACCGATTGCAGTGCGTGCGATCATCGACATCGGGGGTCATGTCGGACGGTCTGCATATCTTCAGCAGTAGTCGATGACGAAAGAACTGGTTGACGGGTGGACAAGGTGAGTTCCGAAATTCCGGTGCGTCCGGATCCGGCCATCGCCGCACCCCGTCCTGCGCCCAGGGCCGCCTCCGATCTGCTCCGCTTGCTGCCCTATCTGATGCCGTTTCGGGCGCGCTGGATCGCGATGATCGTCGTCGCGGTCACCAGCCTGGTCGCCACTGTCGCCATCCCGTTGATGACCAAGGCGGTGATCGACGGTCCGGTCCGCCACCAGGACCAGCACGGGTTGTGGGTGCTCGGTGCCGCGGCCATGGGCGTGGGCATCTCAGAGGCGGTGCTGTGGTTCATCCGGCGCTGGCTGGTGGCCAGAGCGACGATGGGGGTCGAGGCCGATATCCGCAAGGATCTCTACGCCCGGTTGCAGATCTTGCCGATGTCGTTTCACGGCCGGTGGCAATCCGGCCAGCTGCTGTCGCGAATCATGAACGACCTCAGCACTATTCGCCGGCTGCTGTCGTTCGGGCTGGTCTTCCTGATCCTCAACGTCCTGCAGATCACGGTCGTCACGATCATCCTGCTGGCCATGTACTGGCCACTGGGGGTGGTCGTGCTCATCTCGATCGCACCGATCACGCTGACCGTGCTGCACTTCGAACGGGCCTTCACCCGGCTGGCCCGCCAGGCCCAGGACCAGGCCGGCCACATCGCCACCCACGTCGAGGAGTCGGCGCTGGGATTGCGCGCGGTGAAGTCCTTCGGCCGCGAGGATTACGTCTACGACCGCTTCGACGAGCAAGCCAGCACGTTGTACGACACCCAGATCCAGAAGGTCACGGTATCGGCGAAGTTCTGGACCATGCTCGAGGTGATCCCCAACCTCACGCTGATCGTCGTGCTGGGCTTCGGGGCGTACGCCGCCGGCCACGGGCTGGTCACGATGGGCACCCTGGTCGCCTTCATCACGATGATGCTGTCGCTGGTCTGGCCGATCGCCTCGCTCGGATTCCTGCTGTCGATGACCCAGGAGTCGATGACGGCGGCCAACCGGATCGCCGAGATCTTCGACGCGCCCCGCGAGATCACCGACGGGCCGCGCACTGCCGCGCCGCAGGGGGGCCGGCTGGAGTTGGACGACGTGGGCTTCCGCTTTCCCGCGGCGGCGGGGAACGACAGCTCCAGTCCTGACTCCGACACGTTCGCGCTGCGCCACGTCAATCTGACTGTCGAACCGGGGGAGACCCTGGCGTTGGTGGGCGCCACCGGTGCGGGCAAGTCGGTACTGGCTTCGCTGCTGCCCCGGCTCTACGACGTCACCGAGGGCGCGATCCGCGTCGACGGCACCGACATCCGCGACCTCACCTTGGACGCGCTGCGCGAGACCGTCGCCACCGCCTTCGAGGACCCGACGCTGTTCTCCATGTCGGTGGCCGAGAACCTCCGGCTCGGCAGGCCCGAGGCAACTGACGACGACCTCGCCAGCGCCATCGAGGTCGCGGCCGCGCAGTTCGTCTACGACCTGCCGTACGGTCTGGCGACGCGCATCGGCGAACAGGGAATGAGCCTGTCTGGTGGTCAGCGGCAACGACTTTCGCTTGCCCGTGCAATTCTGGCCGCGCCACGCATCCTGGTGCTCGACGACACGTTGTCGGCCCTCGACGTCCACACCGAGGCCGAGGTCACCGAGGCGCTGAGCCGGGTGCTGGCCGGTGTCACGGCGGTGGTTGTCGCCCACCGCGCCTCGACCGTCCTGCTGGCCGACAAGGTCGCACTGCTCGACACCGTCGATGGCGCGGGCACCATCACCCACATCGGCACCCACGCCGAATTGCTGGCAGGAGTTCCGCGATACCGCTTCCTGCTGGCCGCCGACGACGAACTCGACGACGGCTGCGAGCACCAGCCCGGCTGGGAGGACGACGACGAGCGTCGCAGGCTCGACCGTGCCTACGAGGAGGCCTGCGAGGAGCGCGGCGCCGCGCGCCGCACCGCCGACTATGCGTCGGAAGGCAGGAGGCGATGACGGCGACGGAATGGCGGGGCCGGCTCGACGAGCAGCCCGACGACCTACCCATCGACGACGTCAGACCACGCCGCCGGGAAGCACGCGCGCTGCTGGGCTCGCTGCTGGCGCCGTTCAAGCTGACCGTCGGGCTGCTCGCCATCGTGGTCGTGGTGGAAAACGCTGCGCGTCTGGCGGTTCCGCTGCTCGTACAGCGCGGCATCGACCATGCGATTCCACCGCTGCTGGCCGGCGGCTCGGCGCGCGAACTGATCATCGTCATCGCCGTGCTGTGCGGCGTGGTGTGTGTGCAGGCGATCAGCCGGCTGGTGTTCCTCAACCGCTCCGGGCGGATCGGCCAGCGGGTGCTGCTGGAGGTGCGCCGCCGGGTGTTCCGGCACTTTCAGCGCCTCGACGTCGCCTTTCATGACCGCTACACCTCGGGACGGGTGGTCAGCCGGCTGACCAACGACGTTGAGGCGATCCAGGACATGCTGGAGACCGGCTTCGACAGCTTGATCACCGCTGTGCTGACCTTGTTCGGCACCGCCATCCTGCTGGTCGCTCTCGACGCGAAGCTGGGGCTGATGTGCCTGGCCGCCTTCCCGATCCTCGTCGCACTGGTGTGGTGGTTCTCCTCGGAGTCGGCCAAGACGTATCGCCGGGTGCGGGAGAGCGCCGCGCTGGTGATCGTGCAGTTCGTCGAGACGATGACGGGCATCAAGGCGGTGCAGGCCTACCGTCGCGCGCCGCGCAATCAGGAGATCTTCGAAGAGGTCGCGGATCGGTACCGCGAGGACAACGAGCAGACCTTCCGGCAGCTGGCGATCTTCATGCCCGCGGTCAAGCTCGTCGGCAACCTGACCACCGGTGTGGTGTTGCTGTACGGCGGTTTTCGGGTGCTGCACGGCGAGATGACCATCGGCACGCTTGCGGCGTTCCTGCTGTATCTGCGGATGTTCTTCGAACCGATGCAGGAGATCTCGCAGTTCTTCAACACCTTTCAGTCGGCGTCGTCGGCACTGGAGAAGCTGGCCGGGGTGCTGGCCCAGAAGCCGGCCATCGCCGACCCCCCGGTTCCGGTTCACCCGGAGACGATTCGCGGTGAGATCGCTTTCGACAACGTGCGATTCAGCTATGTGCCCGATCGTCCGGTGCTACCCGGGCTGTCCCTCGTGGTGCCCGCCGGCCAGACCGTGGCACTCGTCGGCACCACCGGCGCCGGCAAGACCACGATCGCCAAACTGATCGCCCGGTTCTACGACCCGACCGCCGGGGTGGTCACCCTCGACGGTGTCGACCTGCGGGACTTCGCCCAAAGCGAGCTGCGCCGCCACGTCGTGATGGTCACTCAGGAGAACTTTCTGTTCTCCGGAAGCGTCGCCGATAACATCCGGTTCGGCCGCCCGTCGGCCACCGACGCCGAAGTGCATGCGGCAGCTGAAGCGGTGGGCGCCGACGAGTTCATCGCGGCGCTGCCCGCGGGCTATGACACCGACGTCGCCACCCGCGGCGGACGGCTGTCCGCGGGGCAGCGACAACTGATCGCGTTCGCCCGGGCGTTTCTCGCCGATCCGGCGGTGCTGATCCTCGACGAGGCGACTTCCTCGCTGGACATCCCGAGCGAACGACTGGTGCAGCGGGCGCTGCGGACGGTGCTGGCCGACCGGACGGCGCTGATCATCGCCCACCGGTTGTCGACCGTCGAGATCGCGGATCGGGTACTGGTGCTCGAGCACGGCCGCATCGTCGAGGACGGCCCGCCCGGCGAGCTCGTCGACTCGCAGGGCCGTTATGCGGCGCTGCACCGGGCCTGGCTGGAGTCCCTGGCGTAATCGCGCCCACATGGGGTCGCGGGCGCGGAAAATGTGCGTATGCAGCGCTACATCGATAGGGCTGACGCGGGTCGGGCGCTGGCTGGCCGGCTGCACGGTTACCGCGAGCGCGGCCCGCTGGTCCTGGGCCTCCCGCGCGGTGGGGTTCCGGTGGCCTTCGAGGTTGCCAAGGAACTCCAGGCCCCACTGGACGTCCTCGTCGTGCGCAAGCTCGGGGTGCCCAGTCAGCCCGAGCTGGCGTTCGGCGCCATCGGCGAGGGCGGGGTGCGCGTGCTCAACGACTCGGTCCTGCGGCATGTGCTCGTCAGCGCGGCCGAGATCGCCGAGGTGGAGGCCGGCCAGCGCACCGAATTACAGCGCCGCGTCGAGCGCTACCGGGGCGGTCGCCCCCCGATCCCGTTGACGGGCCGGGTCGTGGTGATCGTCGACGACGGATTCGCCACCGGCTCGACGGCCCGCGCGGCCTGCCTGGTGGCTCGCGCGCAGGGCGCGGCGACGGTGGTGCTGGCCGCCCCGATCGGCGCAGCCGACACCGTCGCCGAATTGCGCGACTATGCCGACGATGTCGTATGTCCGGGTGCGCCACGGCATTTCAGCGCGGTGGGCCAGGGCTACGACAACTTCGACCAGACCTCCGACGAGGAAGTCTGCACACTTCTGCGGTGCGCCGAGCGCGGGTTTACGCAATGATGAGTTAATCACCGATACAACGAATCACCCACTGGATCACTACCCGCGCCCGAATGTGGCCGTGGACACCGCGCTTGTGACTCTGGACCCGGCCGACCCGGAGTTGATGGTCCTTCAGGTGCGCCGCGCCGATGCTCGCGGCTGGGCGCTGCCGGGAACCTTCCTGCATCCCGGTGAGCGCCTTGCCGATGCGGTCGAGCGCTCCCTTCAGGTCAAGGCCGGTGTGCGAGGCCTGCGCCCGCGCCAGCTACACGTCTACGACGACCCGGCACGCGACAGCCGCGGATGGGTGCTGTCGGTGGCCCACGTCGAAGTGGTGCCGCTCCGTCGCCTGGAGTCCCGCGGGCAGGGCCAGACCCGCCTGGTCGCGGTGAACCGCCCGGGACGGCTGCGGTACGGGCACGCCGAGATCATCGCCCGCGCGGTGGAATACGTCCGCGACCACTACGCCGAGCAGCCCGATCCTGGCCATCTGCTGGGCCGGCAGTTCACCCTCGGCGAGCTGCACCGGGTGCATCAGGCGGTCGCCGGTCGGCCGCTGCAGCGCGACGGGTTCCGGCGTCTGATGAAACCGTTGTTGCGGCCCACCGGCCATCTGGTCACCCGCACCGGCGGGCGGCCCGCCGAGCTGTTCCGGCGCAGCACCTAACCGGTGATCTCGCGCCCGATCAGTCGGCGAGCCACGATCCACTGTTGAAGTTCGTTTGCGCCTTCGAAGATCTCGAGGATCTTGGCGTCGCGGTACATTTCTTCGAGGCGCACTGATTCGCCGGTCTCGCCGACCTGGCGGGCGAAGCCGAGCGCGCCGTGGATCTGAATCGCCTCGCGCACAAGGTCGTTGGCGAGCCGGGTGCCATAGGCCTTGGCCATGGCGGCCTCGGGCTCGGCGGTGGCGTCGCCGGTGTCGAGCAGCATCGCGGCCTTCTGGTACAGGCTGCGGGCACATTCCAGTTCGGTGGCGCGCTGGGCCATCTGGAATTGCCAGTGCTGCATGGCCCCCAGCGGCTTGCCGAAGACGTGGCGGGTCCGCAGCCGGTGCACCGCGAGGTCGAGGGCGGCCTGGGCCACACCGACGCCGGCCGCGCCGATTCCGATCCGGCCGCGAACAAGTGCCGACAACGCCACGGCCATGCCCCGGCCCCACTCGCCCAGGAGGTTCTCGCGCGGCACGCGTACCTCGTCGAGGACGATGTCGGCGGTGATCTGCCCGCGATGGCCCATCTTCAGATCGGGGCTACCGATCCGGACTCCCGGGCTCGTCAGGTCGATCAACAACATGTGTGCCCTGCTGCCGGTCCGCCCGGCTCGCACCAACATCGAAACCCAATTGGCCACAACACTGTTGGTGATCCAGCGCTTCCGGCCGGTGACGATGAACTCGCCATCGCTCTCTTCCGCGAATGTGCCGAGCCGCTCGGCCGTCAGGTCCGAACTCGTCTCGGGCTCTGTGGTGGCGAACGCGAATGCCTGTCGGCCGGATATCAGCTCGGGCACCAGCATGTCGCGTAGCCGGGCGTCGGCGTAGCGCAGGGTGGCGGGAACCAGAATGCACTGGCCGTCATAGACCCCTGCCATCGAGGACGATTCGTACGCGATCTCCTCGGCGACCGTGCAGGTGGCCAACATCGGGTATTGCAGACCGGCGCCGTGTTCGGGTCCGAACGGCACGGCGAACATCCCATCGGAGGCGAGCCCGCGGAACGACTGCCAGGGAAAGCTGTCGACCGACTCCTGGCGGGATCCGATCTCACGTGCCAGGGGGGCGAGGTGGCGTGCGACGGACTCGCGCGCTCGCGCCCTGAGCTCGATGGTCTCTCTCGGCAGGAAGACGTCGTGGGACATGTCGTCTTGCGTACGGCGAATGGCGGCGGTCATGGGCGAGCTCCTCGGTAATCGGACGATCGTTCGAATGCTAGCTGAATTCGAACGATCGTCCGATTCGATAGGATGGGCGGGTGGAGATCGTCGACAGCAAGGCCGCCCGAACCCGGCGCAGGATCCTCGACGTCTCCGCCAGGGTGTTCGCCGAACACGGTTACGGCGGCGCGAGCCTGCGCCGGATAGCGTCTGAGGCCGGATTGCAGGTGGGGAGCCTTTACTTCCACTTCCGAACCAAAGACGAACTGGTGGCAGCCACTCTGGTTGACGGCGTCGGCACGGCGCGGGCCGCATTGCAAGCCGCGATCGATGCGGTGCCCGATGACGCGCCGGCGATCGACGGGCTCCGGGCGGCGATCCGTGGGCACCTGGATGCCCTGCACGCCAGCGATGACCGCGCCGCCGCAGTGGTGCGGATGGTGGAGACACTCCCGCCGCACCTTCGGTCCGCGCACGTGGCCCACGAGCGCCGCTTCGCACGCGTCTGGCACGAGGTGCTCGAACGCGGGCGCCGGGCCGGCGTGGTCCGAACCGACATCGACCCACGGACGCTGCGAGATCTGGTGATCGGAGCACTCAACAGCACCTCGACCACCAGCCCTGCGGCGAAGAAGGACCTGAACGCGGTCACCGAGGCGGTGTTGACGCTGCTGCAGCCACCCTCGGCGTGACCAATGGGTACAACCCGCGTCAGCTGGGCAGGCCGATCCGCCGATAGCGCTGCAGGCGGGCCGAATAACGCGATTCCGCAGGCGTCTCGCGAAGGTCGTGGACCTCCCTGGCGATCGCGTCGGACAGCCGGCGTGCGAATTCGACCGGTTCGTCTGCGGCGTCGGGATGTTCGGGCACGATCGCGTCGACGATGCCGTTACGCAGCAGATCCTTCGACCGAACTCCTTGTGCGGCAGCCAGTTCCGGCGCGTGCTCGGTATCGCGAAAGACGATCGCGCTGGCGCCTTCCGGCGGCAGCGGGGCCAGCCAGCCGTGCTGGGCGGCCAGCACCCGGTCGGCGGGCACCATCGCCAGCGCGGGTCCGCCGCTGCCCTGGCCGAGCAGTACCGACACCGTCGGGGTGTCCAGCGTGACCAGATCGGACAGGCAGCGGGCGATCTCGCCGGCCAGTCCGTCCTGTTCGGCCTCGGCCGACAGTGCGGGCCCGGCGGTGTCGATGACCAGCACCAACGGCAGCTGCAAACCGGCGGCCAGCGCCATGCCGCGGCGGGCTTCGCGCAGAGCGGCTGGTCCCACCACTCCGCCGACCACGCGTTGCTGGCCGACGACGACGGCGGGCTGACCGCCGAAGCGGGCCAGCGCCAGCACCGTCGTGGCCGCCTCGCCGTGCGTTCCGGACAGCAGCACCCGGTCGGTGGCCCCCTCGCGCAGCAGCCAGCTCACCCCCGGGCGGTCCGGACGTCGGGATGCGATCACCGACTCCCATGCCGGCACATCGGGCACCGGCTCGTCGGCCACCGCCGCCGGCGGTGCGGTCGGCGCATCGGTGATGACGGTCAGCGCGCGATCGAGCGTCGCGCGCAACGCCTCCACACCGACCACTGCGTCAATTACGCCGTGCCGCAGCAGATTCTCCGCGGTTTGCACCCCAGGCGGGAATGGTTCGCCGTAGAGGTGCTCATAGACCCGCGGGCCCAGAAATCCGATCAGCGCGCCCGGCTGGGCCGCGGTGATATGCCCCAGCGAACCCCACGACGCGAACACCCCGCCGGTCGTCGGGTGCCGCAGATACACCAGATAGGGCAGATGCGCCCGCTTGTGCTCGGTGACCGCCGCGGCGATCTTCACCATCTGCAGGAACGCGACCGTGCCCTCCTGCATGCGGGTGCCGCCCGAGCTCGGCGAGGCCAGCAGCGGCAGCTTCTCCGCAGTCGCACGTTCGACAGCTGCGGTGATGCGTTCGGCAGCGGCCACCCCGATGGAGCCGGCGAGGAAGTCGAACTCGCAGGCCACGACCGCGACCCGGCGGCCGAACACGGTGCCCTCACCGGTCAGCACCGACTCGTCGAAACCGGTCGCGGCGCGGGCCTGCTCCAGCTCACGGGCGTAGGCCTCATCGGCCTCGACGAGCAAAGGTGTGTGATCCCAGCTCCGGAACGACCCCGGGTCCAGTGCGGCGTCGCGCAGTTCGGCAGCCCCGATGCGACTCATGAGGGGAGGCTATCGGGCCAGTACGCTCGTCGACATGATCGGTATCAACCGCGTCGGGGATGTGACCACAATCGAGCTGCAGCGCTCAGAACGCCGCAATGCTCTCAATTCCGAGCTCGTGGACTCACTGCGCGAGGCAGTGGAGAAGGCGGCCGCCGACGATGTGCGTGCGATCGTCCTCACCGGACAGGGCACGGTGTTCTGCGCCGGGGCCGACCTGTCCGGGGATGTGTTCGCCGCCGACTTCCCCGACAAGGCCATCGCACTGAACAAGGCCATCGACGCCGTGCCGATGCCGGTGATCGGCGCGATCAACGGCCCCGCCATCGGCGCCGGCGTTCAGCTGGCCATGATCTGCGATCTGCGCGTGGTGGCTCCCGGCGCCTATTTCCAGTTCCCGATCGCCAAATATGGTCTGGCGCTCGACAACTGGAGTGTCCGCCGATTGAGTTCGTTGGCCGGCTACGGCCGGGCCCGCGGCATGCTGCTCGGCGCCGAGAAGCTGGACGCCGAAACCGCGTTGATGACCGGGATGGCCAACCGGCTCGGTGACCTGGCCGACGCCCAGGCCTGGGCCGCCGAGATCGCCGGCCTGGCCCCGTTGTCCTTGCAGGCCTCCAAGCGAGTGCTCAACGACGACGGCGCGTTCGAGGAGCAGTGGCCCGTCCACAAGGAGCTGTTCGACAAGGCCTGGGGCAGCCAGGACGTCATCGAGGCCCAGGTGGCCCGCATGGAGAAGCGCTCCGCGAAGTTCACGGGGGCCTGAGCCCGTGCTCAGCCTTCCCCGGGTCGCTTCGCTCCTGCCCTCCGGGAAGGCGGCCCTGCGACTGGCCGCCGGGACCGCATCGCTGGCCACCGGCGGCTGGCTCCTGCGCGCGCTGAACGACGCACCCGCCTCGCTGGGCGCCGGGCCGGGCGGGATTCGGCCGGTCGCCGACCGCTCGCCCAATTACCGGGAGGGCGTGTTCCACAACCTGGAGCCCGCCGCCCCGCTGAAGCTGGACGCCGAGGAAAACCGGCTCGTCCTGTTCGACATGCTCAGCAGGAGCTCGGCCAGCCGCCCGGCCGGAACGATTCCGCTGGTCCACTCGGCCGCGCCGATCAGCTCCGAGCCGCTGGCCGTGACCTGGCTGGGCCATTCGACCGCACTGGTCGAGATCGACGGCTACCGGGTGCTCACCGATCCGGTGTGGAGTGACCGCTGCTCGCCGTCGCGCACCGTGGGCCCTGCGCGTCTGCATCCGGTGCCCGCGCCGCTGGAGGCGTTGCCGGCCCTCGACGCAGTGGTGATCAGCCATGACCACTACGACCATCTGGACATGGACACCGTCCTCGCGCTCGCCCGCACGCAAAGGGCGCCGTTTGTCGTCCCGCTCGGCGTCGGGGCGCACCTGCGGCAATGGCGGATCCCGCCGGAGCGCATCATCGAGCTGGACTGGAACGAGCAGGCCCGGATCGGGGACCTGAGGTTGGTGTGCACGCCCGCGCGGCACTTCTCGGGCCGGTTCCTGTCGCGCAACACCACCCTGTGGTCGTCCTGGGCGATCATCGGTCCCCAGCATCGCGCCTACTTCGGCGGCGACACCGGCTACACCCGTAGTTTCGAACAGATCGGCGCCGATCACGGACCCTTCGACCTGACGCTGATGCCGATCGGGGCGTACAACACCGCCTGGCCGGACATCCACATGAACCCCGAGGAAGCCGTGCGGGCCCACCGCGATGTCAGCGACGCCGGGCTGCTGGTTCCGATCCACTGGTGCACCTTCCGGCTGGCCCCCCATCCCTGGGCCGAGCCGGTCGAACGGTTGCTGGTATCGGCCGGCGATGCGGGCGTGCGGACCGCGGTGCCACGTCCCGGCGGGCGGGTGGTGACCGCCACGGCTGGGACGATAGACCGGTGGTGGGAGCTGTGAGCCACTACGGTGCATTGCATGACCGCTCTGGCAGCGCGTGCCGCGATCGTTGCTCTCGTCGCTGCTCTGGCCGCGTGTAGCAGCACCGCCTCCCAAGAACCCGCCAAGACGCTGTCCGATCAGCCGCCCCCGCTGGTGCCCGCGGTGGCGCTGCCGGACAACGCCGTTGAGGATGCCGTCGCCAAGCTCGACGGCATCGCCGAGGACCTGATGAAGTCCTCCGGTATCCCCGGCATGGCGGTGGCCGTCGTGCACGGCGGAAAGACGGTCTACGCCAAGGGGTTCGGCGTCAAGGATGTCAGCCGCCCGGCCGACGATCCCGCCAACAAGGTCGATCCGGACACGGTGTTCCAGCTGGCGTCGGTGTCCAAGCCCATCGGCTCGACCGTCGTCGCTCATCAGGTCAGTCAGAACGCGATCAGCTGGAACACGCCGGTGATCGACAAGTTGCCGTGGTTCGCGCTGTCGGATCCGGTGGTCACCAAGATGGTCACCGTCGGCGACCTGTACTCACACCGGTCCGGGCTGCCCGACCACGCCGGCGATCAGCTCGAGGACCTCGGCTACGACCGTCGCTACGTGCTGGAGCGGCTCCGCCAACTACCACTCGCTCCGTTCCGAATCTCTTACGCCTACACCAACTTCGGACTGACGGCGGCTGCCGAGGCGGTGGCCGTCGCATCAGGCAAGAGCTGGGAGGACCTCAGCGAGGAGGTGCTCTACCGGCCGCTGGGCATGAAGTCGACCAGTTCGAAGTTCGCCGACTACGAAGCCCGGGCAGACAAGGCGCTCGGGCACATCCGCATCGACGGCTCCTACAAACCGCTGTACCAGCGCGACGCGGACCCCGAAGCACCCGCGGGCGGGGTCAGTTCGTCGGTCAACGACGTCACCCATTGGCTGACGATGATGCTGGCCGACGGAAAGTACAACGGGCAGCAGATCGTCGACCCGGCCGCGTTGCTGCCCGCGGTGTCACCGCAGATCGTGTCGAGCCCGCCCAGTGAGCCGGCGATGCGCACCGGTTTCTACGGGTACGGGTTCAACGTCGGCACCACGTCGGCGGCTCGCGTGCAGCTGAGCCATTCCGGGGCCTTCGATCTCGGCGCTGCAACCAACTTCGTCATCATCCCCTCGGCGGATGTTGCGATCGTCGCGTTGACCAACGCCACCCCGACCGGCATACCGGAGACGCTGACCGCGGAGTTCGCCGACCTGGTCCAGTTCGGCGAGGTGCGCGAGGACTGGCGCAAGCTCTACGCGCAGGCCTTCGCCGACATGGACAAACCGTTCGGGTCGCTGGCCGGAAAATCACCGCCCGCCAATCCGGCGCCGCCGAAACCGCTTGCCGGCTACGCCGGCTCGTACCGCAACGACTACTGGGGCCCGGCCGTGGTCGCCGAGTCCGGCGGCAAGCTCACCCTCTCGATGGGTCCGCGACCCGACACCGTCGAGCTCACCCATTGGGACGGTGACGTGTTCACGTTCGCATTCCCGAGTGAGAATTTCCCGCCGGGAAGCATTTCCAAGGCGACGTTCGCCGGCGACAAGCTGACGCTCGAGTTCTACGACGAAGACAAGATGGGGACCTTCTTCCGATGAGCCGCTTGCGCGAAGAGAATAAGATTCGATGACAACCGGTGTCGCGGTGGGTCTTTCCGCTGATGAAGTAGCCGCCCGGATTGCGCAGGGCAAGACCAACGACGTCCCGACCCGGGCATCGCGCAGCGTCGGCGAGATCGTGCGGGCCAACGTCTTCACCCGCATCAACGCCATCCTCGGCGTACTGCTGGGCATCGTGCTGTCCACCGGGTCGCTGATCAACGGCATGTTCGGGCTGCTCATCGTCGCCAACAGCGGTATCGGCATCATCCAGGAACTGCGCGCCAAGAAGACACTCGACAACCTCGCTATCGTCGGTCAGGCCAAGCCCGTGGTGCGCAGGAGATCTGGGACAAAGCCGTTGCCGCCCAACGAGGTAGTGCTCGATGACGTCATCGAGCTCGGGCCTGGCGACCAGATCGTCGTCGACGGTGAGCTGCTCGAGGCCGCCAACCTGGAGGTCGACGAATCACTGCTGACCGGCGAGGCTGATGCGATCGCCAAGCATGCCGGCGACACGGTGATGTCAGGCAGCTTCGTCGTCGCCGGAACCGGTGCCTACCGCGCCACCAAGGTGGGTCGTGAAGCGTACGCCGCCAAGCTCGCCGAGGAGGCCAGCAAGTTCACTCTGGTGAAATCCGAACTGCGCAGCGGCATCAACAAGATCCTGCAGTTCATCACCTACCTGCTGTGGCCCACCGGCCTGCTGGTCATCTACACCCAGCTTTTCACCACAGGAGTCGGCTGGCGGGAGTCGGTGCTGCGGATGGTCGGCGCGCTGGTCCCGATGGTTCCCGAAGGCCTGGTCCTGATGACGTCGATCGCCTTCGCGGTCGGCGTGATCCGGTTGGGGCGCAGGCAATGTCTGGTTCAGGAGCTGCCCGCGATCGAGGGGCTGGCCCGCGTCGACGTGGTGTGTGCCGACAAGACCGGCACCCTCACCGAAAACGGCATGCGACTGGCCGAGGTCACGCCGGTCGGTGACGACACCGCCCACCGGGTCGCCGACGTGTTGGCCTCCCTGGCCGCCGACGACCCCAAGCCCAACGCGAGCATGCAGGCGATCGCCGAGGCGTACCCGGATGCTCCGGGCTGGACGGCAACGGGCAGTGCACCGTTCAAGTCCGCGACCAAATGGAGCGGGGTCTCCTACGGCGAGCACGGCAACTGGCTGATCGGTGCCCCCGATGTGCTGCTGGACCCAGAGTCGGCCGCAGCCGCGCAGGCCGAGGAAATCGGTGCTCACGGCTTGCGCGTGTTGCTCCTCGCCGCCGGCGACGTCGCGGTCGACAGCCCCGACGCGCCCGGCCACGTCACCCCGGTCGCGCTGGTGGTCCTCGAGCAGCGGGTCCGCCCCGATGCCCGAGACACCTTGGAATACTTCGCTTCCCAGAATGTGTCGGTCAAGGTGATCTCCGGTGACAACGCGGTGTCCGTCGGTGCGGTGGCCGGGACGCTGGGCCTGCTCGGCGACACCATGGATGCCCGGAACCTGCCGGACGAGCCGGACGCGCTGGCCGACGTGATGCAGACGTACACCACGTTCGGCCGGGTCCGCCCGGATCAGAAGCGGGCCATGGTCCACGCCCTACAGGCGCGCGATCACACCGTCGCGATGACCGGCGACGGTGTCAACGACGTGCTCGCCCTCAAGGACGCCGACATCGGGGTGGCGATGGGGTCGGGCAGTCCAGCCTCACGTGCGGTAGCCCAGATTGTGTTGCTGGACAACAAGTTCGCCACCCTGCCCTATGTGGTCGGCGAGGGCAGACGCGTCATCGGCAACATCGAGCGGGTATCCAACCTGTTCCTCACCAAGACGGTCTACTCGGTGCTGCTGGCCCTGTTGGTGGGTTTTGCAGGCTTGTCCCACAAGCTGTTCGGCACCCCCCCGCTGTTGTTCCCGTTCCAGCCGATCCACGTGACCATCGCGGCATGGTTCACCATCGGCATCCCGGCGTTCATCCTGTCGCTGGCGCCCAACAACGAACGTGCCCACACCGGGTTCGTGCGACGGGTGATGACCTCGGCCCTGCCGTCCGGGTTGATCGTCGGCGTGACGACGTACGCGTCGTACCTGATCGCCTCCCACGGCTACGGCGCGCCCGCGGCCGAGCAGACGCAAGCCTCGACGGCGGCGTTGATCACCCTGCTGATGGGAGCGATCTGGGTCCTCGCCGTCGTTGCCCGCCCGTACCAGTGGTGGCGGGTCGCGCTGGTGGCCACCTCGGGGCTGGCGTACGTGGTGATATTCGCCATACCGCTGGCCCGCAAGGCATTCATGCTGGACCCGTCCAACCTGGCGGTCACCTCGTCCGGGGTGGCGCTGGGGTTGCTCGCGGCAGGGCTGATCGAGGTGTCGTGGTGGGTGCAGGGCCGGGCGCTGGGCGAACGGCGCACGTTGTGGCGAACCGAGCCCGCGGTGCAAGATTGAGCGATGGGATTCCTCGACAAAGCCCTCGGTAAGACCAAGGAAGTCTTGAGTCAGAATGCCGACAAGGTGGAGCAGGCCATCGACAAGGCCGGCGACATCATCGATGAGAAGACACGGGGCAAGTACTCCAGCACCGTCGACAAAGTGCAGGACGCCGCCAAGAACGTGGTCGAGAAGAACCGCACCGACTCCGGTGACCAACCGACCTGACCTATGGCCAAGCTCTCAGTATCGGTAGACGTTCCACTCCCACCCGAGCAGGCCTGGCAACATGCCTCTGATTTGTCGCGCTACAAGGAATGGCTGACCATTCACCGGGTCTGGCGCTCCACGCTGCCCGAGACCCTGGAGAAGGGCACCGTCGTGGAGTCCATCGTCGAGGTCAAGGGCATGCCCAACCGGGTGAAGTGGACGATCGTCCATTTCAAGGCGCCGGAGGCGATGACGCTCAACGGCGTCGGTGTCGGCGGGGTCAAGGTCAAGCTGATCGGCAAGGTCCGGGCGCACGACGAGAAGCCCGACGCGTCCGTGGTGACCATGGACGTCCATCTGGGCGGCGCGCCGCTGTTCGGGCCGATCGGCATGATCGTGGCCGCTGCGCTGCGCGGTGACATCAAGGAGTCGCTGGACCGCTTCGTCGCGGTCTTTGCTCCGTCCTAGGTTCGCGCCCCGTCCTGGGCCCTGATGACGCGATGCGGGCTCGGGTAGGGATGCACTCGGGGCACGCCATGGCGCGCGGGCCCCGCGCCGGGCAGCGGGTGACGAGGCTGCTCGTTTCGGGAGCGCTCGGGGGCCAGGAACCGGCGCTCCAGTCCGGCGATCAGATCCTGCACCGAACGGCGCTCGCGTTGGGCGGCGCGGATCATTCCCCGAATCCGGCGGGCCTGAGTTTGCTCACCGCGGCGCTGATATCGCTCGAGGGCGCCGCCATAGGTAGCCAGGTCAGCGTCGAGCTGTTCACACTGGGCCAGCAACATCTCCCGGAGATGTTCGGCCTGAAGGCGATTCGCGGATTCGGGCGTGAGATTGCCCGCGTCCACATTGCTCGGTGAGGTCACGGGCGAACTGTAGCCGACCTAGCCTTCTAGCGCGCAACGGGTGAGATGTCGCTGCGCCCACCGCTTTTTGTTCACCGAGCCGACACGTGACGGACACCCGCCGTCGAGTCGGTAGTTGCGCGAAACGCGTACTTCGTCCGATGATGTCCGGCGTGGAACGTGCTGAGGAGCAGCGCCAGATCGATCAGGTGGTCGACCGTCTGACCGAGTTGTTCCCGTACGTACCCGATCACGTCATCAGCGACACCGTGGACAGCGCACATCACCGGTTCGACGGCGCCCGCATCCGCGAGTTCGTCCCGCTGTTCGTCGAGCGGCAGTGCCGCGAGTTGTTCATCCTGCAGCCGGCCGTCGAGATCTCGGTCTAACCCAGTGTCAGCGGCGCCGACCAGACCAGCCGGGTGCCGCCGCCGGGACGCGGGGCAATGCCGAACTCGCCTCCGCACTCATGGGCGCGCGCGGCGAGATTGGCCAGACCGCTGCGGGTGGTGTCCTCGCCGATCCCCACCCCGTCGTCGCTCACGCCGATGGTCAGGTTGTCGTCCACCGTCACTGACACGGTCACCGACCGCGCCTGTGCATGGCGCACCACATTGCTGACGGCCTCCCGCACCACCGCCTCCGCGTGATCGGCGAGCCCGGCGTCCACCACCGAAAGCGGCCCACTGATGTGCACCGCCGGACGTACCCCCGAGTCGACGGTCATCTGCGTCACCGCCTGCTCGATGCGCTGACGCAGTCGTGTGATCGACCCGCCGTGCAGATCGAAGATCGTGGTGCGGATCTCCTCGACGACGTCCTGCAGGTCGTCCAGCGCGCCGGTGACCCGCCGGGCGCCTTCGGCCTGGTCGGCGGTCAGCGCGCCCTGCAGCGACAAACCCACCGCGAACAGCCGTTGGATCACATGGTCGTGCAGATCCCTGGCGATCCGGTCGCGGTCGGTGAGCACGTCGAGTTCGCGCATCCGCCGCTGTGCGGTCGCCAGATGCAGTGCCAGTCCGGCCTGGGCAGCGAACGACGCGGCCATGTCCAGATCAGCCTCGGAGAACCGCTTGCCCGGCCCGGCCGCACACACCAGAACGGCGGTCGCGGTGTCGGGTTCGCAGACGGGAAGCACCAGCGCGGTCAGGTCGTCTTCGCCGGACAGATCGTGGAACTCGCTGACCCGCATCGGAAGACAATCGGTGAATGCCGCCGCCGCCGACCCGGCCGCCGGTAACCGACGGTCGAGTAACTCGGCGCGGGTCGACGCGTTGATCACCAAGTGACCCGAATCGTCCGGCATGGCGTAAAAGCTGAAATCGGATGCGGTCAAAGCCAATGCCTTGACGGTGATTTCGCGGTGCACGGCCGCGGGATCGTCACCGGCAAGCAGGTCGGTGCTGATGTCGCGGGTGGCTTCGATCCACAACTGTCGGCTATGGGCCGCCTGGTACAGCCGCGCATTGTCGATCGCGATCCCCGCGGCACCGGCCAGTGCGAGCACCAGCACCTCGTCCGCTTCGCTGAAGGCCGCCCCGTTCGCCTTCTCGGTCAGGTAGAGGTTGCCGTACACATGATCGCGGATCCGGATGGGTACGCCGAGGAAGCTGCGCATGGGCGGGTGATGAGGCGGAAAGCCGATCGACGCCGGATGCTGTGAAAGATCCTCGACGCGAATCACTTTGGGATTGTTCAACAGCAGGCCCAGCATCCCGTGCCCGGTGGGCAGCGGACCGATCAACGCGGCGGTCTCGGTGTCGATACCCTCGAACACGAACCGCTCCAGCACCGGCTCGGAGCCGATCACCCCGACTGCACCATAACGAGCGTGCACCAAACCCATTGCCGTGTGCACGATGGTGTGCAGCTTCTTCTCGAGTTCCAGCCCGGAGGAGACCGCGAGCATCGCGTCGATCAGGCCGTCCCGGACGTCAAGGTCAAACATCGTTGCTGCGCAACGTCTCCGCCGCAAACAGGGCGGCCTGGGTGCGCCCGGACAGGCCCAACTTCGTCAGCAGCCGGGACACGTAGTTCTTGATCGTCTTCTCGGCGAGGAACATTCGCTGCCCGATCTCGCGGTTGGTCAGGCCCTCGCCCAGCAGCTGAAGCAGTGTGCGCTCGGTTGACGACAGGTCACGCAACCGTTCGTCGATTTCGGTGTCTTTGCGCAGCCGGGACATCAGCGCGGCTGCGGCCCGGTTGTCCAGCAACGACTTTCCCGAACCGACGGTCTTGATGGCCTCGGCGAGCTCCATGCCGCGAATGTCCTTGACCACGTACCCGCTGGCGCCGGCCAGGATCGCGTCGAGCATGGATTCCTCGTCGGTGAACGAAGTCAGGATCAGGCAACGCAATTCGGCGTGCGCGGCCAACAGATCCCGGCACAGGTCGATGCCGCTGCCGTCGGGCAGCCGGATGTCGAGCACCGCGACGTCGGGCCGTGCCGCAGGGATACGCGCCAGCGCCTCGGCCACGGTGGCCGCCTCACCCGCGACGGTCAATTCGGGGTCACTGCCCAGCAGCTCGGCCAGACCACGCCGCACGACCTCGTGGTCGTCGACCAGGAACACCTTGATCACACCGCAGTACAGCCCGGAAGCGTCCCGGCCCGGTAGGGGCTTTGGTCCCGAAATCGACAGACAAACGCTGCCCGGGAGGGGCCTGACAATGCCTGGTGCGGGGACCCGTGTGGGTGGATCGTTGGTACTGCGCGTCGGTAACTGCACCCTACGGCGCGCACCTCGGGCCGGCGGGTGGATCCTTCTCCATCCCGCCGGCCCAAACTCCTCTTCTAGACTGCGTCGATGACCGCCCGGTACTCACCCGCCATCGATGTCCATGCGGTCGACGCGATCGACTTCCACACCCACGTCGAGATCGACGGGGCCGGCCACTGTGCCTACGACGACGAGCTGGCCGAGGCCACCGGGCGCTACTTCAAGCTCGGACCCGACTACTTCGCACGCGTCGACGACCTCGCGGAGCACTACCGGCAGCACAACACCGCGGCCGTCGTGTTCACGATCGACGCGCACACGATGTCGGGCCATCAGCCCAACTCGCTGGAGGAGCTGATCGAGGGGGCCGTCCGCAACAACGACGTCCTCATCCCGTTCGGCTCCGTCGACCCGTGGGATGCCGACGCCGTGCGGCGGGTGGGGGAGTTGACCGGCGATTACGGCGTCCGGGGTTTCAAGTTCCATCCCAGCCTGCAGGGCTTCGAACCCAACGACCGCCGGTTCTATCCGATCTACGAGGCGATCGCCGCCGCCGGAGTGCCCGTGCTGTTTCACACCGGCCAGACCGGGCTTGGCTCGGCGCTGCCCGGCGGGCACGGGATCAAGCTGCGCTACTCCGACCCGATGCTGCTCGACGACGTCGCCGCCGACTTCCCCGACCTGACCGTCGTCATGGCCCACCCGGCGGTGCCATGGGTCGACGCCCAGATCGCCATCGCCTCGCACAAGGCCAACGTCTACCTCGACCTCTCCGGTTGGTCACCGAAATACTTTCCACCCCAGCTTGTTTCGGCGATCGGACGCCAGCTGCGCACGAAGGCCCTGTTCGGCACCGACCACCCCTATATCGCCCTGGACCGCTGGCGGCGAGATTTCGAGTCCCTCGGTCTTGATCCCGCGGTGGTCTCGCTGATCCTCAAGGACAACGCACTGGGGGTGCTCGGCCTGGCCTAGGCGGTCTGGGACTCGACGACCATCGCCGACGGGGCGTTGCGTTCCCACAACACCGCGCCGACGCATGCGGTCAGCACCCATCCGGCGCCCACCGCACCGCACCAGATCAGCAACGCCATCGCCACACCGATCGGGCCGAAGCCGTCCCAGTCGTGCAGCAGTGAGGGGAAGATCAGGCGGGCGCCCAGCGGGATCGCGACGCCGTCGATCGTCACACCGGCCAGCCCGGCCAGTGCGAGCGAGCGCAGGCCGCGGCCGCCGTCGCGCACCAGCAGCGCCGGAGTCAGCGACCAGAACAGCCACACCGGCAGCAGTCCGATGACGAACAGCAGTCCCCGGCTGACGCCGTGGTGGTGATGGCCGAACATGATCCGCTCCTGCACCGCCATGGTGGCCAGGTACAACACGAACCAGGCACTGCCGCGCAGCAGCCGCGCCAGCAGACCGTACTGCTCGCGGCGCCAGGCTCTGGCGAAGATCGTCGCCACCGAGGCGGCCATCGGGATGCCCCAGACGAGAAAACTCGCCACCCCGATCAGCGTCCAATCCGCCCGTAGCCCCGCGGAATTGCCGAAGGCCTCCCGCAGCCGGTCGCTCAGCGGATGCTGCAGGGCGAACTGCCGGGTGAAGATCGTTCCCGGGCTGGCATTGTCGGCGAAGCCCTGCATGTAGCTGAAGCCGATGATCATCAACGGGATGACCGTGGTGAACAGTTGCGTGGAGACGACCGCACTCTGGGTGCCGCCGTCGATGTCGTTGTAGCGGGCCACCAGTGCCGTCAGCGGCTTGAGCCGGCGCGACTCCGCGAGGCGCCGGTAGCGTTCCTCGACGCGCCGGCGCATGTCGTCCCGCCTGGTGCCGACCGGTCCACCGGACTGCGTCATGAGCAGAGAGGGTAGGCGATCAACCTGTCTGCGTCGGCGAGCTCGCCACGCCCGGTTGCGACGTCGACTGGCCTTTGCGCAAGGTGGCGATCAATTCGCGGTAGGGACCGACGAGGTAGGCGGTATCACCGGCGTTCAGCTGGGTATCGCGGCGCGGATGCAGGCGCAAGGGGGCATCGTCCCTGGCGATCGCGATGACCCGGGTCTGGGTGGACAGCTCGAACATCCTCATCCCGTCGAGCTCGCTGCCCGGCCGCACCTGCACCGCACCGACCATGAACGACCGCTGGCCCACCGAGAACGTGCCCAGCACATCGAGGCCCATCGCCGCACCGATGAACCAGGGGGTGGCCAGGTCGACGGTGGAACGGACATATTCGAACTTGAAGCGCTTGCCCACCGCCGTGCCCAGTGCCCGGTCGTAGATCCGCAGGACGATCGGGAGGTCGGGGCGGTGGATCTCGGGCAGCGTTCTCGGGCCGAGCATTTCGCGCAGCACGATGCCGGTCTCGATGTTGACCATGTCGTCCTGGGTGAGCACGGCCACCGCGCGAGCGTCGCCGACGCGGGCCGCCTCCATGGTCTGGCGCAGGGTGGCGTCGCCGAAGATCACCGGAACGTCCAGTTCGGCCGCGGCCGACAGGTAGCGGTTGTCCTCGTTGCGGTCGATCACCGCGACGTCGTGGCCGGCCGCCTTGAGCACGCTGGCCACCCGGATGCCGAACGAGCCGAGGCCCACCACCACGACGTGGCGGTGCAGATGGCGAATCTTCTGTCGGCTGGCGGACTGTGAGAGCCGCCGCGACAACAGCACGTCGGCCACGAATGCCACCACGATGGCGGTGGTGGCGACGCCGGCGAACATCATTCCCACCCCCCACAGCCGCAGCCAGGTGGGCTGGTCGAGGAAGTTGAAATCGCCGTAGCCGACCGTGGCGATGGTCTCGGCGGAGAAATAGAGTGCGTCGACCCAGTCCATTCCCGGGTAGTTGTAGGCCAACCGCAGCAGGATCGTCGAACCGACCAGCAGTGTCGCCGAAGCCGCGAGCGCCCGGTAGAACATCGGGTTCAGGTCGTCGCGGAACGCCCGCACCGCGTCGGCCAGGCGGACGAACAGCGGACGTGCCCGGGGGGCCGCCGGCATCGACTTGGCGACCTCGATGCCTTGTTCGGTCAGCTCGGCGGCGGTGCCGATCATCGCCGTCCAGTCGCCGGGGTGCACCCGCACGTCGCGGCCAGGACACGCAATCACCTCGCCGGGGGTTTCGGAGTTGTCGCCGCGAATGACGGCGACCGGAGCGAGATCGCCGTAGATCTCCCGCAGGGTGCCGTCTTTGGTCGAGGTGGTGCCGGTGACGACGAAGTCGACACCGGCCGCCGAGATCGTGTGGGTGGTGCGCTTCAACAAGGCTTCGACCACCGACGGCGCCGCCAGATCCGCGACGTCGAGGATGGCGCCCGGCCCGTTGTTCTCGGCCATGGCCTCGCGCAGCACGGCGTTGGACAGCCGGGCCACCACCCGCACGGTCGGGTTGGCCTGCCGGGCCAGCAGTGCGATCTGCAGGTTCAGATCGTCGTCGTCGTCGGCACAGATCACGGCGTCGGCAGTGGCGATTCCGGCCATCTCGAGATCCTCCGGCGCCTGCGAGAGCGCGACCGTGACCCCGGCGTTGTTCAGCTCGTCGATGATCCGCAGACCGAGCGCGTCATCACCGCAGACGATGGTGTGGCCCCGCATGGGAGAAACGCTACTTCGGAAACCTTGGTCGTGACGGGTGAGAATGAGGCATGCCCTCAGCTCCGTACGTCAAGGCCTGTATCAACGGCGCCCGCACCCCCGACCAGCACTCCGGGATCCCGGTGTCGCCGCAGCAGCTGGCCGACGCCGCCGTGGCCGCGCACGCTGCCGGTGCCAAAGCCGTCCACCTGCACCCCAAGACCGCCGACGGGGTGGATTCGCTGGCCCCCCACACCGTGGCCGCGGCCGTCACCGCGGTGCGCCACGCCGTGCCCGGCCTGCCGCTGGGAGTGACGACGGGGTTCTGGGCGCTGCCGGATCCGCAGCGGCGGTTGGAGGCCGTCGAGTCGTGGACCGTGTGGCCCGACTTCGCCTCGGTCAACTGGCACGAGCCGGGCTCGGTGGAACTGGTGCAGCTGCTGCTGAGCCGGGGTATCGGCGTGGAGATCGGCATCTTCCACGCCGAGGCCGCCGACTCCTGGGCGCGCTCCGAGGTGGCGCCCCATTGCCTGCGGGTGATGATCGAGCTGGGGGCCGACGGGGACACCGAGACCGCCGACGACCTGCTGGCGCGGATCCGTAGTGCCTCCTCGCCCGCGCCGATCCTGCTGCACGGTCTGGACGAGAGTTGTTGGCCGCTGCTGGCGCACGCGGGGGTGCGGGGACTGCAAACCCGGATCGGGCTGGAGGACACCGTGCTGATGCCCGACGGGTCGACGGCGCCGGGCAACGCCGAACTGGTCGCGGCCGCGTGGGACGTGCTGCGGTCGGTTAGTCAGTAGGCGCGGCCAGCGCGAAGTCCGCGAAGTCGAACCCCGGCACCACCACGCAGCTGACCAAGGTCGGCTCGTCGTCGCGGGGACGGGCGCGCTGCCAGTACCCCGGTGGCACCAGGACTTGCGGCTGCTCGCCGGCCACGATGTCGGGACCGAGCAGAACCGTTGTGGCGCTGTCCATTTCAGGTCCGATATCGAGAAGCAGCGGGCTGCCTCGGTGATACAGCCAGATCTCGGCGCTGCGCACGGTGTGCCAGGCGGACTGCTGGCCGGGCAGCAGGACGAAGTAGATCGCGGTGCCGGCGCTGCGCGGTCCGTTGTAGTCCGGGGGCAGCGCAGATTCGCCGATGGCGAGTTCACTGCGCCAGGTCTCGCGGAAGTAGCCGCCTTCGGGGTGTGGCCCCATGTCGAGCTGCTGTACCCAGTCGGGGAGATCCGTCACGGCATCAGCCTAGAGATAAATCGGTTGCCGGCGTTCGTCTTGCGGCATTAGCGTGGCGGTCGTTCATCCCGGAGTCGAAAGGAAGTCCCCGCCGTGGATCACAGCGTCACTGACCTGACCGCTGACAGCCACTTCGGAGACCCATGCCTACTGATTCTGCAATCACCCTGATCGATCTCGATTTCACCTGGCCGGACGGCACCGTCGCGCTGGATCGTCTCACTGCCACACTCTCGACCGGCCGGACGGGATTGGTCGGCGCCAACGGCAGCGGAAAATCGACCCTGCTTCGCCTGATCGCCGGCGACCTGACCCCGACCCGCGGCCGGATCGTCACACGCGGTGACGTCGCCTATTTGCCGCAGACGCTGACCCTCGACACCACGTTGTCGATAGCCGATGTGCTCGGCGTGGGGGCCACACTGGCCGCGCTTCGGGCGATCGAGGCGGGCGTGGCAACCGAACGCGATTTCGAGGTCATCGGTGAAGACTGGGACGTCGCCGAGCGCGCCGCCGAGGCGCTGCGCGTCATCGGACTGGGTCCCGCAGACCTGGACCGCACCGTCGGCCAGGTATCCGGCGGGGAGGCAATGCTGCTGGCCGTCACCGCGCTTCGGCTAGGTGTACTTGGCCATGACGTTGGTAGCAGGCGTGTTGGCTTGATGTGAAGAGAACCTCCGGGTGGGGTGTGGCTTGTCTAAGGCCCACTTCCCACCGGAGGTTCTCGTGTCCCACCGTAATGCCCGTAC
>NZ_JACBJQ010000036.1 GCF_013404075.1 Mycolicibacterium vinylchloridicum
ACATGCCGGGCGCGGCGTACTTGGCGTTCCACGCGTCAAGCTCGGCCTGCAGTTCCGGGTCGGCGACCAGCTTGCCCTCACGCATGCCATCGGCACGTTGCCGGCCCCACGTGAAGCCGCGTTTGCGGGCCCGGTCCTCATCAGAGAACGTGCCGTCAGGATTGAGATGCAATGCCATCCGGTGGGCGATGCGCTCCAGCTGATCCGGGCGCACGTTGACCGCATGGGTGGCCAGCGAGCGTTCGGCCTTCTCCCGTTGCGCCGGAGACACGTGATCGGGCAGATCCCGAAAGAACCTCTGAATCACCCGCAGATGCTCACCATCGAGCTGCCCGGCATGCCACGCCTGCGACGTTTCCGGCAACACCGGCGCCAATGGCTCCCCGGTCAACGTCGTGCGCGGCGCCAACTGCCCGGCATCACGCATCCGCCGCCGCGCCTCGGTCGGGCTGACCCGCAACACATCGGCCAACGCGATCCCCACCGGCGGACACCCCTGGAACTGCTCCAACCGGGACACCCAGGACAGCGACACCGCCGCGAGCAGCCGCCGCACCGTCTCGAGCTTCTCGACCGCCACAAATCGCTGCGCCGGGGACAACGCCTCGATATCGACCGCACCCAAGGCCTCGGCCTCACCGGCGAGCGCCTCTAGCTGGCTACTCGAACATACGTTCGAACTCATGAATCAGAGACTACTCCAGACCACCGACAAAAAGCGGCGCGCCCGGGACGTGAAGTCAGTCGTCCAGCGTCTTGCCGCTGTGCATCTTCAGCGCGTCGTTGACGTTGGCCTTCTTGTCTTCGCCCTTACCCGCCTCGGCGGCCTTCTTGCGTTTGGCCGTGACCTTGGTGACAACGCCGTCGAGCTTCGAACCCAGTGGGAAGCCGAGGTAGTGCGTCAAGAAGATCGCCATCTCCTTGAGTTCCTCGGGGGTGAGTTCCTCATTGTGCAGGGCGGCATTGGCCTGGATCTCGGCGAGGTCGGAGATGCCGAGCGCGGTGACAACGGTCAGCGTCATGATCCGCTTGTCCCGCATGGTCAATCCCGGCCGCGTCCAGATCGTGCCGAACAGGTGGTCCGCCGTGAGCGCGAAGTAGTCCCCCGGCGAGTCCGGCATCTCCCAGCCGTAGACCTCGTTCATCTTGTCCAGGCCCTTGCGGCGCAACTCGTCCATCGTCACTCCTTCGTGTAGGGAACACCGAGCCCGGCGGCCAGGTCCCGTAGTGCGATCTCGGCCAGCGGCAGCTCGACGCCTGCGGATTCACCCAGAGCGAGAGCCAGTTTCAGGTCTTTTTCGGCCAAGCCGCGGGTATGCATGAACATGTCGTAGACGAAGTGTTCCGGCTCGAGCGGTTTGGTGTCGTCGCGGACCATGATCGCACCGGGGCCACCACTCTGGGCGTCGCTGTGCCGCACCACGCGACCGAGTTTCTGCAGGTCGATCCCGGCCGCTTCGGCAAGCTTGGCCGCCTCACACGCGGCGGCAAAGCCGATGAAGGTCAACATGTTACGAGCCAACTTCATCCGGGTTCCAGCTCCGGGCTCACCCGCACGGACCACCATCGAGGCCCATTGCTTGAAGACGGGCTTGACGATGTCGTACGCCTCGTCGTCCGCACCGACCATCACGGCCAGCTCGCCCTTGTCGGCAGCGCCGGCGCCGCCACTGACCGGGGCGTCGACGATGTGAATACCCCTGGGCCGCAACTGCTCAGCCAGTTCGGCGGCGGTGCCCGGCTCGATCGTCGAATGGATCGCGATGACCGTTCCAGGCTTGGCGTGTTCGGCGAGCTGGCCCACCACATCGCGCACCTGCTCGTCGTTGAGCACGGTCACTTCGATGACATCCGCCGCGGCAACATCAGCCACATTGTCTGCCAATGTGGCGCCGAGTTCGGCCAGCGGCGTCATGGCCTCGGTCCGCACATCGAAAACGATGAGCCCACCCGGCCACTCGACCAGCCGCTTGGCCATCGGCGCACCCTGGTTTCCCAGACCGATGTAGCCGACCTTGACGTCACTGGAGCTCATCGGAAAATCTGTCCGCCGTCGACATTGAAGATCTGGCCGGTGATCCACTTCGCCTGATCCGACAGTAGGAACAGGCACATGCCCACCAGATCGTCGACTTCACCCATGCGCGACAACGGAATTCCCTTGACGATGTCGGCAACCATCTCCTGAGGAGTAGTAGTGCGGTTAGCCTCGGTGTTGATCGGGCCGGGCGCGATCGCATTGATGCGGATGTTCTGGCCGCCGAGCTCGGTGGCCAGCTGCTGGGTGAGGCTGTTGACGCCTGCCTTGGCCAGGCCGTAGAAGTTCGAGTACAGCCATGCCGCCGTGGACGATTGGTTGATGATCGCGCCGCCGCCACGCTTGGCCATCTTCCGGTACACCGCGCGGGTACACACCAGCGCGCCGTCGAGGTTCACGCTCATGAACTTCTTGTAGTAGTCCCAGTCGACGGTGATCAGGAAGTCCAGCTTCATCCCACCGAAGATCGCGGCGTTGTTGACCAGGTAGTCGATGCCGCCGAACTCGGCCAGCGTCGCGTCGGCCATTGCCTTGGCCGAAGCCGGGTCGCTGACGTCGACGGGCAGCGCCAGCGCGGTGCCGCCCTCACCTTTGATCCCGTCGGCGACCTTCTGCGCGCCTTCGATATTGATGTCGGCGACAACCACCGCCGCGCCCTCACGGGCGATCGCTTCGGCATAAGCCTGACCGATACCGCCACCAGCGCCGGTGACGATGGCAACCTTCTCGTCGAACTGTCCCATGTGCATTCCTCTCTCGGCCACCGGATTAGACCGCTGTGGCAATGACTTTCAGCTCGAGATATTCCTCGAAGCCGGCCAGACCCATCTCGCGGCCGACCCCGGACTGCTTGTAACCGCCGAACGGTGCATCCGCGGAGTACCACACCCCGCCGTTGACGTTGACCGTGCCGACCCGCAACCGGTCGGCGACGGATTGCGCGCGCTCCAGATCGCCGCCGAACACGGTGCCCGACAAGCCGTATGGCGAATCGTTGGCGATGCGGATCGCATCCTGGTCGCCGTCGTGGGCGATGACCGTCAGCACCGGGCCGAAGATCTCCTCGCGCGACACACGGGCGCTGTTGTCCAGGCCGGCGATGACCGTCGGCTCGATGAAGTATCCGGTGTCGCGATCGGCCGGCCGGCCACCACCACACGCAAACCTGCCGCCCTCGGCGATCGCAAGGTCGAGATAGGACTGCACCCGATCGCGCTGACGCTCGGAAATGACCGGCCCGCAGATGGTTCCGGGGTTGGTCGGGTCACCGGGCTTGAGGCCGCCCATGGTCGCCGCCGCCGCTTCGACCGCTTCGTCGTAGCGTGCCCGCGGCACCACCAGGCGGGTGGTGATCGCGCAGCCCTGGCCGGCATGCATCGAGGCGGTGAACGCCGCCATCGAGCACGCCCCGGCCAGGTCGGCGTCGTCAAGCACCAGGAATGCCGACTTGCCGCCGAGTTCTAAGAAGACCTTCTTGATGGTGGCCGCGCCGGCGGCCATCACCGCGCGGCCGGTGTTGGTGGAGCCGGTGAACGACACCATGTCCACCCGCGGGTCGCTGGACAGCAGCGCCCCGACCGCGTGGTCGTTCGAGGTGACGATGTTGACCACGCCCGGCGGGATATCGGTGTGCTCGGCGATCAGTTCACCGAGTACCGCTGCGCACCAAGGGGTATCGGGAGCAGGCTTGAGCACGATCGTGTTGCCGGCGGCCAGCGCGGGGCCGAGCTTGGCCAGGTTGATCTGGTGCGGAAAGTTCCACGGGGTGATGGCGCCGACGACGCCGACGGCCTCGCGCGCGATGGTGCGCGCAGTCTTGATGCCCATCGGCGAGGCGACGCCGAGATCTTGGCGCCACGAGTAGTTCTCGGCGGTGTCGGCGCAGAAGGACAGGTCCTCGACCGGCCCCTCCAGTTGGGCGGCGGAGGTCAGCATGCGCGGCGCACCCACCTCGGCCATGGTCATCTCGCGCAGCTCCTCGACGTGCTCTTTCATCGCTTCGCGGAGCTGGCGGATGCTGCGCACCCGAAGTTCGGTGTTGGTGGACCAGTCGGTGGTGTCGAAGGCGCGGCGCGCGGCGTCGATGGCCCGGCCCATGTCCTCGGCGTCACCGTCGGCCGCAGTGCCCAGGACTTCCTCGGTGGCCGGATTGATCGTCGGATATCTGCCGTTGCCACCCGGCACCAGCTTCCCGTCGATGAAGAGATCGCTGTTCCCATCGGCCGCAATCGCCATCCCGATTCCCGTCTGCTTCGTTGGACACGTGTCCGAGATTCTGTCTTCCGCACCATAACCTCCGACGCGTCCGTGGTGCAAGGTTCTTCCGGCAAGCCGGTGTCAGTATGGCCGTTGAACTGGTAATTCCCGGATTCTCTTGCCTATCCTGCCCGCATTCCGATAACTTGGACATGTGTCCAGCGATGCTGTCCTTGCCGTCACCCCAGATGGTGATGACGCGCCGCGCAATCGCCGCCAGGAAGAAACCTTCCGCAAGGTGTTGCGCGCCGGCATGGAGATGCTGCGTGAAACGTCGTACGCCGACCTGACCGTGCGGTCCGTCGCGGCGCGCGCGAAGGTGGCACCGGCCACGGCGTACACCTACTTCTCGTCCAAGAACCATCTGATCGCCGAGGTGTACCTCGACTTGATGCGTCAGGTCCCCTACTTCACCGACGTCAACGACACCCGCCTGCACCGCGTCCGGCAGACGCTGCGCAGCCTGGCACTGGTGATCGCCGACGAGCCCGAGTTCGCCGCGGCGTGCACCACCGCCATGTTGAGCAACGACGCCGGAGTGCATCCGGCGCGGGACCGCATCGGCGCCGAAATTCACAAACGGATCAAGTCGGCATTGGGGCCGGACGCCGATCCACAGATCGTGTCCGCATTGGAGATGACGTACTACGGCGCGCTCGTACACGCCGGCAGCGGAACCATGAGCTACCGACAGGTCGCTGACCGGATCGGCTATGTCGCGGGACTTATCTTGGGAGAGAACCAATGAGCGTGCAGAGTCCAGACGTGGTGCTGGATCCCTACAACTACGACTTCCACGAGGATCCCTACCCGTACTACAAGCGGCTGCGCGACGAGGCCCCGCTGTACTACAACGACGACCTGAAGTTCTGGGCGCTGTCCCGGCACCAGGATGTGTTGCAGGGCTTCCGTAACAGCACGACGCTGTCCAACAAGTACGGGGTCTCGCTGGACCCGGCATCCCGCGGCCCGCACGCCTCCAAGACGATGTCGTTCTTGGCCATGGACGATCCGGCTCACCTTCGACTGCGCACCTTGGTCTCAAAGGGGTTCACCCCTAGGAGAATTCGCGAGCTCGAGCCCCGCGTCACCGAGATCGCCGTCAAGCACCTCGACACCATGCTCGAGAAGGCCGCCGCCGGTGAAACCGTGGACTACGTCGATGAGTTCGCCGGCAAGCTCCCGATGGACGTCATCTCCGAACTCATGGGCGTGCCCGAAGCCGACCGTGTTCAGGTCCGCGCCTGGGCCGATGGTGTGATGCACCGCGATGAAGGCGTCACCGACGTGCCGCCGGAGGCCGTCGAGGCGTCGCTCAACCTGATCGTCTACTACCAGGCCATGGTGGAAGAGCGGCGCAAGAGTCCGACCGATGATTTGACGACGGCCCTGCTGGACGCCGAGATCGACGGTGACCGGCTGACCGACGACGAGGTACTGGGCTTCATGTTCCTGATGGTGATCGCCGGCAACGAGACGACCACCAAACTGCTTGCCAACGCCGCGTTTTGGGGACACAAGAACCCCGACCAGCTGGCCCCGGTCTACGACGACTTCGCCCAGATCCCGCTGTGGGTCGAGGAAACGCTGCGCTACGACACCTCCAGCCAGATCCTGGCCCGCACCGTCGCCGGCGAGCTGACCCTCTACGACACCGTCATCCCCGACGGCGACGTGCTGCTGCTCCTGCCGGGATCGGCCCACCGCGACGAGCGAGCGTTCGCCCACCCCGATGACTACATCATCGGCCGGGACATCGGCGCCAAGCTCCAGAGCTTCGGCAGCGGTGCGCACTTCTGCCTCGGCGCCCATCTCGCCCGCATGGAGGCGCGAGTTGCCCTGGAAGAGTTGTTCAAACGCATCCGCGGCTACGAAGTCGACGAGGCCAACTCGGTACGCGTCCACTCCAGCAATGTCCGCGGATTCGCACACCTACCCATCACAGTAAAGGCGCGTTGATGCCCCGTTTCGCTCCCCTTCCCGACCGCAGGCCAGCCATCGTCGCCGGCGCCTCGTCCGGTATCGGCGAAGCCACCGCCATCGAACTCGCCTCCCACGGGTTCCCGGTCGCACTCGGCGCACGCCGGGTCGAGAAGCTCGACGACATCGTCGGCAAGATCAACGCCGACGGCGGCGAAGCGGTCGGCTTCCACCTCGACGTCACCGACCCCGACTCGGTGAAATCGTTTGTCGCGCAGTCGACCGAGGCGCTCGGCGACATCGAGGTGCTGGTTGCCGGCGCCGGCGACACCTACTTCGGCAAGCTCGACGAGATCACCAGCGACGAGTTCGACTCACAGCTGCAGATCCACCTGGTCGGCGCCTTCCGGCTGGCCAACGCCGTGCTGCCCGGGATGATGGCACGCCAGCGCGGCGATCTCATCTTCGTCGGCTCTGATGTCTCGCTCCGGCAGCGCCCGCACATGGGTGCCTACGGTGCGGCCAAGGCCGCGCTGGTCGCCATGGTGACCAACTTCCAGATGGAGCTCGAAGGCACCGGCGTGCGCGCCTCGATCGTGCACCCCGGCCCGACCAAGACCTCGATGGGCTGGAGCCTACCCGCAGAGAAAATCGGTCCGGCACTTGAGGATTGGGCCAAGTGGGGGCAGGCCCGGCACGACTACTTCCTGCGCGCGGCCGACCTCGCCCGCGCCATCACGTTCGTCGCGGAGACGCCCCGCGGCGGCTTCATCGCCAACATGGAGCTCCAGCCCGAAGCTCCACTGGCCGACAACAAAGACCGTCAAAAGCTCGCTCTCGGCGAGGAAGGAATGCCGTCATGACGATCACAAAAGAAGTACAACGGGTTTCGGGCGGCGATGAAGAACACGGCCACCTCGAGGAGTTCCGCACCGACCCGATCGGGCTGATGCAGCGCATCCGCGACGAATGCGGCGACCTCGGCTGGTTTCAGCTCGCCGACAAACAGGTGATCCTGCTGACCGGCTCGGAGGCCAACGAGTTCTTCTTCCGCTCTTCCGATGCCGACCTCAACCAGGCCGAGGCCTACCCGTTCATGACGCCGATCTTCGGCGAGGGTGTGGTGTTCGACGCCGACCCCGAGCGCCGCGCGGAGATGCTGCACAACACCGCCCTGCGCGGCGAGCAGATGAAGGGTCACGCCGCGACCATCGAGGCCGAAGTCCGCAAGATGATCGCGAACTGGGGCGAGGAAGGCGAGATCGATCTGCTGGAGTTCTTCGCCGAGTTGACGATCTACACCTCGACGGCGTGCCTGATCGGCCTCAAGTTCCGCAACCAGCTCGACTCGCGGTTCGCGAACTACTATCACCTGCTCGAGCGCGGCACCGACCCGCTGTGCTACGTGGATCCCTACCTGCCGATCGAGAGCTTCCGCATCCGTGACGAGGCGCGCGCCAGCCTGGTGAAGTTGGTCCAAGAGGTCATGGACGGCCGAATTGCCAACCCGCCCACCGACAAGAGCGATCGCGACCTGCTCGACGTGTTGGTCTCCGTCAAGGACGAGGACGGCAATCCGCGCTTCTCGGCCAACGAGGTCACCGGCATGTTCATCTCGCTGATGTTCGCCGGGCACCACACCAGTTCGGGCACCTCGTCGTGGACGCTCATCGAGCTGCTGCGCAACCCGCAGTTCTACGCCAAGGTGCAGCAGGAGCTCGACGAGGTGTATTCCGACGGCCAGGAGGTGAGTTTCCATGCGCTGCGCCAGATTCCGAACATCGACAACGCGCTCAAGGAAACCCTGCGGCTGCATCCGCCCCTGATCATCCTGATGCGGGTCGCCCAGGACGAGTTCGAGGTGCAGGGTTACCGGATCCACAAGGGCCAGATGGTGGCCGCGTCGCCGGCGATCTCCAACCGCCTGCCTGAGGACTTCCCGAACCCGGACGCGTTCGACCCCGACCGCTACGAGAAGCCGCGCCAAGAGGACATCGTCAACCGCTGGACCTGGATCCCGTTCGGCGCCGGCAGACACCGGTGCGTCGGTGCCGCGTTCGCGCAGATGCAGATCAAGGCGATCTTCTCGGTTCTGTTGCGGGAGTACGAGTTCGAGATGGCGCAGCCGCCCGAGTCGTACCAGAACGACCACTCCAAGATGGTGGTTCAACTGGCCAGGCCCGCGAAGGTCCGCTACCGCAAGCGCACGTCGTAGGAGTCGTCATGGGTTGCTACCGCATCGAACTCGACGAGGACCTGTGCCAGGGCCACGCCATGTGTGAACTGGAGGCGCCGGACATCTTCACAGTGCCCAAGCGCGGCCCTGTCGAGATCGTCGACCCCGAACCGCCTGACGACATGCGCGACGACGTCGAACGAGCCATCGAAATGTGTCCCACCCGAGCACTATCCCTCGTAGAGAAAGAGAACTGACAATGGCGTCACGAGAACAACTCGACGACTGGGTCCAGCGCTGGCTGCAGGCCAACAAAGACTCCGAGAAGGCCGGCGATTGGACGAACCTGGCGGAGTTCTACACCGACGACGCAACCTACGGCTGGAATATCGGGCCCAAGGAAGACGTCATGTGCGTCGGCAAGGACCAGATCCGCGACGTCGCGCTCGGCCTGGAGATGGAAGGCCTGGAGAACTGGGTCTACGAGTACCAGAAGGTTCTCGTCGACGAGAAGCAGAACGAGATCGTCGGCTTCTGGAAGCAGATCGCGAACAAATCCGACGGCACCCGTGACGAGATCTACGGCATCGGCGGCAGCTGGTTCCGGCTGAACGACAACCTGCTCATCGAGTGGCAGCGCGACTTCTTCGACTTCGGCCACGTCCAGAAGGCCTTCGTCAAGCTCATCTCCTCCGGCGACCTGACCCCGACCATGCAGAAGCGCATCGAGCGCAGCGTTGCGGGCGAGAAGCTGCCCGGCTACTACCCCCTCGGTGAGGCCCCGGTTCCGATCTGGTGAATACTCGACAGGCGTCAAGTTTTCGGCCCCGGCGGTGACTTAGACGGTGACGGAGGTCATAATGGTCCGCAGGACAGGAACACGTTCTAATTTTGGCCTAGATTGACCATCCGGCACGGCCGGCCGCCCTGGAAAAGACCGGGGTCGGGTTTTGCGAGTGGAGGTTCGCTGTGAAGACTAAAGGTGCTCTCATCTGGGAGTTCAACCAGCCGTGGTCGATCGAGGAAATCGAGATCGGCGATCCGGTCAAGGACGAAGTCAAAATCCAGATGGAAGCTTCGGGCATGTGTCACTCGGACCATCACCTGGTCACCGGCGACATCCCGATGGCTGGATTTCCCGTTCTCGGCGGCCATGAAGGCGCCGGCGTCGTCACCGAGGTAGGCCCGGGCGTCGACCACATCGCCCCCGGCGATCACGTCGTGCTGTCGTTCATCCCGTCCTGTGGTGAGTGTCCGGCCTGTCAGGAGGGGCTGCGCAACCTCTGCGACCTGGGTGCGGGACTGCTGGGCGGCACCGCGGTGTCCGACGGCACGCATCGCATCCACGCCGTGAAGAACGGCCAGCCGGTCATCCCGATGACCCTGCTCGGCACGTTCAGCCCGTACATGGTGGTGCACAAGAGCTCCGTGGTGAAGATCGATCCGTCGATCCCGTTCGAGGTCGCCTGCCTGGTGGGCTGCGGCGTGACCACCGGCTATGGCTCGGCCGTCCGCAGCGGTGACATCCGGCCGGGCGAAGACGTGGTGATCGTCGGTGTGGGCGGCGTGGGCACCGGCGCCCTGCAAGGTGCCCTGAATGCCGGCGCGCGCAACATCTTCGCCGTCGACCCGGTCGAGTTCAAGCGCGACAACGCGCTCAAGTTCGGCGCCACGCATGCCTATCCCGACATCTTCAGTGCGATGGCGGGCGTCGCGGAGGTCACCCAGGGTCGGATGGCGCACAAGACCATCGTGACCGTCGGCGAACTCAAGGGCGAGGACATCGACCACTACATGAACATCACCGCCAAGGGCGGCACCGTGGTGGCGACGGCCGTGGCCAACATGGCCAGCAACGACGTGAAGCTGAATCTGGCGATGCTCACCCTGATGCAGAAGCGCCTGCAGGGCACGATCTTTGGTGGCGGCAACCCGCACTACGACATCCCGCAACTGCTGTCCATGTACAAGGTGGGCCGCCTCAACCTCGACGACATGGTCACCCGGCAGTACAAGCTGGAGCAGATCAACGACGGCTACAAGGACATGCTCGAGGGCCGCAACATCCGCGGCGTCATCCGCTACACCGACGAAGACCGCTGACCTACTTGTCCCTTACGGACCTTCCGGGCCGTGCCCGCCTTGCCCAATGGCGCGGGCACGGCCCGGAATTCATTGACCCGCGACCATGACCGGCTTCCCGAACCTGTTGCGTCCCGGCCAGATCGGCTCGATGACTCTGCGCAACAGGCTCGTGATGTCTCCGATGGAGACCATGTACGGCAGCCCGGACGGGCTTCCGTCGGAACGCACCCGCGACTACTTCGCCGCCCGCGCCAAAGGCGGCGTCGGACTGATCACCGTGGGCGCCACCGGGATCGACCACCTGCAACCCGAGACTCCCGGCGGCTTGCACCTCGGCACCGACGAGGCCGTCAGCGCGCACCGAGCGTTGGTCGAGGCCGTCCACGAGCACGGCGCCAAGATCCAGCCGCAGATCGTGCACTCCGGCCCCGACGGGCTCGGCCCGGAGATGCACGGAGTCACGTCCTTCGGCCCGTCGGTGATCCCGTCCTATCTGACCGGCCGCCCGTCGGCCGAGGTGACCGGCGCGCAGCTGATGGCGATCATCGACCTGTTCAAGGCCGCGGTGCGCCGTGCCGCCGAGGCGGGCTACGACGGTATCGAGCTGCATGCCGCGCACGGTTACATGTTCCTGGGTTCTTTTCTTGCCCCGCAACGCAACCGGCGCACCGATGACTACCGCGGCGACTCCACGCAAGGCCGGATCCGGGTGGTGCTGCAAACGCTGGCGGCCATCCGGTCCGAAATCGGCGATACCTTGCCGATCACCCTGCGGATATCCGGCTACGAGCGGGTCGCCGGTGGCCGCCCGAGCTACGAAACCGCCCTGGTGGCACCACAACTGGTAGCCGCAGGAGTGGATGCCTTCCACGTCAGCGGCGGCGTGATCGACCGCCTGGTCACCGGCATGGTCAACGCGGCCGACGACGGTGACGCGCTCAACGTGGGCGCCGCCGCCGCGGTCAAGCAGGTGGTCGATGTACCGGTGATCGCCGTGGGCCGCATCCACGATCCGGCGCGGGCCGAGCAGATCCTGGCCGACGGCCGGGCAGATTTCATCGCCATGGGACGGCCGATGCTGGCAGACCCCGAGCTGGTGGCCAAGCTGCAGACCGGTCAGGCCGACCGGGTGCGCCGTTGTATATCGTGTGAGAACTGCATCGACGCAATGGAACAACGGTTCTCGGTCGATTGCGCGGTCAACCCCCGTACGGGTAAAGAACGGGAGCTGGCGCTGCGCCCGGTCACGCAGGGCAAGCGCGTCATCGTCATCGGCGGCGGCCCGGGTGGCTTGGAGGCCGCGCGAGTGGCAGCGGAGCGCGGTCACCGGGTCACGTTGTTCGAGCGGACCGCACACCTGGGTGGCGCGCTGGTGTTGGCGTCGATCGTGCACCCGGAGAATGAACCGTTCCTGCGGTATCTGCGTGGCGAAATCGCTCGCAGCACAGCGTCTGTCGAGCTGTCACATTCGGTCGACGCCGACGAGATCGCCGCCCTTGATCCCGAGGCGGTGGTCGTGGCCACCGGGGCCAAAGCGCATACCAGCCCGGCCCTGGACGAATTGCTTGCCGGCCAGAGCGGGCCGCCCGTGGGCCGGCGGGTCATCATCGTCGGCGGTAGCCTCGCGGCGATCCAGATCGCCGAATTTCTCGCAGTACGAGACCGATTCGTCACCGTGCTGGAGGCGGGTCGCACCATCGCCCCTGAGGTCGGCCTCAAACGGCGCACCGAACACATGGACCGGCTCGATCGCCTGGCCGTTCCGATTCACGTCCGCACGGAGGTCCACGAGATCACTGACGGCGGGGTGTCGTTCACCCCGTACGGCGGCACTCGGCGAGACCTGGCCGCCGACAGTGTGATCGTCACCGGTCGCCCCGAGGCCGACACCGCACTGTTCGACGCGCTCACCGACCGGTTGCCCGGCGCCAAGGTGCACGCCGTCGGGGACTGCACCGGACTGGGACTCATCCGCAAAGCCACCGAAGATGGCGCTCGCGCCGCGTGCAGTATCTGACAACGAGAGAGAGGGAGCTATGACCACCACCGAACAGACGCCGGCACTGACCGCCTCGCAGTCATCCTGGAAGTGCGTGATGTCGCACGACCGCGAAGGCTGGCTGGCCCTGATGGCCGACGATGTCGTGATCGAGGATCCGATCGGGCAGGCCATCACCAATCCCGACGGCAACGGTGTGCGGGGTAAGGCGGCTGTCGCCGATTTCTATGACGCCAACATCGCGGTCAACAACCTTCGCGTCACGTGCGAGGAGACCTTCCCATCCAGCTCACCCAACGAGGTGGCCCACATCCTGGTGCTACGCAGCCAGTTCGAGGGCGGTCTGACGAGCACGGTGCGCGGTGTGTTCACCTATCACGTCAACGACGCCGGCCTTATCGCCAACATGCGCGGCTACTGGAACATGGACGGCATGCAGTTCGGCCAGTCTTCGCCCGAAGGTGAATGACCGGCCGCTAGCGGGATTCGGCGCGGTTGTCGTCGGCGGCTCGCGAGGTATCGGTGCAGCCGTCTCGGCATTGCTGGCCGAGTGCGGTGCGGGTGTGGTGGTCAACGGCCGCGATGCGGCCGCCGCTGAAGTAACCGCTGACACCATCGTTCAGGCCGGCGGACGGGCCGTGCCACACACCGGTTCCGGCGCCGACGAGGCGGTCGCCGAGGACCTGATTGCGCTGTGCGAGAAGGAATTCGGTGCTGTCGACGCGTTGGTCAACTGCGCCGGTGCGCCCGAGCCGCCCGGATCGTCGATCCTGAGTGTCACACCGGCCGAGTTTCGCGAGCTCCTCGACGTCCACCTGGGTACCACGTTCGCGACCTGCCGAGCGGCAGCACCGAGAATGGTGGCCCGTGGCCGCGGCGCCATCGTCAACACCAGTTCCTTTGCGTTCCTCGGCGATTACGGAGGTACCGGCTACCCGGCCGGCAAGGGCGCGGTGAACGGGCTGACCATGGCGATCGCGGCGGAGTTGGCCGAACACGGGGTGCGCGCGAACGTGGTGTGCCCGGGTGCGAAGACCCGACTGTCCACCGGACAGGACTTCGAGGACCAGATCGCATCCCTGCACCGACGAGGCATCCTCGACGACGTCAGCGCGCAGGGTGCGCTGGACGTCGCGCCACCCGAGTACGTCGCCCCCCTGTACGCCTACCTGGTCAGTGACCTGGCCCGGCACATCACCGGCCAGATCCTGATCGCCACAGGCGGTTTCGTTGGCCGCTTCGACCGGCCATCCCCCGCGTTCATCAACTATCGCGATCACCACGACAACCCGCCATGGTCTATCGACGAGATCGCGGAGATGCTGGCCTGAGCTACGCCGTCAGGTCGTAGACCAGCACCCTGCCCACACGCTGGGGTGTGAAGTTGCGCTGAACCCATTGCTGGATAAGCGCATTGGTGTCCAAGTGTCCCCACTTGTCCTCGTGGATCGGGTTGGTGACGATGAAGTAGTGAATCCGCTTCGACAACGCGAGGCGCAGGAATGCATCGGGCGTCGGCGAGGGATCGGTGCCGTTGAAGCCGCCGACCGGCATCACCGGGTAGCCGCTGGCGAGTTGATAGCCTGCCGCACAGACTGATCCGACCGTGGCCGCCACCCAGGTGTAGCGCCCGGCGTTGGCATCGAGCAGGTCGACCAGTCGACGGTCGGGTACGCCCGAGTCGAGCAGCGTGCATCCCACCAAATGCGTCCCGCCACCGGGAGCGCCCGCCGGCAACAGGAATCCGGGACCGCTGGCAGCAGTGATCTCGGCCCGCTGGACGGGCCCGACGCCCTTGGTCATCGCGGTGACGAGGCGGGGAACCGGCCCGGCGATGGGCATCGCGCCCTCGTTGCCGCGGACCACTGTGGTGACGCTGTAGGCGGCCGGGCCGCCGAGAGCGACCAGCGCCGCGAGTGCTAGGACCGCGGGTCTCGGAATCGCTGAACCGGCCACCGCGGCCATCAGTATGCACGCGCCGATCGCGACTGCCCACCACAGCCACGGGTGGTAGCCGGGCACATGCCGCAGCACCAGCACCGATGTCACCGCGGTCGACACGACTGCGGCAACCAATACCCCTTTGGCCCAATACCGTTCACGCTCCTGCCAGAACACCGTCGCACCGATGCCGACGATCGCCGCGATCGAAGGTGCCAATGCCACCGTGTAATACGGATGGAAGATGCCGGCCATGAAGCTGAACACCGCCGCGGTGGTCAGGAGCCACAGCACCCACACTCCGGTGGCTGCCCGCTGGGGACCGCGCCGCGCGAGTAGCGCGATCGCAAAGACCAGGGCCGCGGGTAGCAGCCAGCCGATACCCCCGATCTGTTCGGGTTCGAACAACCGGCCGATGCCGGGCTGGCCCCACGGGTGCACCGACGTCCGACCGCCCAGGTGAACCGGTGAGATGAAGCCCGGCGAGCCGGTGCTGCCCGGCTCGTCGCCGTTGAGCCTGCCGATGCCGTTGTACCGCAACGTCAGCTCGAGGACCGAATTGGTCTGCGTCCCGCCGATCCACGGCCGCTTGTTCGCCGGCCACAGCTGCACCAGCAGCACCCACCAGCCCGCAGCCAGCACAGCGGCACCCAGCCCGAGCAGCAGCTGCCGGGCCCGGTCGAGCAGCGCTCGCGGCCCGCCCAGCAGATAGGTGATCGCCAGCGCCGGCATCACCAGCACCACCTCGAGCTGTTTGGTCAGGTAGCCCAGCCCCAGGCATGCGCCGCAGAGCAGCAGCCAGCGCAACCGCCCGTCGTCGACTGCGCGCAGCAGCGCCCAGACGGCGGCGATCATCAACAGGACCAGTAGGGCATCGGGGTTGTTGAACCGGAAGATCGTCACAGCCACCGGGGTCAACGCCAGAACGGTGCCGGCGATCAATGCGGCCGCCTCGCCGAACGGCCGGCGCACGGTGTCCCACAACAGCGCGACCGAACCGACCCCGACGAGTGCCTGCGGTACCAGGATGCTCCACGAGTTGAGCCCGAACATGCGGATCGCCAGCGACGGAAGCCACAGCGACAGTGGGGGTTTGTCGACGGTGATCGAGTTGGCGGCATCCGAGGAGCCGAACAGGAACGCCTTCCAGGATTGGGCGCCCGCCTGTGCGGCCGCGGAGTAGAACGCGTTGGCCCAGCCCGAGCCGTCCAGGCCCCACAGGTAGAGCGCCGCCGTTCCCGTCAGCAGCGCCAGCAGCGCCCACCGGAGCGGGCTCAGCTGTGTGGGGCGCGGAACAGCCTGAGCGGTGCCGATTTTCGGCAGGTCGGTCGCGACGGTCATCGCATCAGCGGGCCGATGCGCCGAACACCCGGCGCAGCGCGACGAAGCGCACGAAGGTGGCGACGAGATTGGCCACGACCAGAACCGAGAGTTCGACACCCTTGCCGACGGTCGGATCGAAGCGGTGCAGCAGGTAGAGCGACCCACTGGTGATCGCCAGTCCGAAGCCGAACACCAGCAGGCCGTGTACGTGGTGGCGTGCGGCACCGGCGCGCCCGCGGATGCCGAAGGTGAAGGCGCGGTTGGCAGCCGTATTGGCCAACGCGGTCAGCAGCAGTGCCGTCAGGTTGGCAGCCTGCGCGCCGAGTGCGGGGTGCAGCGAAAGGTACAGCAGTGCAAAGGCAATGGTGCTGGCGACGCCGATCAGTCCGAAGCGCACCATCTGGCCGACCATGCCACGGGGCACCCCGGGCACCAGCGGCTCACGGCCCAGGGCGGCCTGCAGGTCCCGAAGCGGCAGCGTGCCGGTGGTCAGCGCCCGGCCTACTCGCCAGCAACCCTTGAGGTCCTCGATCGCGGTGGCCACGATGTCCACCCGGGAATCCGGGTCGTCGATCCAATCAACCGGTACCTCGTGGATCCGCAGGCCGGCCCTCTCGGCCAGCACCAGAAGCTCGGTGTCGAAGAACCAACCGGTGTCGACGATCAACGGCAGCAGCCGGCGGGCGACGTCGGTGCGCATCGCCTTGAAGCCGCACTGGGCGTCGGAGAACCGGGCGCCGAGAAGCCCGCGCAGCAGCAGGTTGTAGCCGCGGGAGACAACTTCACGCTTGACGCCGCGCACCACCCGCGACGATGCGGCCAGCCGGGAACCGATCGCGATGTCGGAGTGCCCGGACACCAGCGGAGCCACCAATGGCATCAGCGCCGACAGATGAGTGGAGAGATCGACGTCCATATAGGCGACGACGTCGGCCGGTGAGGCCGCCCACGCGGCGGCCAACGCTCCGCCGCGACCCTTGCCGTCGAGATGGATCACCTCGACATCGGGCAGCTCGTCGGCGAGCTGGTGAGCAATCGCCAGGGTGTTGTCGGTGCTTGCGTTGTCGGCCACCATGATTCGCGCACGGTAGGGAACCTCGTCGCGCAGGAACTCATGGAGCCGGCGGACGCAGGCGGCCAGGTCGTCCTGCTCGTTGTACACCGGGATGACGATGTCGAGAATGTAGCGACCCCCGAGGCTGATCTGCGCGGTGCGCTGCGCGGCCGGCAGGGTGTCGGTCATGCACACGATGCTCGCGGCCCAAGCTGCCGTCACACTGGGCCGGGTCTGAGGAGTTCCTGTGAGCCAGCTTCGTGAATCGGCGCAGTCGGCTCCTCATATGCTTGGCGCCATGGCCTCCGTCTTCACCATGATCATCAACCGCGAACTGCCGGGACGATTCGTCTACGAAGACGACGAGGTCGTCGCGTTCCTGACGATCGAGCCGATGACGCCGGGCCACACGCTGGTCGTACCCCGGGCCGAGGTCGACAACTGGCAGGACGTCGACCCCGCCTTGTTCAACAAGGTGATGGCGGTGTCGCAGCGGATCGGTAAGGCCGTATGCGCGGCGTTCGGCGCCGAACGGTCCGGGCTGATCATCGCCGGACTGGAAGTCCCGCACCTGCACGTGCACGTGTTCCCGGCGCGGAATCTGTCGGACTTCGGATTCGCCAACGTCGATCGCAATCCGTCACCGGCGTCGCTGGACGATGCACAGGCCAGGATCAAGGCAGCGCTGGCCGAACTCGACTAGACCGCGGGGGCGACCGGCGCCGGCACGTCGACGATGCGCGGCAGGCTGACCCGGAAGCAACAGCCCTGCCCCGGCGCGGTCCGCACCGTGACTCGGCCGCCGTGCGCGTACACCAGCGAGTCGACGATCGACAGGCCCAGCCCGGTGCCGCCGCTGGTGCGGGTGCGCGAGGAGTCGGTGCGATAGAACCGCTCGAACACGCGTTGGGCGTCCTCAGGTGTCATGCCCGGACCCTCGTCGACGACCTCGAGCACCGCATCGTCGTCCTCGGTGCCCACCCGAACGGCGATCCGCGCGGTCTCCGGGGTGTGCTGCAACGCGTTGGCCATCAGGTTGCCGAGCACCTGACGCAGCCGGGCCTCGTCGCCGAGGACTTCGGGGGTGCCGGGGCCGTCGAAGACCTCCATGCTGATGGTGCGCTTCGGGGCGATGGATTGGGCGTCGTGCACGGCGTCGGTGGCGAGCAACAGGAGGTCCACCCGGCGCTGCTCGAGCGGACGCTGAGCATCGAGGCGGGCCAGCAGCAGCAGGTCGTCGACCAGCAACCCCATCCGCCGGGATTCGCTCTCGATGCGCGACATCAGCATTTCGACGTCGCGGGCGGCGCCTTGGCGGTAGAGCTCGGCGAATCCGCGGATGGTGGTCAGCGGGGTGCGCAGCTCGTGGGAAGCGTCGGTGATGAATCGCCGCATGCGTTCCTCGGACGTCCGCGCCTGTTCGGCAGACTCCACCGATGACGCCATCGCGGACTGGATCTGCGAGAGCATTCCGTTGAGGGCCAGCGACAGCCGGCCGACTTCGGTACGCGGATCCCGTTCCGGCACACGGCGATCGAGCTGTCCGGCAGCAATCGCGGCGGCGGTCTTCTCGACTTCGACAAGAGGCCGCAGGCTGCGGTGCACCACCCAGTAGCCGGCGACGCCGAGGATCACCAGCACCGCGGTGCCGATGGCGACCTGCGACCAGGCCAGGCTGCGCACAGTGGACTGGATGTCGGACATGTCGATGGCGACGGTGGTCAATTCACCGTTGGGCCCCTGCACCGACACCGCACGCCATTGGACGTGGGAGTGGTCCAGCGAGCCGACGGTCACCGGCGAGGAGCCCACGTCGTTGTCGTCGGGGAGAGCCGGCTCGGCGTCGCGGTCGTTGACGGCCATCCAGACGTGGCCGTCGGCGTCGACCCCGCGCACATAGAAGTTCGACGGCGGGCGGGCCGGGTTGGGGCCCTCATCGGGTGGGGGCATCCGGCGCGGGGCCTGGGCCCAGCCCCGGGAGGCGTCGAGCAGGGTCTGGTCGGCACGGTTGACGAGATCGTGCTGCAGGGTGGAAGTGACGGCGATCCCGGAGGCCAACAGTCCGCAGCCCACGAGGAGCAACATGGCGGCCACCAGGCCGACTCTCAGTGGCAGCGCTCGGTGGTAGCGGCTGGGCATTTCTCTATTGTTCGCGCCGTCCGGCGTGTCCCGCGGCGATTACCGCGGCTCCCGCAGCACGTATCCGACCCCGCGCAGGGTGTGCAGGAGGCGCTTTTCCCCGGTGTCGATCTTGCGGCGCAGGTAGGAGACGTAAGACTCGACGACGTTGACGTCACCGCCGAAGTCGTAGCGCCACACGTGGTCGAGGATCTTGGGCTTGGACAGGACGGTCCCGGCGTTGATCACGAAATATCGGAGCAGCGTGAACTCCGTCGGTGACAGCGAGACCGGCTCGCCGGCCTTCCATACCTCGTGGGTGTCCTCGTCGAGTTCGATGTCGGCGAAGCTCAGGCGTGAATTGCGCGGTTCTTCGATGCCCTTGCCGGCGCGGCGCAGGATGACGCGCAGCCGGGCGACGACCTCTTCGAGGCTGAAGGGCTTGGTGACGTAGTCGTCGCCGCCGAGGGTGAGCCCGGCGATCTTGTCCTGCAGGCTGTCACGGGCGGTCAGGAACAACGCCGGGGCGTCGATCCCGTCGGCGCGCAGCCTGCGCAGCACGCCGAAGCCGTCCATGCCGGGCATCATCACGTCAAGGATCACCGCGTCGGGACGCACCTCCCGGGCCCGGTCCAGGGCTGCCGGCCCACTGGAGGCGGTGTGGACCTCGAAGCCCTGGAACTTCAGGCTCACTGATAGGAGTTCGACGATATTGGTCTCGTCGTCGACGACGAGGACACGTGCCTCGGGTCGGATTTCCGGGGGTGATGCGGGTGCGGCCATGCTGCCAATTTCCTCTCACATTGTTGAACTGGGGCTGCCTAGGCGCTGTGAGATTCCTGTGAGTTGGGCTGTGCGTCGATTGACCGATACCTCCGGTTACAAACTTCCCGCGCTCATACACTTGTGAGATGGACCTGGCGAAGACCGTGGTTGGGATCGCGACCACACCGGTGCGGGTGGGCCTGGCCGCGGCGGAGACGGGCCTCGACATCGCCAAAGCGGGCCTTGACCTCACCAAACGGACCCTCGGGGAGGCCGGGGTCCCGGCGTCGCCGAACTCGGTCGCCCAGATGTTCGGCCTCGAGGACACCATCGCCCGGGCGAACAAGCTCGCCCAGCTGCTCGACGACGACGCCCCGCTGGGCCGGGCGCTTGCGCCCGATGGTCCGCTGGATCGGCTGATGCGACCGGGCGGGCTGATCGACCGGGTCACCGCGCCGGATGGTGTGTTGGACCGGCTGACCGCCGAGGGCGGCGGGCTGGAGCGGGCCCTGGCACCGGGCGGCTTGGTGGACCAGTTGCTCGACGACGACGGCCTGATCGAGCGGATCCTCGGCGAGGAGGGGCTCGCGGACCGGCTGATGGCCGAGGGCGGGCTGGTCGAGAAGCTGACGGCGCGCAACGGCCCGTTGGAGCAGCTGGCCGACGTCGCCGACACCCTGAACCGGTTGGCGCCGGGGCTCGAAGCGCTGGCGCCGACGATCGAGACCCTGCGCGAGGCGGTCACGACGCTGAGCCTTGTGGTCAACCCGCTGAGCAATATCGCCGACCGCATTCCGATCCCGGGCCGCCGGCGCAGCTACTCCCCGCCGCGTCCGGTGAGCTCTGAGCGGGTCCGCAGCGACCGGTTGGTCATCGACGACGACGATCAGTGAGTTCGCTAGTCTGTTAGTCGAGTCGAGCCTTTGGTGCCGACCAATGCCTCCTTAGCTCAGTGGTAGAGCAACATACTTGTAATATGTAGGTCATCGGTTCAATCCCGATAGGGGGCTCGTAGCTTGTCAGCATACGAGCATTTCAAGAGATATTTCTAATCTCGCGTCCATCGACGTCGCCCGACTAACCAACAATTCAGCCAATCCACAGCAAACAATCAGAACGACTGGCCGTCGGCGTAGCGCTGCCGACGGTAGAAGCGGCCGTTACCGCGATTTCTCGCCTTATAGGTCGGCAGCTGGCTGTCGCAGTTAGGGCAGATGAGCCTCAGATTCGGGCGAAAGTTGTTGGTTGCGTTTCCATCGACGTGGTCGAGGACCAGTGCGAGTGTCGCGCCGTTCCAGTTGGCTGCCATTCCACAGATGGCGCAGCATCCACCCTGCTGCGCGTAGATGTAATCCCGGACATAGTGGCCTTGGTATGACGTACGGCCGCATACGCCAGTCTCGAGCCAGGTTTTCAGGAGCAACGTCCGGCGTTGCGACTGTTGACACGCATTACTGCAGTAGACCTTCGCCTGTCGGCTCTGAACATCGACTCCACACCCGACACATTTGATCGACATAAGGTGACGTTAGCCCCAGCTACCGACAAGGCCGATACGCCGAAATCCCGTGCAACCACTAATGTCTGAACACGTATGGATTGCCCGCGCGAGAGGCCGAGTCGATGTCCGAAACCAAGATCACCGTCATCTACGACAACCCCACCGACCCCGAGGCGTTCGAAGCCGCGTACCCCGCAGAGCAGCTCGAGGCGGCCCGCCGCATCCCTGGCTACATCCGATTCGAAGCGTCGAAGGTGTGGCCGAAGGAGGATGGGAGTCCGACTCCCGCCCATCGGATGATCGACCTTTACTACCCCGACTACGACGCCGCCAGCGCGGCGGTCGCCACGGCGGAATTTGGCGCGTTCTTCGAAGCCATGGGACGACTGTCCACCGGAGGCGTGCGAGTTCTGTTCTCCGACATCGAGATTCCGCAACAGTGAGGTGAACTCTCGCGCTCAATACCCGATTTCGTCGCAGATCGGCGGGATGATGATCAGCGATCCGCGCGGAGTGCAGAACGGCCGAGGCCCAGCCGGGGGCGGCGGTGGCGGCGCAGGACTGAACTGCGGTGGCGGTGCGGCCTGGTGCGGAGCGCCACGCCACGGGTAGATCACGTTGGTCGTCACGTCGACGATGCCCTCGGAGTTCCAGTACCAGTCGTGGCATACGTTCCAGTCCCAGCTCAGGACTTGACTGCCCGGAATCGCCGGATCACCAGGACACCAATGGGTGCACGTCAGCCCTGATGGGCAGTTGCCACCTTGATAGCTGGGGCCGGTCTGCGCGTGAGCGGTGGCCGACGTCCACCCACCAAGGGCGAGTCCGCCGGACACGATCACGGCAGTACCGGCGGACATCAACGCCGCAGCGATGGTCCGCTTCCGATTGGCAGTGGTCTTCATCCTGTGATCCTTCTGGTGGCGCGCCGCAGTGTGTGGCGTCGTGACAGCAAGTCCACAAGCGGCGATCCGCTACCGATCCCAACAAAGTGATGCGGTTCCCGTGATGTCGCTGTGCGTTTGCGACGAAGAGCGCAGGTCGCCCTAGCCCTGGTCGCCCACCGCCATCGCGAGGAGCATGTCGACCAGTTCGTCGGCGTCGGTCTGCCACTTGTCGGTGCGCAGCAGACCGCTCGCCTCCAACCCCGCAGCGCCGTGAACGCCGGTCAGGAGGATGGCCGAGCAGCGCTGGGCGTCCTCCTCCCCGACGACTGCGGCGACGATGACCAGGAATTCGTCGCACATGCTTTGCGCCGCTCGGACCACGGCCGTCGGGTCCCCTGCCGGCGCGCTGAACATCAGTTGATAGAGGTGGGGCTGCCGGCGACTGATGGTGATGACGTGCTTCAGTGCCGTGCGCAGCGTGTCGGCGGGTGACAGTCGCGAGTCCGTCAGCAGCGCGTGCATGTGGTCTCCGATGCGCTGCCAGCTTTCGGCCGCGACGGCGGTGAGCAGGCTTTCCTTGTCGGCAAAGTGCCGGTAGGGCGCTCCGCGGCTCACCCCGGCACGGGCACCTACCTCGCGTAGCGTGACCGCGGCGGGACCACCGCTGTCGAGCAATTCGGCGGCGTCGTCCAGAAGGGCGCGGCGGGTCGCGGCCGCAGACTCGATGCGACTCATCCGTCACTCCGTTCTGTTGACACTGTCATCTGAAGCGGTAGCGTCATTGAGATGACAGCGTCACCTGAGATCCAAGAGATCGCCATCGTAACCGGTGCATCGACCGGCATCGGCGCAGCCACGGCGCGGGAACTGGCCCGGCAGGGGTTCCATGTCCTGGCCGGGGTCCGGCGCGACGTCGACGCCGAGGCAATCCGAGCGACGGGTATCGAGCCGCTGATCCTCGACATCACCAACCCTGAGCACATCCAGGCGTTGGCCACTCGTGTGCAGGGCGACTCGCAGGGCCGCGCGGTACGGGCGCTGGTCAACAACGCCGCGATCCAGGCCAACGTACCGATCGAAGCCTTTGCGCTCGACCAGTGGCGAGCCATGTTTGAGGTCAACCTGTTCGGCCAGGTCGCGGTGACGCAGACACTACTGCCTGCCCTGATCGCCAGCCGAGGCCGGATTATCAACATCAGCTCCGTGGGCGGAAAGGTCGCCATGGCTGCGTACGGTCCCTACGCCGCAACGAAGTTCGCATTCGAAGCCGTCAGCGACTCCCTTCGCCGTGAGCTGTCACCGCACGGCGTGCATGTGATCGTCATCGAACCCGGTGCGGTGCGCACCGCGATGCTCGGGCGGGCGATCGCCACCGCCGGGGAGCTGGTGTCAGCCATGACCCCCGAGCAGCGGCAGCGCTACGGCGCATTGGTACACGCCGTCAACGAACAGGCGATCTCATCCACGAAGTCCGGTGTGCCCGCCCAGGCCGCGGCCACCGTGATCGCCAAAGCCATTGCCGCGCGCAAGCCGCGGACCCGCTACACGGTCGGCCGCGAAGCCGCATTGCTCACCATGGTGCGCTTCCTGCCCGACCGGGTACTCGACCGCGTCCTGGCCGCTGCCCTGCGTCCGCACTACCCCAAGCTTCCTAGCGTGTACGACGCTTGAGTGGTGACCGACTTCGACGTTCCCCGCACCAAGTCATCCGTGATCGGTTCCTCTGCGGCCAACATCGAGCGAACTTCGGCGCTAAACATTCCATCCCAGCCCGAAATAAGCTTAGAATTCGCTGAGACAGCAAACGGGTGTCAGATCGCTTCGCGGCGATTGACACCCTGACCGGGGGGTTTGCCTGAAGTTCGCCAACTTCACGGGCAAGTCGGAACTGCGTGAAGGTGGTGCGTCAATGGCGAACGTTCAGCGTGGTGCAAGGGCAGGAATCGCTGCCCTTGCCCTGGGGCTCTCACTGGCGGGCCCCGGCATCGCCGTTGCCAGCGCCGATGACACCGACCACAGCTCTGCATCGGACTCGTCGAGTTCGGCAACGTCGAGTTCTGGGTCTGCAAAGAAGGCGACCGGGCATACCGCGCGCGGCCCGAAGTCCACCGCTTCGTCGTCCGCGACAAGCAAGTCGTCGGCGTCATCGAAGAAGACCGCCGTAGCCGCGTCGTCGACGGCATCCGGTTCGTCCGGTCGCTCCGAGGCGACGTCCCGCCGGACGTCGAGCAACTCCACGACATCGTCAACGAACGACACAGCCGCTGATACGACCTCAACCGGCGACGCGACAGCCAACGAGCAGACGTCGACCGACACCACGACCAGCACTCCGGTGACGGCGAGTGACACCGCCCAGATCACCGCGGCCAAGACGAGCGCCAGCAAGACCGCCTCGGCCAACGCCGATCCGATCACGGCGCTGCTCAACGCCATTCAAGACTCATTCGGGGCCGCGGGCCTGCTGATCCGCCGCTCGTTCTTCAACGAGGCGCCCAGCGTCTCGGTGGTCCAACTCACCGGCCAGGAGACGGGGCAGATCACCGGCGAGGTCGATGCGGTCGACCCCGAGGGCGACCATCTCGTCTACAAACTGACCCAGCAAGCGCACTACGGCACCGTCACGCTCAACCAGGACGGCACCTACACCTACGACCCGACGCCCGGCGGCCAGTGCAGCACCACCTGCATCGACTCCTTCACCGTCTCGGCAACCGACACCGGGCCGCACATCAACCTGCTCAACTGGTTCCGGACCGCCAGCACCTCCGCGGCCGGCGGCATCTATCAGCAGCCCGCCGGCACCCCGCGGATCACGTTCCAGTTCAACTACGGGTCCGGCTCGCAGTTCTGGTCGAGCGCGGCGCGTGCTGAGCTGGCAGCGACGGCCATCTACCTGTCGAGCTACTTCGTCGCCCAGCACGACGTCACGATCACCTACAGCGTCACCGGTGAGTACTCGCTGTTGGGCGGGACGCTGGCGTCGGCCGGCAGTGATCTGCTCAGCGAGGACGACGGCTTCTACGACACCGTGGTACAGCACAAGATCCTGACCGGCGACGACGCCAACGGGTCGGCCGCCGACGGCACGATCAACTGGAACTTCGGCTACGGCTGGGGTTACGGCGCCACGGTGCCCGCCGGAAGCTACGACTTCCCGTCCACGGCCATGCACGAGTTGACGCACACGTTCGGCTTCATCTCCGTCGTCGACAGCGCAGGCAACAACACGGTGCCGAACTGGACCACCTTCGACAGCTTCATCGTGAACAAGAACGGCACGTCGGTGTTCAACGGCGACGTGTTCAACACCGCCTACAACTCGAACCTGACCGGCGGCGACACCGGACTGTACTTCGGCGGCGCCAATGCGAAGGCAGCCAACAATGGCAACCCGGTGCCGCTGTACACCCCGAACCCTTGGGAGTCCGGCAGCTCGATGTCGCACCTGGACGACGACACGTACACCGGCTCCATGGAGAAGCTGATGAACGCAGCGTCCGACACCGGACTCGGCGTCCGGACGCTGAGTGCCATCGAGATCGGCATCCTGAAGGACCTCGGCTACACGATGGTGTCTCAATCCACCGGTGCCGCAGTCCTTTTCCTCGGCCTGATGCTCGTCCGCCGGAGAAAGCAGCGGTAGCCGCTCGCGAGATCAGTTACTGCCGGGACAGGAAACGGTGAGGAACACAGTGGTGTTGGCGGGCGGATTGTCGCCGCGCAACCCGTCGACACCGGTGATCTTGCATTCCGACAGCGGCCGGTCGGTCCCACTGCCTGCGGCGTAATTGAACTGGACGATATAGCCCTGGCTCTGCAGCGCCAGCATGCCGTCCGCGGCGTTCTGGTTCTGATTGAAGGCTCGCGGCGGCATCTGGATGACGCCCTTCTCCGTGGGCGAGGGCATGGGCTTACTGGTGGCCGAAGACGTCGTGCTGGACGGGCTCTCCTTGGCGGACTGCCCGCATCCGGCTGAAAGGGCCACTGCCCCAACGATTACGGCGAAGCCAGCGGCCAGGACGAGCTGCCGAGAGAACATGATCGATCGACTGATGTCGTCTGCGCCGTTACCCATGATCGGCAACCTAACCTCCGCTGAGGCAGTTGCGAAACAGTAATCGACCGTTGCAGCGGTGGTTCGGACAGAATTCTTCCGCGCGCAACCTTGCAGACATCACCATCCGCGCGCCACGCCGCTGATATCGTCGGGCATGTCGATGACGACGCGGGCTACCAAGTGGCTGTCGTTGGGCGCTGTCGTTGCCGCCGCCGGCCTGAGCTTTGCCACCGGCCAGTCCGACCAGCCGGTGGTTGCGGCCGGGACGATCACCGGGCCCTACGCATTGCTGCTGTCCGCCTCCACCGACCTGGGTCCCGCCCGAGGCGATCTCGTCCAGCTCGTGGCGGGCTTGCACACCGACTCGCGGCCGGCGACGCTGTTCGACTGGGCGCAGCAGCGCGGTTTGTCGGTGCAGTGGCGCTCGGGTGATCGGTGGGCCGCGGTGTCAGGAGCACCCGGAGCCGTCGGTGCGGCGTTCGGCGTTGCCGTACACGACTACCGTGGCCGACAGGGTCAGGCCTTCTACGCCTCGCCCCAGCAGCCGGCGATCCCCGCCGCGGTCGGTGGTGAGGTTTCCGAACTCGGCCGAATCCTCGGCCACATACCGCATTACGAATCGGTGCCCGTCATCGTGCCGCTGGATGTGCCCGACCAGGGCCTCCCCCCTGCCGGACTGCTCCGCACCTACAACGCTGCGCCGTTGCACGCCGCCGGGCACACCGGTAAGGGCACCACCGTCCTGGTGTTCTCCTTCGACGGGTTCGACCAAGAAGACCTGGACCTGTACGCGACGTCCTTCAATCTGCCCAAGTTCACCCCGGAACTGATGGGCGACATGCCTTCCGAGCGCACCGGCGAGGCAACGATGGACCTGGAAGCCATCCACGCGGTCGCACCCGATGCCAAGAAGGTTCTGGTCAACGCGCGCAGCACGGTCTCCGGCGATGCCACCTATCAGAAGATCGGCGCCTTGATGGAAGAGGCCGACCGGCGTTATCCCGGTGCGGTGTGGAGCTTTTCGATCGGCTGGGGCTGCGACAAGATCGCAACCGCGGCCGACCTGCTTCCGGTGCGCTCCGCCCTGAACACCGCGCTTCGGCACGGCACAACCGCGTTCAATGCCAGCGGCGACCTCGCCGGCCTGGAGTGCAAGGGCGGCCACAACTGGTCCTCGCCACCGGCGCCCGACGATGTCGGTCTGGACTCGGTGGCATCACTGCCCGAGATGACCGACGTCGGCGGCACCACCTTGTCGACCGACGCCGAAGGCCACTGGCTCGCCGAACAGTCGTGGTTTGCCCCGGCGATCTCCCAAGGCACCGGCGGTGGGGTGTCCAACCTGTTCGAACGCCCGCCATGGCAATCCGAATTGCGGATCGCCGCACCCCCGAACCGCCGGCTGACACCGGACATCGCCGCAGTCGCCGACCCGTACACCGGCGTCCGGATCGTCTTCAGACGCCAGCACGTTGTGGGTGGCGGCACCTCGTTGGCCGCGCCGATCTGGGCGGGTCTGACCGCCTTGATGAACGACTACCTCATTCGTAACGGGGGCGCGCCGATCGGCGAGTTGAATCCACTGCTCTACGAAATCGCACAGGGGGCAAGGCTTCCTGCATTCCGGGATGTGACCCTCGGTGGCAATGCGGTCGACAACGCGGGGCCGGGCTACGACCTGGTGACCGGGCTCGGCACACCCGACGTGGATCACCTGGCCCAGGACATCCTCGCGTTGCAGAGATGTGGTGTCGGATGCGGGTGACCGTGGATTGCCCGGCCTGCGGCACCGAGGTGCCCGCCGGAGTGTTTTGCGGGACGTGCGGTGCGCACCTCAACCCGCAGCCAGGAGATGGCCCACAGTGGTTGCGCCCCAGGGTTTTCTGCGCCGCTCCTGGCGAACATGTGTTACGTCCCGCTGTTGCCAGCTCGCTGTTCCCGCATCTGTCCCAGTTCTCTCGCACCCCGTTCAATCTCGGGCTGGTCCTGGTCGTCGTCGCGATGGCGGTAGCCGTGCAGCTCCGCCTGCCCGGGGCGTTGGTGACCGTCGCGGCGCTCGGCCTACCCCTGCTGTTCGTGATCTACCGCCACCAATCCGGTGTCTACCGGGATATCCCGCGTAGCTCCCTGGCGATCACCGTCGCGCTCGGAATCGCGATCGGCGTGAGCTGGGTGCTCTTGACCGGCGACCTGGTGATCCGGGAAACGGGCGCGCCATTCGACGCAGGAATCGCCGGCAATCGGGTACTGCGCGACGGTCTGGGCGTGGCCGAGGGCGGCGCCCTGCTGATGATGATCCCCGCGGTTGTGGTTCGGTTGGTCCGACCGGGCACCCGGGAATCGTTGAACGGCTTTGTGATCGGTGTGCTGTCCGCCCTCAGCTTCACGGCTGCGGCGACCTTCACTCGGCTCGCGCCACAGTTCGCCGCGGCCACCGTGGCCAAGAACCGGCCGGTCGAGTGGCTGCTCGTCGAAGCCGGCATCCGTGGCGTGACGATACCGCTGACTGCTGCCTGTGCCGGCGGATTGCTCGGTGCCGCACTGTGGTTCAGGCGTCCAACCGGCCATGCGCAGCTGCGGCGCTCGCTCGTGAACGCGGCGCTGGCCCTGTTCGGGATCGCCGTCCTGGGGGTCTACGCGATCGTGGGCATCACCGATGTCGCGGGACTGCCTCAAGAGACCATGCTGGCCTGGCATGTCGCGATGGTGTTGGTGGCGCTGCTCGCACTGAGGTTGGGCCTCCAGCTGGCACTGTTACACGAGGAGCCCGGCCCGATACGAGGCGAACCGCAGCTGTGCTTACACTGCCGAAACGTGGTGCCGGAGATGGCATTCTGCCCCGCCTGTGGCGCGGCCACGCATGCTTCGTCGGCGAAGTCCCGTGCCGAGCGCCGCGCGGTCGTGCCTGAGCCCGGTCCTTTGGATGCGGCGATCTGGCCGGGCTATGGGGTTGCGGCGCAAGCCTATACGGCGGGGTCGTTGTCACGGACCACAAGCACCCGCGTCTTGAGCATGTGGGTGGTGGCGATCCTCGTGGTGACCGCACCCCTCATCACCCTCTCGGCGAGCATTTCCGAACCCGCTGTCGTCTACAACTGCCCGCCCGATTGCGGTCGCCCGCCCAGTGGGACGCCGGTGGCGGCGCTGCCCCGGTTCACCGCCGCCGATGGCGCGTTCTCGGTGTCGTACCCCGCTCCCGGTTCTGCCTACGACATCACCACCACCCCTGACGGCGTGACGGCGCGCTACACCGGGGGCGACGGCGGAACGTTGAAACTGTGGAGCCAGCCCGCAGGCGGTAAGTCCGCCAGGGAAGTCGCCGAGGCATTCCTCACCGTGCGCTACCCGGATGCCCGCACCGCCTATGAGGTCCCCAACGCCATGGTCGGGTACCAATCCGGCTATGGCGAGGTCGCCGACATCTGGCCGCAGGACGGTGACGCCAGCTACCGGCATCTACGGGTGGTCATCTTGGTCGCCGTCAAGCACGATCTCGCGCTCATCGCGGGCGCGATCGGGCCGTACCGCGAGTTCGGCCCCAAGTTCGGCCCCGGTCGGCCTTCGGGAGCCAACCTCGAACTCGCCATGGATCTGGACAAGTACGTCAACAGCTTTGCCTGGCGGGGCGACCCGCCCCGCTGATCAGCGGCAGCGGTTCGACTACTCCTCGTCGGCGGTGTCCGAGCGGGGCCGCTGGTCACCGAACAGCGGTCTGCGCAGCGGCTGATGCCCGTGGACGCCCTCCGCGTACGCCGATTCCGCGTGCTGGGTGAAGTCAACGCCCGCGGTCTCGTCCTCGGGACTCAGCCGGAATCCGATGGTCCGGTCGATCAACTTGGCCAGCAGGAACGACATCAGGAAGGCGTAGATCGCCACGACGACCATCGCGAGCGCCTGCTTGCCCAGCTGGGCCAGCCCGCCGCCGTAGAGCAATCCCTGCGGTCCGCCGGTCATGACCGCGGTGGCCAGGAAGCCGATCAGCAGCACGCCGACCACCCCGCCGACGAAGTGCACGCCGACCACGTCGAGGGAGTCGTCATAGCCGAACCGGAACTTCAGCCCGATCGCGAACGAGCAGACGATGCCCGCGGCCAGCCCGACCACCGCGGCACCGAGGGTGTTCACCGTCCCGCAGGACGGGGTGATCGCCACCAGCCCGGCGACCACACCGGAGGCGGCGCCGAATGTCGTCGGGCGCCCGTCTCGGATCTGCTCGACCGACAACCAGCCCAGCATGCCCAGGCAGCCGGCGACCAGTGTGTTGAGGAAGATCGCCGCTGCCGTGCCGTTGGCTGCCAGCGCGGAGCCGGCGTTGAAGCCGAACCAACCGAACCACAGCAGCCCGACACCCAGTAGGACGAAGGGCAGGTTGTGCGGGCGCATCGCGTCGACCTTGAAACCAATACGCGGCCCCAGCACCAGGGCCAGTGCCAGCGCAGAAGACCCGGAGACGATCTCGACGACCAGCCCGCCCGCGTAGTCGAGCACACCCATTTTGAACAGCCAGCCGCCCGGCGCCCAGACCCAATGCGCCACAACGGCATAGACCACGATGGACCAGACGGGAACGAAGATCATCCAGGCGGCGAACTTGGCGCGGTCGGCGATCGCGCCGCTGATCAGCGCGGCGGTGATGATCGCGAAACTGAGCTGGAAGGTGGAGAAGAGCAGTTCGGGGACCGAGCCGTGCACCGTGCTCGGGCCGATGCCCGCCATCCCGATGTGCGATAGATCGCCGATGAAGCCGCCAAGGCTGGTCCCGGAGAACGCCAGTGTGTAGCCGACGAGCAGCCACGCCACTGTGACGAGCGGGATCGCGATGAAGCTCATCATGATCATGTTGAGCACGCCGGTGGTGCGGACCATGCCGCCATAGAAAATGGCCAAACCCGGGGTCATCAACAAGACGAGCGCTGTGCTGGCCAGCAGCCACGCGGTGGCGGCGGGATCGATCGCATCCAAAGTCCGGCTCCTTCGACGGTCCCGACGAGAATGTCGGCGTGGTGTTTCGCGGGTGCGGCAATCATGTTTCCGGCGTGTTTCGGCGGCGGGCCGCCCGGGGATATGTAGGGCGCTACCAGCCCATCGAGCCGGGCACTCCCTTGAAAGGCCCTACCACCTGGCTGGTGATCCAACCGCCGTAGAACCCGCCCGGTTGGGGCACGACGGTTTCACCGTCGACGGTGCATCGGTCGACCAGGCTGGCCATCACCGCAATCGCTCCGGCGATCTCAGTGAACGCCGGCGTCGGCCGGGGATACGTCCATGCCGCCCGTGCGGCCACAGCCACGCCAGACACCAAATCGAAGTAGTGCGCCTGGCCTTTCCATTCACACATCGACGCGCCCGGCGCATCGCGCAGCACGCCCGCTTCGAAGGCCGCACGCGGTAGGTAATACGTCGGTGGATGGCTGGTTTCGAGCACCCGCCAGCTGAACTCCGTGGACGCAATCACCCGCCCACCCAGTTCGACGGAGATGGCACCGGCGAACGACTCGAGGCGGGGTGGGCGCGGGTAGTCCCACACCGATTCCTGGCCAGGGCCTGCGCGCTCCGGTGTCGGCCAGGGATTCATGTCTCGACAATACGAAGATGGACGGCATGCTCGACCAGTGGTGGATGATCCCGGTCTCCGCCGGCGCTGCCCTGGTCATCGTCTGGCTGGCCCTTGCACTTGCGTTGTGGCTGTTCAAGCCCGACGAGGTCGGGATCGCGGACATGCTTCGCCTGCTGCCGGATGTGCTGCGGCTGCTCAAACGCCTGGCGTCCGATCCGACGCTGCCCCGCCGGATTCGCGTCGTTCTCGCCGGCCTGCTGATCTTCCTGGCCTCACCGATCGATCTGATTCCCGACTTCATCCCGGTACTCGGCTATGCCGACGACGTCATCCTCACCGCCCTGGTGCTGCGCTGGGTCGCCCGTACCGCGGGTCCGCAGGCCCTGGCAACCCACTGGCCGGGAACGCCCGTCGGGCTGGCCGCGCTGCGCCGGCTGTGCGGATTGCCCGAATCGGAATGACCTTCGCCTGACGGGCGGGGACCACTTGGGTACGCTCTGCTGAGCGACTGCTTAGCTGTCGCGTACCGGCTTGCCGACGACGCATTGGAGCTCACGCAATGGCCGCACCTGTCACCCGTTACGCGGGAACGCGTGTCCCCCGGGTCGAGGACACTCGCCTGCTCACCGGGCACGGCACCTATGTCGACGACATTGTCCGACCGGGCATGCTGCACGCCTGCTTCGTGCGCAGCCCGTTCGCGCACGCTCGGATCAACAGCCTCGACGTCTCGGCCGCGCTCGAGCTGCCCGGTGTGCACGCGGTACTCACCGCCGCAGACCTGAACGCGGACGTCAAAGAGGCCTGGCACGCAGTGGCGGGCAAGGACGTTCCCGACACCCCCCGACCGCCGCTGGCCGACGGTGAGGTGAAGTTCGTCGGCGACCCCATCGCCATCGTCATCGCCGACAACCGCTACATCGCCGAGGACGCCGTCGAACTCGTCGACGTCGATTACGACCCGCTGCCCGCGATCGCCGATTTCACCCAGGCGATCAACGCCGAAGCGGTGGTCCACGAGGCCTACCCCGACAACGTCGCAGGCGGCCTGGCCGGGGCACCGCCGGACGAGGAGGCCTTCGCCGCAGCGGCCTACGTCGCCGACGAGCAGATCTATCAGCAGACCCACGTGCCGGTACCCATCGAAACCCGCGGCCTGGTCGTCGAATGGGTAGCCGCCACACAGGAACTCACCCTGTGGGCTTCCACCCAGACCCCGCACGAGTTGCGGGCGTTCGCCGCGCGGCTGCTCGGCATCCCGGCGCACGGGGTCCGGGTTATCACCCGGGACACCGGCGGTGGATTCGGCCAGAAGGTCGTCCCGATGCGCGAGGACATGTGCATCATGCTTGCCGCCCGCAAGGTGCCCGCGCCGCTCAAGTGGATCGAGGACCGCCGCGAGAACCTGATGTCGGCCGGACAGGCCCGCCATGTCGACGGTCGGGCACGAATGGCGTTCGACGCCGACGGTGCAATCACCGCCGTCGCGATCGACTTCCTGCAGGACATCGGCGCCTACCCCACGCCCTATCCGGTGCTGACCACCGCGGCGATCGGGATGTTCTTCCCCGGCCCGTACCGGGTCCCCAAGGCCAGCTTCAACTACAAGACGGTGTTCACCAACACCAGTGGTCTGGCCGCCTATCGGGGGCCCTGGCAGTACGAAACCCTCACGCGGGAAATACTTCTCGATATTGCGGCCCGCAAGATGGGCATCGACCCGGTCGAGTTGCGGCGCAAGAATTTGCTGCGCCGCGACGAGATGCCGTACTTCAACCCCAACGGCATGCCATATGACCACGTCGCCCCGATGGAGACCTTCGAGCAGGCGGTCAAGATCCTCGACCACGAGGGGTTCCGCAAGGAGCAGGCCGAGGCGCTGGCCCAAGGCCGCTACATCGGACTCGGGTTCTCGGCCTATATCGAGCCGACGGGTGCGGCGACCGGTCACCTGGCCACCGAGGGTTGCACCATCCGGATGGAACCCACCGGCAAGATCAACGTCTACGTGAACGGCGGATCGAGCGGCAACAGCATCGAGACCACCGTCGTTCAGCTCACCGCCGACGCCCTGGGCGCCGACATCGACGACGTGTCGACGATCCAGGGCGACACCGCCGTCACCCCGTACGGTGCCGGCACACAGGGCAGCCGCAGCGGGCCGATGACCGCGGGCGCGGTCAACGAGGCGGGCACGATCCTGCGCAACCAACTGGTGGCGATGGCGGCCCACCAACTCGGTGTCGAGGAGTCCGATATCGAGTTGGCCAACTCGAAGGCCACATCGCGCGAAGATGCGACGAAGAGCGTCAGTTTCGCCGATCTCGCCTACCGCTCCTACTACGAGCCCCAGCAGCTCGCGCCAGGTATGGCGGCCACTCTGGAAGCGACCGCCCGCTTCACCTCGCAGACTATGATCCACTGGGCCAACGCGACTCACGCCTGCACCTGCGAGGTGAACGTGACCACCGGCCGGGTCACCCTGACTCGCTACATCGTCAGCGAGGATGTCGGCCCGATGATCAATCCCAACATCGTCGAGGGGCAGATCGCCGGCGGGACCGTGCAGGGCATCGGTGGTGCGCTGCTGGAGAACCTGGTCTACGACGATGACGGAAACCCGTTGTCCACCACGTTCGTCGACTATCTCCTGCCGACCGCCACCGAGGTGCCGCCCATCGAGTACGGCCACGTGGAGGTGCCGAGCCCGGGGGTCGGCGGCTACAAAGGTTGCGGTGAGGGCGGGGCCATCGGCTCAACCCCCGCGGTGATCAACGCGATCAACGACGCCCTGGCCCCGCTCGGGGTGACGGTCACCAAGCTGCCCGCGACCCCGTCGCAGATCGTGGCGCTGATCGAGGCGGCCGCAGGCGATTAACCCTGGCCTGTTTCGGCAGCCTGGTGCACCGCGTTGACGATGCCCTGATAGCCGGTGCAGCGGCAGAAGTTGCCGGACAGGCCCTCGCGGATCTCCTCATCGGTGGGATGCGGGTTGTCGCGCAGCAGTGCCGTGATCGACATGACGAAACCCGGTGTGCAGAAACCACACTGAAGCCCATGGCAGTCGCGCAGTGCGGCCTGCACCGGCGACAGCTCGCCGTCGGCTGATGCCACCCCCTCCACGGTCGAGACCTCGGCTCCTTCGGCCTGCACCGCGAACACCAGGCAAGACCGCACCGCCGCCCCGTCGAGCAATACTGTGCAGGCGCCGCACGAGCCGTGCTCGCAGCCCAGGTGCGTACCTGTCAGACCGCAGCGTTCGCGCAGAAAGTCAGCCAGGGTCAGCCGCGGCTCGACGATCGAATCGACGGGAACTCCGTTGACCGACACCGTGATCGGACGCTCATGCATCGAATGCCTCCTTGACCGCGGCCGACCACGCCTGCGCGGTCATCGCCGCGCCGACCCGTCGCCGATAGTCGGCCGAACCCTGCAGGTCGGCCGGGATGTCGTCGAGTTCGCTCATCGCGAGCTCACCGATCTCTTCGGCGGTGATGTCACCGACCGGACGACCCGTGATCGCCGCCTCGGCGGCCGACGCCCGCCGCGGTGTGGCGCTCAGCGCCAGCAATCCGATGCCGCTGCGACGCACCCGGTCGTCGTCGTCGAGTTCGATGGCCACCGCCGCGCCGGCGATCGCGAAATCGCCATGGCGGCGAGCGAATTCCTCGATCCCGAACCCGACGCGGCCCGACCAGATCGGGAAGCGCACACCGAGCAGGATCTCGCCGGGTTCCATCGCGGTTTCCCACACGCCCGCGAAGAAGTCACCGGCCGCGATCTCGCGCCCGCCCGATGTCGACACCGTCTCCATCGTGGCGTCCAGCGCCAGCGCGACGGCCGGATACTCCGCGGCCGGGTCGGCGTGAGCGATCGAGCCGCCGATGGTGCCCCGGCTGCGGATCTGGAAGTGGCCGATGTGCGGGGTGGCCCGGGTCAACAGTGGCACCGCCGCGCGCACCCGCTCGTCGGCGCCGACCGTGGCATGGGTGGTGCCGCCACCGATCCGCAGCACGTCGTCGCGCACCTCGATGCCCTTCATCTCGCCGAGCCGCGAGATGTCGATGAGGTTGTCGAAGAACGCCAGACGCATCGACAGCATCGGTACCAGGCTTTGTCCGCCGCCCAGCAGCTTGCCGTCGTCGCCGAATTCGGTCAGCATCTGCGCCGCCTCGGCGACGCTGTCCGGCCGGTGATAGTCGAACGGGGCCGGCTTCATCGGCAGCCGCCGCTGCGCATAATGCTAAGCACGTGCACAGCATAGCGGGCAGCGCAAGGCCTGCGATTTCGGTGCGGTTTCGTTCGCTCAGCGACGGTTCACGCGCCGAAATCGCGGTGGACGGAACCCGCTGTGTCCAGCTTGGCCACCCGGCCTAGCTGGGGCCTGGCCAGCAATTGCCCGCATACTGTCGATCATGGATCCGTCGCCGCCCCCGCGAGCGGCCACTGCGGGCAACCGCCACGGCCGCCATCGAGGGCCGTCCAATACCGGCCGGCGGGCGTTGAAGATCATCTCCCGATCGGCGATCGGGCTGGCCTCTGCGGTGGTCGTGATGCTCACCGGTCTGGCCTATTCGCAGGCGCACGGTTTACTCAGCGGAATCACGGTTTCACAAGCGCTGGGCTCCGACGAGCCGCGCTCCAGCGGCGGTGCGATGAACATCCTGCTGATCGGGCTCGACTCCCGCAAGGATCAACAGGGCAACGAGCTGCCCGATGAACTCCTGGACAAGCTGCACGCCGGCGACTCCGACTCGGGCGGCTACAACACCAACACGCTGATCCTGGTGCACATCAGCGCCGACGACCACGTCGTCGCGTTCTCGATCCCGCGCGACGACTACGTGGCCGTCAGCGGCATCAAGGGCTACAGCCACATCAAGATCAAGGAAGCCTACGGGCTGACCAAGGCCCAGACCGAGCAGAAGCTGGTCGACGAGGGCATCGGCGATCGCGCCGAGTTGGAGCGCGCGGGACGGGAGGCCGGCCGTAAAGCGACGATCCGCGCGGTGCGCAATCTGACCGGCCAGCCCATCGACTACTTCGCCGAGGTCAATCTCGCGAGCTTCTATCATCTGGCCGACAGCCTCGGCGGCGTCGACGTTTGCCTCAATCACGCCGTGCACGACGACTACTCGGGAGCCAACTTTCCGGCCGGTCCGCAGCGACTGAACGCCGAACAGGCTCTGGCGTTCGTCCGGCAGCGGCACGGCCTGGAGAACGGCGACCTCGACCGCACCCACCGGCAGCAGGCCTTCCTGCTGTCGGTCTCACACGAGTTGCAGCAGTCCGGTTCGTTCACCGACCTGGACAAGTTCAAGCGATTGATGGACGTGGCCCGCCAGGACATCGTGCTGTCGGAAGGCTGGGGCGAGGACCAGTTCCGCCGGATGGCCGCCCTGGCCGGCGGCAACGTCGAGTTCCGCACACTGCCGGTGGTGCGCTACGACAACATCAACGGCCAAGACGTCAACATCGTCGATCCGGCCAAGATCCGTGCCGAAATCGCAAGGGCGATCGGTGGCGACTCCGCCACCGCGACCACGACCACTGTCCCGCAACCGATTCCACCACCCAACCCGCAAACCGTGGTCAGCGTCGTCAACGCCAGCGACACCTCGGGGTTGGCCTCACAGGCGGCGTCACTGCTGGGCAAGCACGACTTCACGATCGACGAGGTCCGTGACCGCGAGTCGGGCGAACCGATCGACACGGTGATCACCTACGGCCCCGGCGGAAAAACCGACGCGCAGTCGGTGGCCACCATCCTCGGCGTCGAGAACGCACCGCAGGCCACCCTCGCACTGGCCGCCGACCACGTGCGCGTCGTGCTCGGCCAGGGCTACGACGTCCCGCCCGATCAGCCGCAGTCCGAGGACTTCGTCTCGACCTCGACGTCCCACCGCAGCTGGTCGGAGATGACCGTCACCCCGACTCCCGACCAGGGCGCCCCGATCGACGGCGGCCAGGTTCCCTGTGTCAACTAAGGCTGGTGCCGTGTCAACTAGCTTGGATGCCATGCGCATCGGAGTCATCGGACTGGGGAATATGGGCGCGGGAATCGCCGCGAATCTGATCAAGGCCGGACACGAGGTGACGGTCTACAACCGCTCCCGCCCGAAGGTGGATGCGCTGGCGGCGCAAGGCGCCCGCCCGGCCGACACCGTCGCCGACGCCTGCGGGGGTGACGTCGTGCTGACGATGCTCGCCGACGACGACGCCGTTGCGGCCGTGGCGTTCGGCGACGGCGGCATCATCGCCTCGGCCGGGCCGCAGACCGTCCACATCTCCTCCAGCACGATCAGCGTCGGCCTGTCGAAGCGCCTCACCGAGGCGCACGCCGCCGCGGGCCGAGCGTTCGTGGCGGCCCCGGTGTTCGGCAGGCCGGAGGCCGCCGCTGCCGCAGCCTTGTTCGTCGTCGCCGCCGGACCGGTCGCCACCGTCAACGCGATGACGCCCGTCTTTGATGCGATCGGCCAACGCACGTTCGTGGTCGCCGAGGACCCGTCGGCAGCCAATCTGGTCAAGCTGAGCGGCAACTTCCTCATCGGCTCGGTGATCGAGTCCCTCGGCGAAGCGATGGCGCTCGTGGTCAAGGGCGGCGTCGACCGGCATCAGTACCTGGACATCCTGACGTCGACGTTGTTCTCGGCCCCGGTGTACAAGACCTACGGAGGCCTGATCGCCGACGAACAGTTCGAACCGGCCGGCTTCGCAGCGCCATTGGGGCACAAGGACATTGGATTGGTGCTGTCGGCCGCCGAGGAACTACGGGTGCCGCTGCCGATTGCCAGCCTGCTGCGCGATCGGTTCCTGCGCCTGCTCGCCGAGGGCGGCGAGCACCTGGACTGGTCGGCGATCAGCGGCCTCGCGGCCGCCGATGCCGGCGCCTCAGACCACTCCGCGTAGCGCGTCGGCACCCAGCGCTGGCTCGAGCATCGCCCGGTAATCCGGTCCGCGGCGCAGGTTCTGCCCCCCGTCGACGCCGATGATCTGCCCGGTGATCCACTGGGCGGCATCGCTGAGCAGGAACAGCGTCATGTTCGCGACGTCTTCGACCTCGCCCGGGCGCGGCAGCGGGGTGCAATCCGCGTAGTCCCCACTGATATCGGGTGAATCGAGAACCAGCTGCACCAGCTCGGTCTTGATCAGACCGGGCCGGATGCCATTGACCCGCACCCAGGACGGCCCGAGTTCGTCGGCGGCCAGCTTGAGCAGATGGTCCAGGCCCGACTTGGTGACGCCGTATGGGCCGAACCAGCGGTGGGTGTTGCTGGCCGCGATCGAGGAGATCCCGACGAAGGAACCCCCGCCGCCGCGCACCATCTCGCGCGCGGAGTGCTTGAGCACGTACATCGAGCCGTTGATGTTGAGGTCGACCGTCGCACGCCAGGCCTCGGAGTCCATCTGGGTGATCGGGCCGATGGTCTGCGAACCGCCGGCGCAGTGCACGACGCCGCTCAGCCGGCCGTTCCATGCCGTGGCCGCATCGACGACCGCGGCGACTTGATCCTCGTTGGTGACGTCGGCGGGCTCGTAGTTGACGTTGCCTTTCGGTGAGACGGCCTTGATCTCGTCGACGGCCGCGGCGAGGCGATCGGCGCTGCGGCCGACGATCATGACATTGGCGCCGGCCTTGGCCAGCCCCTCCGCAATGCCTTTACCGATACCGCTGCCACCACCGGTGATCAGGTACGTCCGATCCTCGAACGAGAGCTGCACGCCGACTCCTCACGCAAAACTGGAACAAGTTCTACGTATAGAACCACGGTGTCGCGCCGCGGCATAGACCCCGTCCCACTAGCGGCACTACCCTGCCCCGGCTCGATTTCCGATCGCTGCCAGCGAACATCTGACAATCCCCAAATCCGCCCTATTGACCGTCGGCGCCAATCCCGCCGAGGGCGGCGGCATTGCGCCACTCAAGCGGCCATACCCGGTAATTCCGTTAGGGCGATGCCATTGCCGATATCGCGATTGCCGGTCCTTACAGACCCTTGTGAACAGCGGTCATGTGACTGAGAAACGGTTCACGAAGAAATATTGACTGCCCTGTAACACGCGCGCGCTGACGTTCGATAAAACCGCCGAACAACCACGGGACGGGGATGGCAGCAATACACTGCCCTGACACGGCCACTCAGCAAACCTAGTAGAAGGCACGATCATGGCAAATCTGAAGAATTCCGCGCGGCGCCTGGCCTTGGCCGGCGGCTTCGCGCTCGCGGTCGCGGCGGCTCCGGCGCTGGCCGTTTCGGCCCTTCCGTCGACCGGTTCCGTCGCGGCCTGCCCGCCCGGCCAGGTGGTCAACCCGGCGACCGGCGGGTGCGAAGTGCAGGCACCGACTGGCCCGCAGGGCGGCCTGCCCGAAGTGCAAGGGATACCTTGCACAGGCGCAAACACCGGTCAGTGCATAGGATTGCAGGAAGAGCAGCAGGCTCCCGCGCAACAACCCCGCTCCACAGTCTCGACCAGTCCGTAGAACGGAGGGCCGGCTTCGGAACTCCGTCAACTTCTCTAGGAAGTGTGAAGTATGGCGATTTCCTCCTCAGTCGGCCGCCGCATTCTGCTCGCAGGCGGTTTCAGCATCGCGATCGCGGCCGCGCCCGCCGTTGCCTTCCTCGCGGCTCCGGCGGGTGCACCGGCCGGTCCAGCCATCGCTTGCCCGGCCGGTGAGTCGGAAGACCTCTACACCGATCAGTGCGTTCCGGAGATGGTGCCGAACCAGCCGGGTGGCAATTACCCCACGCCGACGAGCGGCGGCGGTAACGTGACCTACTCGACGCCGGGCGACCCCAACAGCCTGCCCGAGGTTCAGGGCATCCCGTGCACGGGCGCCAACACCGGCCAGTGCATCGGGCTCCAGGAGAATCAGGTGCCCGCCGTCACGCCGCATTCGAGTATTTCGTCTAGCCCGTAGTCGAACGGGCGGATCAGGGAGGGCAACGATGCCGGTCCAATCCACCTGGGTGGTAAAGCTGTTGACCGCGAGCGCGTTTGCGCTCGCGGTTTCCACCGCTCCGCTGGCTCACGCCGAAGGCGGCGGGATACCCGAGCCCGGACCGGGTGGCCCCCAGCCGGTGGCGTCGCAGCCAGGTGGAACGGCCGGCTGCGAGTCGGGCGAGTCGCTGGACCCGTCGACCGGCAACTGCACTCCGACCATGACCCCGGTCGCCACCACCAACGGTGACGAGGCGTTCGACGATCTGCAGCCGCGCACCACACAGGACATGTCGTCCACCGTCGAGACAGGTGTCGGAGCCGACCTGGTCCCCAACATCAACGGCACCCCGTGCACCGGCTACTGGGAGTCGGCGGCCTGCTACGAGACCAGTCAGGACGAGGTTGCCGTCCAGCCCAAGTCGACGCTCTCCTCGAGCCCGTAGCTGATATTTGCCCCTTCGCTAAGGTTGAGAGATGCCTGCAAAATCTGATCCCACGGATATCGACGACGTGGAGCCGCTGGCCGACAGCACCGCGCGCCAAGCCCGGCGAGTCGTGGCGGCCTATGCGAACGACGCCGACGAGTGTCGCGTCTTCTTGTCGATGCTCGGCATTGGGCCGTCAAAGCTCGAGGCATAGCCCGTGGCCGGGAGCCAGAAAGCCCGCTCCGGAGATGCTGATTTCGTGGTGGTCGCCAACCGGCTGCCGATCGACATGGAGCGGCTGCCGGACGGCAGCGTGACCTGGAAACGGAGTCCCGGCGGTCTGGTCACCGCGCTGGAGCCGCTGCTGCGCAAGCAACGTGGCGCCTGGATCGGCTGGCCGGGCATTGTCGACGGGCCCGAGGAACCCATCGTCGAGGAGGACCTGCAGCTCTTCCCGGTGCGGTTGTCTGCCGACGACGTCGCCGAGTACTACGAGGGTTTCTCCAACGCGACACTGTGGCCGCTGTACCACGATGTGATCGTCAAGCCGATCTATCACCGCGAGTGGTGGGATCGCTACGTCGACGTCAACCGTCGCTTCGCCGAAGCGACGTCGCGCGCGGCGGCCGAGGGTGCCACGGTGTGGGTTCAGGATTACCAGCTGCAACTCGTGCCCAAGATGCTGCGAATGCTGCGGCCGGACCTGACAATCGGCTTCTTTCTTCACATTCCGTTCCCGCCGGTGGAACTGTTCATGCAGATGCCGTGGCGGACCGAGATCATCGAAGGCCTGCTCGGCGCGGACCTGGTCGGGTTCCATCTTCCCGGCGGCGCGCAGAACTTCCTGTTTCTTTCCCGAAGGCTGGTCGGCACCAATACATCTCGAGCCTCGGTTGGCGTCAGGTCACGGTTCGGCGAGGTACAACTGGGCGACCGCACGGTCAAGGTGGGCGCGTTTCCGATCTCCATCGATTCCGCCGACCTGGACCGCAAGGCGCGCACCCGCGACATCCGTCGAAGGGCGAAGGAGCTGCGCGCCGAGCTCGGCAACCCCCGCAAGATCCTGCTCGGCGTCGACCGGCTGGACTACACCAAGGGCATCGATGTTCGGCTCAAAGCGTTTTCGGAGTTGCTCGCCGAAGGCCGCGCCAAGCGCGACGACACCGTGCTGGTGCAACTGGCCACCCCGAGCCGTGAGCGGGTGGAAAGCTACCGGGTGCTGCGCAGCGAAATCGAGCAGCAGGTGGGCCACATCAACGGCGAGTACGGCGAAGTGGGCCACCCGGTGGTGCATTACATCCATCGTCCGGTGCCCCGCGACGACCTGATCGCATTCTTCGTGGCCGCTGACGTCATGCTGGTGACACCGCTTCGCGACGGGATGAACCTGGTGGCCAAGGAGTACGTCGCCTGTCGCAGCGATCTCGGCGGCGCCCTGGTTCTCAGTGAATTCACCGGTGCCGCAGCCGAACTCCGTCAGGCTTATTTGACCAACCCGCACGATCTCGAAGGGGTCAAGGACACCATCGAGGCCGCCGTCAATCAGACTGCAGAAGAGGGGCGCCGCCGGATGCGGGCGCTACGCAGGCAGGTATTGGCCCACGATGTCGACCGGTGGGCGCGGTCCTTCCTCGATGTGCTGGGCAACGCGAACAGTCCGGGCGACCCCGACTGATCAGTCGCCCATCAAGCCCATGACGCCGAACGTGCGGTCCGGATCGCGATCAGCAAAGTACGCGCCCATCGAGGCACCCAGCGTCGAGGGATCCCACGCAGCTCCGTCGGCATCGAACCGGTGCTCGGCGGTGGGAGCGGCGACCAGCGTGACCGACGGCCCGTAGACGATGAACACCTGACCGTTGACCTTGTCCGAGGCAGGCGAGGCCAGGAACCGCACCAGCGTCACCACGTGTTCGGGTGACAACGGGTCGACCTCGCCCTCGGCGAGCTCGGGAACCTCGCCGAACACGTCGGCCGTCATCGCGGTGCGCGCCCGCGGGGCGATCGCGTTGGCTCGCACGCCGTAACGGCCGAGTGCCCGCGATGCGGTCAGGGTCAGCGCGGTGATGCCCGCCTTGGCGGCGCCGTAGTTGGCCTGCCCGATCGGCCCGGACAACCCGGCCTCCGAGGTGGTGTTGATGATGCGGCCGTAGACCGTGCCGTTGTTCTCCTTGGCCTGGTTGCGCCAGTAGGTCGCGGCATTGCGGGTGAGCAGGAAGTGCCCCCGCAGGTGGACCGCGATGACCGCATCCCAGTCCTCGTCGGTCATGTTGAACAACATGCGGTCGCGGGTGATGCCGGCGTTGTTGACGACGATGTTCAGTCCGCCGAGCCCGTCGGCGCAAGACACCAGTTCGTCGGCGGTCGAGCGCTGGCTGATATCGCCGGCAACTGCCACGCCCTTGGATCCGGCGGCGGCGATCTCGTCCAGCACGTCGGATTCGTCGAGTGCCTTGGGCATGTCGTTGACCACGACCGTCGCCCCGGATTTGGCCAACCCGACGGCCTCGGCGCGGCCCAGGCCAGCGGCGGCACCGGTCACCACCGCTACCCGTCCGGACAGATCAATCGCGTCGTCTTGTGCAGTCAACTTACGAATACCTCTAGTCTTTGCGGGTCAGGGCGGCGCGGGGGCATTCGGCGATGGACTGCTCGGCCGCATCCTCCCGGTCCGCGGGGATCGGGTCCTTGGTCACGATGACGTAGTCCTCATCGTCGAGTTCGAACAGGTCCGGCGCGATTCCCACGCAGACAGCGTTACCTTCACAACGATCGCGATCGACTTCGACTCGCACGACAACCTCCTTGGCTGACAGACCCCGGCGGCGGGGCGTTCGCAGCACCACGATACGACCTGATGGAGCGACACCTGGTCTGAACCGGCGCTGGACCACAAGACTAGAACGTGTTACAACCAGGAGTGTCGGCGGGTCGCCGACGGCGACGAACTCCAACGAAGGATCAAGTGCGATGCGGATCAGTTACACCCCTGAACAAGAGGAGCTGCGCCGCGAACTGCGGGCCTATTTCGGCAAGCTGATGACCCCTGAGCGCCAGGAAGCGCTGATGTCGACGACCGGCGGCGAGATCGGCACCGGCAACGTCTACCGCGAGACCGTGTCCCAGATGGGCAAGGACGGCTGGCTCACCCTGAACTGGCCGACGGAGTACGGCGGCCAGAACCGCGACCCGATGGACTCGCTGATCTTCACCGACGAGGCCGCCATCGCGGGCGCGCCCGTGCCCTTCCTGACCATCAACAGCGTCGCGCCGACGATCATGGCGTTCGGCACCGACGAGCAGAAGTCGTTCTATCTGCCCAAGATCGCCGCCGGGGATCTGCACTTCGCGATCGGCTATTCCGAGCCCGGCGCCGGCACAGACCTGGCGGCGCTGCGCACGACCGCGGTGCGCGATGGCGACGACTACGTGGTCAACGGCCAGAAGATGTGGACCAGCCTGATCCAGTACGCCGACTACGTGTGGCTGGCGGTGCGGACCAACCCGGAGGCCAAGAAGCACCGTGGCATCTCGGTGCTGATCGTGCCGACCACATCCGAGGGCTTCTCGTGGACGCCGGTGCACACGATGGCCGGTGTCGGCACCAGCGCCACCTACTATCAGGACGTCCGGGTGCCCGTCTCCACTCGCGTCGGTGAGGAGAACGGCGGCTGGAAGCTGGTCACCAATCAGCTGAATCATGAGCGCGTCGCCCTGGTTTCGGCCCAGCCGATCTTCCTGGCACTCAACCAGGTTCGCGAGTGGGCGCAGAACACCAAGGATGTCCACGGCAATCGCCTGGTCGACTCGGAGTGGGTGCAGCTCAACCTCGCCCGCGTGCTGGCCAAGGCCGAGTACCTCAAGCTGATCAACTGGGAACTCGCCTCCGCCAAGAGCGGAACGCTCAGCCCGGCCGACGCCTCGGCGGCCAAGGTCTTCGGCACCGAGCTGGCCACCGAGGCCTACCGGCTGCTGATGGAAATTCTCGGGCCCTCGGCCACGCTGCGCCAGGATTCCCACGGAGCGCTGCTGCGCGGTCGTGTCGAGCGGATGCACCGCGCGGCCCTGATCCTCACCTTCGGTGGCGGCACCAACGAGATCCAGCGCGACATCATCGGCATGGTCGCGCTGGGCCTGCCCCGAGTCAACCGCTGACCACCGACAGACCTGAAGAGAAGTAGGACCGAAATGGATTTCACCAGAACAGAAGCCGCGCAGGATCTCTCGGGTCTGGTCGGCACCATCGTCGACGCGGTGTGCACACCGCAGCATCAGCGTGAGCTCGACAGCCTCGAGCAGCGCTTCGATACCGAGCTGTGGCGCAAGCTGATCGACGCCGACATCCTGTCGACGGCGGCGCCGGAATCGGTGGGCGGCGGCGGCTTCGGCGTGCTGGAGCAGACGGCGATCCTCGCGGCACTGGGCCGCCAGCTCGCCGCCGTGCCGTATCTGGAGTCGGTCGTCTTGGGCGCCGGCGCGCTCGCCCGGTTCGGTAGCCCCGAACAACGTGAGGCGTGGGCGGCCCCGGCGGTGGCCGGCGAGAAGATCCTGGCCGTGGCCCTCGACGGGGAATTCGGCCAGGGCCCGGTGCAGGCGACCGCCGCCGGCGACGGGTTCAAGCTGACCGGTACCCGCACCCAGGTCGAGTTCGGCCCTGTCGCCGACGCGTTCCTGGTTCCGGCTGAAACTGATTCCGGCACAAAGGTCTTCATCGTGGCCGCCAGCGACGCGGGGGTTTCGGTGACCCCGCTTCTGACCACCGGCAAGACCAGTGCGGGCGAGCTCGATCTCGCCGGTGTCGAGGTCGGGGCCGATCGGGTCGTCGGCGACGGCGACGTCCTGGCCTGGTTGACCACACACAAGACATTGGGCCACACAGCCTTCCAGCTCGGTGTGCTGGAGCGTGCGCTGGAGCTGACGGCCGAGTACGCCCGCACCCGTGAGCAGTTCGACCGCCCGATCGGCAGTTTCCAGGCGGTTTCGGCACGGCTGGCCGACGACTACATCGACATCAAGGGCCTGGGGCTGGCACTCGTTCAGGCGTCGTGGCGGCTGTCTGAGGATCTGCCCGCCGATGTCGAGGTGGCCACGGCCGCGTTCTGGGCGGCCGAGGCCGGGCATCGGGTGGCTCACACCACCGTGCACGTCCACGGCGGAGTCGGCATCGACACCGACCACCAGGTCCACCGCTACTTCATCACCGCCAAGCAGATCGAGTTCGCACTCGGCGGCGCCACCGCGCAGCTGCGTCAGATCGGCCGCGAGCTGGCCGACACGCCGGCTTGAGCGGACCCGTGAGCGACGAGCAGACCGTCACCGATCTGCTCGTGCGGTTGGCCGACGTCGACGATCGCGGTATCCACGCCGACGACGGCTCGTATTCGACCTGGCGCCAACATATTCAGGATGCCGCCGACCTGGCGGCAGCGTGCAAGGCCAGACTCGATCCGGCGAAGCCACCGCACATCGGCGTGCTGCTCGGCAACACGCCGTTCTTCTCCTCGTTGCTGGTGGCGGCCGCACTGGCCGGGCTGGTCCCGGTCGGGTTGAACCCCACCCGCCGCGGTGAGGCGCTGGCCCGCGACATCCAGAAAGCCGATTGTCAGTTCGTCCTCGCTGACGGTGACCTCCAAAGTTACGGCGCCGGTTTCGTCCCCGAGGGCATGGCCGTCGTCGACGTCGGATCGTCCGCCTGGGCCGATGAGCTCGGCCAGTTCCGCGGCTCACCGGTCACGTTCGCGCCCAGCCACTTCGACGATCTGTTCATGCTGATCTTCACCTCGGGCACCAGCGGCGATCCGAAGGCGGTGCGCTGCACGCACGAGAAGGTCGCATTTCCCGGAGTGATGCTGGCCGAGCGGTTCGGGCTGGGGCCCACCGATACCTGCTACCTGTCGATGCCGCTGTTCCACTCGAATGCGGTGATGGCAGGCTGGGCGGTCGCGGTCGCCGCCGGGGCATCGATTGCGTTGCGGCGCAAGTTCTCCGCCTCGCAGTTCATTCCCGACGTCCGGCGGTTCAACGCCACCTACGCCAACTACGTCGGCAAGCCGATGTCCTACATCCTGGCCACCCCGGCGCAGCCTGACGACGCCGACAATCCGTTGCGGATCGTCTACGGCAACGAGGCCGCGCCGCGCGATATCGACCGGTTTGCACAACGTTTCGGCGTGATCGTCGTCGACGGATTCGGCTCCACCGAGGGCGGGGTGAACATCGCCCGCACCCCGGACACCCCCGAGGGCGCGCTGGGTCCGCTGCCCGAAGGCCTCGAGATCATCGACGTCCAGACCGGGCAGCCGTGCCCGCCCGGGGTGATCGGCGAGCTGGTAAACCTCACCGGCCCAGGCAATTTCCGCGGCTACTACAACGCCCCAGATGCCGAAACCGAGCGGATGACCGGCGGGATCTACCACAGCGGAGATCTGGCCTACCGGGACGACGCCGGCTACGTGCACTTCGCCGGCCGGCTGGGTGACTGGATGCGGGTCGACGGCGAGAACCTGGGCACCGCGCCGATCGAGCGCGTGCTGATGCGCTATCCCGATGTGACCGAGGCCGTGGTGTATCCGATCCCCGACCCGTCGGTCGGCGATCGGGTGATGGCCGCGCTGGTGCTACCCGAGGGTACGGACTTCGATCCGGCGGCCTTCCGCGAATTCTTGGCTGCCCAGAACGATCTCGGACCCAAGCAATGGCCGTCGTTCGTGCGGGTGAGCACCGCGTTGCCGAGCACCGAGACGTTCAAGATCATCAAGCGCAGGCTGTCCGCCGAGGCGCTGGAGTGCGCGGACCCGGTGTTCGAGATCCCGCGTTAGGACGCGATCGAGGGCATGACCGCCTCGATCAGGTGGGGTCCCGGCTCGTCGAAAGCCCACTGCAGGGCATCGGCAAGCTCCTCGGCCGTGCCAACCCGGCGGGCAGGCACCCCCATACCTTTAGCGATGCGCACGAAATCCAGTGTGGGTCCGGTCAAATCGAGAAGCGCCTCAGCCTTGGGCCCTGGGCCCGCCCCGGCCGCCTCGGCGCCGACCCGCTGCAGTTCGATCCGCAGGATGTCGTAGGCGCGATTGGCGTAGACGACCGTGGTGACGTCGAGGCCCTCGCGGGCTTGGGTCCACAACGCCGAGATGGTGTACATCGCCGAACCGTCGGACTCCAGGCACAGCACCGGATGGTCCGGCGCGGCGATCGCGGCTCCGACCGATACCGGCAACGCATAGCCGATCGCACCGCCGGTGAGGGTGAGCCAGTCGTGTGCCGGGGCGCCCGCCGTCGCCTGCGGCAGAAGGACTCCCGACGTGTTCGCCTCATCGACGACGATGGCCCGTTCGGGCAGCAACGCGCCGATGACATCGGCTGACGTCATCACCGTGAGCGGCCCGCTCGGCAGGGCCGGTCGCGACGGCGCCGCGGTGGCCGCGATCTCGCCCGGTGCGACCTTGTCGGCCAAGGCCTCCAATGCGGCGGCGGCGCCGACCGGGCCGGCCAAGGTATGCACCGCGCAGCCGTCGGGCACCAGGTCGCTGGCCTTGCCGGGATAGGCGAAGAACGAGACCGGATGGGGTGCACCGGCCAGCACGAGGTGCCGGGCACCGGCGAGCTGGGCGACGGCGGCCTCGGCGAAATAGGCCAGCCGCTCCACGGCCGGCACCCCTGCCCCGCGCTCGAGTCGGGCCGGAAACGTCTCGCACAACACCCGCGCGCCGCTGGCCTGTGCGAGCCGGACCGCCGCGGACAGGCCGGCCACACCGGTGGCGTCGCCGCCGACCATGATCACCGTCGGCTCGCCGGCGCGTAGTACGTCCGCTACCTGCCCCAGATCGATGATCGCCGAATCCGGCTGTCCCGCAGAACTGTCCGGAGTCGACGCGCCCTCGTTCCAGGAGACGTCGGCGGGCAGGATCAGGGTGGAGATGTGCCTACCGGCGCGTGCCGTCGCGATGGCCTCAGCGGTATCGGCGGCCACATCGGCGACCGCCAGGCTGCGGCGCAGCCAGCCCGACACGGTGCCGGCCACCGAGTCGATATCGGACTCCAGCGGCGCGTCGTACTTCTTGTGATAGGTCGCGTGATCACCGACGACGACCACCATCGGCACATGCGCCCGTCGCGCGTTGTGCAGGTTGGCCAGCCCGTTGCCCAGTCCTGGACCGAGGTGCAACAGCACTGCAGCGGGCTTGCCGGCAATGCGCGCGTACCCGTCAGCGGCGCCGGTGGCGACCCCTTCGAACAGTGTGAGCACACCGCGCATCTTCGGCACCATGTCCAGTGCGGCGACGAAGTGCATCTCGGAGGTGCCGGGATTGGCGAAGCACACATCAACGCCACCGTCGACCAACGTCGTGATCAGTGCCTGTGCGCCATTCACCCGACCGAGCTTAATCAGCGAGGCGCCCTAGTTGTCGCGGATCGTGTCCGGAGTTGTGTACCCAGACCGTTGTCGGTGAGGTTGGCTACGGTCGGATACATGGGCTATCGCGAGGTCGCGCCCGCGCTACCGCTGCGGCCGCTGGTCGAATGCGTCTGGCGGTCCGACGGTCACAGACCTACTCACGTGCTGCCCGACGGGTGCATGGATCTGATCGAACTGAACGGCTCGATCGTGGTGGCCGGTCCGGACACCGCGTCCTTCGTCAGCGACCACGAATCGGTCGAGGTGACAGGCATGCGGTTCCACCCTGGTGTACTGCCCCGGTTGCTCGGCGTGCCTGCGGCCGAGCTGCTCAACGATCGAGTTCCGCTGGCCGAGCTGCGCCCCGACGTACGCGGCTCGCTCACCGACGTCACTGGACAACTACTCAACGGCGAACCCACCAAGGAAACAGCACCCTGGTCCCTCCCGCAGCTCGGGGCAGTGACCAATGCGCTGGGACACGGCGCCGCAGTGAGTGATGTCGCCAGTGAAATCGGTTGGTCGACAAGACATTTACAGCGACAATGTGTCAACGTGTACGGCTATGGCCCGGCCATGCTGCGACGGGTCCTGCGCTTCAGACGGGCGGTCGCGATGCTGCGTGCCGAGGCCTCCGTCGCTGAAACCACCGCTCGAGTCGGCTATGCCGACCAGCCACATCTGCACCGGGAGGTGCGCACATTCTCCGGCCTGCCCGTCGCGGCGGTCGTCATCCCAGCGCCCCAAACAGATCAACCGTCGTGCCGTCTGGGTCCGTGACGCTGGCGTAGCGCTGGCCCCACGGCGCATCGAATGGCTCGAGTGCGCCGAGATGTCCGGCGTCGACGACGCGGGCGAACAGCTCGTCGACCTCGGCCGGCGAACGCAGCCCGAAGGCCAGCGCCACCCGTCCCGCGGAGGTGGGGGGCGTCCACCCCGGATGCATCCCCGCGATGATCTCCTCGGTGTCGAATGCCAACCGATTCCCACCCGGCAGTTCTATTTCGACATGCGGCCCGTCCGGGTCCGGCACACCTAGGCCGAGCAGCCGGTAAAAGGACAGCGAACGAGGCAGGTCGCTCGGCACGATTTCGATGACGGTCGATGTGATGGCGATGTCCATGACTGCACGTTATGGCCCCTTCCCCGGCAAGTCGTGAACAAATCGGACAGGTTGCAGCGCGGGCGAGCTGCCGCGGATCGGGTGAATAGACGTGCCGAGTATTCGTCCTAGACTGAGCCGATGCCGGCTTTCGAAGTTTGCGACGAGGGCTTACATGCACTTGCTGGACAGTGCTCGGTCGACGCAGCGCGCTTAGCCAGCCAGGTCCCCACCGGACGGGTGGGACCGCCAGCGCAAGCAACAGCGGCTGCGGTCGGCAGCGTGTATAAAGCGGTTGGGACCGCGGCAGCGGCCATGGCCAGCCGCGTCCAGGCCACGGGCGACAAACTGATCACTGCTGCGGCGCACTACGTGAACACGGAGGACAACTCCGCACAGCGTCTCGCGGCGCTGGGCGACGGAACGGTTCCCGGGTGAAAGTGCGCGGCATGGCTGACAGCTTGCAGGAAGCGGCGACGATTGCCCGCCGTGGCGCCGATCAACTCGGCTACCTCAAAAGCCAGGCGATCAATGCCGTCAACGCGGCGCGCGAAGCCAATTTCACCGTGAGCGAAGACCTCTCGGTGGTCGACACCAGCGGGTCCAGGCCGCCGCGAATCTTTGCTGCACAACAACATGCGGCGACACTCGCGACCCGGGCGGCCGCACTGCGTACCGCTGACAACGAGGTCGCCGCGAAGATCGCCAGCGCCACAGCGGAACTCACCAATCACGACTTCAGCGAGACCGCCCAGGGGGTGGACTTCACAACCGGACCCGCCGATCCATACGGAACCCTCTCGGAGGCACGCAGACGCGCACTCGAATACGCCGACCGATGGGCCGGCAATGCCGACGATCGACATCGTTCGAATCCCGACTATGAGAACTTCGGAGACGGCGGCGGGGACTGCACCAATTTCGCGTCACAAGTCATGCGGGCCGGCGGATTTCACGACGTCGGGGATGGCATCGACGACTGGCACCGCGGCGACGCGGACGACTGGTACTACAACAACGGCCTGCACTTTCCGGGTAACACGAACTCCAACACATGGTCGGTTGCCCAAGCCAACCGCGACTTCATCGTTGACTCGGGCCGTGGCCACGTGGTCGGTACTGCACCAATGCCGGCCAACATCGCCGCGCTCGATCCCCTCGCGCCATCGAAAGCTGGGCTCGTGCCCGGTGATCTCATCTACTATCACGACACGGCCACCGGAACCATCAATCACACTGCCGTCTATGTCGGACAAAAGATGCAGAACGGCACCCTCGTGGATGTGGTGGACCAACATGCCATGGGCACCAACAACTTTCACGACGACTGGATGCCAGACAACGGCGGCTTCAACGGCGGCAACGCATCGGTCGAGTTCGTCCACCTGACCTACCCCGGAGAGTGATGAAGATGCTGGCTGCCAAAACCACCCGCTTAATCGTGGTGGTCACTCTTGCAGTCGCGCTCCTCTGTCTGGGCGGCGCTGCCCTGTGGTATCTGTACGCGACAGAAGACGTCAACCCCTACCCGATGAAGGACTACAACGCCGCAACACAACAGAAAGCCGCCGAAGCCGTTGTGGCAGGACTCAACACCCACAATCCCGACAACGTCAATCTCATGCGCATTGACGGGCAGCCTGAATCAGATGCCAACCTCAAGGCGATCACTGCAAACATCACGCCGATGCTTCCCCCGCCCGGCTGTCAGTACGCCCTGGACGGAGTTGAAGACAAAGGTCGGCAAGATCCTGCCGTCGTGTCCTGGTACCACCCCAGCCAGGCCCGCGGCTTCGATATGAAGCTGCAGCAACTCTGCCCCGGACAACCACCGACGCCGCGCACTATCCGCGTCATCGCGATCCCATCGGGAATGGGCGGCTACTGGACCGAAGCTGCCCTACGAGACGAGACGCACTAACTGTCGCGGATCGTGTCCAGTTTCCGGCTTGCCGCCTCGAAGCCGTCGACCAGCTCGGCGATGATGTCGGCGACCGGCCGGATCTCGTTCATCCGCCCGACGATCTGGCCGACCGGCATCGCGACCGTCGTCGGATCCGACGATTCGCTCATCCGCTGGTGCGCCTCGCTGACGAGAACGTTCTGCAACGGCATCGGCAACGGCTCAGGAGCGCCGTCGGCATCCCAGGCGTCGGTCCAGCGACTCTTGAGCAGCCGGGCCGGCTTCCCGGTGTAGATCCGGCGGCGCACGGTGTCGGCCGACGTCGCCGTCAGCATCGCCTCCTGGATCACCGACCGCCCGGACGGCAGCCGGACGCCGAGGTCGTATTCGGCCGAGGTCAGGAACGCCGAACCCATCCACACACCTTGGGCGCCCAGCGCAAGCGCGGCGGCGACCTGGCGGCCGGTACCGATGCCACCCGCGGCGAGTACCGCGGCGCGGTCGCAAACCGCGTCCACGATCTCCGGCCAAAGCACCATCGAGCCGATCTCGCCGGTATGTCCACCCGCCTCATGGCCTTGGGCCACAACGATATCCACGCCGTTGTCGACATGCCGCTGAGCATGTTTGGCCGAACCGGCTAGGGCCGCGATCGGTACTCCGGCTTCGTGAACCTGGTCGATGACGTCCTTGGGCGGCGAGCCGAGGGCGTTGGCGATCAGCTTGATCGGGTGCCGCAGCGCGACCTCCACATGCGAGCGCGCGACTGAGTGCAGCCAGCCGAGCGTGCCCTCGTTGCGGGCGAGGTCGTCGGGAAGCGGTGGCACACCCAGGTCGGCCATCGTCTTGGCGACGAAGTCCCGATGCTCCTGTGGGATCAGCTTGTTGATGTCGACCGACGAGCCTTCGGTGGGGATCTTCGCCGGCATCACGACGTCGACGCCGTACGGCTTACCGTCGGTGTTCTCGTCCATCCACTGCAGCACGGCCTCGAGGTCGTCGGGGTCGTTGAACCGCACGCAGCCCAGCACGCCCATGCCGCCGGCGCGGCTGACCGCCGCGGCGACCTTCTCCGACGGGGTGAAGACGAAGATCGGGTACTTGATGCCGAACCGATCACAAAGCTCTGTGTGCATCAGCTGGACGCGCCCACGTGCTTGGCGTGCACCTCGTCGGCCGGCCGCGCCTCGGTCTGATCCTTGGCCCACTTGTAGTCCGGCTTTCCGGCCGGTGAGCGCTTCACCTCGTCGACGATCCACAGGCTGCGCGGCACCTTGTAGCCGGCAATCTCCTTGCGCACGAAGGTATCCAGATCGGACAGCGTCGGACGGGCACCCTTGCGGGGAGCCACCACGGCGGCGACATGGTTGCCGAAGCGGGGATCGGGCACCCCGACGACCAGGGCGTCGAACACGTCCGGATGGCCCTTGAGTGCGGCCTCCACCTCTTCGGGGTAGATCTTCTCGCCACCGCTGTTGATCGACACCGAGCCACGACCCAGCATCGTCACGGTGCCGTCCGCTTCGACCTCGGCGTAGTCGCCGGGGATCGCGTAACGCACGCCGTTGTAGGTCTTGAACGTCTCGGCGGTCTTCTTCTCGTCCTTGTAGTAGCCGACCGGGATGTTGCCCTTCTTGGCGATCACACCGCGGACTCCGGAGCCGGGCTTGACCTCGTTGCCGTCCTCGTCGAGAACGACCGTGCGATGGTCGATGGTGACCCGAGGGCCGCCCATGTGGTGCTCCCCCTTGGCGACGATGCTGGTGCCGCCGAAGCCGGTCTCCGAGGATCCGATCGAGTCGGTGATCACCCGGTTGGGCAGCAGTTCGAGCAGCTTCTCCTTGAGGCTGGTGGAGAACAGCGCCGCGGTGCTGGCCAGCAGGAACAGCGAGGAGAGGTCGTACTCCTTGCCACTGTCGATCGCGGACTGCAGCGCATCCAGAAGCGGGCGTGCCATCGCGTCACCGGTGAAGAACAGCAGGTTCACCTTGTGCTCGTGGATGGTGCGCCAGACGTCGTCGGCGTCGAATTCCGGTGACAGCACGGTGGTTTGGCCGGAGAAGATGGACATCCAGGTCGCCGATTGAGTGGCGCCGTGAATCATCGGCGGAATTGCGTAGCGCACCATCGGCGGATTGGTGACCGCAGCCCGGGACAGGTCGTACTCGTCCTTGACGAACTCACCGGTGGCGAAGTCGGTGCCGCCGAACAGAACCCGGTAGATGTCCTCATGGCGCCACATGACCCCCTTGGGGAAGCCGGTGGTCCCGCCGGTGTAGAGCAGGTAGATGTCGTCCTCGCTGCGCTCACCGAAGTCCCGCACCGGCGAACTCTCGGCGAGTGCGGCGTAGAACTCGACACCGCCGTAGCGGGCGAAGTCGTTGTCGCTTCCGTCTTCGATCACCAGGATCGTCTTGACGTCGGGGGTGTCGGGAAGCACGTTGGCGACGCGATCGGAGTACTGGCGCTCATGCACCAGTGCCACCATGTCGGAGTTCTCGAACAGGTAGCGCAGTTCGCCCTCGACGTAGCGGAAGTTGACGTTGACCAGGATCGCGCCTGCCTTGATGGTGCCGAGCATCGCGATGACGATCTCGATCCGATTTCGGCAGTACAACCCGACCTTGTCGTCCTTCTTGACGCCGTGGTCGATGAGGTAATGGGCGAAGCGGTTCGCCTTGTCCTCCAACTCGGCGAAAGTGATTCGGTCCTCACCGCAGATGAAGGCAACGCGGTCAGGCACGGCATCGATGGCGTGTTCGGCTAGGTCGGCTATGTTCAGGGCCACGGACCCAAATTAGAACGTGTTACATTTCCACACAAGTCTGTGGCAAAGATGCTGGAAGGCAGATACCTGTGAGCGAGCCCGAAAAAAGCGCCGACGCCCTCATTGAGCAGCGCGGACACACTCTCATCGTCACGCTGAACCGGCCTGAGGCGCGCAACGCGCTTTCGACTGAGATGCTCTCGATCATGGTCGACGCCTGGAACCGCGTCGACGAGGATCCGGAGATCCGGACCTGCATCCTGACGGGTGCGGGCGGCTACTTCTGTGCGGGCATGGACCTGAAGAACGCGACCAAGGCGCCTCCCGGTGACTCGTTCAAGAGCGGCGCGTTCGACCCGACAAAGATCGAGGGCCTACTGAAGGGCCGCAGGCTCACCAAGCCGCTCATCGCGGCCGTCGAGGGCCCGGCCATCGCGGGCGGCACCGAGATCCTGCAGGGTACCGATATCCGCGTCGCGGGCGAGAGCGCGAAGTTCGGCATCTCCGAGGCGAAGTGGAGCCTGTACCCGATGGGCGGGTCCGCGGTGCGGCTGCCGCGGCAGATTCCCTACACGATCGCGTGCGACCTGTTGCTCACCGGCCGCCACATCACCGCCGCCGAGGCGCTGTCCTACGGGCTCATCGGCTACGTGGTGCCCGATGGCACGGCGCTGGAGAAGGCGCTCGAGATCGCCGAGGTGATCAACAACAACGGCCCGCTGGCCGTACAGGCGATCCTCAAGACCATCCGCGAATCCGAAGGCATGCACGAACTCGACGCGTTCAAGCCCGACACCGCGAACGGCATCCCGGTGTTCTTGAGCGAGGACTCCAAGGAGGGCCCGCTGGCGTTCAAGGAGAAGCGCGCGCCCGTCTGGAAGATGCGCTAACGGTTCTGCGTCGCAGTCGGTGGCGCGGCCGCGACGATCTTCTGCGCAGCGAAACCGGCCGCCTGAGCGGTCATCCCGTTGTCGGCATAGGCCATATGGGCGCCGTTGTCGCCGCCGGTCGGTGAGCAGATCGGATCCCCTGGCACGCACTGGTCGATCGTCTTAGGCACGTAGAGGGCACCCACGGTGATCGGTGGCGCGCTGCGATCGATGCTGTTCAGAAACCCGTTCGACGGTTTACCGAACAATGCGACGGCCGCGACATGGGTCGCGATCTCCGGCGGCATCGGCCCGTTGATCCCGTTCGGCGGCACATAGCCGTCCGGGATCTTGTCGGCCGTGACGTAACCGGCGACCGCGGCGCCCTGGGAGTAGCCGCCGAGCACAATCTCGGTGTCCGGGCACCTGCCCGCCATGTCGCGAACTCGGTTGCTGGCGTCGATCACACCATCGGCGGCAGCCGGAAAGTTCAGCGAGGCGGGGTAATTCACCGCATACACGTCGACCGACTTGCCGACAAGCTGCGGTTGCGCTCTCAGTTGGTCGACGAATGACTGGCCGATGCCGCCGACACCCGGCGGTTCGAACGTGCCGCGGGCGAACACCACCTCCACGTCGGGACACTCTTCGGCGGCCGACGCGGCAGGAACGCCCGTCGGCGCCGCCAATGGCGCCAGGAGAGTCAGCGTCGCGGCGAGGAACAGCCTGCGCAAGTATCGGGTTCGGTCGGATTCAGTGACATGCATGTTGCCCCACAACTCATGACGGTGTTACCCCGGCCCGGCCAGCCGCGCCGCTCACCCGGGGAGTGGGGTCATGATTCCCAGAAGTGGGACAGCTCAAACAAGGCGGTCGGCGATTAAGCGAGAACCGGCTTCGACGGGGTGAACACCACCGGCATCGCTTCCAGCCCGCTGACGAAGTTCGCCGGCCGCAGCGGCAGCGCGTTCTCGTCGGCCAGCCGCAGATCCGGCAGCCGCTCGAGAACCTTGCGCACCATGGTGCTGAGCTCCAGTCGGGCCAGCTGATTGCCCAGGCAGAAGTGCGTGCCGAAGCCGAAGGCCAAGTGGCTGTTCGGGTTCCGGTCGATGCGGAAGTTCTCCGGGTCGCCGAACACCGACTCGTCGAAATTCGCCCCCTCGAACATCAGCAGCATCTTCTCGCCCTGGCGCAGCTGCGTGCCGTGGAACTCGACGTCGCGCATCGCCGTGCGGGCCATGTTCTTGACCGGGGAGGTCCAGCGCAGCATCTCCTCGATGGCGCCCGGCAACAGGGCCGGATCCGCCAACAGGCTCTGCCACTGATCTTGGTGGCGCACAAGCTGTTCGGTGCCGCCAGACAGCGTGTGCCGGGTGGTCTCGTCCCCGCCGATGAGGATCAGCAGGGTCTCCATGATGATCTCCTGATCATCGAGGCGCGAGCCTTCGACCTCGGAGTTGACCAGAATCGAGAACAGATCGTCGGTCGGTTCGGCCCGGCGCTTGGCGATCGTCTCGGTGGCGTAGGCCGAATACCCGGCGAACGCATCCATGACGGCCTGCAAGGTCTCGGCATCGGCAGCTGAATTCAGGCCGCACACCAGATCGTCGGACCACTTCAGCAACGTCGAACGCTCTTCGGGCAGTACGCCGAGCATGTCACCGATGACGGCCATCGGCAGCGGCGCGGCGATATCGCGAACGAAGTCGCATTCTCCCCGCTCGCATACCGCGTCGATCAGCGTGTCGCACAATTCGTCGATCCCGGCGACCTTGTCCATCACCCGTTTACGAGTGAAACCGGCGTTGACGAGCTTGCGGCGCAACAGATGTCCGGGATCGTCCATGTCGATCATGTACGGCATGCCCGGGTTGTCGGGCCGGATACCGCCGGTGTTGGAGAACGTCTCCGGGTCGCGCTCGGCGTCGATCACCGCCTGATAGCTCGCCGCCGCGGCCAACCCGTTGCGATCGCGGAACACCGGCTCGTTGGCCCGCATCCAGCGATATGCCTCGCGCGCGGCACCGTCGGCGTAGAAATTTCCGTCCGTCAGATCAACATTCGGCTTGGCTGGAGCCAAAGTGCCTGTCATCTAATTCCCTCCATACTTCCGTCCACGCAAGGTCCCGAAGCGGATTACAGTGTCCGCATGTCTGATTCGCAGCACACCATTGCCGGCACAGTGCTCACCATGCCGGTGCGGATTCGCAAGGCCGATGTCCACACGGCGATGTTCTCCGTTTCGGCCGACGCCGCGCAGCGACTCATCGACTACAGCGGATTGAAGGTCTGCCAGTTCCGGCCTGGCCGCGCGGTGGTGAACCTGATGCTGGCCCGCTACATCGACGGCGACCTCGGCAAGTACCACGAGTTCGGCACGTGCGTGATGGTCAATCCCCCGGACTCCGATGCCAGTGGCCTCAAAGCTCTCGGCGACGCGGCCGCCTTCATCCACCACCTGCCGGTCGACCAGGAGTTCACCCTCGAGGCCGGCCGGACGATTTGGGGCTTCCCCAAGATCATGGCCGATTTCACTGTTCGAGACGCCAGTCCGTTCACCTTCGACGTGAGTGAGAACGGATCGCTGATCGCCGGCATCGAATTCCACCGAGGCCTGCCGATTCCCTCGCTGCGGCCGCGCACCCAGGTGCTCAAGACGTACACGTTCGCCGACGGCACCACCCGCGAAGTGCCCTGGGAGATGAAGAACTCCGGGGTGCGATTCCGGCCCGGCGGCGCGACCCTGCGCCTGGGTGATCACCCGTACGCCAAAGAGCTGGCCTCGCTGGGGCTGCCGAAGCGCGCGATGGTGTCGGGCTCGGTCGCCCACGTCGAGATGACGTTCGGCGACGCCCACATCCTGCGCTGAGCGCCCGAACGTCATCCGGTCAATCTAGAGCCCGGGCTAGACAACTCGCAAGAAGTGTCTACAAGAGGCTGGCGGCCTCGGTGATCTGTTCGGGGCTGCGGGCGCCGATGACCATCATGGTGACGCCGGCGGCTTCCCAGGCGGCGATCTGTTTGCGGACGTAGTCGATGTCGCCGACGATCGCCGAGTCGTCGACGAGTTCGTCGGGAACGG
>NZ_JACBJQ010000037.1 GCF_013404075.1 Mycolicibacterium vinylchloridicum
GCGTGATTCGGGCCGAGGTGCCCTTGAACTTCTTCTTGTCGACGACGACGTTGGTGATCGTGCCCGGCCGCGGATCGACTTCGATCTGGCCCGAGACCGGGAAGCTGATGGTTCCGGAAGCGGCTCATCGGCCGCGGCGGTCGCCATGGGGGCGACCGCCGCTCCGACAGCGAGTGCGGCCAGCGCCGCGCCCTTGACGAGCATTCGGTACATCTGACGCACCGTTGTCAGAAGACTTTGGTGATGCCGTAGTACGCGACGATGTCGTCGGCGTCGGTCCCGGAGCTGGTCAGTACCGCGTACGAGCGCAGCGACGAAGCGCCGACACAGTTGTCGATCTTGATGTGGATGTCCTTGAGCGTGATTCGGGCCGAGGTGCCCTTGAACTTCTTCTTGTCGACGACGACGTTGGTGATCGTGCCCGGCCGCGGATCGACTTCGATCTGGCCCGAGACCGGGAAGCTGATGGTTCCGGGTAGCGAGAGACCACCGGTGCCGAGGCTGGCGTTGCCCAAGCTGGCGCCCACCGAGCCGATGAGCTTGACCTTGTCCATTTCGACGCCGCACCCGACCTGGTAGCCCGCCTCCAGCGTTCCGCCGGACACCGAACCGGTGGTGGTGCCGGTGAACGTCGCACCGACCACCCAGTCGCGAGACGACAGGGACGTCGTGAGCGGGGCAACCGGCACCTGCGTCTCATCCTTGGCGACCACCGTCAGCGTCCGGCCGTCGGGTGTCTTGGCGATACCGGGAACCGAGGAGGCGACCACGCCGGTGTCCGGTGGTGGTGGGGGAGCGCCTGCGTCGACGACGGGCGGCGCCGCCGGATCCGCCGGGTCCGCCAATGCGAGCGGGGTCGCTCCCATCGGGATCAGCATGCAAACTGCAGCCGCGGTGGCAAAGCGATGCAACATGTCCTGTCGGCGCCTTCCGTCTCAATACATTGGATTCTGAGGAATGATCGATTGGTGGTGTGTCCAATTGATGAACGGGGCACCAACGCTGCGCACCCGATGCTCATCCACTGGGCGTTCCCGCGGAGGTTTCCGGTGGTGCATTTCGGCTGCCCACCACCACGTCGATGACGGGCAGCCGAGTGCGGGAACGGCGATGTGAAGTTGTTAAACAGCTTTCGTGACGCCGAGGTAGGTCACCACGTCGTCGGTGTTGTCGGTGGAGCTGGTCAGCGTTGCGTACGACCGGATGAAGGACTGGCCAGCGCAACCGTCGATCTTGATGCGGAATCCGGTGATGGAGATTCGGGGGGCGGTGCCCTTGAATTCCTTCTTGCCGACCGGAACGATGTTCACCACGCCGGGCTTGAGGTCGATCTTCATCTGATACGACGCCGACAGGCCGAGCGTGACGGGCAGCAGCGAGCCGTTCACGAAGGGGATTCCCACGCCCGGGGTGATACCACCGGTGGCGATGGATTCGATGTCGTCCTGGATGATGCCGCAGCCGATCTGGTAGCCGGCCTCCAGGGTGCCGCCGGCCAGTTTGGTGTCGCCGCCGCCGGTCACCGAACCGTTAAAGGTCCCGTCGACGAGGTATTCCCGCGACCACGGCGAATTCGTCAGCGAGGCAACGGGTTCGATCGACTCGTCTTTGCCCGACACGCTGAGAGACCAGCCGTCGGGCGTCTTGAGAACTCCGGGCGCCGCGGAGGGTACCGGTCCTGCAGGGCCGCCGGGCACCGGTCCGGCGTTGGCGACAGGTGCCACGTTGGGATCGGCCGGCGGGTCGGCGAGCGCGAGCGGGGCCGCTCCGATCGGTGCCAGCAGGCATACTCCAGCCAGTGCGGCAAAGCGTTTCAACATGTCGTGTTGGCGCCTCTCGTAGTTGATAACCACTGTGTCGTTCGGAGGAATCATTGAGTTGGAGGGTGTCTCGCCGGTAAACACCACCCCAATAACTCTCGCCCGATTACCGTCTACCGAGCGTCATGCGCGCCCGCGGACCGTCATCCGGGCGGTTTTCGGTCTCAAGGCGGTATCAACTGGGCGCGAAGCCGGTGAAGGTGACACCCGATCGATCCTTGGACGGTGCCCGGCGTTCGTTGCTTGTTAACCATTGAGTCAGCTATCCCACCCATGATCACTTCGTCCTGACCCTGCGCAACCCTGACGTCACGGGTGCGGGTTGGGCTGGTTTGGACCATCCAGCCGGGACGGTTCGGGGGAGCCCACGATCCAGGAGGACGCGATGAGATCACCGCTGAGACAAGGCAAGACACTGACTGCAGCGTTGGTGGTGTCCGGGTTGGCCCTGTTTGCTGCGCCTGTCGCCGCGGCCGACCCCGACGAGCAGACCGAACAACCAGCCCCCGCGCCGGGCCCTGTGCCCGTCATGGTGGCCGCGGCCCCGCCGGATGCGCCAGAGGCTTCTGCGGTGCCCGACGCCTGTAAGCAATTCGGGGCGGCGCTGGACCACGCGGCGACGTATTACGAGGACTTCGCCTACGATTCCGCCGGCAACGGAAACAGCGTCAACTACGACGACCCGAACGTCGCGAATGCGAATGTCTACGGCCGAACCGCGCTGCGCGAGTCCGCCGCTGCCGCCATGTCGGCGGCGTCGACGCCGGGGCTTCCCGGCGATATTGCAGCGCCGATGCGGTCCTGGTCACTGCGGGCGGCAAAGCTGTTGCTGATCATGGGGATTCGTGGTGGTGGTGACTCGCTGAACGCGACGGCCGACGATATGAACACCGATGCCAACAATGCGCAGATGGCGTGTGCGCTCAACGGCGCACGTGCCTGACCTCTAACTGCCAACTGCCCCAACGAAATCGGCCCCCTCCTTTCGGAGGGGGCCGATTCGATTGTTGAGGAAGGGATTACCCGCCGGCGCCGCCGGTACCGCCCTTGCCCGGGTTGCCGCCGATCGAGCCCGAGCCGCCCTGGCCGGCGCTGCCTGCGGTGGCGCCACCCTTGCCGCCGGTGCCGCCGTTGCCACCCTTGCCGCCGCTGATGACGCTGCCGCCGCCGGTGCCACCGTTACCGCCCTTGCCGCCGGTGCCGGTCGTGGCGCCGTCGCCGCCGGTGCCTCCGCCCGCGCCCGCACCACCGCTGAAGCCGCCGAAGCCGCCGGTGCCGCCGTTGCCGCCAACACCGCCGGTGGCACCCTTGCCGCCCTTGCCGCCAGCTGCGCCTGCGCCACCGTTGTTGCCGCCCAGGCCGCCGGTGCCGCCGGTGCCGCCGTTGCCCCCGGCGCCGGTCGTGCTCGTGCCGCCATCGCCACCGGCCGCTCCCGCGCCACCGTTACCGGTCGCGCCGCCGGCGCCGCCACTACCGCCGGTGCCGCCGTTGCCGCCGGCCCCGGTGCCGCCGGTTCCGCCGACACCACCGACACCACCGGCGCCACCGTTACCGGATACCAGACCGCCGGTTCCGCCGGTGCCGCCCGAGCCGCCGTTGCCACCGGTCGCCGTGCCCGCACCGCCGGCACCGCCGGCGCCACCGGCACCGCCCGCCGCGTTGCCGTAGAAGCCGCCCTTGCCGCCATTGCCGCCGGCGCCGCCGTCGGTGCCAGTAGCACCGCCGCCGTAGCCGGCCCCGCCCGCGCCCCCGGCACCGGCGCTGCCGCTACCTGCGATGGGCGCGCTGGCGGCGTTGCCGCCGTTACCGCCCGCGCCGCCGGCCACACCGGCCGTCGTGCTGGCGCCACCCGCACCACCGGTGCCACCGCTACCGGACAGGGCACCGGCGTTGCCGCCATTGCCGCCGGCGCCGCCGGCGATACCCTTGCCGCCGTTGCCGCCGCCGCCGCCGAAGAGCGCGCCGGACGAGGAACTGCCGGCGAGCAGCCCGCCGTTGCCGCCGTTGCCGCCCTTGCCGCCGTTGACGGAGGCACTCAGGGCGTCGCCGCCGTTACCGCCGTTCCCGTACAGCCCGGCGCTGCCGCCGTTGCCGCCGTTGTAGCCGTTGCCGCCGTTGCCCATCAGCAGGCCGCCGCGGCCACCGTTGCACGCGCTGGTGCACTGCGCGGCGTCGGCTGCGCTGTAGCTGTAGCCGTTGCCGATGAGCAAGCCGCCGTTGGGGTTTTCGGCGGTGCCGTTGCCGATGAACATGGAGACGAGGTCACCAGCGGCATTGGCCGAGGCGGCACCCGTGACGGTCTTCAGGCTGACGGGGCCGCAACCGGCCTCCCCGATCGTGCAGTCGACCGACGTCAGCGTGTAAGCCGGCGCTGCTGCGGGGACAGGAGCATCGGTGGTCGCGAACAGAACACCCGCGCCCACCATCGCCGCACCGGCGATACCCGTGGTCATGAAGGCTGGGGTCACCACACGGGGCGATTTCTTGCGGTGTTTGGACAAGATCGGAATTCCCTTCGGAGAAGAAGATCAACCGGCAAAGGCGCCGAGTGGTTCACTGCCAGGGAAATCCAAGGAGACGCCCATTGCTGCGGGCTGGCCCCCACTTGGCGCACTGCCGAACTTCGTGCAAACGCCAGCTGAACCCAACCTGTAAAACTCGCCGTAGTGGCTATTTACAGAGTTCGGCGATCCGGGTGTTGAGCGACTCGGCGTTGCGCAGGCGGTCCGCCTGTGCCGTGTCGGTGTTGGGCACCCCGGCTAACGCGTTCATCGAAATATCCTGCAACCCGGCCGCGAAGGTGCGAATCGCATCGGCGAGGTCCGCCGGCGTGCCGGGATTCAGGTGGGCCAACAGGTAGGTCGCGCCGCCGGACATCGCCAGCCGGGCGTTCGCCGCCACGCCCTGCACCTCGGCTCCCGGGTCGGCGTGGCTCTGCAGCGAAATCGCCGTACTCACGGTGCGGTGGGCGGTGCAGGCGTTGGTCTTGGGGTCGCCGCTCTGCGATGCGACGGTGGGCGACGGGGTCTTGGGCGTCGGCCGCAGGAGCGCCCAGCCGGCCAGGCCTGCCGCGATCAGCGCGACCACCAACGCCGCGACGGCGATCCAATTCGTCGATCGGGATGGGCGGGCGGAACGGTGAGACGAGGGCGATTCGTAGGCTGCGGTCGTCTCTTCGGTCGGCTCCGACATGACGACGATACTAATCACGAGCTCTGGCAATGCTTCAAGAGCGTAGTCTGGCTGCGGAAAGGCAAACTGTGGTTGCGATATTGACGCGCACGAGTGTGGTGCTTGCGTGCGCAGTCCTGGCGACGGGGATCGTCGCGTCGCCCCATGCGACAGCGCAGGGATGTCCGCCGGGCCACATCAACAACCAGTACACCGGGCAGTGCTATCTGCAGGGAAGTGCCCCCACGATCAACGGCATTCCGTGCGTGGCCAGCAATACCGGCCTGTGCCAATCATTTCGGCAGAATCAACAGCCGCCGAGGAAGCCCTACACCGCTATCGGCTGATGTCGGCCGCGAAACTACGTCCGCGCCAACATCTTTGTGAGCAACCGCTGCATCCAGTTCGGGGTCACCTGCGACATCGCCGCCAGCACGCTGGTCTGGCGGCCGACGGGATAGTGCACCCTGGGCAGCCGGCGCCGACCGCGACGGGTTGCCGAAAAGACGGCCTTGGCCACATCGTCGGGCCCGAGGTTGATCCCGAGCGACTTCGTACTGCCGGTTTCGACGCCGTCGGTCATGGCAGTGTTGACGAACAGCGGCCACATCGCCAGCACACGGATGTCATAACGCCGCCACTCCAACTCGAGTGCCTCGGTCAGCGCACGCAGCGCGAACTTGGTGGCCGAATACGTGGCGAGTTCGGGTTGGCCGTAGAGTGCCGACGCCGAGCACATGTTGACCACCTGGGCGTCTGCGGTATCGCGCAGGTAGGGGAACGCGGCGTGCAGACCGGCGAGCGCGCCATAGACGTTGATATCGATCATCTGGCGGTGCGCGGTCAGCGGGACGTCCTGGAACGCGCCGGCGGTCAGCACCCCGGCGTTGTTCACCAGGATGTCGAGTTTTCCTGCCGCGCCGGCGAATTCGGCCAGACACGCCGACCAAGCGCTGGCGTCGGTGACATCGAGTTCACCGATCACGATCTCACCGCCGCGTGCGGCGATCTCGTCGCGCAGCGAGGCCAGCCCGCCGAGGTCGACGTCGTAGGCGCCGACGCGGTAGCCGTTCGCGGCGAACCTCAGCGCGGTCGCCCGGCCGATGCCCGCTGCGGCTCCGGTGATGAAGACGCCGGGGGCGCTCATACGACTTTCAGATGCGGCGCCCCGACCGCCGGCTCCGAGGCGATGCGGTCGTTGGCCGCGGCCATCGCGGTGTCGACCCGCACGGCAGCGGTCTGGCAGGCCGCGGTGGCCTTGCGGCCCAGCCCGTCGAGGTCGTCGGCGGCGTTGCGCAGGTATGACGTGAGCGTGATGCGCAGCCGTTCACCGGCGCGAGCCAGACGGTTGCGAACCCGGTCGTCGATCGTCACGGTGACGTAGGGCAGTTCGAGTGAGATCATGTGCGCGCCTCCAGAGCCGTTCAGTCGAATGTAGACGAACCGCTCAGGATGCGGAGACGCGTACGGCGGCCGGGCCGCGGACGGCGTAGTTGGTGCCGAAGTCGATCGGAGCGTGGACCTGCCAGTCCGGCAGGGCATCGATGAGTTCGTCGAGGAAGACCTGAGCTTCCAACCGAGCGAGGTTCATGCCAAGGCAGCTGTGCAACCCGAACGCGTAGCCGAGGTGGGACAGCTTGGGCCGGCGCACGTCGAACTGATCGGGCCGCTCCCACCGCAGCGGATCGCGGTTGGCCGCACCGAGCAGCAGCGTGATGCGTGCACCGGCCGGGATGGCGACCCCGGCCACCGTGACGTCGTCGGCGATCACGTCGCGGAACACCGAGTGCGTGATTGTCTCGTACCGGTGCACCTCCTCGACCGCAGCGGGGATCAACGACCGGTCCGCCCGCACGGCGCGACGCTGGGCGGGGTGCTCGGCGAACGTCGCGACGATCTGGGCGAGCAGCTTGGCGGTCGTCTCGTTACCGGCGAAGACCAGTTGAGTATTGCCCGCGACCACTTCCTGCTCGGTCATGTGACTGCGCGCGTAGGAATGCCGGACCATCGTGGCGATCAGCCCCGGCTCGAAGCCCGGTGAATCCCGCAGCCTGGCGATCTCGTCGCGCAGGTAGGCGTTGAGCTCCGCGGTCGCTTTCCGGCCCGCGGCGATCAGTTCCGCACCGCGCTTTCCGGGATTCGTATATCCCTCGGCCGAGGCGCCCATCGCGTCGCTCCACGCCGAGAACTGGTCGACCATGGCCGACTCGATGCCCAGCATCCGCGCGATCACTTCGGTGGGGATGCCGCGGGTCAGTTCGGTGACGATCTCGACCGTCTCGCCGGCCCGCAACCGGGCCAGCACCGGCTCCAGGCGGCGACGGACGATGTCGGTGACCATCGGGCGCAGTGCGGCCAGGTCCTTCGCACGGAAGTCGTGCGACCAGATCGATCGGATCCGGTCGTGATGCGGGCCGTCGTAGAACTCCATCGTCGGGCCACCGAACACACCGGCCTGTTCGGCCTGCCCCTTTTCCGAGCCGAACCGTTCGGTGTCGGTGAGGATCATCTTGGCGGGGCCGAAATCGCTGACCATCCACCGGTTCACCCGCTCATTGAAGATCACCCCGCCGCTGGCGCGGATCTCTTCGTAGCGCGCCCACGGAAGCCGCACGAATTCCGGGTCCGCGGTGTCGAATGCGAGCCGAGGAGGGCTGGCTGCGGTCATCGGCCAGATCGTTCCAGAATTTACAACCTTGTGCAATTGTGTAACGCGTGACTGCTGACTTCAAGGACCTCGGCGCCGAACTCTCCAACTGGGGCCGGTGGGGTCCCGAGGACCAGCTCGGCACCCTGAATCTGGTCGGTCCGCAGCACGTCCGCTCCGCCGCCGCCGAGGTCAGCGCCGGTAAGGTCTTCCAGCTGAGCATCGCCGTCGGCAAGGACGGCCCACAGAGCGGAATGGGCGGTCGGCTCAATCCCGTACACCTGATGTCCATGCAGCCGCAGGATTGGGATCCGCACGGGCTGCAAGTGTCCGACGACTGGATCATCATGCCGCTACAGTCGGGCACCCAGTGGGATGGCTTGTCGCACATCGGCTATGACGGCAAGCTCTACAACGGCTATTCCGCCGACGACGTCAGCACCCGGTTCGGGGCGCGCCGACTGGCCGTCGACGCGATGACCGACAGGATCGCCGGTCGCGGTGTGCTGCTGGACATCGCCCGGCTGCACGGCGTCGATTGGCTCGAATCCGGGACTGCCATCACCCCGGCCGATCTCGAGGCCGCCGAACGTGCGCAGGGCGTCACAGTGGGGGAGGCGGACTTCCTTCTGGTCCGGACCGGCTGGCGGACACGCTTTGTGGCGCAGGGGCGGGACGGCTGGATGAGCGGTGAACCCGGCCTGGGGCTGGACTGCGCCGGCTGGCTTCATCAGCGCGCGGTGGCAGCGGTCGGTTCGGACAACTGGGGTATCGAGGTCATGCCCAGCGGGATCGACGGCGCGATCATGCCGTTGCACTGTGTGTTGATCCGCGACATGGGCATGCCGCTGGCCGAGATCTTGGACCTGGAGGCGCTCGCCGACGACTGTGCGGCCGATGGACGCTGGAGCTTTCTGTTCGTCGCGCCGCCGCTGCACATCAGTAATGCGGTCGGGTCGCCGACCACGCCGATCGCCATCAAATGAGTCCGGCATTCCAATATCGGTTGCGGACCTCGCGGCCGCTGGTCTGCGTCGAGGACTATCGGCGCGCGGCGCTGCGTGCGCTGCCCACGATGGTGTGGGCCTACCTCGACGGCGGCGCCGAGGATGAGCGGACCCTGCGGGCCAACCGGGACGCATTCTCGAGATGGCTTTTGCGGCAACGGGTTCTGGTCGGCAATGCAGGAGTCGACATGTCGGTGACGCTGGGCGGGGAACGCCTGGGGCTACCGGTGGTACTGGCGCCCACCGGACTGGCGGGCTTGGCGCATTGGTCGGGGGAACTCGGCGCCGCCCGCGCCGCCGAGCGCGCAGGTACCCGGTCGATCCTGAGCACGGCGTCGTCGTATTCGATCGAAGAGGTGGCCGCCGGCACACAGGCCAGCCATTGGTTCCAGCTGTACCCGTGGGGTGACCGCGCGGTGCCGGGGTCGTCGTTCATGGACTCGATGCTCGACCGCGCCCGCGACTGCGGGTACCGGACCGCGGTTGTCACCGTGGATGTTCCGGTGCAGGGCAACCGAATCGGGGAGCGGCGCACCGGAATGGGGCATCCGCCGATTCTCACGCCGCGCCGGATTGCCGACGCCGCGATCCGGCCACGGTGGTGGTACGGCCTGTTGCGATATCGCCGGATGACGATGCGCAGCATCACCGACGTGCCGGGTGCGGCCGGAGCCGTCCAATCAGTGGCGCTGCACAACCGTCAGATCCGCCCGGACATCAACTGGGGTGACGTGGCCTCGTTGCGTGACAGGTGGGACGGACCATTTGTGGTCAAGGGCATCCTGGATCCCCACGACGCGGTTCGCGCGGTCGACGAGGTCGGCGCCACCGGCGTGGTGGTGTCCAATCACGGTGGGCGCCAACTCAATGCGGCCGCCGCATCGCTGGACGCGCTGCCCGCCGTCGCCGACGCGGTCGGCGACCGGGCGACGGTCCTGCTCGACGGCGGAATCCGCTGCGGCACCGATGTGGTGACCGCACTGGCGCTGGGCGCCGACGCGGTGCTGATCGGGCGGCCGTTCCTCTACGGTCTCGCCGTCGCCGGTGAAGCGGGCGTCGATGCCGTGCTGGACATCCTCGCTGCCGAGATCAGGCAGACGCTGCTGCTGATGGGTGTCGCAGCCGTGGGGGATCTGGGCCGCGAGCACGTGTCGCGGCAGAACCCTTAGGGCCGCACGCCGATGGTCTTGGAGTTCAGGTACTCCCGGTAGCCCTCGTCGCCGTTGCGATGCCCCAGGCCGCTCTGCTTGGTACCGCCGAACGGGCTGGTGATGCCGAAGAACGAGTGGCCGTTGGTGGTGACGCTGCCGGTTCGCAGCCGCAGCGCGATGTTCAACGCGCGTTCGTCGTCACCGCTGGTGACATCGCCGGAAAGACCGTAGATGGTGTTGTTCGAGATCGCCACGGCCTCGTCGTCGGTGTCGTACGGGGTCACCGTGATCACCGGCCCGAAGATCTCGGTCTGGGCGATCTCGGAGGTGGGGTCGACGTCGGCGAGCAGGGTCGGCTGCACGTAGTAGCCGGTTGGCAGGTTCTCCGGGATGCCGCCCCCGGTGATCAGCCGGGCGCCGTCGGCGATACCGGAGGCGATCAGGCCCAGCGTCTTCTCGCGTTGCATTCCACTGATCTGCGGGCCCTGCATGATGCCCGGCGTCCACGGATCACCGACCGGAAAGTTCTCCATCATGGTCTTGAGGATCTCCAGACCCTCGTCATAACGGCTGCGGGGCAACAGGACTCGGCTGCTCAAAATGCAGCTCTGACCGGACATCACGCAGGCGAACATCGCCGCCATCGGCAGGCAGGCGTTGAAATCGGCGTCATCGCAGACGATGTGGGTCGACTTGCCGCCGAGTTCGAGCAGGGTTTTCTTGACGGTCGAGGCGCCGGCGGCCAGGATCGCCCGACCGGTGGCCGTCGAGCCGGTGAATGTGATCATGTCCACCCGCGGATCGGCGGACAGCGCCGCACCGACCTCGTTGGCGTTGGAGGTGACGACGTTGAACACCCCGGCCGGGATGTCGGTCTTCTCGGCGATGATCCGGCCGAGCTCGGTGCCCGACCAGGGCGTCAGCTGGGCCGGCTTGAGCACCACCGTGTTGCCTGCCATCAGCGCCGGGACCGTCTCGGCGATGTTGAGGTAGAACGGCACGTTCCACGGGGTGATCGCGCCGACGACGCCGACCGCGTCGTACTGGATCTTGCGCCGCGCGGGGCCGAGCTGGGTTTCGTGGATCCCCGTGTCCACCAGGTAGTCGAATTCGCGACCGTGGTCGGCCCAGTGCTTCACCTCGGCGATCGGGCTTTCGATCTGCGAGCCACTGACCGAAACCGGACAACCGACTTCGGTGATCACGATGCGCCGCAGCCGTTCCTGCTCGGCGGTCAACGCCTCGTGCAGTTGATTCAGGCAGTGGTAGCGGAACTCCAGATCACGTGACCAGTCGGTCGTGTCGAACGCCCGGCGCGCGGCGGTGGTGGCCCGCTCGACGTCGGTGACGGTGCCGTCGGTGGCCTGACCGACAACCTCCTCGGAGGCCGGGTGGACGACGTCGAACGTCGCCCCGGAGTCGGTGAGCCGAAGTTCCCCGTCGATGAGCATCCGCTGCTCGCCTGCCAGCACACCCGTGTCAGCGTCGACATTGGTCATTGCAATTACCCCTAGTTGCGTGGAAATCTGTCACTCGAAATTCGAGAACCTGATTCTCGCATGAGAGGAGCGCCATGCCCAAGGGATATGTCATCTTGACCGAGGACATCAAAGACCCGGACGGGATGAAGGCCTACGGCAAAGCTGCCGGCGCGGCGATGGGTGGCGTCAAGGTGCTCGCCGTCGAGACCAAACCGCAAGTGCTCGAAGGCAACTGGCACGGCCATCAGACGGTGGTACTGGAGTTCGAATCGGTCGAGGCCGCCCGGGCGTGGTACGACTCGGACGCCTACCGCGCCGCGCGTGAACTGCGGCAGGCCGCCGCCGACACCAACGCGGTGATCCTGTCTGGCTTCTGATCTCCTAGCCGGAGAGCTCGACCGTCAGCTCGGGCTCGGTCGCCGCGATGATGTCGTCCGCCGCGACGCCGGGAGCCAGCTCGCGCAGCACCAGGGTGCCGTCACCGACGACGTCGATGATGCCCAGGTTGGTGATGATCCGGTCGACGACGCCAACGCCCGTCAGCGGCAGCGAGCACTGCTTGACGATTTTGGGGTTGCCGGCGCGGTCGGTGTGTTCCATCAGCACGATGACGCGCGCCGCGCCGTGCACGAGGTCCATCGCGCCGCCCATACCCTTGACCATTTTTCCGGGGACCATCCAGTTGGCGAGGTCGCCCGTCTGGGACACCTCCATACCGCCGAGCACCGCGGTGTCGATGTGGCCGCCGCGGATCATCCCGAACGACAGCGCGGAATCGAAGAATGCCGCCCCGGGCAGAACCGTCACGGTCTCCTTGCCCGCGTTGATGAGATCGGCGTCGACCGCGTCTTCGGTGGGGTAGGGGCCGGTGCCCAGGATGCCGTTCTCGGAGTGCAGGGTCACCCGCACATCGGACCGGAGATAGTTCGGGATGAGCGTGGGCAACCCGATCCCGAGGTTCACGTACTCGCCGTCGATCATCTCCGCGGCCGCACGGGCGGCCATCTGATCGCGGTTCCACCCTGCCGGGGCTGCTGCGTCAGTCATCAGTTCGCTTCCTGTGCCGAGCGGACGGTTCGCTTCTCGATGCGTTTGTCCTGCGTTCCGGTGTGCACGATGCGGTTGATGAACACCCCGGGCAGATGCACCGTCGCGGGATCGATGTCGCCAGGTTCGACCAGGTCCTCGACCTGGGCGATCGCAATGCGGCCTGCCATCGCGCACAACGGGTTGAAGTTCATCGCTGACCTGTTGAAGACCAGGTTGCCGTTGGTGTCGCCGCGCAGGGCGTGCACGAGGGCGAAGTCGGCGTTGATCGACTCTTCCAGGACGTAGCGTTTGTCGCCGAACACGCGGGTTTCCTTGGGCGGCGAGGCGATCGTCACCGAGCCGTCCCCGGCGTAGCGCCAGGGCAGCCCCCCGTCGGAGACGACGCTGCCGACGCCGGCGGGTGTGTAGAAGGCGGGGATCCCGGCGCCGCCGGCACGCAGTCGTTCGGCCAGGGTGCCCTGCGGGGTCAGCTCGACTTCGAGTTCACCGGCCAGATATTGCCGGGCGAACTCCTTGTTCTCCCCGACATACGAGGCGGTGATGCGACGGATACGCTTGTCGGACAAAAGGATTCCCAGCCCGTAGTCGTCGACGCCGCAGTTGTTGGAGAACACCTCCAGGTCGGTCACTCCCGCATCGAGGAGTGCTCGGATCAGCATGTCGGGGATCCCGCACAGGCCGAACCCGCCGACGGCCAGCGTCGCGCCGCTGGTGATATCGGCCACCGCGCTGGCAGCCGATTCATACACCTTCGATGTCATCGTCCCTTCCCAAAGCCAGCAGGCGTTCACTCTGTAAACGCAAACTTTTGGTGGGTATCCACTCAACAAGTACCACCCTGAGCAGTCAACCGTTCGCGGCGATCCACCACGAAGGTGTTCGCAGTGCGATAGCCGTTCGCAAAGGCGTTCATTGAATGAACGCCTAGGATCTTCTCTCGTGCCCGCCCGCCCGGACCGCTCGCCCGTTGTCGCGCGGGTCGCCGCGCTACTGAGCGCGGTCAGTGCCGCCGAACCCGCGGGCGCGTCCACGACCGAGCTCGGAAAGGTCGCCGGCCTCGCCCGTCCTACCGCCCACCGGCTCCTCGCCTCGCTGACCGAGGTGGGGCTGATCGACCGCGATACCAAGTCCGGCCGGTGGACCCTGGGGCCGGAGATGTATCTGCTGGGCGCCGTCGCCGCCAACCGGTATGACGTCAGCGGCCATGCCCGCGACGTGGTCAACCGGCTCGCGGCGGAAACCGGGGAGAGCGCCTTTCTGTCCGCCCGCCGCGGCGATGAAACCGTGTGCATCTTGAGCGTGGAGGGCAGCTTTCCGCTGCGCTCGCACGTCCTGCGGGAGGGCATTCGATTCCCGCTCGGCGTGGCATCGGCCGGGCTGGCCATCCTGAGTCACCTGCCCCCAGGCGAGGTCGACGACTACTTCTCCCGGGCCCGGCCGGCGGCGGACTGGGGCCCCGACCACAGCGAAGAATCGATCCGGGCCAGGATCGAGGCAACCCGGATCACCGGCTATGCCGTGAACCCGGCGTTGATCGTGGAGGGCAGCTGGGGCATCGGTGCCGCGGTGTTCAATCAGAACGGCCGGCCATCATGGGCGTTGAGCCTCACCGGTGTCGAGACCCGCTTCAAGCCCAATCGCCGCCACGAATTGGGGACGCTGTTGCTCGAGGCGGCGCACCAGCTGTCCGGACGTCTCCGCTCCTAGGGCTCGGGCTCGCCACCAGCACTTTCCACCGAAACTGCACACGACTTGCCCAAAGCGGTATTGGCATTCTCCTAAACTGCAAGTACGGTATCCAGCGATGGACCACCAATCCCAAACGTCGTCGGGGATCCCACTGGAGCCGGTATACGGACCGGCCGACCGCAGTGGCGATCCTCCCGCTCCCGGCGAATTCCCGTTCACCCGGGGCAACTTCTCCAGCGGTTACCGCGGACGGCTGTGGACCTTCCGCCAGTATTCCGGGTTCGGCACCGCCGAGGAGTCGAACGAACGCTACCGCTACCTGCTCGAACAGGGCGGCACCGGACTGTCGGTGGCCCTGGACCTGCCGACGCAGTGCGGCTATGACTCCGATGACCCCGAGTACGGCGAAGAAGTCGGCCGGGTCGGCGTCGCGGTCGACACGCTGGCCGATGCCGAGATCCTGTTCGATGCCATCCCGCTGGACAAGATCAGCACCAGCTTCACGATCAACGGCACCGCGGCGATCCTGCTGGCCTTTTACGTCGCGGCTGCCGAGAAGAAGGGGGTGCCGCGCGAGAAGCTGACCGGCACCATCCAGAACGACATCCTCAAGGAGTACGCATCGCGCGGCACCTGGATCTGGCCGCCGACGCCGTCACTGCGGCTGATCGCCGACACGATCGAGTTCTGCGCCGCCGAAGTGCCGCGCTTCAACGCGATTTCGGTGGCGGGCGCCCACTTCCGTGATGCCGGAGCCAACGCCGTTCAGGAGATGGCCTTCACCCTCGCCGACGGTGTGACCTACTGCGACACCGTTGTCGAGCGCGGCCGGATGACCATCGACAAGTTCGCCCCGCAGATCTCGTTCTTCTTCTACACCCACGGCGACTTCTTCGAGGAGATCGCCAAATACCGTGCCGGACGGCGTCGTTGGGCCACCATCGTTCGGGAGCGCTACGGCGCGCAGACCGACAAGGCTTCGATGTTCCGCTTCGGGTGTGTGTCCGGTGGTGCGTCGCTGTATGCCCCGCAGGCGCAGAACAACCTGGTCCGGGTGGCCTACGAGGCGCTGGCCTCGGTGCTCGGCGGCGTGCAGTCGATGTTCACCGCGGCCTGGGACGAACCGTTCGCCCTGCCCAGTGAGGAGTCCGCGACGCTGGCGCTGCGCACCCAGCAGATCCTGGCCTACGAGACCGGTGTTGCGCGGGTGGCTGATCCGCTCGGCGGCTCGTATTTCGTGGAGGCGCTGACCGACGCGACCGAGGAACGCATCATCGAGATCATGGCCGACCTCGAAGCCCACGGCGGCATGGTGCAGTCCATCGAAGACGGCTACCTGCAGGGTCTGATCGCTGACGAGGCGTACAAGATCCACCAGGAGGTCGAATCCGGCGAGCGGCCGGTGGTCGGTGTGAACAAGTTCGTCGTCGACGAGCCCGCGCCGGACCTGGCCACCTACGAGCTGGACGCTGACGGCCGTGACAAACAACTCAAGCGGCTGGCGAAGGTCAAGGCGGAACGCGATGGTGTCGCCGTGAAAGAAGCTCTTGCCGCACTGGCCCGTTCGGCGGAGGGTGACGACAACCTGATGCACAAGCTGATCGACTGTGCGAATGCCTACTGCACGGTGGGGGAGATGGTGTCCACGCTGAAGTCGGTGTGGGGCGAGTTCCAGCAGCCGGTGGTGTTCTAGTGGACGGGTTGCGCCGCGATGAGCGCTTGCGCGAAGAGTCATCTATGAAGAACGGGGGCTTGAGTTGAGCGCACGTGTACTGGTCGCCAAGCCCGGCCTCGACGGGCATGACCGCGGTGCGAAGATCGTGGCCCGCGCGCTTCGCGACGCCGGATTCGAAGTGATCTTCACCGGCATCCGACAGCGGATCGAGGACATTGTTTCGATCGCTCTGCAGGAAGATGTTGCCGTCGTTGGGCTTTCGATCCTGTCGGGTGCGCACTTGGCGCTGACCCAGCGCACAGTCGACGCGCTGCGGGCTGCCGATGCGGGTGACATCGCGGTCATCGTCGGCGGCACCATTCCCTTGAGCGACGTACCGAAACTCTTGGAAGTCGGTGCGGCCGCGGTATTTCCGACTGGAACTTCGTTGGAAACTCTCGTCCGCGACGTCCGGGCGCTGACGTCAGAACAGGTGGGGTGAGTAATGCGTCTTGGTGTGATGATCGGTGCCGAGCGCGGCGACATGGCCCGCAAGGTGAAGAAGTTGATCGCCGATATCGAATGGGCCGATTCGGCGGGCCTGGCCACCGCGTGGATGCCGCAGGTGCCCGACGATTTCGACCTGCTGACCATGGTTGCGTTGATGGCGTCGCACAGCACCCGCATCGAACTCGGCACCGCGGTGGTCCCGCTGCAGGCGCAACACCCCATTGCGCTGGCGCGCCAAGCGCTCTCGGTCCACGCCATCTCCAGCGGACGGCTGGCGCTCGGCGTCGGACCGTCGCATCACTGGATCATCCGCGACATGCTCGGCCTGCCGTACGACAAACCCGCCGCCTATACCCGCGACTATCTCGAGGTGTTCAACGCGGCGATCTCTGGGCCCGGCCCGGTGGACGTGGAGAACGACAACTTCACGGTCCATAACCCGACCGCGCTGGGCGCCGAGAGCAAAATGCCTGTGCTAGTGGCGGCCCTGGGACCGGTGATGCTGCAGATCGCCGGTGAACATGCCGACGGCACCACGCTCTGGATGGCCGACGAGAAGGCCATTGGCGAGCACATCGCTCCCAAGATCAACAAGGCCGCGGCCGAGGCCGGCAGGCCCTCACCCCGAATCGTCGCCGGCATCCCGGTCACCCTGTGTGCGAACTCCAAGATCGAAGCGGCGAAGGACCGGGCCAACCGCATCCTGGCCGAGGCCGAAACCTCGCCCAACTATCAGAAGCTGCTCGACCGCGGAGATGCCAAGACCGTCGGCGACCTCTGTGCGGCCGGGGATGAAGAGTCAATCCTGAAGCGATTCAAGCAATTCGCCGACGCGGGCGTGACCGACCTGTCGGTGCGGTTGCTGCCGATCGGGGAGACCCGCGACGAGCTGGTGGCGTCGAAATACCGCACCCGCGAGGTGATTTCCCAGCTCGCCGCCGAAGTTCAATGAAGGCTTCTTCTGATCCCCGGGTCGCTTCGCTCCTGCCCGCCGCTCCCCTGGCTGGCGTCCGGATCCTTGAGGTCGGCACGATGCTGGCCGGCCCGTACGCCACCATGCTGCTCGCCGACCTCGGTGCGGAGGTCATCAAGATCGAACCGCCCGGCGGGGAGATCTCGCGTCAGGTCGGCGATAGCTATTTCGCCAGCCTCAACCGCAACAAGCGCAGCGTCTGCCTGGACCTGGGTTCTGCGGCCGGACAGCAACGGCTCGGTGAGCTGGCCGCGGAATCCGATGCGCTACTGGTGAATATGAAGCCGTCGGTGATCAAGCGTTTCGGGCTCACCTACGACGCGCTGCGAGTGCACAACGACAAGATCGTGTGCGTCGCACTGACCGGCTATGGGCTCGACGGCGGCGACGATCCGGCATTCGACTACGTCATCCAGGCCGCGACCGGAGTGGCTGCCATGACCGGCGACCCCGACGCTCCGCCTACCCTGCCGGGTTATTCGTCGGCCGACAATTCCACCGGATTGACCGCTGCGCTGGGGCTTCTCGCGATGATCGTCTCCGGCGAGGGCGGGCAGGTCGACGTGTCGTTGCGTGATGTGATGTTTTCGCAGCTGAACTACCGGGCCGCGGCGTATCTCAACGACGGTGTGCACCCTCGCAGGCATCCGTTCGGCGCGCACTCGTTCTACGTTCCCGCGCAGCTGTTTCCGACCTCGGAGGGCTACCTGGCGCTGTTCGTCACCCATGACGGCTTCTGGAAGACGTTCGCCGCCGAGGCCGGGATCGAGGGCTTTCCGACGATGGCGCAGCGATCAGCCAATCGCGACGAGGTGCTCGCGATCGTGACCGCCGCGCTGGCTGCCGACTCGGCGGTCGGCTGGGAGGCCCGGCTGCGCCCGCTGGGCATTCCGGCCGCGGCGGTCCGATCGCTGCCCGATGCCCTCGAGGCGACCCCGGAGGTCACCGTGAGGGCGGGGGATTACCGACTGGTCGGAAGTCCGGTGCGGGTGGTGGGGTATCAGCCCGACTATCGGCCACCGCCGGCCCTCGACGAATTTCAGTCGTCGTAGCTCAGCGTCACGTCGGTCTCGGGCACGCCCTGGCAGGTGAGCACGAGCCCGTCGTCGATCTCGCTGTCGTCGAGCACCTCGTTGACGCGCATCTTGACGTTGCCCTCGGTGACCGTCGCGATGCAGGTGCCGCAATTTCCGGCCTCGCAGCTGTAGGGCGGGGTCAGGCCGGCCCGGCGGGCGGTCTCCAGGATCGTGTCGCCGTCGTTGACGGGCACCGTCACCGTCTTGCCGTCCAGCGTGATGGTGGCCATCCAGGACAAGCCGGCCATGTACTTCTCTCCTCGGGTTTAGAGCACTATCATTCTACCCAGATGAGAATACAATTCTCTACTGGCGATAGTATGTTCTCGGCTTACCGACCTGTCGATGGGATTGTCACTGACCATGTGCGAGCGGACCGCGCCGTGAGCGACGTGCGAGTGCTTGCTTTTGAGGACCGCATCTACACACGATCCCAGGTCGATGCGCTGTCCGCCGGGTTGGCCGACACACTGGCGCACCGCGGGGTGCAGGCCGGCCAGCGGGTCGCGGTGATGTCCACGAACCGGCCCGAGTTCGTCTTCGCGGTGCAGGCCATCTGGCGTCTGGGCGCATCGGCGGTGCTGATCAGTCCCAGCTGGAAGTCCGCCGACGTCGGTCACGCGCTGGAGGTGGCGGGGGCCGACCACGCGGTCGGGGACAGCCCGGTGCTGGCCGGCGTGATGCCGATGCTGAGTCTCGACGAGCCGATCACTCCGGCCGACCCGGCACCCTATGAGCCTGAGCCGGATGCCGATGCGGTGCTGGTCTTCAGTTCGGGCACGACGGGAATGCCCAAGGCGGTGCGGCACACTCACCGCTCGCTGGCCGCTGGGGTGCGGCACTGGCGTCAGGCTCTTGGCCTGACCGCGGTTGATCGCATGCAGATCGTCACACCTCCCTCGCACATCCTCGGTCTGCTCAACATGCTCACCGTGCTCGACGCCGGTGCCTGGATGCGGCTGCACCGCAGATTCGACATCGACACCATGCTGCACGCCATCCGGGACGACCGCATCACCGTCGAAATGGCCGTCGCCCCAATCGCACTGGCGATCGCATCACACCCGGAACTGGAGACGTTCGACCTGTCCTCACTGCGTTACATCATGTGGTGTGCCACGCCGGTCACCGCAAGTGTGGCCGACGAGGTGACGCAGCGGACCGGCGTCGGGTGGATCTCGGCCTATGGCACCAGCGAGGTACCGGTCATCGCGTGCTGCCCGCGCGACGAGGCACGGCTCGACACCGTCGGCCGGCCGATTCCGAACGTACGCATCGTGTCCACCGAAACCGGTGAGCCGGTCGTGGCGGGCGAAACAGGCGAGATCCAGGTGTCGTCGGAGTCGGCTATGGCGGGTTATCTGCCGGAGGAAGCGACCGCCGGCGCATTCAGCGACGGCTGGTACCGCACCGGCGACATCGGCTACCTCGACGACGGTTGGCTGCGAATCACCGACCGGCTCAAGGAGATGATCAAGGTCCGCGGCTTCCAGGTCGCACCGGTCGAGATCGAGTCGGTACTACACGGCCACCCGGCGGTGGCGGACTGCGCGGTGTTCGGGGTACCCGACGCGAACGACGGCGAGGCGGTCGTCGCGGCGGTGGCCACCGCCGAGCCGGTCAGCGCCGAGGAATTGGACGCGCTGATCGCCGGGAAGCTGGCCTCCTACAAGCGACCCCGTGAGATCGTGTTCGTGCCCGAAATCCCGCGCCTGCCATCGGGTAAGGCGTTGCGGCGAGTTCTCAAGGAGCAGTATGGACGTACGTCTGACCAGTGAGCAGCAGCAGCTGCGCGACGCCGCGGCCAAGCTGGCCGATGACTTCGGCCCCGGGTCCGTTGCCGACCTGGACGACGAATCCCGGCGGGCGCGGTTGGCCAAGACCGTCGACGCGACCGGCTGGCGGTCGCTGCGCTCCGACGGTGCCAGCGGCGTCGAAGTAGCCCTGGTTGCAGAGGAATTCGCCCGCGGTCTGGTCGACGTCCCATTCCTGGGGCCGGTGCTCGCCGACGATCTGTACCGTCTGCTCGGCACCGACCCGCAGCCGGCGACCATCGCGGTGGGTGACGTGGTGATCGACGCCGACGGTGCGGGCGCTGCGTTGCGAATTGCCGGAACCACCGTCGAATCGGTCGGAGTCGGCGACGCCCGTGACGCCGCCGATCTGACCCGGATCACCGCCGCGGCTTCCGGAAACCCGGATGCCCTGGGGGAGCTGACCGCCGAGGAGGCCCAGCGCTGGTATGCGCTGGCGTTGGCGGTCACGACAGCCGAACTGGTGGGGGCCGCGCGCGGCACCCTCGCGCTGGCAACCGAATACGCGAAGGTGCGTGAGCAATACGGGTCGGCCATCGGGTCATATCAGGCCGTCGCCCACATGCTGGCAGAGGGGCTGGCCCTCATCGAGGGATCAGTCAGCGTCCTGCGCCATGCGGCCTGGGCGGTCGACGAGCTGCCCGCAGAACAAGCTGTGGAGGCGGGCCGGGTTGCCAAGATCTATTGCGCGCGAGCCGCTCTGGCGGTCAGTGAGATCTCGATCCAGGTACACGGCGGAATCGGCAACACCTGGGAGTGCCTCGCGCACATCTATCTGCGTCGGGTGCTGGCGGCCACCGAGGCCTGGCCAGTCAAGTTGGAGGAGTTGACCATTGGACTTTCGTGACTCGCCAGACGAGGCCGCCTTCCGGGAGCGGCTCAGTGGCTGGCTGAAAGAACAGAAGGGCAAGTTCCCGACGTCGGGTGACGCCTACTGGGCCAAGGCCGGGGAGTGGCACCAGGCGCTGTATGCGGCGGGCTTCTTCGGCACGTCGTGGCCTGTGGAGTACGGCGGGCAGGGCAAGACGGCGGTGTTCGACGTGATCGTCGACGAGGAGATCGCCAAGGCCGGTGCCCCCGCGCGGCCGAGTCTGGGCTATCTGGTGGTCGGCCTGAGCCACCACGGCAGCCAGGAACTGGCCCAGCGTTTCCTGCCCGGGATGATCAACGGCACCGAGCGTTGGTGCCAGGGCTTTTCGGAGCCCGGCGCGGGTTCGGACCTGGCCTCGTTGACCACGACCGCGACTCGCGACGGCGACGAGTACATCATCAACGGCCATAAGATCTGGACCAGCTACTCCGATTGCGCCGACTGGTGCCTGGTGCTGGCGCGCACCAACAAGGACGTACCCAAGCACAAGGGCATCTCCGCGTTCATCATCTCGATGCACCAGGACGGAATCGTCCAGCGGCCGCTGAAGATGATCAGCGGTGTCACCAAGGAATTCGGCCAGGTCGAGTTCGACGGTGCCCGGGTCCCCGCCGCAAACATGGTCGGCGCGCCGGGTGATGGCTGGAAGCTGGCCATGACCGTTGTGAGCCACGAGCGTGAGCCCTCGACGCTGGGCTTCTCGGCACGCTATGGAAAGCTGGTACGCCAGATGGCTTCTCGCGTGGACGGCCCGGCTCCCGACGAACTGTCGTGGGCCTGGGTGCAGACCGAGATGTTGCGCCTGCATGTGCGGCGGCGTCTGTCCGAGCAACTCGACGGCATCAAGCACGGCCCGGACGGATCCCTGGACAAGCTGCTGATGACCTGGACCGAGCAATCGGTCGGCCATGCCGCGCTGGCCACCGTCGGCACCGACGACGAGGAGCTCTTCGGCGCTTACCTTTACAGCCGTGCCCAAAGCGTCATGGGCGGAACATCACAGATTCAGAAGAACATCATTGCCGGCCGAATCCTTGGACTAGGAGTCTGACTATGTACGACATGCCTGACGAGATCCTCGTCGAAGCCGACGGCCCGCTGCGGATCATCACGCTCAATCGACCCGACGACCTCAATGCCGTCAACGACAACTTGCACGTCGGGCTCGCCAAGATCTGGGAGGCGCTCAACGAGGATGCCTCCGCGCGGGCGGCCGTCATCACCGGCGCCGGGCGGGCGTTCTCGGCCGGTGGCGACTTCAACTACCTCGACGAGCTACGCAACGATGAAGCGTTACGGCAGAAGACCATCAAGCACGGGCGCGATCTGGTGATCGGGATGGTCCGCTGCCGCATCCCGGTGATCGCGGCCGTCAACGGGCCTGCGGTCGGGCTCGGCTGCAGCCTGGCCGCGCTGTCCGACGTCGTCTACATCGCCGAGAACGCGTTCTTCGCCGACCCGCACGTGTCCATCGGCCTGGTCGCCGCAGACGGCGGCCCCCTGGTCTGGGGATCGCAGATCTCTCTGCTGCAGGCCAAGGAGTTCGCTCTGACCGGTGTGCGGATCAAGGCGCAGCGTGCGGTGGAGCTCGGCTTGGCCAATCATGTTGTCGCCGATCCGCTGTCGGAGGCGATCGCGTGTGCGAAGAAGATCATCGAACTGCCGCAGCAGGCGGTCGAGGCCACCAAACGGTTGATGAACATCCAGCTGGAGAACTCGGTGATGGCCTCGCTGGACTATGCGAACCTCGCCGAGTACGTCTCGTTCGGCACCGCCGACTTCAACAAGATCGTCGACGGGCTCGTGGAAAAATCCGCCAAGAAGTAGCGGACTTCTCCCGCGAGCAGACGCGAAACCCCCTTAATTGCGCCCATTTTAGGGGTTTTCGCGTCTGCTCGCGCGAAGAAGTCGAACTTACTTCGGCGGGAATCGCAGCGCGCCGTCCAGGCGGATGGTTTCGCCGTTGAGGTAATCGTTTTCGGCGATCGACAGCGCCAACGCGCCGTACTCGACCGAGCGGCCCATCCGCTTGGGGAACGGCACCTGGGGGCCCCAGTAGGCCTCCAGCTGGTCGGCAGCCTTGCCGTACGCGGGGGTGTTGATGGTGCCCGGCGCGATCGACATCACCCGGATGCCCAGCGGCGAAAGATCGCGTGCGGCAACCAGTGTCATCGCGACGACGCCACCCTTGGCGGCCGAGTAGGGCAGCTGGCCGATCTGGCCTTCGAATGCCGCGATCGAGGCGGTGTTGATGATCACGCCGCGGGCGCCGTTCTCGTCGGGCTCTTGGCGCGCCAACGCGGCGGCGACGTGCCGCATGACGTTGAACACAGCGGTCAGGTAGAAGGTGATGGTCTTGGTGAACGCCTCCATCTCCATGGGAGAGCCGTCCTTGCCGACCAAGCGGCCACCGCCGGCCGGGCCGCCGTGGGTGTCTACCGAGATACGCAGCGGCCCGAGTGCTTCGGCGGCGGCGATGGCGGCCAGCACGTCGTCGTCGTTGGTGACGTCGGTGCGCACATAGGGAACACCGAGCTCGCCGGCGAGCGCTTCACCCTTCTCGTCGGACAGGTCGGCGATCACCACCTTGACACCGGCGCCGTGCAGCTTGCGCACCGTCGCCTCGCCCAGGCCGCCCGCGCCTCCGAAGACGACGGCTGAAGTCCCACTGATCTGCATAGCGTTACCCTTCTTGCAACTGACGCTCTCTACTTGAGAGAATAGTATTCTCACACCGACCGGAATTGGTCAATCAGGTAGGGACGTAGCGTTGCCCTCTATGGATGTCGCCGAACTGATCACCGCGGCCCGCGGCGGGAACACCCGCGCGGTCGGGCGGCTGCTCAGCCTCGTCGAAAGTGCCCGCCGCGACGAGGTTCTCGCCTTGGTCGGCCGCCCCGTGGTGCCGGTGGTCGGTGTGACGGGTCCCCCCGGTGCAGGTAAGTCGACGACGATCGCGGTGCTGGCCGCGGCGTACCGCGAACGCGGACAACGGGTCGCGGTGCTCGCGGTGGATCCGTCGTCGCCTTACAGCGGCGGAGCGCTACTGGGTGACCGGATCCGGATGGCTCAGCACATCAATGATCCCGACGTGCTGATCCGGTCGGTGGCCACCCGAGGACATCTCGGCGGTCTGGCCGCCGCGGTGCCTGCCGCGATTCGTCTGCTCGGGGCGCTGGCCTACGACGTCGTTCTGCTGGAGAGCGTCGGCGTCGGTCAATCCGAGATCGAGATCGCCGCGGTCGCTGATCCCACGATCGTCATCCTCAATCCCGGTGCCGGCGACGCCGTCCAGGCGGCCAAGGCGGGTCTGCTCGAGGTCGCAGATCTGGTGGTGGTGAACAAAGCCGACCGCGAGGGTGCCGCGCAGACCGTGCGCGACCTCAAGTTCGAGACGCATGTTCCGGTGCTGACGCTGGTCGCCGCACAGGCCGAAGGTGTGGGGGAGCTGATCGAGGCGATCGAAGCGCACCGGCGTGCCGACACTGCGGCCAGGCGCGCGGCGCGGGCACGGGCGCAGGTGCTCTCACTGGCGCAGAGCCGGTTACACAATCACCCGAATCTCGATGCGCTGGCGCAAGCCGTCGCCGACGGCGAGTGCGATCCCTACAGCGCGGCGGAAGCCCTCATTGCACACCGAATTTCGCCGGCGGGTGAGTCGCAGTGAGCGCGCGGCCTACTTGCGGGCGAAACCCTGTGAGCAGAACGTCCACACCTCGTCGCCGCTGATCGGTGTGTGGATGTTCTCCTCGTCCTCCACCGAACTCGACTGGGCGATGAACATGATGGTCTGCATGGTCATGGCCGCGATGCGGCGGGGGTTGGCGTCCTCGCGCAGTTCACCTGCGGCCGACGCCTCGATCATCAGCTCGGAGAACAGCGCGACCAGCGGTGCGTGGGCGACCTTGACCTCGTTGGGGTGCGAGATCAGCAGCTGCGGGGCGAAATCGGTGAACAGCGGTCGTCGTGCCGTGGGGTCCGGCCGGGACAGCTCGAACAACAGCGTGACGGCGACCTTCAGGCGATCCAGCGGGTCCTTCTGGGCCGATGTCGCGGCTCGGATCTGATCGGCGGCCCGGCTCAGGGCATCCTCGAAGAGCGCCAGCAGCAGCTCGTGCTTACCGTCGAACTGCAGGTAGAAGCTGCGCAACGACTGGCGTGACCGGTCCACCACTTCCTGCACGGTGAAGTCGGTGCTGCCCTTTTCGGTGATGATGGCCTGCGCGGCATCCAAGAATCGCTGCACACGCTGCCCGGCACGCACCTTGGCGGTCCGGATGGACCGCTCGACAGCGCGCTGCTTCCAGGCAGGTTCTTCGCTCGGGCTGTTCACTGCAGGGCTCGAGACGAGCGCATGTCAGCGGTTCGGATGTAGCTCACGCTAAGAGAGTACTACTCTCGGCGACGAGAATTACGTTCTCAATCCAATACGAACCGAAATTTTTGTTCCGCTCAGTCTAAAGGGTGACCAGCGCATTCGGCGCCATGGCGTGCGTCACAGATTCACCAGCCGTGGGGCCGACCCCCGCGCCCGCAATCCTGCTCCGGCCTTGCGGGTCAGTTCCCGCGAGCTGCCGAGCAGGCCGTCGAGCACCAGAACGCGCTTCAGATGGTGATGGAACTCGTGTTCGGCGGTGAAGCCGATGCCGCCCAGCACCTGCTGACAGTGTTTGGCCGCGGTCAGCGCGGCCTTGCCGGCGGCGGCCTTGGCCAGTAGCGCAGTCAGGTCCGGATTGTCCGCCCCGGGCGTGCTCAACGTCGCCTCGGCACCCTCGATGGCGACCAGCGTCTCGGCCAGCCGGTGTCGAACCGCTTGGAATCCGGCGACCGGTCGCCCGAACTGCACGCGGTCCAGGGCGTGCCGGCGGGCAACGGTGAGCATCGCGCGTGCCGAGCCGACCAGCCACCAGCCGACCGCCAGCCGCGCTTCGGCGACGCGGATCGGATAGCCTTCGTCCTCCCGGCGCAGCGGCAACCCGCCGAGAGTGGTGTCACTGCTCTCGGTGGTCGTCCGGTCCCACACCACCCAGGTGTTGCCGGCATACGGCAACGGCAGCTCCACGGTGTCACCGATGGTGTTTCCGGTGGCATGCAGCACCACGTCGACGAGAACCGAAGCATGCGAGCCTGTTTCACCGAGCAGTCGGAATACCAGCGGCACCGCCACCTCGGGGATGTCGGACAGCATGTCCGCCCAGCCCAACTCGGTCAGTGCTGCGTCGAGGTCCGGCCCCGACGACGACAGCATGGTCTTGCGCAGGCCGCTTTCCAGAAGTTCAACCGATTCGGGATCCACGATCACTCCTTCCCGAGATCAAGCAGCCGGCGGGCGATGATGTTGCGCTGCACTTCCGCGGTGCCGCCGTAGATCGTCGCCGCGCGCGAGTACAGGTACTCGGTGCGCCAGTCGTTGTCATCGAGCTCGATGGTGCCGGGCAATAGATCGTGGACGGTGTCATAGAGCCGCTGTTCGGCACTGGCCAGCAGCACCTTGTCGATCGAGGTGTCCGGGCCTAGCTTCTGCCCGTCGGCCAGTCGATGCTGGGTCGCCCTGGACCGGCAGCGCAGCGTGTGCAGCGCGAGGAACGCTTCGCCCATATCCCCGTCGATGGCCTCGCCCTGGGCCGAGACCGCGCCGACGAGCGCGTCGAATCGCGAGTACAGATAGGCGATTCGCTGCCAGAAACAGGTCGAACGCTCATAGGGCAGCAGGTCCATCGCCAATCGCCAGCCGTCGCCGGGCCGGCCGAGCATCCGGCTGGCGTCGACGGGGACGTTGTCGAAGTACACCTCGCAGAACTCGTCGACCCCGTGCATGGTGTGCAATGGCCGAATCGTGATGCCCGGGGTGTCGGTGTCGACGAAGAACGCGGTGATGGCCTGATGGTTGGGCGTGTCCGCGTCGCCGGTACGGGTCAGCAGGATGCAGCGGTGCGAGTACTGCGCGAAGCTCGTCCACACCTTCTGGCCATTGATGATGTAGCGATCCGCGCCTTCCTGCTTGACCGCGCGCGTGGTCAGCGACGCCAGATCGCTGCCCGAGCCCGGCTCGGAGAAGCCTTGGCACCACTGCTCTTCGCCCGACAGCAGCTTGGGCACCATCTCGGCGGCCAATTCGGGTGTGGCGTAATCGATCATCGTCGGGGCCAGCACTTCGAGCATCGAATACGGTCCCGGCTCGGCGAGCCGGCGACCGACCACCTCTTCACCGACGATGGCCCGCAACATATCTGAGCCGCCAAGGCCGCCCGCGTGTTCGGGCCAGCCGTAGCGGCTCCAGCCGGCGTCGTAGAGCGCCTTCTGGACCCGGGCGAATTGGCGGATGTGGCCCTCGAGGGTGTGATCGGAAGGTGGTGTCAGATCGTTTTCGGCCAGCCACGCCTGTAGTGCCGTGCGGAATACGGCTGGGTCGTGGAGCTCGTCGGTCATCCGGCTTCGGGCCTGCCGATCGCGTGCGGGCGGCCGGAATCATGTTCACCGCTGCGCCGAATGAAGGTCATGGCGCGGGTTTTCAGCCGCCAGCCGTCTTCGGTGCGCAGGTAATTGTCCTTGTAGTACCCGATGCGCATGTCGTGCTTCGAGTGCTCGATGAAGCACAACGGCTGCGTCCCGGTCGCTGAATCCGGGACATCGGCGTCAAACTCGACCAGCGATGTGCCGGTCATGAACAAGCCCTTGGGGGCGGCGTCGACGAGTTCGGGGAACCGGTTCAGTGTGTAGGTGGAACCAAATGCGCTGTAGGTGCCGTCCGGTGTGAACACCGAAACCAGGCCGTCGATATCACCCTGGGTGATCGTGACGGCGTACTTCGCGAGCAGTTGCTGGATCTCGACCAGATCCTCAGTTCGTGACGGTGTCATTCTTGAAGACCTTACCTGCTTTCATTACAAAGTTGACACGTTGTGTAACGGTGATGTCCTGCAGCGGATCGCCCGGCACGGCGATGATGTCGGCGAGCAGGCCTTCGGCTATCCGGCCGCGGTCGGTGACGTTGATCAGGTCGGCGCCGACGACGGTGGCCGCCCGCAGTACCGCCGCCGGCGGCATGCCCCATTCCACCAGGGTGACCAGCTCGTCGGCGTTCCTGCCGTGCGGGATGGCGGGCGCGTCGGTGCCGACGGCGATCTTGACACCGGCCTCGTAGGCGGCCTTGATCGACGTTTCGGCCTTGGGGAACATCTCGGCAGCCTTGTCCTGCAACACCTTCGGCGCGTGCGAGACGTCCATCGCCTGGGCCAGCCGGCGGGTGGTCACCAGGAACCGGTCGTTGTCGACGAGCATCTGGATGGCTTCGTCGTCCATCAGGAAGCCATGCTCGATGCAGTCGATGCCGCAGGCCACCGCATGCTTGACGGCCTCGGCGCCGTGGGTATGTGCGGCCACCCGCAGACCCCGCCGGTGTGCCTCGTCGACGATCACGCGCAGCTCTTCGTCCGAATAATGTTGCGCGCCAGCCTCACCGGTCAGCGACATGACCCCGCCGGAACAGCACACCTTGATCAGCTGGGCGCCGTGCTTGATCTGGTAGCGCACCGCCTTGCGGATCTCGTCGACCCCGTTGGCGATGCCCTCCTCGATCGTCAGCTCGAGCACGCCGGGCATGAACGCGGCGAACATCGTCGGGTCCAGGTGCCCACCGGTCGGGGTGATGGCATGGCCGGCCGGGATGATGCGCGGGCCTTCGATCCAGCCTGCGTCGATGGCCTTGCCCAGTGCGACGTCGAGCAGGTAGCCGCCGGTCTTCACGAACAGTCCGAGGTTGCGCACCGTGGTGAAACCGGCACGCAGCGTGCGGCGGGCGTTGCCGACCGCACGCAGGACCCGGGTCGGCGGGTCGTCCTGAACCTGGGAAAGGCCGGGGTTTTCGCCCCGGCCACCCATCAGGAGGTTGACCTCCATGTCCATCAGGCCTGGTAGCAGGATGGCGTCCCCGAGATCGACAACCTCGCCCTCGGGGGTGCCGCCGACAGACACGATTCGGTCGCCCTCGACCTTCACGATGGCGGGGCGGACGATTTCGCCCGCGTCGACGTCGACGTACCCGGCAGCCTTCAGGGTCAGCACGCTCAGACCACCGGCTCCTTGATCAGTCGGATATACGCGGCACCGCTGTCGAGCACGCGGGGCTGCTTCCACACCTCGACCGGAAAGCTCACCTGGACGATCGATTGTCCTAGGTGTACCAGAGCCTTGGCGTCTTCCGGCATGCCTTGGAGCGGAAAGCGGGCGTCGACGTAGACCATGATGTCTTCCAGCCGCGCCATGCCGGCGTCGTACAGCTCCTGCATCTCGTCCATCGTCGAGTTCAGCCGCTTCTGGTAACGCTCTTCCTCGGTCGGCAGGCACCAGTCGCTGAAGCGCTCCAGGTCGGCGAATTCCGTTGGCAACTTAGACATTTGCGTTTTCCTTCGCAGGCTTGACGGCGGCCGAGCCGTTTCCGTTGGCCAAAGACTCTTTGTACCGGTCCACGTACTTGTGAGCGGTGTGGTGCAGGTGGCGCAACAAGATCTCCTGATCGCACAGCGGGAAGTCGAGTACGGCGCGGGTGCCGATCTGGGTCTGCGTTGCTTCCAGGGTATTGGCGTCCTGGAACGCGTACTCCTTGAAGGTCACCGCGGCCAGTTCCTGGGAGAGTCGTTCGCGCAGGTTCTTCGGCGGCACGAAGTACAGGTCGGCCTCGAAGATGTGGGAGTCCACTCCCGTCGGCCAGTAGTTGTAGGTCAGGTACCAGCCCGGCGCCCAGAACAGCAACGTGAAGTTCGGGAAGAACTCGAAGGAGTCCTGGCCCCACGTCGAGTGCCGGCCGGGGTTGATCGCGGGCGGCAGTTCGTCGGGCAGGATGCCCTTGATGTCGGGGCGGTCCCACGGCCCGAACAAGCCGCTGTGCAGGATCCGCTCAATCGGCTTGACCATCTTCAGGTCCTTCGGCGGACTCATGCCGCCCCAGGACGAGATCATCGAGTGGTCGCCCTTGATGTCGTAGTGCAGCGCCTCGAAGCCGAACTTGGCGAGCTTCTCGGCTTCCTCCTTCTCCGCCTGCTTCATATGCAGGATCGGAGCGTGGTAGAACTCCACGAAGGCGTCGATGAACAGCTTCCAGTTGGACCCGACCGTCGCGCGGTAGCTGTAGTGCTCGGTCATCTCGTGGAAGGGATAGCCCTTCAGGCCCTGGCCGAATTCGCCGAGGTACTCCTCGAGCGAGACCGCGTCGTCGTCGAAGTTGACGAAGATGAAGCCCTCCCACACCTCGCAGCGCACCGGCTTGAGCGGGTAGTCGGCCTTGTCGACGTCGAAGAACTCCTGCTCCTGCTGGATGAAGGTGAGATCGCCCTTCAGCGAGTAGCGCCAGGCGTGGTACTTGCAGACGAACTGCCGGCAGCTGCCGGAAACCTCTTCGCCGGGGTAGTCGTTCCACACCAGCTTGTTTCCGCGATGGCGGCACAGGTTGTAGAAGGCACGGACCTCGTCACCGTCGTTGACGATGATGATCGACGTTCCCGCGCCGACCGACGGCAGCTCGCGGGTGATGTAGTTGCCCTTCTTGGGAATCAGCTCCACGCGGCCCATTTGCAGCCAGGTCTTGCGGAAGATGGCCTGCTGCTCCAGCTTCCAGTGCTCGGGATCAATCGAGTCCTCATAGTTGACCGGAGCAGTGCCGAGTTCTGGCCAGTTCTCGGTCCAGCTGCCGACATCCGGCTTCTTGAAAAATGCCACGTACTTACCTTTCGTTCTCGAGCTGTACGCCAAAGGTGTTGAACGCCATGGCCAACATGCCGTAGGCGCCGACGGTGAAGACGAAATCCATGCGTTGACGCTCGCTGAGGTGCTCGCCGAGCGCGGCCCAGGTCTCGTCGGTGAGATTCGACGTGTCCTCGAGCTCGTCGGTGGCCCGGACGACCAGTCGGTCGAGCTCGTCATTGGCCCCGCCGTTACGGATGGCCTCCACGTCGGCGTCGGTCAGACCCTCGGCCTCGGCCATCTCCACGTGGTGCTCCCACTCGTAGGCGCACTCGCGTCGATGCGCGACCCGCAACACGGCGACCTCTCGCAGCCGGGCGGGCAGCGTGGAACGGAACAGCAGGTAGACGTTGAAGCCGAGGTAAGCCTTGGTGAGGTCGGGATGCCGGACGAGAGTGGACAGCGCCGTCCCGGCTCCTTCGGGGTTCTGCCGGTCGCGCGGCAGCATGCCCTTCAGGGCCAGCTGCACGTCGTCGTCCCACTGTTCCGCAGGTAGCGGCGTCAGGCGCACCGGTAGCCCCCTCTCAAGGTGGAGAATCTCATTCTCATATCCGGATAACAGATTTCCACGATCTTGCCGGAAGGTCAATCCCCGGGTGTGAGCAGGGCGGAAAATCCGAGGTCGGCTGGGCGTGTCAGGGTGCCAGCCTACGGCTGCGGCGCTCCGGTAAGGCGATTACCGGATGTTGATTCTCGTGGAATGAGAAGCTAGTTTCCAGTAGAGAGGGCCACGACGGAAGGAGCCGCTATGCGCAAAGAGGACATGATCCTGATCAGCGTGGACGATCACATTGTCGAGCCGCCCGACATGTTCAAGAACCATCTGCCGAAGAAGTATGTCGATGATGCGCCGCGGTTGGTGCACAATCCGGATGGCTCGGATATGTGGCGTTTCCGCGACATCGTCATCCCGAATGTGGCGTTGAATGCGGTGGCGGGCCGGCCCAAGGAGGAGTACGGGTTGGAGCCGCAGGGGCTCGATGAGATCCGGCCGGGGTGTTACAACGTCGACGAGCGCGTGAAGGACATGAATGCCGGGGGGATCCTGGGCTCGATGTGTTTCCCGTCGTTCCCGGGTTTCGCGGGCCGGTTGTTCGCCACCGAGGATGCCGAGTTCTCGTTGGCGTTGGTGCAGGCCTACAACGACTGGCATGTCGAGGAGTGGTGTGGGGCTTATCCGGCGCGGTTCATCCCGATGACGTTGCCGGTGATCTGGGATCCGGTGGCCTGTGCTGCCGAGATCCGCCGTAACGCCGCCCGTGGGGTGCATTCGCTGACGTTCAGCGAGAACCCGGCCGCGATGGGCTATCCCAGTTTCCACGACTTCGATCACTGGAAGCCGATGTGGGACGCGCTGGTCGATACCGACACCGTGCTCAACGTGCACATCGGGTCCTCGGGCCGGCTGGCGATCACCGCCCCCGATGCGCCGATGGACGTGATGATCACCCTGCAGCCGATGAACATCGTGCAGGCTGCCGCCGATCTGTTGTGGTCCCGCCCGGTCAAGGAGTACCCCGATCTGAAGATCGCGTTGAGTGAGGGCGGCACCGGCTGGATTCCGTATTTCCTGGAGCGGGCTGATCGCACCTATGAGATGCACTCGACGTGGACCGGGCAGGACTTCAAGGGCAAGAAGCCCAGCGAGGTGTTCCGGGATCACTTCCTGACCTGTTTCATCTCCGATCACGTGGGTGTGCAACTGCGTAACGATGTCGGGATCGACAACATCTGCTGGGAAGCCGACTACCCGCACTCGGATTCGATGTGGCCCGGCGCCCCTGAGCAACTCGACGAGGTGTTGCGCGAACACAACGTCCCCGACGACGACATCAACAAGATGACCTACCAGAACGCCATGCGCTGGTACCACTGGGACCCCTTCACCCACATCACCAAAGAACAGGCCACCATCGGCGCACTACGCAAAGCCGCCGAAGGACACGACGTGTCCATCCAGGCGCTGTCGAAGAAGGAGAAGACCGGCGCCAACTTCGCCGACTTCGCGGCGAATGCCAAGGAGATGTCCGGCAACACGGACTGAAGGGTCCGCGGAACGACGGGCGCCGGTGCGCACAAGGGCGATCGCACCGGCGCGCTCGACTGCGTGCCGATATTGAGTAGAGGAGTGTTGGTGTGTCTTCAGGGATGAGCTTCGAGCTGACCGAAGATCAGGAACTGATCCGAAAGTCGGTGCGCGAGCTGGCATCACGCTTCGATGACCAGTACTGGATGGACAAGGACCAAGCGCACGAGTTCCCGCAGGAATTCTACGACGCCATCGCCAAGGGTGGCTGGCTCGGCATGACCATCCCGGAGGAGTACGGCGGCCACGGTCTGGGCATCACCGAGGCCACCATCCTCGCCGAGGAGGTCGCCCGGTCCGGCGGTGCCATGAACGCCGCGAGTTCCATCCACATGTCGATCTTCGGCATGCAGCCCGTGGTGGTGTTCGGCTCCGACGAGATGAAGGCGGCGACGCTGCCCCGTATTGTCAACGGAGACCTGCACGTCTGCTTCGGCGTCACCGAACCCGGTGCGGGACTGGACACTTCCCGCATCACGACGTTCGCCAAGCGTGACGGCGACCACTATGTGGTCAACGGCCGCAAGGTGTGGATCTCCAAGGCGCTGGAATCCGAGAAGATCCTGCTGCTGACGCGGACCGAGAGCCGCGAGGACGTTGAAAAGCGCGGAGGCAGGCCGACCGAAGGTCTGTCCTTGTTCCTCACCGATATCGACCGCGACCACGTCGATATCCGGCCCATCAAAAAGATGGGGCGCAATGCCGTCAGCTCCAACGAGGTGTTCATCGACGACCTGCGGATCCCGGTCTCCGACCGGATCGGCGACGAGGGCAAGGGTTTCTCCTACATCCTGCACGGGCTGAACCCCGAGCGGATGCTGATCGCCGCCGAGGCGCTGGGCATCGGGCGGGTGGCGCTGGACCGGGCGGTGAAGTACGCCAATGAGCGCATCGTGTTCGACCGGCCGATCGGGATGAATCAGGGCATCCAGTTCCCCCTGGCGGACTCGCTGGCGCGCCTGGACGCCGCCGAGCTGATCCTGCGCAAGGCGACCTGGCTTTACGACAACGGCAAGTCGTGCGGCCGGGAAGCCAATATGGCCAAATACCTGTGCGCGGATGCCGGGTTCGCGGCGGCCGACCGCGCATTGCAGACGCACGGCGGCATGGGCTACTCCGAGGAGTACAACATCTCCCGGTTCTTCCGCGAATCACGCCTGATGAAGATCGCTCCCGTCAGCCAGGAGATGATCCTGAACTTCCTCAGCTCCAACGTGCTCGGCCTGCCCAAGAGCTATTAGCGGCCGACCGTATGGTGATCTGATGACTTCTGCACAAGGACCGGCAGCCCCGCTGGCCGGTATCACCGTCGTGGCCCTGGAACAGGCGGTGGCGGCGCCGATGTGCTCGCGCGTCCTCGCCGACTTCGGCGCCCGGGTGATCAAGGTCGAGAACCCGGCCGGTGGCGATTTCGCCCGGCACTACGACGACGTCGTCAACGGTCCCGGTGGGCTCGCCGCCCATTTTGTGTGGGCCAACCGCAACAAAGAATCCATCGCGCTGGACCTCAAGTCGGACGAGGGTCTTCAGATCCTGCACCGCTTGCTGGACCGCGCCGACGCGCTGGTGTCGAATCTGGCGCCGGGATCCACTGCCAGGCTTGGCATCTCGCCCGAACAGCTACGTGAGCGCCACCCCGACGTGATTGCTGTCGAGATCGACGGCTACGGGGCGGGCGGCCCGCTGTCGAACAAGCGGGCCTATGATCTGCTGGCGCAGGCAGAGTCCGGATCATGCTCTGTCACAGGCTATCCCGGGATGCCGGCCAAGCCCGGACCGCCGATCGCCGACATCTCCACCGGGTTGTACTCGGCGCTGTCGATCATGGCGCTGCTGATCTCCCGGGACGGCCGCGAGTGCCGGGGCGCGGCGGTCAACGTAAGCCTGTTCGACACCATGATGGACCTGATGGGCTATCCGCTGACCTACACCCAACATTCCGGAATCGACCAGCAGCCGTTGGGGATGAACTCCCCGGCGGTGGCGCCCTACGGCTCCTTTACGACGGCAGACGACCAGACGGTGGTGCTGGGCACCACCAACGACCGCGAGTGGCAACGGCTGGCTCGCGAGATCATCGAGCGACCCGACCTGGCCGACGACCCTCGGTACGCCACCAACTCCGATCGGTGCGCCCACCGCGGAGTCCTCAACGAGGCGATCCAAACCTGGTGTGCCCAGCACGATCTCGCGCACATCCAGAAGACCGCCGACACCGCGGGCATCGGCAACGCCCGCTACAATCTGCCAAGCGATGTGCTGGCGCACCCGCAACTGTCCGATCGCGATCGCTGGCGGACGGTGCAAACCACAGCTGGGCCGATCGAGGCGATCCTGCCGCCACCGATCATCGCCGGATATGAGCAGCCGATGGGTCCGGTACCAGGTCTCGGAGAGCACACCGATGTTCTGCTGGCCGAACTGGGCTTGTCCGCCAATGAGATCGACCGCCTGCGCGCGCAGGGCGTTGTCGCCTGAAGCGCCGTGAGAATCAGAAAGTGGAGAAAGCATGCGTGAAACGGTGATTGTCGAGGCGGTGCGCACGCCGGTCGGCAAGCGGAACGGCGGATTGTCCGGGATGCATGCCGCCGACCTGTCGGGGTTGGTGCTGAACGCGCTCGCCGAGCGTACCGGTCTGGACCCGGTGACGGTCGACGACGTGGTGTGGGGCTGTGTGTCGCAGGTCGGCGACCAGTCCAGCAATATCGGCCGGTTTTCCGTGCTCGCCGCCGGCTGGCCGGAATCGATTCCGGGAACGACCGTCAACCGGGCCTGCGGATCCAGCCAGCAGGCACTGGATTTCGCGGCGCAGGCCGTGATGTCCGGGCAGCAGGACGTGGTCGTCGCCGGCGGCGTCGAGGTGATGAGCCGGGTACCGCTCGGCTCCGCGCGTGCCACCGGCATGCCGTATGGCCCCAAGGTCCTCGAGCGCTACGACGACTTCTCGTTCAATCAAGGCATCTCGGCGGAGATGATCGCCGAGAAGTGGGGCTTCTCACGCACCGATGTCGACGAATTTGCGGCGCGCAGCCACGAACTGGCCGCGGCCGCACAGGATCGCGGCGCTTTCGACGACCAGATTGTCCCGGTGGCCACCGATGGCGGTGTGGTCACCGCCGACGAAGGTATCCGGCGGGGGACCACCGCCGAGAAACTGGCCGGGCTCAAGCCCGCTTTCACCGAGGACGGCATCATCCACGCCGGTAACTCCTCACAGATCTCCGACGGCGCGGCCGCGTTGCTGGTAACGACGGCCGAATATGCTGCCGCACAGGGCTGGACACCGCTGGCGCGCTACGTGGCCGGGGCGGTGGCCGGCGCCAATCCGGTGATGATGCTTACCGGCCCGATCCCTGCGACGCAGAAGGTGTTGCGCAAAACCGGCCTCGATGTCGACGACATCGGCGTGTTCGAGGTCAACGAGGCGTTCGCGCCGGTGCCAATGGCCTGGCAGGCCGACCTCGGTGCGAAGTCCGACTTGGTCAATCCGCTGGGCGGGGCCATCGCACTGGGCCATCCGCTGGGCGGATCGGGTGCGGTCCTGATGACACGGATGCTGCACCACATGCGGGACAACGGAATTCGCTACGGACTGCAGACGATGTGCGAAGGCGGCGGCACCGCCAACGCAACCGTCGTCGAGCTGATCAGCTGAGGGATCTGATGCGCCGCGATCTGTTCACCGAAGACCACGAGGCATTCCGCGAACTCGCTCGAGACTTCATCGAGAAGGAGGTCGTGCCGGCGTACCCGCAGTGGGAGAAGGCGGGCCGGATGCCGCGTGAGACGTTCGCCAAACTCGGCGAGACCGGGATCATGGGCATCACCCTGCCCGAGGAGTATGGCGGTGGCGGACAGGACGACTACCGCTACCACGTCGTGCTGCAGGAGGAAGCCGCTCGCGCCCTGGTGACGCTGTCGACGGTGCGCACCCAGCTCGAGGTCATCCTGCCGTACTTCCTGCACTACGCGAACGGCGAACAGCGGGCGCGGTGGTTCCCGGGGCTGGCCGCGGGCACGCTGCTGACCGCGGTCGCGATGACCGAGCCGGGCACCGGATCGGACCTGGCCGGGGTGCGCACGACGGCGGTGCGCGACGGGGACGATTACATCGTCAACGGCGCCAAGACGTTCATCACCGGCGGCATGCAGGCCGACCTGGTGGTTGTGGTGGCGCGAACCTCCACCGATCCGGACAACCGTCGCGCGGGGCTGACCCTGCTGGTCGTCGAGGACGGTATGCCGGGCTTCACCCGCGGGCGCGAGCTGGAGAAGATGGGCTGCAAGGTGCAGGACACCGCGGAGCTGTCGTTCGTCGATGTTCGCGTGCCGGCGACCAACGTGCTGGGGGAGGAGGGCCAGGCCTTCAGCTACCTGGGGCACAACCTGGCGCAGGAGCGGCTCACCGTTGCGGTCGGCTCGGTGGCCCAAGCCCGCTCGGCGATCGCCGCCGCCATCGAATACACGCAGAGCCGCAAGGCATTCGGCACGCCCGTCGCGTCGTTTCAGAACACCAAGTTCGAACTCGCTGCCTGCTCGACAGAGGTGGAGGCGGCCCAGGCCATGCTTGACCGGGCGGTGTCCCTGCACGTCGAAGGTGAGCTCAGCGGTGCCGACGCGGCCCGGGTCAAGTTGTTCTGCACCGAGATGCAGCAGCGGGTGATCGATCGCTGTCTGCAGCTGTTCGGCGGCTACGGCTACATGATGGAGTATCCGATCGCCCGCCTCTACACCGATGCGCGGGTGGCCCGGATCTATGCCGGCACCAGCGAGGTCATGAAGGTGATCATCGCCAAGTCCCTGGGGTTATAGCGGCTCGTCACGGCCCCGATCGAGGCGTCGCGAGTAAGCGATTCGCTCACTTCGAAGTTTTTCCGCTGAGACCCTTGTCACACCGGACCAAACCAACCTACTGTGTGTTCACTAGGTTGGTCTGTGGAAGGGAGTGCAATGACGGCGACCCGCCCCTACGCCACCCTTCTGGCCAAGGGTGAGGACCGCAAGCAGCGCATTCTCGACGTCGCACAGCGTCTGCTGGCGCGCAACGGCTGGCGCAACACCACCCTGGCCCAGATCGCCAGGGAGGCTGGGGTCACCGCCGCCGGGCTGCTGCACCACTTCGAATCGAAGGAACAACTGCTGCACGCAGTGCTCGACGCTCGCGATGCCGACGACAGCGAGCACGCCGACTACCTGTTCGGTGACCTCGTCGAAGGCATCGCCAACGCGGCCGACCGGTTCGACCGGTCGCCCCAACTCGTGGGCACCTTCGCGGTGCTGATGGTCGAGAACATCGCGCCCGACGCCCCGCTGCACGACCGTCTGGTGGACCGCTACCGGCAGGCGGTCGAGATCATCGCCGAGCGCATCCGCAGCGGCCAGGCCGACGGCCGCTACCGACCCGACGTCAACGCGGCCCGCAAGGCCATCGAAATCCTGGCATTTGTGAACGGAATGGAGACCTCATGGCTACTCGACCCGTCGATACCGCTGACCGACGTGTTTCGGGAGTACTCCAGGTCGCTGGCGAGCCAGCTGGCACCGCCCGCCGGATCATGAGATACCGGCTCGACATCGTCGCGCCGACGGTCGCCGAGGCGGTGCAGCATGCCGGTGGCTGGATCTTCGATCGCGTGATGGCCGGCTGGGACGTCAACGTTCTCCTCGCCGAACCCGGTGACACCCGTCCGTTGTCGATCCTGGGTGCCCAGACCGTCGATTTCGAATCTGTGCTCGAAGCCGGCGACGACCAGCCGCACCCACAGGCGCTGGCGGTTGCCGCCGGCCTCGTCGACACCGACATCCGGGTCCGTGAGGGTGTGCGGCGGGCGCTGGACTACGGCATGACCGAGGTGGCGCTGTGGGGTGAGGTGCAGCCGACCGAACTCGACCGCAACGTGGATTCGGTTGAGCACCGGCTCAGTTCGGCCGCGCGCGTGTTCAAGGCGCAGGCACTGGCTGCCGCGGCGGTCAGCGATATCACGGTGGCGCCGACCGAGACCTTCCGAAGCGGTGCGATGAGCTGTCCGCCAATCGGCGCCGACCTGGTTCCCGCTAGCTGACCTCGACCTGGGCCCGGGCGGCCCTGCGGGTCAAGTGATCGATCTGCAGATGGATCGAGTACAGCACCAGCGGCGGTAGCACGATGAATGGCACGTTCTCGCCGATGAACTTGAACCACAGGCCGAATGCGCCCTGCCCGATGTCGGCGAATCCGGCACCCAGCTCGGCCAGGAAATACACGGCGGTGCTGCTCATCAGAATCGCGCAACCGGCGAACGCCAGCCACAGACAACGGATTCGGGATTCCAGCGCGAGGTCCGACCGGATCAGCCGGGTCCAGACCGCGAACACCGTCACACCGGTCAGGACACCGACGATCTCCAGGGCGAAGATCCACGGGTTGCCGCTGACGTATCGGGTGTCGGCCAGGCCGTACTGCCACCACAGCCACTTCCAGCCGGGATCTGTTGTCGGCGCCCACAATCCGAGCGGATGGCCGATGAGGAACACCAACTCGTAGCCGATCTGGCTACCTGCGGTGTAGGGGAGGTAGAACAGTGTCAGCTCGGCGGCCTTGTCGAGCCGGGTTCGCTTCTCGCCCGGCGCATCCCACAGGATGACAAACGGGAGCACCATCACCGGGATGCCGAAGACCAGGTTCGCGATCACGTCGACGGTGAACGTCGGAGCGATGATGCCGGTGCTGACACAGATTGTCAGCGCTACGAACATGAGCGCGGTGAACAGCGCTGTGCCGGTGTAGATCCGCAGCCGGTGCGGCGCCCACGGGCGCGCGAAGTCCGGTTCGTGTTCCTGCACTGTCGTCATCGGCCGGGCCGCGCTTTGCGGGCGTTATTCCTTGATCGAGATGGCTTGCCGCGGGCACTGGCGCACCGCGTCACGGACCTGCGCCTCGTTTTCCGGGGTCACCTCGTCGGTGAGGACATGCAGGTAATCCTGGTCGTCGACCTGGAACACCTCAGGGATGATTCCCATACAGATCGCGTTGGCCTCACAGAGGCCGAAGTCTACTTCGATCTTCATCGCAGCACCTTAACCGGGACATGGGAGAAGCCCGCCACATTCTGCATCTGGACGCGCCGCAAGCCGTCCCATTGCACTTCGTAGCGCGGCATGAAGTCGAGCAGCTTCTCCAGTGCGATGGCACTTTCCATCCGGGCCAGCGCAGCGCCGAGGCAGCTGTGGATGCCGTAGCCGAGGCCGAGGTTCTGCGCCTCGGTGCGGTCGCGGTCGATGTCGAATGTGTCAGCGTCGGTGAAGGCGGCCGAATCGCGGTTGGCCGAGGCCATCAGGAGGAACACCGGTTTGCCTGCCGGGATCTTGCCGCTGGGCACCTCCGTATCCCGCAGCGTGAAGCGCACGTTGTACTGCACCGGTCCCTCGTAGCGCAGCAGCTCTTCGACCGCGGCGGGGATCTTGTCCCGGTCGTCGAGCAGCTTCTGCCACTGTTCGGGGAATCGGGCGAAGTTGACGGCCGCGGTGCCCATCAGCTTGGTGACGGTCTCGGCGCCAGCGCCACCGAGAAGCGTTGCGAAACCACAGATCTCGATGTCGTCGAGGCGACGCAGGTTGCCGTCGTCGTCGGGGATCTCGGCGGCGATCAGGCGGCTGATCATGTCGTCCTGCGGGTTTTCCCGCCGCTCCTGCACCAGGCCGTAGTAATAGATCGCGGTGTCGACGTTGGCCTGCATGCCGGCTTCGCTGTAGCCCACCTGACCGGGCTCACGGCTCAGGCTCGTGTCGATCCAGTGCCGGACCTGCTGACGGTATTCCTCGGGCACGCCGGCCATCCTGGTGATGACCTCGACGGGGAAGGGGCCGGAGAAATCCTGGACGACGTCGAACGCGTCCGGATTGGCGGCAGCCAGGTAGCGGTCGACAAGTTCGATGACCACTTCTTTTTGCGATTGCACCGCGCGTGGGGTGAACGCCTTGTTCAACAGGCTGCGCATGTGGCGGTGCTCGGGCGGGTCCATGAAGATGATCGACTTCTGCGGCGGCTCGTCGCCCTTCACCATCGCCAGATCGCAGCCGCGCGACGACGAGAAGCTGTCGTGGTCCTTCAGCGCCGCCGAGACATCCTCATGGCGCGAGAGCGCGTAGAAGTCCTCTCCTGCGTCGTAGTACAGCGGCGCCTCGTCGCGCATCCGCCGGTAGATGTCGAACGGATTGGCGAAGTACTCCTGTGAGAACGGATCGAAGACGAGTTCGGCCTGGGTCATTGCGATCTCCTCCGAGGCGAGAGCGGGGCTATGAGCGTTACGGAAGGCTGGTTGATTGTAACGCTAACAGTAGGGCGTACGGGAGAGCTGAAAATGGCTAAATCACCTAACGTTCTCGGGGGGAAGTGCGGCGTCGACCACGTCGTCGAGCAGGCCGAGGTCACTGCCGAGATCGGTGACCGTCGCCCGTGCGACGGCCACGTCCTTGCCGATGAATTCACCGACGGCGCCGATGAATCCGGCGGCCGAGCCGACTCGGGCGATCGAGTCCAGGGCCCGGCTGGTGCCGCTGCCGTGGGGAAGGGCAGTCAGGAGCGTGGACTCGTCGACACCGAGGCGTCCGGCCAGTCGCACGGCCTCGGCCACGATTCCGATCTGGGCGGCGAACAACGTGTTGTTGATCAGCTTGATCCGCTGCCCGAAGCCGAGCGGCCCGACGTGTAACACCGGGTCGCCATAGCTGGACAGCAGCGGCTGCACCCGCTGCACGGCGTCGTCGTCCCCGCCGACGAAGAGTGTCACCGTCCCGGCGGCGATGTCATGCGGTCCGCCGCTGACCGGCGCGTCGAGCACGTCGACACCATGCGCGCCTGCCCGCTCGGCGATGGCGTGGGCGGTGCGCGGGCTGCCTGTCGTGTGCAGGATCAGAATCGAGCCCGGGCGCATGGCGCCCAGCAGGTCGTCGGCCAGGCAGATCTGACGCACCTGCTCGTCGGTGAACACGCACACCACCACGGCGTCGGCGTCGCGGGCCAGCTCGGCCAGGCTCCTGGCCGGGGTGGCACCCAACTCCTCTGCGGCAGAGAGCTTTTCGGGCGTGCGGCCCAGTACCGTTACAACATGGCCTGCGTCGGAGAGCCGGCGCACCATGGGTGCGCCCATCCGGCCCGCGCCGACGAAGCCGACTTTCACCGCGGGTTGTCCATCAATCTCAATGCGGCGTCGGCGGCATCGAGCACGGCACCGGGCGCTGCGCCGGCCTTTTCGGCGATCCCCGCGATCAGGCTGACGTCCTTGTGCAGCAGTCCCGCCGCCACCTGCTTGAGGATGTCGAGGTTGCCTCCGAAGCGGGCCACGCTGCCCAGCGCGAAGCTGTTGGCCGAGCCGCGGGTGATCACCTCGGACAGGTTCTCCGGCGCCACGCCCAGTGCGGCGCCCAGGTCCAATGCGGTCTTGGCGGTCGCGATGTTGGCGGTGAACAGCAGGTTGTTCAGCAGCTTGGTGACCTGGCCCGCGCCGACGCCACCGAGGTGGACGATGGGGTCGGCGTAGGTGGCGAACACCGGGCGAACCTTCTCGACGGGCTCGTCGTCACCGCCGATCATCACCAGCAGCTTTCCCTCTTCGGCCGCCGGGCCGCCGCCGCTGACCGGCGCATCGATCACGGCCACGCCCTGGGCGGCCGCCGTCTCGGCCAACTGTCGGCACGTGTCCGGGTGCACGGTGGCGTGCACCGCGATGATGCCGCCGGGCTTCAGCCCGGACAGCACCCCGCCGTCGCCGGCGGCGACCTCGAGGACGTCGGCGTCGCCAACTACACACAGGCACACCAGGTCGCTGCCCTCCGCAAGCTCGGCCGGTGTGGCCGCAACCGTCGCCGCGGTGTCGGTGAACGGTTCCACCGACGCGGCCCGCCGGGCCCACAGCGTGGTCGGGTAGCCACCCTCGACGATCCGGCGTGCCATGGGTGCGCCCTGGCTGCCCAGCCCGATGAATCCGACGCGCATTTAGCCAGCCTCCTGGTTCGCATCAGCATTGATGCATTGGTCCACGAACGAGAAAACGCTCGAATGATAGTGCCCCGCAGTGACACCCAGACTCAGGTTGTGGCCTGCGCCGTCCTGATGGTGGATCTCGACGTGCGGCGACCTGGTGAATACCGCGGCGATGTCGGCCAGCGCCTCGGGGGTGGAGTCCCATACCTTCTCGTGCTCGGCTGCGGTGAACCGGACCGGTGCGACGACATGGGCGGCCAGCGCCGGAAAGTCGCGGCCGGCCCAATGGGTCGACACCTCGGCCTCCTGCGGTGGCGCGCCGGCGGATCCGACGGCGTTGACGACGTCGGCGGGATAGAGCTCGTCGGATGCCCAGATCAACTCGCGGATGCCCGCGGGCCGGTGAGTGGGAGTGGCCTGCTTGAGAATTGCTCTGGCGGCGGGGTATTGGCGCAGCCCGGTGCCGGCCAGTTCGAGGCCCAGCAGGTCGTGCCCGCGCTCGGCGACGGCCATGCGCAGCGCGAGTTCGCAGCCGTTGGAATGGGCCAGGATGAACAGGCCCGCGCCGCGGTCCCGCGTGCCGAGCATCGCATCGGCGGCCCCGTAGGCCAGCTCGACCCGGCGCTGCGGCTCCCACATGGCATCGGAGTACGGCGCCGATGCGCCATAGCCCGGGCGATCGAGGGCCACCACGCTGAAACCCGCTGCGGCAGCAGACCGTAACAGCGACAGATCTGGATGCCCTGGGCAGTCGAAGTAGGCCGCCGAGGACGCCCCGCCGTGCAGTGCGATGATGACCGCGCGCGGATCAGCCGCCTCGGCGAACAGGCCCGACATCGGGATCCCGCCCACAGGGACCATCCGGCGGGTCGGGGTCGCCGAATCGGTTGTCACTCGTCGACTCGCATCAGCAGCACACCGCTCGGCGTCAGGCCGCCGCTACTGGCCACGGCGACCTTGGCGCCCTCGACCTGACGATCACCGGCCTCACCGCGCAGCTGGCTGACGGCCTCGTGGATCAGGCCCATGCCGTGGGTGCGGCCGTGGGAGAGCTGGCCGCCGTGGGTGTTCAGCGGAAGAACCCCGTCACGGGCGATGTTGGTGCCGCCGTCGAGAAAGTCCTTCGCCTCGCCGATTCCGCAGAAGCCGAGCGCCTCGATCCACGACAGGCAGTTGAAGGAGAATCCGTCGTAGAGCTCGGCGACGTCGACATCGCTGGGACGCAGCGATGTTCGGGTCCACATGTGTGCGGACTGGCCGAGCACCTGCGGTTCGTGGGTCAGCGTCGTCTGGTCCCAGTCAGTGCGTTCGATGATCTGGGTGCCGACGGCCTCGAACAGCACCGGCTTCTTCGGCAGGTCGCGCGCGGTCTCCACCGCCGAGACGATCACGGCCACCGCGCCGTCGCACGGCACGTCACAGTCGTAGAGGCCGAACGGTGTGGTGATCGGCCGCGCCGACAGGTAGTCGTCCATCGTCATCGGCTCGCGGTAGATGGCGGTCGGGTTCAGTGCGGCGTTGGCACGCTGGTTGAGTGCGATCCAGCCCAGCGTCTCGCGGGTGGTGCCGTAGCGCGCAAAGTGGCGTTGGGCGTTGAGCGCCAACGTGTGTGCGGCCGAGGTAGCCCCGAACGGCATCTGCCAGCTGGTGGTGCGCAGCCCGCCGGGCGGGGCCATCTTGCCCTGCTTCAGCAGCTCCTGGAACGTCGACTCCCACAGCGTGCGAAAGCACAGCACATGCCGGGCCATCCCGGTGGCGACCGCCATCATGGCGGCGATGATCGACCCGCCGGGGCCGAACGTGTCCATGCCGCCGTTGATCCAGGTGGGGCGCAGCCCCAGCGCGCCCTCGAGCGCGGTTACCCCACCTTCGCCCATGCCCGCGACGTCGAGGCCGGGGTAGGTCGACAGGCCGTCGATGTCGGCGAACGTCAAACCCGCGTCGGCGACGGCTGCTTCGCACGCCTCGACCGTCAAAGCCAGCGGGTTGGCCATCAGCCGGCGCCCCAGCCGCGAAGCGCCGATACCCGTTATCGCAGAACGCTCCTCGAACTTTGTCGAGGTCAGCGGTGGCCGGACATGTTTGGCGAAGTCCTGCGGGGCGATCTCGTCGGCGGGTGTCTCGACGATTTGTCTGGGCGTCACCGGGCGGAACAGCGGGAGGTAGACGTCATCGTTCTGCTCGAAGACCACCTCGACGAGCTGGCCGAGCTCGAGATCTTCGGGGTCGGCGTCGATGATATTGGTGGTCAACCGAACTCGCGGATCCTCGGAGATCGCGACCTGGGCGACAACGTAGGGCGCGGGCAGCCCCGGGATACTGAACCGCTGGTTGACGGTGAACGCCGAGAGAACTGCTTGGCCACTGACCGGACGGGCCTTGAGGTCATGGCTGCCGCAGTACCGGCACACCGGCTGCGGCGGGTGGATCAGCGAGGTGCACCCCTGGCACTCCTGGATGCGCAGCGTGCCGTCGGCACCGGAGGTCCAGAAGAACTCGTTCTCGGTTGTGACCTGCGGCAGCGGCGCGCGGCTCACTGGGCGAAGCCCCAGCGGGCCTCGAACACCGGAGCTTCGTCGGTCGCCGGCACCGTTGCGTCCGGCGGCTTCTCGCCGTCGAACTCGTTGTCGCTGATCTCGATGATCGCGTGCACCGGGCAGTCGAACAACGCGCGCAGGACGTCGTCGCGATCGGCGTCGGCGACGGTACCGTCACCGATCAGCGACGCGTAGCCCCAGTCGTCGAGTGAGAAGTGTTTCGGCGCGTGCTTGGCGCAGACACCGAAGCCGTCGCAGATCGTCCGGTCCAGTCGGATTCGCATGTTCGGACTCATCGCTGGGTCGCCGCCTCCACCTCGTAGGGTCGCTGAGCGCTGAAGGCCGCCGAGCCGCAGGGATCGCACGCACCGGCCAGATGTTGTTCGACAAGCTGGGGGAAGTGCTTCAGCAAGCTGGCGGCGACGTTGGCCGCACCGTCGAGGGTGGCGCAGGCGCCCCGGCCGCGAAGCACGACCGACCAGCGCTCCAGTCGCGCGACATCCTGCGCCGTCGCCGCGCCGTCGCGCAGAGCTCCGGCGGCCGCAGCCATCGCCGCCGTTCCGTTGAAGCACGACCCGCACTGCCCGGCGTTCTCGCGATCGAAGTAGGCCAGTACCGACGCGGCCACCGCCACCGGGCAGTCGTCGGTCAGGATCGCGATCGCGCCACAACCGAGGCCGCAGCCCAGTGCACGGAACGTCTCGTGGTCCAGCGTGGTGCCGAGCACGTCGCGGTTGAGCAATCCCGCGAAGTAGCCGCCCATCAGCGCACCTTGGACGGCGTCCGGCGAAACACCATGTAGCGCAAGTAGATCGGTGAACGGCATACCGTGCGGAACCTCATAGAGGGCCGGCGGCCGGCCCGCGCCGGTGATCGTCATCAGGAAGGTCCCCGGTGACGCCGCTGTACCGGCGGACCGGAACGCCGCCGCGCCCTCACGCTGTACGTAGGGCAGATTCGCGAGGGTTTCGACATTGCTGACCAGAGTCGGATGCCCGGAGACACCATGCTGGAACGGCCGCGGCGGCTTGTCGGTGGGTTTGGCCGGTCCGCCGTTGACCGCCCGCACGGCCGCGGTTTCCTCACCCGCCACGTAGCCGGGCTCCACGGTGACGATCGAAATCTCGAGGCCGCCAAAGGTATCGAAGCCGACCTCGTCCAGTGCGCTGTCGATGGCCCGTGCCGCCTCGAAGTCGGACACGTACACATACGCCCGTTGCGCGCCGACCATCCTGGCGGCCAACCGCACGCCGTCGAGCACGAGGTGCGGGCGGTGACGAAGCAGCCAGCGGTCTTTCACCGAGGCGGGCTCACCCTCCTCGCCGTTGGCGAGGACCACCGTCTCGTGGCCCCGGTTGTGGGCGGCGCGTACGGTGCGCAGCTTGACCGCCAGCGGGAACGCGGCGCCGCCGCGGCCCAGCACGCCGGAGGTCTCCACCTCGGCGAGCAGCGCTTCGATATTCTCGAGCAGCGCGTACCCGCCGGCGGCGACGTAGGCACTCATGCTCTCCACGGTCGCAGGCAGCCGCAGCAATCGGGGCGCACAGCCGGGTGCGGCGGCAATGGTCAAGGCCGTGCTCGCGGGTGCTGTCGCGTTCATCGGTCACCTCTTCTGGTTCGGGCGCTCGGCACACGGTCGCTAGGCTGAGGCACATGAGAACGGCTGTGGTTCGTGTCGACGTCGACCCGACCGGTGAACTGACGCCGGCGCAGCTTGCCGAGGGTGTTGCGGCGCTGGGGACGCTTGCCGAGCAGGGTGGCGTGACGCTGGTCGACAACAACCTGGCCGCGATGCCGCGTGGCCGCCGCGAAGCCGAGATGCTGGTCGGCAACATCGCGCCCGAGGACATCGAGGAAGTCAAGCGCGACGCGATCGCCAGGTGTGCCAAGGCATTCGGCACCGAGCCGGCCATCGGCGTGGTGACCTACGTCAGCCGCGGCACCGACGATGATGCCCACGGGGTGCTGGCCGGGTTCGGCTTGCGCGGGGAGATCGACCGGACCGCGGGCGACGACGGCTGGGACGTCATCGTCGTCACGCTGAGCAAGACCGACATGGCTCGGATCCCGGAGAGCCGGGTGCACACCGCGCTGGAGGCCTCGACCAATTGCGAGGTCCACATCCGCATGGTGTGAGTGGAACCTGGTGCTCATTTGCCGAGGAAATCCAGAATGGCCGGGGCAGCCTGCACCCAGGTGTCGAACATGTTGAACCGCTTGACCTTCCCGGATGCCCGATCCTCGCCCGCACGCTCCCAGGCATCCTCGGGCCACGGCGGGTCGATCAGCGTCGAACCCTTGATGAGGCAGTTGACCTCCAGTGAGGTGCGCTTGGGGTGGTCCCAGTCGTTCTCGCCGCCGCGGATGATCAGGGTGGGCACCTTGATGTCACCGAAGAATTCGTCGTCGACGCCCGGGATCGCCTGGCCGGGCTTCGGGACGAACGCGTTGAGCCAGCGCAACATGACCCGGAGGAACTCGTCGGCGTCCAGCGCCAGAATCCGGTCCTTGTTCACCGCGTTCTCGGCGATGCGTTCTTTCCACTCATCGACGTGCAGAAGGCCTTTGATGCCCAGGCCGCGAACCGCGAGGATGCTCGGCACCAGGTAGTACGAGCCCAGCACGAAGCTGCCGTAGACGCCGCCGACGATGTTCCAGGTCACCAGCTTGGTGACGATCTCGGGGTAGAGGATCGTCGTCAGGATGGAATCCCTGGCGCCGCCCGAGCCGCCGGCGATCACGCATGGGCCGATACCCAGGCCGGTGATCAACCCGTGCAACGTCTCGGCGCGCATGTGGGATTCGCTCTGGCCGTAGAACTGCAGATCGGATTTGCCGCAGTTGGGGCGGTCCCACAGCAGCACGCGATAGCCGCCGTTGACCAGTGCCTCGGCCAGCGGGCGCAGGCCCTCGATGTCCTTGCTGTACCGGCCACCTGGCGTCAAGGCGATGAAATCGCCTTTATCGCCGAGGATTTCGTAGACGACATTGCCGCCGTTGATCTCCATCACCTGTTCGCCGTCGCGCAGTTGCAGACCGGCGGTCGTTGCCGTGCTCATGCCTCGGCTCCTGCTCGCTCCGGTCCTCGCTGCGCTGCGATCCTCACTCGCACTCGCCTTCGGGTGCTCATGCCGTCACGAGGACGTCGTCGCCCACGACGCGTACCGGGTAGGTGCGGATGCTCCACTCGGGCTTGACCGCCGTGGTGCCTGTTGCCAACTCGAACCCCCATTGGTGCCACGGGCAGTAGATGAATTCCATATCGCGCACCATCACCGCGTCGCCGGGGACGTTCTCGTCGACGATGTTGCGGCCACGCGGGCGCCCCGAGCACAACGGTCCGCCCTCGTGCGGGCAGTAGTTCGCGATGGCGTAGAACGTTCCGTTGACGTTGTACACGCCCACCCCGTGCCGGCCGATCGGCACCAGTTTGTGTGTGCCAGGCGGGATTTCGTCAACGGTCGCGACCACGTGCTCTCGGCCCTGCGCCAGGCGGGGCTGCTTGTCTGCTGTTGTCATATCCCGGGTCGCTCCGCTCCAGCCCTCCGAAAGGTCATCTCCACTCAGAACACCCGCGTCTGGCCCTCGAGGGCCGGCACGGTATCCGGCAGGCCGTACGTCTCGATCCCGTTGCGGAACATCACCGCTTCCCGCGCGTGCTCGGGAAGGTGCTTGACCAGCCAGCGTGGATCGTCATAGGTCCAGTGCGGGTAGTCGGAGGAGAACAGCAGGATCTTTTCGCATTCCATCCACTCGAAGGCCCGCAGCAGTTCGGTCTTGTCTTCGGGGTAGTCCAGCGGCTGGGTGGTGAACTTGATGTGGTCCTTGACGTATTCACTCGGCTTGCGCTTGATGTCCAGCCAGGACTTGCGGGCTTCGTAGATCGTGTCCATCCGCCACATCAGCGGCAGAATCCAACTGAAGGCGTGCTCCACGAACACGATCCGCAGGGTGGGGAACCGGTCGAAGAGACCGTCGAAGATCATGCTCATCACCTGGTTCGCCGCGAGCAGCGAGTAGCTGACCATGAAGTCGTGGTTGTAGCTGGGCAGGCCCACCGGTGGGATCGGCAGCGTCTCGTAGAAGCCGCGCGACAGATGGCAGCTCACCGGCTTGTTGATCTTGGTGGCGGCCGCCCAGATCGGGTCGTACTTCGGGTCACCCCACGACGGCCGTGGCTCGGCCTTGATCATGACCTGGGCCATATACGGGTGCTCGGCCCACTTCTCGATCTCGCGCGCCCCGCCCTCGGGGTCTTCGATGGCCACGCAGATCGAGCCGCGCCAGCGTTCGTGCCAGTTGGTCTTGCTGTCCAGCCAGTGGTCGGCCTGCCAGGCGTTGTGCGCGTAGGACAATGCCGCCGTGGCTTCGGGGATCCGGCAGGGGGCGTGGGCGGGCTCGAGGATGCAGATGTCGGCGCCGGCCTCCATCACGGCCTGCTTGAGTGCGAGGTCGGGGTCGCTGCAGGCGAACTCGCCGTCGTCGGGGAAAGTGTCGACCCGCATGGCGTAGGCGTGCGCGTAGTCCGGCGCGTCGTAGTAGATGGTCTCGCCGACCCGGTGGTTCCTGAAGTACTTGGAGCGAAGCGGCTCGGGGATGTATTCCTGCAGCGCGCCGCGCTTGGGCACCGGGTGGACATCGGAGTCGACGCACCGGATCGCAACGCGTTCGGCCGGAGCGACTCGCTCCTGGCTATGGGTCAGAGTCATCGTGGTCTCCTTAGCTCACTGCGTCTCAGTGTGTTCCGATGCCGGCCGGGATGTCTATGCCGTAGAGCTGCGCGGCATTGCGCCAGCAGACTTTCTCGCGCTGTTCGGCCGTCCACGCCGCGGGCAGCGTGCGGATGTCGGTGCAATGCCAATGCGGATAGCTTGACCCGAACATCACCATGTCCTCTTTGCCGGTGAACGACAGCCATTGGTCGGCGAAGTCGGCGTCGCCCGGCCCGTCGAGGCTGTTGTGGATGAAATGGACGTGCCCGGGCAGGTAGTCGCTGGGCATCTTCGGTGCCCATGGCGTCTGCTCGAGGTGCGGTCGTCCGAAGCAGTCCATCCGCCACATGAACGGCGTCATGAGATCGCCCGCGCCGTCAGCGAACACGAACTTGAGGTCCGGCCACCGCTCGAACACGCCCTCTGCGATCAGGTTCATCAGGTGATAGATGTAATTGAGCGACATGAAGCCCAGGTACTGCTCGAAGGTCCTGGTGTGTCCGGACGGGGTCGGCGGGAATGCGATGCCCTCCCCGGTCTCGATGTGGGTGGCCACCGGTAGGCCGGCATCGACGGCCGCCTCCCACAGGTCCCAGAACTGGGGCTTTCCGTACAGCTCCCGGGACTGCAGCGGGATGCCGATCTGTACGACGCGGGGATGGTCCTTGTACTTGTCGATCTCGCGCAGCGCGCCGCGGATGTCGTCGGGGTTGACCCGGATCGTGCCGCGGAATCGCTCACCCAGTTCGGGGTGATCGAGCCAGCGCGAGACCAGCATCTCGTTGTGGGCGGCCAGGATCGCGGTGCCGAGGTGACGGTCGGGCATGATGCCCCGGCCCATCGGGTGCAGGACCGCGACGTCGACGCCACGATCGGTGAACAGGTGCGCAGCGACGACGGCCGGGTCGGATCCGGGGTACTGACCCTCCGGCCCGCGAGCCTCTTTGAGATATTCACCGCCCGGAGCGCCGTACCAGTCCATCTCGTAGTCCGGGAAGCCGCGACTCTTGAACGGCTCGCGCATCACCCCGCGCAACTCGGGAGTGGACCCGAAGAAGATGTGCACGCTCGCGTCGATCACGGGAGTCGTCGTCCCGTCGCGGTGCTCTATCACCAAACCCACCTTCCGGGTGCTCCAACTCGACGTAAATCCAAGTTCTTCAACGACAAGAATACTGTTCTCGTGATTGAGAGTAGAACCTCATTACCACTTTGCCTCAACCGGCCGTAGGCAGCAAGCAAATCAGCCGGTAGAGTGCGATACCGTCTAGGGAGAACCGATGGCGCATGAATGGAGAATTGGATTTCCATTCGCATCGGTCCAGTCCGCGCAGGAGGCAACGGGTGCTACTGGAATTCGACGCTGATCAGCGGTTGTGGCAGGACACCGTGCGCGACGCGGTGGCCAAGCAGTGCCCGTCCTCGCTGATCCGCGGGATTGCCGAGGACGGCATCGACCCGGGACCGCTATGGGAGTCCTACGTCGAAGCGGGCTGGACCGAGTTGGCCGAGCCCGAGAACGCCGTCGAGCTGGCGATCGTGCTCGAAGAGTTCGGCCGCGCGACGGACCCGACGCCGTTCCTGGCCACCCTCACCCAGTTCGCGCCGCTGGCCGGCGATCGCTACGACCCGCAGCAGGCGGGTGCGGCGGTGTTCGACGGTGTCACCGCGCACCGCGATGTCGACGGATGGGTGCTGTCGGGGACCGCCCGCTATGTCCTCGACGCCGACCGGGCGCAGAAGCTGGCGGTGGTGACCGACGGTGGGGTGTTCCTCGTCGAGGCCGCGACCGCGACGATCACGCGCATCCCGGTGTTCGACCCGGTGCTGCACGTGGCCGACGTGACGTTCCCCGGGGTGCACGTCGCAGATGAGGACCGGGTGCACTCCGACGGCGAGCGAGCCCGCCACGTCGCGCTGACCGGACTGGCGATCACGACGGTCGGCGCGTGCCAACGCATTCTCGACCTCGCTTTGCAGCACGTGAAAGACCGCCATCAGTTCGGGGTGCCGATCGGGTCCTTCCAGGCCGTGCAGCACAAGGCGGTCGACATGCACGTCGCGATCGAACGGGCCCGCGCCCTGGCGTATTTCGCCGCCCTGACCATCAGCGCCGACGACCCCCGCCGGCGGCTGGCCGCCGCGATGGCAAAGGCGGCGGCGGGCGATTGCCAGTCGGTGGTGTTCCGCCACGGCCTGCAGTTGTTCGGAGCCATGGGCTTCACGTGGGAAAACGATGTCCAGTTCGCGCTCAAGCGCGCCAAGTCCGGCGAGCTGATGCTGGGCGGTGCCGCTGAACACCGCGCCGTCATCGCCGAGGAGTACAGGGAACTGTAGATGCAACTTTCATTCGATCCCGAGGTCGAGTCCTTCCGCGACGAGTTCAGTGCGTTCCTCGATGCCAACCTGCCCACCGAGGCCGAGACGCTGGAGCGGCCACGCTCGGTGTCGCACATGCCCGACTGGGCGCGCCGCTGGCAGCGTCTGCTGTTCGACAACGGGTGGCTGCTGCCCGCGCAGCCGCCGGAGTTCGGCGGCCGCAACGCGTCGATCCTGCAGCAGTTCGTCCACCTCGAGGAATTGTGCAACCGGCGGATCTACCACAGCTTCAACCCTCAGGGTGTGAATATCATTGCGGCGTCGCTGATCTCGTTCGGATCCGATGAGCAGAAGCACCGTTGGGCGGTGCCGGTTCTCAAGGGCGAGAAGACCGCGTCGCTGGGGATGAGCGAGCCGAGTGCAGGCTCGGATCTGGCCTCACTTCGGACCCGCGCCGTGCGCGACGGCGACTACTTCGTGGTGAACGGTCAGAAAGTGTGGACGTCCGGTGCGCACGACGCCGACTTCCTGCTGACGTTCGTCCGGACCGATCCGGATGCGCCCAAGCACAAGGGCATCAGCGTGCTGATCATCCCGACCGACCTGCCCGGTGTCGTGTGCCGGCCGTTCGCCTCGATCTGCGGGGTCGAGGACAAGGACTTCAACGAGGTCTTCTTCACCGATGTGCGGGTGCCTGCCGAGAACCTGGTCGGGCCGCTCAACGGTGGCTGGGGAGTGGCCAACGGATCGCTGGGCCACGAGCGCACGATGATGTGGCTGGGATTCGCCGACCGCATCGCCAACATGATCGGTGACTTCGAGCCGCATACTCCGCTGGAGAAGGACCAGTATGCCGCGATGATCATGGACTACCAGGCGTTGCGCCTCATGGGCTCCTCCGGGCTGGCCAAGGCGGCGCGCGGGGAGTCGGACGTGGCATCGGTGTCGGTGGTCAAACTCTTCGGCTCCGAAGCAGAGTTGCGCGCGTCCGAATACGCACTCACCGCAGCGGGTTCCGACGGTCTGGTACATCCGTCCAGCACGGGACCGTACGCGCACATGAATCTGGACCATTACTTCGCCAGCTGGTTCGAGCGTCACGCGCGAAGCTTCTCGGGCACGATCGCCGGGGGCACCTCGGAGATTCAACGCAACATCATCGCCCAGCAGGTGCTGGGTCTGCCGCGCGCGAAGTAGACCGCGCCCGCGTCAGCGCGGCCAGTCGTCCTTCCGCATCTTCGCCGCTGTCGCCGGACGTGCTCGTGCACGCCTGGTAGCGGCTCTTTCTGCCGAGCGGTTAATTGCGCTGCGCGCCGGGTATCAGAGGTACCTCCCCTGGGAGCGAGACGCTGGGCGACTGTCGGCGCGGCGTTCGCCAATGTTTGCTGAATGGAAATCGGCACCGGCAGTCGGCTCTCAGGAATTTCTAGGGTAGAGCGCAGGCCTGTGCATAGGTGAACCGCTGCAGTTAATTATCTAAAGAAGAATGATTGGGTATTGACAACTCACACAGCGAATATCCATCGCCGCGTTAACAGGGAATAGCGACTGGGGTCGCCGTCCTGGCGACGCTATGTGCTTGCGCCGTCTGCGTGATGACGTCGGGAAACACGTTGGTCACACTGTTCCCACCCGCCGCCTGGTTCAAACCACGTTCTGCAAACCTGTCGCAGGTCCGGAGCGCAGGCGCTCTCGCGGCTCCGCAACCGGATGGCGGGGCCGGCCGGTCCCGGCGTGTCGCGCATGCGAATCACCATGAATTTTTCCTGAACGCGATCGCCTCGTGCGGCGGCGACGGCGAACGCAAGTGTGGAGGGCCAACGTTTTCGGGTCACTTGCTATCCCGGGGTCGAGCGCATGGCTTATGTCCAACCGAGGCCGTCCTTGTCAGGTCGCCGGCGATCTCGGCCGGCTGGGCCGGCGGACATGGCTGACCATGCCGATTGGTGGCGAAGACCGCTTCGCGTGCGGCCCGGCTCGGCACAGCTGACCGAAGGTGGCCAGCAGACGCGTGATTCTTTGCTGTTTATTTGTATGCATGGGCGTCAAATAATTGTGGTTAATGTTGAATCAGCAAATGGCAATGATATGGGCCACAGAATTGACGCAGCTACCTAAAAAAACTGAGAGCAATCGCTTGGCTACTTAGGTTCTTCTCAGGTAGGTTCGCGCCTATCGGGGCACAGCCATTTTGAAGGGATAGTCATGGACGTTGCTGTTCGGTCATATCTGACCGCGGGGGTGGCAGTCTTCGGTGCGAGCGCAATTGCGCTGGCGCCCATTCAGGTGACACCGCCAAACCTGCACCTGGCGCAAGATCGGGCACTCTCGGCCCTGGCCGATGTATCCCTGTCCTCGCTCTCCGACGTGATCCAGGCGATCAACGATGGCTGGAACGGGCTGCGCGGCGGACTCAATGCCCTCAACGGTGCGGCCGACACCGCGATCACTCAACTCGGTGACGCGCTTCAAGCCGCTCTCATCTCCGGCATCGGTTCGGGCAACACCGCAGTGCAGTCCATCGTCGACGGCCTGCTCAACGGTGGTAGCGCTCTCGCTCAAGCGGTCGACAACGCGGTGGCGGCGTTCGGCGATCCGCAGGTGTTCATCAACGCACTGGTCGAGGCGTTCAGCAATGTGAACGTCAACCTCGGCCTGGCTCTGCAAGCCGTGCTCAACCTCAACATCCAAGGGGCGGCCGATCTGGCCGCCGCCATCCAGGCCGGCGGTGCCGCACTGGCTGCCGCGTTCAACGCCGCCGTGGCGGCATTCCCGAGCCCCGCGGAATTCGCCGCGGCGCTGACGAGTGCGTTGTCCGCGATCAACCCAACCCTGGGCATCCTCGCCAATGCGCTGACGACGTTCACGGGCCAGCTCAACGAGACGCTCCAGGCCGGAATCGCCGCTGGGCTCACCGGTTTCCAGGCGCTGCTCAATGCGCTGGGTAATCCGGCCAGTGCGCTGTATGCGGCGTTCCAGGCAGCCTTGGCGGCGTTCCCGAACCCGCAGGCGTTCTTCAAGGCCCTGGTTCAGGCGTTCGGCAATATCGATGTCAACTTGGGGCTGGCCCTGCAGGCTGTCATCAACGCGACGATCGACGGGCCACAGGCCTTCATTGATGCGCTGGTCTCCGGTGGGGCGGCGTTGGCTGCGGCGTTCAACGCCGCGCTGGCCAACTTCCCCTCACCGGCGGCCTTCGTGGCAGCACTCAACGGTGCGCTAGCAGCAATCAACCCCACGCTCGGCGTTCTGGCCACTGCGTTCACCAACTTCACCGGTCAGTTGGCGGACACGTTGCAGGCGGGTATTGCGGCTGGGCTCACTGGTTTCCAGGCGCTGCTCAATGCGCTGGGTAATCCGGCCAGTGCGCTGTATGCGGCGTTCCAGGCAGCCTTGGCGGCGTTCCCGAACCCGCAGGCGTTCTTCAACGCCCTGGTTCAGGCGTTCGGCAATATCGATGTCAACTTGGGGCTGGCCCTGCAGGCTGTCATCAACGCGACGATCGAGGGACCGCAAGCCTTCATTGATGCGCTGATCTCCGGTGGGGCGGCGTTGGCTGCGGCGTTCAACGCCGCGCTGGCCAACTTCCCCTCACCGCAGGCGTTCGTCGATGCGTTCGTCGGTGCGCTGGCGGCGATCAACCCGACGCTGGGCATCCTGGCCGACGCGTTCACGACGTTCACCGGTCAGCTCGCTGACACGTTGCAGGCCGGTATTGCGGCTGGGCTCACTGGTTTCCAGGCGCTGCTCGACGCGCTGGGTAATCCGGCCAGTGCGCTGTATGCGGCGTTCCAGGCAGCCTTGGCGGCGTTCCCGAACCCGCAGGCGTTCTTCAACGCGCTCGTTCAGGCGTTCAGCAATATCGACGTCAACCTCGGCTTGGCGCTTCAGGCGGCGCTCAGTCTGGGCGTCGATGGTCTGCAGGGCTTCGTCGACGCGCTGGTCTCGGGTGGGGCGACCCTGGCTGCGGCGTTCAACGCCGCGCTGGCCAACTTCCCCTCGCCCCAGGCGTTCGTCGATGCGTTCGTCGGTGCGCTGGCGGCGATCAACCCGACCCTCGGGGTGCTTGCCAATGCGCTGACCACTTTCACGGGTCAGCTGGCCACCACCCTGCAGGCGGGAATTGCGGCTGGGCTCACCGGTTCCCAGGCGCTGCTCAATGCGCTGAGCAACCCGGCCAGTGCGCTGTTCGCGGCGTTCCAGGCAGCCTTGAACGCCTTCCCGAACCCGCAGGCATTCATCAACGCGCTGGTTCAGGCCTTCGGCAGTATCGACGTCAACCTCGGCCTGGCGCTGCAGGCGGTGCTGAATGCGGCCATCGACGGCCCGCAGGCATTTGTCGACGCGCTGATCTCCGGTGGGGCGGCGTTGGCTGCGGCGTTCAACGCCGCGCTGGCCAACTTCCCGTCACCGCAGGCGTTCGTCGATGCGTTCGTCGGAGCTTTGGCGGCGATCAACCCGACGATCGGGGTGCTGGCCAATGCCTTCACCACGTTCACGGGTCAGCTGGCCACCACCCTGCAGGCGGGAATTGCGGCTGGGCTCAGCGGTTTCCAGGCGCTGCTCGACGCGCTGAGCAACCCGGCCAGTGCGCTGTTCGCGGCGTTCCAGGCGGCCTTGGCGGCGTTCCCGAACCCGCAGGCGTTCTTCAACGCGCTCGTTCAGGCGTTCAGCAATATCGATGTCAACCTGGGGCTGGCTCTGCAGGCTGTCATCAACGCGACGATCGACGGGCCACAGGCCTTCATTGATGCGCTGGTCTCCGGTGGGGCGGCGTTGGCTGCGGCGTTCAACGCCGCGCTGGCCAACTTCCCGTCACCGGCGGCCTTCGTGGCGGCGCTGAACAGTGCTCTGTCGGCGATCAACCCGACGCTGGGCATCCTTGCCAACGCGTTCACGACGTTCACCGGTCAGCTCGCCGACACGATCCAGGCCGGAATTGCGGCCGGGGTCACCGGTTTCCAGGCGCTGCTCGACGCGCTCGGTAATCCGGCCAGTGCGCTGTTCGCGGCGTTCCAGGCAGCTCTCGACGCCTTCCCGAACCCGCAGGCCTTCATCAACGCACTCGTTCAGGCGTTCAGCAATATCGACGTCAACCTCGGCCTGGCGCTGCAGGCGGTGCTGAATGCGGCCATCGACGGCCCGCAGGCCTTCATCGACGCGCTGATCTCCGGTGGGGCGGCGTTGGCTGCGGCGTTCAACGCCGCGCTGGCCAACTTCCCGTCACCGGCGGCCTTCGTGGCGGCACTGAACGACGCACTGGGGGCGATCAACCCGACGCTCGGGGTCCTTGCCAACGCGTTCACGACGTTCACCGGTCAGCTCGCTGACACGATCCAGGCCGGAATTGCGGCCGGGGTCACCGGTTTCCAGGCGCTGCTCGACGCGCTCGGTAATCCGGCCAGTGCGCTGTACGCGGCGTTCCAGGCAGCTCTCGACGCCTTCCCGAACCCGCAGGCCTTCATCAACGCGTTGGTCGACGCCATCGGCAACATCAACGTCAACCTCGCGTTGGCACTGCAGGCCGCGCTGAACGTGAACCTCGATGGGGCCCAGGCGATCATCGACGCGTTGGCGAACGGCGGGGCCCAGCTGGCAGCGGCGTTCAACGCGGCGGTGGCCAACTTCCCGAGCCCGGCGGAGTTCGTGAACGCGCTCACCGGCGTGCTGGGCGGCGGCCTGGACGTTGCTCAGCAGGTGTTCAACCAGGGTGCCGCGGCGCTCGAGGCGGGATTGAACGCCGGTGTGGCAGTGGGCAACCAGATCATCAGTGCACTTGGCACCGGGCTGGTTCAGGGAGGTGCGGCACTGAACGCCGCGATCAACGCCGCGCTGCAGGCGTTCCCGACACCGGAGGCTGTGGTCAACGCGCTTGCGGCAGCGGGCGCACAGTTCACCGCAGGGCTGAGCGCACTGGTCAATTCGATCAATGCGAGCCTCGGGCTCAATATCAATATCAACATCGGTGGTATCCACATCGGTGGTGGCATCGACGCCGGAGCAGGGGCTGCGGCCCTGGCCGCGGCTGGTGCCGCAGGGGCCGCCACGGTGACGAGTATCAACGACAAGGTGACGAGCATCGCCGGTACCGCGCCGACGGTGTCGCTGAAGGTCCCGGACAGCGCTCCTGCACCGGCCGCCGCCAAGACGGCCGCTGACACCAGCGCCCCGAGCACGAAGGTGTCGGCCCCGTCGCTGCCCAAGTTGACCTTGCCTGCGCCGCCCAAGGTGTCGCTGCCTGCGCCGCCGAAGGTGTCGTTGCCGTCGCTGCCCAAGGTGTCGTTGCCTGCGCCGCCGAAGGTGTCGTTGCCTGCGCCGCCGAAGGTGTCGCTGCCGTCACTGCCGAAGCCGTCGAAGGGCACTTCGGATACCAAGGCGTCCTCGGATACCAAGGGCGACAGCTCGGCCAAGAGTGACAACTCGTCGAAGAAGTCCGGCGGATCCGGCGGCAGCGCGAAGAAGGGCGCTGCCTAACCGGCACTCGACGAACTGTGGCCCCTCCGAAAGGAGGGGCCACAGTCGTTGTACGCCCAGCATGGGCATTCGCTTGGAGGTGTGAGTCCTCTGGAGGTGAAGGTGGTTTAACTCCGAGTCGATGGCAACTGCGTCACTGTGAGGTGGGGTGGGAAGGAAGCCGGAGACGAAG
>NZ_JACBJQ010000038.1 GCF_013404075.1 Mycolicibacterium vinylchloridicum
GTGGCGGTACTGGCGGCGGCATCGGTGCGGGGGCGGGCATCGCCGGAGCCGGCGCCGGGGCCACCGGAGCAGGTGCGGGGGCCGATATCGCCGGGGCGCCGGCCGCGACCGTGCGCACCGATCCGCGCCGTCCCGATACCAGGGCGAGAAGATCGCCCCGGGATTTCAGGAACGACGTGTGCGCTTCGGCTTGACGCTCGAGGAACGCCGTGTGCGCATCGCTCACCGCCGCAACCAGATTCAGTGCCGCGGAGGTCTGATCGCTGACGGCCGCCGGTGCTGCAGAGGCGACGGGTCTGGTGACCACCGGGGTTGTCGTCGGTGCGGATCGCACGGCGACGTCCTGGGCGACGACCAGCGGCGCGGGCTGCGCCGGCGCGGGCGGCATGACTTGTACGGTTCCGTGGTCCACTTGCGGCATGGGCGTGCTTCCATTCTTGGACGCCACCGGCGTCGGTACATTCGCGGACGGCTGCGGCGCCGAAACGGTCTTGGGCGCCGCGGGGGCTGAGACGATATCCGGCCAATGAGCGGCCAACGTCAGCTTGCGGATGGTCGCCGACGGCGACCGGCCCTGCTCACGCAGCTGCTGGATGCGCTCATCGAAGGCGTCGATGTCCACCGGCAACCCGTGAACCCATAGCTTGCAGACACTTTCAGCCAATGCCCGCAGTCCGCGGCGTTCTTGGGCGTCCAGGGCGACCGCGAGATGCGGGCGATCACCGAGGATCTTCGCGACGGCTCCCGTCAGGATGGCACGGGGCCCGTGCTCGACGAAGACGCGCACGCCGTCCTCCCACGCCTGCAGAATCGTCGCGGGAAAGTCGATCGGTTCGAGGGCTTGCCGGGTGATCGCCTCGGCGGCCGCCTCCCGGGTCGGCACATAGGCCCGGTTGACCGCGTTGGTGTAGAACCGGACGTCCGGTACCTCGTGTGTCTCCCGGGTGTGGATGTTGCGCCAGGTATCGGCGAACGGTGCCATCGCTTCGCAGTGGATGACCATGTCCAGACCGAGCGGTATCGCGGTGGCACCGTCGACGGCGTCGATCACCCGCCGGCACGCCGCGGGATCACCGCCGATCACACAATCGTCCGGTGCTTGAACAATCGTCATATAGGCGTGCGGCTCGACAGCCAGTGCCGCATCGACCTGCGCCCGGGGAGCGGTGATCCGCCAGCACTCCCACGGAGCCGGTTGATCGCCCAGCCCCCAGTCGGCCGCCGCGACCCGGCATTCACCGGTCAGCTCATCGCCGTACATCCCGGATGCCTCGATCTCATCCAGCATTGGCTCCAGGTCGCTCCACACCCCAAAAGCCATCAGCGAGTTCGTCTCGCCCGACGAAAGACCGATAGCGGCAGCAGGTTTGAGGCCGAGCACAGTCCGCGAGAACTCGGCGTGCGACTGACAGACCACGGCGCAACCGGTGAGCTGGGTACGTGGATCCAGGGTGGTGATCCCGGCACCGTGCAGGGCACGCGCCAGATCACCGACGCCGGAGAACCGTTGGGTGAGGGCGTCACCGATCTCGGGCCATGCGAACAGCAGATCGCGTCCGGCCCCCGGGTAGGCCGCGGCCGCGCCGGTGAATGTGAAGGCCAGCTCGCCGGTTATCGGGGCTTCGGCGTACGCAATGCCGGGAACGACCGGCGCCTCGCCCCGTTCCAGCCGTTGCACGGCCTGTTGCCGCAGCGCGTCGAGCGTGGCCTGGCCGTCACCGACCAGCGAACACCGCACCGGCCCGCTTCCGCCCGGTTCGCCACGTTGCAGCCGGCTGAGCAGATCGGCCCGGCTGTCGCCGGCATAACGCTCCGAAACCGGAACGACGCTGACAGCCAACGGCTTCGGCGCGCCGGCCGCGGATACGGTGATGCCGTCGGCGTGCCCGCCGAGCGCCTCCACCCACACCGCCGCGGTGGTGCCACCCGGTGCGGGCTGCGCACCGGCCTGATCCACCCGCACCCGGGCCCGGACCGCTTCGACACGGGCCGCGATCTCCACGGCCGCGCTGGCCGCATGCGTGCGGCCGATCCGCGCCTCCGCGAAGTTCGGATCCGTCGGAACAGGCTCATCGTCGGTGTCGATGACCGCGATGATCTCGTCGCCGGCGGCTTCTGCGTCAGCGCGTCGCTTGAGGACGAACGCCACGGCCGCGTCGCCGTGCGCCACGCTCGTGTCCGCATCGAGTGCGTCTGCGGCTCGCGAATGTGCCGGCTCACAACACATGTCGACCGCGCCGGCGACCACGGTGTCGAGTTCGCGGTGGCGCAGCGCCCGGATGCCGATTTGCAGCGCGGTGACTGCGGACAGTTCCTCGGTGGAGACGGTGAAGCCGAACCCGCGGAAGTCACGCTGCGCGTGGATACGGTTCGCGGGGATGTTCGGCATGGTTCCGATGACACCGTCGGCGGTCAGCTTCGGGGCGGCTTCGGAATTGGCGTCCAACCATTGGTCATTGTCGGCGTTGAGCACCCGCAACCGTTGCCGCGCAATCGTGGCATCGCAGCCCATGCCGACGAAGACGCCGGTCCGCTCCGGATCCGTGGTCACGTTGTGCAGCGCCTCCCCGGCGGCGGCCAACATCACGGTCTGCTGACTGAGGCTTCCGGCGAGCTCATTCGGCGGAAAGCCCAGTCCCGCGAGATCGAGCTCGACGACGTCGAGCGGGGTGGCTTGCGCGTCGGGACCCAGCACCCGGCGACGGAACGCCGCGGCGTCACGCGCGTCACCGGTGACCACACCGATCCCGCAGACGACGATGTCATCGGTGGGCAGCTCGCGGCGCGGCACCGAAGGCCTTGGCCCCCGGTAATTCTCGACGATGAGGTGTGCGTTGTTGCCGCCGAACCCGAAATTGCTGACGGCGGCGCGCTTGACCTCACCTTCCCACGGCGTGGGGGCGGTCACCAACGTGAACGGGGTATCGCCGAGCTTGTCGGTCGGCTTCTCGCACAACGTCGGCGGAATGGTCGACGCGTGCATGGCGGACAGCACATTCACCAGGCTCGCCGCACCGGACACGGTGATGGTGTGGCCCAGATTGCCTTTCAGCGCACCCAGTTTCAGCGGGACGTCGCCGTATGCCGCCGCGATGCTCTGCAACTCGGTGGCATCGCCCAGTGGTGTGCCGGTGGCGTGGCAGTCCACATAGTCGATATCGGCCGGTGTCAGGCCTGCCTGTTCGAGCGCCGATGTCATGGCGCGGGTCTGACCGCCGACCGCCGGTGCCAGGAAGCCGCTCTGTCGTCCGTCGTTCGAGAGCCCCACGCCCAAGATCACGCCGTGGATGCGGTCACCATCGCGTTCGGCGTCGTCGAGGCGCTTCAGCGCAACCAAGGCGGCGCCCTGCGAAGGCACCAGGCCATCGGCCTCGGCGTGGAAAGGCCGGGACCGGCCCGACGGGCTGAGGGCTTGCAGCGAGGTGAAACCCAGGTGCAGGAACAGGTCGTCGGAACCGTTGACGCCGCCGGCGAGCATCAGGTCGGCGTCACGGTCGTGCAGGGCGTCGCACGCGAGTTTGATGGCGTAGAGCGATGATGCGCATGCCGCGTCGAGCGCGTAGACCGGGCCGTTCATCTCCATCGCCCCGGCGATCAGGTGCACCGGTAGCCCCGACGAGAAGCGGTTCCGCGGATCGTCGTTGCCAACGCCGGTCCAGACAGCCTCGACGAACTCGGTGCCCATGGTGCTCGGATACGACAGGTTGCCGACGATCAGACCCGTCCCCGGTGCCGCCAGCGGACCGCCCAGCGCCTGCTGTGCGCATTGGGCGAGCCACGCGACGATCGGATCGAGCCGGTCGAAATCCGGTATCCGCGCGGCGAATTGGGTCAAGTCGAACGACGCCTGGACATAACCGCCGGTCGCCGACGAAACCCGCAGGCCTTGTTTGTCGCTGGCCAGCAGCTTTCCGGGATCGACCCCACGCCATTGGTCGCGGGGGGTCGGCGTCAGCAGGCAGCGTCCGGCCAGGGATGCGTCGAACAGCTCCTCCGGCGTGGCTGCACCCGGCAGTACACAACTACGTCCGACGATCGCGACGGGTTCGAACCCGCTCACGCCGACGTATCCGCGGCGCTGCCCGCAGCGTAGAACTCCACACCTTCCAGCGTTGCAACGAGCGCACCGTCGGCGGTTTCGTACGCGATATCGAAGTCGACCCGCTTGTCGTTGACCGGATGCGCGGCCAATCGGCAGCGCCCGATACTGCCGTCGCCGAACGCCCGGTGCTGGACAACACGCGCGATCCGGATCGGCAGCACCAGCGGACGTCCCTGTGCACTCGCCCACACGATGCCCAGCTGCAGACCGCCGTCGATGCTGGCGGCGTCGATCGCCCACCCATCCTGCGGCCAGCCCAGCTCGCCCAGACTCTTGAGAGTCGCTGCCCCTCCGGCGCTTCCGAAGGTGTCGAGCTGGGAGATCACCTCGAACTGCGGCCCGTGGAACAGCGGCCCCGCGTATGCGTCGCCGACGCTCAGCGGCCACGCCGACCCCGACACCTGCGGGACCGACAGTTCCGGCGCCGCGACGGCAGCGGTGTCCACGGTCGCGCGGTAACGCGCCCGGCCGTCACCGTCGACGATGGACACGGTGTACGACGACGAGTCGGCCGGCTCGAAATCGATGGTGAGGGATGGCCGTTCGCCTTCGGCGAAGGTCACCCCGGACAGCACCTGGAAGTCACGAACCACCGGGCATGCGTCGGCAACCAGCCCGCGCGCGGCGCGCAGCATCGCGTCGAGCGCGATCACCACCGGCACCACCACCTTGCCGCGGACCTGGTGGTCGGTCAGCACCGGCAGGTTTTCGGCCGATACCTCCCAGTCCAGGCGGGTCGCACGCAGGCGCGGCTCTGCGGGTGCGGCGACCACGACGGCGGTCGCCGACGAGCGGCACAACGCGTGCTCGGCGAAGAATTGGGCACCCTCGGCGATGGGGATGACACCCACACCGCCGGCGAGGAACCGGCTCTTCAGCGTCGCGTCGACCATCCCGCCGTCCCACGGACCCCAGCCGAACGCGCGCACCACGCACTCGCCGTTGCGGCGTGCGGACTCGCGGGCCGCAATGGCCTCCAGTGCGGCGTTGGCCGATGCGTACGCGGACTGCCCGGGGTTTCCGGCCCGTGCCGCGATCGAGGAGAACAGCGAGATGAACCGGAGCTCGTCGGTTGACGTGGCGTCCAGAAGCGCTTCGGCACCAACCAGTTTCGTGGTGAACACCTTGACGAACGCGTCGTCGTCGAGGTCCTCGAGTCGCTTGTCGGCCAGCACACCGGCACCGTGGACAACACCGACGATCGGCCCGAAGTTCTGCCGGACCTCGTCCAGCACACCGCGCAGCGCGGTTTCATCGGTGATGCTCGCCGCGAAGTATCGCGCCGGCGTTCCCTGCTTCTCGGCAGTGGACAACGTGGCGCGGACTTCCCGCTCGGCCAGCAGGCTCTCGGCCTGCGCTCGGGCCTGCGGCAGGCTCAGCTGCTCGCCGCGGGCCCGCGCCGATGCCGCCAGCGCAGTGGCGATTTCGGCGGCGGTGGTTCCGGACGGCTCGTCGGCAGAGACCTCACGCAGCGGCGTGCGGCCCAGCAGGGCGAGCCGCAGGCCGTGCTGTCTGGCCAATGCGAGCGCCGACTCGGCCGTCACGCCGCGTGCGCCACCGGTGACGATGACAACGCCGCCCGAAGAGACGCTGATCGTCTCGCCCTCACCGACCGAGGATTCGATGTCGTCGACGGCGACCAGCCGGGTTCCGTCAGCGCGCAGGGCGACCTCGATACCGCTGCCGCCTTCCAGTAGCTCGGCCGCGAGCCGTTCGGCATCGAGAGTCTCCATGTCGACGGCCCGCACCGATGCGTTCGGCCACTCCCAGCCTGCGGTCTTGACCAGGCTGGCGACACCGACCGGTACGTCAGCGGCGACGAAACGGGCACCCGTCGACTGCACAGTGACGAAGAGTCGCGTCGGCGCGGTGCTCTTGGCCACGCTGCGCGCGGCATGGAATGCCCGGACGTGCATCGCAACGCAGTCGTCGGGGGTGCGCGCCGGAGCCAATGCCGCCAGGCTGATGACGGCACCCGCCTGGGCGGGCGCCTCGTCGACGGCTTGCGCCTGCAGCCCACGGGCATTCAATGCACCCACCAGCGCATCGGCGAAGTCGGGGTCTTCCCGGGTGATGAAAATCCCGTCGCGCAGACCGGCCATCGCCAGCCCGCTGGGCGGTGCGGCCCGCAACTCCGCCTCGGTGCACGACAGTCCGACTGTTGCCGAGGGCACCGGTGCCGCATGCTGCACTGTCGCGGCCTGAGCGGTGGTGCCGCCGGCGGCGAAGCCGGAGACGGTGTCGACGACGTCTTGCAGGGTGCGCAGGTTCGCCAGCTCCGAGGCCGGAATCTCCGGAGCACCAGGGAACTTCGCCTGCAACGCCGCCAAAATCTCGACCTGCTTGATCGAATCGATCCCGAGCTCAGCCTCCATCTCCATGCCCAACCCGAGCATGTCAACCGGATAACCCGTCTTCTCCGACACAATCGACAACACAACATCACCCGCCGGCAGCCCCGGCGCAGCAGATGTTGCTACCGCCGCAGGTGCCGCTGGAGCAGCGAAGCCGGAGACGGTGTCGACGACGTCTTGCAGGGTGCGCAGGTTCGCCAGCTCCGAGGCCGGAATCTCCGGAGCACCAGGGAACTTCGCCTGCAACGCCGCCAAAATCTCGACCTGCTTGATCGAATCGATCCCGAGCTCAGCCTCCATCTCCATGCCCAACCCGAGCATGTCAACCGGATAACCCGTCTTCTCCGACACAATCGACAACACAACATCACCCGCCGCCACCGACGGACCGGCAGCGACAGGCGCAGCTACCGCCGCGGGCGCAGACACCGGCCCAGCGAAGTCGGCAATCGTGTCCACCACATCCTGCAACGTCCGCAACCCGGACAACTCAGACGCCGGAATCTCCGGAGCACCAGGGAACTTCGCCTGCAACGCCGCCAAAATCTCGACCTGCTTGATCGAATCGATCCCGAGCTCAGCCTCCATCTCCATGCCCAACCCGAGCATGTCAACCGGATAACCCGTCTTCTCCGACACAATCGACAACACAACATCACCCGCCGCCACCGAGGGCGCAGCCGGTGCGGCTGCAACGACAGGTGCAGGTGCGACCACCGCAGCGGCGGCCACCGCGGCGGGAGCCGGTGCGGCGATCGGAGCAGGCGCAACCGGGGCGGCCGCCACCGGCGGTGCGACCACCGGAGCGGCGGCAATTGGCACCGTAATGGACTGTGGTGCAATGCTTGTCAATGCCCTCGGGCTGTGGGTCACCGTCGCCGGCTCGCCCACGATCTGCGCCATCATCTGCGTGGACATGTCCAGGAATGCCTGGTGGCTTTGTGTCACCACATCCATGTACCGCTGGTGCTGCTCGGCGGTCTCCTTCTGGATGCTGTCGATGATGCTCCAGACATCACCGGACAGCGGGGCCTCGATGACCTCGGCCTGGATCTCCACCTGCCGCGCTGCGACCGGTGCCTGCTGCTGCGCGATCGGGGCCGGTGCCTGCGCGACCGGCGGGTGAACGACGGGCGCCTCCATCCGCTGAACCGCCGGGGCGGGTGCGGGTGCCTTGGTCACTACCGGCGGTACGCTCTGCACGCTTGTCCGAGTGCGCTTTGCTGTGATCGAAACCTTGCCGTCCGCCGGCGGATACGGCTTGCCGAGGTTCGCTCCCCCGACCTTGACGACATGCTTCGGCGCCGGAACGAACTTCACCGGCTCGGCGTAGTGATCGAACAGCGCGACCAGATCCAGCGCGACGCCGTCGGCCGCCAGCGCGGCCAGGCCGCGATGCCAACCACGCAAGCCGTCGGCCTTCGGATCATCGAGAGCGACCGCGAAGTGCGCAGAGTCGCCCAGGATCTTGCCGACCAGACCGGTGAGCACCCGGCTCGGACCGACTTCGATGAACCGCGTGACCCCGTCGCGGGCCATCGCCTCGATCATCTCGCGGAACCGCACCACCTGACGAACCTGATCGCCGAGTTGCACCGCGACGTCCTCGCTGTAAACCTGCGCGGTGGCGTTCGCATAAACTGGGAAGTTGGGCTGTCCGATCTTCAGCGTCTTCAGGTAGGCGGTCAACGGCGCGGAGCTCGCAGCCACGATCTCGGAGTGGAACGCCGAGGCCACCGGCAGGCGAACGGCTGTCCAGCCCTTCGCTTTTGCCGCCGTCTGCGCCCACTCGATATCGGTCTCGTAACCGGCCAAGACCACCTGGGTAGGTGCATTGTCGTTGGCGATGACCAACGATCCCGACTCCGGCTGGGTAGCCAGCAGCGCCCGCACGTCGTCGGCGGTCGCCGTGACGGCCAGCATCGCGCCGTCCTTGCCCTGGCCGGCCTCGTTCATCAGCGTGCCGCGGGTCCGGGCCGTCTCGACCAGGCTCTCGGTGGGCAGCACGCCCGCCGCCGCGAGCGCGGTGACCTCGCCGAAGCTGTGACCGGCCGCCGCAGTCGCACTCACACCGAGCACGTCGAGCAGCGCGAGTTGCGCGAGGCTGGTGGCAGCGATGGCCGGCTGAGCGTTGGCCATCGCGGTGAGCTCTTTCTTCTGCGCATCCACCGCGGCTGGGTCGAAAACCGGCTCCGGGAACACCACACCGGGGAGATCGGTCAGGTCACCCTCGAGACCGTCCCACACGGCGAGTGCTTCGGGGAAGCTGAGCGCGAGGTCGCTGCCCATTCCGACGTACTGGCTGCCCTGGCCCGGGAACAGGAATGCCGTCTTGCCTTCGCGGGCCGGCCCGAAGCCGACGGCGATGTTGGCGTCCTTGAGCTCAGCGGCCTTGCCGTCCGCAAGCGCGCTGCGCAGCCGACCGGCCACTGCGGCAAGCGATTCGGCATCTGTGGCGACCAGACCGGCGCGAGCGGGTTGCGAGGCGTCGAATTCTTCGGCGGCCTCGAACGCGATGCGAGCCAGACTCTCGCCGGAACGCGCCGCGGTGACGATTTCCGCGGCCCGGTTCTGCAGATCGGCCTCAGACTGCGCACTCAGCACCACGAGCTCGCTGGGCAGCGCCCGCAGCCGCTTGGCGCGGTGCTCGCCCTGATACTCCTCCAGAGTGACGTGGAAGTTGCTGCCGCCGAAACCGAATGAGCTGACCGACGCGCGCCGCGGCTGGTCACTCTTGCGCACCCAGGGCCGGGTCTGCGAGTTGACGTAGAACGGCGAATCCTCAATTCCCATCGCCGGGTTGGGACGATCCACCTTCAGGGTGCCTGGCAGGGTTGAATGCTGCAGCGCGAGAACGGCTTTGATGAGTCCAGCGGCACCCGCTGCGGCCTTGGTGTGGCCGATCTGGGATTTGACCGATCCGATCGCGATACGCGCCGAGCTGTCGGTGAACACCGACTTCAGTCCGGCGAACTCGGCAACGTCACCCGCCTTGGTCGCGGTGCCGTGGGCTTCGACGAGTTCGACCGTCGACGGGTCGTAGCCGGCGCGCTCGTAGGCGCGGCGCAAGGCCTTGGCCTGCCCCTCCGAACGCGGCGCGTACACGCTGGATGCCCGGCCGTCAGACGACGAGCCCAAACCACGGATCACCGCGTGGATCTGGTCGCCGTCACGCTCGGCGTCGGCGAGGCGCTTGAGGGCCACCATGCCCACACCCTCGCCGATGATCGTGCCATCAGCACCGGCCGAGAACGGTCGGCAGTCACCGGTCGCCGAGAACGCCGGCGTCTTGGAGAAACACATGAACATCATCACGTCGTTGAGTGCGTCGACACCGCCGGTCAGCACCACATCCGACTCGTGCAGATACAGCCTGTGCAATGCCGACTGCAGCGCCGAAAGCGAACTCGCGCAGGCGGCGTCGGTGACGAAGTTGGCGCCGCCGAGGTTCAGGCGGTTGGCCACACGGCCGGCGATGACATTGCCGAGCAGACCAGGGAACGTGCTTTCCTGCCACGGCACGTAGTGATCGGCGATGTCCTGGCAGATCTCGTCGGCCTCGTCCTCGGCCAAGCCGTTCTCCAGCATCGCTTTACGCCAGATCGGCCGCTGCATGCGCGAACCCATCTGCACCACGAGTTCGGTCGTCGATGCGACGCCGAGAACCACGTCGACCCGGTCCAGATCGACTTCGCGGCCTTCACCCTGCACCTGATCGAGCAGCTGCCTGGCTGCGATCAAGGCGAGGATCTGCCCGGTATCCGTCGACGGTAAAGCGTTGGGCGGCAACCCGAATTGCACCGGATCGAAGTTCACCGGGTCGATGAAGCCGCCGCGCTTGCAATACGTCTTGTCCGGCGCCTTGGGGTCGGCGTCGAAGTAGTCCTCGATCAGCCAGTGCGAGGGCGGTACCTCGCTGATGGCGTCACGGCCAGCGGTGATGGTGCGCCAGAAACCGGTGAGCCCCGACTCGCCCGGGTAGATCGCCGACATGGCGACCACCGCGATCGGAGTGGCAATGGGCTGGTGCGTGTTGTCAGTCAAGGTAACCCTTATCCGAGTGGACGTGGACGGAAATCAAAGGCGGAAGGCGGCATCGCGACGCCCGAAGCGCGAAGCTGCCCGGCTCGAGTCACGGTCGCAGCGCCCTCGAGGAGATTGAGCGCGATCTGCCGAACCGTACGTGCCTCCACGGGTTCGAGGAAGCTTCCCCGTACCCATTGGTTGAAGGCGCCCATCGCCGGGCCACACCAGATCTGGTAGTCAGCGCGGCGCTCGATGTTGCCGTCGCGCGCCCACTGCGAACCTGTGAACAGGTACCAGCGGAATACCAGGGCCATGCGATGTCTGGGGTCCGCCGCGGCGCGTTCCACCTGCCGTGGATCGCTCTTGGCGAAGAATGCCTCGGTGTCCGCCCAGATGTCGGCGACACTGCGTCCGAGGACTGTCTTTTCGAGATTCGCCAACTCCTCGGCCGGCGCCTCTTCCAGCGAGGAGTAGCGGCGATAGAAGTCGGCCAGTCGGTGCCCGCGTTGCGCGAACATGGTGCCCCGCTTGAGGACCTGCACGGTCACGCCCATCTCGAACATGTCGGCGGCAGGTGCCATCGCCACGTCGGTGGATTCGGCCAGCCCCAACAGCGTTCGGGCATCCGGTGACAAGCCGCTCTCGACTGCCGACTGGTTGACCGAACCGGTCAATACATACGCTGCGCCCGCGGCGAACGCCGCCGCGACGGCGGCAGGTGTGCCCAGGCCGCCTGCCGCACCGACCCGGGGCAGGACCGAGTAGCCATAGGCGGCCGCGATCTCGTCACGCAGGCTGATCAACCGTGGCAGCAGCACGGTCAATGCACGGTTATCGGTGTGCCCGCCCGAATCCGCTTCGGCGGTGATGTCTTCGGCGATCGGGATTCCGCTGGCCAGCGCAGCTTCCTCGGCGGTGAGCCTGCCCTCGGCGACCAGGGCGCTCAACATCGCTTCGGGAGCGGGCGAGAGGAACTGGCGGGCGACCTCATCGCGAGAGACCTTCGCGAAGATGTGCCCGGCCCGCACGATGTGTCCGGTCGCATCCCGTCGCAGACCCTTGGCGGCGTAGAGGACCACCGCAGGCGTCAGGCGCATGAACGCCGACGCGGAAACGTAACGGACACCGAGACGGTGGAACAGGTCGACGGTCGCCAACTCGACGCCGTCGCTCTGGACGTTGTGAATCAGGTTGGCGCCCCAGCCGGCGGAGTCCCGTCCGAGCGAGGCCTGGATCTCCAACACGCCGGCTTCGACGGTCGCCAGGTCGAGCCCGGCGCTGCCGTAGAAACCCATCACGCCGGCGCGCACCGCTTCGATGGTCATCTGCGGCGTCGCGATCCCTCGAGCCATCTCGCCGACGACATACGGGAATCGCACGCCATGCGTGGCGGCGAAACTGCGGTCGCCGAGCCACTCGGGGTAGATCGGCGGCAGGACGGCAAGCACTTCTTGACTCAAGAGCTCCGGCGTTAGTTGCCCGGCGCTGTCGAGAAGGACGGCGCGCGGCCCCTGCGCCGAATTCACGACGGCAACAGGCCTGCGGATTGCCGTCAGCGCCTCGCCGACGTCGGGTCGATCAAGCAGCGCTACAGAGGCGCCATTCGTCGGATGAGAGTTAGCCAAGGTGGCCTGCATGAGGAGCGACTCTAGCTTTACGCGCGCGACAAATCCCGGTTTTAGAACACGTTCATGCGCCCGGCGGCCTACCCGGCGGTAACTCTGTGAGGATCGTACGCTGGTGCCCGTCGCCGCCGTTGCCGAAATGACACTCGGAGGGTCGTTTTTCGGTCACTTCCACAACAGCCGTGATTGACGCTTCAGCAAATTTCCCGGCGGCCCATTTCGCCGGCGGAAGACCGGCATGCCCGAGCCGTTCAAAGGTCGGAACAAAGACCATAACCATGTTTACGGTGTGCGGTTGCCCCCGCTGGCGGGGCCGTGTCAGCCAGTTCGGAATCCGGCCAAACGCAGGGTCAGTAATTCATGCAGGTGTTGGCGACCTGCGTAATCTGTGGCCCGATCTGCGCATAGATCATCGCTTGCAACTGTGGGTTCACTGCTTGCTGCTGCGCCAACTGCCGCTGCCGTTGGTCCACCGGCATGGCCAGGAACTGCTGGATATTGGCTTGCATATCAGGGCGGCCATTGAGCTGCTGAGCCAGGGCCGGAGCCTCCGCGTTGAGAGCGGCCGTCACCTGTGGATAGCTACAGGTCGTGTTAGCCAGCGCTTCCGTGACGGGGTCGGCCGACGCGGACCCCGCCATCGCCAGAGACATCACCGCCGACAAGCCGGCGGTTGCGACAACAGTTCGTAAGCACCGTGCTGATTTCATGGGCGGGCGCCCTTTCGTTTGCCAGAAACGCGTGTAGCCGTAGCGACGGCTAGTTAACCACAGCGACTCCACACGGTGGCCGAAACGCTTTCCTTATATATGTAATGCTCAGGTTCCACCACCCGATCAGCGCTCACCTGTGCCGTTGCCGTCGCCAATCTGAGGGCAACGGCGGAGCAACATAAGTGCCGGACCACGTCGCGTTGCGGTGACTCGGCGACCCGCTACCGGGAGCCGGTCACCGGTCCTGTAGCTGGCCCCTGATCGTCGCGGTGTGAGCGCTGCAGCTCACGTTCGGCGTCCTCGAGCGCTTCCCGCGCCGCACGCAACCGCTGCAGCAGATCGTCGGTTTCGTGCCTCTGCCGATCGACGGCCCGGGCTTCCTCCATGGAGTTCAGCACGATACCGATGAAGAGGTTGAAGACCAGGAAGCTCAGCATGACGGTGTAGCTGATGAAGAACAGCACCGACCAGGGCGACACCTCTAAGCCCATGGCGACGTTGTCGGGCAGGTTTTCCAACGTCAGCATGATGTACATCGTCAGCATCGCCCGCCCGATGTTCCCGTAGTGCTCAGGGTCGTGAGCGGCGAACAGGACCCAGCCGAGCATCCCGTAGATGTAGATCAACAGCGCGGTCGCCGCCGCCAGCGAGGCCACCCCTGGGATGCTTCTGGCGATCGCACCGATGACCACATGCAGGTCGGGCAGGAACCGGATGATGCGCACGATCCGCGCCAGCCGCACGAGCCGCAACAACATCGCGGTCGCCCGCAGGCCCGGGATGAACGACACGGCGATCACGATGAAGTCGAAGACGTTCCAGTGGGTCTTCGCGAACTCGCGGACACTCCATCGGGCCGCGGTGAATCGAATCAGCAACTCGATTACATACACCGCGAGGATGACGTTGTAGGCCACATCGAAAACGCCGTGGTATCCGGCCGCGACGGAATCGAAGGTCTCCAGACCCAGCATTGTGGCGTTGATCACAATGACGATCACGATCGCGGTTTCGAAGACCGGATTGGCGATCAGCCGTCGGCAGCGTTCGACGACGAGGGGTACCGGTGGTGGCGTCGACGGCTGCAGCTGAGGCCCCGGTGGCGTGGATTGCACGGTTAGTGCATAGCAAAGGTCGGCGAATTTCACGTGGTGAACGGCGCGGACATCGCGCGAATTGGGCCTGATCGCCGCAGCGGCGGGATAGCTTTACCGCCATGCGTGCGGTCGGGCGGCGCGGGTTCATGCTGGGTATCGGTGCGCTCGCGGCGGCGCCGCTGGTGCCGGGATGCAGCGGCGCGGATGAGAAGGTCAGCGATCACGTCGTCGTCGTCGGTGCCGGCTTCTCGGGATTGGCGGCGGCTCGCCGGCTGGCCGACGCGGGGGTGAAGGTCACCGTGCTCGAAGCCCGTGATCGCATCGGCGGACGAACCCTTACCGACACGTCGTTGGGTGTGCCGATCGATATCGGCGCGTCCTGGATCCACGGCACCGAGAACAACCCGATCAGCACGCTCGCCCACGATGTCGGCGCGAAAACTGTCCCAACGGATTTCGAGGACTTCATCCTGGTCGGCCGCAACGGGACCGTCGACCCGAAGGCAGCCGCAGCATCGGTCGACGAGTGGCACCGGATTGTGGCGAAGCTCGATGATCTCAGTGGCGACGCGCCCTCCGACGAGTCGGTCGGCGAAGGACTGGTCGGCGTCGCAGATATGAACGATCCGCTCGTCGCGTGGAACGTGACGTCCCGGATCGCCGGCGAGTACGCGGCCGACCCCGACCAGTTGTCGCTGCGCTGGCTGGGCAGCGAGGAACAGTTCCAGGGGCCTGACGTCATCCTCCCCGGCGGCTACATACAGCTGTCGCAGCACCTCGCGAAGGGACTCGACATCCGCCAACGCACCGAGGTGACGCGGATTGCACACGGCGGAACGCAGGTTCGCCTCGACACCTCGGCGGGGCCCATCACCGCCGACCGGGTCATCGTCACCGTCCCGCTGGGTGTGCTCAAGGCGGGTGCCATCGCATTCGACCCGCCGCTTCCGGAGGCCAAACGCAACGCCATCGAGCGCCTCGGGTTCGGGCTGCTGAACAAGGTTGTCGTCGCCTTCGACAAACCGTTCTGGCCGGAGACCACCCCGATGATCGGGCTGGTCGGCAGGAATCAGCCGGTCACCGACCTGGTCAACGGTCTGGTATTCGCCGACAAGCCGATATTGGTCGGCCTGCGCGGCGGGGAGGCGGCGTGGTCGCGCGAATCGATGTCGGACGAGGATGCCGTCGACGAACTGATCACCGCCATTGCGGCTCCCAAACCGACCGGATCGATCGTGACACGTTGGGGCACAGATAAATACGCCCTCGGCTCGTACAGTTTCATCGCCGTCGGCTCGAGCCCTGACGACATGCACGCGCTCGGCGAACCGGTCGGCGAGCGCCTCCTGTTCGCCGGCGAGGCGACCAATCCCGAGTGGTTCGGCACCGTCCACGGCGCCTACTTGAGCGGGCAGCGGGAAGCCGACCGGATCCTGGGCTAGTTCAATTCTCGGCGCGGGCTGCGAACAGCCTGCCGGTGTCCCAAACCGCTGGCACTACTCCCTCTGGTGGGCGCAACCTGGGGGTACACCAATTTCTCTCCGAAGGAGGCGGCGATGTCAGCTACCACCGCCAACACCCCGACTCGCTCGGAAGCGCAGGCCCTCTTGGCGATGCTCGAGCGGATGCGCGCGAAACTGGTCATGCAGCGGGCTGAGTTGGCCAGACAATTGCGCGACATGTCCAATCGCGTCGACGGGATCGACCGCCAGCTCGACGATCTGACGATCAGCGCGGAATGGCTGTCGGCGGTGGCTCATCACCCGAGCACACGGCAGCGCGCCTAACTGCCTGACGGCGCCGTCGTTGTCCGATACGGTGAGATACCTATCGGCGGAAGAGGGCACATGCGGAATCGAATCGCGCGCATCGTCTCCTACGCCGTGCTGGTCGCCTCGGTTCCGGTGGCCGGAATCACCGGGGCACCAACAAGTTCAGCCGACGACGGCTGCGGGGCCGGGATGTACTTCAACTGGGAAACCAATCAGTGCGAGTACTACGACGACGTGAACGTCTACATCAATCCGTGCTGTTACGTCGGCCCCGCCGGAGTGGGTCCGTTGGGGCCCGGCCCAGTCGGCCCCGGTCCAGTCGGTCCCGGTCCGATCGGCCCCGGTCCCCTTGGGCCGGGCCGGCGCTGACGGGCCTCGACACCGTGGCCGAACACGACGGCTCCCCCGAGTACGACGGTCCCGACGAGCCGGCGAAAAAACCGGCGCCCCCGCGCACCACCGAGGACACCGTGTTCCCCGAGGCGTACCGAAAGTTCTGGCGCACCCTGCTTGGCGGATGGCGGCGTCACTGACCCCCGAGATCAGCGCTGGTCACATACGATGCATCCCGTGAGTCAGCCGTCCCTCGACACCGACACGTTGTCCCGCCGGCAGATCGTCCTTCTGGTGACGGCCCTGATTTTCTCGGTGATGTCGTTCTCCTTGAACGCCACCATGTTGTCGCCGGCCGTCCGCGACATCAACGAAACTCTCGGCGCCGGGGCGTTCGTGGCCATGTCGGCACCGTTCTATCTGGCCGGCGCGATCGCGAACGTCGTCCTGATCCGATGGAGTGACTACATCGGGCGCAAGCGCGTCCTGATCGGCATCCTCGTCATCTGCGTTCTCGGCACGGTGCTGTGCCTGAGCAGCTCGCTGCCGCTCGTCGTCGTCGGCCGGTTCCTGCAGGGCGCCTCGAATATCACCTACGGCCTTGGGTTCATGATTCTGCGGGCCCGGGTCAGCGGCGCGACTTTCGGCGTGTGCTGCGGGTTGATGGCTTCCATCAACGGCGGAATAGCCGGCGGGGATGCGTTTCTCGCCGGCATCATGACCGACGTGTGGGGCTACCGCTCGATCTTCCTCCTCACCACCGTCGTCGGCTTGATTGCCGTGGCATTCGCGTGGAAGTGGGTTCCCTCAGACAAATCAGGCGAACCGGGTTCTCGCTCCGACGGCCGGATGGACTGGATCGGTGCGGTCTTCATCGCATCGTCGGTCGGCGGCCTCACGATGTTCATGTCCGAGGGCGGCCATGGCGGGTGGACATCGACGCCCACCCTGGTCTGGCTGGCCGTGACCGCCGTGGCCTTCGTGGCGCTGATCGTTTCCAACAACCGCGTCGAGCATCCCGTCATCGCGCTCGCGCACATGCGATCTCGGGAAGCCTGGCCGCTGATCATCGTCACGATCCTGATCGTGGGGTCGTTCATGGTGGTGCAGGCTTTCGTCATTCCCAGCCTGGCCGAAGATCCTGATTCCGGCTTCGGGCTCAACGCAACGATGACGGCGCTGTTGTTCTTGACCCCTGCTGCCGTCGTCCAGGTACTTGCCTCGCCGTTCGTCGGCCGGCTCGCCGTCCGCGTCGGGTTCGTCACGGTGCTGCGTGGCGGAATCGCGTCCACCATCGTGGTGGTCGCGCTGATGGCCGTGTTCGCCGACAACAAATGGGCGATCGTGGCACTCATGGTGGTCTACGGAATCACCTGCTCGGCAGTCATACACACACCGCTGATGTCGTTGGGTGTGCTGCAGGCCTCCGACGAGGCACCCGGCGCGCTGCCGGGACTTGCCAATGCCAGTTACGGCATCGGCTTCTCGTTGGGATTTGCGTGGGCCGGGCCCATCGTCGGCTCCGGTACGGATTCCACGTTCCAGCACGCGTTCTGGTCGGTCGTGGCCATCGGCGTCATCGCGCTGGTGTTCAGCATCGTGCTGCGGCCGAAACCGCTTGTCAGCGAAGCTGTCTCCCCCGGCGGTTCGACAGCTCTCCCACCATCGCATTGACCGAGGGCGGCACCGGCGTGGCGGGATCGCAGTCCGGTGCGCGCCTGGGCTCGCCGTAGACGGTGGTCAACGGCACAATCCCGGCCCACGCCCCGGCGGCGACGTCGTCGTCGTCATCCTCGGGCCACCCGTCACCGATCTTGAGCGACCAGTTGTCGCCCGTGATCGGCATGCGTAGCGCCATCGTGGCGGCGAGTTCCTTGCGCGAGCTGGCCCGCAGCTCGGCCACCCGGCCGGGGATGAACGTGTCGGTCAACGTCTCGAGGTAACCGACCTTCTCGGCCTCCGGGACCGGCTCGAAGGTCCCGAACAGAACCGCGCTGCGGAACTGGAATGAGGATTCGAATCCACTGCGCGCCACCAGAACTCCGTCGAGTGCGGTGACGCAAACCGCAGCGGCGGCGCCATCGGCCAGCTGCCGCATCCACGGCGACCCCGTCGATCCGTGGATCACGAGTTCGTCGTCGATGCGGGCGATGCCGGTCGGGAAGACCACCGGGTGCCCGTCGCGGATCAACGCGATCGTCGCCAGCGGCGTCGCGTCGAGAAGCTCGTCGAGCCGGGCGCGCGAGGTGTTCTGCTTCTCCGCAAGGCGGCTGACGGTCGTGGATGGTTGCGACATACGCCTACTGTCGCACGGGCCGCAACGAACCGGGGGTCAGATCGGCCCGCGTCGGGTAGCCGTCGATGGCCATGATCAGGTCGGCCTCGGCCAGCATCGACCGCAGCACATGCACGATGCCGTCGGCGCCGGCCAGGGCGGCCCCGTATGCGTAGGGCCGACCGATGCCGACCGCCTTGGCGCCCATCGCCAGCGCCTTGACGATGTCGGCGCCGGAACGCACGCCGGAGTCGAACAGCACCGGCACATCACCGGCGGCGGCCACCACATCGGGCAGGCAGTCGAGCGCCGGCAGCCCGCCATTGGCTTGCCGCCCACCGTGGTTGGAGCAGTAGATGCCGTCGACGCCGGCGTCGATCGCACGCCGGGCGTCGTCGGGGTGACAGATTCCCTTGAGGATCAATGGCAATGACGTCAGGGACCGCAGCCAGGGTAAGTCGTTCCAGGTCAACGAATTTCCGAAATTGCTGACCCAGGCCATCACGGCGTTGCGCGGGTCGGCGTCGATATCCCCTTCGACCTTCGTTCGGAACATCGGATCGCTGATGTAGTTGGCCAGGCACTTCCCGCGTAATTGCGGGAAGTTGGCGGTCGCGAGGTCACGCGGCCGCCACCCGGGCACCCAGGTGTCCAGGGTCACCACGATTCCGCTGTACCCGGCCACCTCGGCGCGGCGTACGAAGCTCTCGGCCATATCGCGATCGACCGGGGTGTACAGCTGGAAAAGACCTGGGGTGTCGCCGAATTGGGCGGCGACATCCTCGAGAGGGTCCATCGTCAGCGTTGAGACGCACATCGGCACGCCGGTGGCCGCCGCCGCGCGCGCGGCGGCCAGATCACCGTGCTGGTCGATGGTGCACAAACCGATCACTCCGATCGGCGCCATGAACACCGGGGCGGCCCAACGTCGTCCCCACAGTTCCACGGACAGGTCTCGCTCGGTGGCGCCGACCAGCATCCGCGGAATCAAACCCCACTGCTCGAAGGCGGTGACGTTGGCACGCTGGGTGCGCTCATCGCCGGCTCCGCCGGCCACGTAGGACCATATCGAGGGTGAAAGAGCTTGGGCAGCACGGGCTTCCAGCTCTGCGAACGACATCGGCAGGCTGGGCAGCACACCGGTGAGGCCTTGAAAATAGATCTCGAGCTGATAGTTACCGTAGGGCTGGGACATGACTCATTCTTACGCCGAAACTCCGGTTTCGGCCGACACTTCGCCGACGAGATCCGCGACTCGGCGCAGCTGACCGATATCGGTACTGGTCGGGATCAGGTGCAGTTCACTGGTCCCGATCGCGGCGAAGGCGCGCAACACCGCGACCAGTTCCTCGTCGGTGCCCGCCCAGCCGGTGGTCGGCGCCATCGCCTCGACGTACTCTCGCGGAATCCAGTTCATGTAGTGCAGCAGGTGCTTGGTGACCTGTGCGCGGGGCGCCTCGCCCTCGCCGATGGCGAACCAAAACGATGTCGCGAGATGGGGTTTGGGCTTCCCCGCCTCAGCCCATGCACCGCGGGCCACGTCGAACAACTCGTTCTGCTTGTCGACGTCGAGGTCCAGCGAGATCCCGGTGATCCCGTCGGCCCACTGTGCCGCACTGCGCAGGGTCTTGGGCCCGGTGGTGCCGACCAGCAGCCGAGGTCCGCCGCTGCGGGCGGGCGCCGGACCCACCGGCAGCACCGATTCGGTGACCTTCTCCCCAGCCCAGACCTGCTTCATGACCGCCACCCGCTCGGCCATCTCGCGGATGGTCTGCGTCTTGGGGTCGACGCCCGCGGAGCGGTAGTCCTCGTGGCGGCCGCCCACCCCGAGGCCGACCGTCAGCCGACCGCCGCACAGCAGGTCGCCGGTGGCCAGCGCCTTGGCCAGCATCACCGGATTGTGCAGCTGCGGAACGATGACAGTGGCCACCAGTGGCACCCGCTCGGTCCATCCGGACAGCGCGCCCAGCAGGGTCAGCGAGTCCGGGTTGCCGAAGGCGATCCGCTCACCCCAGCACAGCGACGAGAACGGCCCCCCGTCGATCGTCTGGGCCCACTGCTTGAGGATCTTTGCGTCGACGTCCGGTTCCATCACCGGCAGGGTCATCCCAATGTGCACGATCGCGATTCTGGCACACCCCGTTCGCCGCGAGCTCGACGTTTTGCCGGTCACTCCTCGAACTTTCGCGGCGGATCGTCGGTTTGGCCCTGGGGAGCTACTTCGCCGGATCCTTGCGTGCCTTGATCGGCCCGGCTGCGGGCGGCGGGTTCAGCAGATTGCCGCGCACGCTGCCTCGGGCGGTGCGGACCGCGACCAGCAGCCAGGTGCTCAGCAACCCGACATAGGCGATCACGGCGGCCACCTTGAACGCAGGCAGTTGGGTGTGCACAGCCAGCTGCGTGGTGCCCGTGACGAAGGTGCCGACCGGGAAGGTCAGGCTCCACCAGGTCAGCGCGAACGGCATACCGCGGCGCAGGGTGCGGACCGTCAACGAGGTGGCCAGCGCGATCCACAGCACCGCGAAGCCCCACATCGGCACTCCGAAGATGATCGCGAAGGCGTTCATGTTCTCAGCCAACTCCTGCGGGACGGTCCGCGCCGCGTTGAGGCCGAGAAGCCCTGCAGCGGTAATAGATTGGCCGACTGGTCCGAGCACGATCCATAGCGTGGGCACCCTGGCGGTACCCGACGTTCCGTAGAGCGCGAGCCTGCTCCAGATCAGCGTGATGATGATCAACGCGGCCACCAACGACAGCCCGAACATCGCGTAGCAGCCGTAGAGCATCGTGGTGCGCCCGGTGCCCGGCGCCATGTGCGAGATGAGCAACGCACCATTGGCCGCTGAGACCATCGGCGGGACGATCGGCATCAGCCAGCCCCCGAACGCCGCGTCGGGCTCGACGTTGTGCTGGGTGAACATCAGGAACGGGATGCTCACCGCGGTGAACAGGCCCCCGACGGTGCCTGCGGTCCACAGCACCCAGCTCAGGTCGACCGCGAGGTGTTCGCCGATGAGGTCGCGACCGATCAGCACGGCGCCGCCGCCGACGGTCATCAGCGCCATCGGCGCAGCCCCGTAGAAGTGCGCCATCTGGGGATTGCGGGCATGGGTGCGCGCGACCGTCGGGTGCCGCAACCAGTGCGCGCCCACCAGTGCGATCAGGATGACCAGCAGCACCGCGGCGATCACCCAGACCACTTCGGCGAAGCCGCGCAGCCCCCACATGTGGACCGGCAGCGTCGCACCCGCCGTCGCGACGATTCCGGTACCATTGACGGATGCGAACCAGTTGGGTCCGATATTGCCGAGCATCTCGACACGGGATTGCGCTGTCGCCATAAGCCAGAGACGGTACGGCATACAGCGACTCCGACCGGCGTGGCGCCGCTCCATTGCAGGGGGCAATCGAAAGTGCTTGTCTGGCAAAGATAATGGCAATCGAGCTGAATCACACCATCGTCGCCGCACATGACAAGCAGCAGTCCGCCCACTTCCTGACGGAGCTGTTCGGGCTACCGGATGCCGTGCCTTTCGGACATTTCCTCGTCGTCACCCTCGAGCACGGGCTGAGCCTGGATTTCACCGACGTGCCCGCCGAGGAACCAATTCACCCGCAGCACTACGCCTTCCTGGTGTCCGAGGACGACTTCGACGCGATCTATCGCAAGATCTCCGATCGAGAGCTGCCGCATTGGGCCGATCCCCGTGCCGCCCGGCCCGGCAAGATCAACCACAACGACGGCGGTCGCGGCGTCTACTTCCGCGACCCGGCGGGCCACTACCTGGAGATCATCACCCGGCCGTACGGGTCGGGCGCCGGTTAGCCGTTGTGCCCTCGCCGGTTCTCCTGCCGGAGGTAGTCGTTCGCCAGATCGGCGACGTGGTCGGGCAGTTGCCCACTGGCCACATCGGCCACGCTGGTCTCCTCGAGCACCGAACGCATACTGGCCCGCAGCGCCCGCCACACATCGGTCAGCGCCGCCGTCGGCCCGCTGTAGGGCAAGTCCCCAAGCCCGATGTCACGCACGCTCGCCAACGGCCCGTCGATGCACCGCAGCACGTCGGCGATGCTGATGTCCGCGGCCGGGCGGCCCAGCTCGTAGCCGCCATCGCGGCCGCGGTGGCTGCGTACCAGCCGGTCGGTGCGCAGGTCGGACAAGATGTCGACCAAGAACTGCGCGGGGATGCCCTGTGCCTTGGCCAGATCCTCGGTCTTGACCAGCGCACCGGTGTCGACGGAGGCGAGCTGGATCATCGCGCGGACGGCGTACTCCGCCTTCGCTGACATCCGCATGCCGCGAATTCTGCCACTGACGCCTGGGCAGTCGGCCTGCCTGACGCCGATGCGCCTGTCTAGCGCCGGTGCGCCCGGTGCGGCCGAGGCAGCTTCGGCAGAGTGGGCGGCGCAGGCAGGGCCTTGCGCAAGACGTCGCCGAGGCGCTCCAGCGAGCTGCGTGCCTGGTTGAGCGACGCCTCGGCGCGCTGCCGCAGCTGTGGCTGCGCCGCCTTCGTGGCGGGGACGGCCTTGTTGCCGTCGCTCAGATCGGTGGCGCCGTTGACGGTCGTCGGCTTCTGCTGGTCCCGGTCGGTCTGGTCGGACGAAGCGGCGACGGCAGCAGAAGTAGGGGGTGTCGCGGCTGCGCGGCGGTGGCCCAGGGTGGCGCGAAGCGACATCGGACGCTTGGTGTTTGACGGCCGGATGAGCGGACTGATCCTCGGCGGGGTCGGCAGGGAGCGCCGGATGCGATCGGCGAGCTCGGTCAGCTGCTGACGGACTCCGGCGCGGATCGCCTTGACGACCATCGACGGTGGGCCGACCGGCGCGACCGCCGTGCGCAGGGCCGTGGTGATCGAGGAGTTGACGTCACCATGCGTCAGCTGGGCCAGGGTGTCGGCGATCTGTTTGGGTTCGGCCGCGCCGATGGTCCCGGCCGCATCGGTGGCCTCGACCGCCCGCACGCTCACATAGCCCACATAGTCGGCGACCGAGGACACAGTGTGTTGCAGCGCGGGATCTTCGACGGGTGCGGCCGGAACTTTCGCCGCCGAGACGTTCACCTGCCTGCCGCCGAGCAGATCGACGACGGCCGTCGACGGCACCGGCGGCGGGGGCATCGGGGCGGGCGTTCCGTCCACGACAGGCCGGACCCGCAGTGCTCCCTCGACCGCTCGCCCGCTGAGCAGGGTCACGTTGGTGACCACGCCGGCCACCGACTTCTTGAACAGGTTCGCCGGCGTTGTCTCGGCGGGATTCTTCGCGATCGTTTCGAGCAGAGCCTGATCGAGCGCCGCGCTGGACGCCGTGCTGTCCATCGAGAGCTTCACCGGGGGGACGCGAACGTCCGACGGCGGTGCCGAAACCGGGTTGGCAACGACGATGGTGGCGCCTACGAGCGCCGCCCCCGTGGTGAAAATCGCGCCAAATCCCCGCCGCACGGTGTGCTCACCTCCTGGCGATTCCAGGCCTATTGCCGGCTTAAGAATACCTGAGAAGAAGCTAAGAGAGGAGCCCCAATTTTGGGACATTTAATTCGCACAATTTGACGCAAACGAAAAGCAAGGTGTCCCTCCTTTGACAAAAGGAGGGGCACCTTGCCAATGCAATGAATTCAGTCCGCGGACTTGTCTGCCGAAGCCTTGGCAGCCGCCCTCTTGGAACCGCCGACGCCGTGCTTGGCGCCGGACTTCGTCGACTCACTCTTGGCGTGAGTACCGCCCGAGTTGTCACCGGCGGAGGCACCGTTGCCACTGCCGGGGCTTCCGTTGCTGGCGCCGGCTCCGCCCTCATCAGCGGGCGACGATTCCTGCACGGCCGCGACGCGCAGCGCCGACGCCGACGGGCTCTGGACCGCCGACGCAGGCGGTGGGACCGGCGGCGCCGATCCGGTCTGCGACAGGGCGTCGGCGACACCGTGGACAGCGGCCTGAATCATGCCGCGGACACTCGGCACAACGGTGGCCGCGTCGACCTGCACGCCGGCGCCGACGGTCAGGTTGAGGATCGTGCCCGGAACGCCGTTCTTCCCCAGGAATCCGTCGACCGCTGCGTTCCACGTCTCCTCCGCATTGCCGTTCGTGATCCCCGTGATCACGTTCTGCACGACGGCGCTGAACGAGCCGGCGAGCACCTGGGCCTGTCCGACAGAGCCCTGCACAACAAGGTTGACCAGGGCGGGAACCGCATCGAGCAGGGCGGTACCCCTGGCGACCGCGTTGTCGAGCATGTAGCTGCCGCTGGCCAGCGCGACCGAGGCGGCATCGACGAAGGGGGTCACAATCGCGTTCTGCAACGTGGCGATGGCGCCGGGGATGTCGCCGGACAGCGCCTGCTGGGTGGCCGTGACGAACGCGCCCGGCAGGTTCCAGACCGCTTCACTGGCGATCAATGCCATCGTCGTGACGGCGTTCATCGTGCTCTCGAGAGATGCTGCCCCGTTGTACCCCAGTTGGGTGATGATCGGCAGGCGGTCATTGATCACCTGTGGGAGCAGACCGACCGCGTTGAACTGATAGCCGGCCTTGGCGATTGTGACGCCGCCGGCACTGACGAGCCCGCCGAGGTCGGTGTAGCCAGCAGTCGTGTTGTCGGCGCTCAACATCCACTGGTTGAAGTTGCTGACCGTACCGAGAAGCTCGGACAGCGGGCTGTCGAAGCCCGCCAAGGACACGTGGGCGGCGGACGGCAGCTGCAGATCCGGCAAGGCGAGATTGGCCTGGGTTACGGGTGTCATTGCGATGGCACTGGCGCCAACAACAGCGGCAGTTCCCGCAATGAGCTGTGAGCGTATGGAAATTTGCATTTCAATCCCTCCCGGGCATGGGGTCAACACTGACATAGCTGAACATACCTGAGACGAACCTGAGAGAAAACGGTTATTGACGTTTTTGCTACAAATTCCTTTTTTCGACCTGGTCAAATTTCCCTACGGTGAACCACCGGTGAACTCTGCTACTGCCATCTACATGCGACAACCGTAGCAATCGGCCTACTCAGCAAAGTTTTGTGTGTTCGCTATCGACAGCACTTACGGCGTTTCAGGCCATTGCCAACCGTCCACTGACGCCCGTTTTTCTCAGGTTCCGGGGGCTTATTTCTCAGCTAAGGCCGGAGTTCGGGCCTCAGTCTGGGATGGCGGCTGTATCCGGCACCACGACGGCGAACAGATCGGCCAGGGCCGCGAGGCTCGCCCCCTGCAGCGTTGCCGCCGGGATGGCACCGCCATCGACACCTGGCAACGCTCGCGTTGCGGTAGCGCCAGCAACCACCGTGGGCGCGTACCCGAGATTGAACGCTCCCCTGGCCGTGGAGTTGATGCACATATGCGTCATGAATCCGGCGAGGACCAGATTCTGAGCACCCACCGATTTGAGGTGTTCGTCCAGTGGGGTGTCGACGAACGAGTTCGGGTAGTTCTTGACCACGACCGGCTCACCGTCGCGGGGCGCGACCCGTGACACGATCGCACCGCTCTCGCCATTGACGTCGTACAGCGATCCGGGCCCGTCGTCGTGCTGGATGTGGACTATCGGGATGCCGGCCGACCGGGCCCGGTCCAACAGTGCGGCAGCCTCGTCCAGTGCGCCCTGCACGCCCTCGAGTTCCATCACGCCGCGCGTGTACGTGTTCTGGCAGTCCACCAGGATGAGCGTCGAGGCCGCCAGGCTCGGCGGTTGCAGCGGAAGGCCCGCCATCGCGCGCAGGGTGTTGAGTTCACTCATGGTCGGTGCTCCCCTCAGGTGCCGGTACGTCACAGCAATTCAAGACCGTCGCGATCAGACAGTAGCCGCCGATCATGAAGGTGACTCCGTCTCCTTCGACGCTGCGATAGCTACAGACCGTCGGTGAACTCACCGTCGATCAGGATGAACGCGATGCGGCAGCGGGCTCCGGATCGGTTGGCCCAGGCGTGGTTGGTCCCCCGTTGAATGACGATGTCACCGGCCCGTACCGTCGTCTCGTCGTCGTCGACGATCAACGTGAGCTCGCCTTCCAGAACAATTCCGTAGTCGACGGTTTCGGTGCGATGCATCAAGGGGTGCGGTCCGCCTTCGGTCGACGCGTCCGCACCACCGATCTCGCTGAAGCGGGCTCGCGCCTCTTCCTCACTGAGCTGACGGACTTCGTCGCCCTCCGGCGGGAAGTCGATGACCCGAATCCTGGTGCCGCCCTTGGGCGGAGCCAGAGTCAGAGCGCTCTCCTCGGGTTCACCCGACCGGCGGTCGATCAGCACCGGCGTCTCGCGCGTGTTCCAGATTTCATAGAACGTCGCACCATTCTCACCACCGATCTGAACAGTGCGCGGGGGCGGCTCGTCGGAGACGATGATCGCCCTCCCCGCGTCGTCGTGGCCGGTGACGATTCGCCGAAATGGTGTCTGCATGAGGTCTCCCTGCGGGGCCGAGCCGACGCGACAGCCGTCCCGGCGTATAGACGTTATCGGGGTACCTCAGCGAGTTCAACAGCTGGCCGTCAGCGGGTTACGGCCAGCACCGCCTCGGCATATTCCGGCCGACATACCACGACATCGGGGAGCAGTGGGTCGGGCCGGTTGTACTGCAGCGGCGATCCGTCGATCCGCGATGTGTGCAACCCGGCGGCACGAGCGACGGCGACCGGAGCGGCCGAATCCCATTCGTACTGCCCGCCCGCATGTACGTATACATCGGCGAGGCCTTGCACCACTGCCGCGACTTTTGCCCCGGCAGAGCCCATTTCGACCAGCACGCCGTTCAACGCATCCCGCACCTGGAGCGCGACCGCGGGCGGCCGCGTTCGTGACACCACGATGCGCGCAGCGGCCGGTGCCTGCGGCGGCGCAGCCACCGTCGGGGTGGCCAGGGTGACGTTCTGCGCCGGCAGCGCAACGGCACCGGCGATCAGTTCGCCGTCCTCCCACAACGCCACGTGCACGGCCCAGTCGTCGCGATCGAGTTCGGAGAACTCCCGGGTGCCGTCGAGCGGATCCACGATCCACACTCGCCGGCTGCGCAGCCGGACCGGATCGTCGGCGCCTTCCTCGGAGAGCACGGCGTCGCCGGGCCGCGCCTTGGCCAGCGCCTCCATCAAATAGTCGTGAGAGCGCTTGTCGCCAGCGGCCTTTCGCTCCGCCCCTGTCGCCTCGGCCAGTTCGGCACGCACGTCGAGCAGCAGCTTGCCCGCCTGGGTGGCCAGCTCGGCAGCCAGGTCGTGGTCGCTCACCGCTCACGCTCCAACAAGTCGATGACCTGCTGGGCCAGCTCGTCGCATTCGCGGTCCGGGGTCAGCCGCAGATCAGGATTCTTCGGCCGCTGATAGGGGCTGTCGATCCCGGTGAAGTGGGTGATCTCCCCGGCCCGCGCCTTGGCGTAGAGCCCCTTGGGATCCCGCCGTTCGCAGTCCTCGAGCGGGGTGTCCACGAAGATCTCGAAGAACTCCACCCCCTGATCGGCGTGCACCTTGCGGGCCAGTTCGCGGTGCTCCTCCAGCGGACTGATGGCAGGCACCAGGATCGTCAGGCCGGCGTCGGCCATCAGGGTGGCGATGTGGGCCAGCCGGCGCAGGTTCTCGGCCCGGTCGGCCATCGAGAAGCCCAGGTCGGCGTTGAGCCCGTGGCGCAGGTTGTCACCATCGAGAATGTAAGCAGGGCAACCATGTTCCAGAAGCTTCTGCTCCACCAGCACCGCCACCGACGACTTGCCGGAGCCCGACAGGCCGGTGAACCACAGCGTTCGGCCCTTGGTCAGCCGGTCCCCGGCATCCACCAGCGACTGGTGGCGCACCGTGTTCGGCGACGCGGTACGGGCCGCGGACGGCGCCGTATCGCGGACCATGCCCGCGGCGACGGTCACGTTGGTGTCGGGATCGATGAGGATGAACGACCCGGTGGCGGCGTTGCGGGTGTACTCGTCAAGCAGCAACGGCACCTGGGTGCGCAGGGTCACGCGGCCGAGTTCGTTGAGTTTCAACGCTGTTGCGCTCTTGTCCCGGTGCAGGGTATTGACGTCCAGGCGATAGTCCAGAGCGCCGACCCGGGCCCGCGTCGTGCGAGTGGTCTGCTTGATGATGTAGTCGCGGCCTGGCTCCAGCGCGGAGTCGTCGGCCATCCAGCACACCGTGGCATCGAATTCCTGCGTGGGCGTTGGCTGATTCTGTGGCCTGGCCAGCAGGTCACCGCGGGAGATATCGATATCGTCGGCAAGGCTGATCGAGACCGCCATGGGCGGAAACGCTTCGGAGACCGGGCCGGTCGGACCGTCGATCGTCGTGATACGACTGGTCTTTCCGCTGGGCAGCACGACGATTTCGTCACCGGGGCGCATCACACCGCTGGCGATGGTGCCCGCGTAGCTGCGGTGGTCGGCATGCTCTTTCGTCTGCGGCCGGATCACGTACTGCACCGGGAAACGCACATCGACGAGGTTGCGATCGCCGGCGATGTAGACGTCCTCGAGGTGGCTCAGCAGCGGCGGACCGTCATACCAGGGCGCCTTGTCGGACTTGGTCACCACGTTGTCGCCGTTGAGCGCCGACATCGGGATGGTGGTGACGTCATGGATGTCCAGACGGGCGGCGAACGCGTGGAACTCCTCGCGGATCCACTCGAAACGCTCACGGTCCCAATCAATGAGGTCCATCTTGTTCACAGCCAGCACGATGTGCTGCACGCCGAGCAGGGAGGCCAGGAAGGCGTGCCGGCGGGACTGTTCGAGCAGCCCGTGGCGGGCGTCGACGAGCACGATCACCAGTTGCGCGGTCGACGTGCCGGTGACCATGTTGCGGGTGTACTGGAGGTGGCCCGGGGTGTCGGCAATGATGAATTTCCGCTTGGCCGTTGCGAAATAGCGGTAGGCGACATCGATGGTGATGCCCTGCTCGCGCTCGGAGCGCAGCCCGTCGGTCACCAGCGCGAGGTCGGTGTAGTCGTTGCCGCGTTCGCGCGACGTGCGCTCGACGGCGGCCAGCTGGTCTTCCATCACGGCCTTGGAGTCGTAGAGCAACCGGCCGATCAGAGTCGACTTACCGTCATCGACAGATCCGGCGGTCGCAATTCTCAGAAGCGTTGCCATCAGAAGTAGCCCTCCCGCTTGCGGTCTTCCATACCGGCTTCGGAGATTCGGTCGTCGGCGCGGGTGGCGCCGCGTTCGGTCAGCCGCGACACCGCGGTCTCGGCGATCACCTCTTCGACGGTGGAAGCTGTAGATTCCACGCAGCCGGTGCACGTCACGTCACCGACGGTGCGGAACCGCACCGCGGTCTCGAAGACTTTCTCGTCGGGATTCGGTTGCATGAATTCGTGGACGGCCAGCAGCATTCCGTCACGCTGGAACACCGGGCGGGTGTGCGAGTAGTAGATCGCCGGCAGCGTGATCTCTTCGGCGCCGATGTAGGCCCAGATGTCGTACTCGGTCCAGTTCGACAACGGGAAGACGCGGATGTGCTCGCCCTTGCGATGGCGTCCGTTGTAGAGGTTCCACAGCTCGGGCCGCTGAGCCTTGGGGTCCCACTGACCGAACTCGTCGCGGAAGCTGAAGACGCGCTCCTTGGCGCGGGCCTTCTCCTCGTCGCGGCGGGCACCACCGAAGGCGGCGTCGAACTTGTTCTCCCGGATGCCGCGAAGAAGTGTGACCGTCTGCAGCGGGTTGCGCGACGGCCCGTTGTCCACCACGCGGCCGGCTTCGATGTCTTCCTCCACGCTGGCGACCACCAGTCGCAGTCCGTACTTCTCGACCAGCGCGTCGCGGGTGGAGATCACCTCGTCGAAGTTGTGCCCCGTGTCGACGTGCATGACCGGGAACGGCAGGCGCCCGGGGGCGAAGGCCTTGATCGCCAGGTGCAGCATCACGATCGAGTCTTTGCCGCCGGAGAACAGCAGCACCGGCCGTTCGAACTCGGCCGCGACCTCGCGGATGATGTGGATTGCCTCGGCCTCGAGCGACCGCAAGTGGCTCAGCTCGTATTGCCCCGGCGCGGGGCTTTCGACCACCGGACTTGCCATGGATTTCCTCGTAAACTTGGTAGGATTGACCAGAATTACAAACCTAACCTGGAATCTAGCGAGCAACGCCTGCTAAGTCAAGGGTTGGGCGCAGAGGGAAGAACTGCAGGTCAAACAGTTTATTTGAAACCGCTAGAGGACAACTTCGGCAAGCTTGCCCGTCGCGACATCGAAGACGAAACCACGCAGCGACTCATGCTTGGTGACGAACGGGCTGTTCTCGATGCGCCGTAGCGACTGGCGGACGTCTTCGTCGACATCCCCGAACGCCTCGGCCGCCCACTGCGGCTTGATGCCGGTCTCGGCCTGGATGTCGCGTTTGAATGCGTCATCGGTGATCACCCCGCCGGCGTTCCGGATGACATGTGCCTCACCATCTTTGAGGCCCAGGATCCGGTACACGTCGAGGCGGGCGTCCATGCACGCGACAACGGCGACGTGCTTGCTCGGCGGCAAGGGCAGCCGCCACTGCCACCCCTACCAATCAAAGCGATTTCGGCGCGCTAACCGCCGCTGAGCGAACGAAAGCGCGCCGAAATCGCAACTCAGGGCGCCTCAGGAGGTTCGGCGGTCACCGGCGGGGTCGCGACCTCCGGCGCCCGGGTCGGCTCCCCGGTCGACGTAGTTGTCGTCTCCCCCGTCGTCATCTCCGAGGTCACCGGCGAGGTGAACGTGCCCGGGTCCGACACCACCATGGCGCCGCCCGGCTCGGTCACTCCCATGGCCAACGCCGCCATGGCTACCATCGCACTGCCGCCGACCACGGCGGACAGCGTTTTGATGTTGAGCATCTCGACACTTCCAATCGGTCTCGGTCGGTGTTCCACAGACCGGCTTCCCTGCCGATCTGCTGGCAATTGGTTAGCCGTGACCTGTGGGGCCGAAACCTGGCGTTCCCGTCGCGCAGACAAAACCGCAGGCAGCGGCCCTGTTATCGCGGCTCCATGCTGGGTGACGGGCGCGCGCTACTCGGCAGCATGGGCGGGGAGGTGTGCACCGTAGTCGGGCTGGGGCTCGTGATCGTCGGCTCGGTCGGGCTGCCCTTGTCGGTGCATGCGGCCAGCGCCGTGACGGTCAACGCGAGTACCGCGCCCGCGCGCAGGCGCGTGATCCCATTCACGCCCGCCTGACTATCCGCGCACGGCGGCGACAAACGGGCCGAGGTCTTCCCGTGATTTCTCTCCGTCATCTCCTACCCTGTGCTGCATGCACCCTGCGGCGAGCAACGCCCGATGACGCGATTCCTGGCGCGTCGGCTGCTCAACTACCTGGTGCTGCTCGCCTTGGCGTCATTCCTGACCTTCACGCTGACCTCGCTGACGTTCACCCCGTTGAACAGCCTGCTGCAACGCAATCCCCGACCACCGCAGGCCGTCATCGACGCCAAGGCCGCCGAGCTCGATCTCGACAAGCCGATACCGCTGCGCTACGCCCACTGGGTGGGCGGTGCGGTGCGGGGCGACTTCGGCACGACGGTCACCGGTCAGCCCGTCTCCGACGAACTGGGGCGCCGCATCGGAGTGAGCCTGCGGCTGCTGGTCATCGGCTCGGTGCTGGGCACCGTGATCGGCGTGGTGATCGGCGCCTGGGGTGCGATTCGCCAGTACCGACTATCCGACCGGGTGATAACGCTGCTGTCGCTTCTGGTGATCAGCACGCCGACGTTCGTGATCGCCAACCTGGCGATCCTGGCTGCACTCAAGGTGAATTCCATTCTGGGACTTCAGATTTTCGAGTACACGGGCGAGACGAGTCCCGATGCCGTCGGCGGTCCGTGGAATCAGTTCATCGACAGGCTGCAGCATCTGATCCTGCCCAGCGTCACCCTGGCGCTCGGCGCGATCGCGGGTTACAGCCGCTACCAACGCAATGCGATGCTCGATGTCCTCGGTCAGGACTTCATTCGCACCGCACGGGCCAAGGGACTCACCCGGCGCCAGGCGTTGTTCAAGCACGGACTTCGCACCGCCCTGATCCCGATGGCGACGCTGTTCGCCTACGGCGTCGCGGGTTTGGTCACCGGGGCGGTGTTCGTGGAGAAGATCTTCGGGTGGCACGGCATGGGTGAGTGGGTGGTTGCGGGCATCGCCACCCAGGACACCAATATCGTCGCGGCGATCACCGTGTTCTCCGGTGCCGTCGTGCTACTCGCCGGCCTGCTGTCCGACGTCATCTACGCGATCCTCGATCCCAGGGTGAGGGTGACATGACCGAAACGGACAGCAGCGCCCGCTCCGGGGTCAAGATCGAGGAGTTCGCCTCCCGTCGCACCCTGGTGCTGCGCCGGTTCGCGCGCAACCGGGCGGCGATGGTCTCCCTGATCGTGCTGGCTGTGCTCTTCATCGGCTGCTACGCACTGCCACCGCTGTTGCCGTGGTCCTACACCGATCTGGATTTCTACGCGCTGCAAGACCCGCCCAGCACCGACCACTGGTTCGGTACCAACGCCATCGGTCAGGACCTCTTCGCCCAGATTCTGCGCGGCATGCAGAAGTCGATGCTGATCGGCGTGTGCGTGGCGGTGATCTCGACGGGGATCGCCGCCACCGTCGGCTCGATCGCCGGCTACTTCGGCGGCTGGCGCGACCGCACCCTGATGTGGGTGGTGGACCTGCTGCTGGTGGTGCCGAGCTTTATCCTGATCGCGATTCTCACGCCGATCACCAAGGGGTCCGCCAACGTCGCGCTGCTCATCGTGCTGCTCGCCGGGTTCAGCTGGATGGTGAGTTCCCGGATGGTGCGGGGTCTGACGATGAGCCTGCGGGAGCGCGAATTCGTCAAGGCGGCACGGTATATGGGTGTGCCGAGCTCACGCATCATCATCCGGCACATCATCCCGAACGTCGCGTCGATCCTGATCATCGACGCCGCCCTGAACGTCGCGGTCGCGATCCTTGCCGAAACCGGCTTGAGCTTCCTGGGTTTCGGCATCCAGCCGCCCGATGTTTCGCTGGGCACCCTGATCGCCGACGGCACCAAGTCGGCGACGACGTTCCCGTGGGTGTTCCTGTTCCCGGCCGGGGTGCTGGTGCTGATCCTGGTGTGCGCCAACCTCACCGGTGACGGACTTCGCGACGCCCTCGACCCGGGCAGCGCCAACCTGCGCCGCGGCCGCAGGAAGAACACGAAGTCATGAGCGAGCCACTGCTGGAAGTCACGGACCTCTCCGTCACCTTCCCGACCGCCACCGATGACCTCACCGCGGTGCGTGGCCTGAGTTATCACATCCGGCCGCGCGAGGTCGTCGCGATGGTCGGCGAATCCGGCTCGGGCAAGTCGGCGGCGGCGATGGCGGTCATCGGTCTGCTGCCCGAGTACGCCGCCGTTTCCGGGTCGGTGCGACTGGCCGGGCAAGAACTGCTCGGGCTGTCCGACGCCGACATGTCCAAGATCCGGGGCCTGCGCATCGGCACGGTGTTCCAGGACCCGATGTCCGCGCTGACGCCGGTGTACACCGTGGGCGACCAGATCGCCGAGGCCATCACCGTGCACGACCGCGACATCGGCAAGCAGGCCGCGCGCACGCGCGCCGTCGAACTGCTCGAGCTCGTCGGTATCGCCCAGCCCGGGCAGCGGGCGCGGGCCTTCCCGCACGAACTGTCCGGCGGCGAACGTCAGCGCGTCGTCATCGCGATCGCGATCGCCAACGACCCCGACCTGTTGATCTGTGATGAGCCGACGACCGCGCTCGATGTGACCGTGCAGGCCCAGATTCTCGAAGTGCTCAAGACCGCTCGCGACGTCACCGGTGCCGGCGTGCTGATCATCACCCATGACCTGGGTGTGGTGGCTGAATTCGCCGACCGCGCGCTGGTGATGTACGCCGGTCGCGCGGTCGAGGTCGCCGGAGTCGGCGACCTGTACCGCGACCGCCAGATGCCGTATACCGCAGGGCTGTTGGGATCAGTGCCCCGCCTCGACTCCCCCCAGGGCACCCGGCTGGTGCCCATTCCCGGTGCACCGCCCTCCCTGGTGAACCTCGGACCGGGGTGCCCGTTCGCACCGCGCTGCCCGCTGGCCATCGACGACTGCCGAACCGCGGAGCCGGAATTGCTGACCGTCGGGCCCGCGCACGCCGCGGCTTGCATCCGCACCGACCAGGTCAAGGGCCGAGCCGCGGCGGAAATTTATGGGGTGTCCACCCAGCCGGTGCCAGTCGACAACACTGCCGCCTCCGAGGTGGCCATCCGGGTGCAGAACCTGGTCAAGACCTACAAGCTGACCAAGGGCGTGGTGTTCCGCCGCCAGATCGGCGAGGTCCGCGCCGTCGACGGCCTGTCCTTCGAGCTGCCCCGGGGCCAGACGCTGGGGATCGTCGGGGAATCCGGATCGGGCAAGTCGACCACGCTGCACGAGATCCTGGAGCTGTCCGCGCCACAGTCCGGCTCCATCGAGGTGCTCGGCAATGACGTCGCCACGCTCACCTCGGCACGCCGGCGCGAACTACGCCGGGATCTGCAGGTGGTGTTCCAGGATCCGGTAGCCTCGCTGGATCCCCGGCTACCGGTCTTCGAGTTGCTGGCGGAACCGTTGAGCGCCAACGGCTTCGACAAGACGAGCATCGACGGACGGGTCGCCGAACTGCTGGAGACCGTCGGTTTGCGGCGCGCTGACGCCAGCCGCTATCCGGGCGAGTTCTCCGGCGGCCAGAAGCAGCGGATCGGCATCGCCCGCGCATTGGCGCTGCAGCCCAAGATCCTCGCCCTCGACGAGCCGGTGTCCGCGCTCGACGTGTCCATCCAGGCCGGCATCATCAACCTGCTGCTGGACCTGCAGCGCGAATTCGACCTCTCGTATCTGTTCGTCTCGCACGACCTGTCGGTGGTCAAGCACCTCGCCCATCGCGTGGTCGTGATGCACCGGGGCGCGATGGTCGAGTACGGCGATGCGGACGACATCTTCGCTCACCCGAAGCACGAGTACACCCGGAAGTTGCTGGCCGCTATCCCGCAACCGGATCCCACTCGCCGTTAGCATCAGTGGCGTGACCCGATTGATCCGCCGGCACGCCGGCCGAATTGCAGTGCTGGCCGTCGTGACAAGTCTGGTGGTGGCGGGGTGTTCGAGCAGCAAGCGCGAGGTCCCGTCCGCGGGCGGCAATGCCGAAGTCGGCGCGACCAGCGACATCAATCCCCAGGACCCGGCCACCTTGCGCGACGGCGGAAACCTCCGGTTGGCGCTGACGTCGTTCCCGTCGAACTGGAACACCCTCAACATCGACGGCAACGAGGCCGATACCGCCGCGATGCTGCGCCCGACCATGCCACGCGCGTTCGCCATCGCCGCCGACGGCTCGATGAAGGTCAACACCGACTACTTCACCAACGTCGAGTTGACCGGCACCGACCCTCAAGTCGTCACCTACACGATCAATCCCAAGGCCGTCTGGTCCGACGGGACCCCCATCACCTGGGAGGACATTGCCTCTCAGATCAATGCGACCAGCGGCAAGGACAAGGCATTCGCGATCGCCTCGCCCAACGGCAGCGACCGGGTCGCGTCCGTGACCAAGGGCGTGGACGACCGCCAGGCCGTCGTCACCTTCGCCAAGCACTACGCCGAATGGCGCGGCATGTTCGCGGGCAACACGATGCTGTTGCCCAAGAGCATGACAGCCAACCCCGACGTGTTCAACAAGGGTCAGCTGGGCGGTCCCGGGCCGTCCGCGGGTCCGTTCCTGGTGTCTTCCCTGGACCGCACCGCCCAGCGCATCGTGCTGACCCGCAATCCGAAGTGGTGGGGTACGCCGCCACGGCTGGACTCGTTCACCTTCCTCGTGCTCGACGACGCGGCGAGACTCCCTGCGCTGCAGAACAACACGATCGACGCCACCGGTCTCGTTTCGCTGGACGAACTGACGATCGCACGGCGCACGGAAGGCGTCTCGATCCGGCGGACACCGGGACTGAGCTGGTATCACTTGACCTTCAACGGCGCGCCCGGGTCGATCCTGTCGGACAAGGCACTGCGGCTGGCCGTCGCCAAGGGCATCGACCGGCAGGCCATTGCCGATGTGACCCAACGAGGTTTGGTCGACAAGCCCGTCCCGTTGAACAACCACGTCTTCGTCGCGGGCCAGAAGGGCTATCAGGACAACAGCCAGGTCGTGGCCTACGACCCCGAGAAGGCCAAGCAGGAACTCGACGCCCTGGGCTGGCGGCTCAACGGGCAGTTCCGGGAGAAGGACGGCAGGCAGCTCGTCATCCGCGACGTGCTCTACGACGCGCAGACCACCCGGCAGGTCGCGCTCGTCGCGCAGAACAGCCTGGCCCAGATCGGGGTCAACCTGCAGATCGACGCCAAACCCGGCAACGGGTTCTTCACCAACTACATCATCCCCGGCGATTTTGACATCGCCCAATTCTCCTGGGTGGCAGATGCTTTCGCGCTGTGCTGCCTCAACCAGATCTACACCACCGGCGCCGAAAGCAACTTCGGCAAGATCAGCAGCCCCGAGATCGACGCCAAGGTCGAGCAGGTGCTCAACGAGCTCGACCCGGACAAAGCCCGCGGCCTGGCCAATGACGTCGACAAGCTGATCTTCGGCGAGGTGTTCAGCCTGCCGCTGTTTCAGTCGGCGGGGAATGTCGCGGTGCGCAGCAATCTGGCCAACTACGGTCCGGCTGGGTTGGGCGACTTGAACTACACCGCAATAGGATTCATGAAGTAATCGGCTTCGGAATAGTCCGGGCGACCACCCGCGGGAGCGCCGCGGGCAGGATGGCCTCGACGCGCGCCGCCACCGCCAGCGCCGACACCATCAACCGCACTGCGGGGACACTGGGCATGGCGTCGAGTGAGGTCTCCTGCGACCGAAGGGTATCGATCCGGCCGATGGCGACCGCCTCGGCGATCCTCAGCGCCGCCCGTTCCTTGGTGTCGAGCACGCTGTGACCGGTGGTCGGCAACCGCACCAGCACCGAGGCCGGAATGAGCTCAGCGACCCGCTCGGCGACCGCGGGCGGCGTGATCAGGTCCCGGCCCCCCGAGATCACCACGGTGGGCCAGCTGAATTTCGGCATCTCGGCAACCAGGTCGAACGGTTCGGCTTCGAACGTGTCGGCCTCACCGGTCGCGAGACTGCGCATCGCGACGGCGGGGTCCAGTGGCAAACCGTCCGGGTCTGCCGCGTAGTTGAGCTCGCGGAATGCAATCCGCTCGACCAGATCGGTCTCGTTACGGTACGGAGCCTTTCGGCCCACCATCAACTCACCGAACCGGCCCATCGCCGTCCACAGCAGGGGGCGGCCGTGCAACAGAAGGTCCAGCTGGCGGTCCAGCAGCCTGGCTCCGCCGAACCCGTACACCGTTGCGGCGAGTTGGGCGGCAGCCGGGTTCATCACACCCTCGTCCACCAGCCGGCGGACCTTGTCGGCGACTTCCTCGGTGTCGCGCTGACCGTGCCACAACACACTGCGGATATTGCGCCGCACCACGTCGATGTCGTCACCGGCGAGCAGCGGGGAATCCAGGACCATCGCGTGCACCCTGGCCGGGTGACGCACGCCGACGCCGGCGGCGATGTAGGTGCCGTAGGACGTGCCGTAGATGATGGCGCTGTCGACCTGTGCGTCATCGAGCACGGCAGCGACATCGTCGACGACCTGTTCGATGGTCAGCGCCTCCGGCGGAAGGTCTGCGCCGAGGTCGTCGTGCCGCGACATCCCGATACCGCGGTGCTCGATCATGATCACGTCGAGGCCCTCGGCCGCGGCACGGCGGCGTAGCCCCCGGTAGAGCGCGATCGAGGCGGCGCCGGGGCCGCCGGGGATGATGACCAGCGGATGTTTGGTCTTGCGCCCGGTACGTACGTAGTACAGATCGAATTCGTCAGGACCACCCGGTGTGACGGGACGGCGAACCGGACGTACGCCGGGCAGGGCCGCGAGCTTTTCGTGGGCGCGGCGCCGCTTCTCGTTCAACGTCATCGCGGCCGGCCCACCATGCGTCGATTCTGCCTCGCCCGAAGCGGGAATGGAATGCGCCCCTCCCCTATTTGCGCGATTTCGGCGCGAAAACCGTTGCTGAGCGTCGGTTTCCGCGCCGAAATCGCAATGGTCCTCAGTGTTAGGGGACAAAGTCCCCACCTGGTCGTGGAACGTGTTCACCGATACCGCCGCGTCGTAGGTTCATGGCGGGAGTACCTCATGACCGAATTCATGCGCAGCACAGATGCGTTCACCTGGGCGATGGAGGCCGATCCGCGGCTGAGATCCACAGTGGTGACGATGATCCTTCTCGACCGGTCTCCGGACTGGAGTGCCGTCCGGGAGCGGTTCGACCTGGTCAGCCGCGAACTGCCGATGTTCCGCCAGCGGGTGGTGAACTCTCCGCCGCCGGCTCCGCCGCGCTGGGAGGACGCCCCCGACTTCGACCTGGACTATCACATGCGCCGGGTGTCGGCGCCCGAGCCGGGCACCCTCGACGGCGTGCTCGAAATGGCCCGGGTCGCCGCGATGGCCGACTTCGACCGGGCCCGGCCGATGTGGGAAGTCACCCTGGTCGACGGTCTCGCCGACGGCGGTGCGGCCGTGCTCTGCAAATTCCACCACGCCCTGACCGACGGTGTCGGTGGCGTGCAGATCGCGATGCGGATCTTCGACCTGAGCGAGCAGCATCAGGCCACCGACGCGTTACCGGTCGCGGCAGCCGTTCCCGCCCGCCGGCCGCTGGCGGGTTATCGCGATGTCGTTCGCTACAACGCCAACCTGTTCGGCACGGTGGTCAGCGAATCGGCCAAGATCGCTCCGCGGTTGTTGTTCAACACTATTCGGCGGCCTCTGCAGACCGTCGAGTCGGTAGGTGAACTGGCCGCGTCGGTCTACCGGACGATCCGCCCGGTGAACAGGCCGGGTTCCCCGCTGATGAGGGACCGCACGCTGAACCGCCGACTGGGCATCCTCGACGTGCCGATGCCGCGGATGCGGGAAGCCGCCCATCGGAGCGGCGGTGCACTCAACGACGCCTTCGTCGCCGGAGTGGCCGGCGGGCTGCGCCGCTACCACGACAAACATGGTGTCGGGGTTTTCGATCTACATCTGACCATGCCGATCAGCCTCCGCACCGACGACGACGGGGCGGGCGGTAACCGGATAACCCTGATGCGCTTCGACGTTCCGGCCGGCATCACCGATCCGGCCCGGCGGATCCACAGTATCCACGAGTGCACCGGCCGGGTGCGTCACGAAAAGTCGCTCCCCTACACGCAATTGATCGCCGCGGCCCTCAATATGATGCCGCGCTGGTATATCGGGTCGGTCCTGCGTCACGTCGACTTCCTCTGCAGCGACGTACCGGGCGTGCCGGTACCCGTCTATCTGGGTGGCGCGGCGGTGCGCGCGCAGTACGCGTTCGGTCCCACCGTCGGCGCGGCGGTCAACGTCACCCTGCTGACGTACGTGGACACCTGCGCGCTGGGCATCGACGTCGATTCCGGCGCGATCCCGGACTTCGACGAGTTCTACGACTGTCTGGCCGACAGTTTCGACGAAGTGCTGGCGCTGGCGGACTGACGAGCGGGGCCGAGTCTCTCAGGACAACAGTTGGAGCCACTCCCGCAACGCGCGGCCGACCGCTTCGGGAGCATCTTCTTGGAAGAAGTGCTTGGCATCGACCGTCACTTCAGTCTGATTCGGCCAGGCACGGCAGAATTCGAGGTTCGGCCCGGTCAGCTGTCCCTGCGAGGTGACGATCAACAGTTTCGGAACCGGAGAGGTCGCCATCCACTGCGCGTAACTGTCGATTGCTTGGTACACGTCGTGCGGCTCTCCGTAACTCGGTACCTCCCGCAGCCAGGTCAGAATCGGTCGGCGTGATTCGCCCGATTCGGCCCAGACACTCCGATACTGCCGTTCGGCCTCAGCATCCAGCGGTCTGAGCACGCTCTCCCGTAGGAAGATGTCGAGCAGGAAGTCACCGTGCAGAATTGCGGCTTCGCCCGCGTCGGACCGGGCAAACCGGACGAGTTCCGCTCGCTCCGCCGGGGCATCGCCTACCGTGGGATGCACGAGGGTCTCGCCGTAGGCGATTCCCTTTACGGCGTTGGGATGCCTATGCGCCCAATCGAATCCGAGCGCACCACCCCAGTCGTGGCCGACAATGACCACCCGATCCTCGATCGCCAGTTCGGCACAGAACGCATCCAGGTAGCGTCGATGCGTGCGGTAACGGTATCGGTCTTCGTCGAGACGACCGGAGTCCCCCATCCCGATCAAGTCCGGGGCTATACACCGTCCCAGGTCTTGGACCCAGGGCATGATGTTTCGCCACAGATACGAACTCATCGGATTGCCGTGCAGGAACAGCACCGGATCGCCCTCGCCCATTTCCCGATACGACATAACGGAGTCCAGGACGGCGACAGTCTGTTTCACGGGCTCGGGCTGCCCTGCTGTCGATGCATCTGTCATCCCGGCACCCCCTGTATCCCGCGCCCCCGAGGCCGGTCAACCCGACAATGCACGCCAACGCTTCCAACCATGAAACAGCCTTTCGCTCAGTTCGCCGGGGGCAGCAACATCGATTGCCAGTTCTCCGGCTCGCCCCCTTGAACCAGGTTTTCCTGGGTGTAGACCTGGCCGTCGGGCGCCACGTAAGCCCCAGTGCTCGGGTCATACTGCGCCACGGCTATCGGCGGCCGCGCAGGTTCGTTCTGGGCGGGTGGAGGCACCACGGCCCCCTTAGGAACGGACGTCGGCCCGGAAGGTGTCTGCGGGATACCCTGTCCCGACGTGGTGGCGTTCGGGTCGCCCTTCCAGTTGTAGCCATCGTTGAGCGGCACGTACTGCTCATCGCTCTCGCACATCTTCGCAGTGGGCGCACGCTTACCGGGCTTGGTCGGGCACGGTAGATTCCGCGCTCCGCGGACGTTGAATGGCGAATCCTGAGGAACCCGGCAGTAGAGCTCTCCGTTGGGCCGGTCCGGATAGTCCTCGAACATCGAGGACCGTTGCTGACTCGGCGGCAGGAAACCGGTGAGGCATGGCGGCGGCAGATTGATGTTCAGATCGAATGTGGTGAATACACTTGCATACGCACTGGTGTTGCCCAGGTTTGGTACAAGGGCGCTGGCGAGGACGGCGATGGCCTGCGGCAGCAGAACAAGTAGCTGTTCAACGCCGGCGTGGTAAACCACTGCGACGTCGGCGACACTGGTCAGGTTCGCCAGCAGGATCGGCAATGTCGGCTGCACCCGTTCGAACAGCCGCCTACCCTCGTCGGTCGCTGTCGCCCCATCCTGCAACACTCCGCGAAACGCGGTGTCCTGCTGCTGGACTTGACTGGTGATGGCTGTGACGTGCGCGGCCCACGCGGCGATCTGATTCGAAGTGTCAACCTGGGTGTCCAGGATCGGCTTGGACTGATCGATCAGGTTGGTCAATCCGGGTAGGTTCTTCTCCGCGTCGATGGCCAGCGCAGTCGACCCCTTGACGATGCGCAAGATCTCGGGTCCGAGACCACCGACCGCTGTAGCACCCTCGTCGATCACGGTCTTGAGATTGTCGCGAGGGATGGCCGCCAGGCCCGCATTCGTCTTATCGAGCAGCGTATTGATGTCCGGCGGAATCGATGTCCGGTCAACCGGTATCACATCGCCGTTCTTCAGGACCGCTTTTCCGGGGTCAGGTCGGGGAATCAGGTCGACGTACTGCTCACCAATCGCCGTCCGGCTGTGCACCTGGGCGTCAAGATCGGATGGGATTCGAACACTGGAATTCAGTGACAGCACCGCCTCGACACCGCTGTTGGTCATCCGAACATCGGTGACCCGGCCGACCTCTTGGCCGCGATAGGTCACGTTGCTGGTCTTGTAGAGGCCGCCGGTGGCGGCCAGCTGCATCGTCACGTCGTAGCGGCCGATCCCGAAGATCATGGTCGGCAGTCCGATATAGCCGACGGCCATTACCAGACCTGCGACCAGCGAGATCAACCCGACGGTGAACAGCTGGATCTTGATTCGTCTGCTGAGCCTCACGTCAACGCCCCTGATCGGCTAGGTAGGGCACGGTCAATGGGTTCCCGACGGTGGCCGGGCTGGGCATCTGGTTGAGTGTGCGGCCCCACTGCATCTCCAGTTCGGTCAGGTCGCCTTCCCACCGCGTGCCAGTGAAGAACCCGGCGTCGATGCGGCTCAGAGTGAGGTCGAAAACCCCTGTGAGATTGACGTAGTCGCCGCGGAAGAAGTTCGTGACGTTTTCCTTGACGAAGGGGAAGGTCGACAGGTAACTCAACGAACGGGTCAGCGCGGGTCCAGCATTGGCCAGCGCTTCCAACACGGGTCCGAGATCCTCGAGTTCGCTGGCCAGCTTCTCCTTGGTCTGGTTGACGGTGTCGGCCGTCAGCGCGCTGAACTTTCCGAGTTCGTCGAGAGCATCAACCAGGTTCTGGCGTTGATCGTTGAGTACCTCCAAGGCACGCGGGATGGTCTTGAGCGCCTTGTCCACAACCGGCTTCTGGTCGGCGATCTGGCTTGCCAGTTCGTTGACACTGTCGACTGCGGCGATAATGTCCTGGGTTTGGTCCTCGACGTTGCCGATGAAGATATTGAGCTGCTCTATCAGGCTTCTCAGGTCCGCCTCGCGCCCGGCGAATCCGGTGCTCAAGGCCTGGGTGATGTCTTGGATCTGCCCCAATCCACCGCCGTTGAGCAACAGGGAAAGGCTAGCCAGCGTCTGTTCGGTGGTCGGGTACGCACGGCCGGCCGCCAGCGGGATGAGCGAGCCATTGTGGAGTTTCCCTTCAGGCGCAACTCCTCTGGGAGGCGCCAGTTCGACGTGCAGTGACCCCAGCAGGCTGGTCTGGCCGATGGTCGCCGTCGCGTTGGCCGGAAGGACGACGTCGCCATTGATGGTCATAGTGAGCAGCGCGTGCCAGCCCTGACGCTCGACCTTGGTCACGGTCCCCACGTTCACATCACCGACCCGGACACGCGAATTCTGTTGGATATTAACAACATCCGAAAACTGGGCCTGAATCGTGTACGCCCCGGCGCCGCCACCCTGTGTGCCGGGCAGCGACATCGAGTTGGCACCCCTCCACCCACATCCGGTGATGCACGTGGCGATCATGCCGATCAGGGCCGTGATGGTGGCGACCCTTTGAGCAGTCACGATCCACCTCCGGCTGGCATCAGCATGTCTTGCAGGTTGGTTGCACCGCTTACCGGCTCCGCTGGGGCTTCGGCGGGAAGCGGGCCCGTGCTCGGCATCGGCGGAACAGCGCTGGGCGCCTGACCGGAGGGTGGAATGTAGTCGGGTCGCAACCAGTCTTCGCTATACGTGATCTCGTTGGGGCGCGCCATCGCCCCGACGACCGGGTTGAAGCCGATCGGTGGGAAGTTGTACTGCCGGTTCTTCACGATCGGCGCGAGGTACTGAACACACAGCTTCGCCGCCTGTTCAGCACCCAGGCGGGATGCGGCTTCGATAGCACCACAGAGGAATTGGATCGGGTTGGCGAAGTTGTTGAGACTGAATATGCCCGAGAAACCGCCAACCGCCGGCGGGTACATGTTGGTGAAATTGGCCAGCAGTGTCGGCGCGGTGTGCAGCGTCTGTTTCAGATCGTCGGTGCTTTCACGCAGCGCCGCACTGATTGACGCCAGCTTGTCCGATGCGATGCCGATCGGTTCACGATTCTCGGCAGTGAAACCCACCACGTCGTCGATCGCGGAATCCATGTCGGCAATCGCTTGGCCGACCTCGTCTGGCTGGTTGGCCAACAACGCGGTGGTGCCCGCAAGATTCCGGTTGAGCTGGCGCATCACGTCGCGACTGTCCTGCAGCGCCGACACAACGAGCGACAAATTGTTGATCGTGCCGAACACATCGCCGCTGTGGTCACCAAGAACTGAAGTAGCTTGTGCCAGTTTAGTAATGGTGTTGTGAATGTCTGCACCCTGACCGCGGAGATTGTCGGCGGCCGTGTTGACGAAGGAACCGACCGTGCTGACGCCGCCGGGTTCAGTGGGTTGCAGGGTGTCGACAAGCTTGCTCAGCTGAGCCCGCAGATCGTCCCACTCCACCGGCACCGCGGTCCGCCGCATTGGGATGACAGCCTGATTCTGCATGACGGGCCCTCCGTCATAGGCCGGCACCAACTGAATGGCTCGTGCGGACACCAACGACGGTGACAAGATCACTGCTTTTGCATCGGCGGGAACCTTGTACTCGTCTTCGACCCAGAACGTCATCTTGACCTGTTCGGGTTGGGCCTCGATGCTCTCCACCTCCCCCACCCGGACACCGAGAATTCGGACATCATCGCCGACAAAGATGCCAGTGCTATTGGTGAAATAGGCCGTGATGTGAGTTCTCTTGACCGACTCGGCGCCACGCACGGCAATGACGATCCCGCCGGTCAGTACCGACACCAGCACCACGGCCAGACTCACCACAAGCTTGCGTTTGGTCACTGCCCGCCTCCAGGTGTGGGTTGGCTGCCAGGCGAAGGTGTTTCCAACGGCACTTCTCCAGGGGCGGGCACCAAAACCGGCGGGTGCGTAGGGGGAGGTTGAATGCCGCCCGGCGCCGCAGGCGGCCCCGGCGGCGGCCCGCCGGGCGGCGGAGCCGCCGGCGGTTCGCGGTAGGGATATCGAGGATCGCCGGGATTTCCGGTGATGGCGTCGGGCAACGTCATCCGGGGTTCTCCCCCCTGCCCGGTGCGCGGGAACGGGACGGGCAGAGCTGGCGTCGCTGGTTGCCCAGTCGGTGGATCAGACAGCTGCGATGGCGCGAGGACATTCGGGTCGAGGCCCAAGTCAGAGAATGCGGCATCGATGAAGGGCTGAATGAACTGCCCTGGTGGCAGATTGGAGATGTAGCCCTTGAAGAACGGGCCACCGGAGATCGATTCACCCAGCGACATCGAGTAGGCGTTGAGCCGCGTGATCGACTCCTGCAGCTTGGCCTTGCGATTGTCGAGTATGGCCAAGACCCCGTTGAGCTTGTCCAGTGCGGGCTTGAATTCTTTGCGATTGTCGTCGATGAAGCCCTTCAGCTGCTTACTGAGAGCTGAGATGTTGCCCGAGATCTGGTCAAGGGCAGTGCTTTGCGACCGCAACTGCCCCAGAATGGCGTCTGTGTTGTTGATCAGGCCGACGATCTGGTCGCTTCGCGCGGCGAGAACACCGGACACCTTACCGACGTTGGCCAGCAGTGACCTCAGCTGTTGATCACGCTCGTCGAGCGTCTCGGAAAAACGGGACACGCCCTCGACCGCCAAGCGCAATTCGGGCGGCGTGTCGGAGAAGGTCTGTGCAAGCGTGGCCAGTGACTCGGACAACTGTTTGGTGTCGAGTCCGCTGATCGTCGCCGACAGGTCACCGAGAGCGTCGGCCAGCTGGTAGGGAGAAGTGGTCCGCTCCAAGGGAATCGATCCGGACAGTTGGCCCTGACCTCGCGGACTTACCTCGACGTACTTGGCGCCCAACAGAGTCTTCGTCTTGATTGCGGCCTCGGTTCGGTCGCCGAGCAGAACCCCCTTGTCGACAGTGAACTTCACGAATACCCGTGTGCCGTCCAGCCCGATACCCTCTACCTGCCCCACCCGCACGCCGGCCACCTCCACCGGTGCGTCGGGCCGTAGTCCGGCGGCGTCCGCGAAGTAGGCCGAATAGTCTTTGGTGCTGGCGATGAACGGAAGTTTGTCGTAGTTCAGCGCCCCAAGCAGTATGGCGCCGGTTATCCCGGAGCCGACGAGACCGACGATCAGGGGATTACGTTCGCTCATGGGCCTCATCGCGGAGTACACCTACCAGTCGTTTGAGATGCAGCCTTGATGTAAACCGGCTGGCCGCCTTTGCCATTCACTTTGATGATCGCCTCACAGATGTAGAAGGCGAACCAGTCACCGTAGAGCCCCTGCCGGCCGAGCGCCTTATAGGCATCGGGGAGCGTGTTGATCAGGTTGTCGACGTAGTCGTGGTCGTTCATCACGATCGTCGATGTGCGGTCCGTCTCGTGGACGATCTTCTGCAGCGCCGGTCGTGAGCGGGCAAGAAAATCGGCAACAGAGCCTGATGCGGCGTTGGCGTAGGCCACCGAATTGCTGATGTCCTCCCGGCGATCAGCCAAGGCGTCGGTAAGCGAAGCAATCTTGTCGATGGCCTGGGCAAAGTCCTTGTTGCTGTCGCCGAGCGAAGTGAAGACCGTATTCAAATTGGTGATGACGTCACCGATGAGCTGATCGCGATCAGCCAGTGTGTTGGTCAGGCCCGAGGTCTGCGCCAGGAGGGAGCCGATCGTCTCGCCCTGGCCCTGGAACGCCTGAATCAGCTGGAAGGACAGGGCATTCACCTGGTCGGGATCCAGCGCCCGGAATAGCGGCCGGAAACCGCCGATCAAGGTGTCGAGATCCAGCGCCGGTGAGGTCCGGCCGAGCGGAATCGTCGCGCCTGCTTTGAGGGGCTCCCCGTCGCCGTGCCCTTGTTCGAGCGCAAGGTAGCGGTCGCCATAAAGGTTGTCGTACCTGACCGCCGCCCGGCTGCTTTCAGTGAGCAGAACAGAGTCGTCGATACCGAACGTGACCGCCACTGACGCGTCGGGTTTGATCACAAGCTTCTTGACTTTGCCGACTTCCACGCCGGCGATCCGGACGAAATCGCCGCCCTTGAGCCCGCCGACGTTGGTGAACACGGCACTGAAGGTGTATTGGGGGTCGAAACGCAATTGCGCGAAGACCGCGATCAACACGAACAAGCCAAACAGACATACGGTGACGAACGCACCGAGCCGCCAAAGGGTAGCTACGAGACGGTCTTTCATCCTGGCCTCTGTCCTGTGTGCGCGTTGGTCCTGTGTGGGTCGGCCATTAGGACCCGGGAGCGACGGGCGGGCCGGTCGGCACCGGCGTTGGCTGCGTCTGGGCCGGAAACGGCGGAACGAATGGCTCCGACCCCGGCGCGGGTCCGGGATCCCGCGGTGCACCCGGTGGCGGCGCCGGCGGCAGCCCCGGCCAGAGCGGAGTGCCATCAGGCGCATATAGCTGCGCACCGTTGGGTGGCGCACCCGGGTACGGGATGGGCCCCGGAGCCGACGGCCCGCTGTTGCGAACACTGGGCGGCTGCGGCGCCGCGCGAGTGACCGGGAAATAGTTCGCCCATCCTGGGAATCCGATACCAGGATTGATCCGGATGTCGTTGCCGGTTCCCCAACCCGTGTTGGTCACCAGTTGGCGCACCGGGAACTGTTCGGAGACATCCGGCAGCGATCCGCAACCCGGCTTACCACCGGGCCCGCCCTTGGCGCCCACGATGGGCAGGTTGTCGGGGTAGTGGTAGCCGTCTTGACCCCATGTCAATCCTGCATCCAGGATGAGGGAATAGCCGTTGCCGCCAACCCCTTTGGAACCTCCGTTGTCGAGAAACCACTTGGCGCCCAACAGCGTGCAGGTCAGGTTACCGTGGTACTTCATCAGCAATGCTGTCGTCGGCTCGAGTGCGTCGACGTCATGGACCAGGCTGTCCTTGCTCGATCCGATCAGCGATGTTCCGGTGCGGGCCAGTCCGATCACGTTGATCAACAACGAGTCCAAGGCGGCCGATTGGTCCGTCAGCGTGACCGCGGTTGTGTTGAACGAGTCAACCGCCGCAAGGATGTCGCCGGCAGCAGCACCGTACGCGTCACTGAACCCCGTCAGCGCCTGCCAGTCGGAACGTACCGTCTCGCTGCGCGGATTCACCGCTAAGAGCACTTCGTTGGCGGCGCTGGTTGCCTCCCCGATAGCCCGCCCCTGCCCTCGGAAGCCTTCTCCCAACGCCGACAGGATCGCGTTGAGCTTGGCGGGATCCACCTTGTCGAGCAATCCGACCAGGTTGTCGAACACGGTGTTCACCTCGGTCGTCACGTTGCGTGAGTGCAGCACCTGGCCAGCCCTAATACGTTGTGATGTAGGGCTTTCGGGGTAGACCAAGTCGACGAACTTTGCGCCGAACACTGTCGTGGAATCGATCTCGGCCCCCACGTTGGCGGGGATGTCCTTGATGTAATCGGGATAGATCTTCAGGTTGAGCGACGTCACGCCGCCGCTGTTGTTGACACTGGCGACCCGGCCAACCTCCAGTCCACGCATCTTCACCCGCGCACCCGGCTCCATGACCAGACCCGAACGATCAGCGGCCAATGTGACCGGAACCGATGGCGAGAACCAACCATTGAAACTCGCAGCAGTCAGCACGGCTATGAGGACGACGCCGAGGAGCAGCGCTGCTGTCCACCAGGCGGGGTGGATACGCGATTCATTATTGCGAGACATAGTCGGCTATCCCGAGAGGTTGAAATTGCCGGTCTGCCCGTAGACGGCCAGTGAGATCACCAGCGTCACCAAGACGACGACGATCAACGACGCGCGTACGGCCCGACCGACTGCCTCCCCCACACCCGCGGGACCGCCAGACGCGGTGAACCCGTAATAGGTGTGGATCACCATGACCGTCAACGCCATCGCCATCGCCTGCACAAACGACCACAGAAGATCAACCGGATTGAGGAAGGTGTTGAAGTAGTGGTCATAAACACCGGTCGACTGGCCATAGATGAAGGTGGTGCCCACCCGTGCCGCGATGAACGACATCAGGACGGCCACACAGTAAAGCGGGATCACGACGATGAGTCCAGCCAGTACCCGGGTGGAGGCCAGATATGCCACAGAACGCACCCCCATCACCTCGAGCGCGTCGATCTCCTCGGCGATGCGCATGGCCCCGAGCTGTGCGGTGGCTCCGGCTCCGATGGTTGCCGCGAGCCCGATACCCGTTACCAGCGGCGCGATGATCCGAACGTTGATGTAGGCAGAAGCGAAGCCGGTGAGCGCCTCGACACCTACTCCGGCGAGCTGGTTGTAGCCCTGCACGGCAATGATCGCGCCGGCCGACATCGTCAGGAAGGCAACGATCACGACGGTGCCGCCAACAACGGCCAAGGCTCCGGTACCCAGACTCATCTGAGCGATCTGGGTGGCGACCTCGGTGCGGTAGTGGACCAGCGCGTCGCCAGTGGACCGAATGGTCCTGCCGTAGAACTGAGTCTGGACACCGATCCGGTTCCAGCCGTCGATGAGGCCGTGGACGGCGCGGCGGAACCGGGGCGCTCGCGTACTCGGGATACTTCGCGTCTGACTCACATCGTCGCCTTCACACCAATCGCGGTGATAACCACGTTGATCACGAACAGGGCCATGAAGGCGAAGACCACCGTCTCGTTGACGGCTGTGCCGACGCCTGCTGGACCACCACCCACCGAAATGCCCTTGTAGCAACCGATTAGGGCGGCGACGAGGCCGAACATCGCGGCTTTGGCCAGCGAGATCAGGATCTCCGGCATCCCGGTGAATAGAGTCATGCTGGCGACGAACGCCCCGGGCGTGACGTGCTGAACGTATACCGAGAAGAAGAATCCCCCCACAATTCCGACCACCGAGACAACGGAATTCAGTAGCAGCGCCACGATGACCGTTGCCAGCACGCGGGGCACCACAAGCGCTTGGATCGGATTGATGCCCATCACGCGCATCGCATCAAGTTCTTCGCGGATGGTGCGGGCGCCCAAGTCTGCGCACATCGCAGTCGCCGCCGCGCCGGCGACGACGAGCACAGTCACCAAAGGTCCGATTTGGGTCACCGCCCCGAATGCGGCACCGGCCCCGGAGAAATCCGCCGCGCCGAATTCAACCAACAGGATGTTGAAGATGAAGACCGACAGCACAGTGAACGGAATCGACAGCATGATCGTCGGAAATATCGATACCCGTGCAACGAACCACATCTGAAAGAGGAACTCGCGCCAGGCGAACGGCGGCTGAGGAGCCAGGACGATGGTGTCCACCGCCGTGGCAAAGAAACCGCCCACAGCACGCATGGGTTTCGCAAGTGCGTCCACGGTGGACACCGCCTGCCTCCTTTGGCTTGAGCAACGACATCTGGGCGACACGCAGATGCCGGCGCTTCGGCGCCCCGTGCTAAGGCATCATCGCTTTCCACCTACAACGTGTTGCAACCGACCACATTTCAGATGGTGCGTATTGGCACGTCAGCAGCCATGTTTGGCCCGAACGAACGCGGCCACGCCGCGTCGCGGTTCGGCTATCTGAAAAATCGGATGTTGACCGCACTCCGGGCACCGAATAGACAAAGCTAGTTCAGAAATAGCAAACACTCGGACGAGACCAACTGCGATATGCTCTTGAGACGCGCGATACACCGCACACGACACCGGGCAAACCACATCCTTGCCGCAGGTACCTGTCCATCGCGATCCGACCGGCCACCGTCCGGCATGTCGTCATGAACGTCACGAACCCCGCGGCACGCCTCAATGACGACGAAGGTGTCGACGAGCACGTCGACAACCCCTTCGGCCCCGATCATGTGCAATCACCCGCCACGCCGACCCCACGCCGCCACCGCGACCTGCTCATCTTCGGGTTGACCGCGGTCATCTTGTTGAGTGCATTGACCGCGGGGCTGGGCATTCGAGCGCATGCGGCCTACGGCCGCGACGATGCACGCGCGCACTTTCTGGAAGCCGGCCGGCAAAGCGCGATCATGCTGACGACTGTGAAACACGCCGAGGTCGAAGCCGACGTCAAGCACCTGATCGATTCATCCACCGGACCATTTTTGGCCGACTTCCGAGAGCGCTCCCAGAGCTTTGTCGACACCGTCAAGCGCACACAGTCCAACACCGAGGGAACCATCGCAGAAGCCGGCCTCGAATCTGTCCATGGGAATCGCGCCGACGTCCTGGTTGCGGTCTCAGTGAAAACATCACTAGCAGGCGTCGATTCGCCAGCGCGGCTATGGCGAATGCGACTTGCGGTCGAGAAGGTCGGCAATGACGTCAAGCTGTCCGATGTTGCTTTCATTTCCTGAGAGGTCATTCCCATGAAGCTCACGCACCGGCGCGAAAGGACGAGCCGTAGTGTCCTGGACATAGCGGCCGGTGATAGCCCAGCCGCGACGCCTGCGACCGAGCCCTCCCCCAGCGCCGAGGGGTACCGGTGGCTCCCTGCGATCCCGGTGGTGCGGTTCATGTTGCCTGCCATCGCACTGATACTGACGCTCTGCGCAGCCTGGCTGAGATGGAATCTGGCCACTGAAGGGGAAATGAATTCCGCCAGAACCGAATCGGTCCGCACCGCTGCCGAGGTCACAGTATCGCTGCTGTCATACCGCTCAGAAACGGCGGACACCGACCTGCGTGCTGCCGAGACCCGGCTCACCGGTACATTCCGCGAGGCCTACCGCTCGCTCATTGATGAAGTGGTCATCCCCGGCGCCCAGCAAAAGCAGATCGTTTCGACGGCCGCCGTGCCCGCTGCCTCGCTGGTGTCGATCAATCAGAATCGCTCAGTAGTACTGGTTTTCGTCGACCAGACGATCACGTTCGGCGGCGAAGCTCCGACCCAATCGGCTTCCAGCGTTCGCGTGACCTTGGACAAGGTCGATGGTCAATGGCTGATCTCCGACTTCGCACCAATTCGTTGACAGACCAGGCAGGTTGGACATGCACGAATCAGCGGGCCGCACCCTCCGACAATGGGGTTCCTTGGCTCAAACCTTGGCAGTGCTGACGGCGATAATCTGGACCGCGGCAGTGTTGTTCAGCCCTACTCCTGCCCGAGCCGACAACATCAGCCTCAACAGGAGCGTGGCAAAAATGGTTCACGTCCTCCAGTATCGAGCGGGCTGTCGCACCAAACTCACGATCAATCCCCGACTGCAACTGGCCGCACAATGGCACACGATCGACGTCCTCAACAACAGATCACTTGACGCAGACATCGGGTCGGACGGATCATCGCCGCAGGACCGGGCCTCCGCAGCTGGTTTCCGCGGCAAGGCCGCCCAGACTCTGGCGATCAACCACGCGCTCGCGTTCAGCGGTACGGAACTCATCAGCCAGTGGTACTACAACCCCGACTACATGGCGATCATCCAGAACTGCGCCAACACGGAGATCGGCGTGTGGTCGGAGAACAGCCTGGACCGCACCGTGGTCGTGGCGGTGTACGGACAGCCCGAAGCGCCCGACACCGGATCCACCGGAAGATGACGGATCAGGCTGACTCACGGCGCGATTCCCCGTAGGGCCGGCGTTGCCCCGCCAGCTCCAGGCGGTCGGCGGCACGCATTGAGCACACAGGTGCACGTGGCTCACCCGTCGTTCTGGAATGCATCACACGCCAAGCTGCCTCGGACCTGTGATACTGGTGGAGACCGCCGCTAGCACCGAATCCGGTTCAGGAAGAATCTTTTTGCCGACGTCTCTGGTGCGTCTCGCGCGACGAAGACTGTCGCACAGCGCTTCTGAAGCTATGTGGTGTGCCACTGCCGTACGAACCTTGGCTATAGAGGTGCGCTCGATACCAGTTTGCACTGACGGCGACATCTTGAAACGTGCTGATAGTAACCGATTTTCAAGGCGATGCCGATACGGGCATAACCAACACCCGGGTAGCCGCTCTCAGCTCGTTGACCGTTGACCGCCACGGCGTCTATAAACAGCAACGCCGGCTTGTTGTGACCGAAGCAACATTTCCGATGTCATGGAATCCCCAGCGAGGAGTGAGACCCATTACTACAAGCTCTGCGCCACTGCGCCGCTCCACAGATCGATCCTGCACCAGAATGGAAGGGGCTCAACCCACTCCAGCGATAGCTGCGAACATCGCGAGCCCGACCATAACGGCGATCGTCGGTTTCGCCGAAGCACCCGAGCACAGCGCGCCCGTTCCGGTTGCCGGGCGTCTGCATCACGCCGAGAGTTGGGTGAAGTGGCTTCGCGTAGGCGCAGTCGCGTTCGGTTTGGGGATGGCACTGACGACAGGCGCCGGTATCGCTGCGGCCGACTCCTCGGACAACAGCTCCGATTCGTCGAAGAGTTCACCGTCGGGCAGTGCACGCTCTGCCGTATCCACGCGGCATTCGGGCTCGACACCCGCAACTCGGCGGAACACCTCATCCGTGGCCCATCATCGAACAGACCTGCGTGCGACGGTCCGGACTCGCGGCTCAGGATCGCCTGCATCCTCGGTCACTGCGACGGCATCCGATGCCTCGTCTCCGGCGCTGGCATCAACCCCACGCGTGGTGACGAGACCGTCGACGCCGTCGGCTCCAACCGGTCCCGTGGTCGACGCACTGCTGATCGCTACTCGTGACATCTCTCGCAGAACGGCGAATCGCAACCCTGCGTTCATCGCCCAGCAGGTGACGGCGATGGTCAACTCGGCGTTCACCTATGGCGGGCGCTGTGGATTGGTCTGTGATGGCGCGGACGGCACGGAGGCCCACCCGGACGGCTCGAGCGGCGGCTGGCTGTCGGGTGATGGTGGAGACGGCTGGTCCAGCACCGTGACTGGGGTCGCCGGCGGCAACGGCGGCGCCAGCGGCCTGCTGTTCGGCACCGGTGGCGTCGGAGGGGTCGGCGGCTCGGGCGCTGCGGGCGGAACGGGCGGTAACGGCGGCCTGCTAGGGGGCAATGGTGGCGATGGTGGTGACGGCGGCGCCGGTGTGACCGGCGCAGCGGGCACCACCGGTGAGAGCGACGGCGACGGTGGTGCCGGTTCGGCAGGCGGTGCCGGCGGTGACGGTGGTAGGGCTTTCGCGTTGTTCGGCCACGGTGGCGCCGGCGGCGACGGCGGTGCTGGCGGGAGTGGTGGTGTTGGCGCCGTCGGCGCTGACGCGGCGCTACTCAGCAATGAGGATGGTGGCCCGGGAGGCGCGGGCGGGGCCGGCGGTAATGGCGGTGCGGGCGGTGCCGGCGGTACGGCGTTGGGCCTGTTGGGTTATGGCGGCAACGGCGGCAACGGCGGAGCCGCCGGTGCCGGCGGGGCGGGCGGCTATGGCGGAACCGGCGGCGCGAGCGTGATCACCTTGGAAAGCGGCGCCCTCACCGACAGCGCTGCCGACGGCGGTGCCGGCGGTGCCGGCGGCGCGGCCGGTGGAGCCGGCCTTGGAGGCAAGGGTGGCTCCAGTTTGTTGGCCAGCGGGGCTGACGGCGCCAACGGTGACGGCCGTGCTGTCGGCACCACGGGTGGCGACGGTGGTGCCGGTGGTCTGAGCGGTCGGCTGCCGTATTTCGATCCGTACACCGGAACTGTCGCACAGCTTGACCTCGACGCCTTGATGAAGGCCATCGCCATTCCGACCCAGGCGGCCACGGGCATCCAACTCCTCGATGCGCAGGGTGAGCTCATCGGGCCGCTCAATGCGTACCTTTACAACCCGGTGACCGGCAAGGCACTCTTCGACGTCGGCAACACGTTCTCGTCGTCGTCACTGAACCCGAGAGTCCGCGAGATCATCATCCTGTCGACCGGCGGACAGTGGGGTTCGGGCTATGAGCTCTACGCACATGAGTTGGTCGCGGCCCTCTACGGTGTTCCGGCGGACGCGATCGACTCATTGGCGAGCGGTCAAGCACCGGTGGGACTGACTGGGAATGATTTGATCGCAGCCCAATTCGTACAACAACTCGTGTCGACCTATCACGTCAGCGATGACCTTTACGACGACGCTGTGGCCGCGTTCGGGGAGACCGGTGTCGTCGATATGGTCAACCTGGCGGGCGTGTACCTGGGCGTCTCGGCGACCCTGAACGCATTTCAAGCGCAAGGGCCTGAGCCGTCAGGTGCGCCAGTGCCGGTCACCCCGGATGCCCCGGTCGTGCCCGACGGCGGCGACCTGGGCGGTCGGCTGCCGTTGCTCGATTTGGACAGCGCAACTCCGGCACAGCTGGCGCTGGACGCCCAGATCAAAGCGATTGCCGTGCCGACACAGGCGGTCACCGGCATCGAGCTCGTCAGTCCGGAGGGCCAGGTCATCGGACCGCTCAATGCCTACCTCTACAACCCGACCATCGGCGGGGCGTTGTTCAACGTCGGCAACAGCTTCGCGTCGTCGACCTTGAGTGCCAGGGTCCGAGAGGTCGTGATCCTGTCGGTCGGTGGAGAATGGGGGTCGTCATACGAGCTGTACGCGCACGAGAAGGTGGCGGCCCTGTACGGCCTTCCCCAGGAAGCGATCGATGCGTTGGCTGCCGGTGAGGCACCGGTCGGGCTGACCGGAGGTGAGCTGGTCGCCGCGCAATTCGTACAGGAACTCGTCTCGACCCACTATGTCAGTGCCGACACCTACCATGCCGCCGAGGCGGCGTTCGGACAAAAGGGTGTCGTCGATCTGGTCAACCTGGCCGGCGTTTACCTCGGCGCCTCGGCGTTGCTGAACGCATTCGAAGTCCCGGCTCCTTCGGAAATACCCGCTGCTGTGACGGTATAGCCGCGCGCACCACCCACTGGTGCCCCGTTTCCCGCTCGATCGACCGCGGAACGGGGCACCTTTGGCATGGTCGCGGTGACCAATGCCGTTGCCAGTAGGTTGCGTCCAGCAGAGTGGTGTACGAGTCGGACCTGATCAGCGGTACCGGCGTGTCGTAGCCGGATGAATGAAGGTCATCGCGTGATTCTTCGAGAGACCCGCGAAAGTCACTCGAGCAAAGGAAT
>NZ_JACBJQ010000039.1 GCF_013404075.1 Mycolicibacterium vinylchloridicum
GTACCGGTACCGCGGGCACGGGCAGCACGACGGCCGCCGCAGGCGGCACCGGCGGCACCGGCGGGGCCGGCGGGGCAGGCGGGGCAGGCGGCGCCGGCGGCAACGGCATCGGCGGGGTCGGCGGCGGTACCGGCGGTCAGGGCGGCGTCGGCGGTGTGGCCGGCAACGGCGGCGCGGGCGGCAACAACACCGGCACGACCAGTGGCGCCGGTGGGGTCGGTGGCAACGGCGGAATCGGCGGCAACGGCGGTGCGGCGGGTACCGCCGGCACGAACGGCGGCACCAGCGGCAGTGCGGGTGCGGCCGGCAACGGCGGCACCGGCGGTGCCGGCGGCGGCGGCGGCGCGGGTACGACCGGCGGAACGCCGGGTACGGGCGGCTCCGGCGGCGCGGCCGGCAACGGCGGCGCAGGCGGAACCGGCGGCAACGGCATCGGCGGCGTCGGCGGCGGCACCGGCGGGCAAGGCGGCGGCGGCGGCAAAGGCGGCACCGGCGGAACCGGCGGAACCGACACCACCACAGGCGACGCCGCTGCCAACGGTGGCGGCGGCGGCAAGGGCGGTACCGGCGGTACAGCCGGCGCCGGCGGTACCAACGGCGGTACCAACGGCACCGGAGGCCAAGGCGGGACCGGCGGCACCGGCGGAACCGGCGGCGCCGGAAACAACGGCACCAGCGGCGGGGCACCCACCGCTGGTAACGCCGGCGGACAGGGCGGAGCCGCGGGCGCAGGCGGCACCGGCGGAACCGGTATCGGCGGCGTCGGCGGCGGCGCGGGCGGTCAGGGCGGCGTCGGCGGCACCGGCGGTGCGGGCGGAACCGGCGGCAACAACACCGGCAACAACGGCGGGAACGGCAATGCCGGTGGCGGCGGCGGCAAGGGCGGCGTCGGCGGTGCGGCCGGTGCCGGCACCAACGGCGGCGCCAACGGCACCGGCGGCGCCGGCGGCCTCGGCGGCAACGGCGGTAACGGCGGCACGGGCGACATCGGCACCAACAGCATCACCGCTCCGGTGGTGGGTGGCAACGGTGGTACCGGCGGCAACGCCGGCGGCGGCGGCTCGGGCGGCGCCGGCATCTCGGGGGTCGGCGGCGGCACCGGCGGCACCGGCGGCACCGGCGGCACCGGCGGCACCGGCGGCAGGGGCGGTAACGGCACCGGAGCCAACACCTCCGGCGCCAAGGGCGGCACCGGTGGCACCGGCGGGTCTGGTGGCGCCGGCGGGACCGGCACCGACGGCGGGTCCGGCGGCGCCGGCGGAAATGCGAACACCGCGGGCGCCGGCGGCAACGGTGGCACCGCCAACGGCACCGGCACTGGTGGCGGCGGCGGAACAGGAGGCACCGCGGGCGTCGGCGGTACCGGCGGCAATGCCGGCGGTGGAAACGGAACGGGCGGCACCGGCGGCACCGGCGGCACCGCTGGAAAGGGCGGAACAGGCGGTGCCGGTACCGGTGCGAACGGCATCGGCGGCGCCGGCGGCAACGGTGTCGTCGGCGGCGTGGGTGGGACCGGCGGCACCGGAAGCGGCTCCGGGTCCGGTGGCATCGGTGGTACTGGCGGATCAGGTGGGGGTGGCGGCACCGGCGGATCGGGCAAGGCCGGCTCCAGCGCGGGCAAGGCCGGCGGCGCCGGCGGCACCGGTAATGCCGGCAGCGCCCCCTCCGGGGTCAACGGCGGCGGCGGCGGGACCGGCGGCACGGCGGGTACCGGGGGCGCGGGTGGCACCTGATCGCCGTTGCTCCGCCGGCTCCCGGCGGCCGGAAAAGTGCGCATATCGAACATGACCGCGTGCACCGCAAATAACCGCGTCGTCTCATTCCCAGACCGAATTTCCCGATCAGCACGACGTCAGCGGGCATAACCACCGAGATCCGGGCCCCGTCGGAAAATTGGCGATCGAGAGTTTGCCATGGCCCCGGCTCGCGCATTGCTACCATGTGGACGCTCAGAGCATTGGCGAACATGGGAGCAAACCATGGCTGCACGGCATCGCGCGGCACACCGGGCGATGCCCCGACCGCAGCGTGCCGCTGCCGACCATTACTTACAGCAGCCACCCAGCAAATTCTCATTATGGCTGGGAGCGGGTGCTCTCACCGTCGGTGTCTGCACTTCGCTGGCCGGCGCAACAGCAGTCGCCCACGCCGACTCCCCCGGCAGCGACTCCGCATCATCGAGCCACAGCGGTACCGGTCCCAAGGTAGGAAACTCCGGCCGCTCGTCGTCGAAAGCCGGCTCCAAGGCGGGGAGCACCGGCCGGTCCGACTCGAGACCGTCGACGACCGCAAAACGCACGGTCACCACGTCCTCGACCACGTCCTCGACCACGCCCGCCGCGGACGATCAGGCCTCGCCCACTCCGGCCGAGGCCACCTCCACGGATTCGGTGTCCACCGCCGCACAGGCTGGCAGTGCACGAACAGCGAAGACCGTGACGGCGGCGGATACACCGGCCACGCCGCCGAACCTGACGCTCAACGACATCATCGGTGCGATCGTCGCCTACGCCCAAAGCGGTGGGGGCACGGGAACCGTCCAGATCAGCCTCCCCGAAATCATCACCGCGCTCGTCACCAACGAATGGCTGGGCCGCCCGATCCTCGGCAACGGCGCGGACGGCACCGCGACGAACCCGGACGGACAGGCTGGCGGCTGGTTGTTGGGTAGCGGCGGTAAAGGCTATTCCTGGACCGACGCCACCTGCGTCGACAGCGGCGGGTGCGCCGGCGGCAACGGCGGAGCAGGCGGGCTGATCGGCAACGGCGGCAACGGCGGCGACGGCGCCGAGGGCGGGGCCGGCGGAGACGGCGGTGCGGCCCTACTGTTCGGCGTCGGTGGCGACGGCGGAGCCGGTGGAGCAAACCCGGCCGGGGTCGGCGGTGACGGCGGCGCGGGCGGGACCGGCGGACTGATCGGCGGGAGCGGCGGCAACGGCGGCACCGGCGGAGACGGCCAAACCGGCGGCAACGGCGGCGCAGGTGGCTCCGTGATCGGCTTCGGCTTCGGCTACTTCACCGGCTTCTACCACCCGGGAAGCGTGATCGGCGGTGCCGGCGGCGACGGCGGAATCGGCACGAACGGGGCAGGCGGCAACGGCGGAGCGGGCGGCACCGCCGATCTCTCGAGCGACCCCTTGTGGGACTACCTGTTGTCGGTAGCGAGCCTGATCCCCGGCGTCGTCTCGCCGGGTAACGCCATCGGCGGCAAGGGCGGTGCCGGCGGCGACGGCACCACCACCGGCGGCGCCGGCGGCCTGGGCGGGCTCGCCTACAACTACAGCCTCGGAAACTCCGTCGGCGGCGCCGGCGGTGACGGTGGAAACGGAACCACCGCAGGCGGTCTCGGCGCTACCGGCGGAACCGCTTGGGCGGCAAGTGGTTCGGCCACCAATGGCGCCGACGGTAGCAACGGAACGCCGTAGTTCAGCCGTCCAGGCGGGCGAACTGCTTGCGCTGATACAAGTCCACCGAGGCCTGGCGCCGGACTTTGCCACTGGTGGTGACCGGAATCGAACCCCCGCCCACCAGAACAAGATCCGCGACGGCGATGCCGTGGGTGTTCGAGATCGCGGTCGTGACATCGCGTTTGATGGCGTCGAGGTGCTGCTTGGCCTCCTCATCGGAGTCGCCGCGCTTGCGGACCTCCATCACGACGACCAGCTTCTCCACATCGTCGTCCGGAACGGCGATCGCCACACACCGGCCTTTGGTGATCTCGGTGACCGTCGCCTCGATGTCGTCAGGAGAATGGTTGCGGCCGTAGATGATCAGAAGATCCTTGATGCGGCCCACGACGAACAGCTCGCCATCGGAGACAAAGCCGACGTCGCCCGTCCTGAGCCAGGGCCCCTCCGGCGTCCCGGCCGACGGCCCGACGATGGTGGCGCCGAAGGTGCGGGCGGTCTCCTCGGGGTTTTCCCAGTAGCCGATGCTGACGTTGTCGCCATGACACCAGATCTCGCCGGTCTTCCCATCCGGAACTTCGCTGTGGGTATCGGGGTCGACGATCCGCAACAGCGGTGAACGGGTGCTGATCGGGCCGTCGTAGCTGACCAACGGCGTGCCGTCCGGACCGTCGACCCGCTTGGCCTCACCCGCGGTCAGGGCATCGGTGTCGAAGTGCACGACCTTGATCGGATCTTCCGGCCGCGGGGTCGACATGTAGAGCGTGGCCTCGGCCATGCCGTAGGAGGGCTGGATCACCGCCTCGTTCAGGTTGAAGCGGGCGAACCGGTCGGTGAAGCGCTTGATCGTCGCGGGTTGGACCCGCTCGGCGCCGCTTTGGATGGTGTGCACACCACCCAGGTCGAGGCCGGCCATGTCCTCATCGGAGGTCTTGCGCGTCGCCAGATCGAACGCGAAGTTCGGTGCGGCGGTGAACGGGCACGGATTGGTCGCCAGCAGCTGCATCCACCGCGCCGGGCGCACCAGGAACGAGGCCGGGCTCGTGAGAACCGCGCTGGTTCCCAGGACGATCGGCGAGCAAACGCCCAGGATCAATCCCAGGTCATGGAAGAACGGCAGCCACGACACGAACGTCAGGTCGGGCGGGGTCACTCCGGCATGCCGCGAGTAATCGGTGGTGATCTGCTGCAGATTGGTGAAAAGGTTTGTGTACGAGATCATCACGCCAGCCGGTGAGCGGGTCGAACCGGAGGTGTACTGCAGATACGCAGTGGCGTGCGGATTGTCGTTCTCGTACATCGCCGGAGCGCCGGGCCGGGGCGGGGCGTCCAGATCCAGCAAGTCGACCTCGATGATGGCCGGTGGTGCCTGCCCGGGCTGCGGGACGATGCTGCGGCTCACCTCGGCCACGACGGCGGATGTGGTGAGAACGGCAACGGGTGACGCGTCGCGCATCACCGAGTCGACCCGCTCGTCGGTGACCCCGCCCATCGGCACCGACAACGGAACCGGGATGACCCCGGCGTGCAGCGATCCCAGGAACGCAACGATGTATTCCAGGCTCTGCGGCGCGATGATCATGGCGCGATCGCCCGGCGACGCGGACACGCTGAGTTCACGGGCGAAATTGGCAACCCGCCGATACAACTGCGGCCACGTCAGGCTTACCGGGACGCCGGCCCAGTCCTGGTCGTAGTCCATGAAGGTGTACGCAATGTCATCCGGTTGCATGCTGGCGCGTTCGCGCAGCAGGGCAGGAATCGATGCCTCAATCGCCTGTGTCACGGCAAGCAAGCTATCAGGACCCCTCACCACGCCACTTTCGAACAGCGAAGTTAAGTGACGCCTTCGTCAGCCATCGCAGGCGGCGCAGACCCCTCGACGCGGGGTGCTGCTGCAACGCGCCTGCCAGCACTCTCCTGGAGTGCACTTACTTGTGAATCAAGCAAACTTGACCCCGCGACGATGCGTCTGCGTCAATAATCGTCTTGCCTGGGTCGGGGGAACCAAAGGTGAGTCAAGCAACGGACTGGACTGCGGCTTCGTTGCTGTTGAGGAGACGGGATGGTTTCATTCGGTGCGATCGATGATCGGCCAAGCAGCTCAAGCGCGGCGAATTCCCCAGCCCCTATGAGCTCACAATCGACCACTCCGGTCGCCGTCATCGGTATGGCATGCCGGTTACCTGGCGGTATCGAGTCCCCTGAGCAACTCTGGGAGTCACTGCTTCGGGGCGATGACCTGGTCACCGAGGTGCCGCGGGATCGCTGGGACAACGACGAGTACTACGACCCCGAGGCCAATGTGCCGGGCCGCACCGCATCGAAGTGGGGTGCGTTCCTTGACGACGTTGCCGGCTTCGATGCTGAGTTCTTCGAGATCAACGAGCGCGAGGCTGCCGCCCTCGATCCGCAGCACCGTTTGCTGTTGGAAACATCATGGGAAGCCGTCGAGCATGCCGGGCTCACTCCTGCGGCGGTGAGAGACTCACTGACCGGTGTGTTCACCGGATTAACGCACTCCGACTATCAGCTGGTATCGGCACAGAGTGACGCGATGGAGGGCCCGTACGGGTTCTCAGGCAGCACGTTCAGCATGGCTGCCGGACGAATCGCTTACACGCTCGGTCTTCACGGTCCGGCGATGGCAGTCGACACCGCATGTTCGTCTGGGCTGCTGGCAATCCACATGGGGTGCCGCAGCCTGAGCCAGGGCGAAAGCGATCTCGCGCTCGCCGGTGGCGCCTACGTGCTCCTGGACCCACGGAAGTTCATCGCGGGGACCGCGGCAGGCCACCTGTCTCCTACGGGACGCTGCCGCGCCTTCGACGTCGCGGCGGACGGCTATGTCGCTGGCGAGGCCTGCGCGATGGTGTTGCTCAAGCGCCTGCCCGATGCACTCCGGGACGGCGACCGGATCCTCGCGGTCATCCGTGGGACCGCCGCAAACCACGACGGCCATACCGTTAACACCTCAACACCGTCGGCTGGCGCGCAGGCTGCCGTGTACCGGGCCGCCCTGGCCGCCGCGGACGTCGACCCACACACCGTCGGCTTGGTCGAGGCGCACGGCCCTGGCACCCCGGTGGGTGATCCGATCGAGTACACCAGCCTCAGCGAGGTCTACGGCGTCGATGCTCCCTGCGCGCTCGGATCGGTCAAGACAAACGTCGGCCACTCGCAATCGGCGTCCGGTGTCGTCGGCCTGATCAAGACGATCCTCGCCTTGCAGAATGGTGTCGTTCCGCGCAATCTGCACTTCACCCGCCTCCCGGACGACCTGGCCAAAATTTCCACGAAACTGTTTGTGCCCGTTGAGAACACCGAGTGGCCCACCAGCGGACAACACCCGCGCCGCGCGGCAGTATCGTCGTATGGGGTGTCCGGAACCAATGTCCACGCCGTCCTGGAACAAGGCCCCGAACCCCAGGCGACGCAAAGCTCGAACCTGAGCCGCAGCGACGCGCCGGCGGCGCCACTTCTGTTCCCCATCTCGTCGACTTCGGCCGAAGAGCTGCGGCGCTCCGCCGGCCGGCTCGCCCAGTGGATACAGGCACACGACGACGTGGCGTTGTCAGATCTGGGCTATACCCTGGCCCGCCGGCGCGCGCACCGCCCGGTGCGCACCGCTGTCCATGCCAGCAGTGGGCCGGAATTGACCGCGACGCTGCTCGAGGTCGCCGGCGGCGAGACGCCGTATCCGGCGGCGCTCGCCCACGACGATCGCGGTCCCGTGTGGGTGTTCTCCGGGCAGGGTTCGCAATGGGCTCGGATGGGCGCACAGCTGCTCGAAACGGAGCCGGTTTTCGCGGCCACCGTCGCGCAGCTCGAGCCGCTGATCGCGGCCGAATCGGGGTTCTCCGTTACCGCGGCGATGACGGCACCGGAAGTGGTGAGCGGCGACGCTCAACTGCAGCCAACCGTGTTCACCGTGCAGGTCGCGCTCGCAGCCGCCCTGAAGGCCTGCGGTGCACGGCCCAGTGCCGCCATCGGATATTCGATGGGTGAGGTCGCCGCAGCCGTGGTCTCCGGTGCGCTGTCGCTCGAAGACGGGGTTCGGGTCATCTGCCGGCGGTCGCAGCTGATGTCTCGCCTCGCCGGTACCGGGATCATGGCGTCAGTGGAACTGCCTGCCAAGCAAGTGCTTTCGGAGCTGACACTCGGCGGCGTCAAGGACGTAGTCGTCGGCGTGGTCGCCTCACCGGAATCCACTGTGATCAGCGGCGCTAACCAGACCGTTCGCGAACTGATGGCGACGTGGGAAGAGCGGGACCTGATGGTCCGCCAGTCCGTCATCGATGTCGCCGCACACTCCCCTCTGGTCGAGCCGATCCTCGACGAACTCGGCCAGGCTCTCGCAGAGATCAAACCGCTTACACCGCAGATTCCGTTCTACTCGGCCACGGGGTTCGACCCGCGCGAGGAACCGGTGTGCAACGGAAAGTACTGGGTGAAGAATCTGCGCAATACGGTGCGGTTCGCCGCGGCGGCGCGTGCTGCCGTGGAGGACGGGTACCGGGTGTTCGCCGAACTCTCACCACATCCGATGCTCATCCACGCGATCGAACGGACCGCCGGCAATCTAGACGCGTCGGTCGCCACCTTCGCCGCCATGCGCCGCGAGCAGACGATGCCTCACGGGCTACGCGGCTTGGTGGCCCAATTACACAGTGCCGGAGCCGAAATCGACTTCTCCGTTCTGTATCCCGATGGGCGGCTGGTGGACGCGCCCTTGCCTACGTGGACACGCCGTCGGCTGTGGTTGGACCGCGACGGTCACGAGTCCCCGGCGCATGGCGATTTCACCGTCAGCGTGCATCCGCTCCTCGGCCCTCACGTACGCCTACCGGAGGAGCCGGAGCGCCACGTGTGGCAGGCCGAAGTCGGCACCGCAACCCAGCCCTGGCTCGCCGACCACACAGTTCGCAACGTGGCGGTACTCCCAGGTGCGGCCTACTGCGAGATGGCCCTGGCCGCGGCGCACATGGTGGTCGGGGAGGTCGTCGAGGTCCGCGACATCCGCTTCGAGCACGCGCTGCTGCTCGATGCGCAGACCTCCCTCGCTGCGTCGGCATGGCTGTCGTCCCCCGGTGTCGTCGACTTCCTCGTCGAGGCCGACGACGGCGGGCGCCAGACGCGGCAGGCCAGCGCGACCCTGCACATTGCCGCCGATCACGGACCGACCGCATATGATATCGCCGCGCTCAGGGTGGCCCATCCACACCGCACCGACGGCGACCAGGTGCGCGACAGGCTCGACCAGCTCGGCGTCCAGTACGGACCGGCGTTCCGCGGCCTGGGTGACATCCACACCAGCGACGATGCAACGGTTTTGGCCGAGGTCGCGCTGCCCCGCCAGCTCCGCATGCAACAAGGCGCTTACAGCGTGCACCCGGCATTGCTGGACGCCTGCTTCCAGGCGGTTGCCGCGAGTCCGCAGATCCAGGCCGGCGTATTGGGCCTACCGCTGGGAGTTGGCCGGATGCGCTCCTACGGACCGGCACGAAACGCCCACTACTGCCACGCCCGAGTCACCCAGATCGATTCCGCCGGGATCGAGGCCGATCTCGACGTGCTCGACAAGGACGGCACGGTCCTGCTCAGCATCCGGGGATTGCGCTGCGGTACCGGGGAATCCGAACAGGCCCAACAAGATCGGGTGCTCAGCCAGCGACTGCTGACCATCGAATGGCAGCAGTGCCAGCTGCCGGAACCATCGCACGTCGACGCCGGAACCTGGCTGCTGATCAACACGAGCCCCACTGCGGACCTACTCAGCTCGACACTGGCCGATACGCTGAAAACCCAAGGCGCTCAATGCAGCACCATGTGCTGGCCGTCGAACGCCGACCACGCCTCCAACGCCGGACATCTCGCCGAACAGCTTCGCTCCGGGAAAGTCACCGGCGTGGTGATCCTCGCCGGACCGAAGACCAACGGCAGTCATGACCAAACCCCGGTGGTGGGCCGTGAATACGTTCAGCATCTGACGCGCATCACCCGCGAGCTGGCCCAGACGTCGGGCCACATCCCTCACCTCTTCGTCGTCACCCGCGGCGCCCAGAGCGTAGTGGCCGACGACGTGGTCAATCTGGAACAAGGCGGTCTGCGCGGCCTGGTACGGGTGATCAGCGCCGAATATCCGCACCTACACGCTACCCAGATCGACGTCGACAACAGCGGCGACGCCGAAGAACTCAGCCGGCAACTGCTATGCGGATCCAAGGAAGACGAGACCGCCTGGCGCAACGGTACGTGGTACGCGGCCCGCCTGCGGCCCAGTCCGTTGCGACCCGACGAACGACAGATCATCGTCGCCGACAACGACTCCCAGGGAATGCAGCTGCGGATCCGTACACCCGGCGACCTGGAGACACTGGAACTGGTTGCCAGCGAACGTGTTACACCAGGAACAGGACAAATCGAGGTCGCTGTCGGAGTGTCGAGCATCAACTTCGCCGACGTGCTGGTCGCGATGGGACTCTTCCCCGCCATCGACGGCGGCCTGCCCGAATTGGGAATGGATTTCGCCGGCGTGGTCACGGCGGTCGGCCCCGACGTCACAGACCATTGCGTCGGTGACCGCGTCGGCGGCTTCTCGCCGAACGGATGCTGGGGCACATTCGTCAGATGTGACGCACGCCTGGCGGTCACACTTCCTCCCGAGCTGACCGATCATCAGGCAGTCGCCGTGGCGACGGCGACCGCGACCGCGTGGTACGGCCTGCACGAACAGGCCCGGATCGCGGCCGGCGACCGAGTGCTGATCCACTCCGCAACCGGCGGCGTAGGCCAGGCCGCTATCGGGGTCGCGCGAGCGGCCGGCGCCGAGATCTTCGCCACCGCCGGTAGCGAAGAACGCCGACAAATGCTGCGCGACATGGGGATCGAGCACGTCTACGACTCACGCAGCATCGCCTTTGCCGACCAGATTCGCCGTGACACCGGCGGGTACGGCGTAGACATCGTGCTCAACTCGCTGACCGGCGCTGCCCAGCGGGCCGGCTTCGAACTGCTGGCCACCGGCGGGCGGTTCGTCGAGATCGGCAAACGCGATGTCTACGGCAACACCCGCCTGGGGCTGTTCCCGTTCCGGCGGAATCTCACGTTCTACTATGTGGACCTGGCGCTGATGTCGCTGAGTCATCCTCAACGGATCGGCGACCTACTGCGAACGGTGTATCAGCTTGTAGCACAGGGCGATTTGCCACCCGCCGCGCACACTGAGTATCCGTTGGGCGACGCCGCCACAGCCATCCGGGTGATGGGTGCGGCCCAGCACACCGGCAAGCTGCTCCTCCAGATTCCGCGCAGTCAGACCAGCAGCGTCGTGGTCCCGCCGGAGCAGGCCAACACCTTCCGCCGCGACGGCGCCTACTTGGTCACCGGCGGCCTGGGCGGCTTGGGGCTGTTCCTGGCCGAGAAGATGGCCGTAGCGGGCTGCGGACGTATCGTACTGACCTCCCGCTCGCAGCCGACACTGAAGGCGCTGGAGACAATCGAACTGATCCGCGCGCTGGGTGCCGAGGTCGTCGTGCATTGCGGCGACATCGCCGATCCGGGCACCGCGCAGAAGATGGTAGACGCGGCCACCGCCACCGGGCTGCCGGTACGGGGTGTGCTTCATGCGGCGGCGGTGATCGAGGACGCCATTCTGCCCAACATCACCGACGAGCTGATCGAGCGCGACTGGGCACCAAAGGTCTACGGCGCATGGAATTTGCACAACTCCACCGCCGATCAGCCCGTGGACTGGTTCTGCTCGTTCTCGTCGGCGGCCGCGCTGGTCGGCGCTCCCGGCCAGGGCGCCTACGCCGCGGCCAACAGCTGGCTGGATGCGTTCACCCGCTGGCGGCGGACTCAGGGCCTGCCGGGCACCGCGATCGCCTGGGGGCCATGGTCTCAGATCGGGCGGGCCACGGATCTCGCCGAGAGCGCGGGCGTGGCCATCGCTCCCGACGAGGGCGCGTACGCGCTCGACACGCTGCTGCGGTACGACCGCGCGTACACCGGGTACGCGCCGACGAGTGGCAGCTCGTGGTTGACGGACTTCGCCGAGCGGACTCCGTTCGCGGAGGCATTCAACCTCGCCGGAGAAAGCCAAACCAACACAAGCAAATTGCTCGAGGAGCTCAGCGGGCTGCCAAGGGCAGAATGGCCCGCCCGGTTGCGGCACTTGATATCCGATCAGGTGAGTCTGATCCTGCGCCGCAATATCGAGCCTGACCGACCACTTGCCGAGTACGGCGTCGACTCGTTGGGCGCCCTGGAACTACGGACTCGCCTCGAAGCCGAGACCGGGGTGCGTTTGACGTCAAGCGACCTCGCGGTCGGAACCATTCGAGGTCTCGCGGAGTTGTTGTGCGAAAAGCTCGCACCGACGAGCAGCGACGCGCCAGCCTAGCCCCACATGAGTGATCACCGCTGCAGCGGCACCAGCGGCACGCGCTGCAGAACAGAGGATTGGGAGGATCGTGAACGCAGTTCTTAGAGTGGCCGCCTTGGGCTTCAGTCAGCTCGTCGCGATCGCGCTGTTGCTGTTCATCCCGGCAGGCACGTTCAACTACTGGCAGGGGTGGGCGTTCTTGGCGGTGTTCGCCCTCACGGCCTGGTTCCCGAGCATCTACCTGCAGATCACCAATCCGGTTGTCCTGCAACGGCGGATGCGCAGCGGGCCGATCGCCGAAGCACGGGCTGTACAGAAGATGGTCATGCTCGGCCTCTACGGATCACTGGTCGCGATATGCGTGGTGAGCGCCCTCGATCACCGCTTCGACTGGTCATCGGTGCCGGTGCCGCTCTGTGTGCTCGGCAATCTTCTGGCGGGCAGCGGCCTGGTCGTGACGGTGATGGTGGCCGTTCAAAACACCTATGCATCGACCACTGTCCAGGTGGAAACGGGCCAGACAGTCGTCAGCACCGGTCTTTACGGCCTGGTGCGCCATCCCATGTACACGGGCAACGTTCTGATCCTCGTTGGCCTCCCGCTTGCCCTCGGCTCCTTCTGGGCACTCGCATTCGTCATGCCCGGGGTGGCCGTGCTGGCCGCGCGAATCCACGACGAGGAGAAACTGCTCGGTGACGAATTGGCCGGATACCGCGAATACACCCAGAAGGTCCGCTCGCGCCTGATCCCGTACATGTGGTGAGGCGCCCCTACCGTGATCGGCATCGTGCAGAAAGCGAGGTGCAATTCAGGTGACTGATCTGCAAGTACGCAAAATGCGATTCGGCTTCGCCGACTATCCGGTTCCGTTCAATTGGAATCCGTCCGATCCCGCGTTCTCGTGCGCGACCAACATGCTGTCGTTTCTGTTCCTGGCGATCGAGAAGATGATCAGCGCGACGGTCCACGAGGTGCTTCCGTCGATCACCGACCCGGAAGTCGCCGAAGAGGCCTTGGCTTTCGTGCGGCAAGAGGGCCAGCACAGTATGGCGCACCGTCAGCATGCCAAGGGCCTCATCAAAGCGTATCCGGCATTGCAGGAGACACTCGACGAGATCATGGCGGACTACGACGACATGACCGCCACCAAGTCAGTCAAATATCGATTGGCCTACATCGCCGATCTCGAGGCGACGTTCACGCCGACGTTCACGATGATGCTCAACCACGCCGACACCTTGCTCGCCCCCGGTGACGACCGTGTCGCCTCGATGTTCCTGTGGCATTTCGTCGAAGAAATCGAGCACCGGAGTTCCGCACTGATCATCTACAACGCCGTCGTCGGTGACCCGTGGTATCGAATGCGGCTGGCACCGGCGGTCTTCCAGCACGGCGGGATCGCGATTCAGCGAACCGCCAACAGCTTCAACGAACGCATCCCCCTCGAGGAGCGCAAAGTCGACGCGACGTCGATGTTCGGCCCAAACCTGAAAGGAACTCTCGCCCAGAAGTTTCCGTTCTTCCAAAAGTACCGACGTTTCGACGTCCCCGACCACGGACCCTTCCAGAAGTTCTATCCGCACATACCGCTGCGCGAGCAAGCCGTCGCCGCTTTCGGGGTCATCCTCAGTCAGATTCCGGGCCACAATCCCGGCAAGCACACGATGCCCGCCCTCGCGACCGAGTGGCTGGCCCGCTACGAGGCCGGTTACGATGTCACCCGCTGGTATACCGCGGGTAACGAACCGTCGCGGGGCTAGCTCGCTACGACGCGGCTCAGGTCTCGCACCGTCGGCGTTGCGAGAAAGACCGGCAGCGTCACCTGCTCACAGACGGTGGCGTTGATCGCCGCGACAGCCCGCATCGCCGAGAGCGAGTCCCCACCCAGATCGAAGAACGAATCGTCCACCCCGACGCGATCCACACCCAACAACTGGGTATAGATGCCGCACAAGGCCTTTTCGAGGTCGCTGCTCGGCGCCTTATACACAGGGTGTTCGGGCGCCGGGGCAGCTGGCGGCTGACGGTCCGCCACAATGAGTGGGTGGGCAGGGTCTTGCGCCATGTTCGTCAGAGCCCCGTCGAGTTGCTCGACGATCCGCTTAATGCTGTTCTCGTCGAACACATCGGTTCGATATTGGATCCGCAGATCCAGTTCCGGACCCGGCACGGCTTGGACCGTGAGCGGGTAATGGTAGAAATCGCGGCTGTCGACGGCGGTGACCGCCAGCCCGTCCGCTCCCGACAACAGCGAGGTATCGGTCGGGTAGTTCTCGAACACGAACACCGTGTCGAACAGCTTGCGATGACCGGCGACGCGATGAATATCGTTGAGCCCCAGGTACTCGTACTCGAAAGTCCGACTCCGGCTGTCCCGCAACTCGTCGAGAAGATCCGCAACGCCCGCGTCGGGCGCGACGTTCACCCGCATCGGCACCGTGTTGATCAGCAGGCCCACCATCGCGTCCGCGCCGGCCAGTTCGGCCGGCCGCCCCGCAACCACGACACCGAAGGTGATATCACGCCGGCCCGTCATCGTCATCAGCAGCTGCGTCCAGGCCGCCTGTAGAACAGTACTGATGGTGGTGTGGTGGGTACGCGCCAGCTCGTTCAACGCCGTCGTGGTCTGCTCCGAAACCCGAAGCGAGGCAACACCGCGGGGGCCAACGCCCAGATCCGGCGGCCCGACCAATGTCGGGGTGTCGAACCCGGCCAATGCCTCGCGCCACGCGGAACGCGCGGCAGGCAGATCCCGATCGGCCAGCCAGCTGACGAACCTGCGATACGGCACCGCCGCGGGCAGCCGCTGTCCGTAATAGCCGGCGAACACTTCCTGCAGCAACACCGTCGTCGACCAGCCGTCCAGCAGGATGTGGTGGTTGGTCAGGACCAGCCGATGCTGATCCGGTGCGACGCGAATCAAGGCGGCGCGGAACGGAGTCTGCTCAGCCAGATCACACACCGCCGCTCGTTCCGCCGCGCACAGCTGTGCGATCCGTTCATCACGGTCAGTGGCATCCCGACTGAGATCGACATATTGCCATGGCACGATCGGCTGCGCCGGGATGACCTGGATCGGTTCATCGAAGTCACCGGTGAAGTGCGCCGCAAGGTTGGGATGGCGTTCGACAGCGCCCTCGACCGCCTCCTGCAGCCGGTACCGGTCGAGCCGGCCCTGCAGCGTGACGCCCATCTGGACGGCGTACACGTCGTCGCCGGAACTGTGAGCGACTCCCGCGTGGAACAACAAGCCCTGCTGCAGCGGTGTCAGCGGCAGGATGTCGGCTACCTCGTGTTCCCGGCACAGTTCGTCGATCTGCTGCTGAGACAACCGGGCGGGCGCGATGTCCGACGGCGTCAATCCCCCGCCACCGCCGTGTACGTGCGCGCAGATTCCGGCGAGGGCGTCGAACCACAGCCCGGACAGCCGGGTCACCTGCGCGTGGTCGAGTGCGGACAGCGCCCACGTCCAGCCGGCGCGAAGGCGCGGTCCGTCGAGGGTTTCCACGGTGCCTGCGTTGAGTTCGACGGTGTGCATCAACGGCATCGGGACCGCCGCCGCGGCACCGGTCACCTTCCAGCCGTCCTCGCGGATCTCCCAGAAATCACCCGACGTCTGCCCGCCGGCACCACCCATCCGGCCGAGGTAGTTGAAGCCGATGGCCGGGTCGGCGCCGGCCAGGTCGACGTCGGCGTTGAGGTATCGCAGCAGACCGTAGGTCAAACCGTCGGGCAGAGCCCGAAGTTGTTCCTTGGCGTCCTTGATGATCGGGCCGAGGTCGGCGTCACCGCTGAGCACCTGTCCCCAGTCCAGCCCGCCTGCAGCGAGCGATATCGGGTACTTGGTGGTGAACCATCCGACCGTCCGCGACAGGTCTACGTCCGCCACTTCTTCCTGGCGGCCATGACCTTCTGCATCAATGACGACGGGTGCGCCTGCGGTGCCGAGGAATTCGGTCAGGGCCAGCCCGAACGCGATCAGCAGGATGTCGTTGATGCCGGCGTGGAATGCCGCAGGCACCTCGCCGAGCAGCATCCTGGTGGTCTCGGTGTCCAGCTCCACCGACAGGCTGCCTGCGTTCGCATAAGTGTCGATCGCGGGCTGGACGGCGGGCAATGGCGCGGGGATCGCCGCGATCTCCTGCCAGCGTTCGACGGTGCCCACGACTTCGGGGTGATAGGCGTGCTCGGCCAGGATCGCCGCCCACCTGGCGAAAGATGTTCGCGGAGCGGGCAATTCGACGGGCTGTCCGCCGTGAAGTTGCGCCCAGGCGAGGTTGAAGTCCTCCACCAGGATTCGCCACGAGACGCCGTCGACCGCGAGGTGATGCACGATCATCAGCAGCTGCCCGGTGGGGACGGCCCACAGCGCGCTCACCATCGCCCCGGTCGCGGGGTTCAGCCTGGATCTGGCCTTGGCGACCGTTTCATCCGAGAGGACGTCGACGGTGTGCAGGCACGCGCGGGCGTCAACGGATCCGGGCTCGGGCACGGTCAGCGACCAGCCGCCGGCACCGTCGTCGTCTACCCGCATCCGCAACATCGCATGGCGGTCCAAGACTGCTTGCAGCACCACCAGCACGTCGTCTTCGGTCACACCGACCGGCGCCTGGATCAACACGGTCTGGTTGAACTGATCGACCGGACCGTCAACGCCGTTCAGCCACTGGATGATCGGGGTCGCCTGCACCGTGCCGGTGCCCTCGTCGACAACATCGTCGTCACCGTCACTGAGCGTGGCGACCCGGGCCAGCCCGGCCACCGTCTGTTCGACGAAGATGTCGCGCGGCCGGCAGGTCACCCCGGCGGCCCGCGCTCGCGCAACCACCTGCATCGACAGGATGCTGTCGCCGCCGAGTTCGAAGAACGATTCGTCGACGCCGACCCGCTCCAGTCCGAGGACCTGGGCGTAGATACCGGCCAGGATCTCTTCGACCGCGTCCGACGGGGCGCGGTAGGAGTCGACGTCCTGATAGTCCGGTGCCGGTAACGCTTTGGTGTCCAGCTTCCCGTTGACTGTCAGCGGCAAGGCGGCGATCGCCACCACCGCGGCGGGGACCATGTACGACGGCAACCGGTCGCCCAGCGCGGCACGCGCGGCAACCGGGTCGACATCGCCGGTCACATACCCGACGAGCCGCTTGTCACCGGGACGGTCTTCGCGGGCGATCACCACCGCCTGCTCGACACCGTCCAGATCGCTGAGTGCGGCTTGGATTTCGCCGAGCTCGATGCGGTATCCGCGGATCTTCACCTGCTCGTCGGAACGCCCCATGTAGCGCAGTTCGCCGTCGGCGCCCCACGCCATCAGGTCGCCGGTGCGGTACATCCGTGCCCCGGGCTCGCCGAACGGGCAGGCCACGAACCGAGTTGAGGACAGCCCGGGCCGGCCGATGTATCCGTCGGAGACGCCGGCGCCCGCGACGTACAACTCACCGACGACACCGATCGGGACCGGTCGCAACAAGGTGTCGAGGACGAAGAAGCCGAGGTGCCCCAACGGCACGCCGATGGGGCTGACGGCGCTGTCGGCGTCCTCGGCCACAATCTCCCGGAACGAGGCGTGCACCGTCGTCTCCGTGATGCCGTACATGTTGAGCAGACGCGGCGAGCCGGGAGGATGGTTCGCCAGCCAGGCCCGCATCTTCTGTGGCTCAAGCGCTTCCCCGCCGAACACCACGGCCTCGAGCTTCAGCTGGGAGCCGAGCTCGGGATTGGCCGCGTCGGCCGTCTGCAACGCATAGAACGCCGAGGGGGTCTGGCTCAGGACACCGACCTGCTCGGACACCAGCAGGGCGTGCAGATCTTCCGGCGAGCGCACCACCGCGTCGGGGACGACGACCACCCGGCCGCCGTAGAGCAGCGCACCCCAGATCTCCCACACCGAGAAGTCGAAGGCCAGGGAGTGGCATTGCGACCAGGCCAACCCTGCCATGTCCATGTCAGCGTCCAGGGTCTCCAACAGCCGAATCACGTTGCGATGTGGAATCGCAACGCCCTTCGGGGTTCCTGTGGTGCCGGAAGTGTAGATGATGTAGGCGACGTCGTCGGCCTGCGGCCCGGGCAGTGTCGCGCCGGTGTCGACCGCGGGGTCGACCAGGTCACTCACATCGATCACCGAAAGGGCATGCCCGTCAAGCAATTCGGCCAGGGCCGCGGTGGTGACGGCGGCGACCGGCCTGGCGTCACCGAGCACGAACTGCCTGCGCTGCTCGGGCACCGTCGGATCGATCGGCACATAGGTCGCGCCGGTTTTCACCACCGCCACCATCGCCACGATCGCCTCGGCCGTGCGGGGCAACAGAAGCGCCACCCGTTGTCCGGGTCCTGCACCGCGACCGGCCAATACGTGCGCGGCCCGGTCGGTCGCCTCATCGAGTTCGCGATACGTCATCGAGTCGCCCTCGAAGGTGACCGCCGGCGCATCCGGGGTGAGCGCCGCCTGCCGGATGAACATCGACGCGATCGTCTCCGCGGTGCTCACCGGCTGGGTCAGCACGGTGCGGTTGCCGATCTGGTCGAGGCGGGCGTGTTCGGCGGTCTCGAGAACGTCCAGCGCCGACATCGGCTGAGCCGGGTCCGCGGTCATCGCGGTCAGCACCCGCCTCAGCCGGTCGATGAGGATCCCGATACTGGCGGAATCGAATACGTCGGTACGGAATTCGACACCGCCACCGATTCCGGCAGGTTCACCGGTCTCATCCCAGCGTTCGGCCAGATTGAACGTGAGGTCCATGCGCGCCGTCTTGGTGTCCACCGCGAGCGGCTCGACCCGCAGGTCGCCGAGCGAAAGCCCGGCGGCATCGCCGGCCTGCCAGCCGAAGTTCTGCCAGGCCAACACCACCTGCACCAGCGGGTGGTGGGCCATGCTGCGGGTCGGTTTGAGCCGCTCTACCAGGACCTCGAACGGCACATCCTGGTGCTCGTAGGCGGACAGGCTACGCCGGCGCACCTGGGCGAGCAGATCGGCGAACGTGGGATTCCCGCTCAGGTCGACACACAAGACCAACGTGTTGACGAAGAAACCGACCAGCTCGTCGAGCGCGGTGTCACCGCGTCCGGCGATCGGGAAGCCCACCGCCACATCGTCATTGGCGGACAGGTTCGACAACAGCACGGCCAGTGCGGTCTGCACCACCATGAAGGGCGTCGCGTTATGCTCGCGCGCCACCCTGGCGACCTGGCGTTGCAACTCGGCAGGCCAGTCGACATCCAGGCGCGCGCCGCGATAGTCCGCGGCCATCGGGTAGGGCCGGTCGGTGGGCAGCTGCAACTGCTCGGGCATACCGGCCAGCGCGTCCTCCCAATACGCCAATTCCGCGGAGATGCGGCTGTCGGCGTCGGTCAGATCCCCCAGCCGCGAGCGCTGCCACAGCGTGTAATCGACGTATTGCACCGCCAGATCGGCCCAGCCGGGCGCCTCGCCGGCCGACCTGCTGGCGTAGGCGACCCCGAGATCACGCACCAGCGGTGCGACCGACCAGCCGTCAGCCGCGATGTGGTGCACCACCGCCACCAGCACATGTTCGTCGCCAGCGATCCGGAAAAGCTGTGCCTGCATCGGGATTTCGTTGGCGAGATCAAAGGTGTACCGCGTCGCCGCGTCGATGGCATCGGCCAGCTCGGTGTCCGACCAGCCGGTGGCATCGATGACGGCCCAGCCGAAGTCCGCGACGTCAGTGGGGACGACGAGCTGTTGCGGCACGCCTTCGACTGCCGGGAACCGGGTGCGCAGGCTTTCCTGGCGGCCCACGACATCGGCCAGTGCAGCGCCCAGCGCGTCGGCGTCGAGCTGGCCCCGCAGCCGTAAGGACACCGGAAGGTTGTAGATCGGGGATGGTCCCTGGAGCTGGTCGACGATCCACAACCGGTTCTGGGCGAAGGACAGTGGTACGACCTCGGGCCGCGGGCCGGCCATCAAGGGCTCGGAACGGGTTTCGTCACCGGTGACCCGCAGCGCAAGCTGCGCGACGGTAGGTGTCTCGAACAGCACGCGGACCGCCAGCCCGGAACCCATGCTGTTGTTGACCGCCGCGACCAGGCGCATCGCCGACAGCGAATCCCCGCCGAGATCGAAGAACGAGTCGTCCACCCCCACGCGGTCGATGCCGAGCACCTGCGCGAAGATCCCGGCGAGGATCTCCTCGGTGGGAGTGCTTGGGGCACGGTAGTTTTCCGCATCCTGGTAGTCCGGCGCCGGCAGCGCCCGCCGGTCCAGCTTGCCGCTGACGGTGAGCGGCAACGCCGACAACTCCAGCACCGCGGCCGGAACCATGTAGGCGGGCAGCCGTTCGGCGAGCGCGACCCGCACCTTGACCGGATCCGCGGTGCCGGTGAAGTAACCCACCAGACGCGGGTCGCCGGGGCGGTCTTCGCGGGCGATCACCACCGCCTGCTCGACGCCGTCGAGGCCGGCCAGCACGGCTTGGATCTCGCCGGGCTCGATGCGGTACCCGCGGATCTTGACCTGCTCGTCGGCGCGGCCCAGGTATTGGAGCTGGCCGTCCGGACGCCACCGCACCAGGTCGCCGGTGCGGTACATCCGCTGACCGGGTCCACCGAACGGGCAGGGGACGAAGCGGGATGCCGTCAGCCCGGTCCGACCGATGTACCCGACGCCCACACCGCGACCGGCCACGTACAGCTCACCGACCACACCTTCGGGCACCGGGCGCAACCGTTCGTCGAGAACGAACGCTGCGACAGTTGGCGGCGGTGCGCCGATGGGGACCTCAGCGCCCGCCTCCAACGGCTTGCTCATCGAGGCGTAGACCGTGACTTCGGTGGGACCGTAGGCGTTGATCACCACTCGGCCGGGCGCCCATTGGTCGACCACTTCGGGCGGGCACGCTTCACCGCCGAGCAGCAACGCCACCGACTCCAACCCCTGCGGTCGCAGTGCCGCCACCGCGGACGGTGTTTGGGTGAGCACAGTGACATGTTCGCCGACCAGCAGCGCGTGGAAATCATCGGGCGAACGGACAACCGGATCGGGCACCACCAACAGCCGCCCGCCACCGAGCAGCGCGGCCCAGATCTCCCACACCGAGAAGTCGAAGGCGTACGAGTGGCATTGCGTCCACACCTGATCGGCCGGCAGGTCGGGGTGCGCCGAGTCAGCCAGGTGGGCCAGGTTCCGGTGGGACAGCGCAACACCTTTGGGGGTGCCGGTCGTGCCCGAGGTGTAGATCAGATAGGCGATGTTGTCCGGGTCCGGCGCCGGGAGCGCCGTGCTGGGCTGGACCTCAATCGACTCGTCGTCTATGTCGATGACCGCCACATCGTGCCCGTGCAACCGAGGCCGCAGCGCGGCAGTGGTGACGACGGCGACAGGCGCCGCATCGGAGAGCATGAACTCGATCCGGGCCTCTGGCAGCGCGGGGTCGATTGCCAGGTACGCAGCCCCGACCTTCAGTGCGGCCAGCATGACGACGACGGCTTCGGCCGAGCGTTCCAGCAGTAGCGCCACACAGTCACCGGCTCCTACGCCGCGACCAGAAAGCAAGTGCGCGTGGCGGTTTGCCGCCTCATCGAGGTCCCGGTACGTCATCGACACATCGCCAGAGGTCAACGCGATGGCCTGCGGGGCGCGACTGACTTGGCCTGCGAACAACTCCGGAACCGACATCGCCGGGGCAGATTCCGTCAGCACCGCGCGATTGCCCACGGTGTCGAGACGCGCGCGCTCGGCGGCGTCGAGTACGTCGACCGACGACACCCGCGCAGCGGGGTCGGCGATCATCGCCACCAACACCCGCTCCAGGCGCGCAACGAAGGTTTCGATGGTCTCGGGGTCGAACACGTCGGTACGGAACTCGGCCATGCCGAAGAGTCCGGTGGGCTCGCCCGATTGTGTCCAGCGCTCGGTCAAGGAGAACGCGAGATCCACTCGCGCGGTGTGGGTATCGAGCGGAAGCTGGGTGACTTGCAGGTCTCCCAACGCCAGCGCGATGTCTTCGCTGGTCTCCCCCGGCAGGTTCTGCCAGGCCAGCATCACCTGGACCAGCGGGTGGTTCAGAGAGCGGGTGGGATTGATCCGCTCGACGACCACTTCGAACGGCACGTCTTGGTGCTCGTAGGCGGCCAGACTGCGTGTCCGTACTTGAGCCAGGAGGTCGGCGACGGTGGGGTCACCACTGACATCGACGCGCAACACCAGGGTGTTGACGAAGAATCCCACCAGCGCGTCCAGGGCAGGGTCGGTGCGCCCGCCAATCGGGAATCCGACCGCCACATCGGAACTCGCGCTGAGTTTGCTCAGCAGCAGGGAGAGTGCCGCCTGAACCAGCATGAAGCTGGTCGCGTTGTGCTCGCGAGCTACCGCAGCGATCCGCTGCTGCAGCTCGACGGGCCATTGCCATCCGATCGTGGCGCCGCGCTGGTCTGCGACCGGCGGATACGGCCGGTCGGTCGGCAACTGCACCCGCTCCGGCATTCCGGCCAGCGCGTCTTGCCAGTACGCCAGCTGCGAGGCGATGAGACTGTTCCCGTCGTCCAGGTCACCGAACTGGGCGCGCTGCCACAGCGTGTAATCGACGTATTGGACCGGTAATTCGGCCCAGACGGGCGCCATCCCAGCCGATCGGCAGACGTAAGCCACGCCGAGGTCGTTCACCAGCGGGCCCATCGACAAGCCGTCGGCCGCGATGTGGTGTGCGACTGCCACAACCACGTGCTGGTGATCGCTGACGCGGAAGAGCCGCGCCTGCATGGGAATCTCGGCGGACAGATCGAACGAGTGCAGCGCGACGGCGCTGACCGCGTCATCCAACTCCGCTGCCGACCAACCGGCGGCGTCGATGACGTCCCAGCCGAAGTCGGCTGTCTCGGCGGGCATCACCAGCTGCTGGGGTATGCCGTCGGGCGCGGCGAACATGGTGCGTAGGCTCTCGTGACGGCCCACGACATCGGCCAGCGCGGCACCCAACGCCTGGGCGTTGAGCGGCCCATCCAGCCGCAGACCCACCGCCATGTTGTAGGTCGGTGACGGCCCCTGCAATTGGTCGAGGAACCACAACCGGTTCTGCGAGAACGACAGCGGTATCACCGGCGGGCGCTCCATGCGGCCCAGTGGCCTGAGCCGATCGTCATCCCCGCCGATCCGCGGCGCCAACTGGGCTACCGACGGCGCCTCGAATAAGGTCCGCACCGAAAGATGCGTGTTCAGACCGGTATTGATCGCGGCGACCAGACGCATCGCCGACAGCGAATCCCCGCCAAGATCGAAGAACGAGTCATCCACACCGACGCGGCTCAGACCCAGGATCCTGGCGTAGATGCCCACCAGGATTTCCTCGATCGCGGTGGCCGGCGGGCGATAAGAGTCGGTGTCGGCGAATTCCGGTGCGGGCAGGGCCCGTCGGTCCAGTTTGCCGTTGACCGTCAACGGCAGCGCGTCGATCACCATGATCGCGGCCGGAACCATGTATTCCGGCAGGCGTTCAGCTAGCGCCGTCCGCGCTGCGACGGCATCCACCGAGCCGGTGACGTAACCAACCAGACGCTTGTCGCCGGGGCGGTCCTCGCGGGCTATCACAACAGCCTGCTGGACTCCGTCGATCTCGGCCAGCACGGCACGAACCTCGCCGAGTTCGATGCGGTACCCGCGGACCTTGACCTGCTCGTCGGCGCGCCCCACATACCGCAGCTCACCGTCAGCACCCCACCAGACCAGGTCACCGGTGCGATACATCCGGTCGCCGGGCGCGCCGAACGGGCAGGCGACGAAGCGGGACGCCGACAACCCCGGTCGGCGCCAATAGCCCAAACCAGCCTGCGGCCCAGCCACATACAAGTCACCGACGACACCGGCGGGCACCGGGCGCAACCACTGGTCGAGTACGAAGAACGCCAGGTCGGCCAGCGGGCCACCGACCGGACTGACATCGCCGGCTATATCTTCATCGACGATCTCGCGGAACGACGCGTGCACCGTCGTCTCCGTAGTGCCGTACAGGTTGAGCAGGCGCGGGGGGCCGGGGTGACTGTTCAGCCACGCCCGAAGGCGTTGTGGCTCAAGCGCTTCACCGGCGAAGATCACCGCAGACAACTTCAGCTGCCGCGCGAGTTCGGGCTGCATCGCATCAGCGGTTTGCAGCGCGTAGAACGCCGACGGTGTCTGAGACAGGATGGTGACCTGCTCGGCGGCCAGCAGCGCATGGAATTCCTCCGGTGCGCGGGCCACGGACTCGGGCACCACCACCAGCCGCCCGCCATACAACAGCGCGCCCCACATCTCGCAAACCGAAACGTCGAAGGCCAGGGAATGCCAGAGCGACCACACCTGCTCCGCCATCTCGACTTTGGCGTCCATGGCGGCCAGCAGCTCGGTCACGTTGCCGTGGGTGATCGCCACACCCTTGGGGATGCCGGTGGTGCCCGAGGTGTAGATCAGGTACGCGATGTCATCAGCAGCCGGTCCCGGCAACGCCGTGCTCGGCTGACGCCCGACGGCGGGGTCATTCACGTCGAGGATGCGCAGATCCTGTCCGGCCAGCCGCTGCGCCAGCTCCGGGTTGGTGATCGCCGCCACCGGCGCCGCATCGCCCAATACCAACTGCATGCGGGCCGAGGGCGCTGCCGGGTCGATCGGCACATACGCTGCACCAGTTTTGAGTACCGCCAGAATCGACACGATCGCCTCGGCCGACCGCGGCAATAGCAGCGCAACCCGCTGACCCGGTCCAATCCCCTTGTCCGCCAGCATGTGCGCGAACCGGTTCGTTGCCTCGTCGAGCTCCTGGTAGGTCCAGGAGCGCTCTGCCCAGGTGAGCGCCAACGCTTCGGGAGCACGGGCCACCTGGGCGGCGAACAAGGCCGGGATCGACTGCCGCATCGCGCCCGGTTGTGCCAGCGCGGCCCGGTTGCTCCACCGATCCACGTCGGCGAGTTCGGTGTCGTCGAGCACCTCGATCGTGGACAGCGGACGGACCGGATCGGCGATCATGGCCGCCAGAATGCGCTTGAGCCGTGCGATCAGGGCCTCGACGTCGGACGCATCGAACATGTCGGAGTCGTACTCGACCCTCAGGGTCAGTTCGTCGCCCGGTAGGGCCTGCATCGCGATTGGGTAATGGTTGTACTCGCGGTGCGCGAAGTCCGTAACCATCAGCCCGTCGGCCCCGGACAGCTTTGCGGCATCGATCGGGTAGTTCTCGTAGACGAAGAACGTGTCGAACAGGTGGTCCTGGCCGGTCACCCGATGAATCTCGCTGAGCGCCAGGTGGTGATGATCCAATATCTGAGCATGATCGTTCTGCAACTGATCGAGCAGATCAACGGTCGTTGTCGCCGTGGCGATCCTGACCCGCACGGGCACCGTGTTGATCAGCAGACCCACCATCGAGTCCGCGCCCAGCACCTCGTCGGGCCGCCCCGACACGGTAGTACCGAACGCCACATCACGTTGTCCGGTCAGCGACATCAAGACTCGCGCATAAGCTCCCTGCAGCACCGTGCTGACCGTGGTGTGGCAGGACCGCGCCAGTTCACCGAGTGCCCGTGTCGTCTGCTCGGACACCGTCGAGGACACGACGGTGCGCCGTCCCAGGCTCGCCCGCCCTGCCGCACCCACCAACGTCGGGGTGTCGAAGCCAGCCAGCACCCGCCCCCAGGCGGACCGGGCCGCATCGAGATCGCGACCGCTCATCCAGCTGACGAACCGTCGATACGGCGCGGCGGGACGGAGCCGCTGCCCGTAGTAGCTCGCAAACACCTCCCCCAGCAGGATCGGCAACGACCAGCCGTCCAGCACGATGTGATGGTTGGTCAAGACAAACCGGTACCGATCGGTCCCGGTCCGAATCAGCGCCGCCCGAAACGCCGGTTGATTCGCCAACTCGCACACCGCGATACGTTCGGCCGCGCACACCTGCTCGATCTGCGCCTCGATATCGCCACCGGCTTCCAGCTCGAAGTACTGCCAGGGCACTACCGGGTCAGCCGGTATGACCTGAACCGGCTCGTCGAATCGTTGGGAGAACCGGGCCGCCACGTTGGGGTGCCGGGCGACTACGGCCTGCACCGCCGCGTGCAACTTTTCCTGATCCAGCGGACCGGCCAAACTCACATAAAGCTGCACCGCATACACATCGTCGCCGCCCAGCGCCGCACTGGCGTGGAATAACAACCCCTGCTGCAGCGGAGTCAACGGCAAAACATCGGCAATCCGCATCGGTCCGCGTGAGCCCGTCGTGCTGATCTTGGCGACGACAGGCGCCGGAGCGGCCGCAGGCGGGGCTGCCGACGGTTCGGGCGGCGCCTCGTCCCCCCCTATCAGCACTGCCAACTGGGCGACCGTGGGCGCCTCGAATAGTGCCCGCACCGAAAGCCGAGTATTCAGACCGGTATTGACCGCCGCGATCAGGCGCATCGCCGACAGCGAATCTCCGCCGAGGTTGAAGAACGAGTCGTCTACGCCGACGCGCTTCACCCCGAGCACCTTGACGTAGATGTCGGCCAGCACCTCTTCGACGACTGTGGACGGGGCGCGGTAGTGACCGGTGTCGGAGAACTCCGGAGCCGGCAATGCCCGCCGGTCGAGCTTGCCGTTCACCGTCAACGGCATGGCATCGATGACGACGATCGCTGCGGGAACCATGTACTCCGGCAGGCGTTCTGCGACGGCGGCCCGGAGGGCGACCGGGTCGAGGTCAGCAGAAGCACCGGTGGCATAGCCCACCAGCCGCTTCTCGCCGGGGCGGTCCTCGCGGGCGATCACCACCGCCTGATCGACTCCGTCCAGCCCGGCCAGCACCGCGCGAACTTCACCGAGTTCGATGCGATAGCCGCGAATCTTGACCTGCTCGTCGGCGCGCCCGACATACCGCAGCTGCCCGTCGGCACCCCACCACGCCAGGTCGCCGGTGCGGTACATACGGACCCCTGCCCCGCCGAACGGGCAAGCCACGAATCGCGATCCGGTCAATCCGGCACGGTCTGCGTAACCGACACCGACTCCTCGGCCGGCGACGTACAACTCGCCGACCACTCCGGGCGGCGCCGGGCGCAACCAGCTGTCGAGCACGAACAATGCCGCCCCGGCGATCGGCGGCCCGATCGGCACCGCACCAGATCCCGCGACAAGGGGCGCGCTCAGGGCCACGTCCACGGTGGTCTCGGTGGGGCCATAGGCGTTGATCATGATCCGTCCGGGCGCCCACTGATCCATCAGCTCGACCGGGCAGGGTTCGGCACCGATGATCAGCGCCACCGACTCGAGAACCTCGGGAGAGAGCATCCCCACCTCGGATGGGGTGGTACTGAACACAGTGACGCGTTCGCCGACCAGCACGGCCTGCAGATCTTCCGGTGCGCGGGCCGCCGACTCGGGCACCACGACCAACCGGCCGCCCCCCAGCAGCGCGCCGAAGATCTCCTGGACGGAGACGTCGAAGCCGTAGGACCGGCATTGCGACCAAACCCGTTCCTGTGGAAGCGGTGCCGCCTGTAGTGAGTCGATCAGCTGAGCAACGTTGCGGTGGGCGATGGCGACGCCCTTGGGCACGCCGGTGGTTCCGGAGGTGTAGATCAGGTACGCGATGTCGTCGGGTTCGGGCCCGGCCAGTGCCGAGCTCGGCTGGGTCGACACCGCCGGGTCCGCCACGTCGATGATGCGCAGGCTCTGCCCGGCGAGCCGCCCGGCCAACTCGGCGTTGGTGATCGCAGCCACTGGCGCGGCGTCGTCGAGCACCAAGTGCATGCGCGCCGACGGCGCGGTCGGATCGATCGGCACATAGGCGGCGCCGGTCTTGAGCACCGCAAGGATCGACACGATCGCATCAGCCGAGCGCGGCAACAACAGCACAACCCGTTGACCCGGCCCAATCCCCTTGCCCGCCAGCATGCGCGCGAACCGGTTGGTCGCCTCGTCCAGCTCGCGGTAGGTCATCGAGCGACCGGCGAAACTCAGCGCGGACCCCTCCGGGTCCCGCGCCACCTGGGCGGCGAACAAGGCGGGGATCGTCAGCGCCGGTGCCGGTTGGGCCAGCGCCGTGCGATTGCTCCACCGATTCAGGTTGGCGTGCTCGTCGGCATCCAGCAGGTCCATCGACCACAACGGCGACGCAGGGTTCGCGATCATCGCGGCCACAACCCGTTTGAGCCGTCCAACCAGAGCATCGACGCCTGCCGCGTCGAAGACACCGGTGTCGTACTCGACACGCAGGGTCAGTTCATCGCCCGGAATCGCTTGAACCGACAGCGGATAGTGGTTGTACTCATGGTGCGAAAAGTTCGTGACGGCCAAACCGTCGGTGCCCGACAATGTGGCGGCATCGATCGGATAGTTCTCGTAGACGAAGAACGTGTCGAACAAGTGGTCCTGGCCGGTCACCCGATGAATCTCGCTGAGCGCGAGATGCTGATGGTCCAGCGTCTGTGCGTGATCGTTCTGCAGCTGATCGAGCAGATCGGCGGTTGTGGTCGATGCGGCGATGCGCGCACGGACCACGACGGTGTTGATCAGCAGACCCACCATCGAATCCGCACCCAGCACCTCGTCAGGCCGCCCCGACACCGTGGTACCGAACGCCACATCACGCTGACCGGTCAGCGACATCAAGACTCGCGCATAGGCTGCCTGCAACACCGTGCTGACCGTGGTGTGACAGGACCGCGCCAGCTCGCCCAGCGCACGGGTGGTATCCGGAGACAGCTGGAACGACGCGACGTCCCGCCCGCCCGGCACGTGTCCCGCCGGGCCGACCAGCGTGGGTGTGTCGAAACCGGTCAACACCTCGCCCCACGCGGCACGCGCGGCATCGACGTCGCGGCCCGCCAGCCAGGTGACGAATCGTCGATAGGGCTGGGCCGGAGGCAGCCGCTGTCCGTAGTACGTGGCGAACACCTCGCCGAGCAGGATCGGCAACGACCACCCATCCAGCACGATGTGATGGTTGGTCAACACAAACCGGTACTGATCCGTCGCAGTCCGGATCAGCAGAGCGCGGAACGCGGGCTCATTGCCCAACTCGCACACCGCAATACGTTCTGCTGCGCAGACCTGCTCGATCTGGGCCTCGGCATCGTCGCCGGTCAGCTCGAGGTACTGCCACGGCACCACAGGCTCGGCGAGCAGGATCTGGACGGGCTCGTCATATTTCTGCGAGAACCGGGCCGCGAGGTTGGGGTGCCTGCCGACCACCGCCTGCACCGCCGTGTGCAGTCTGCCCTGGTCCAGCGGACCGGCCAAACTCACATACAGCTGAACCGCATACACATCGTCGCCACCCAGCGCCGCGCTGGCGTGAAACAACAACCCCTGCTGCAGCGGAGTCAGCGGCAGAACATCAGCTATCCGCATACTGCCGCTGAAGCTCGTCGATCTGCTCCTGGGTCAGGGCGGCCGCGATATCCGACGGTGTCAGCCCGCCGCCACCACCTTGCACGTGCGCGCAAATACCGGTCAGGGCGTCAAACCACAACTGGCTCAGCCGGTTGACTTGAGCGTGATTGAGTGCCGAGGGTGCCCATGTCCACGCTGCGGACAGGCACGGCCCCGCGTCGGTGTCCACTGTGCCGGCATTGAGCTCCAAGGTGTGCATCAGCGGGATGGCCGGCTTCACGCTCGGGCTGATGTTGGCCAAGCCGTCCCAGCAGATCTGCCATGTGTCACCGGATGTTTCGGCCGACGTCGCGCCCTGGCGCCCCAGGTAGTTGAACCCGATCACCGGGTCAGGGCCGTCCAGGTCGACTTCGGAGTTCAGGTAACGCAAGGCCCCGTAGTTCAGGCCTTCCGGCAGGGCGCGAAGCTGCTCTTTGGCGGCCTTGACCACCGTGCCCAGCCTCGCGTCACCGGCCACCACCTGGGCCCAGCTCAGTCCTCCCACGTCGAGCGACACCGGATACTTGGAGGTGAACCAGCCCACCGTGCGCGACAGGTCGACCTGCTCGGCCGGTTCGGCTACCAGCTCGTCGTCGCGCCCATGACCTTCGACATCGATGGAGATCGGCGAACCACCCGTGCCCAGGAATTCCGTTGCCGCCAAGGCGAATGCGATCAACATGATCTCGTGCACGCCGGCATGGAACGCGGCGGGCACCTCCCCGAGCAGCGTCTGCGTGGTCTCGATGTCGAGGACTGCGGCGAGGTTGCCCGCCGTCACCAGCGTGTCCAGGAAGGGATCCACCTCGGGCAATGCGGCAGGCGTCGCGGCGATCTGCCGCCATACGTCGGCCTCCGACACGACGTCGGCTCGTTGTGCGTGCGCATCGAGCAGCGACGCCCATCGGGCGAAGGACGTGCCCAGCTCGGGCAGCATGACGGGCTCGCCGGCGCGGTGCTGAGCCCAGGCGAAGTTGAGGTCCTCCAAGAGGATTCGCCACGACACCCCGTCGATTGCCAGATGGTGGATGATCGCCACCAGCCGGCGCGTCGAGGTCACCCATACCGCGCTCAGCATGACGCCGGCGGACGGGTTCAACTGCGTTCCGGCGTGGAGCACAGCGTCGTCGGTGAGTTCGTCGACGGTGTGTAGGCGCGAACGGGCGTCAACCGAGCCGGCCTCGGGAACGTCCAGCGACCAGCGACCGGCGTCGTCGCGGTCGACGCGCAGCCGCAGCATGGCGTGCCGATCCAGCAAGAGCTGCAGCATCTCGAGCACGTCGGCTTCGGTGGTTCCTGCTGGCGCCTGGACCACCACGGTCTGATTGAAGTGGGCAACCGGGCTGCCGCCGGCTTCCAGACTCTCGAGCCAGCGGATGATCGGTGTGGCGATCACCGGACCGACACCGTCGGCTGCCAAATCACCGTTGGCGTCGAGCGCCTTGGCCACTTGCGCCAGTCGCGCGACGGTCTGCTCGACGAAAACATCACGGGGACGGCACAACACGCCCGCGGCACGCGCCCGGGCGACCACCTGCATCGACAGGATGCTGTCGCCGCCGAGCTCGAAGAACGACTCGTCGACGCCGACTCGCTCGAGTCCGAGGACCTGAGCGTAGATCCCGGCCAAGATCTCCTCGACCGCGTCAGCCGGTGCGCGATAGGACTCGGCATCCTGGTACTCGGGCGCAGGCAACGCCTTGGTGTCGAGCTTGCCGTTGACCGTCAGCGGCAACGCGTCGATCGCAACGACGGCGGTGGGCACCATGTAGACCGGGAGCCGCTCGGCAACGGCCGCACGCGCGGTCGCCGGGTCGGCGGATCCGGTGATGTAGGCCACCAAGCGCTTGTCACCGGCGCGGTCCTCACGCGCGATCACGACCGCCTGCTCGACGCCGTCCAATTCGCTGAACGCAGTCTGGATTTCGCCGAGCTCGATGCGATAACCGCGGATCTTGACCTGCTCATCGGCACGCCCCACATACTCGAGCTGCCCATCGGGACTCCAGCGCACCAGATCACCAGTGCGATACATCCTTTGCCCTGGGGCGCTCCCTTCGACCCCGAACGGGCATGCCACGAACCGCGTTCCAGACAACCCCGCCCGGCCGACATAGCCGTAGGCCAATCCCGACCCGGCCACGTACAGTTCGCCGACCACTCCCGCAGGAACCGGCTGCAACCACCCATCAAGCACAAAGAAACCCAGATTCGCCAACGGGTGCCCGATCGGGCTGACGTTTGGATCGGCCACCGCGTCCGCTTCAACGATCTCCCGGAACGACGCGTGCACCGTCGTCTCGGTGATGCCATACATGTTGATCATCCGAGGCATCCCGGGACGGTTCTGCAACCAATCCCGAATACGTTGCGGCTCAAGCGCTTCGCCACCAAATACCACAGCCTTGAGCGAAAGCGTTCCCAGCGCACCCGCATCAACGCTCTGCAAGGCGTAGAAAGCCGTCGGCGTCTGGCTCAGCACATCGACTCGTTCGGCCACCAGCAATGCGTAGAAATCTTCCGCCGAACGCACGACCGCATCAGGCACCACCACACACCGGCCGCCGTAGAGCAGCGGTCCCCAGATTTCCCACACCGAGTAGTCGAACGCCAGCGAATGGCACTGTGTCCACACCTGGTCCGCCAGATCCATATCGGTGGCCAGCGCCGACAACAGACGGGTGACGTTCTGATGCGGAATGGCCACGCCCTTGGGCGTTCCCGTGGTGCCCGAGGTATAGATGATGTACGCGATATCGTCGGGAGCCGGGCCCGCCAATGCCGTGCTGGGCTGGTCCTCGATCGCGAGATCATCGAAGTCGATGACCAGCAGATCCCGTCCGTCCAGACGAGATCGCAACTGCGCGGTAGTGATCGCGGCCACGGGCGCCGCGTCGTCGAGCACGAACTGCATCCGCGCCTCCGGCACGGACGGATCGACCGCGACATAGGTCGCTCCGGTCTTCAGCACCGCGAGGATCGCCACGATCGCCTCGTCCGATCGCGGAAACAGCAGCGCGACGCGCCGGCCGGGGCCCGCGCCGTGACCCACCAGCAGGTGGGCGAGCCGGTTCGTCGTCCCGTCGAGCTCGCGATACGTCCACGACCGCCCGCCGCAGGTGAGCGCGACCGCATCCGGAATCCGCGCTGCCTGTTCGGCGAACAACGCCGGAATCGAGACCGGCGTGCTCATCGGTTCGGCGAGCACGGCCCGATTGCCCCACACGCCAAGGCGATCCCGCTCCGCGGCATCGAGCACGTCGATCGACGACAGCGGCCGCGCAGGGTCGGCGGTCATCGCCGCCAACACGTCGAGCAGGCGCCTGGTCACGTCGGCGGCATCGCAGTCCGGGAAAAGATGCCCGGCGCCCACTGTGCTGAGGGACAGGTCGTCCCCGAGCCCCGAGAAGGTGAACCCGGTGCTGCCGCCAAGACCGGAGTTGGTCATGTTCGCTTCAGCCGCGGCACCGGCAAAGTCCAGCGTGAATGCGGCCGGGAAGAAGTTGATGACCACCCGGTCGGCGGTGTGGGTGCCACGCTCGAGCGCGTGCACCGGAAATCGCTGATGTCGCACGGCTTCCGCGATCTGGGTGTCAACGTGCTTGCAGAATTCGCGCACCGACAACTGCGCCGGGGTGCGCAATACCAGCGGCACCAGACCGGAAGCCATCCCGGGCAACGTTTTCAGTTCAGGACGAACTCGCCTGCTGACGGGGAAGTCGAAGACCACCTCCGAGCCATCGGCGCAGCGCCCACGCACCAGGAGTGCGCTCGCTGCGGCGACCACCGAGGTGCGGGGGATGTCCCATTCGTCGGCCAGCTCGCCGACACGCCGCAGAACGGCCGGATCCAAGGGCACAGGGGCCGACCGCCAGCCGTCATCGTCGGAGCCGTCCACCAACCCGCTGCCCTGCCCACTTCCGGACGGAAGATTGGCGGTCCAGTAGACCCGGTCGTCCTGATAATCGCCGGACGCCTCGTATTCCAATTCGCATTCCAGCAAGTCCCGCAATGAACCGAAGAATGCGGGCGGAATGAGGTCGCCGGAAATCGTTGCGGAGTAAATTGATGCGACGCGATTGACGAGCAACCAAATTCCGGCGCCATCAATGACGATGTGGTGGAAACAGCCGAATACATAGAATTCCGCGGGCCCGGTCTCGAAGAGCGCGTATTTGAAGAGCGGACCGGTGAACGGCATCGGGGTGCGCTGGATCGACAGCGCCATCTCGTGCACGTCACGCGCCGGATCGCCCGAGCCGGAGAAGTCGTAAAAATCCAGTTCGATCTCCGGGTAATCGAGCACCCGCTGGAAGACCTGGCCGTCCTCCTCGAAGAACGCGGCGCGCACCGGCTCGGCTTCGCGCATCGCGCGCTGCAACGCCCACTCGAAGGCGTCGCGCTCCAGCGGGCCCTCGACCTTCAACAGCATGCCGAGCTGCCAGTCGGTAGCGGCGTCACCCGTCTCCTGTGCCAGCCAGATGTCCAGCTGCGCGCGCGTCAGAGGAAGCGCATCCTCGTTGAACTCCATCAAGACTCCCAGACCCAAACCGTTGAACTAGTCAGACGCTCGACTACCTGCCAACCGGTCACGCAGGCTCTTCGGCCGGATGTCGGGCCAGTTCGCTTCGATGTAGTCCAGACAGTCCGCGCGGTCGGCTTCACCGTGTACGACCCGCCAGCCGGCAGGCACATCGGCGAACGTCGGCCACAGGCTGTGTTGCTCCTCGTCGTTGACCAAGACGACGAAACGTCCCTCATCGTCATCAAACGGATTGGTGCTGCTCACCGGGTCTCCCGACACTCTCGTCAATTTGGGTAGAACAAGTTCCAAACCATACTTCGTGGTGTGACCCATGTCATGAAGTTGGGTGTGACTCACATCACCGATAGCTACCTTTTGTACACCCGCGCTGTCGAGTGACAGTGGTGGCCACGGATTTCTCTCAGATGGCATGCTTCGGTTCCCCGGAGAGGCATTTCACCTCCAGGACGCTGGAGAGCCGATATGACGTCAGATTGCGCCTACAGTCGTTAGTGGCGCGAGCCAGCAAGCACCCGACGTCAGCTGTAGCGACCCCGTCGAGCGAACTCCTCCAGCCGATCGGCGGTGTCCGCAGCGCTTTTCACAGGTTCGGTGATCCGGGAGGCGAGCTCGCGGGCCCTGGCGACGTAGTCGAGAGCAAGGATGGCGCGCAAGTCAGCCACCAGCGTCTGCTCGGTCACCGTGGAAAACCGCCGGGCCGTGCCCACCTTCAGCCGCTTGACCGCCGTCCCGTAGATCGCATGAACCATGTCCCAGAAGAGGATCAGCTGCGGGATACCTGCACGCATGACGATCGGCGTCGTGCTCGATCCCCCGTGGTGAACAACGGCGCGGCAAGCCGGGAAGACGGTCGCGTAGTTCATCACGCCGACCACTTTGACTCGCTCGGAATGCGGGGCGTTGCTGAAGTCGGTCCCTGCGGCGCCGACCAGCGCGCGTTCCCCCAGCCGTGCGCACGCCGCGTCGATCATCGCGATCGTGTCAGCCGGCGATTCGACCGGGATGCTGCCGAAGCCGAAAAAGATCGGTGGTGTTCCGGCCTCAATCCACGACATGATCTCGTCGTCGTCAGCGGTCGCCAACTCAAGCGTCAGCGTCCCGACGAATGGCCGCTGGACCTCGAAGGGCGCCCACTCGGCCCCGAGGCCGGGGAAACACGCCTCGTCGTATGCCTGGACTTCCAGCGATCCGCGTTCGGTGATGCGCCTAGGCGCCGACCGGGTCGCCTTCGGCAGCCCCAGCTCGCGCCGCTGGGCGTCTTCGGACTTCTTCGTGCCGCGCCACGACATCCACCAGAACGCCCTGACGACCGCACGGCCCAGCGCGGCCGGCAGAAAAGGCAGGACCCGCGCGTTCGGCCGCAGCGGGAAGTAGTGCAGTGTGGCGAACGGGATGTCGTAGTACTCGGCGACATTCGACGCAGCGTCTTCGAAATTGATGCCACTGAATATCAGGTCGGCGCCCTCGGCCAGCGACATCAGTGTTGCGCTCATGTCCTGCCAGCCCTGGAAAAGGGGTCCGGTTATTTCACCGCGCGCCTTTTTCATCTTCCGTAATTTCCAGGGTGGGGTGAAAAAGCACGTCCAGTAGTCGCGATGCGCGTCGAGAATCGACCGCGAGTTGGGGCCGAAACCTATCGAGTCGGGCACCGCCGCCTTGCTGAATTCGACCAGATCCGGCGGAACGGCCAGGGACACGTCATGCCCGCGGCGCACCAGCTCGCGCCCGACGGCCGCAGTGGGCTCGATATCGCCGCGGCTACCCCAGGTTGCCAGCACGAACTTCATTGGAAGGGCTGACCTACCGGGCGCTGCTCATGGCGAGGAACTCGCCGAGGTACCGGGGTGGCTTCAGGTTGAGTAGACGGGTGCGATCGGCCTTGAGATCCGCGTAGGTGAGCGCCTCGACCTGTTCCGGGGAGTACGGCAGCGTCGTCTCGGGCGATCCCTTGCGGACGAACCCGACGCCCTGATCGCACTTGAGCACGCCGACCAGCAGGTCGGGCCGGGTGCTACGGAGTTCGACGATCGCTTTCCAGACGTCGCCATTCCAGATGCCGATCTTCAACGGACCTGACTGCTGCGCCATGAACTCGTCCCACGACTCTGCCCGGCGGCCGGCCAGCTCGAACGGCGGGTTGCAGTCGTGCAGGAAGATCACACCGTCGTCCTTGAGATGACGCACAGTGTTCTCGACATCGCGCACCACCTGCTCGTAGGTGTGCAGTCCGTCAATCAGTGCGACGTCGACCGGGTGCTGTTCGAGCAGCGCCTTCTCGTTTTCGAAGAAGGCGTCGCTGGTCGTCTCGAAGTACTCGACGACTCGCCCCTTGGCGTTGGCCAGATCACGAGTGCGTTCGGTCAGCCGGAACGCGGGGTCGACTGCGATCTTCACGTCGGCACTGATCCGCTGGAAGGCCTGTCCGCGGGACACGCCGATCTCCAGATAGACGGGGTTGGACCGCATGGCAAGCGCCTGCTGGACGGCCCTGATCCGGTTCACACCTGGCATCGCGTCCGCCAACATGACCAGACCCTGGTTGATATTCACGCGAGGTTCCTACCACAAAAGGGTTGTGCAACATGGGGGTTTCGGGCAGGCGGCCGGCAGCGTAAGAATGTTCGGCTATGTCGCGTTCATTCCAGATCGTCAGCGAATCAGCAGCAAGTGTGGACCAGATTCATGCTGCGTTCGGACGTGAGGATTACTGGGCTGACCGGCTGGCGGGCGACGCCGCGTCGACGCTGGACTCGCTGATCGTCGACGCCGACGGTGTGGTCGACGTGCACATCACCCAATACCTGGGTCGCCAGATGTTGCCGGGGCTGGTGGCCAAGGTCGTTACCGGCGACTTGAGACTCCAGTACCGCGAGACCTGGCGTGCGGCCGGTGACGGCCGAGTGCGCGGCGAGGTCAATGTGTCGGCGTCCGGCGGACTCGGATCGAGCCAGGCGGAAAATTGGCTGGCTCCGGCAGGTTCTGCTTCACAGCTGCACTCCGCGGTGCGAGTGGAGGTCAAAATCCCCTTGGTGGGCGGCCAACTCGAGAAGTCGATCGGTGCAGGTCTGACCAAGAGCATCCCGGCGACGCTGCGCTATACGACCACATGGATCGCCCAACACACCTAAAGCACCCCTTATTGACGGACGCGAATGTAACAATGCCTCGACCATCAGACGCGTCCGCTCAGTAAGTAGGTAGGTGATCTTGCGCCAGGCGCAGAGCGTTAGCCCTACCGAGACCCCGCCAACTGCGCGCTCAGAGCAGAAGACATTCCGCGCGGACATCGAGGGCTTACGTGCCGTCGCGGTGCTTGCGGTCGTCTTGTTCCACGCTTCGGTTCCCGGGATCGGTGGCGGCTACGTCGGCGTCGACGTGTTCTTCGTGATCTCGGGATTCCTGATCACCGGACTGCTCTGGCGGGAGGTGAGCGGAACCGGCACCGTGCGACTGCGCAACTTCTACGGCGCCCGTGCGCGCCGGCTCCTGCCGGCCTCGGCTGCCGTCGGCACCATCACGATGATCGCCTCGGCAATTCTGTTGCCGCCGTTGCTGTCTCGGTCCGCAATCGGCGACGGCATCGCCAGCGCACTGTACGTCAGCAATTACCAGTTCCTGCTGCGAGGCGTCGACTACTTCTCCAGCCACGTGGCGATGTCACCATTCCTGCATTACTGGTCGCTCGGCGTCGAGGAGCAGTTCTATCTGGTCTGGGCGCCGATGCTGCTCGGCGCCGTCTGGCTCGTGCGGCTGGCGCGACGAGCGCGCCGTCGCCCGGCAATCGGGGCGACCGCGTCCAGGCGCCCGTTTATCGTGCTGCTGACGCTCGTCGTGATCGTGTCGTTCGCGCTGTCGTTCCTGGGGAGCTACATCCTGCCCGCCGCGGCGTTTTATTCGCTACCCACCCGGGCGTGGCAGCTGGGTATCGGCGGACTCGTTGCGCTGACCGCCGTTGGATGGCAATGCCTTTCACCGCGAATCGCCGCAACCATGAGCTGGGCAGGGCTCGGCCTGATCGTGCTGGCCTGCGTATGGTTGACCCCGACCACGGTGTACCCGGGAGCCGCGGCACTGCTGCCCACGCTGGGCGCTGCCCTGGTCATCGGCGCCGGGTGTGCCACGCCGACGCAGGGTGGTGGGCGCCTGCTCGGATTACCGCCGATGCGCGCAATCGGGCGCATCTCCTATTCGTGGTACCTGTGGCACTGGCCCGTCCTCGTTCTCGCCCCGTTCGCGCTGGGCCATGCACTCGGCTTGGCCGAACGGATCGCCGGGGCTCTGCTGTCCGCCGGGCTGGCGTGGCTGACCCTGCGTTATCTGGAAAACCCGCTGCGATTCGCCCCAATGATCCGCAGCTCAGGCTGGCGCAGCCTCGGCATGGGAGCGGTAGCGACCCTGATCGCCGTCGTTGTCGGGGTCGGACTTCTCAAAGTGGTGCCCACCCCGGTCGGGCACGGCGCCGCCGCGACACCACCAAAGTTCACTGCGGTGACCGTCCCTGCGGGCGCCTCCCTCGACGCTTACGACGCCGCGGTACGCCAGACGTTCGCCCAGGTGCAGGCGGCGATCGCGGGATCAGCCGACGTCAAGTCCGTCCCTTCGAACCTCACCCCAGCGCTTCTGGAAAGTGTCGCCGAGAAGAAGGCACTGGCGTTCGGCGGCTGCCTGCGTGAACCGTTCGAGAGTGGACAGCCCGAATGCGCAATGGGAGATCCGTCGTCGTCGACTACGGTGGCCCTGGTCGGTGACTCCCACGCCGCGATGTGGACCCCGGCATTCCAACAGGTCGCCACTCAACGGCACTGGCGTCTCGAGCTGCTGGCCAAGGGGGCCTGCCCGTTGCTGGATGCGCCGATCAGCAATCCGCTGAGCCGGCTCGCCGAACACTTCGCGCATTGCGGGGAATGGCGAAACGAAATCCTGCGCCGGCTGGAATCCGAGCGGCCACGGCTGATCGTGCTGAGCCTGTGGCATGGCTACGGGACCACCGAATCTCTTTCGGGCTACCGGGCATTCGACACCGCGTGGATTGACAGCTTCGGCCGTCTGGTTCAAAGGTTGCGCGCGACGGGCGCGCAGTTGCTTGTGCTGGGCCCGATCCCGGATCCCGGCTTCCACGTGCCAGTCTGTCTGTCGGGGTATATCGATGATGTTCCGGCGTGCACCCCCGCCCGGTCGACTGCGGTCAACGAAGATGGCATCGCCGCCGAAGCCGCCGCCACTGAGGCGGGCGGTGGTCGCTATGTCGACACCACCGATTTGTTCTGCACTGCCGAACGCTGCCCGGTGATCGTCGGCAACACCCTGGTCTACCTCGACGAGAACCACATGTCATTGGAATGGTCGCGGGCGTTGGCCCCGGTGGCGGGAGCCTTGGCCGACCGCGCGCTCGCCCACAACGAGTAGCGAGCAGATCCCGAAACCACCACTCGCGCCTGCGCCCGGGTGTAAGAATGCCTCGACTCAATTGACGTGTTCGCTGATTTAGCAGGTAGGTGACATTGGCCCACGCCGACAGCCTCAGGGCTAGCGAAGGACAGCAAAGTCGGCGCTCCGAACAGGACTATTTCCGCCCGGACATCGAGGGCTTACGTGCCATTGCCGTGTTGGGCGTCGTCATGTTTCACGCTGCAATCCCCGGCATAAGCGGCGGCTACGTCGGTGTCGACGTGTTCTTCGTCATCTCGGGCTTCCTGATCACCGGCCTGCTCTGGCGCGAGGTCAGCGGGACCGGATCGGTGCGGCTGCGCAAGTTCTACGGGGCTCGCGCCCGCCGATTGCTGCCCGCGTCGGCCACGGTCGGCGTCATCACGATGGTCGCCTCGATCCTGCTGTTACCGCCGCTGCGGATACCGACTGTCCTCTATGACGGCATCGCCAGCGCCCTCTACGTCGGCAACTACTGGTTCATTCTCGACAACATCAACTACTTCTCTGACTCCCTGTCGCCGTCACCGTTCCTGCACTACTGGTCGCTGGGCGTCGAGGAGCAGTTCTATCTGGTGTGGGCACCGCTCATCCTCGGTACCGCCTGGGTGATCCGACGGTTCCGCCGGAACAGAGCGCGGGCCATCGCGTCATCCCGGGGCCCCTATCTGGTGGTCCTCGGACTCGTCACGGTCCTGTCTTTCGCCATGTCACTGCTGATCACCTACGTCGTGCCGGCGATGGCGTTCTTCTCGCTCGCCACGCGCGCGTGGCAGTTGGCCGTCGGCGGGTTGGTGGCGCTGACCGTGATTCGTTGGCAACGTCTCTCACCCCGGACGGCGGCAATCGCCGGTTGGGCCGGGCTGGGCATGATCGTGGTTGCCTGCGTGTGGTTCACCTCCGCGACACCGTTCCCGGGTACGGCCGCTTTGCTGCCCACCCTCGGGGCGGTGCTGGTGATCGGCGCGGGCTGCGCGACCCCCGCGCAGGGCTGCGGGCAGTTCCTGAGCACGTCGCCGATGCGTGCCATCGGCCGGATCTCATACTCGTGGTACCTGTGGCACTGGCCGGTGCTGGTGCTCGCACCTGCCCTGCTGGGTCACGCCTTGGGATTGCCCGAACGGATCATCGCAGCGGTTCTCGCCGCCGGGCTGGCCTGGCTGACCCTGCGCTATCTCGAGAACCCGCTGCGTTTCGCCCCGAGAATCCGCGACTTCCCTTGGCGCAGCCTCGGTCTCGGCGCGGTGGCCACGGCGATCGCGGTCATCGTCGGCCTGGGCCTGTTGAAGGTCGTGCCCACCCCGGTCGGACCCGGCGCGCCCGCGAACGCGGTGGTCTTCACTCCCACCGGGGCGTTGGCCGCTGGTTCCGACATCCGCGCCTACGACGCCGCCGTCGTTCAGACCGTCGCCCAGGTGCAGACGGCGCTCGCGGCCGCACTCGAGGTCAAGGCCGTCCCGTCGAATCTGAATCCGCCACTGTCCAACCTGTCGGGGGAGCAGCGGAACATCACCTACAACGGCTGCCTGCGCACACCGTACGAAAGCGGACAACCTGACTGCGTGATGGGCGACATCACGTCGTCGACCACCGTGGCACTGATCGGCGACTCGCACGCCGCGATGTGGATGCCGGCATTCCAAGAGCTTGCCCCGCAACGACATTGGCGACTGCAGCTGATGGCCAAAGAAGCCTGCCCGATCATGGACGTGGCCGTCGGCACCGCCTTCCGTCGGCTGATCGAATCCTTTCAGTTCTGCGAACAATGGCGCGCCGAGGTCCTGTCCCGGCTCCAGGCGCAACCACCCCAGCTGGTCGTGGTCAGCGCGTTTCGCGGATATGGCTTCGACGAAGAGATGACCGGATTCAAGGCCTACAACCCGGCCTGGATCGAGAGCCTGACGCGACTGGTGCGGCAGCTCCGCGACATGGGCTCGCAGGTGCTGGTGCTGGGACCGATCGCGAGCCCGCATGCGAATGTACCGATCTGCCTGTCCGGCAATCTCGATGACGCGACGGCCTGCGCGCCGTCCCGGTCAGCCGCGGTCAATCAGCCCGGCGTGACCGCCGAGGCCACCGCCACCACCGCAGGCGGCGGTCAATACGCCGACCTGTCCGATCTGTTCTGCACCGCGGAACGCTGCCCGGTCGTCGTCGGCAACACGTTGGTCTACATGGACGTGAGCCACCTGTCCATCCCCTATTCCCGGCAATTGGCACCGGCCATCGGTGCGCTGACTGACCGCGCGCTCGCTCGCGGTCACTGATCAGGAGGCTCTACCGTGTCCGCAATGCCCAACATTTCCAAGACGGTGCTCATCACCGGCGGGGCGGGATTCATCGGGTCCACGCTCGCGCGACGTCTTGTCGAGGCCGGCTACGACGTCGCCGTGATGGACATCCTGCACCCGCAAGTGCACGCCGCGGGCGCCCCGATCGATCTGCCGCGATCGGTGCGGTTGTTCACCGGAGATGTCACTCACGCGCCCGACTGTGATGCAGTCCTGCGGCTGTTCAAGCCGTCCCAGATCGTCCACCTGGCAGCGGAAACCGGCACGGCGCAATCGCTTTCGGAAGCCAGCCGGCACGGTTCGGTTAACGTCGTTGGAACGACCCAGTTGCTCGATGCGTTGAGCCGCTGCGGACACGTACCCGACCAACTGGTGCTGGCGTCGTCTCGGGCCGTCTACGGCGAAGGCGCCTGGCAGTCGGGCACCGACATTTTCTATCCGCCGCCACGCAGTCACGCCCAGCTCGCCGCGGGGATCTGGGATCCGCAAGGCCCCACCGGCGATTCGGCGGTTCCGCTCGCGAGTAGCGCAGAACGCACCGAGCCCCGGCCCACGAACATCTATGCCGCAACCAAACTCGCCCAGGAGCACATCCTCGCGTCGTGGACGTCCGCCCACGACACCAAGCTCAGCGTGTTGAGACTGCAGAACGTCTACGGACCGGGTCAGTCCCTGACGAACTCCTACACCGGAATCGTCGCGCTGTTCGCCCGGCTGTCGCGGGAGAAGCAGGCCCTCGAGGTCTACGAAGACGGCCGGATCGTGCGCGATTTCGTCTATATCGATGACGTTGTCGAGGGGCTCTTCGCGGCGATCGAGAGTCCTGCGACGCCGTCACGCTATGTCGACATCGGGTCGGGTGTGCCGACAACCATCGGAGAGCTCGCGCAACAACTCGCGGCCATCTGTGGCGCCCCCGAACCGGTCGTCGTCGGGAAGTTCCGCGACGGTGACGTACGCGCTGCGCGGTGCGATATCGAGCCCGCCACAATCCAGCTCGGTTGGCGGCCCAAGTGGTCGCTCGAGGAAGGCATGCGCGCACTGCTCGATTGGATCGGCAAATAACCGATCGCCCGCCGAATCCCCTGATCAAAGCCCGAAGAGATAGGTCATTGTTTTGAGTTTCTCGGTTGCGACCAAGTCGTCGCTACTCGGCCCGAAGCCAATCCACTCACGCTATGGTCAATATCTGTGATCGAGCTTGACGGAGTAGCAAAGACATTCGACGGCGACGTCCTGGCATTGCAGGACGTGAGCTTTTCCGTCGGCACGGGCTCGATCTGCGCTCTGCTCGGCCACAACGGCGCAGGCAAGACCACCACGATCAACATACTGTCGACGCTGATCCGGCCGACCTATGGCCAGGCCCTGGTTGCCGGGTTCGACGTCGTCAAAGATCCTGGCAAAGTCCGCGCATCGATCGGCATGACCGGGCAGCATGCCGCACTGGACTGGCAGCTCAGCGGGCGAGAAAACCTGATCATGTTCGGCCGGCTGCACGGGATGCGTCGTAAAGATGCGCGCGCGCGAGCCGACGCGTTGATCGAGCAGTTCGATCTGGCGCATGCCGCCGACCGCCGCGTGGTCACCTATTCGGGCGGCATGCGGCGCCGGATCGATATCGCCGCCGCGCTCGTGGTCCCGCCGAAGGTACTCTTCCTCGACGAGCCGACAACCGGACTGGATCCGCGCAGTCGCCGCACGGTGTGGGATCTGGTGTCATCGTTGGCGTCCGACGGCGTCACGGTTCTGCTCACCACCCAGTACCTCGAAGAAGCTGACGTGCTCAGCGATGCGATCGTCGTCATCGATCACGGCCGGGTGATCGCAAGCGGCACGTCCGAAGACCTCAAGAGCCGGATGGGCTTCAGCTACTGCACGGTGAGTCCCGTGGATCCCGCCGACCTGCCCAAGATCTTGGCCGTGCTCACCGATCTCCAAGGCACCGAAGCCGACGAAGAGGCCAATACTGTCTCCGTCCTGGCGACGAGCGGCGTCGCCACGCTCAGTGAGGTGTTTCGCCGGGTTGATCAGCTCGACATCGAGCTGGCCGATATTTCCCTGCGCAAGCCATCCCTGGACGAGGTTTTCCTGCATCTGACGGGCAGCGTCACCGCGTGACCGCAGTCGCTGTTCTCACCGAGCGCATCGTTCGGGAAGCGCTCTATAGCGATTTGCCGTTCGCGGTGCTGGCGCCGGTCGGCAACTTTGTCATCTTCAATCTCGCGCTGCGGAATGTGATCGATACCGGCGGGATCACTTACGCCCAATACATTCTCCCGGTCATCCTCGTCCAGGTGACGCTGCTGGGAGCGCTGACGACCGTCGACCGTGCCGCTCGAGAACACAACTCTGAGCTCGGCGTCCGGCTCCGCACGCTGCCGCTGTCGACCTTGACCCCGCTGTCGGCCCGCATGTTGTACTGCCTCGTCCGGGCGGCGATCGCGCTGGTCGCCACGATCGGAATCGGGTACGCCTTCGGTTTCCGAATGATCGGCGGGCTCGGCTATCTGACCGCGTTCGTCGTGCTTGTCCTGATATTCACGCTGGCTCTCTCACTGGCCTCGGACGCCGCCGGAGTGTGGCTCTCCGGCGCGTCGATCGCCAGGGAGGGCGGCACCAGTCAGGTCCTGCTGGTGCCCCAATTGCTCCTCGTGATGCTGTCCACCGGCATGGCTCCGGTCGAGTCGTTCCCCGAGTGGTTGCACGGATTCGTGCAGTATCAACCGGTTTCGCTGATCACCGCGACGCTGCGGCAACTCACCGCGGGCGATATCGCGGTCGGCGATATCGTCAGCAGCTTCGCATGGTGTGTCGGGCTGTTCGTGGTGTGCGGCGTGCTGGCGATGCGTATGCAGAGGCGGACACCATGACCGCCGACGTACCGCTGCGGAGTTCACTCATCAACGAGAGTCTGGTGTTCGCGGGCCAGCTGCTGACCCACTGGCGCCGGGCGCCGGTGGTGCCGATCCAGTCGGTGTTGTTCCCGACGTTCCTCCTGATCACGTATTACCTACTGGTCGGCAAGTCGATATTGCGGATCACCGGTACGGACAGTCTTTACGGTCTGGTGCCGACCTGCGCGATCGCGGGTGCGTTTTCCGGAGCGATCGCGGCCGGTCTGACCATTTCCATCGAACGGGACGGCGGCCTGCTGAGCCAGCTGTGGGTATTACCGGTGCATCGCGCCAGTGCCATGACCGGCAGGTTGTTGGCCGAGGCCGCGCGGACGCTGGTCAGCACGATCCTGATCACCTTGGTCGGCGTCGCGCTCGGACTGCGCTTTCATGGCAGCTGGTTCGCGCTGATCCTGTTCCTCCTGGTGCCGGTGATGGTCGTGATCGTGTTCGCGATGGCGGTGATCGCACTTGCCGTGCGGGCCAAGGACGGCACCGTTCTGATCTGGCTGGGCTTGCCGGCCATCACCGCCGTGTTCGCGAGTTCCGGTTCCCCGCCAGTGGAATCCCTGCCGTCGTGGATGTGGCCGCTTCTCCGGTTCCAGCCGATGGAACCGATTGTCGAGACTATGCGCACACTCGCCCAAGGCGGACTGCCCTGGTGGCCACTGCTGTGGGGTGTGCTGTGGACCATCGCCGGAGCCGCGATCGTGGGACCTCTGGCCGTCCGCGGGTACCGCGCCGCTGCGGAATCCGGTGGCGCGCGGGGTTGAGCTCAACCGCGGCGCGAGATGGCGAACTTCTCGACCAGGTCGGCCGTGGCCGCAACGCTGTCGGCAGGCTTGGTCATCTGCGCGGCCAATGAGCTCGCTCGGGCCGCGTAATCCGGGGCGAGGATCTTGCGCAGGTCCGCAACGAGCGTTCGCTCCGTGGTTGCCAAAAAGCGCCGCCCCGTACCGACTTTCAGCCGTTTCAGCCGGCCTGCCCAGAACGTCTGATCGGGCAACATCCACAGGATCATCGTGGGTCGCCCTGAGCGAAGACCGGCGTTCGTCGTACCTGAGCCGCCATGGTGCACGATCGCGCGACAGGTCGGAAACACCTGCGCATAGTTGATCGTGCCGACGACTTTGACGTGGTCGAACTGCGGGACATTGCTGAAGTCGTTGGTACCGGCGCCGATCAGTGCCCGCTCACCGAGTTGCGCGCAGGCCCTGGCGATCATGGCGATGGTGTCGCCGGCCGGATCGATCGGCATACTGCCGAAGCCGAAGAATATCGGCGGCGTGCCACCGGCTATCCACGACGCGACCTCGTCGTCGGCGTCCGCCGGCATTTCCAGCGTGAGCGCACCGACAAACGGACGCAGGGGCGGTGACTGGTCATTCCAATGCGCCCATTCCTGCCCCAGCCCGGGAAAGCACACCGCGTCATAGGCCTGGATTTCCATTGCCCCGGATTCGGCGATCCGCCGCGTCCAGTGTCCCCGCGACTTCGGCAAGCCGAGGGCTTCGCGCTGGGCGTCATCATTGACCCGATGCCCCAGCCACGTCAGCCACTCAGATCCCGTCATGACCAGGCGGCCCAGTCGTGGCGGGAGAAACGGAAGCAGACGGCCGTTGGCGCGCAGCGGGAAATGTTGGAGCGTGGCGAACGGAATGCCGCACGCTTCTGCGACATTGGCGGCGATCCCTTCATAGTTCATTCCGGTGAGCAACAGGTCAGTGCCGCCGGCCAGTCCCAGCAGCGTCTGTCCTGCCGACTCCCGGCATTCGTCGATAGGAGCCGAGAATTCGCGGACCAATCGCCTCAGTTCGCGCGCGCGCCAAGGCTTGCTGAACAAGAGCTTGAAGTAGTCCTGGTGCGGATCGATGATCGATTGCACGGTGGGACCATAGGCGACTGCTGCGGGGCCGGCGGATCGCGCGAAGTCGACCAGGTCGGGCGCGACAACCAGGGAGACGTCATGTCCCCGTCGTACCAACTCGCGGCCGAGCACCGCGAAAGGTTCTACCTCGCCGCGACTTCCCCAGTTCGCCAAGACAAATCTCATCCGACCTGGATTCCTTTCAACTGCTCAGCTGCGGCACCGCGAGATGGCGAACTCTTCCACACGATCGGCTGCGACTGCGGCACTTTCGGCGGGGTTCGACATCTGGGATGCGACCTCGCGGGCGCGGTCGACATATTGCGGGGCGACGATCCGCCGCAGATCCGCAACTAGCGACTTCGTGGTGGTGCGCGAAAAGCGCCGAGCGGTCCCCACTCCCAACCGGTCGATGACGGCCCCCCACATCTGTCGGTCGGGTGCCGACCACAGAATGAGTGTCGGCACGCCGGCGCGCAGTGCGCCTGCGACCGTCCCCGCCCCACCGTGGTGAACGATCGCACGACACGTCGGAAAGATCGCGGCATAATTCATTCGGCTCACAACCTTGACATGATCGGCATGCGAATCGGTGCTGAATCCGCTTGAGCCAGCGCATATCAACGCCCGCTCCCCCAGCTGTGCACACGCTTCACTGATCATCGCCATCGTTTCAGCGGGAGACTTCATCGACATGCTCCCGAAGGCGAAACAAATCGGCGGCCTACCCTCGGCGATCCACGCGGCGACCTCGTGGTCGACCTGCGTCGCTACCTCCATGCACAGGGCGCCGACGAACGGGCGTTGATCGCGCCAGTCGGCCCACTCGTCCGCCAAACCGGGAAAGCACGCGTCGTCATAGGCCTGGAGTTCCAGCGATCCGCGGTCCGAGATCCGACGCGTGGCAGACCTGGAGTCCTTCGGCAGTCCGAGTTCGTGCCGCTGCTCCTTCTCGGCATTGCCGGCTGCGCGCGACGTGATCCACCAAAAGGCAGCCATTGTCGCCCGACCCAACGGTGCAGGCAAGAATCGCAGAAGCTGGCCGTTGGGGCGCAGCGGATAATAGTGGAGCGTGACCATCGGGACGCCGTAGTACTCCGCGACATTGTCGGCGAGGTCCTCGAAAACCTGGCCATGGAACAACAAGTCCGCTTCTCCGGCCACAGACATCAGCACGCTAGCGAGTTCCGACCGGCATCGTTTCTGGAACTCCCAGTCGTCGCGGTACATCTGTCGCTGACGGCCCAGCTGCCATGGACGGTGAGCGGATTCGCCCTTTTGGTTTGCTCCCGAATTGATCGCCAACGACACCTGGGAATCCGGCCCGTACGCAACGGCGGTGAACCCGGCCGATTCAGCGAAGCCGATCTGGTCAGGCGGGACGGCGACCAGTACCTCGTGCCCTCGGCGCACCAACTCGCATCCGACGGCGAGGCACGGCTCGACATCGCCTCGAGTTCCGTACGCTGCCAGCACGATTCTCATCGCGGCGTCTCCGGCTCCGGCTCCACTGCCAGACGTACGGCAGACGGCTCGTGCTCCCCCGGCGGTGCGCTGGGAGCGTCGGCCACGGCCCGCTTCCGCTGTTCGTAACGACGCTTGAGGGAAATCGCCGGCTTCTCGACCGCGAACCAGCTGACAGCCGCAAGCGGCACAGTAACGAGGGCGGCAATCAGCGCGAACACGACTGGATTCAGAAATGCGAGCCCGCAGATGACCAGCAGTTGCTGTATCGGCCACGCATAGACGTAGACGCCGTAGGACAGATCCGTGCGCAGTCGCCATCGTTTGTCGTGGATGAGTGCGCCCGTCACGATGACGGCGTAGGCCAAGGGAATGGCTGCCAGAACACGGTAATTGGGCAAGAAGCTCGCCGCCAGAACGATACCCACGCTCAGCACGACCAGCGACCACCGAGCCGGAAGCAGGTTGCGGACCTGGTAGATCAAGGCACCCGCCCAAAACATCAGTGCGAATCGCGCGACGATCGCCTGAACAAACAGCGCCGCGGTGGCCGGGTCCATGCTCTGCTGCGTCTCCGCCAGTTCCGCAAAGACACTCCACGCCGGCAGCGTTGCCGACCACACGAGCGTCAGCGCGAACAGCGCAGGTATGAACCACTTCCGGCGCAGCAGGCCGAGCACACCGAACACCGCGACAGCGATGTAGCACAGCACTTCCCAGATCAGTGTCCAAAGCGACCCGTTCCAGACGCCAGACACCGGAATACCGCTTGGTGTACCAGCGATACCCTGCTGGGTCAGCATCACTCCGAGGTTCCCGACGACGTATTCGATCGGCGCGCGCGACAGCAGCAACTTGCCGGGCGAGCCACCCTGGATGGCCACCCCGATCGGCGCGATGACAAACGCGGTGACGATCAAGCAGAACCACAAGCCGGGCAGGATGCGCAGCGCCCGGGCTACGAAGTACTCGCCAACCCGTGGGTGCCGGAACCAACTCCAGGTGATGAGGAACCCGGAGATCGCGAAAAATCCGTCGACCCATACGTCTCTGAGAAGCTGATGGACTGGTGCGAACGAGAGGTGTCGACCGGTGAGGAGCCAGGAGTGGTAGATGATGACGCCCGTAGCCATCGCAAATCGGCACGCATTGAGTGCGTTGCGCCGAGGATCGAACACGCTACCGAGGCTCTTGCCGCCGGCGACCGCGGGGTTGCTGTCAGCAGCGAGTCTGGGGTCGGTCGTCATCCGAAATCGATCCTTAGCCCAATTCTTTGAGGTACCACGGGTTGGCCCGCGCCCACTCGATGGTGCGGCGGATCCCTTCTTCGACGTCGACCAACAGGTGCCAACCCAGCTCCCGCTGCGCCTTCGTCGAATCCGGGATGCGACGGGGAATGTCCTCATAGCGGCCGCCGAAATGCGCTGCCGTGTCAACGGGTTCGGCGCTGGACACGCCCTCGACACCGGCAATCTTGATCGCCAGATCGACCGCCTCACGCATGGTCGTCTCGACCATGCTGCCGACGTTGAACGCCTCACCGATCGCAGCATCGCTATCGGCGGCCAGCAGGGTCCCGGCAACCGCGTCGTCGACGTAGGTGAAGCAGCGCGTCTGATCACCGGAGTCGTAGAGCAGCGGTTGACGTCCGTTGAGGATCCGGTGCACGGTCTGGGACACCACGAAGATCGGATTCTGGCGCGGCCCATACACATTGAAGTAGCGGACCACTGTCACCGGCAGTCCGTGGGCGGCGTGCATGGCGAAGACCAGATGCTCGGCCATTCCCTTGCTGGTGCTGTAGCTCCACCGCGCGGTCTTCGTCGAACCGAGGACACGGTCGTGGTCCTCGGCCCACGGCGGGTTGGGGTTCTTGCCGAACACCTCGGATGTACTGGCGAATACCACCCGAATTCCGTTGCGGTGGCTCAGTTCCAGGACGTTGCGGGTTCCGATCACATTGACGTCGAGAACCTGGAGCGGATCGTTCATGTAGTTCTTGACGCCGACGACCGCGGCGAGATGGAACACCGTGTCGACATCGGGTGTCAAGGCCTCTTCGAGCGCGGCCAGGTCAGTGACATCGCCTTGGACGAACCGGAAGTTGGGGTGGTTATCGAATTCGATACTGGTGTCACGGGTGTTCTTCGCGAAGTCGAAAATGGTGACGGTGTCGCCGCGTTCCAGCAACGCGGTCACCAAATGCGATCCGATGAAGCCGTAGCCGCCGGTCACGACGACATTGGACATAGTTGCTCTTTCGTTCTACGTACGGTGTGCGAATACCTGCCGGCCCCTTACCGGCCGATCCCCTTGTAGATGAACCCGGCCGCGCGCGCGGCCGCCGGGTCGAAGCTGTTGCGACCGTCGAGAAACACGCAGCCATCGGCCGCGAGATCGGCGAGGCGGACAAGCGGAATCTGGTGGAATTCACGATGTCCCGCAAGGACAACCAGGGCGTCGGCATCCTTGACCGCGGATTCGATGTCAGGGCTCAGCGGGACCTTCGTCACCGTATGTGCCTCCTCGTCCGGCACCCACGGGTCGTGGACGGACAGCTGGCATCCCGACTCTTCCAGCAACGCAACGACGTACTTGGTCGGGGTGAGCCGACAGTCACCGGTGTTGTTCTTGAACGCGATGCCCAGGACGGCGATCTTGCTGTCCTCGATCGTCTTGCCTTGATCGGCGAGCAACTGGGTGAGCAACCCGTAGGTGTAGCTGGGCATCGTGTCATTGACGGTCCGAGAGGTCTTCGGCACGTGCAGATCCAGCCCGACGGTCTCACCGAGGTGGTTGACGAACCACGGGTCCTTCGTCAGGCAGTAGCCGCCGACACCCATGCTCGGCATCAGGATGTTGACGTTGTGGGTGCCCTTCGGCATCGAGTTGGCCGCGGCGATGACCTGCAGTACGTCCATGTCGAGCCGGTCGCAGACCTTGGCCAGTTCATTGGCCATCGCGATATTGAGGTCGATCCAGAGGTTGTCGGCGAGCTTGACCATCTCGGCCGTCCGTGGGTCCTCGACGATGATGGACTCCAAGCCGAGGGCGTGGCGCCAGAGCGTGGCGCAGCTGCGTGCGCTGCGTTCATCGACGGCGCCGACCACGACGGGAATCGACGTCAGCTCCCGGATGGCCTGTCCTTCGGCCAGGCGCTCGGGGCAGAACGCCAACCCGAAGTCGACCCCCGCCGTCAATCCGGACGCCTCTTCCAGAATCGGTCGCACCAGGGTTTCGGTGGTGTCGGGCGGGACGGTGCTCTTCAGAATGACGAGGTGGCCGGGGCGCAGGTGCTCGCCCACCGCCCGCGCCGCCGCCTTGATGTCATCGACGATGGGCTCGTAGTCCGGGCCCAGTGGTGTCCCTACGGTGACGATGACGAAGTCGTTGTCGGCGATCACGCTGAAATCGGGGGTGGCACGTAGCCGGCCGACCTTGACGCTCTCGGCGACGAGCTCGCCAAGTCCTGGCTCTGGAACGCTCGTTCTGCCCTGGTTGATCTCGTCGACGACATTCTGTCGAACGTCGATACCGGTGACCGGCCAGCCACGGTCAGCCAGAACGGCGCCGATCACCGTACCGATGTAGCCAAAGCCCACGACCGCGATCCCGGACCGCATGCCGCGGACCAAGAGGTCGATCTCAGCATCGCTTCGCCCGAACGCGCCTCTAGCCATTGCCGTTCTTAGCTCCTTCAACTACCCCGTGCGCGTCCTGGATCGAGCCGGGCCTCACGACCAGCGGGTCGCTGCGCAGCCTATCCAATATTGACGGCCTCGACCTCAAATTCGGGCGGCCGGCAAAAGTGATCAGGCACGACACTTCAGGCGCGCAAATTCCTCGACACGGTCGGCTGCAGCAACGACGGCGTCGTCGCGTGTCGTCATCCGCGGGGCGATCTCGCGAGCCCGTGCCGCGAATTCTGGGGCCAGAATCCGGCGCAAGTCCTTCACCAGCGATTTCTCGGTGGTGGTCGAGAAGCGGCGCCCCGCTCCGACCTTGAGCCGTTTCAGCTGAGCCGCGAAGAACGGCTGGTCAGGCAGCGTCCAGAGCACTAGTTGAGGAACTCCCGCGCGCAGGCACGCGGCCAGCGTTCCTGAGCCGCCGTGGTGCACCACCGCACGGCAGGACGGGAAGATCGTCGCGTAGTTGACCTGGCCGACGACCTTCACGTGATCGAAACTCGGGGCGTCGCCGTAGTCAGTGCCGCCGGCTCCGACGATTGCGCGCTCCCCCAGCTGGGCGCACGCTGTAGCGATCATCGCGATCGTGTCGGCAGGCGATCCGATCGGAACGCTGCCGAAACCGAAGAAGATCGGCGGCGATCCCTCGGCGATCCACGCTGCCACCGCCTCGTCGGATTCGGTCGGCGACGCCATCGCCAGCGCACCCACAAATGGCCTATTGACTGGCCGATGGCGATTCCCCTTTGCCCATTCGGCCGCCAGCCGGGGAAAGACCAACTCGTCGTACGCCTGGATCTCCAGCGAACTCCGATCCGCGACCCGACGCGGCACCGGGCCGGCCGCCTTGGGTAGCCCCAATTCGCGGCGCTGCGCGTCCTCGCCCTTGCGGGTCCCGCGCCATGCGGTCCACTCGTTCACGGTCATCGCCATGCGACTCAGGGGCGCCGGAAGCAACGGCAGCAGTTGCCCGTGCACGCGGTAGGGAAAGTAGTGCAGGGTGACCAGCGGGATGTCGTAGGCTTCCGCCACGTTGGCGGCGGGCTGCTCGAAGATCAGCCCGGTGAGCAGCAGGTCGGCACCCTGGGCCGCCGAAGCCAGGTTCCTGGTCATCTCCGCCCAGCATGCTTGCGCGAACTGCGCGGTCTCGGCGGCCATCCGGTTGAGCTCCTTGAGCTTCCACGGCGTGCGTCCGTAGAGAGTGAAGTACCGCCACTGCAGCTCGAGGATGTCGGTGGAGTCCAGCCCGTAGGACACTGCCGGGAGACCGGCCGCCTCGGCGAAGCCGACCAGGTTGGGCGGGACGGCCATGCGGATGTCGTGCCCCCGGCGCAGCAGCTCGCGACCGACGACCACGGCGGGCTCGATATCGCCGCGACCGCCGTAGCTCGACAGCACAAGTTTCATCGCGGGCCATTATTACCGGTTTTTTGACGAGCCAGTAAGCGTTCGGCCATGCCGTCGGCTCAACGTTGATACGATCCCGAATCGCCGAGCCCAGGCCGATCTTTGGGCCATCACGCTGAGGAGCTCGATTTTGGCTGACGGCGCATTGACTGCGCGCGAGACGGAACGCATCGAGTGGGACGTGATCGTCGTGGGCACCGGTATGGGCGGCGGGACGCTGGGATACCGGCTCGCCCAAGCGGGCCGACGAGTGCTGTTCGTGGAAAAGGGGCGCTCGACCCTGCCGGGGACGCCGGGAACGATTCGATCGGCGATGCCGGAGTTGGCCGACCCGATGTCCACCCGTTCGGCGCACAGCTATTTCGACGCGCTGGCCCGTGGCGGACGCTCGACCGACGAGGTCGAGGACATCAGTGGACGCTCCCCGAAAACGTTCGTGCCGTTCATCGGTGGCGGAACCGGCGGGTCCTCCGCGCTCTACGGCATGGTGTGCGAGCGATTCTTCGCTCGGGACTTCACCCCTCGGCAGAACTTCGCCGACCCGGGCGAGTCCACCGTGCCGGAGGCCTGGCCGGTCACCTACGACGAGATGCGCCCCTGGTACGCCGAGGCGGAGAAGCTGTTTCGGGTCCGCGGGCAGCCCGATCCGCTGCGACCAGATGCGGGCGTCAATCTTCCTGATGCGCCGCCATTTTCGGCCGACAACAGGCCCTTGATCGACTATCTGATGGGTCTCGGTCTGCATCCTTATCACTTGCCGATGGCCTGTGACTACGCCGCCGACTGTGCCACGTGTCAGACCTACCTCTGCGCCCAGTCGTGCAAGAACGACGCCGCGCGAAACTGTGTGCTGCCCGCCATCACCGACCATGGTGCCCAGCTGGTGGCCGAATGCCGCGTTCTGCATCTGGAAGCCGACCGCACCGGGGTGCGACGGGTGATCTGCGAACACGCCTCCGGCCGGCTGACCTTGAAGGCGAAGGTGGTGGTGCTGGCCGCCGGCGCGCTGGCGACGCCCGTGCTGTTGCTCAATTCCCGGTCTGGCGATTGGCCGCGCGGGCTGGCCAACGGCTCAGACATGGTGGGCCGCAACCTGATGCGCCATCTCCTCGACCCAGTCATGCTCTGGCCGGAGCCGGGCTCCGCAATCACCGCCGCCAACAAGGAGATCGGGCTCAACGACTTCTACTTCCATCAGGGCCAGAAGTACGGCACCGTGCAGTCGTTCGGCGCGATCCCGCCGATGGAGTGGCTGCTCAACCGTCCCGGCCCGCAGGCGAAGGCGCTGCGCCTGATGCGGCCGGCCGTGCGCCGGGTCTACGAGAAGTTCTTCACCGGCGGACTGATCCTGGCCGCGATGATGGAAGACCTCCCCTACCGGGACAACCGCGTGCTGCCATCCGACCGTCCCGGCTCCGACGGCCGCCAGCGAATGAGAATGCAGTACCGGCTGCACGCGAACGAACGCGACCGCCACGCGGAGTTCCTGCGACTCTTCAAAGACGTGCTGAAACCGTTTCGCACCCGCAGTCTGGGTAGCGGCACAGAGAACTCGAACATGGGCCACGTCTGCGGCACCTGCCGATTCGGTACCGATCCCGCGACCAGTGTGTTGAACGCGCAGAACCGCGCGCACGACCTGGACAACCTTTACGTGGTGGACACCTCGTTCTTCCCGTCCAGTGCCGGCCTGAACCCGAGTCTGACGGTGGCGGCCAACGCCCTGCGGGTTGCCGCCCATATGAACCAGGCGCACTTCGCCACCTGACCTATCGCGTAGGTCCTAGTCTGTCCGGAAACCTGGAGGTGAGAACGTTGGGAGTCGTTGATAGCGGCACCGTGGGCCGGACCAACCAGACTGTTGATCGTACGAACATCCACCGGATCTGGAGCAATGATCAGAACCTGTGGATGACCCTCGGTGGGGCGGCATGAAAGTGGGCGCACCTTCCCGGGGATGATCTGAAGTCCAAGGTTCTCTGATCAAGACCGGCGTTGACGCGCTGGTTGGGAAGG
>NZ_JACBJQ010000004.1 GCF_013404075.1 Mycolicibacterium vinylchloridicum
GTAGCGCCACGATCACCATCAACGGCACCACCCAAACCTTCCCGCCACACATTCCCCCACATCAACGCCACATTCTCGACTCACTCGGGATCAAAACGGGGTACTAAGCCAAATGTCCTAAGTCGGGACAGAGTCGGTCGGCGCCGGCAAACACGACTAAATCTTTGCTGTGAGATGGGGTCCTCACGCAGACGTTCCACTACTGTCCGTGATCAGCTAAATCTCCTCGCCGCCGCGGCTCGCGAAGCCTCGACGGCGCAGCGCCCACCCGCTCTCAGAGGTTGACCAGAATCCCTCGATATCAAGGTTCTGTCGGCTCTGAAGAGGCTGCGCCAGTGCCGGACTGGGACCGGGGGACCTCAGGGGGCTTCGTTCACGCAACGCGCGCAAGGCCGCGAACAGCGAGCGAAGCAATGTCACCGGGGCGGTGGCTTATAGCCAAAACTCTTCGCTCGTGCGACGTCAGGCCATCAGAGCCCGTCCACGCGTCGAACGTCGCGCGGAGCCGTTCCAAAGCGTCATTCACCCCGAACGACTCAGCGCCGTATGGGAACCCCTTCGGCGCCCATTCGAAGTTGTCGAATGCCAACGCCTGAGCTATCGCAGAAGCTGCCCCGCCAAAGCCGCCCGCGACATAGACGGGCTTTGAGGCTTCAAGCGTAAGTCGGGCTTCCTCTATCACGCCGGGCTCCGAGCCAGCGAAATCGGACAACTTCCCGCCCACCAAGATCCGCGCATTTGATAACTGGGACACACTCCGGCGCATAGCCGATAGCGCCGCCGCATCCGCTAGACCCGAAGGCTCCGCCGCATCAAGACTTGATACCGCCAGGACTTTTCCATCTGATGAAACAAGCTTTAAGCTGCCTGAGGTTCCCAAACGCGAGTCGATGTTGCGGAGGTCATCGACGGGTATGTCGCGATACTCTGGTTCAGGCACATATATTTCGAGCGCATGACGCCCGTCACCGTACCGTCGCACTTCATTCATAATTACGTCGGTAAAACCCCCAGGCCGAAGCCGGCCGCCGTAGGCAATAATTCCGCCGCTTATGATGACAGCACGTGAAAGCTCTGCAACTACCAGGTTGAGGTGCGCCGCCGTTAACCCCAATCGGGATAGATCCGCGCTTTCAGATACGGACATCGCTACGCGAATTCCGCTTAATGCGTTGTCGGGAACGAGCGTGGGGTCAGTCACTTGTGCAGCCGTCCGCCGCGTGCCGCAAACGTCCGCGGAGTCAGAACATCGACGTTCTCGTTAAAGCCTGCTAGTGAGCACAACTCGATGACAACATCACGTTCTTTCGGCCCCAAGGGAGGGTCCGGATGAATGATCCAAAGATGGCAATCGTCTGGCTGCTCCACTTTATGCGCCCCAAGCCAAGGAACAAGCGTGACGGGTTCCGGGGAGTGAACCGGTGTCCAGTCGAAACCATCGTCCTGGAGATACGTGGTCTGCGCTAACCAAAGGACCCGCTTAAGTGCCTCATCAACGAGACGATTCAATGCGTGTTCGATATCAGAATGGGACTGCAGCACATTGCACGGCAATGAAGGCACGTGGTCCATCAAAAACGATCCACGCTCCTCACCCACCGTCAAGGCGTACATGCCCACAATCGGCACGTCGTGTCGTTTCGCCGCTAATACCTCTCTCTGCGTCCACTCACGCGAAGAATATTTATCAGTCCGCACCATTAGTAGGGCGCAGTTCTCGGCATTCGCATCGAGTTCTCGTTCCCAATCGGAGCCCGACTGGAGGTCTTGCGCATCAAAGAAGGCTGCCAATCGGGTTTCCGCAATTACCTGGCGTACCGCTTCGAATAAAGCCGGACCATCCTGATCCGCCTCTTCGAGCGAGTCATGCTTCGTGTGACTCACGAAGACGCGAATGCGGTCTGTCAGACCGTCGCTAGGCCCGATCCGCTGAGCAATGGCCTGACTCAGTTCCCGTCCGAGCACGCCTGCACTCGTTACGCTTCCTGCCGGCAGCGCCTGGATCGAGCCTAGGGCCGCGTCTAGACCGGAGCCGGCGATTTGCGATTGAGGGCTCCGTAGTGGGTAGACGCCCACACCCTTCAAGCCCTCTGCAGATCGGATGTAGTCAATGTATGCCGTCCACGATGGATCGTCGCGGTAAGCGCGTGCCATCGGAGTGCTGACAACGGGGACTATGGCGTTGAACTGCGCACTCGGCAATACACCCACCAAAGACCCGTCTAAACCAAGTGGTCTGGGTGCCGATCCCGGTACATCCCAACCGGTAGATCGGCCATAAACCTCGACAGCACCGCCCGCCAAGCCAGCAAAGGCCGGGCTATGAAAGTGGTTGGTCAACCAGTCGAGCACTACCTCGCCCAAAGGATCGTCAGGATGCCAAACAACAAACACATCGAGGATCGGTGGAAGAGCCATCGCCTAAGCCTACGAGCGCTGTGCGGAACGCACGCTTCGAGCCAGGTTCTGTCGGTCCTCCGATGTACGCTTTGGAGCAGCAGGAAGGAGGCACAGCGTGGCGACAGTACACAACGTCTTCATCAGTCATCGCCATGAAGATGACCGCTTGTTGGGAGAGCTCAAGGCCCTCCTCGCCAAAAATGGATGCGCGATCCGTGACTCCTCTGTCAATAGCGCAATTCCTAATAATGCGACGGCCGAATCATACATTAAATCCATCCTTGCGGATCGCATACAGCGTTCTGGAAAAATCATTGTTCTAGTTTCGCCGGAGACCAAGAACCACGAGTGGGTAGACTGGGAGATCGAGTATGCCAACAGATTTCCAGACAAGCGAATAATTGGCGTGTGGGCGCCTGGAGCCGCTGAATGCGATGTCCCAACCGCGCTAGAAGAGTATGCCGACGCAATCGTGGGTTGGAACAGTCAAGCTATCATTGACGCACTCAATGGGTCTGATAAGTGGGAAACGCCCGATGGTACCCAGCGGCCAGCGCGCAACATTCCTCGCGCGAAGTGCTGACAACTCCACGATACCTTGACCATCTACAGCTATATCCTTCGTTTCGATATTGGGTTTGCGCCAAATCCATTTCACGGCTACTGCACACTCGCGACGTGCAAGCAGGAGATACGTTCGAAAGCTAAGGTCGGCGACTGGCTGTTAGGAACAGGATCAAAGGCTAAGTCGCTCGACGGGCATCTTATATACGCCATGTGCATCGACGAGATTGTCACCTACGATCAATATTGGACCGATGACCGCTTCTTAAACAAGAAGCCAGATATGCACGCGAGTCTAAAATGGGCCTTCGGTGACAACATTTATCACCACGACGCAGATGGTAAATGGATCCAGGCCGACTCGCGCCACAGCTTTCCAGACGGCACTCCAAACCCCGGGCATATCCGACGCGATACAAAGAGCGACAGAGTTCTGATCGCGCGCCAATTCGTATACTTCGGCGACCAAGCGCCCCCGATTCCGGCCTCTCTACGTTCTTCTTACGGCGTCGATATTGTCCACGACCGGCCCTTCCATCGTTGCGCCTTCCCAACTGAGCTCGTTGAGTCGACGATCCGTTGGTTAGAGACTCTGGGAACGGGCGTATATGGACGCCCGTGTGATTGGCCACCTCGCTAATTACAGTCTTGTAACTAGGAAGCAATCTATGCACAGGCATCTAGCTTGACCTGAGCGCGCTGACCACGGGGTTTAGATCGTTCGCTAACAGGAAAGATGCCTAAAACCGACCCGCCATCCACAGAAACGGGTGGGCTGTGAACAGTGCGCCTAACAGGCGGTCTGCCTTAGGGTCAACCGAACATAACAGGCGCGAAGGGTGGACACCGATGATGCCGGACGAACAGGCACAACAGAAGCGAATACTTGAAACAGGCCCGCGGAACGACGCAAGCGCTGCCGAGGATGACTTAGGCCTCGCTGACCTAGCGAGCTGGGCAAGGCAACACGCGGGTGCGGTCGCCGCCTTCATCAACGTGCCGGCGTCGAGCGACCTCTTCCTGTTGTCCCAGGCTGCCAAACTGACCGAAGAGGTAGGAGAGTTACACGCCGCGATCCTCGGGCGCCTCCAATACCAGAGACCAGACAAGCTGTTAGACCATGCGGCCATCGCATCCGAAATAGCAGACGTAATTATCTGCACGACAATCATCGGCCAAGTGCTGAAGGTTGACGTGGCACGTGCACTGCGGTCGAAAATGGATACGCTCGACGGTCGCATGCACACCATGTCTGCTTGAACGAAAAGAGATGCATACGCGCCGTCGTTACGGTTCGGCCGTAGTTTCAGCAGACCGAAGCCGAGACGTCCAGGGGCTTCTGCACCGCGTTCTGCGCCGAGATTGATTCATTCAACCCCCACTTCGGGGGAAAGAAGAAAGCTATCGCATCGCTTTGAGGTAAAAACTTCGCCTTTATTCTCTTACGCGCGCTTTCAAGTTGAGGTGCCGCGACTCTGCAGTACTTATCAGTCTCACAGAATAGGCCCTGGCAGTCGATCGCATGAAGTCTCCTGCCCCACAAGCCAGAAAATTCCAACCCTAGCTTTGCGAATTCCTCTTCCTGGTGGTCGACCATCCACATTATGATCTCGGAAGGTTGCAGTCCCCCGGCGTCGACGAAGCATTTTTTTATACCGCGAAGAGCTCCAGGACCAGGCTGCGTGAAGTCGTCTTCGTCGAAGTTTACCAATTCGCTGTAATTCAGATCGATGGCAATCTGATACGCCATAAAGTCGCCAATCAGCGGGTATTGATGTAGCGTCCAGTACAGTTCTTCCAGTGTGCAGCACTCGCGAATTTTAAACGCTAGATCGTCCATCAGGAACATATGGCGAAGCAGTTCGATATGGTTCAGATATTTATAGGGCTTCCCGTAAGAATCATTTGCGCAAAGGATAAATGCGCCGGTGTAAATTCTGCCGTTCCGCGAAAGAGCGGCAGCAAGCGCCTTTGTGAAACGATCTGTTGATAGATCTTCGAGTGTTGGCTGCCTGCCTAAGTACTCACGAACAGTGTCCCAAGTGTCGATCTTGCTGAAGAGTCGAAAAGCCACAATCTGAAATAATCTGTCCGCGGTGCTGCACGGCTCACAATGATAACAAACCTCACTTATGAGGTACTGACTCACTCGGTCGGCGGCGCGGAAAACATTGCAGAACTTGAATTCGCTAATAATAGGATCGGATGTCCAAGGCGGCTCGCATCCCGCAACTCGGCGCTCAAAAGCTTTCTGACGTTCATAGGCAAACCGCCAGTAAAACTCATAAACACCTTCCCTTGGTAAGGGTTGCCGCTGCCGCATTATTTAGAATCCAATCTGCACTCAACGTTGACGATAAAACACTCCAGTGCCATGAAGATTGAAATACCGTGGATCACCCAAAAGCGGTTGGCCAGCCATACGCTCACCGAGCGTATATCTGAACTTGTCCACCCCAGTGAAATGATCAAAGACGATCGCGCCGCCAAGAACGGTTCGATCTTTGACTGCGTTTATAGCTGCGACTGCAGAGGTGTAGTTGTCCGTATCAATAAAGGTCAATACGATGTCCCGCTGGCTGAGTATCTGAGCGGTCTCTACGACGTCGCCGGCCACCAACTCGATATTCCTGCCACTGAGGTACTGGGTAACCGCATCTAGGTCAGTGAACTCACAGTCTGGATGGTCGTACATATCGAGAGGACTTCGCCGCGGCGGGAACCCATTGAATGTATCGAACCCGATGATCGGCCAACTCATCCCGAGCGACTCAATGGTCTTGGACAAAAACATCGTTGTTCCGCCCTTAAACACGCCAAACTCCGCAACAACCCCTTGGAGGTTGAGGCGTGCCGCATTTCCCAGACATTGGTATAAGTGAACCAGCGTATTCGGGTAACCGTTCGCCAGCGAAGGCACCATCAAATCGCTGACAAGTTTCTCAAAGCTGGCATCTCGGAAGCTCAGGTGTCCGTACCCGGCGACGATGACCTTTGGCGAGCCCTTAATATATTGCAGTGCTTCAAATAGCAGATCCTCTTTGTCGCGATCGGTGGCGACAACAATGACATCGTGCTCTACAGTACCGATTTCGTCTATTGCGCACACCGCAAATGGCAGGTTGCGACTCGGTTGGAGCTGACCGCGCGGGACGTAAACCGATTCGACGCCATCTGCTATACCGGTTGCGTGGAGATGACGGGCTATTTTTAGCGTCTCGGGCGTGAGGCCAAGAATGCCGACACGCTGGGCGCCCGCCAGAAGCTGCGCATCGAGATCTTCGATCAGTTTGCTGAAATCAACGACATTCATTTTAAAGCCTCGCTTCAAACGTTATGTTTCTGACAATCGCCCTGCTACATTGCCGGGTACTTGGAATATGTAAGAGTGCGGGCGTCAAGATCGGCGATAAGGAAACCTCCTTTGTTGTCGATCAAAGATCGCATAGCGCTGAATCCACTCGATATCGCCCTTCTCCAGAGCCATGCTGGAGCTGACGAGACTTCGAGGCCAACGGTCGCCGCTCTCGCTATCTGCACCGTCTCTTCGTCTACCGTCGTTTCCTTTAGGTAGCCCATCCGTCGGCCAGCGAGTCGCGACAGAATGGCAGCAAGCCCTTCTTCGGCGAAGATCGCCCGCGCACCATCTTCACACTCATCGATCTTCGCGTCGGACCTACGTTTCAGTTGTAAAAGGGATCGCGAATTTGGCGACCATCCGAGAACAGCCATGAATCCGAAATGGATTGCATCGTGGTAGCGATATCCATCAGCTATATGTGAATTATCAGTAAGAGATGCGCCCAACTGCTCACCCACCTCAAAGCCGGCCATCTTGCCGTCGCCCAGGGGCACCGGGCCCGTGGGAAAGGAATTCGGATCGACGGCCGTGATCTTCATTGTCGCAATCGGAGATTCGTTCTCTATGACTTCCGTAAAATCGAATTGGATTTGCCTCGGAAATCTCTCCGTTTCGGGATAACCGTCGTCATAGCGGTCCAGATCAGCAAAGTCAGGCTCTTGGCCCGGCGGGAGATAACGATCTCGCGCTCTCTTGAGATTAGCTTCCGCGATTGCACCAAGATCCAAACCCGAAGCCGTTGCGACCGCGGCCGCGTACCAGAGCAGGTCACCCAACTCTTCGGTGAGCTGTTCGATACTCTCGTCGAGATCGATGCGGTCGCGTAGATATCGCATGTACACGTTGAGAATAGAGCCGGTCTCAAATGCTAGGCCGAGAAGCGGCTGATAGGCCGCCTGAGGGCCACCCAAGGGCAGCAGGCTGGTCTGCTGCGCCTTCTCTTGAAACTCACTGAGATCCATGGTGCTCCCGTGACAAAGTTCCGGAACCTCGGCTGTTCCCTGCCATCATCCTCCCCTGGATGCGAACGACTGCCACTTGGTACCTCTCGTTCAGACAGCTGCGTGCGAGGATATGGCAACGCAGCGACAAAGAGCTTTAGGCTTGCCGCCTGGCTAGGACGCCCATAGCGACCTGACTAACGCCCCTTCCGGACAATCAGTTTGTTGGTTATACCGGGCAGGCCGTGGCCGAGCCGCCAGGGATCTTCCGACTCACAGCTCCGTTCCCTGCGCCCGCGCGCACTCCCCGGCGTTGTGTCGATCGCGTGCCCGACTGTTTGACTGAGCAAGGGCGTCGGCGCCTGTCTGGGAGCTGAAACGGCGCATTCGGCCAGCGGCGACCTCGGCTCGTCGGTCGAGATGTTTGCGCAGGCGGTCGGGCAGCCCTGCAGTTTCCTCACGGGCGGCATATTCAAGTGCAGTGATCGCTGGGTGGTCGCTGGCGAGCATGCCGGAGATGAGGTCGGCGGCTTCCTGGCTGTCCCGGCGGCCGTTGAGATGAGTGCGGTCAAATTCGATTTGGCCGTGAGCGCGATCGCCGGTGACCCGCTCATAGAGGTAGGCGGTGTTGGCGACTCGGCCGCGGGTCATTGCAACGTAGACGAGGCCACGCCTGACATTTTCGCCGAGGACGGCGTGGGTGGTGTCGGCGGTGGCTCCCTGTGCCGAGTGGATGGTGATGGCATAGCCGAGGGCGATGTGATCGTGGAGGTAGTCACCGGCGAAGACCGTGCGGGCACCGTCGCTGAGCCGGCAAGCGGCGATGCGCTGGTTGTCCGGATCAACGGCGTATACGCGCCAGCGGTTTCCGTTACGCACCGGGTCGGCATGCTGAGTCATTCCGGTGGGGTGCAATACGGCGATGGTGGGGTCGTTGCGACGGCTGATAATTAGGTCGCCGACGGCGATTTGATGCCCACGTGCTCCGGTCAGCGCAGGCGAGTTCATGTCAATGATCTCGTTATGGACGCGTTGATTCAGGGCGTCGGCCATCTCCTTGGTATCGCAGACCAGGAGACTGTCTTTGCCCTCCGCGACGTCGCGTCGGTAGGCATCTAAAGCTTCCGCAGCCACGGTGACTTCGTCGCCGGCATGCAGGCGGTCGTTCTTGCGGTACCACTCGATGGCGCGGCGCACTGGGGCCGGTCCGCCGTCGCGCAGTGCGAGTGAGGCGCCACGCTCTTCGGGGTCGCGGATGCGCCACACTTCGGACAGCTTCTGCGTCCAGGGCAGATCGGAGCAGAGTTGGGCGAACATGCCGCCGCGTGCTTTGACCGGGGCGAGTTGATGCTGATCACCGACCAAGACCGTCTTGGCCCCGGCGGTCGTGGTGGCGGTCAGCAAGCGGCGTAGTTCGTCAGTGCCCACCATGCCTGCCTCGTCGACTATGACCAGGTCGCTGGGGCCGAGTGTCAGGCTCTGGTTATCGATGTCGCAGAGTGCTTTGGCGATCGTGTAGCCGGTGTCGCCGGCGCCTTCGCGCACCGCGACATCGACCGCGTTGCCCGTCGGCGCCAACACGATCACTCGCCCGTGTCGGCGGCGATGCGCCATCGCCACTAGAGCCCGCATTGACGTCGTCTTGCCGGCCCCGGCAGGCGCACTCAGCGGTTGTACCAACCACGGCGACACGGCGATGTTTTCCACTGCGCGTTGTTGATCCGGCGACAAGCCGTCGAGGTCGCTCTGCAAGCCCCACAGTATTGTTCGGGAGTCTTGAGCGTCGACCAGGTCGAGTACGGCGGCTTCTTCGGCCAGGATCAAGTCGAGGGTGAACCGCTCGTGTCCTTCTCTTTGATGCGTCTCGCGTGGCGCAGTTAGCCGCACCGCGATCTCGTCAACGGCTTCCTCGACCAGCTCACGTGGCGCACGGGCAGTGTCGACCGGTAACTGGGCACCGATGACCTCGACGAGGTCGGCTCTGGTGAATGCGGCCTTCTCGATTGTGGCGGCTGCATGGGCGATCCGGTGCCGGTCGAACCGTGGCCCGCTCGCTGCGAGCCGGTCGCGACGGGCACTGCGGTGCGCTGCCGCATCGATGCCTAGACCGCGTTCGTCGGTGCGCCATCCGGCTCGTAATTCGCCCCAGGCGAGTTGTTCGGGCTTGCTTGGGCGGGTGGCTTTTTGAGCCGCTGCGAGCTGCGATGCCGTCGGCTCGCCACCCTCGTTCACCGCAAGGTTTCCGGCTGCCCACTCGCGCAGTTGGGAGGAGCGTTGCGACCATGCGGTGATGCTGATCGGGTCGATGCCGGCAACCTCGGCCACGCCCTTTGACGGGTCGACGGGTACCCATTCGTAACCCAAGGATAGGTGCAGTTCACGGCGCAGCGTCGCCTGGTAGATGACTCCGGCGGCCTTCGCTTCGTGGTACAGCGACGTGCCGTCGATTGACACCAATCGACCGTCGCCCCGGGCTTGGCGGTTGGGCACGATGACGTGAGTGTGCAAGTGCGGATCGCCGGCCCGGGAGGTCTCGTGCTGGTAGGCAATCGCAACCAAGCCGGGAAGCCGAACGAGGTCTTTCTTCCCCGTCGCCGGGTTGTGCACTCGGGTGTATCCGGCATGGTTCGCAAGGTATTCCATCGCCTCGGAGATCGCGGTGGCGTGCGCGTCAGAGATCGCTTTATCTGCCACGTCGTCGGCTCGGATTGCGCGGATCAGCGACACCGATTTCGGCGCACAGAACGTTAGATCGAAGCCATGCACGCTTCCATTTCGGAACCCACGACCCGATGCACCGTTGGGTGCTTCACCGCCGACCAGCCACCGCTCGACGACGCCGGGATCGGCGTCTCCGCCCACGCGATCGAGGTCCGACAATCCAACGAGTTCGGCCGCGCGGCGGGTATCGCCGGCGCACAACCAGACTGGGGTGCGGGTGTCGTGTTCGGAGTAGTACTCCCCCAATCCGCCGCTGACTTTCTGGGCATCGGCTGCGGCGCGGGCGGTGTCGTTGTAGTAGTTGATCGACCAGGCCGACAGCTTGGCAATCGTCAGCATGTCGATCACCGCCCGGACGAAATCGCCCGGGGCTCAGTACCGCCGGGCGGCGAACGCACCGTTCGCTACCGACAATGTCGCACATCCTTGTGCAAATGTGCCATAGGAAAATCAGGCGAGTATCTACGAGTTGCTATGCCAGCCAATCTGTTTGGAGACACGGCGGTAGCAGGCGGAACGTGATGAGGTGGTTGAGACTACAGGGATGTAGTGAAAATGTGGGCGATGGCAGTCGTAGGGGTGCGTAGATGGTGCCGCGGCGCCGAACGTCATCGCGCCCGGATGCGCTGCTCGCGTCGAACTAAGCCATCCGCCGAGCGAGGGCTAAGGTGACGCGCGCGGCGCGCACGACGCCGGAGGCGCCAACCGGCGAACGCATCAGTGTGCGGCGCCAGGTACGCCCGCACCCCCACGCGCACGGGGAACCGACGAGGGGCCAGACGGCGGTCGGCACATCGTCATCGTGACCGACAGGCCGGAACCGTCGCAGCACTTCGGCAGCACGCCCATTCGCACGCAGAGTCCGCCGGGATAAGGGCCGCTCGGTCATCGTCCACGTCCGTCACAATTCGTGATCGAGCAGATCCGCTATCGATTTCGCAGCGGGTTCCTTGATGCCGACCGAAAAGAACCGGCGCGGGTTGACCCAAGTCGATCGAGACCTGTTGCATAGAGTTCCGTTGCGTCTCAGGCCAAATTGCACCAATTCATGAGCTACGAATCGATTTCATTTGACCGTCGCATAGCGGTGCTGAGCGCATTTAGCTGTCAGTTATGCCGGTGACTGCGAGGTTCACTTCACGCCACGGCACGTGGCGCTCCTCAACTCGGCAGGACCAGCCCCGCGACCGTCGACCGCGGACCGTCACCAACTCGCGCGCCATCCACAGTTGCCAGCGTTCTTGGTCAAATCGATCGACACGGTGAGAGGTGGTGAATTACATTGGAAGATAACGTGTTCAGCGAACTTCCCCTGCTCCTCGCGGTACCGCACGCGGCGAAGCTTCTGGGAATCAGCCGTGCCGCGGCCTACCGGCTCGTCCACTCTGGCGAGCTGCCAGTCCGTCGGCTCGGCGGACGCATCTACGTGGTAACCGCAGGCCTGCGCGAGTTGGGAGCATGATGAAGGGCTCGGTGTATCGGCGGGGCGAGAAGTGGTACTACAAGTTTCGGCTGCCGCATCGAGATCCCTCGACCGGCCAGTTCCCGTGGGTGACCAAGGGCGGCCACGACACCGAGCGCGAAGCATGGGAGGCCTGCCGCGAGGCCATGCGCGATGCCGACCGCAATCGGATCGTGCGGCCGTCGCAACAGACAATCGGCGAGTTCGTCACCGACTGGCTGACGGTGGTGCAACCGGCACTTGACGCCTCCACGTGGCGCAGCTGGAGCGACTATGCCCGGTGGTACGTCATCCCCCACATCGGCGGCGAGCGGCTTCAGGTGCTCAATGAGCCGGTGCTGCTGCAGTTTTACGCGATGCTGCTGGCCAAGGGCCGGGTGAAGCCGAACAACGATGCGGTGATGTACACCCATTGGGCGAAGCTGATCGCCAGCGGCAAGCCGCCACCAACTCCGCGCGAGCTGTCGACGGCGTGCGGTACATCCATCCACGCCGCGCGTGACGCCGTCCGGCGTTACAAGGCGGGCCTGACTCCCCGGACCCTCACGCAAGGCCTGGCCCCCAAGACCGTCCGCAACATTCATTCGTTCCTGCACCGGGCACTCGCCGATGCCGTCGCCTGGAAATACATCTCCGAGAACCCGGCGAGCAACGTCAAGCCGCCCCGCAACCCACGCACCCGCCGACAAGTCTGGAAACCCGAGGAGATCCGGACCTTCCTGGCCTCGGCACGCGAGGACCGCTTCGCCGCACTGTTCCTCCTGGAGTTGACCACCGGAATCCGGCGAGGCCAGATCTGCGGACTCAAATGGTCGGCGGTCGATCTAGATGCCGGAAAGGTGACCGTGCACGACAACCGGGTGGTCGTCGGCGGGCAAGTCGTCGATAAGGCCGGGGGCAAGACCCGCAACGCCGACCAAACCATCTCCATCGACAAGACGACAGTAGGTGCCCTGCGGCAGTGGCGCGCCCACCAGGACACCGAGCGGGAATTCTTCGGCGACGCCTACCACCCGGGTGACTTCGTGTTCACCTACCCCGACGGCCGTCCTCCACACCCGGATTCGATCCGGCAGCGCTTCGAACGCCTGACAGCCAAGGCTGGGTTGTCCCGCATCACGTTTCACGATCTACGCCACACCTATGCCACCGGCGCGCTGCGGGCCGGGGTGAGCCCGAAGATCGTCAGCGAGCGCATCGGCCACGCGAACATCGGATTCTTCCTGGAGACCTACGCCCACGTCCTCGACAACGACGACAGCGAAGCGGCCGAGCAAGCGGCCTCATTTCTGCTCGGTGACAGCTGGACCGACGACGACGAGGCGCCGGCCAATCTACCTCCGCACGATATAACGTAGAGGTTATACTGATGTCGAAGCGTTGGGACGTGATCCTGCTCGACGAGGTCGAACAGTGGTTCTTCACGCTCGACAGGCACGCGATGGCGGCGGTCACCGGTGCCATCGACCTGTTGGAGCTGGAGGGGCCGACACTGGGCCGGCCGATCGTCGACAAGGTGAACGGCTCGAAGTTCACAGCATGAAGGAGTTGCGTCCGGCCGGGACCAGCATCCGCGTCCTGTTCATCTTCGACCCGGCTCGGCAGGCGATCCTGCTCCTGGGCGGCGATAAGGCGGGCGACTGGAAGCGCTGGTACGACAGGAACATTCCGGTCGCGGACGCACGCTTCGAGAGCTGGCTGGCGACCGAGCACGGAGGGTGATGACCATGGCGCGTAACTGGCGAGACATTCGCGCCGACGCGATCGCGCAGGGTGCGCTGGATGTCGAGCGGGCCGGAGCGGCGCGTGAGGAGATGCGTGAGGCCGTCCAGGCGCACCGTCTGGCCGAGATCCGGAGGGCGCTGGGCCACTCCCGCCAAGCCGACGTTGCGGCCCTTATGGGCGTCTCTCAGGCCCGCGTTTCGAAGCTGGAGAGCGGCGACCTGTCGCACACCGAGTTGGGCACGCTTCAGGCGTATGTCGCCGCGCTGGGCGGGCAGCTGCGCATCGTCGCCGAATTCGGCGAAGACACCGTCGAACTGACCGCCTAACACTGCATCCCAGCCGCGACATTCAACCCATGTCGACCCAGAAAGTCAGGGCCAAAGCGCCGGATCCAGCGACGACCAACAGGATCACATCGAGTAGACGGAGGCGCGGCGGCTCTGCCGAGCCCATCCGAATCTCGCGAGCGATCAAAAACAGCGGCACCGTCACACTGATGGCGACGAAAACGCCCCCGAGCACGTAGAGCCACACGAATCGCACGCCGCGCTTCCTGGCTTCCAGCACCATCAGGATGACGACGGACATACTGAGCATCAGAGCGTCGGCGGTGATATTGCGCGACGCGGCATTGACCCTGGTGTCCCGCCAGAAGGTACCGAAGAAGGCGGTCCCGCTGTGCGTGTACGCGACGGTTTGACTCCACGTCGCCACCAGCGCAACCAGCGCGATGAGCGCGTAGACGGTGCACAGCACCTTGCGGGACGTGGGCATCGATGCTGCCGGTTGAACCTGCTCGGTTGATGTCATGGAGAAACGCTAGGCGAACGCGCACCCACAGCTGTGGGAAATGGCCGGACAGCGGCAACGCCCGAAACGGGCAGCTGAGCTGTGTACTGACCGCCCTAGCAAACAACCGTCCCGCAGCCCGAAGCCGCTGATTCAACGCCTGTTGACGGCCCTTTGGGCTGCTCCAGACTGGTAGTTAGACAGTCTTATGTTCCCAAATATGTTCCCAAATGGCATGAAAATGGCCCTCAGAGAGGTCTCTGAGGGCCATTTCCGCTGGTAGCGGGGACAGGATTCGAACCTGCGACCTCTGGGTTATGAGCCCAGCGAGCTACCGAGCTGCTCCACCCCGCGTTGGTGAACGCAACGTTACCGGTCGTCGAGTAGAGGCTCCAAATCGGCTGCTCACAGCGCTGGCGCGGCCCATCGGGCGCATCCGACACAGCGAGATCGCGTTCGTCACAGCCAGCGGTTTTAACTTGCTTCTTACAAGAGAAGTCGACAGGCTCGTTGGAGATGAAACGACAACACGCCACCCGCGCCGGCGCGATCGCCATGATCGCCGCCCTCGCCCTCGGGATCAGCAGCTGCGACAACGAATCCGGCGTCAACACAGGCAAACCCGCCGCCTCGATCCCCGCGCTGCCCGGTGTGTCAGTGCCCGCGACCACGACAACGAGCACCAAACCCGCCGCCGCCACGACCGACTACACCCGGCTGCTGCTGCAGGCCGGCGACATCTCCGCGACCGGGGACGCCTACGTCGCCGAGCCGGCGACCCCCAACCCCGACAGCCGCCCCGGCGCTGAAGTGCTGATCGTCAACCAGGAACAGACCAAGGCCGTCAGCATCCTGCTCGTGGCGCTCGACAGCCCCGCCGCCGGACCGTCCGCCCTCGCCGAGGCGCAGGCCAGCCTGGCCAAGTCCGTCAACCCCGGACCGCCCCGGCCCTCCATCGTCGGCACTGGCGGCACCGTCGTCTCGGGCAACTCCCCCGACGGCACGAAGTCGGTGACCGTCCTGCTGTTCACCCAGGGCTCGATGTTGGCGCGGGTGGAGTTCGACGGCCTGCCCGGTCAGCCCGCGGACGCCGACTTCGTCACCAATGTCGGGCAGAAGCAGGCCATCGCGCTGCGCGTGGGGTTGCCCACTCCCTAACGGCGCGCAGGCACCGGCACCCGCATCAGATCCTCGGCCACCACGATCTCGCCGGAGAACACCGCGGCAGCCTCGTCGGCATATCGCCGAGAAGCCTCCTGATACCGCTGCGAGAAGTGCGTCAGCACCAACGTGCGCACCCCACAGTCGGCCGCCACCTGCGCCGCCTGCCGAGCCGTCAGATGCCCGTACTGCTGCGCCAAGTCCTCGTCCTCGGACAAGAACGTCGCCTCGATCACCAACATGTCGGCACCGTCGGCCAACTCGTACAGGCCGCGACACAGCCGGGTGTCCATCACGAACGCGAACCGCTGGCCCGGCCGCACCTCACTGACGTCGGCCACGTTGACGACCCGGTCCCCCACGTGCAAGACGCCGACCCGATCCAGCTCGCCCACAGAAGGTCCGCTGATCCCGAAGCGAGACAACAACTCCGGGACGAAGCGACGGCCGTCGGGTTCGATCAGCCGGTAGCCGAACACGTCCGTTGAATGCTCCAGCGCCCGCGCCTCGAGCACTCCGAACGCACCGACCGCGACCGTCCCCGAAGCGGTAACAGGCTCCTCCCGGACGTCGACTTGGTCCCAGAAGATCGAGGCGTGCCGCAGTCGGGCGAAGTACTCAGCGCCCGACGCCGGAAAGTGCGCGACGAGCGGATGATCCACCCGGTCCAACGACGCCCGCTGGATGACGCCCGGCACCCCGAGGCAGTGGTCGCCGTGAAAGTGCGTGAGGCACAACCGGTTCACCGCACTGCTGGCCACCCCGGCCAGCGTCATCTGCCGCTGAGTACCCTCGCCGGGGTCGAACAACAGCCCCTCGTCGTCCCAGCGCAGCAGATAGCCGTTGTGGTTGCGGTAGCGCGTCGGCACCTGACTTGCAGTGCCGAGCACGACCAACTCACGCATGGCGCGCTACTTGGCGGCTTCGTACTTCTTCATCGCATCGTCGAGACGCTGCAGCGCGTCGCCGTATTCGGCGAAGTTGCCGTTCTTTTGGGCTTCCTGCACGGCACCCAGCGCGGTTTCGACATCCTGCAGCGCCGCAGCCTTGGGCCCCGACAGCGTTGTCGCCACGCCCGCAGGAGGCACCGCCGCGATCGGCGTCGGAACCTCCGGGGCGCTGCCCGGCACCGGGGCGGGAGCCGCCGGCGGACGCGTGCCCGGTAGCTGACCCCCCGGCGGGTTCGCCGGGGCGGGACCGGTCGCCGTGGCACCCGCGCCGGCACCGAAGATGCCGTCCAGCGCCGCACTCACGGTCGGACCGTAGCCGACCTTGTCGTTGTACATCATCGCCACGCGGATCAACCGCGGATACGACGACGCGGCATCGCTACTGCCTGGCGAGGCATACACCGGCGAGACGTAGATCAGACCGCCCTGCCCGACCGGCAGAGTCAACAGATTGCCCCACCGTATTCGGTTCTGGTTGTCGCGACCGATCACACCGAGGTCCTGGCTGACCGCGGTATCGGTACTGATCGCGTTGAACGCCAGCTTCGGACCGTTGACCTGACCGGGGATCGTCAACACCGTGATGCGGCCGTAGGTGTCGGGATCAGAGCTCGCGCTGATGTAGGCGGCCAAGTAGTCGCGGCGGAACCGGTTCATCGCGGAGGTCAGCTGGAATGACGCCGAATCATCGTTGCGGGCAAGATCTTTGGCGACGATGTAGTACGGCGGCTGGTAGCTGCTGGCGGTCGGGTTGGGATCCAGCGGCACGTCCCAGAAGTCCGAGGTGGAGAAGAACGTCACCGGGTCATCCACGTGGTACTTGGCCAGCAGCCCGCGCTGAATCTTGAACAGATCCTCCGGATAGCGCAGGTGCGCAGCAAGATCCGCCGAGATTTCACTCTTCGGCTTCACCGTGCCCGGGAACACCGCCATCCACGCCTTCAGCACCGGGTCGGTCTCGTCCTGCGCATACAGCGTGACGGTGCCGTCGTAGGCGTCGACGGTGGCCTTGACCGAGTTACGGATGTAGGACACCTGCTTGTCCGGGGCCAGCCGGTTGACCGCCACCTCGTTGGAGTCCGCGGTGGCCGACGACAGCGACGTCAGCTCCGAGTACGGATAGCTGTCCAGCGTGGTGTAGCCGTCGATGACCCACACCATCTTCTTGTTCACGATCGCCGGATACACGCTGCTGTCGGTGGTCAGCCACGGCGCCACCGACTTGACCCGCTGCGCGGGATCCCGGTTGAACAGGATCTTGCTGTTGGAGCCGATCACGTTGGAGAACAAGAAGTTCCGCTCGGCGAACTTGGCGGCGAATACCGTGCGCGCCAGCCAATTGCCCACCGGGACACCACCGCTGCCGGTGTAGGTGTAGTTCTTGGTCTCGGTGTTGGTCTCGTAGTCGTATTCGCGGTCGTTGCCGTTCTTGCCGACGATCGCGTAGTCGGCCGAGGTGTTGGAGATCACCGGGCCGAAGTAGACGCGCGGCTGATCCAGCGGGGCGGGGCCCGGCGAGACCACACTGCCGTTGGCGCCGACGACGCTGGCCAAGAACTCCGGATAACCGCCATTCTGGTTGGGGTCGTTGGCGATTCCGCGCACCGTGTTGGCCGGCGAGGCGATGAAGCCGTTGCCGTGGGTATAGACGGTGTGCCGGTTGATCCAGTCCCGCTGGTTGTCGATCAGCCGGTCCGGGTTGAGTTCACGCGCGGCGACGACGTAGTCACGCAGTTCGCCGTCGGGTCCCTGGTAGCGGTCGATCGACAGCTGGTCGGGGAAGTAGTAGAAGTTCTTACCCTGCTGGAACTGGGTGAACGCCGGGCTGATGATCGTCGGGTCGAGCACTCGGATATTCGACGTGGTGGCCCGGTCGGAAGCCACCTGCTGCGCGGTCGCCGGCGCATTTCCGGTGTAGTCGCGGTAGGTGACGTGGTCGTTTGTCAGGCCGTAGGCCTGCCTGGTCGCAGCGATACTGCGACTGATGTATTCGCTTTCCTTCTGCGCCGCATTGGGTTTGACGCTGATCTGCTCGACGACCAGCGGCCAGCCCGCCCCGACGATCAGCGAGCTCAGCAGCAACAGCACCAAGCCGATCGCGGGAATGCGCAAGTCGCGCAATACCAGAGCGGAGAACACCGCGGCCGCGCAGATCAGCGCGATGGCCATCAGGATCAGCTTGGCCGGTAGCACCGCGTTGATGTCGGTGTAGCCGGCGCCGGTGAACGGCTTGCCGCCGCGGGTATGGCTCAACAGTTCGTAGCGGTCGAACCAGTAGGCGACGGCCTTGAGCAGCACCAGCGTGCCGATCAGCGCGACCAGCTGGATGCGCGCCGGGCGGCTCAGTGCGCCGCTGCGGCCGGCCAGCCGGATGCCACCGAAGATGTAGTGGCTGACCAGGTTCGCCAGGAACGCCAGGAACACCGCGGCGAACAGATACGACAGCACCAGCCGGTAGAACGGCAGATCGAACGCGTAGAAGCCGAGGTCCTTGCCGAACTGCGGGTCGGTGATCCCGAAGTCGCCGCCGTGCAGGAACATCTGCACCCGCGGCCAGTAGCTCTGCGCGATAGCACCGGAGAAGACGCCGATCACCACGGGCACCCCGATGCCGAACAGCTTGAGCCGCGCCATCACCGCCGTGCGGTACCGCGCGACCGGATCGTTGGGCCCCGCGGTCGGAACGAACACCGGCCTGGTCCGGTAGGCCAGCGCCAGTCCGGCGAAGACGATCGCCCCGACCAGCACGGCAGCCACCAGGAAAACGATGATGCGGGTCAGCAGCACGGTGGTGAACACCGAGCGGTACCCCAGCTCGCCGAACCACAACCAGTCCACGTAGGCGTCGATCACCCGTGGCCCGACCAACAACAGCAACACAACCGCGAGCGCTACACCGATCAGAATCCGGCTGCGCCGGGTCAGCTTCGGCATCCGGGCACCGGGCCGCATACTCACCTGTCAGGCTCCTGGGTCTTGTCGGGCGGCCGCGCCGCGCCGTTGCAGCAACACGGCCACAACTCTACGCACCCCGGCACGGGTGCTGTCCTGCGGCGACGGGCTAGCAGCTGGGCGGACGCCCGCCGGAGGTCAGCGTGTGCAGCGAGTCGACGGCCCCGGCCAAGGTGTCCACCTTGACCAGCTCCATGTCGTCGTCGCGCATCGAGCGGGCCTCGTCGCAGTTCTCGGCGGGCACCAGGAACACCGCGGCCCCGGCTTCCTGCGCGGCCAGCATCTTGTGGGTGATGCCCCCGATCGGGCCGACCTTGCCGTCCGCGTTGATCGTTCCGGTGCCCGCGATGAACTTCGATCCGTTGAGGTCACCGGTGGTGAGTTTGTCGACGACGGCCAGGCTGAACATCAATCCCGCCGACGGGCCGCCGATGTTGGCCAGGTTGAAGTCGATGCTGAACGGTGCCCACGGCGCATCGAGCACGGCCACCCCGAGATAGCCGTAATCGCGGTCGGCGTTGGTGCCCAACGTGATCCGCGTACTGCCGGCCGGGGCGTTCTTGCGGCGGTAGTCGATGACGATCTCCTGGCCGGGCTTGGTGGCCTTGAGCAACGCGGTGAACTCCGCGATGTTCGCTACCGGCTTACCGTCGACGGCGTCGATGGCGTCCCCGGCCTGCAACTTTCCTGCCGACGGTCCCGGATCGCTGACGTTCTCGACCCGCACCGCTTCGGGGTACTTCAGGAAACCCAGCGCCGCGTACTCCGCACTGTCCTCGGAGCGCTTGAAGTCGGAGTCCTGATCCTTTTCGACCTCCTCGCGCGATTTGTCCGGCGGGAACACCAGATCGCGCGGAACCAGCTGTTCGCGGCCCGACACCCACAGCGTCAGCGCCTGCCCCAACGTCAGGCCGTCGCGTTGGGCGACGGTGGTCATGTTCAGGTGACCCGAGGTGGGGTGGGTGTCGGTGCCGTTGATGGCCACCACCTGCTTGCCGTCGACTTCGCCGAGGGTGTTGAAGGTCGGCCCGGGCCCCAGCGAGACATAGGGCACGGTCACGACCGCCAGCAGCACACCGAAGACGACGATTGGTACCAAGGCCGTCATCAGCGTCAGAATCCGCCTGTTCACGCCGCCCAGACTAGATCCGGCCGGCCCGGTTCACTGACAGCGTGATCGCCAATTGGCCCGCCCCGACGCGGGGTGAGTACGGTTGAGGCATGGCTGACCTGCCCTTCGGCTTCTCCGCGGGAGACGACCCCGACCGAGACAAGCCGAAAAAGGACCCCAACTCGGGCCCCGCCGACCCCTTCGGCTTCGGCGGCGGCGAGTTCAACATGGCTGACCTCGGCCAGATCTTCACCAAGCTCGGCCAGATGTTCAGCGGCAGCGGCAACATGATGGGCGGCGGTTCGTCGGGCCCGGTGAACTACGACCTGGCCCGGCAGCTGGCCTCGAGCTCCATCGGTTTCGTCGCGCCGATCCCGGCGGCCACCAGCTCGGCCATCTCCGATGCCGTGCACCTGGCCGACACCTGGCTCGACGGCGCGACCGCGCTGCCCGCCGGGGCCACGAAGGCCGTCGCGTGGACACCGAACGACTGGGTGGACGGCACGCTGGACACCTGGAAGCGGCTGTGCGACCCGATGGCCGAGCAGATCGGCTCGGTGTGGGCGTCGTCGTTGCCCGAGGAAGCCAAGGCGATGGCCGGTCCGCTGATGGCGATGATGACCCAGATGGGCGGCATGGCCTTCGGCTCGCAGCTGGGCCAGGCGCTCGGGAAGCTGTCCCGCGAAGTGCTCACCTCGACCGACATCGGGCTGCCGCTGGGCCCCAAGGGCGTCGCCGCGCTGATGCCCGAGGCCATCGAAGCACTCTCCGAGGGGCTCGAGCAGCCGCGCAGCGAGATCCTGACCTTCCTGGCCGCCCGCGAGGCCGCCCATCACCGGCTGTTCAGCCATGTCCCGTGGCTGTCCACCCAGCTGCTCAACGCCGTCGAGGCCTACGCCAAGGGCATGAAGATCGACATGAGCGGCATCGAGGAGCTGGCGCAGGGCTTCAACCCGGCCGCCCTGGCCGACCCCGCCGCGATGGAACAGCTGCTGAGCCAGGGCATGTTCGAGCCCAAGGCCACCCCGGAGCAGACGGCCGCGCTGGAGCGGCTGGAAACCCTGCTCGCGTTGATCGAGGGCTGGGTACAGACCGTGGTCACCGGCGCGCTCGGCGACCGCATCCCCGGCACCGCCGCGCTGTCGGAGATGCTGCGCCGCCGGCGGGCCACCGCCGGACCGGCCGAGCAGACCTTCGCAACACTCGTCGGCCTGGAACTGCGACCCCGCAAGATGCGCGAAGCCGCCGTGCTGTGGGAGCGGCTGACCGACGCCGTCGGCGTCGACGCGCGCGACGCCGTTTGGCAGCACCCCGACCTGCTGCCGAACTCGGCGGACCTCGACGAGCCGGCCGGGTTCATCGACCGGATCATCGGCGGTGACACCAGCGGGATCGACATCGACGCCGCGATCGAGGAATTCCAGAAGTCGACGGAGTCCGGGGAGGACGACAAAAAGCCTGGGCACGACGACGGGCCTGTGGATAGCTGAGCCGCCCGGCACCCTCGCGGTGCCACAGTCGGCAGGTGCTCTACGCACTCGACTCGGCGATGCCGGTGCTACTGCGACCCGACGGCGCGGTCCAGGTGGGCTGGGATCCCCGCCGCGCCGTGCTGGTCCGCCCGCCTGATGGTGCGACACCCGCTGCGCTGGCCGCGCTGCTGCGCGGCATGCAGGTTCCGCTCGGCATCACCGAACTGCACCGGCTGGCCGACACCCACGGGCTCGCCGGCCACATCGAACAGATCCTCGAAGCCCTGGTGAACCGGGGTGTGGTCCGCGGCCGGGCCCGTCAGCCCGCGACACGGGCACTGTCGATCCGGGTCCACGGCCGCGGCCCGCTGACCGACCTGATGGTCGAGGCGTTGCGCCGCTCCGGAGCACGGCTCGCGCACACCAGCCACGCCAACGCCTCGGTGTCGGCGGCGACCGCGGACATGGTGGTGCTCAGCGACTATCTGGTCGCCGACCCCCGGCTGGTCCGGGATCTGCACGCCGCCGGGGTGCCGCACCTGCCGGTGCGGGTGCGCGACGGCGCCGGGTTGGTCGGGCCGCTGGTGATCCCCGGTGTGACGAGCTGCCTGGCATGCGCGGACCTGCACCGCACCGACCGCGACGGGGCCTGGCCGGCGGTGGCCGCACAGCTACGGGAAGTGATCGGCAGCGCCGACCGGCCGACCGTGCTGGCGACCGCGGCCGTCGCGCTGGCCCAGCTACAGCAGATCATCACCGCGGTTCGCGGGCAGGAGGCCGCCGGGGCGCCGCCGGCCACGCTCAACACCACCCTGCAGGTCGATGTGAACAGCAACACGATCTCGGCTCGTCGCTGGTCGCGGCATCCGAACTGCCAATGCTGACATCGGTGGTTGCCAGCGCAGCTTCGTCAGGGATGATGGGGACGTGGCAGACATCAAGCGCGGCCGCACGGCGCGCAACGTCAAGCTGGCGTCCATCCCGGTCGGCTTTGCCGGCCGGGCGGCGCTGGGCTTTGGCAAACGACTGACCGGCAAGTCGAAAGACGAGGTCCAGGCCGAGCTGTTGGAGAAGGCCGCCAACCAGTTGTTCACCGTGCTCGGTGAGCTCAAGGGCGGCGCCATGAAGGTCGGCCAGGCGCTGTCGGTGATGGAAGCCGCGATCCCCGCCGAGTTCGGCGAGCCCTACCGCGAGGCCCTGACCAAACTGCAGAAGGACGCCCCGCCGCTGCCCGCGGCCAAGGTGCACCGGGTGCTCGACGGCCAGCTCGGCACCAAGTGGCGTGAGCGCTTCAGCTCGTTCGATGACACCCCGGTCGCGTCGGCCAGCATCGGCCAGGTGCACAAGGGCGTGTGGTCCGATGGCCGCGAGGTCGCAGTCAAGATCCAGTACCCGGGCGCCGACGAAGCTCTGCGCGCCGACCTGAAGACCATGCAGCGCTTGGTCAGTGTGTTCAAACAGCTCGCTCCCGGCGCCGACGTGCAGGGCGTGGTCGATGAGCTCATCGAGCGCACCGAGATGGAGCTCGACTACCGCCTGGAAGCCGACAACCAGCGCGCCTTCGCCAAGGCCTACGAGGGGCATCCGCACTTCGTCGTGCCGCACGTGGTGGCCAGCGCGCCCAAGGTGATGATCACCGAGTGGATCGACGGCGTGCCGATGGCGCACATCATCCGTGACGGCACTCCCGACGAGCGAGACCTTTGCGGCACAAGGCTTATCGAGCTCACCTTCGATGCCCCGTCGCGGCTCGGCATGATGCACGGCGACGCGCATCCCGGGAATTTCATGATGCTGCCCGACGGCCGGATGGGCGTCATCGACTTCGGCGCGGTGGGTCCGCTGCCGGACGGGCTGCCCGTCGAGATCGGCCAGATCATCTGCCTGGCCCGCGACAAGAATTACGACGAACTGCTGCCCACGATGGAACGGGTCGGCTTCATCCAGAAGGGTGAGCAGGTGTCGGCCAGCGAAATCGACGACATGCTGCGCCAATACGTGGAACCGATCGAGGTCGAGGTCTTCCACTACACCCGCCGCTGGCTGCAGAAGATGGCAGCGGCGAATATGAATGTCTCGGCCGCGCAAATCAGGACCGCCCGGTCGATGGATCTGCCGGCGAAGCTGGCGATCCCGCTGCGGGTGATCGCGTCGACCGTGGCGATCTCCTGCCAGCTCGACGCCCACGTCCCGACCCGTGCCCTCGCCGCCGAGTTGGTGCCAGGTTTCGTCGAACCCGAACCCGTGCATTAACCGGGTTCGGGACCGACGACACCTCAGGCCGCGATCACGTCCTTGCGTGGACGCCCGCGCGGCCGCTTGCGCTCCACGACGCTGCCCCGTTCGATGATCTCGCCGCCCCAGACACCCCAGGGCTCACCGCGATCCAGTGCGGCGGCAAGGCATTGCCGCCGGATCGGACATTCCCCGCAGAGCACCTTGGCGCGCTCCAGGTCCATCGGGTTCTCGGCGAACCACAAGTCGGGATTCCCGACGTGGCACGGCAACACCGGCAGCTTCTCCTGGCGGACTGTCGATGTCGACATGTCTCGCTCACCTGCTTCCTGGTCGAATGGCTCTATCTCTGTTGAGAGGGATCCGGGACCAGGTTTCTGCTGAAATCAGAAAGGCCACGGATCCGTTGACTTCGGGTCCGTGGCCAGAGGCTCTCGTCTGGGAGCTTTCCTAGATGAAGCTCCTGTCCACGGACGCGATCGTCGGGGCGGCGTTGGCGCGACGCTTACGCTGCGCCGCAATGGCGGCAGCTGCGCCGGCGGCATGAGCGGTATGCGAGGGGTTGGACGCGACGGCCAGGTAGGACCATGCGCGATGCGCCATGCCAGCTACGCCGAATTCAGCGGTTGTGGTGCTCATCTTCAGGCCCCTCCTTTCGTCACGCCGCCCTGTAGCCATCGATCGGCACAGGATTGATGAATCGAGGCTAAACCCTAACACGATTTCGGCACAAGCGATTTTCTGACCTGGGGTTTTGTTGGCTACGGGACGCCGGCCCACCGCGTGGGCCGCCACGAAAAGGTGTGCGGCCGTAGCTTGTGGCAATGCAGGGATCTCGCCAATCCACGGGACCGGCTCCCATCTTTCCCCCGGGGGTGTCCCATGGCGCAGGCCGGATGGAGCACGGGTTTCACATCGATGCCCACTTCCACACCGACGGTCAGCTGGTATACGCAGCGTCGGGATTGCTGGCCACCACCACCGAGCTGGGCACGTGGGTTGCCCCGGCGAACCGGCTGACATGGACGCCGCCCGGATTCGCTCACTCGCACCGGTTCTACGGCACCACCGATGTCCGAGTCGTGGTGATCCCCGCCGAGCTTTGCGGACACCTGGCTCCGTTCCCCGGCGTCTTCGGCGTGAATCCCCTACTGCGAGAAGCGCTTCTGACACTCACCAGCCGACCCGACGGACAGTCGGATGCGTATCGGCGGCTGCGCGCCGTGGTGATCGACGAGATCACCGCAACACCCGACGAGTCACTGCACTTGCCCGAGCCGCGCGACGACCGATTGCGTGCGGTCACTGAAATCCTGCGCGCCGACCCCGCCCAGTCCACCACCCTGAGCCAACTCGGACGACGTACCGGCGCCAGCGCCCGCACCCTGACTCGTCTGTTCCACGACGAACTCGGCATGAGCTTCCACCGCTGGCGAACCGTGCTGCGCATCCACCACGCACTGGTCCACCTGGGCAACGGCGGGTCCGTCACCGACACCGCCATCACGTGCGGGTGGTCTAACCCCACCAGCTTCATCGAGGCGTTCGCCTCCGTCGTCGGCGAGACTCCGGGGCGCTACCAGGCCGGACTGGGCACCGACGGCGCGTAGTTTCACAAGCTGGCGACTTTCCGGTATCCGCTGGCTGTTTATCGGTGGGCGGCAGCTGCTCGGCATCCCAAAGTGGACCGTATGGATGAAACAGAACGAACGGTCGTCGCAATCGTCGGCGCCGGCGTCGCCGGACTCTCGTTGGGAAACTTCTTGCTGCGCAACGGAATCCCATGCATCGTGGTGGAGAAACACAGCCGCGACCATGTCGAGGGCCGCCACCGTGCCGGCGCACTCGACGGCTCGGCGGTAGGCCTGTTCGGCGAGTGGGGTCTTGAGGAAGTCGTCGAAGGCCAGGCCGTCGGCGACCGTGGATCCGAGGGTGCGCCGCTGCGGATCGACGGCCAGGTCCGGCAGTGGACCCTGGGCGAAGACGAAGCCGACGGCGTCTTCTGCCCACAGCAGGTGCTGGTCCGCAACCTCATCGCCGTCTTTCTGCGTGACGGCGGGGACATTCGCTTCGGAGCCGACGACGCCCGTCTCGACCCCGAGCGCAGTGTTCTGCACTACCGGGACACCAGCGGCACCACAGTGACCATCACCAGCGACTACATCGCCGGCTGCGACGGCGACCGCGGGGTCAGCAAGACGTCGATCCCGGCCGGCGTGCTGACCACCCACTCCCATGAGCACGGCTACGCGTGGCTGGCCATGCTCGCCGACGTCCCCGCCGACCCTCCGGCGGTCATGGCCATCCATAGCCGCGGCTTTTCCGCGCAGATCACCCGCGGCCCGAACAAAAGCCGCTTCTACCTGCAGTGCGCACTGACCGACAGCCCCGAACAGTGGCCCGACGAGCGCGTGTGGAGCGAACTCGAGACGCGGTTCGGCGAGCCACTTCCAGCGAGGGCACCGTTCACGGACAAGCAGATCGTCCCGATCCGGAGCGTCGTGCACAGCCCCATGAGCTACCGAAGGCTCTTCCTCCTCGGGGACGCGGCACACATCGTGTCGCCGATGAGCGCCAAGGGAATGAGCCTCGCCCTCCACGACGCCGACGTGTTCGCCCGCGCCGTGATCCAGCAAGTGCACCACGGCGATCCCGGCCCGCTCGACAGCTATTCCGAAACCTGCCTGCGCCACATCTGGAACGCCCAGATCTCTGCGGTGTGGATCACCGAGGTGATGCACAACGCCGGCGACGCCTCCCACGCAGGTGAATTCCGCAAACAACTGGCCCGCGCCGAACTGGACCGCATGATCGACGGATCCACCATGGGCGGGGTTTTCTGACGGTGCCAGGCAACCGACCCGGCCAGCGGCCGCCCCACCGGCCCTGACAAACTGATTGCCATGGCACAGATAACCCTGCGTGGAAACCCGATCAACACCATTGGAGACCTGCCCGCCGTCGGCACCCAGGCCCCCGCCTTCGACCTGACCGGCACCGACCTCGGCTCCGTGAGCAGCGGCCAGTTCGATGGAAAAGCTTTGGTGCTCAACATCTTCCCGTCGGTCGACACCCCCGTGTGCGCCACCAGCGTGCGGACGTTCAACGAGCGCGCGGCGGCCACCGGCGCGCCGGTGGTGAACGTGTCGAAGGATCTGCCGTTCGCACAGAAGCGGTTCTGTGGTGCCGAGGGCATCGAGAACGTCGTGACGGCGTCGGCGTTCCGCAGCAGCTTCGGCGAGGACTACGGCATCACGATCACCGACGGACCGATGGCGGGCCTGCTCGGCCGGGCCGTCGTGGTCGTCGGCGCCGACGGCAAGGTCGCCTACACCGAACTGGTGCCCGAGATCGGTCAGGAGCCCGACTACGACGCAGCACTGGCCGCACTGGGCTGAGCCCACCATGACCTCGGGGACCGACGGTTCCCCGGCCACCCCGGCCGGGGAGCCGCTCACCCTCGGAGACGTCAGGACCATCGCGAAACAGGCCTACACGTACGGCTTTCCGATGGTGGACACCTACCGGGTGCAGTACTCCTACTTCGTCGATTCGCACAGCCCGGAGTACAAGGGCGACTGGAACCAGGTGCACAGCGTCGCCCGCGTCTTCACCCCGGCCGACACGGCCATCCAGACGCCCAACTCCGACACGCCCTACTCGATGCTCGGCGCGGATCTGCGCGCCGAGCCGCTGGTGCTGACCCTGCCGCCGATCGCGCAGGATCGCTACTTCTCGGTGCAGTTCGTCGACGGCTACACCTACAACTTCGCCTACCTGGGCAGCCGCACCACTGGCAACAGCGGCGGCACGTACCTCTTGGCCGGCCCGGGCTGGACCGGCGACAAACCGGCCGGCGTCGACGAGGTGATCCGATCCGACACCGACTTCGTTCTGGCGCTCTACCGCACCCAGCTCTTCGGGCCCGACGACGTGGAGAACGTCAAGAACATTCAGGCCGGCTACACGGTGCAGCCGCTGTCGGCTTTCCTCGGCCAGCCCGCTCCCCCCGCCGCGCCAGCGATCGACTTCCCGGTGGCGCTGACGCCCGACGACCAGAAGACCTCGCCGACGTTTTTCGAGCTGATGAACTTCGCGCTGCGCTATGCACCAGCGCTGCCGTCGGACACAGCCGTGCGTGACCGCTTCACCGGCATCGGGGTCGCGCCCGACGGCACCTTCAACGCCGCCTCGCTCAGCCCGGAGATGCACAAGGCGATCACCGACGGCATGGCCGACGCCTGGTCCGAGCTGGACACCTTCAAGACCGCCGAGCTCGACACCGGACAGGTGACCTCAGGTGATCTGTTCGGCACGAAGGACGAGCTGAAGGACAACTACCTCTACCGGATGGCCGGGGCGGCACTGGGGATCTACGGCAACTCCAAGGCCGAGGCCATGTACCCGATCTACGCCACAGACGCCGACGGCCAGTCACTGACGGGGGCCAACAGCTACACCCTGACCTTCCCCGCCGGCCAGCTGCCGCCGGTGAACGCGTTCTGGTCGCTGACCATGTACAAGCTTCCGGAAAGCCTGCTGGTGCACAACCCGATCAATCGGTATCTGATCAACTCCCCGATGCTGCCCGGCCTGGTGAAGAACCCCGACGGCAGCCTGACGCTGTACCTGCAGAATCAGTCTCCGGGCCCGGAGAAGGAACCCAACTGGCTGCCCGCTCCGCCGGGACCGTTCGCCGCGATCCTTCGGCTGTACTGGCCCACGCCGGACGCCTTGAGTGGCGCCTGGCAGGCGCCGAGGCTGGTGAAGGCCTGAGCTGACGGCAGGCCGTACGAAATGACGTCAACCACAATCTGATTCATCACCGCAGCCGGCTACCGGCAGGAGTCGGATTTTGTCGCGTTGACTGCGGCGGTTGCGTGATCGGCTCCCCCGACGCCCGTTTGCACTCGGTTGGGCGTTCACAGCGCTACCCTGGGTGAACAAACGGTTAACGAAGGGGTGCTGAACAATGAACACACGGCAAATTGTTCGAACCATCGGGCTGGTAGCTGGGTCCGTCGTGATCTCACTCGCCGGGCTGCCCCAGGCGACGGCGTGGGCCGACGGCGAATCCGGGGCGGTGACTGGCGCGGGCTTCGGGCCCTCCGCCGGCGTCGGCGACGCGTCGAGCTATACGGGGGGTTCGACGTCGAACAATCTGTGCAGCGAGTCGCCGACATCGGCAGGCGCTTTCCCGGCCAACATCTGCGCAAACGCCTCGGTCGGAGTCGGGGGGCCGTCGAGCTACACCGGCGGCGCCACGGTGAACAACCCGGGCGGCACGGCGAGCCTCGGTGTCGGCGACGTCAGCAGCTACACCGGCGGCGGAACCCCCGGAATCGCCGATAACGGGACCAACTCCACCACCAGGACGGTCAACTACGGCCCCGGCCACCCCTGACCGGCCCGCTATCGGCGGGCGCGCACCAGGTCGAGCACGTCCGGGCCGAACTGCTCGAGCTTGCGGGCTCCGATGCCGGGGATCGCCACCAGCGCCGCGTCGTCCGACGGCAACGACTCGGCGATCGCGATCAGCGTGTTGTCGGTGAAGACCACGTAGGCAGGAACTTTCAGTTCCTTGGCGGTGCGCAGGCGCCAGTCCTTGAGCTGGGCCAGCAGTTCGTCGTCGACGTCGACCGAGCATGTTTCGCAGCGGCGCAACATGATTGACGGTGCGGTGGTCAACACCGCATTGCACACCCGGCAGCGTGGGGTGGCACCCTTCTGGCGGCGCGGCTTGTTCGGCGTCGGCTCGGACTGGGCCTGCGGCGCGATGCCGTTGAGGAACCGTGACGGACGCCGACCCTGCCGCCCACCCGGCGTGCGGGCCAGCGCCCAGCTGAGCTCCAAATGCACTCGGGCGCGGGTGATTCCGACATACAGCAGGCGTCGCTCTTCCTCCACCGCCTCGCTGTCCGGGCCATGGGCCAGCGCGTGCGAGATCGGCAGCGTGCCGTCGGCCAGACCAACCAGGTACACCGCGTCCCATTCCAAACCCTTGGCGGCATGCAGCGACGCCAACGTCACCCCCTGCACCACGGGTGGATGCCGGGCGTCGGCACGCACTCGCAGTTCGGCCACCAAGGCGGGCAGGTCCAACTGGGGACGCGCAGCCACCTCGTCGTCGACCAGTTCGGCCAGTGCGGTCAGCGCCTCCCAGCGCTCCCGCGCCTTGGTGCCGGCCGGTGGTTCGCCGGTCAGCCCGAGCGGTTCGAGGATCTGTCGCACGATCTCGGGCAGCGGGCTGTCGGTTTGGCGTTCCGCGGCGCGCTGCAGCGCCACCAGGGACTGGCGGATCTCCTGGCGGCTGAAGAACCCCTCGCCGCCGCGCACCTGGAACGGGATACCGGCCTCGGTCAGCGCCTCTTCGTACGCCTCGGATTGGGCGTTGATGCGATAGAGCACCGCGATTTCGGCTGGGGCCGTTCCGGATTCGACGAGCCGCTTGATCGAACGCGCGACAGCGGTCGCCTCGGCGACCTCGTCGGGATGCTCACGGAAGGTCGGCGACGGGCCGGGCTCGCGCTGACCGATCAGATGCAGCTTGCTACCGGCGACCCGACCCCGCGCGGCAGCGATCACCCGGTTGGCCAGCGACACCACCTGCGGCGTGGAGCGGTAGTCGCGCTCCAGGCGCACCACCGTCGCCTCGGGGAACTGCCGGGAGAAGTCGAGCAGGAAGCGCGGCGAGGCACCGGTGAACGAGTAGATGGTCTGGTTGGCGTCACCGACGACGGTCAGGTCGTCCCGGTTGCCCAGCCACGCGTCGAGCACGCGCTGCTGCAGCGGGGTGACGTCCTGGTACTCGTCGACGACGAAACACCGGTAACGGTCCCGGAATTCGGCAGCCACCGCCGCGTCGTTCTCGATCGCTCCGGCGGTGTGCAGCAGCAGGTCATCGAAATCGAGCAGTGCGACCCCGTCGCGGTTGGCCTTCAGTTTTTCGTATCCGGCATAGACGGTGGCGACCTTGTCGGCGTCCAGCGGAATGTCGCGCTGAACCTTCGCGACCGCCGCGGCATACCCCTCAGGACTGATCAACGAGGCTTTGGCCCACTCGATTTCGCCCGCGAGATCGCGAACGTCGTCGGTGCTGACCTGCAGCCGGTTGCGGCTGGCGGCCTGCGCGACGACGGAGAACTTGGTGTCCAGCAGCTCCCAGCGGGTGTCGCCGACCACCCGCGGCCAGAAATACTGCAGCTGACGGCGGGCCGCGGCGTGGAACGTCAGCGCCTGCACGGAGCCGACCGCGACTCCGTCGCCACCGGCATCCATGGCACGCAACCGCGCCCGCATCTCACCGGCGGCACGGGACGTGAACGTCACCGCCAGCACCTGGCCGGCGGCGACGTGACCGTTGGCGACCAGGTGCGCGATGCGGTGGGTGATGGTGCGCGTCTTACCGGTGCCGGCACCGGCGAGCACACACAACGGCCCGCGAGCGGCCAGCACGGCTTCGCGCTGTTCGTCATCGAGGCCGGTCAGATGATCGACGGTCACCGGCATGCGGTCCATCTTGGCAGGGGGTGGGGACATTGCACGTCGGCGCTCCGCTAGGTTCGTCTCTCATGAGTGGCAACGATCCCCAGCTCACCATGTACTCCACCGTGTGGTGCGGCTACTGCAAGCGCCTGAAGACCGCACTGAAGTCGGCGGGGATCTCCTTCGCCGAGGTCGACATCGAGCACGACCCGGCCGCCGCTCAATTCGTGATGTCGGTGAACAACGGCAACCAGACCGTGCCGACGCTGAAGTTCGCCGACGGCAGCGCGCTGACCAACCCCAGCCTCAAAGAAGTCCAGGCGAAGCTGGCGTCTTAGTCCTGGGCCGCCCAGGATTCGATGATCTCCCGGGCGATCGAGATCGATCCCGGCAGCAGCAGCCGCGACGACGACTCGCTGTTCCAGTCGCCGTGTTCGAGTGCCTCGCGCACCTCGGCCCGGGTGAACCACGCCGCCTCGGCGATCTCGCCGTCGTGAAAGACGAACTCCTGCTCGGGATCGCCGATCGCGTGGAAACCCACCATCAATGACCGCGGGAACGGCCACGGCTGGCTGCCCAGGTATTCGACGTCGGTGACCGACAGGCCGACCTCCTCGGCGACCTCGCGCACCACGCACGACTCGAACGACTCCCCCGCCTCGACGAATCCGGCGAGCAACGAGAACAGCCGCTGCGGCCACACCGTCTGGCGGGCCAGCACCGCGCGGTCATGGCCGTCGTGAATCAACACGATGATGGCCGGATCGATGCGGGGGAATTCCTCGTGGTTGGTCAGCGGGTTCACCCGTGACCAGCCGCCCTTGATCGCCTTGGTCGGCGAGCCGTCGAGTGGGCTGTACCGCGACTGGTCATGCCAGTTCAGCAAGGCCAGCGCCGAGGCCACCAGCTGGGCACTGACGTCGTCGAACACCTGGCCGCCGCGGCGCAGATCGGAGACCTCGGCCTCGGCACCGTCCTCGGGGGCTTCCAGCGCGGCGCGCACCGCCCACACGTGGCGGTCGTCGGCCAGCCGGCCCAGGAACACCGCATCGCGCGGCGGCGTGTCGCCGAGCTTGGCCGCCGGCCCCAGCAGCACCCGGCCGTCGGCGATCATCACCTGGTTGCGGTGGTCGACTCGCAGCACCGCGGCATCGGCCCAGCCGGCGATCGCGGCGTCGACGTCGGTGCGCAGATGGTCGGCACGGTCGGCACCCACCCGGGACAGCAGCGGAACGTTGCGCAGTCGGAATGTCACGCCGTCAGTCTCCGGCGCTGCGGACGTAGAGCAGCCGGTCGGTGGGCTCCAGCGCGTCGACAATAGGGTCATCGACGCGCAGCAGCTTGCCGTCGCGCATCACCCCCAGGACGATGTCGGGCAGGTGCCGCGGGGAACCGCCGACCTCCTTGTGCTCGACCTCCCGCTCGGCGATCGCGAAACCGGCGTCCGGTGTGAGTAGGTCCTCGATCATTTCCACCACGCTCGGGGCACTGGTGGCGATGCCGAGCAGACGGCCCGCGGTCTCCGAGGACACCACCACCGAGTCGGCGCCCGACTGGCGCAGCAGGTGCTGGTTCTCGGCCTCCCGGACCGAGGCGATGATCTTGGCTTTCGGCGCCAGCTCCCGCGCGGTCAGCGTCACCAGCACCGCGGTCGGGTCGCTGTTGGTGGCGACGATGATCGAATTGGCGTGCTGGGCGCCGGCCAGCCGCAGCACATCGGACTTGTTGGCGTCACCGCGCACGGTGACCAGTCCGGCGGCGTTGGCCCGGTCCAGTGAGGCCTGGTCGGTGTCGACGACGACGATGTCGGCGGGCGCGACGCCGTCGCCGATCATCGCGGCCACCGCCGTCCTGCCCTTCGTCCCGTAACCGATGACGACGGTGTGGTTGCGCACGCTGTTCCTCCAACGCTGGATCTTGAGAGCCTGCCGCGACGCCGTGGTCAGGGTTTCGACGGTGGTACCGACCAACACGATCAGGAACGCCACCCGCAACGGCGTGATGACCAGGACGTTCACCAGGCGCGCGGTCTCGGTGTAGGGCGTGATGTCGCCGTAGCCGGTGGTCGACAGCGACACCGTGGCGTAATACAGGCAGTCCAGGAAGGTTAGCGGCCCGTCGCGGACGTCGCGATAGCCGTCCCGGTCGAGGTAGACGATGATCACCGCGGCGAACAGCGCCGTCAGGGCGTAGATCAGCCGGCGGGCGATGCGACGGCCCGGGCTGACGAACTTCTCCGGGATGTGCAGATAGTCGACGAGCGCGCTGTCCGGCTTGGCCGCCAGGTTCTCGTCGATCGCCTCGAGCCTGCGCCGCAACCTACCCTTGGCCACGCGACTCCGTCATCGTGTCCGACCCTCTGCGCCCCAGACCCTCTCGCCCCAGTGCCACCACTCCAGCATTATGTACCCATGCCGACGACGACTACCGAACTCGAACCTTCACGCAGCCCCAGCCAGCTGCCCGCCTACCGCGCCGCGCTGATGCTCATCGGCATTGGCGTCGGGCATTTCGTGGCGCCCAAGCCCTTCGATGACATCGTGCCCGCCGAACTACCGGGCGACGCCCGGTTCTACACCTACGCCTCCGGCGTGGCCGAGGTCGGCATCGGGACCATGTTGTTGGTGCCGCGGACGCGCCGTGCTGCCGCGCTGTTCGCGATCGCGTTGTACCTGGCGGTGTTCCCGGCCAACGTCAACATGTGCCGGCTGTGGAAGGACAAGCCGTTGCCGATGAAGTTGCTGGCGCTGGCCCGGCTGCCGCTGCAGGTGCCGATGATCACCCAGGCCATCGCGATCAGGCGCAACGCTCCGAAGTACTAGAGCGGGCCAGCAGCGCCACCAATTCGTCTGGGCCAGGCAGGTTTTCCGGCCTCACGGTGGTGTTTGCCCGCACATAATGGAACGCCGCGCGCACCTCTGCCGGCGGGCAGCCCTTCAGCGCCGCCCACGCCAGGCGGTACACCGCGAGCTGCACGGCGGCATGCCGTTTCGCGTCCTCGTCGGCCGGTGGTTCGCCGGTCTTCCAGTCGACCACGGTCATGCCGCCGCCGGCGTCGGCGAACACCGCGTCGATGCGGCCGCGCACGACGGTGTCGCCGATCGCCATCTCGAACGGCACCTCCACATCCACCGGGGTGCGCGCCGCCCATTCTGATCGGGTGAAGGCGGTCTGCAGATCCTCGAGTTCTTCGGTGTCGCCGGCCGTGCCGTCGACGGCACCGGGCAGGTCGTCGAGGTCGAAGAGCCGCTCCGCGCCATAGAACCGCTGCACCCACTCGTGGAAGTCGGTGCCCAGGATCGCGTGCGGGTCCGGGCGAGACGGCAGCCGCCGGGTCAGCCGGCGCAGCGCGGTGGGGTCGCGGTCGAGTTCGACCAGCGCGCTGACCGACAGCTGGCCGGGCAGTTCAGCCGGCGACGGTGTGGCGACGCGGGACCTTTCGGCCAGCAGCGCGTCGACGTCGGCCGTCCAGCACTCGGGATCCTCGCCGGTGTCGGCGACCTCACCGGCGAGTGCTTTGCGCACCAGCGCGGCGCCGTTCTCGATGTCGGCACGTTGCCTACCGAGCGGGTCGGCGGGCCAGATCGCCTCACGGACGCTGTCGCGCAACGGGTTCCGCTCGCCTTCGGCGGGAGGCGGGGCCCACTGCTCGACTTCGCCGCAGGGTTCACCGGCGCTCGCCGCGCGGTCGATGATGTCTTTGATCTCGTGCAGGAAGTCCGACGGCCCGCGGGGTTTACTCTCGCTGGCGCCCCAGTGGTGACCGGACAGCAGCAAGGTGTCCTCGGCGCGGGTGATCGCCACGTACAGCAGCCTGCGTTCCTCGTCGAGGCGGCGCTGCTCGAGCTGATTGCGGTGCGCCATGATGGCGTCGGACAGCGCTTTTCGATCGTTGACGTGTGCGGTATCGAGGACCGGAACCCCATGCAGACCTTCGGCCGCCCGGTCACCGCGCAGCAGCGGCGGCAGATCGGCGGGATCGGTGAGCCAGCTGCGCTTGGCGGCGGTCGACGGAAAGACCCTGGCGGACAAGTGCGGAACGGCCACCACCTGCCACTCCAGCCCTTTCGCGGAGTGGACGGTCAACACCTGAACCCGCCCGGTCGCCACGCTGACTTCGGCGGGGGCCAGCCCGTTCTCCACGACCTCGGCCGCGTCGAGATAGGCCAGCAGACCTTCGACAGATGCGCGCGGGCGCGCCGCGTAGTCGGCGACGACGTCGGCGAAGCGGTCCAGGTGCTCGGCACCGGCCCAGTCGGCGGCGACGGGCCGGGCGGCCCGAACCTCGACGTCGACGCCGAGGGCGCGACGCACCTCGCCGACGAGTTCGGTGACCGGGTGACCCAAAAGCGTTCTCAGCCTTGCCAGTTCGCCCGCCAGATCGATGATGCGCCGATGACCCTGCTCCGAGTAGGCCGTCGCGGGGCCCGGATCGGCCAGCGCGTCGGCCAGGCTCGCGGTGTCGGCATCCGGCGCGGCCGAGGCGATGATCTGCTCAGCACTCGCGGACGCGGGCCGCGAGCCGTCGAGCGTGACCGCGCGGCGCCACAGCGCCGCGAGGTCACGCGCGCCCAGCTGCCAGCGCGGCCCGGTCAGCACCCGCATGGCCGCCGCCCCGGCGGCCGGGTCGGCGACCAGCCGGACCATCGCGACCACGTCGGCGACCTCCGGAATGGACAACAGCCCGGCCAGGCCGACCACTTCCGCCGGAACACCGCGTGCGGTCAACGCCTCGGCGATGGGACCGGCATCGGCGTTGCGGCGCACCAGAACCGCGGCGGTCGGCGGCTCGTCATCGGCGGCCGCGGCCGCCGCATACCGCTCGGCGATGTGGTCGGCGATCCAGTCACGTTCGGCGGCCACGTCATTGAGCAGGGCGCACCGCACCGTGCCCGGGTCGGCACCGGGGCGGGCCTCGAGCGCGCGCACTGCCACCGACCGGCGGCGGGCTTCGGCCGACACGGCATTGGCGACATGCAGTGTGCTCGGCGGGTTGCGCCAGCTGGTCCGCAGTTCGAGGGTGGGTGCCGGTGAACCGTCGGCCTGCGGGAAGTCGGTGGTGAAGCGCGGCAGGTTGGTCGCCGACGCCCCGCGCCAGCCGTAGATGGACTGGATCGGATCGCCGACGGCGGTCAGCGCCAGACCCTCGTCGGCGCCGGCACCGAACAGCGAGGACAGTGCGATCCGCTGGGCGTGGCCGGTATCCTGGTACTCGTCGAGCAGGACGACCCGGAATCGTGCCCGCAGCTGCTCCCCCACCTGCGGGCAGGCCGAGGCCAGCCGCGCCGCCGCCGACATCTGCGAGCCGAAATCCATCACCTTGTCCGCGCGCATCCGGGCGTGCAGCGCGTCGATCAGCGGCACCAGCGCGGTGCGTTCGGTCTGGGTGGCCAGCATGGCCAACAACCACTGACTGGGGCCGCGGTCACGCTGGTAGCGCCCGGCCGGCAGGTGATGGACCAGGCGCTCGAGTTCGGAGTGGGTGTCCAGCAGTTGGTCGGTGTCCACGAGGTGCTCGGCCAACTCACCGGAGAGCTTGAGCACCATCGCGGTGACACCCGTGGGATCCTTCTCGGTGTCCAGCGGACCCGGGTAGCCGCTGACCACCTCGAACGCCAACTGCCACAACTCGGTTTCGCTCAGCAGCCGGGCGTCGGGCTCCACCGGCAACAGCGGGCCGAACTCGCGCAGCAGGGTGCCGGCGAACGCGTGATAGGTGCTGACCGTCGGCGCACCCTGCTGCGCGGGACCGCCGAGATGGCCGGCCAGCCGGGCCAACCGGGACCGCACCCTGCGCAGCAGCTGCCCGGCCGCCTTGCGGGTGAAGGTCAGGCCGAGGACCTGGCCGGGGTCGGCGAATCCGTTGGCCACCAACCAGACCACCCGTGCGGCCATGGTCTCGGTCTTGCCCGCACCGGCACCGGCGATGACGACCAGCGGTCCCGGCGGTGCGGCGATGACCGCGGCCTGCTCGTCGGTGGGGGTCGGAAGGCCAAGGGCCTGAGCCAATTCCGTGGGACTGTAGGTCATGGCTGCTCCGTTCGCGGTGCGGTGTGGGCGGGGCAGGCCGCGCGCATCGGGCAATGGGTGCACCCGTCGTTGACGCGGGCCACGAACTGCGGACCCGCGGTGGCTCCCGCCACCTGCTGCACGGTCTGCCGCCACTGGTCGATGCTCTCTGCCGTCAACGCCGACTGCTCGCGCTCGGTCGCGCCCGACGCATTCGGCTTGGCGACGTACACCAGCCGCCCACCACCGGGGCGCTCGCCGTGGGCAAGCGCTCCTTCGGCGACCGCCAACTGGTAGAGCGTGAGCTGGGCGTGGCGTTGGGCCTCATCCTTGGTCACCGGACTCTTGCCGGTCTTGACGTCGACGATCACCAGCCGGCCGTCCGCGTCCCGCTCGAGCCGGTCGACCCGCCCGCGCACTCGAACACCGGGCAGGTCCCCGTCGGGGGTCGCGATCACGCCGTCGATGTCGATCTCGGTGCCGATCTCGGTCAGCTCGTGGCGGGTGCCCGCCCGCCACGCCACGAACGCCGCGAGCATGGCCCGGTGCCGGGCCAGCTCGTTGTCCGCGTACCACGGCGAGTCGAATGGGAGTGTGCTCCACAGTGTTTCGAGCTTGGCGAACAACTGCTCGGCGCTGCTCGCCGAATCGGCGATCAGCGCGTGCACCACCGAGCCGAGGGTGGAGCGCAGATCCCTGGCGTCGGTGCCGCCGTGTCGCTCGGCCAGCCAGCGCAGCGGGCAGTCGGTGAGCGTCTGCAGCGTCGACGGGCTGAGCGTGACGGTGTGCTCAGCACCGCTCCACAGCGGCTCGGCCGTGCTGACGGCCGTCATGCCATACCACTGCGCCGGGTCGGCTCCCGCAACTCCGTCGGCTGCAAGACGTGCCAATTGTTGTGCTGCCGTGGCACGTTCACCGTCGGACACGGTGCCAGCCGGAGCGCAGACCACCGCGCGCAGCCGGCCGACGACCGCCGCCGGTGCGAGCACCGGCGGCGCGACGGCCGGCACGGCAGGCTGTACATCGGCAGTGGCGTACTCCGCGAGCTCAGCGACGAACGGCGACGGCAGCGCAGCGTCGTCGCCGGCGTCGCTGTCGACCGCGGTGATCAGCAGGCCGCGCCGCGCGCGGCCCATCGCGGCGATCAGCAGCCGGCGTTCCTCGGCCAGCAGCGGAGCCCGTGCCGACACGTCGTCACCCAAGCCGTCGAGCACGTCGAGCAGCCGCTGGGTGCCCAGCACGCCGCCGCGCGGTGTGGTGTTGGGCCATAACCCGTCCTGCAGCCCGGCGATGACCACCACGTCCCAGTCCCGGTCCAGCGCCGCGTGCGGGCTGAGCACCGCGACTGCCTCGGCCGCCGGGGAATCAGCGCTGACCGGTGGAAGCTGCAGTCCCCCGACATGATCGAGCAGACCGCTCAGCGACGCGCCGGTGGTGCGCGAGACGTAGTCGTCGGCAATGTCGAACAGCGCGGTGACGGCTTCGAGGTTGCGGTCTGCCAGCGCGCCCTCGGTACCGCCGCGCTCGGCCGCCGTCAGCCAGCGCCGCTGCAGCCCGCTGCGCTCCCAGGCCTGCCACAACGTGTAGCGCGGGTCGCGGTGTCGCCGGTGTCCGCGCCCGGCCGCCGCCAGCACCGCCCGCACCCGGTTCACCGGGCGGGCCAGTGTTGCCGGCAGGTCGACCGGACCCGCGGTCAGGGCCGCCACCAATTGCTCACCGAACTCGCCGGAAGAGTTGCGGCGCAACGCCCGACGCAGCTGACGCAGCGTCACCGGGTCGACCCGGCCGATCGGACCGGTCAGCAGCGACACCGCCTGCTCGCCGTCGAGACCGTCGGCGGTCGCGGCCAGTACCGACAGCAGCGCCCGTGCCGCGGGCTGGTCGGCGATCGAGCCGGCGACCTGTGCCGCGGCGACCGGGACACCGGCGCCGGCCAATGCCCTGGGCAGCGCCGCGGCAGCAGAGGGTGAGCGGACGATCACCGCCAGCTGGGACCACGGCACGCCGTCGACGAGGTGAGCGCGGCGCAGCGTGTCCGCGATCAGCGCCGCCTCGGCATGCGCCGAGCCGGCCACCCGCACGCGTACCGATCCGTCGTCAGCGGAGTTGCCGTCCAGCCCGCGCCACGCCGTGTTGCCGGGGAGCCCCGCGGCGATCCCACTGATCGCCGCCGCCACCGCGGGTGCGCACCGGTGCGAGCGGGTCAGCTGGACCATCGGGGTGTCGGCGGCGGTCAGGATCGCCGGATCGGCGCCGCGGAAACCGAAGACCGCCTGGTTGGGATCCCCGGCCAGCAGCGTGCGCTCGGCACCGGCGGCGAGCACCCGGACCAGCCGCGCGGCCTGCGGATCGAGGTGCTGGGCGTCGTCGACCAGCAACAGCCGGACCCGGGACCGTTCGGCGGCCAGCAGCTCGGCGTCGGACGCCAGCGCTTCCAATGCGGCGCCGACCAGCTCGGCCGCGCCCAGCGCGGGCACGGTGGCCTGCGGCGCGGCGGTACCGACAGCCGCGCGCAGCAGCATCACCTGTTCGTACTGCTGGGCGAACCGGCCCGCGGCTGCCCACTCCTGCCGCCCGGACAGCCGGCCGATACGTTGCAGCGCCAGCGGATCCACCCCGCGCTCGGCACAGCGGGCCAGCAGATCGCGCAGTTCGGTGGCAAATCCGGCAGTGGTCAGTGCGGGGCGCAGCAGCTGCGGCCATCGCGATGCCGATGCGTCCCCGTCGTCGAGGTCGCCGGCGAGTAGCTCGCGAATGATGCCGTCCTGCTCGGCCCCGGTGACCAGGCGCGGCGGCGGATCACCCGCACGGGCCGCGGCCTGTCGCAGCACCGCGAACGCGTAGCTGTGCAGCGAGCGGACCAGCGGCTCACGCACCACCGCACGGCACGGTTCGCACGAGCGCGCCGCCAGCAACTCGGCGGTCAGCTTGCCACGGGTAGCGGCCGCCAGCCGTCCCGAACCCGTCAGCAGCAGAACCGATTCCGGGTCGGTCCCGGCAGCGATGTGCGCAGCGGCCGCTGCCACCAGCAGGCTGGTCTTGCCGGTCCCCGGCCCGCCGACGACCCGCACCGTGCCCCGCAGTTCCGGGCGCAGCACATCGGCCGGCTCGATCACCGGGGCCAGCAGGGCGGTCGTCATGCCGGTATGTCACCAGAGGGCACCGACAAGTTCTGCGAACTGGCAGCATGAAGCCCGTGACCCACGACCTCCACGTCCATCGCTTCGGCCCCGCCGGACCCGTCCAGGTGCTGGCGATCCACGGCCTGACCGGCCACGGCTATCGCTGGCGCCGGCTGGCGACCGAGCACTTGCCCGAATTCACCGTGGCCGCACCCGATCTGATCGGGCACGGCCGCTCGTCGTATGCGGCGCCGTGGACGATCGAAGCCAACGTCACCGCGCTGGCAACATTGGTGGAGAACGAGGCCGAGGGCCCAGTCCTGGTGGTGGGACATTCCTTCGGCGGCGCGATCGCGCTCAATCTCGCCGCGGCATGCCCCGACCTCGTGGCCGGGCTGGTACTGCTGGACCCGGCGATCGGCCTGGACGGGCAGTGGATGCACGAGATCTCCGAGTCCATGCTGGCATCGCCGGACTACCCCGACCGCGACGAGGCCCGCACCGAGAAGTTCAGCGGGTCGTGGGCCGACGTGGATCCGGCCGAGCTCGAAGAAGATCTCGACGAGCATCTGATCGCGCTGCCGAACGGCCGCTACGGCTGGCGGATCTGCGTGCCGGCGATGATGTCGTATTGGAGTGAGCTGGCCCGAGATATTGTGCTGCCCCGCACCGGAACTCCGACGACACTGGTCCGGGCGCAGTGGACGGATCCGCCATACGTCAGCGACGCGCTTCTCGACGGACTCTCCGACCGGCTCGGCACGGACTTCACTCTTGTAGACTTCGCCTGCCAGCACATGGTTCCGCACGCCAGGCCCGAAGAGACCGCCAAAGTCATCCGGGACCTGCTCGGAGCGGACTAGCGATGGCCCCGGTGACCGACGATCAGGTCGAGCGGGTGCGCCGACTGGTGGCGTCCATACCTGCCGGCCGGGTCGCCACCTACGGCGACATCGCAACGGCGGCAGAGCTTTCCAGTCCGCGGATCGTCGGCTGGATCATGCGCACCGATTCTTCGGATCTGCCGTGGCATCGGGTGATCACCGCATCGGGCCGGCCGGCCGCGCATCTGGTGACACGTCAGCTGGAACTGCTACGCGCCGAAGGTGTCCTGGCCAAGGACGGCCGGGTGAACCTGAGCCAAGCCCGGCACGAGTTCTAGAGAACCAGTCTGATCAGCGCGGCGGTGCGGGCCAAACCCGGGAATGCCGCCGCCGTCGAGCGCGGATGCAGTGCGTGCACGGCGAGGCGGAACATCAAGGCGCGCAACAACATCTGCGGCCACTCCGGCAGCGCATCCCAGCGTTCGATCAAGCCGTCGTCGGCCTCGCCCCACGCCAGTGCGTCGACGACGACAACCCCGGCCGCCCACGATGCCGGCCGCCAGTACGGCGTGATGTCGGTGATGCCCGGCGCGGCCGTCCCCGCGAACAGGACGGTGCCGTACAGGTCGCCGTGGACAAGCTGGTTGGGGCTCTTGGTCGGCTTGCGCAAACCGGCCAGCTGATTGATCAGGTCCACCGAGCGCTCGCCGTCGGCCGTGCCGGGCGCCACCACCGCCCCGGGCGGCAGCGAGTGCAGCGGACGTTCCTCCCAGGCCGCGCGGTCCGCGGCGATGAACACGTCGACATCGCTCCACGGCGCGACCGGCGCCTGGGTCAGAAAGCGCGGCCGTTCCAGCTTGGCGGTGGCCTCGTGCAGGCGCACTCCGGCCGAGACGACCTCGTCGTGCCGGGGTTCGGGGGTACCGGCGACGAATGTGTCTGCCCGCCAACCCGACACCACGTAGCGGCCGTCAGTCGAACGAACGGGCCGGGCCAGCCGGACCCCGTCGATGAACAACGTCTCGCGGGCCTTCGCCGACCAGGCGGCCCTGGCGTGGTCGGCGATCACCGACAGCACTACCTCGCCGCACTTGAAGCCGCCTTCCCAACCCGCACCGAGCGGTTCAGGCTCCTGGCCCTTCAGCCCGAAGGTCGCCAGAACATGATCAGGCGGGCGCTCATCAGTCACCCCGTCCACCCCGACAGCCTAAATTGTCGCGACGCAAAGTAGCCGTCAGTACATGACCATGTCGGGTTCGATTTGCTTCCCCCAGGCCACGATCCCGCCCTGCAGGTGCAATGCGTCGGAGAAACCGGCCTTTTTCACCACGGCCAGCGCCTCGGCGGAGCGCACGCCGGTCTTGCAGTAGAGCACCGGGACACGGTCATGCGGCAACTTGGTCAGCCCTTCGCCGGACTCGATCACCGATTTCGGGATGAGTTCGGCGCCGGTGATGTGGTTGATCTCCCATTCCACCTGCTCACGGACGTCGATCAAGGCCAGCTTCCGGCCGGAATCAAGCAGGTCACGGAGCTCGCGGGGGGTCACCGTGGAGTCCTGTGCGGCGTCGGCCGCGGCATCGGACACCACCCCGCAGAACGACTCGTAGTCGATGAGTTCGGTGATCTTCGGCGTCTGCGGATCTTTGCGGATCCGGATCGTCCGGTAGGTCATGTCCAGCGCGTCGTAGATCATCAGCCGGCCCAGCAGCGTTTCACCGATTCCGGTGATCAGCTTGATCGCCTCGGTGCCCATGATCGAGGCGATCGAGGCGCACAGGATGCCCAGGACGCCGCCCTCGGCGCAGGACGGGACCATGCCCGGCGGCGGGGGCTCCGGGTACAGGTCGCGATAGTTCAAGCCCAGACCGTCGGGGGCGTCCTCCCAGAACACCGACGCCTGGCCTTCGAACCGGTAGATCGAGCCCCACACGTAGGGCTTGTGCGCCAGCACCGCGGCGTCATTGACCAGGTAGCGGGTGGCGAAGTTGTCGGTGCCGTCGAGGATCAGGTCGTACTGCTCGAACAGCTGCACAGCATTGTCGGGTTCCAGCCGCAGCTCGTGCAGGTTCACGGTGACCAGCGGATTGACCTCGAGGATCGAATCGCGGGCGCTCTCGGCCTTGGACCGGCCGATATCGGACTGGCCGTGGATGATCTGCCGCTGCAGGTTGGACTCGTCGACCAGGTCGAACTCGACGATGCCGATCGTGCCGACGCCGGCCGCGGCCAGGTACAGCAGAGTGGGCGAACCGAGGCCGCCCGCGCCGATCACCAGCACCTTGGCGTTCTTCAGACGTTTCTGCCCGTCCACGCCCAGGTCCGGGATGATCAGGTGGCGGCTGTAGCGCGCAACCTCCTCGCGGGTGAGCTCTGCTGCTGGTTCGACCAGCGGCGGCAACGGTGACACCGGCACTCCTTGAATTGGCAGGGCCCGACGGACGTTCACCATCCATCTCAACAGCTGGCCAGAGCAACGGCAAACAGCTGCGAATGCTTCCCGGACGTCAGGCGCTGCCCAATTGCCTGACTCCTCCTCAGGGCTCGTACCTCGCCCCGCATCGTCGTCAGGCGATCGGATACGGCCAGGGGTTGAACCGACACGTCTTCCCGTCGGCCTTGACGTACTCCGGGTCGAAGCGCGACGCGTCGTCGTCAGCGGTGGAGAACGTCTGCTGCATCATCACCGGCGCCAGGCCACCGTTCTCGTCACACGGCTCGTGATGCTGGTAGCCGATCGCGTGGCCCACCTCGTGGTTGATCAGGTACTGCCGGTAGGAGCCGATATCGCCCTGGAACGGCACCGCACCGCGCACCCACCGGGCCTCGTTGATGAACACCCTCGGCTGCGCGTCGGGCCCATAGGCCGGGTTGTAGCACGACGATTCCAGCGGAATCTCGTACCCGCAGCCCTCGCGCACCGTCATCGGCGACGTCAGCGACGCCCGGAAGTCCGGCTTGACACCCGGGCTGCTGTCGTCGATCCGCTCGAACGCGAACTGCGGATTGTGAATCCAGCTCTTGGGGTTGCTCAGCGTCTCGGTGACCATCCGCGCGAATCCCTCGTCACCGCCGAACGACCCGGTGTCGACGCCGTCCTCGATCTCGACGGTGTAGGTGAAGGTCTTGGCCGTTCCCTCGCCGACCTTGGGCGCGGTGCCCGGCACGACGTGCCACGTCTTGGCTCCCGCCTCGGTGAACGCGCCGCCCTCGGGCAGGATCCCGGTCGGCAGGTTGGCGTCGAACTCGGTCAGCCCGCGCGGCGGCGCGCCGATGATCGCGGTGCCACTCGACCCGATCGTGGGCGGGCCTTCGACGCCGCCGTGGGCGACGGTCGGTTCGGTGGCCGGGGCGGCGGTTCCGGTGACGGTCTGATACAGCACCACGCCGGTGACCACGACCAGCACCGGCAGCGCATAGGCACGCCAGCCATAGGTCGAGATGAACCGGCCCAACCAGCTCTGTTTGCGCCATTGACGACGCTGATCGCGATTGGATCTGACCCTGCCCCGCTCGTCTGCCAACGGGTCGCGCAGGGCGCGCAGCGGCTCACGCCACTCGTTGCGCAGCACGGGCGCACGACCGCCGCCGCGGTGCCCCGGGTCGTAGGTCACCGACCCAGGATGGCACAACAGCGGTATGCGAGACTCCCGGCGCGCCCGTACCTGCCACGCGCGCGCTACGGGCGAGTAACCAGCACCGAGTAGTAATGTCGGGGCGACGGGGCTGCGAGCGCGGGGGCAATGCTGCCAGCCACACACAGATTGAGGACTCGATGAGCGATCTCGCCGACACGGCCGCGCGGAAGTCCGCTCGAACGGCCAATGGCGACCGTCCTGCCACCGCCCCTCGGCGTGGCAGCCGGCTTCCGCGTGATGAACGACGGGGCCAGTTGCTGGTGGCGGCCAGCGAGGTCTTCGTCGACCGCGGTTATCACGCCGCCGGCATGGACGAGATCGCCGACCGCGCCGGCGTGAGCAAGCCCGTTCTGTATCAACACTTCTCGAGCAAGCTTGAGCTGTATCTGGCTGTCCTCAACCGGCACGTCGAGAATCTGGTGTCCGGCGTGCGGCAGGCCCTGCGCACCACCACCGACAACCGGCAGCGGCTGCGTGCGGCGGTCCAGGCCTTCTTCGATTTCATCGAGCACGACGGCCAGGGCTATCGGCTGATCTTCGAGAACGACTACATCACCGAACCGCAGGTCTCGTCCCAGGTGAAGGTGGCCACCGAATCGTGCACCGACGCGGTGTTCGACCTGATCAGCCGGGATTCCGGGCTGGATCCACACCGCGCCCGGATGATCGCGGTCGGATTGGTGGCCCTCAGCGTCGACTGCGCGCGCTACTGGCTACACGCCGACCGCCCGATCTCGAAAGAGGCCGCGGTCGACGGGACGGTGCAGTTCGCCTGGGGCGGACTGTCACACGTCCCGCTCACCCGCGGCTGACACTCACGCGCCGGCAGGTCCCGCGGCGATCCCGAAGCCGACCCGGCGCACGTCGGCGACACCGATCTCGACATAGCTGATCTTGGCGGTCTGCACCAGGAAGCGGCGGCCCTTGTCATCGGTCAGGCTCAGCACGTCCGAGCCGCCCTTCGAGAACGCCGCGGTCACCAGGTCTTCCACCTCGGCGGGCGTCTGGGAGCTCTGGAACACGAGCTCGCGCGGGCTATCCGTGACACCGATCTTGACCTCCACGCTGGCCCCTTTTCTGTCGTCTGCGCGTTACCCAGAAGGCTAGTGGACGCCCACCGACGCGGTTGACGGCAGCCGTTCGCGGTTAGCGAATAGGGCGTCAAGCTGGGATAACAGCATGGCAACGGATAGGCGCGGCGCGCCGCAACGCGGCCTGGACGTCCATAACCTGGCCTCGTGAGCGACAAGAAGCGCCGACAGCGGCTGATTCAGTGGCCGCGGGTGGCCCTGACCACCGCGGGCGTGCTGGTCGCCGCCTCGGCGACGACGTTGGTGGTGCGCACCGGTGACGCGGCCACCACGACGCCGGAATTCGGCGGCGCCACCCCGACCCGAACCGTCGTGGCCATCCCCGGACCCCGGACGTCGACGCCGCCGCCCGCTCCGGTCATCGTCACGGTCCCCGGCCTGCCGCTGGAGACGCCGGTCATGGTCACCCAGACCACCGCCCCGGCGGCGGCCCCGATGGCGCAGAGCCTGATCGATCCGAACCAGGTCGTCTACACCGTCGCCGGCAATCAGCGGCCCGACGATTCGGTGACCGTCACCTACGCCGACGAGAACGGGGCGTTGCGGACGGCGGAGAACGTGAGCCTGCCCTGGCAGCTGACCGTCACGCCAAATGTCCCGGTCAACTACGTCACGGCCAGCAGCAACGGAAGCCAGCTGAACTGCTGGATCACCGATGCCCGCGGGGAAACCGTCGCCGCGCAGACCGACAACGGGATATCCGCGACCTGCAACCGCTAGGCCAGGCCGAGCTGGCGCATCCGGTCGTCGTGCGTGCGCTGCAACCGGTCGAAGAAATCGGCCACCTGACCCAGCCCGCCCGGACCGGCCAGCACCAGGTCGACGAGCTCGTCATGGTCGGCCAGCACGTACTGGGCCTGGGTGATCGCCTCCCCGAGCAGCCGGCGCGACCACAACGCCAGCCGGCTGCGCTGCCGCCCGCTGGTGGTCACCGCCGCGCGAACCTCGGCGACCACGAACTGCGAGTGGCCCGTCTCGGAGAGCACCCCGCGCACCACCGACGCCACCTCGTCGGGCAGCACGTCGGCGATCTCGAGATAGAAGTCCGCGGCCAGCGCATCGCCGACATAGGTCTTGACCAAGGCCTCCAACCACGTGCTCGGCGTGGTCAGCCGGTGGTAGTTCTCCAGCGCCGAGGCGTAGCGCGACATCGCCGGGACGACGTCGACACCGCGCGCCTCCAAGGCGTCGCGGAGCAGGTCGTAGTGGGCCATCTCGGCGGCGGCCATGCTGGCCAGGTTGATCCGGCCGCGCAGGTCCGGCGCCATCCGCGCTTCGTCGGTGAGCCGGTAGAACGCCGCGACCTCGCCGTAGGCCAACAGCGCGAACAACTCGTTGACGCCGGGGTGATCGGCGGCTATGCGCGCCGCTGATTCGGCGGATGGCTGCGGGGCGGTCATGGCCGACACTGTAGTCCCGGCCGGGGCTGCGATCAGTCTCGGCAAGCGCGACCAGCTACAATGGCATTCGACAAGCGCCGTGAGGCGTGGTCAAGGAAATGTGCGTGCACGCAGTGGGCCCGCCTCCCTCAGTGCAGGGCCCGGCGAATCGGTATCGATAAGACGACGCCGACTCCATTCCGACAGTCAGAACTCGTGCGCGCTGGACACAGCAACGAGGAACGACTACGGAAGGCACAACGCCACCACATGACCCCTTTGACAACTCATCCCCAGCTTTCATTTGCCCAGCTCGGAGTGCGTGACGAGATCGTCCGGGCACTCGCCGAAGAAGGTAAGGAATACGCCTTCGCCATCCAGGAGCAGACGCTGCCGATGGCGCTGGCCGGCGACGACCTCATCGGCCAGGCCCGCACCGGCATGGGCAAGACCCTGGCCTTCGGCGTGCCGCTGCTGCACCGCATCACCACCGACACCGAGCGCCCGCTGAGCGGCATCCCGCGCGCGCTGGTCGTGGTACCGACCCGCGAGCTCTGCCTCCAGGTACACGGCGACCTCGTCGCCGCATCGAAGTACCTGCAGGCCGACGAAACCCGCAAGCTCACCGTCACCGCAATCTACGGCGGGCGCCCCTACGAGCCGCAGATCGAGGCGCTGCAAAAGGGCGTCGACGTCGTCGTCGGCACCCCGGGCCGGCTCCTCGACCTGGCCCAGCAGGGGCACCTGCAGCTCGGCGGCCTGTCGGTGCTGGTGCTCGACGAGGCCGACGAGATGCTCGACCTGGGCTTCCTGCCCGATATCGAGCGCATCCTCAAGCAGATCCCCGAGAAGCGGCAGGCCATGCTGTTCTCGGCGACCATGCCGGACCCGATCATCACGCTGGCCCGCACGTTCATGAACCAGCCCACCCACATCCGGGCCGAAGGCGTGCAGGGGGCGGCCACCCACGACACCACCGAGCAGTTCGTCTACCGTGCCCACGCGCTGGACAAGGTCGAGATGGTCAGCCGAATCCTGCAGGCTCAGGGCCGGGGCGCGACGATGATCTTCACCCGCACCAAGCGCACCGCGCAGAAGGTCGCCGACGAACTCGGCGAGCGCGGTTTCAAGGTGGGCGCCGTGCACGGCGACCTGGGCCAGATCGCCCGCGAGAAGGCGCTCAAGGCGTTCCGCACCGGTGACGTCGACGTACTGGTCGCCACCGACGTCGCCGCCCGCGGTATCGACATCGACGACATCACCCACGTGATCAACTACCAGATCCCCGAAGACGAGCAGGCCTACGTGCACCGCATCGGGCGCACCGGCCGGGCCGGCAAGACGGGCATCGCGATCACCCTCGTCGACTGGGACGAGCTCGAGCGCTGGTCGATGATCGACAAGGCCCTCAAGCTCGACTGCCCGGATCCGGCGGAGACCTACTCCAACTCCCCGCACCTCTACGAGGAACTGAGCATCCCGACCGAGGCCGGCGGGACGATCGGCGGCCCGCGCAAGTCGGCGCAGACCGCCAAGAAGCAGGACGGCACCCGGATCAGCTCGACGGACGCCAATCGGGAGCGGCCCAGCCGCAACCGGTCCCGTCGTCGCACCCGCGGCGGCCAGGGAGCCAGCGGTCACGTCGAGGCGTCTGACGCCACCGCCCCGGCCTCTGACGACACGGCCACGGCAGCCGACGGCGGCGACGACAGCCCGGCCCGTAAGCGCCGGCGCCGGCGCCGGCCGCGCAACGCCGCCGAGGCCCCAGCAACAGCAAGCTGACGACCGCTATCGTCGCCTAGATGGTCAGACCAGAGCGCCGTACGAAGGGCGATCTCATCGCGGCGGCGACGATCGCGCTTGTCGTGGCCGTGGTTGCCGTCCTGTTCTGGTGGAACAGTTCGGCCCGGGCCACGATCAGCAGGCCCGCCACCTCACCGGCCCCCAATCCGGTTCCGGCGCGGGTGGTTCCGGACACACTGCATCAACTGTGGACGGCGGTCAGCCCGCGCACCCTGAGCCCCATCGTGGTTGCCGGCACCGTGGTGACCGGCGACGGCACCACTGTCGAGGGCCGCGACCCGCAGACCGGCCAGGTCCGCTGGACCTACGCCCGTGACACCAATCTGTGCGGGGTCTCCTACGTCTACGACCTGGCCGTCGCCGTGTACCCCGACGTCCGCGGCTGCGGGCAGGTCAGCGGCATCAACGGCGGCACCGGTCGCCGCGGCCCGACCCGCACCGCCTACGCCGACAAGCAGGTGGTGCTCAGCTCCAACGGCAGCGCCGTCCTCTCGGCCGGCCCCACCCGGCTGGAACTGTGGCGCTCGGACCTGGTACGGATGCTGTCCTACGGCGAGATCGACGCCAGGGTCAAGCCGGTCAACCAGGGTGTCGGCACCGGCTGCACCCTGATGTCGGCGGCGGCCAGCGACGAGGCGGTGTCGGTGCTGGAAGCCTGTCGGGACCAGAAGGACCTGCGCCTGACGCTGTTGAAACCGGCGAAAGAGGAAGACGAACCCGACACCAAGAATGTCCCACTGCCCGACGTCGGCGCCGATTCCGAAGCGCGGGTGGTGGCCGTGTCGGGCACCACGACATTGGTGTATCTGCCCACGCCGCAACCCCAGATGGCCGTCTACGACGACACCGGCGTCAAGATCGCCAGCTGGCTGCTGAAAAAGGCTCCGGTGCTTGCGAATCCGGCCCAGGCCGTCACCCGTGCCGGCGACCTTTTCACCTGGTGGACCGGCGACAGCGTCGAGGTCTTCGACAGCCGGCTGTCCTATCGCTACGCCATCCACGCCGAGGCGGTGGGCCCGCTGGGTCCGGGCGCGATGATGGCCGGCAAGCTACTCATTCCGCTGACCAACGGCATCGGGGTGTACGACCCGACCAGCGGTGCTTTCGAGCGAGTCATCGCCGTCACCCACCCGGACGGCGCGGGACCGGTGGTCCCCACGGTCACCGATTCGAAGGTGATCGAGCAGCGGGGTCAGGCGCTGGTCGCCTTCGGCATGAATCCCTAGATCTCAGGGGTGAAGGTCGGCAGCGCCTTGCCGGACTTCCAGTGCTTCAGCAGCGAGCTCGCCAGATCGCGATAAGCGGTGCCGCCCTTGCTCTTTCGACCCGCCAGCACCGACGACCCGGACGCGCTGGCCTCGGCGAAGCGCACGGTCCGCGGGATCGGCGGGGCCAGCACCGGCAGGTCGTAGCGGTCGGCGACGTCCAGGAGAACATCACGGCTGTGCGTCGTGCGCGAGTCGTACAGCGTCGGCAGCGCGCCCAGCAGCTTGAGGTTCGGGTTGGTGATCTGCTGCACGTCGTCCACCGTGCGCAGGAACTGGCCGACGCCGCGGTGCGCCAGCGTCTCGCACTGCAACGGCACGATCACCTCGTCGGCCGCGGTCAGGCCGTTGAGGGTCAGCACACCGAGCGACGGTGGACAGTCGATGATCACCACATCGAACTGGTCGAGCTTGTCCAATGCGCGCTTGAGGGCGTACTCGCGCCCGGCCCGCATCAGCAGCATGGCCTCGGCGCCGGCGAGGTCGATGTTGGCCGGCAGCAGCGTCATACCCTCGGCCGTTTCCACCAGCGCGGCACTGGGCTCGACATCGCCGAGCAGCACTTCATGCACCGACACCGGCAACTTGTCCGGGTCGGTGCCCAGCGAGAAGGTCAGACAGCCCTGCGGGTCGAGATCGATGAGCAGGACACGCTTACCCGCATCAACGAACGCCGCCCCCAGGGATGCGACCGTGGTTGTCTTGGCCACCCCACCCTTTTGGTTGGCCACCGCCAATACTCGGGTCACACCGACCATCCTTGCAGGTTCGCCGCCGTTGCGTCCCGGCTGTTACGGCGCACCTGGTCATCGGGCAGAATCAATGACCGTGAGTGTCGGAACGCATCGCCTGGTCTTGCTTCGACACGGCGAAACCGAGTGGTCCAAGAGCGGACAGCACACCAGCACCACCGACCTCGACCTGACCGAGCACGGGCGCTCCCAGGCCACGCTCGCCGCCCTCACGCTCGACCACCTCGCACTGGACAACCCGCTGGTGGTCAGCAGCCCGCGTAAGCGCGCGCTGGCCACCGCCGAACTGGCCGGGCTGACCGTCGACGAGGTGTCCCCGCTGCTCTCCGAGTGGAACTACGGCGATTACGAGGGCCTGACCACCCACCAGATTCGCACCGACACGCCCGGCTGGCTGCTGTGGACCTACGGCTGCCCGGGCGGGGAAAGCGTCGACCAGGTGAGCATGCGCGCCGACCAGGCGGTGTCTTACGCGCTGGAGAACATGGTCGAGCGGGACGTGGTGTTCGTCGGCCACGGCCACTTCTCCCGCTCGGTGGTCACCCGCTGGGTGGAGCAGCCGCTGCGCGAAGGCGCGCGGTACGGATTCGGGGCGGCCTCGGTTGCCGTGTGCGGTTTCGAGTACGGCCTCCGACAGCTCTCGGCGCTGGGATTGACCAGTCACCGCGAGCCGGTCACCAGGACGTGATGGCACAGCCTTCCTTTGTGCTCAGCGGGCCCGCCGGGACGGTCGTCGCCGACGGGATCCAGACCGGGTACGACGACGTCGCGGCGGCTGCCGCCGCACTGGCCGACGGGTCGGCCGACGTGGTGGTCGGTGCGCTTCCCTTCGATATCCGGGGCAAGGCCGCCCTGCTGTCACCAACCTCGGTGACGTTCACCGACAAGTTGCCCGCCTGGCCGGCGGCGGTGCCGGTGCCGGTCCGGATCGCGGCGGCCCTCCCCTCGCCCGAGGAACACCGTGCCCGTATCCGCACCGCCCTTGGGCGCCTCACCGATCCCGAAAGTGCTTTGCAGAAGGTCGTTTTGGCGCGCGCACTGCGCCTGGTCGCCGACGATCCGCTGGACGAGCGAGCGATCCTTCAGCAGCTGGCGTCCGACGCCGAGGCCACCGCATACCTGGCCGACCTGTCCCCCGCCGGGGGTGACTACACCGGGTCCGTGCTGGTGGGCGCCAGTCCCGAATTGCTGGTCGCCCGCTCCGGCGACCTGGTGACGTGCCAGCCGTTCGCCGGGTCGGCGCCACGCTCGGCCGATCCGCAGACCGACGCCGCCAATGGCGCGGCGCTGGCCGAGTCGGGCAAGAACCGCCACGAGCACCAGCTGGTCGTCGACACGATGCGCGCCGCGTTGACGCCGCTGTGCGCCGAGCTCGACGTGGCGGCACAACCGCAGCTCAGCCACACCGCGGCGCTGTGGCACCTGTCCACCCCGATCCGGGGCCGGCTGCGCGATACCGCCATCACCGCAATCGATTTGGCGCTCGCGCTGCATCCCACCCCGGCGGTGGGCGGTGTGCCCACGCAAGAGGCCGTCGATCTGATCGCGGAACTGGAAGGCGACCGCGGCTTCTACGCGGGCGCGGTCGGTTGGTGCGATGCCCGCGGCGACGGCCGCTGGGTGGTGGCGATCCGCGGCGCGCAATTGTCCGCCGATCGCCGCGAAGCGCTGGCACAAGCCGGCGGCGGTATCGTCGCCGAGTCCGACGCGGATGACGAAGTCGCGGAAACCACAACGAAATTCAGGACCATCCTGTCCGCATTAGGGGTGCAGCAATGACCGTGATCCGTTTGGCCCGCCCTGGCGACGAGGCCGACATCGTGACGATGATCCGCGAACTCGCCGAGTTCGAACATGCGGCCGACCAGTGCACGGTGACCGAAACCCAGATCACCGCAGCACTTTTCGGCGACAATCCGGTGGGCGCGTGCCACCTCGTGGAGGTCGACGGCGAAGCCGCCGCGGTGGCACTCTGGTTTCGCACCTTCTCCACCTGGGATGGCGTGGCCGGAATCTATCTGGAAGATCTGTTCGTTCGCGACAAGTTCCGCCGCCGCGGGCTGGCCCGTGCGCTGCTCGCGACACTGGCCAAGGAATGCGTCGACAACGGCTACACCCGCCTGGCGTGGGAGGTGCTGGACTGGAACGTCAACGCGATCGCGCTCTACGACGCCGTCGGCGGCAAACAGATGTCGGAATGGCTCAACTACCGCGTGAGCGGCCCCGAACTCCGGGCGCTGGCCGCGGAGGTCTAATCGTCGGCCCGCGACGCCCAGCGCACCGCGGGCGGGCTGAACAAGAGCGCCAGTACCGCGATCGCCACCCCACCGAGTGCAAGGGCATACACCGGATGGTGCGCTTGCACGATGTACCAGGCCACCGGCACCAGCAGCAGGTTGGCGAACACCGCGATCCCTCTGCCCCATCGTCGGCCGGTGATCAGCGCCCAGCCGGCGGCCAGGACGGCGGATCCCATGACGGCGAACCAGGCGGCCGTCCCGTACCCGTTGACGATGTGCTGGTCGGCGCCGGCAACCCCGCGCACCACCAGCACGACGGCCACGACGATGGCCACCACACCTTGGGCGGCCGCCACGAAACCGGCGTAGCGGACCACGGACGGGAGGGCAGGTTGGGTCACCCCCGTAAGGTAGCCCGTCGCACTGCGCCGTTTCCGGCCGCTGCCGGGTCCGGGCGCGCGGCGCGGAACCATGCCAGCGGGTTGAGCCCGCGGTACGGATCGGACTCCCGCAACACCAGCAAGTCGTCCAGAATCTGTTCCAGTTCGGCCTGAGTGCGCCGCTTCACCTCGTCGGCCCAACCCGTCGCGTCGATTCCCACGGGCGTCGTGGTGTCGATGGGCGCGCCGAACCGCAGATACATCCGCTCGGGCCGGGGAATGAGCGTCGGCCCGACGCCACGGATCAATGGCATCGCCATATCGTCGCGACCGCCCAACCGGCTGCTCACGGCCTGGCTGAGGCGACCCCAGGCGCTGTCGCGGGTGGTGAGGCTGCGATAGACGTCGTCACCGCCGACGAGTCCGACCGGCACGATGGGATAACCCGTTTCGACTGCGATCCGTGCGAACCCCGACCGCCCCTGCCAGCGCAGGGTGTATTCCTCCCCTTTGAATTTCGGAATCTCCCGACCGCCGCCGGGAAACACCAACACGGTCTCGTCGTGCCGCATGAGCTCGCGCGCGGTCTCCGGCGCGCCGACCACGCCACCGAACGCCGCCAGCAGGTCGCCGGGCAGTCCGCGCATTTGCCCGAACTGACGATCCGCCAGCGGTCGCACCCGTACCCCGAGCTCCCGGCGCACGGCATACGGGATGAGGAAGGATTCGGCACTGCCCGTCTGAGTGTGGTTGCCCACCAACAGGAATCGACCGTCGGCGGGCAGATTGCCCAGCCCGTCGATATACGGGCGCCACAGGTCGATCACCGGGTCAATGCCGTCGGCGACCACTCCCAGTACCCGCTTGAGTGCACGCACCCGCGGTGGATGATCCATGACAGCGGTCAGATCGACCTCTGCTCGGCTACCCATGTCGACTCCTCACCTACCAAACGAACTAGTTCGTTCTTTATACTCCAGACTCATGAGAAGCACCTCAGAGCTGCGCGAGGAGATTCTGGCCGCCGCCCGCACCGAGTTCGCGCGGTACGGGTTCGCGGGCGGGCGCATCGACCGCATCGCCTCAGCGGCCAGCGCCAGCAAGGAACGGCTCTATGCGCACTTCGGCGACAAGGAGGCGCTCTTCCGTGAGGTGCTCGCCGTCGACGTCGCCGAGTTCTTCCAGGCGGTCCGGATGCGGCCGGACGCGGTCTCCGAGTTCGTCGGCGACGTCTTCGACGTCAACGTGCGCCGGCCCGAGCATCACCGGATGGTCGCGTGGGCTCATCTCGAGGGACTCACCCTCGAAGAGCCCACCGCCGACGGCCAACCCCTGCCCGAGCTGGCCATCACCACGATCGCCGAGGCCCAGGCCGCCGGGCACGTCGATCCGTCCTGGGATCCGCACGACCTGTTGGTCACCCTGTTCGGCATCGCCCTGGCCTGGGCTCATTTTCCCGACCCCACGGCCGCGACCACCTCGGATGCCGTACTGGCGCACCGGCGGGCGGCGGCAATCGAGGCGGCATCCCGCGTCATCTCCCCCGCCCGGTGAATCAGCGCCGGAACACCACCCACCGCATCGCGCAGTACATGTAGATCCCCTCGCAGGCGCCGGCCGCAATCCGGGCCACGTGGTACTCGATACCGAGGGCGCGCAGCGCGCTGGAGACCCCGAGGATGAATGCCAGGTAATTGATCACGACGACGACGACGTAGACGGCCACCTGCGGCCCGACCGCGCCGTGCGACTGGAAATTCACCACCCGGTTGAGGACGTAGCTCGCGGCGAAAGCACATGCGTAGGCGATCGTCACCGCAACCCCGAATGGGACATGCAAGACGCCGTGCAGCAGCGTGAGGACCAACAGGTCCAGCGCGAAGGTGCCGGAATTGATTACCACAAAGCCCAGAAAGGTCGGCGCCACAACGGAATTCAGACCGAACGGGAGCCGGGCGACAACCACTTCACAGGCCCGGTGGAACCATCCGAGGGCACTGACCGACCCCTGCTCCGACCCCACCACCACGCCGCGAGCATGCCACCGGCAGCTGACCCCTTGGTGATGCGCAGGCAAACACTTCGAATTCAGGTGCCGCGCGCCGATAGGCTCATGGCTCGTGCGTGCCGTCCTGATCGTCAACCCGAATGCCACCTCCACCACCGCAGCCGGCCGCGACCTGCTCGCCCATGCGCTGGAGAGTCGTGTGGAACTGACCGTGGTCCACACCGATCACCGCGGCCATGCCATCGAGATCGCCGCGGCCGCCAGGCAGGACGGCATCGACGTGATCATCGTTCACGGCGGCGACGGCACGGTGAACGAGGTGGTCAATGGGCTGATGGGCAGGCCTAGCCGCCATGAGCCGCTGTCGGACGCCATGCCCGCCGTGGCGGTCGTGCCCGGCGGGTCGGCGAACGTCTTCGCACGCGCGCTGGGCATCAGCCCTGACCCGATCGAGGCCACCAATCAGCTTGTCGACCTGCTCAGCGCGCGCCGCAACGGCGCATTGTGGCGGCGGATCGGACTCATGGACTGCGGTGAGCGCTGGGCGGTGTTCACCGCGGGGATGGGCGTCGACGGCGATGTCGTGGCGGCTGTCGAGGCGCAGCGGGCCAAGGGCCGCAAGGTAACTGCGGGCCGCTACATCCGGGTGGCGGTACGCGAGATGCTGTCCAGTGCCCGCAAAGAGCCCCTCCTGACCCTGGAATTGCCCGACCGAGAACCGGTCGACGGCGTCTACTTCGCGTTCATCTCCAACTCCAGCCCCTGGACCTATGCCAACACCCGGCCGGTCTGGACCAACCCGGACACCACATTCGAGACCGGCCTGGGCATTTTCGCCGTGACCAGCATGAACGTCTGGAGAAACCTGATGCTGGTGCGACGCATGGTGTCGGCGAAGCACAACATCAAAGCCAAGCACCTGATCCGCGACGACAACGTGGCCTGGGTGCGGATCAAGTCCTCCGAGCCGGTCGCCAGCCAGATTGACGGAGATTTTCTCGGACTGCGCGAGGAAATGACGTTCCGTGCGGTTCCTGAGGTGCTGAGCGTGGTCGCTCCGCCCGTGCCCTACCCCTCTGACCAGCGGTAATGTCGTCACGTGGTCTGCTTGAGGGCGCAGGTGAGTTGAGTCTAGTACAAAGGGGTAGAGGGTTCGGTAACCCACCCCCAGCATGAGGTTGTAGTGACATTGCCCACGTGTTAACTGAGTCCTATTGACATCCGTCGAGGCTGTGAAACGATCGTATGCAACAGCACAGAAACATTTGTGTGCACGCGTTAACAGCCGAAGAAAAGCGAGCGCGCTTCGTCGCGCACTTAGTAAGGAGTAGCGACAAATGGATTGGCGGCACAAGGCAGTCTGTCGTGACGAGGATCCGGAACTGTTCTTCCCGGTGGGGAACAGCGGTCCGGCACTCGCCCAGATTGCCGATGCGAAGCTCGTCTGCAACCGGTGCCCGGTCACGACTGAGTGCTTGAGCTGGGCTTTGGACTCCGGACAGGACGCCGGCGTCTGGGGCGGTATGAGCGAGGACGAGCGCCGCGCGCTCAAGCGTCGCAACGCCCGCACCCGCGCGCGCAGCAGCGTCTAGGCCGCATTCACAGTTCCTAAAATCGCGGCCCCGGCAAATGCCAGGGGCCGCGATTTTTGTTTTGCAATGTCGCGTCCGTCACATTTGCTATTGCGGAACTCGTGCGCCTGAACGGCGGCCGAGTGGCACACGTAACACCACATCGGTCCCGCCGCCGGGTACGTCGTGCATTCCCAGCGAGCCGTCCAGCTCCGCGGTGACCAAGGTGCGGACGATCTGCAGGCCCAGCCGGTCGGACTTCTCCAGGCTGAAACCGTCGGGCAGCCCACGTCCGTCGTCGTGCACGACGACGTCGAGCCAGCGGGCCGAGCGCTCGGCGCGGATGGTCACGCAGCCCTGTTTGGCCGACGGCTCGAAGGCGTGCTCGATGGCGTTCTGGACCAGTTCGGTCACCACCATCACCAGGGCGGTCGCCCGGTCGGCGTCCAGCACGCCCAGGGCACCGTCCCGGTTGATCCGGATCGGGGTATCGACGCGGGCCACGTCGTTCATGATCGGGAGGATCCGGTCGATCACCTCGTCGAGGTTGACCTCCTCGTCCACCGACATCGACAGCGCCTCGTGCACCTGGGCGATCGAGGCCACCCGGCGCACCGACTCCATCAGCGCCTCGCGGGCTTCCTCATTGCTGGTGCGGCGGGACTGAAGGCGCAGCAGCGCAGCCACGGTCTGCAGGTTGTTCTTGACCCGGTGGTGAATCTCGCGGATCGTCGCGTCCTTGGACAGCAGGGCCCGGTCGCGTCGCTTCACCTCGGTGACGTCCCGGATCAGCACCGCCGCCCCGGCTGCGGCGCCGTGGACCACGAGAGGCAGTGTGCGCATCAGCACCGCGGCGCCGCCGGCGTCGACCTCGAGGCGCATGCTCGACCCGCCGGCCAGCGAGTCACGCACGTGCTCGGCCATTTCCAGCGCCTCGAACGGATCGGAGATCAGCGGCCGGGTGATCGCGACCAGGTTGTGACCCTCGAGCTCGGCGGCCAGCCCCATGCGGTGGTAGGCCGACAATGCGTTGGGGCTGGCGTAGACGACGACACCGTCGACGTCGAGGCGGATGAATCCGTCGCCGACGCGCGGGCTCGACCGGGACAGCGCCAGATCGCCGACATTGGGGAAGGTGCCCTCGCTCAGCATGTGCAGCAGGTTGCCGGCGCAGTCCAGGTAGGCCCGCTCCAGCGGTGAGGACGTGCGGCGCTCGGCCAGCGCGGTCTGGTGGGTCAGGACGGCCACGACGTGATTGCTGTAGCGGACCGGGACGGCTTCGACGTCGATATCGGGTTCGCGCAGCTTCGGGTCGCTGTCGCCGCGGCCGATCGCACCTGAGGCGAATGCCGAGGTCACCAGGGGCAGGTCGCCCTCGGCGACGACGGTGCCCACGGCATCCTTGAGCAGGACGGTCGGTGCGGTGTTGGGCCGGCACTGGGCCACGCAAACCAGGGCGCCGTCATCGCGACGCACCCACATCAGGTAATCGGCGAACGAGAGGTCCGCCAGAAGCTGCCATTCGCCGACCACCGCGTGCAGGTGGTCCACGGCGCTGCCCGGCAGCACCGTGTGCTCGGCGAGCAGGTCACCGAGGGTGGACAAAGCTAGTCGATCACGGCAATGAGGTCGCCGGCCTGGATGACATCGCCCACCGCGACGCTGACCTCGGTCACGGTGCCGCCGACTTCGGCCAGCACCGGGATCTCCATCTTCATCGACTCCAGAAGCACCAGGGTGTCGCCCGCGCCGATCTGGTCTCCCTTGCTGACCACGACCTCGAGCACACTGGCCACGATCTCGGCGCGAACATCCTCGGCCATCTTCACCCTCACTCTTCGCTCGTCTAGCGGCTCTATCGAACCACAACACCGGGTGGTCAAAGGTGCGATGGGGCCGTGAGACACTGTATTCAGAGCTAAACCAGGCAGCGTCAAATCATCTGGAGGTACATCATGGCCAAGCGTGGCCGTAAGAAGCGCGATCGCAAGCACAGCAAAGCGAACCACGGCAGGCGTCCCAACGCCTGATACACAAAGTGCCCGGCAGCTGCCGGGCACTTTTGTTTGCGCTGCTATCCGCGCCGGATGATCGTGGTTTGACTGATCTGCAGGCGTACCCGCTCCAGAAGGTGCTTAGGAGCCGTCTCTCCGCTGCACCGCGACGCGACCAGCTTCTTGATCCGCTCCTCGACCCCGTAGTACTGCAGGCACGTCGGGCATTCCTCGAGGTGGTGGCGAAGCCGGTCTTTCGTCTCGGCCGTGCATTCACCGTCGAGCAGGGTCCACACCTCGGCGATCACCGCAGCGCACTCCGGGTGGGCCGGGTCCACCGGCCCGACCGGCGGGCGCCATTCCATGTCACCGGATACGTTCTCGTCGCTCATGAGACGACCTCCTCCGGCGTGTCCTCCACTTGGCCGCGGTTAAACCCGCGTTCCTTGGCGACATCGGCCAGCAGGGCGCGCAGCTGGCGCCTACCTCGGTGCAGCCGGGACATCACCGTCCCGATCGGGGTATCCATGATTTCGGCGATCTCCTTGTACGGGAAGCCCTCGACGTCCGCGTAGTACACCGCCATCCGGAACTCTTCCGGCAATGCCTGAAGAGCTTCTTTGATTTCGGTGTCGGGCAGCAGTTCGAGTGCCTCGACCTCGGCAGAGCGCAATCCCGTTGAGGTGTGCTCGGCGTTGGCCGCCAACTGCCAGTCGGTGATCTCCTCGGTCGGATATTCAGCCGGCTGGCGCTGCTTCTTGCGGTAGCTGTTGATGTAGGTATTCGTCAGAATCCGGTACAGCCACGCTTTGAGATTGGTGCCCTCGCGGAACGAGCGGAACCCCGCGTAGGCCTTGACCATGGTTTCTTGCAGCAGATCTTCGGCGTCGGCCGGATTGCGGGTCATCCGCAGCGCGCCGCCGTAGAGCTGGTCCAGCAGCGGGATCGCGTCGCGCTCGAAGCGCGCGGTCAACTCCGCATCGGACTCCTCGCGCTGAGGCGCCTCGGTGTCGATATCGGTCATCGTGGGTGACACAGTCCCTTCTGCCGCGGTGCTCCAAACGAACTCCGGCAGCGGTATCGGACGGATGAGAAATGCGGGTGCCTGCTCTTGCGACATCATGGCGACTGCAGCTGACACCGGACTTCTCTCCTTCCAATCCTAAGGCTGTGACCAACAGCTTTTCGACGCTGTGGCCGATCGCTGTCCCTGATAGCGGCGACCACTGTCCACAACAGGATTTCTCACCAGGCTATTTCCCGCGGTTAACTGTGCCGGTGAGTCGTGCAGCAACCCCGGCGATCGCCGCCCTGGTGGCGGCCGGTGCGCCCCATGAGGTGCTGCGCTACCACCACGACCCGCGCTCGCAGTCCTATGGCGAGGAGGCGGTCGCGGCGCTGGCAGGTGATTCGCTGGTGGCGGAGCAGATCTTCAAGACGCTGATCATCGCGGCGGGATCGGTGCTGGCGGTGGCCGTGTTGCCGGTGCCGTGGAAGCTGTCACTGAAGGCCGCAGCTTCGGCGTTGGGGCTGGCCAAGGTGGCGATGGCCGATCAGGCGGCTGCCGAACGGGCGACGGGCTACGTGTTGGGCGGGATCTCCCCGTTGGGCCAGCGCAAGCGACTGCCCACGGTGGTCGACAGCTCGGCGCTGGGCTTCGAGCGGGTGTTGTGCAGTGCGGGTAAGCGCGGCTGGGATGTGGCGCTGGCACCGCAGGACCTGGTGCGGCTGACGCAGGCGGTGACCGCCGACATCCGGGCGGTCTAAGGTGACACGGGTGGCAAGTATTTTCTCCGGCAAGACCATGTTCATCTCCGGCGCGAGCCGCGGAATCGGGTTGGCCATCGCCAAACGCGTTGCGGCCGACGGGGCCAATATCGCATTAGTGGCCAAGACCACCGAGCCCCACCCCAAACTGCCGGGCACCATCTACACCGCCGCCAAGGAAATCGAGGACGCCGGCGGCCAGGCCCTGCCGATCGTTGGCGACGTCCGCGACGGCGACTCGGTGGCCGCCGCGGTGGCCAAGGCCGTCGAGCAGTTCGGCGGTCTCGACATCTGCGTCAACAACGCCTCGGCGATCAACCTCGGCTCGATCGAGGAAGTGCCGCTGAAGCGCTTCGATCTGATGAACGGTATCCAGGTGCGTGGCACCTACGCCGTCTCGCAGGCGTGCATCCCGCACATGAAGGGCCGGGACAATCCCCACATCCTTACCCTCTCGCCGCCGATCCGGCTGGAGTCGCAGTGGCTCAAGCCCACTCCGTACATGATGGCGAAGTTCGGAATGACTCTGTGCGCGTTGGGTATTGCCGAAGAGATGCGCAGCGCCGGGATTGCCTCCAACACGCTGTGGCCGCGCACCATGGTCGCCACCGCTGCGGTGCAGAACCTGCTGGGCGGCGACGAGGCAATGGCCCGCTCCCGCAAGCCCGAGGTCTACGCCGACGCCGCCTACGCGGTGCTGAGCAGGCCGGCCGGCGAATACACCGGGCAGACACTGCTGTGCGAGGACGTCCTGCTGGATTCCGGCGTCACCGATCTGTCGGTCTACGACTGCATTCCGGGCTCCGAGTTGGGGGTGGACCTGTGGGTCGACACCCCCAACCCGCCCGGCTACGCCAATCCCTAAGCGCTCTGCTGCGCGTCGGTGGCCTTGGCCGGATCCGGCAGCCCCTCGATGTCGCCGTCCACGTTGGACACGATGTAGCCGGTCAGCGACTGCTGGAATGCGTTGATGGTCGCATCGGCGTGCAGATAACCGGTATGTGCTCCCGTCACCGTGATGTCGGCGAGGTAGTGAACCGATGACTGGTTCGGCAGGTAGTCGGCCGACTCGGTGCCGTTGAGGATCATCCCGTCCTCGTTCACATAGTTCGTGTAGGTGACGGTGCGGATGGTCTTGCCGGCACTGTTCGGGTCGGGAGCCTCGGTGACCACCGCGGTGCCGCCGCCGACGCCGTTGTACGTGCCGACCGGCTCCAGCGGTGTCGTCGACGGATGGTAGCTGGTCAGTGCCGGCGCCCACGACGACGAGTCGGGGGTGGTCACATCGGCCGCCCGCTGCCCAACGCTGGTGGTGTACTTCAGGTTTGCGATCACCAACCGCGACTGCGTCGGGTCAGCGACGCTGGACTCCCAGAACGTGACCGCTGTTCCGTCGACATTCCAGCTGGGCATGCTCCGGGCGGCCCACCCGTCGCCGGTGTCGAACAACGGAATTCCGTTCTCGCGCTTGAGCTCATCGCCGACCTCGACTGCCCACTCCTGATTCGAGACGTTGATCGGCGTCGCGTAATAGCCGTACACGGGCGCGGCCACGTAGACCGGCAGCAGGCTTTGGCGCACGATCCTCGTCATCGGGGTCAGCGCGTTGAGATTGCGCGTGCTGCCGATCGCGATCCACTGCTGATTCGGCGAGTAGTCCATGTCCTCGTCGTAGTCGAGGCTTGCCGTCACCCTGGTCACGTTGCCAGTGGCGAGGTCGACGACGATGTCGTCGGCATTGCCCTGCTCGTACGAACCGCCGAGGATCACCACACCCTTGCCGTCGGGTGTCCACTGCTTGCCCTCACCGGTGGGGAACACCACGCGCGCATCGGTGACGTCGTATTCGTTGGTCGTCGCGTTGTAGCTCAAGTCGCCGACGACGGGAACGATCTGCAGGACACCGGTGGCCCCGTTGAGCATGATGCGGCTGAACAGCACATGCTGCCCGTCGGGCGAAATCCGCAGCTCCCGTTGGGCGTTGACGGAGATGACGCCCGGCGCTCCCGCCGGCGTTACGATCGGGATCAGCTCCGCCCCGCTCTCACCCTGTTGCAGAACCGAGTACGTCGGTCCCGACTGGGCACCGCTGTCGACGAGCACCACAACCCGCCCGGAACCGTCGGTGAACGGAACCGGCTTGCCCAGGTTCGCGGTCACGCCCGGGGCCACGCCACAGGTGAGGCAGGTGGCATTCGTGCCGTCGATGTCGATCTGATAGATCTCCTGACGGGTCGCGCCGGCCGGGATGGCCGCGAAGTAGATGGACTGGCCGTCTTCGGAGTAGCGCGGGTTGACCGGCTTGGTCACACCGGCGGGCATGTCCAGAATCGCGCGCTGCACAGCGGGATTCAACACGGTGAGGCCCTCGGTGGCCTGCGCGCTGTGCGAGCTGAGCGGGGTCAGGATGTTGAACTTGCCGTCGGACACCGACACGATGAACGAATCCGTCTGGGCAGCGGTGTAATTGATGTCGTCAGGGGTGTAGGTGTAATTGCCGGTCGCCTGATCGATGGTCACCGTGCCGTACTTCGGACCTTGCGTGACGGTGTATTTCAGGGCGTCACCTTCGATGTCAGAGGCGGTGATGTTGCCCGTGACGGTCTGCCCGGTCTGCACCGTCGTGACCGGGTCCCCGATCGTCGGCGTCTGGTTGAACACGTCGCGCCGGACGGCGCCGAGCACCGACCAGATCAACGGCACCACCGGCCCTGGCGTGTCCGGCGGCGGCGGGTTCAGGAACGGGTTGAGCAGCGAGGTGATGACGTGGTTCAGGACGCCGATCGGCCCAGACGGCGCTGAGCCGCCCGGCGCCACCGCGGCGGTGGCCGCGCCGGTGTGGTGAACGACCAGCGCACTGTGCGCGGTGCCGGTGGGCGTGCTGGGCGACTGGGCGGCGGCGGGCGTGGCCTCGGCGGGTACCGACGACGGTTTCGTCGCAGCGGCCGGACGCGCCGCGGCGGTGGGCGTGCCGGATTTCGATCCACCTCTACTGGTCACCTGACCAGCAGCTGACTTGCCGCGGGTGGCGGGTGGCGTGACCCCACCCGGCGCGCGCCGCCCAGAGTGCGCCGTATCCGACGACGAGGCCGACGACGAGGACGCACCGGCCGAATCGCGCCCGGAGTCGGCCGACGCCACTCCGTACCCGGCCGCCAGCGCGCCGAAAAGCCAGACGGCGACGGCCATGCCGCCGTACCCGCCGAACTTCACCGCGGTTCGTGCGGTCGTAGCCGGAACGAACAGCGGGTTGGGGGGTTTACCGGCGTCCAACATGCGTGCCTCCGAACTGAGATCTCTGCTGATCGATCGATCAAATTGATGTGTGATGAACTTCATAACAGGGCGGGCAATTAGGTGTCAAGGATTTCGGCGTGAATCGAGTGGTCGTCAACGCGAAGACACCCGGGCGCCACGGAGTGGCAGTTAGAACACGTTGCAGTAGAGGATCTTACGAGCCGATTTGATCATGACGCCGACGACGAGGGCCTCGGTAGATTGCCGCGCCACGCAGGCTTTGCTTACCGCAGGGCCGCTCGATCGCCGCCGACGACTGACACGATCATTCGATCGATCAGCGCTGTGCTTTGGACAGCATCGCGAACTGGTTCTCGACGAATCGCTGCAGCTCATCGTGCCCACGTGTGAGCCCAACAGCGTTCTCGTTGCCGACACTTCGGGCGATCTGGGCAACCAGCATGGAGATCACCACGGGCGGATAGGCTTCGAGGTCGACACCGTAAGACCGCAGCGACATCGTCACCGCCGCCGTCTCGATGTCACGCACCCGTTCGGCGAAGTTCCGCAACTCGGCACCGATCACCTTGCGGTGGTTCGCCAGGGCCATCAGTTCGGTGCTCATGACGGTCTGCCGGGGGTCGCTGTTGATCCGCCAGAGCGCACGTAACGGATCTTCCTCGGTGAGCACCTTCCGCAGCTGCTCCAGCGCGGCTTCGGCCCCGGACCGCAACACCGCGACGAAGAGGTCGTCCATCGTCGGGAAGTAGTAGTAGACGAGCGCCTGCTTCACGCCGGCCTTCGTCGCGACCCGACGTGACGTGGCCGCGGCATAGCCTTCGTCGTGCATGATCTGCGCCGCGGCCTCGATGAGCCGCTGGCGGGTCCCGCCGTCGTCGACCTTCGGGTTCGCGGTCGCGCGGCGAGGACCCGCCTTGCTCGTCCGGTCCTTACTCGCCGCGGTGGCCATACAGCACACTATCATCCTGATCGACTGACCAGGGCCGGTGAACGGGCGACCTACACCAGCTTCGCCTACTTCTTCGGGCGAATCCCGAAGCGCCGCACACCGTTTCCGGCGAAGGCACGCATCGCCGCCAGCGCGATCCGGCCCTGCCGCCGCGACGACGAGTACCACACCAGTTCGGATTTCTGAGTCGGGATCCGCGGGGCGGTGATCGCCTGCTGGCGGCAGAACTTGATCAGGCCACTCGCACCGCCGGCTCGGTAGCCGATACCGGAGTCCTTCCAGCCGCCCATCGGAAGCGACGGGCAGAACACGTTGGTCAGTGCGTCGTTGATGTTGACCGCGCCGCACTCCAGCCGGCGGGCGATCCGCTCGCCGCGTTCGAGGTCGCCGGTCCAAACCGTCGCCGACAGGCCGTATTTGGAGTCGTTGGCCAGCCGGATGGCTTCTTCCTCATCGGCGACCTTGACCACCGGCAGCGTCGGCCCGAAGGTCTCCTCGGCGATGCAGGACATCGTCGGGGTGACGTCGGCCAGCACCGTCGGCTGGAAGAACGTGCCGACCCCGGTGGGCTTTCCGCCCGCGAGCACCCGCGCCCCGGCCTCGACGGCCTCCTGGACGTGGCGGTCGACGATATCGCGCTGCGCCGCGGTGGCCATCGCGCCGGTGTCGTATTTGTAGCCCGAATCCTCTTGGCCCTGAGCGATATTGCGGACACTCTCGGTGAGCTTGCCGATGAACTCGTCGTAGACCGGAGCCTCGACGTAGACCCGCTCCACCGAGATGCACACCTGCCCCGAGTTGAACATCCCACCCCAGGCGATGCCGTTGGCGGCGCGGTCGATGTCGGCGTCGGCCAGCACGATCGCCGGGTCTTTGCCGCCGAGCTCGAGGCTGAACGGGGTCAACCGCTCGGCGCATGCGACCGCCACCTTGCGGCCGGTGGCCGTCGATCCGGTGAAGTGGACATAGTCGGAGTTCTCGATCACCGCCGCGCCGGTCGCGCCATACCCGGTGGCCAGCCCGAGCACCGGGGGCGCCCCGATCTCGGTCCAGCCGCGTGCGAACTCGACGGCCGAAAGCGGCGTCACCTCAGATGGTTTCAGCAATACCGCGGCGCCGGCCGCCAGCGCAGGCACCACGTCGAGCGCCAGCATCGCCAGCGGGAAGTTCCACGGCTCGATGATTCCGACCAGTGGATAGGGGCGGTACACGGTGGTCAGTTTCTTGACCTGGTAGATCAGCGTGTGCGGCTTGGGGTGCGCGTCGGCGAGGAACACCTCGGCGTTGCCGGCCCAGTACTTGATGGAGTCGGCCAGCGCCACCGGTTCGAGGCTGGCGTCACCGTGCGACTTCCCGCTTTCCGACATCAACACCTCGGTGAGGTGGTCGGCGTTGTCGAGGATCCAGTCCTGCCACTTGTACATCCAGACCTTGCGCCCACGCGGGCCGATGGACTCCCATTCGGTCTGGAACAGCCGCAGCTCTCTGGCCTTGGCGGCGACGGCGTCCGGGCCCTCGACCGGGACGGTGCCGACGACCCGGCCGTCGGCGGGGTTGTGGACGGTGATGGTGGCCTGATCGGCCTTCGGCTCGACCGCGGTCATGGCGGTTCCTCTCGCTGATCGGATCTCGCCTGTGAGCCTAACCTCAGCCGAGCCGCTAGAACAGGCCAACCGGTTGGTTGTGCGGATCGACGGGCTCGATGAGCTCCGGTCCGTTGTTGCGGACGGCGTTGACCAGGGTGGAGACCTCGCGCACATCGATACCGGCGATATCCGGCGGCGTGCTCAGCATCCCGGCATCGGCGGGCTGGTCGGGGTCCAGCCAGCGGTCCCAATCGCGCTCGGCGACGATCAGCGGCATGCGGTCGTGGATCTCGGCAAGCTCCCCCACCGCGTCAGTGGTGATGATCGTGCAGGTCAGCAGTGGGACAGTGTCGTCAGTCGCGTTCCCTGGTCTCCAGACCGACCACAGCCCGGCCATGAACAGCGGCTCGTCATCGGCGCGGTGCAGGTAGAACGGCGTCTTGCGGGCCTTCTTGCCGGCCGGGGTGTCCGGGTTGGGCTTCCACTCGTAGTAGCCGTCCATCGGGACCAGGCAGCGCTTGCTCTTGGCCGACGCCCGAAACGCCGGCGAGCTGGTGATCTTCTCGGCGCGCGCGTTGATCAGCAAGGGGCCCTTGGTCTCCGGTGTGCCGTCGGCGGTCGCCTTCACCCACGGTGGCACCAAGCCCCAGCGCATCAGCCGGACCCGCCTGGTCGGGGTGTCCGGAGAAGATGAAGTCTCGGAGTGTCGACATACCACCGTGGCGATCGTGGCCGTCGGGGCGACGTTGTAGTTGGGCCCCCTGGCCTCCTTGGCCGCCTCGGTAGCCTCGTCGATGGCCTGGATCTTTTCGGCGAGCAGGGCCGGGTCGGTGGTCACCGCGAATCGTCCGCACATGACTCCATGGTGACGCAAGGTTCGATAGGCGGCCTCTGCCGAGGCCGACCGCGCGGACAAGGCAGGATGTATAGCCGTGAGCACCGAGCTGTGGGCAGCACCGTCGACCTCGTCACCCGTGCACGCCCGCGTGACGGTGCCCGGCTCGAAATCGCAGACCAACCGCACCCTGGTGCTCGCGGCCCTGGCCGCCGCCCAGGGCCAGGGCGACTCCACGATCAGCGGCGCGTTGCGCAGCCGCGACACCGATCTGATGATCGGGGCCCTGCAGACACTCGGCATCGAGGTCACCGGCGAGGGCGCCGAGCTGGTGGTCGGCGGAGCGCTGTCGCCTGCGCCGCGGGCGCGTATCGACTGCGGGCTCGCCGGCACCGTGCTGCGGTTCGTTCCGCCGCTGGCGGCGCTGAGCACTGCGGTCGTCGAGTTCGACGGTGACGAGCAGGCCAGAGCACGGCCGATCGCTCCCCTGCTCGACGCGCTGCGCGGGCTGGGGGTCGACATCGACGGCACCGGGCTGCCGTTCGGAGTGCACGGCCGAGGCGCGGTCAAGGGTGGCACGGTCGAGATCGATGCCTCCGGCTCTTCGCAGTTCGTCTCGGGCCTGTTGCTGTCCGGCGCTGCGTTCACCGAAGGCCTGACGGTCGAACACACCGGCACGTCGGTGCCGTCGGCACCGCACATCGCGATGACGGTGGCGATGCTGCGCGAGGCCGGGGTCGACGTCGACGACGGCGGCGCCAACCAGTGGCGGGTGAAACCGGGACCGATCTCGGCTCGGCACTGGGACGTCGAGCCCGACCTGTCCAATTCGGTGCCGTTCCTGGCCGCGGCGGTGGTGACCGGCGGCACGGTGGGGATCACCGGCTGGCCGTCGGTCAGCGTGCAACCCGACGACGCGATCCTCGGCATCCTGAAACTTCTCGGATCGACTGTGCACCAAACCGATTCGGACCTCGAGGTGCAGGGTCGGCAGTCCTACCCCGGTTTTGACGTCGACCTGCACGACGTCGGCGAGCTGGCCCCGGCGGTCGCGGCGCTGGCCGCGCTGGCCGAACCGGGCTCGGTGTCGCGACTGACCGGCATCGCGCATCTTCGTGGCCACGAGACCGACCGGCTGGCCGCGCTACGCGCCGAAATCACCGGCCTGGGCGGTGATTGCACCGAAACCGACGACGGCCTGGTGATCACCGCAACCGCACTGCACCCCGGCACCTGGCATTCCTACGCCGACCACCGGATGGCGATGGCGGGTGCGATCGTCGGGCTGCGGGTGCCCGGTGTCGAGGTCGAGGACATCGGCACCACCGCCAAGACGCTGCCGGACTTCCCGGCACTGTGGACCGAGATGGTGGGCCGCGGTTGAGCCCACGCGAGTACGACGAGTCCGACGTCAAGATCCGGTCGGGCCGTGGCTCGCGGCCCCGCACCAAGACCCGTCCCGAACACGCCGACGCGGTGTCGGCCATGGTGGTCACCGTCGACCGCGGCCGGTGGGGCTGTGTCATTCAGGGCGATCCGGACCGGCAGGTCACCGCGATGCGCGCCCGTGAACTGGGCCGCACGCCGATCGTGGTGGGCGACCATGTCGACGTCGTCGGGGACCTGTCCGGGCGGCCCGACACCCTGGCCCGGATCGTGCGCCGACGTGAACGGCGAACGGTGTTGCGCCGCACGGCCGATGACACCGATCCCACCGAACGCGTGGTCGTCGCCAATGCCGACCAGTTGCTCATGGTGATTGCCCTGGCCGACCCGCCGCCGCGAACCGGACTGGTCGACCGGGCACTGATCGCGGCCTACGCCGGCGGGATCCGGCCGATTCTGTGCCTGACGAAGACCGACCTCGCGCCGGCCGGGCCGTTCGCCGAGAACTTCGCCGATCTGGAGCTCACCATCCTGACCGCCGGCCGGGGCGACCCGATCGACGAGGTGCAGCGGCTGCTCACCGGGAAAGTCACCGTGCTGCTCGGCCATTCCGGGGTCGGTAAATCGACACTGGTGAATCGACTTGTGCCGCATGCAGACCGCGCCACCGGCGAGGTGTCGGGGGTGGGCAAGGGCAAGCACACGTCGACCCAGTCGGTGGCGCTGCCGCTGCCGGGCGGCGGGTGGGTGGTCGACACCCCGGGCATCCGATCGTTCGGCCTGGCCCACATCGAGCCCGACGACGTGCTGCGGTCGTTTTCGGATCTGGCTGACGTCATCGCCGACTGCCCCCGGGGATGCGGTCACATGGGACCACCGGCGGACCCGGAATGCGCGCTCGACGCGCTGAGCGGCGCAGCCGCGCGACGCGTTGCCGCAGCCCGGCGGCTGCTGGCCGCGTTGTCAGAAGGCGCAGCGTATTGATAATTGTTTGCAACACCAATCGAGAGGGCACGCCGCACACATGAGCACCATTCCGAGCTTGACACTGAACGACGGCACTTCGATCCCCCAACTCGGGTTCGGCGTCTTCCAGATCCCGCCCGACGAGACGGCGGCCGCGGTGCGCACCGCGCTGGAGATCGGCTACCGGCACATCGACACCGCCGAGATGTACCAGAACGAAAAGGGGGTCGGCGAGGGCATCCGGGATGCCGGGATCGACCGCGGCGAGGTGTACATCACCAGCAAGCTGAACAACGGATTCCACAAACCCGACGACGCGCGCCGCGCCTTCGACGCGACGATCGAGGCACTGGGCTTCGACTACGTCGACCTCTTCTTGATTCACTGGCCACTGCCGGGGCTCTACGACGGCGACTTCGTCTCCACATGGAAGACGTTGGAGGACTTCAAGAAAGACGGCCGTGCCCGCAGCATCGGGGTGTCCAACTTCCAGATCCATCACCTCGAGCAGCTCGCGCGCGACACCGAGACGGTGCCCGCCGTCAACCAGATCGAGGTGCATCCCTACTTCGCCAACGACGTGTTGCGCGAGTACGGCACCGACCACAGCATCCTCACCGAGGCGTGGTCCCCGATCGCTCAGGGCGCGGTGCTCGGCGACCCGGTGATCGGCGCGATCGCCGAACGCCTCGGCAAGAGCCCGGCTCAGGTCACGCTGCGCTGGCACATCGAGCGCGGCGACATCGTCTTCCCCAAATCCGTTACCACCGAACGGATCAAGGAGAACCTCGAGATCTTCGACTTCGAGCTGAGCGACGACGACATCGACGCCATCACCGCCCTCGACAAGGGCGAGGCGGGACGCCGGGGCCCCAACCCCGACGACTTCAACTGGATCCCGGACTAATTCAGCGTCCGACAATCGCAAGCAGATCGCGGAAGTCGTTGATCCGGAAGTCGGGCTCGCAGTCTTGGTGGTGCTTGGTGCCCTGATCGGAGTCGTACATCACGGTGCGCATACCCGCCTCGCGGGCACCGAAGATGTCACGATGCATGTCGTTGCCGACGTAAAGCGCCTTCTCCGGCGGCACCCCCATCCCGTCGAGAGCGAACTGAAACAACCGCCGGTCGGGCTTGCGGAATCCGTGATCGCCGGAGACGACGACCGGGTTGAAGAAGTCGGTCAACCCGACCTTGTGCAATTCTCCGCGGGCGTAACTGCTCTGGCCATCGCTGACGATCGCCAGCGGGAAGTGCTCACGCAGCACCCGCAGCGTGGAACGCACATGTGGGTAGAGCTTCAGCTTTCGCCTGGTGACCCCGCGATAGATCTCGGCCAGCGTCAGCGGCAGTTCGGCGAGCCGCTGCGGCGACAGGGTTCGGGTGTAGTCGCTGGCGAATTCGTCGACGATCGACCTCCAGATCCCGGGGCCGTCGAACTCGGGATGCGCCTCGCGACTGTGGCGTTGCTGGTTCTTGAGACGCTGGAAGTACAGATCGCGGATTTGGTTCCGGCGCAGGTCGATTCCCTGGTAGGTCAGGAAATGGCCTACCGCGCGAAACGCGTCCTCACGATTGTCGTCGGTGCGAATGTGGATCAGCGTGCCGTTCACGTCGAAGGCGATGGCGGCGACTTCCATGGTGATGCGCGGCATCCTAACGTCGAGCGGACTGTAGCTACGAGGCGTGCAGAAGCCGCTTAGCCTTGCGGACAAGCCTCTCGCCGTATTCCTGTGAAATGTAGTCGTTGCGAGCGATTCTGAGCAGGTTCAGGGCCATGTAGTACGGCAGCCGTGCGGTGATCGAGTCGAATGCCTGCCGCCGGTCCGGGAAGTGGCAGCTGTACTCCCAGAGGAAGTGGCCGAGGAAGGGCTCGGCCCGCTTGCTCGATCCGGTGCCGAGCATGAATGCGTGCTGCAACTCCCCGGCGACCCGCCCGACGTCGAACATCCGGTCGCCCCGCCGCATCCGTTCGAGGTCGATCGCGGCGACATCGAGCCCGTGGCCGAACAAGAAGTTGGCTGGCGTCGCGTCGCCGTGTAGCCAGACCTGCCGGTCCTGCCACATCGCCGGACGCTCACGCCACAGCGCCTGAAGCCACAACAGTTCATCGACATCCCACTGGCCGATTCGCTGGATCCGATACAGCTTGCTCACCAGCTCACCGAAATAGTGGCAGTCGTCGTCGAAGTCCACCGTCTTGCCGTTCGCAGTCCGATTATGTTGGGTAGCAAGGAAATATCCGAGCGCCTTCAACCGCCAGAACAGATGCGCGCTGTCATTGCGCTGAATACAGCGGGTGATCGCCTGACTGAACTCCTCGCCGGGATAGAACTCGAGCGCGATCACGCCATTGATGTCGGGGTCCACACCCAGGGGACGGATCACGTGGTGTGGCGAGCCGACCAGGTCGTAGCCGCGCAGCCGCTGCAGGCTGTCGAACTCCCGGTAGGCCATACCGCTGGCACGATCCGATCCGTACCGTGCGCCGTAGAACTTGCAGATGATCCTGGCCCGAGTTCGCTTCTCCTCGTAGGCATACACCTCGTTACTGCCACGCAGCCGGAAAGCCCGAAACGCCGGCGATGAGGTGTGCACGCCGAGGTGGTCCCGGCAGATGCCGCCGAGAAAACCATGCAGCCGGTCGTCACGACGGACGTAGCCGACATACTTTCCGATAACAGCGCCTCCCCGATGCCAGCGGCGGAGGGCACTGTTCGCCGAACGGTCACCAATCGTTCACACGATAGCGGTGACGCCCGGAATCGGCCTGTTGAGCTGGTCAGTCCCGGCCGGCGAACTTGGACAGATACAGCCAGGTCGGCCGATAGCCGTGACGTTCGTACAGCCGCACGGCATCTCGGCTGCCGAGCAGCCGCCACGGCGAGCTCACGCGATAGCGTTCCGAGTCATTAGTTCGTTCGCAGTGGTCCCGACCGCCGAGCGTGCGGGTTATCGTTGAGGATCGACGGACGATTCCCGGGGTTGGCGAATAAATGACCCAGGACGCTACGCGGCTTTGGCCGCGCGCTTCACACGACGCTTGGCCCGCACGGCCGCGATGGCCGACTTGAGCCCCCGCCGCTGATCATCACCCAGCTCGGCGAACATCCGCTCGCTGCGAGTCTCGGGTGCGTCGTCGGCGGTATCGCGCAGGTACTTGTCCGGCAGCGACAGCTTGGCGATCGTGCGCCAGGTCTTGGCGTACTGCACCAGGAACGGCCCGGTGGTGTAGGGCAGGTCGTACTTGTCGCAGACCTGGCGCACCCGCACCGAGATCTCGGCCAGCCGATTGCTCGGCAGATCGGGATACAGGTGGTGCTCGATCTGGTAGGACAGGTTGCCGGTCATGAAGTCCAAGGCTCGGCTGCCCTCGATGTTGGCGCTGCCCAGCATCTGGCGCAGGTACCACTGGCCCTTGCTCTCACCCACCATGTCGGTCTTGGTGAATTTCTCTGCGCCATCGGGGAAGTGGCCGCAGAAGATCACCGCGTTGGCCCACACGTTGCGGATCACGTTGGCCACGGCGTTGGCAGTGGCCGTCGAACGGTAGGTGGCGCCCGGGGACAACGACGTCAGCGCCGGGTAGGCGACGTAATCCTTGAGGAGTTGCCGGCCGGCCTTGACACCGAACTCGCGTACCCGGATCAGGGTGGCCTTGCGGTCGTCGCGGCCCCGCCAGATCTTGCCGAGCTCCAGGTGCTGCAGGCCGACGCCCCATTCGAAGCCGATTGCCAGCAGGGTGTTGAACAGTAGGTTGCCGTACAGGTTGAACGGCTTCCAGCGTTGATCGCGGGTGACCCGGATGACGCCGTAGCCGACATCGTCGTCCATGCCCAGGATGTTGGTGTACTTGTGGTGCATGAAGTTGTGGGTGAACCGCCAGTGCTTGGACGACCCGCTCATGTCCCACTCCCACGTCGAGGAGTGAATCTCGGGATCGTTCATCCAATCCCACTGGCCGTGCATGACGTTGTGGCCGATCTCCATGTTCTCGATGATCTTGGCCACGCCCAGCGTCACGGTGCCCGCCCACCAGGCAGATCGTTTGGAGCTGGCGGTCAGGATCAGCCGTCCGGCGATCTCCAGCCCCCGCTGGGCGGCGATGGTGCGGCGGATATAGCGCGCATCGCGCTCGCCCCGGGAATCCTCGATGTCCTGGCGGATGGAGTCGAGCTCGACCGCCAGGCTTTCAATGTCCGCGTCGGTCAGATGCGCAAACGCGTCAATGTCGGTAATAGCCATAAGTCACGCCTCCCTTCTCATGCCTACGCTACCGTAACCTACGTACCCGTAGGTTACTAGCCAGTAAACCTCAGACATCGACGACGCAGTCACCCGATGCCGCCGAAACGCACGTTTGGATCCGGGTACCCGGTTCGTGCTCGGCGCCGGTGCGCAGGTCGCGGACGTGGCCGTCGACCAGGGGCACCACACAGGACTGGCAGATGCCCATCCGGCAGCCGAACGGCATCCGCACTCCGGCCTGCTCCCCGGCCTCCATCAGCGACGTCGCGGCATCGGCTGCCACGGTCTTGCCGCTGCGACCGAATGTCACCGTTCCGCCCTGCCCGTGCGTGGCCGCCCGCGATGCCGCGAACCGCTCCAGGTGCAATTGCTCGCCGATCCCGGCCGCCTGCCACACCTTCTCGGCCTCGGCGAGCATCCCCTCCGGGCCACAGGCCCAGGTCTGGCGCTGCCGCCAATCTCCGACCACGTCATCGAGCTGCCGCAGATCCAGTCGCCCCTGCGCGCGGGTGGCCCGCACGGTCAGCCGGTAGCTGTCGTGTTCGCGCGCCAGCCCGGCGAGCTCAGCGGCGAACATGACATCGGATTCGGTTGGGGCGGAATGGATGTGGACGATATCGCCGATCTGGTCGCGACGTTCCAGCGTCCGCAACATAGACATCACGGGGGTGATGCCCGAGCCGCCGGTCAAGAACAGCACCGACGCCGGCGCCGGATCGGGCATGACGAAGTTGCCCTGCGGCGCGGCCAGCCGCACGATCGTGCCCGGTGTGACTCCGCCGACCAGGTGGGTGGACAAGAACCCCTCGGGCATCGCCTTGACCGTGATCGTGATCGTCCGCGAGCGGCCGAACCCGTCGCGGTGCGGGCTCGACGTCAGCGAGTACGACCGCCATCGCCAGCGCCCGTCGACCAGCAGACCGATGCCGATGTACTGGCCGGGCTGGTAGTCGAAGGTGAAGCCCCAGCCGGGCTTGATCACCAGCGTCGCCGAATCCTCGGTCTCGCGGCGGACCTCGAGCACCCGTCCGCGCAGTTCCCGGGCCGACCACAACGGGTTGGCGAGCTTCAGGTAATCGTCAGGGAGCAACGGCGTGGTGATCCGCCCGACCAGGGCCCGAACCGCGTCGATCGCGGGGTTGCGGCCCTCACCGGCCACCGTCGGCCGAACCGTGTCGACCACATTGGCACTGATCTTGACCTGGCTCTTCGCCATCACGAACCTCCTACCGCCTCGAACCTACGGTACCGTAACTTACGGTCCCGTATCCAGGCGTTCAGAGCAAATCGAGCAGGAACGGCAGCTCCTGGGTGGCGTACCAGGCCAGCGCGTGGTCCTGAGCGTCGCCCACGATGAACTCCGCGTCCTCGTCCCCCAGGTCGGCCTCATCGACGACGGCGATCGCGGCCCGCACCGCGGGTTCGGCGTCGGCATTGTCGACGTAGGCGGCAACCACCTGATTGCGGTTCACCCGGCCGCTGACCCGCACCACCGCGTCGTCCAGATCGGGCCGGGCGGTCGCCTCCGCGTCGGCGATGACGACCACGCGACGCAATGGCAGCTCCTGGGAAGATGGGCCGGCCTGTCCCGTCTCGGCGGCCAGCAATCGCATTGACGCCAGCGCGGCCTCGCCGATGGCTACCTCGGCAAGCTCCTCGTCGTCGCCCTCGGCGTAGGACTCCCGCAGGGTCGGCGTGACGGCGAACGCGGTTCCGCTCAACGGCTGAAAAGAATCGTCGGCGACCAGCTGCTGAAGCATGGCCAACGTGGCCGGAATGTAGACCCGCACTACGGCAGATTAACTGCCCTTGCCGCCGTCCCCGAGCAGGGTGGAGACGTGATCATCGACATAGGTCGCCAGCTCCCGTGCGGGCCGTTCGTAGTCGCCCATCGGCGGACGTTTGGGCAACTCGACCTTGGGGTGCCGAACCTGCTCATAGTCGATGCTCTTCAGCAGGTGGGACATCATGTTGAGCCGCGCGTGCTTCTTGTTGTCCGACTCGACGACGAACCAGGGACTGTTGGGGGTGTCGGTGCGCGCCATCATCTGGTCCTTCGCGCGCGAATAGTCCTCCCAGCGGTACACCGACTCCAGGTCCATCGGGCTGAGCTTCCAACGCCGAAGCGGGTCTTTGCGGCGGGACTTGAATCGGCGAAGCTGCTCGTCGTCGGAGACCGAGAACCAGTACTTCCGCACGATGATCCCGTCGTCGATGAGCATCTGCTCGAAGATCGGGCACTGCCGCAAGAACAGCTCGTGCTCGTCGGGTGTGCAGAAGCCCATCACCACTTCGACCCCGGCGCGGTTGTACCAGGACCGGTCGAACAGCACGATCTCACCGCGGGCCGGCAGGTGCTCGACGTAGCGCTGGAAATACCACTGCCCGCGTTCGCGTTCGGTGGGCGCGGGCAGCGCGGCGATGCGGGCGATGCGGGGGCTGAGGTACTCGGTGATGCGTTTGATCGTGCCGCCCTTGCCGGCCGCATCGCGGCCCTCGAACACGACGACGACCCGAGCGCCGGTGGCCTTCACCCACTCTTGCAGCGACACCAATTCCGTTTGTAGCCGGAACAATTCAGCTTCGTAAACGTCTTTGGGGATCTTGCGATTGACTCTCGCAACCGACTTGTCGCCGTTGGATTTAGCCTTGCCCATCGCCGAATACTAGGCTACTGAGCAGCTTCGAGCAGTTCCTCGAGCGATTCGGCCAGCAGCGTCGGCAACACGTCGACATCACTCATCGCGTCGCGGTCGGCGTTGATGCCGAAATACAGCATCCCGCAATACGATGTGACGCCGATGGCCAGCACCTGGTTGTGCAGCAGTGGCGGCACCGCGAACGTCTCCAGCACCTTGGCCCCGGCCAGGTACATCTGCGATTGCGGCCCGGGCACGTTGGTGATCAACAGGTTGAACTGGCGCGCGTTGAACTGCGTAGCGACCCGGGTGCCCATCGCGTGCAGCGTCGGCGGCGCGAAACCGGACAGCGTGACGATCGTGCGGGCATCCACCAGACTGGCCGCGGCCGAATGCGATTCGGTGGCGTGGGCGATCTGGGACAGCCGCACCACCGCGTTGCCCTCGCCCACCGGCAGGTCGACAAGGAACGGCGCGACCTCGCTGATGGCCTGCCCCGGGCCCGACGTCTCGAGCACCGCCTCGGGGTACACCGACGTCGGTGCCATCGCCCGCACCGTGGAGCTCGTGGTGACCGGCTCGCCGCGCGAGAGCAGCCAGTTGCGCAGGGCGCCGGCGATCACGGCCAGCACCACGTCGTTCACGTCGCACTCGTAGCGCGAGCGCACCAGCCGGTAGTCCGCCAGTGAGCCGGTGGCCACGGTGAATCGGCGGTTGCGCGAGACCTTGGTGTTCAGCGGGCTGTTGGGCGCGGTGCCGCGCGCGACGGTCCGGGCGACGTCGGTGAGCCGCCTGGCGAGATCGACCACTTCACCGCTGTTGCGGGCGAGCTCGCCGATAGCCGAAGTGACCGCCTGCATCTGCACCCGCGGCCGGGCCAGCCACTCCCCGACCGCGCTGATCAGGAGTTCGTTGTTGGTGGGCTCGCGACCCGGGATCCAGATGTCCTCACCAAAGGTCGGCGGCTTCTGGGTGCGGTCGGCGATGACGTGACCGACCTCCAGTGCCGTCATCCCGTTGACGAGAGCTTGGTGAGACTTGGTGTAGATGGCGAGGCGGTTCTTGGCCAGGCCCTCGATGAGGTACATCTCCCACAGCGGGCGGGAGCGGTCCAGCGGGCGAGACCCCAGCCGTGCGATGAGTTCGTGCAGCTGCGCGTCGCTTCCCGGCGACGGCAGCGCCGAACGCCGGACGTGATAGGTGATGTCGAAGTCGGGGTCGTCGACCCACACCGGGCGCGCCAGGCCGAGGGTGACCTCGCGGACCTTCTGGCGGTAGCGCGGGATCTGCGGCAGCCGGCGTTCGACGGTCTCCAACAGGGATTCGTAGCTGAGGCCGGAGCGGGGCTTGCGCAGGATCGACAGTGAGCCGACGTACATCGGGGTCGAGGTGTTCTCCAGGTGGTAGAACGACGCGTCTGATGCTGACAACCGGGTCACCATCGTCGCGACATTCCCCTCATCGGCTACTCCCCCGCCCCTTGTTTCTCGACACGGTAACCGGCTGTCGCGGGTCGCCGCATTGCGGGTGCATACCCCGCTGCGGCGAGTGTGCCATCATGTCGCCATCGGCTTGCCCCTCTCCGGCCGCCGGCCCTACCGCCCGATCACCGGAGAGTGCCCATGTCCTGCGTCGTCCCCGTCGTCGACTACGAGCCGCCCGTCCTGCACTCCGCCCCCGAACGGGTCCGTCCGCTGCGTCCGCGCGCCGGCGCGGTGCCGCGCAGGCCCACACCGGCCCCGGCCCCGGCTGCTCCGCTCCGCGCCGCCGCCGGGTTCGCCGACGCCGCACTGCGCCGGGTGCTGGAGGTCATCGACCGGCGTCGGTCACTGGCGCAGCTGAAGCCGCTACTTGCAGCCGGGTTGGTCGACTCGCTACTGCCCGCGATCGCGCGCCAGGAGGGCCGCGGCGCGGCACAGCTGCGCCGGTTGCGGGTTCAACCGGTCGGGACCACCGGTTCAGCCGCGGAAGTGGCGGCCGCCTACAGCCGAGACGGCCGCACCCATGCCATCGCCTGCCGGGTCGAACAGGTGCCGACTGCGGCCGGGGTTCGCTGGCAGGTGGTCGCGCTGCACATCGGTTGAGGCGCCTAACCCCGGCGCAGCGACCGGCCTTCCTTGGCCTGCTTACGAGCAGCCTCGCGACGTTCCTTGCGCGTGGTGCCCTCCGTGGGTGCCGCGCGCTTGGCGCCGCCGTTGCGCTGCAGCTCGGCCGACCCGTCTTCGGCGGGCCCGGAGTAGGTCAGCTGACGCGAGTCCTCGTCGTCGATTCCCTTGGCGTGCAACGCCGCCGGAGCGGGTTCCTGCTGCCGGGCAGCCAGGTCGGCCAACCCCTGCGGGGTATCGACAGGGGCCACCGCGGGCGCTGGCGCCGCCTCCACCTGAACATTGAACAGGAAGCCGACCGACTCCTCCTTGAGTCCGTCGAGCATGCCGACGAACATGTCGTAGCCCTCGCGCTGGTACTCGACCAGCGGGTCGCGCTGCGCCATGGCCCGCAGACCGATGCCTTCCTTGAGGTAGTCCATCTCGTAGAGGTGCTCGCGCCACTTGCGGTCGATGACGTTGAGCAGCACGTTGCGCTCCAGCTGGCGCATGGCGCCCTCGCCGGCCATCGCGGTGATCTCCGCTTCCCGTGCGGCATAAGCCTTTTCGGCGTCCTGGACCAGCGCGTCGAGCAGTTCCTCGCGGGTCAGCTCACCGGCCTCGCCGACGGCGTCGGTGTCCACCAGGTCGTGATGGTCGATGCCCACCGGGTAGAGCTGCCGCAGCGCGGTCCACAGCTGCTCGAGATCCCAGTCTTCGGCGTAACCCTCGGATGTGGCGCCGTTGACGTAGGCGGTGATGACGTCGACGAGCATGTCGTGGGCCTGCTCGGCCAGGTTCTCGCCCTCGAGAATCCGGCGGCGCTCCTCGTAGATGACCTTGCGCTGCTGGTTCATCACCTCGTCGTACTTGAGGACGTTCTTGCGGATCTCGAAGTTCTGCTGCTCGACCTGGGTCTGCGCGCTCTTGATCGCGCGGGTGACCATCTTGGCCTCGATCGGCACATCGTCGGGCAGGTTGAGCCGGGTCAACAGGCTCTCCAGCGTGGCCCCGTTGAAGCGCCGCATGAGCTCGTCACCCAGCGACAGGTAGAAGCGGGACTCGCCGGGATCGCCCTGGCGACCGGAACGCCCGCGCAGCTGGTTGTCGATACGGCGCGACTCGTGCCGCTCGGTGCCCAACACGTACAGACCACCGACCTCGATGACGTGCTCGGCCTCCTCGGCGGCTTGCGCCTTGACCTTGGGCAGCTCCTCCTGCCAGGCGGCCTCGTACTCGTCGGGGGTCTCGACCGGATCCAGGCCCCGCTCACGCAGACGTTGGTCCACCAGGAAGTCGACGTTGCCGCCGAGCACGACGTCGGTACCGCGGCCGGCCATGTTGGTGGCCACCGTGATGGCCCCGCGCCGCCCGGCCTCGGCGATGATGCCGGCCTCCTGCTCGTGGAACTTCGCATTGAGCACGTTGTGCGGCACGCGGCGCTTAGTGAACTGACGCGACAGGTACTCGGAGCGCTCGACGCTGGTGGTGCCGATCAGGACCGGCTGGCCCTTCTCGTAGCGCTCGGTGACATCGTCGACGACGGCGATGTACTTGGCTTCCTCGGTCTTGTAGATCAGGTCGGTCTGGTCCTTACGGACCATCGGCCGGTTCGTCGGGATCGGGACCACACCGAGTTTGTAGATCTCGTGCAGCTCGGCGGCCTCGGTCTCGGCGGTGCCGGTCATGCCGGCGAGCTTGTCGTAGAGCCGGAAGTAGTTCTGCAGCGTGATCGTGGCCAGGGTCTGGTTCTCGGCCTTGATCTCGACGTTCTCTTTGGCCTCGATGGCCTGGTGCATGCCCTCGTTGTAGCGCCGGCCGATCAGCACGCGGCCGGTGAACTCGTCCACGATCAGCACTTCGCCGTTGCGGACGATGTACTCCTTGTCTCGCTCGAACAGCTCCTTGGCCTTGAGCGAGTTGTTGAGGTAGCTGACCAGCGGCGAGTTGGCGGCCTCGTAGAGGTTGTCGATGCCGAGCTGGTCCTCGACGAACTCGACACCCAGCTCGTGCACGCCGATGGTGCGCTTCTTGATGTCGACCTCGTAATGGGTGTCTTTCTTCATCAACGGGGCCAGCCGGGCGAACTCGGAATACCAGTGCGAGGCGCCGTCGGCCGGGCCGGAGATGATCAACGGAGTGCGGGCCTCGTCGATGAGGATCGAGTCGACCTCGTCGACGATGGCGTAGTTGTGGCCGCGCTGCACCATCTCCTCGACCGAGTGCGCCATGTTGTCGCGCAGGTAGTCGAAGCCGAACTCGTTGTTGGTGCCGTAGGTGATGTCCGAGTGATACGCCGCCCGACGTTCATCAGGGGTCAGGCCCGAGAGGATCACGCCGACCTCGAGTCCGAGGAAGCGGTGCACGCGGCCCATCCACTCGCTGTCGCGCTTGGCCAGGTAGTCGTTGACGGTGACGACGTGGACGCCGTCACCGGACAGCGCGTTGAGGTAGGCGGGAAGCACACAGGTCAGGGTCTTGCCCTCACCGGTCTTCATCTCCGCGACGTTGCCGAAGTGCAGGGCGGCGCCGCCCATCACCTGGACGTCGAAGTGGCGCTGCGAGAGCACCCGCCAGGCGGCCTCACGTGCGACGGCGAAAGCCTCGGGCAACAGGTCATCGAGGCTTTCGCCGTCAGCGACGCGCTTCTTGAACTCGTCGGTCTTGGCCCGCAGCTCGCCGTCGGAGAGCTTCTCTACGTCGTCGGACAAGGTGTTGACATAGTCAGCCACCCCCTTGAGGCGCTTGACCATGCGACCTTCACCAAGGCGCAGCAACTTAGAGAGCACATCTTCCCCTGTGGATTGGAGGCTTAAGCGTTCTCCATCCTAGGTGACGCGCTGGTCGGGCTCGGGCATCGGCAATCAGCTCAGGCGGATCAACCCGTAGTCGTAGGCGTGCCGGCGATAGACGACGCAGGGCCGATCGGTCTCCTTGTCCTGGAACAGGAAGAAGTCATGGCCGACGAGCTCCATTTCGTAAAGCGCGTCGTCCACGGTCATCGGCTTGGCCGGGTGCTCCTTGGTACGCACGATGCGGCCTGGTTCGTGATCGTCGAGCGGTGCCTCCTGGACTGCGGGCTGCTCGGGCGCGAAGGCCGCGGCCGCATCGATCAGCGGCGTCGCGGAGGTGGCCTCGTGCAGTGACACCGGCGTCTTGTCGCCGTAGTGGACCTTGCGTCGGTCCTTGGTGCGCCGCAGCCGATTCTCGAGTTTGTGAACGGCGGCCTCGAAGGCGCCGTAGAAGCTGTCGGCGCAGGCTTCGCCACGGACGACCGGCCCGCGCCCCCGCGCGGTGATCTCTACGTGCTGACAGTTCTTGCGTTGGCGACGGTTGCGTTCATGCTCGAGCTCGACGTCGAAGCGGTAGATCGACCGGTCGAACCGTTCGAGGCGAGCGAGTTTCTGCGCGACATAGACGCGGTAGTGATCGGGAATCTCGACATTGCGGCCGCACACCTGCACTTCGGCGTTGGCGTCGGCTTCGGCAAGGTCGTCTTCATCGGCGAGTAATTGACCGGTGTTCACGGATTCGATTGACATGCTTGACAACTCGTTTCTGTTACGGGTTGCACGCACTCTGGCGTGCCGGCCTGTCTTCGGTAGCTGCGCCGACAGGTTTGGCACGAGATTTCACCCGCCGGCGCCAGGGGTCGAGAAACCTCACCTCCTACCGCTATCGGCGAAGTGGCGGGCCTGTGGGTCTAGGCCGCCCCCGTGATGAGTTCACGGTGTGTTGGCTCCGAAGGTAGTCGTTGTTCACGCCCCGGTGCCACCTTTTTGCGCACCTGTTTTCAGTTCTTTCGGCCTCTGTTACATGGACCGGTGGCCCAACCTGGTCAAGCCTGCGCAAGTGTTAGAAGAGCCCTAACTTTTGCGCCAGTTTTCTGCAGCACTCGGATCGCTTCGCGGGCTGTAGCACCGGTGGTGACGATGTCGTCGACGAGCAGGATGTCGCCTGCGACGGATCGGGTGATCTTGATGCGGCCGGCCAGATTGCGTTCCCGGTCGGCGATGGTGAGGCCCACGGAATCGCGGACCAGGAGGCGGGTCCGCAGCGCTTGGATGACGGTGATCTCGGGGTGCTGTTGGGTGGCGTGCGTGGCGATGCGGGTGACCGGGTCACCGCCGCGCCGGCGGGCGGCCACAGCGCGGGTCGGGGCCGGGACGACGGTGAACGGGGTGTCGAGGATGCCCCAGCCGGCGAGTTGGTGGATGCCCAGAGCCAGTGCACGGGCCAGCGGGGCGACGAGGTCGCGGCGACCGTGTTCCTTGACCGCGACGATGGCCGACCGGCGCGGGCCGGCGTAGCGGCCCAGGGCGAACACGGGCACGCCCGGGTCGATACGTGGGGTCACGAGGTGGGGTTCGTCGGAGTGGACCGTCAATGCTGCGGCGCAGGTGTCGCACCACCGGGTTGAGGGCGCGCCGCACCCTCCGCATTCGAGCGGAAGGATGAGGTCGAGCATGGCTCGAGTGTGGCCGCTTCCGGCGATGTGGCGGGAGTACTGTCCACAGGGGTGGCTGGGACGACGGGATTCGCCGAGGCGAACGGGCTGACGTTCGCCTATATCGAGGAGGGCTCCGGCCCGCTGGTCTTATTGCTTCACGGCTTCCCGGACACAGCGCACACGTGGGACGACCTGCGTCCCCGGATCGCCGATCGCGGCTATCGTGCCGTCTCGCCGTTCATGCGCGGATACCACCCGACGGCGGTGCCGGGCGCGGATCCTTCCCAAGAGACGCTCGCGCGGGATGCGCTGGCGTTGATCGCTGCGCTGGGGGCTGCTGACGCGGTCGTGATCGGGCACGACTGGGGTGCGGCGGCGGCGTACGGCGCGGCGGGGCTCGGACCGGAGCGGGTTTCCAAGCTGATCACTCTTGCCATCCCGCATCCTGCGACGTTGCTGCCGTCTCCGCGAAAGCTCTGGGGTGCTCGTCATTTCGTGACGTACAAGCTGCCGGGAGCCGCGGAACGCTTCGCCCGCAACGACTTCGAGGCATTGCCCGCGATCTATCGGCGGTGGTCGCCGACGTGGCATCCGCCGGCTTCGGAGTTCGACGCAGTCCGGGAGTGCTTCGCGAGCCCGGGGAGCTTGGACGCGGCATTCGGCTACTACCGAAAGCTCTCCCCACTCCCGTCCGCGTCACTGAAGGCGACGATCACCGTGCCGACCGTGGTGTTCGCGGGGCTGGACGATCCGGTCGCCGGGCTGGCGGACTACCGTCGTGCCGCGCGGAAGTTCAAGGGCGAGTACCTCATCGAAGAAGTTCCTGGCGGGCACTTCATGCATCGCGAGCATCCGGACGTGTTCGCGGAGCGGGTGTTGAGTCATCTGTGAGCGGTCCGTTCTTGTCGGACCCTGCTGTCATGATGTGGTTATGTCCTCGACGGCGGTGCTCAGTTCCAAGGAGCGTCTTGAGGTGTTGTTCGGGGAGCTGGCCGAGTTGGCGGGTCAGCGTAATGCGATTGATGGGCGCATCGTGGAGATCGTTGCCGAGATCGATCACGACGGGATCTGGGGTGCTACTGGCGCACGTTCGGTCTCGGCAATAGTGGCGTGGAAACTCGGTATCTCCGCCACGAGCGCCAAAGCGATCTCGGCTGTCGCGCACCGACTCCCGGACTTTCCCCGCTGCAACACGGCTCTGCGCGAAGGTCGGTTGTCGGTGGATCAGGTCGGGGTCATCGCCGAACGCGCCGCCGAGGGTTCTGATGAGCACTACGCCCAACTGGCGTCGGTGGCCACGGTCAGCCAGCTGCGCAAAGCGATCAAACTCCAGCCCCGCCCGAAGCCCGACCACGGTCCCCAACCGGATCCGCCACGCTCGATCACCAAGTCACATGGCGAGGACTCGACCAGTTGGCGGATCACCCTGCCCCACGACGAGGCCGCGACCTTCGACGCGGCCCTGCAGTCCCACAAGGATGCACTGGTCACTGAATTCAAGAACGACCACGACTCCGACGGCTCGAAGAACCCACCACCGTTCCCGAACACCGTGGATGCGTTCATGCGGCTGGTCGAGGCCGGCTGGGACACCGAGGTGGCCCGCCGCCCGCACGGGCAACGCACCACCGTCGTGCTGCACGTGGATGTCGAGCAGCGCGTCGCAGCATTGCATGTGGGTCCGCTGCTCTCCGACGGTGACCGCCAATATCTGACCTGCGATGCCACCTGTGAGGTGTGGTTCGAACGCGACGGCCAACCCATCGGCGCCGGGCGGGCCACCCGCACCATCAACCGGCGACTGCGCCGCGCGCTCGAACACCGCGACGCCACCTGCGCGGTCCCCGGCTGCAACGCAACCCGCGGACTGCACGCCCACCACATCCAGCACTGGGAAGACGGCGGCCCCACCGAACTGCACAATCTCGTGCTGCTGTGCCCCTATCACCACCGGGCGCACCACCGTGGCGACATCACCATCACCGGACCCGCCAACAACCTCACCGTCCTCGACTACGACGGCGAACCACTCACCTCCGCATCACTGGCACGCCCACCCAACCGACCACCACCGAATGTCCCACCATGCCCCGGACCGACAGGCGAACGCGCCCAATGGCGCTGGTACAACCCGTACGAACCTAAAGGGCCGCCGGGTGCGAACTAGGTCCTGTCAGATCTCCAGGCTCTGGTCCGGCCGTACTCGATATGTGATCGCCGGTGTCGCAGGCAGTTTGGAAAGCGTTGCCTCAATATCTTCGGACATGTTCGTCTCTCCTGCGCGCTCGTATTGTCCACAGCGGCAACACCACTACAGTGGCTCGCCGCGTTTGTCACTTGGCACATAGATCAACTGGTCGTCGTGCTGGCGGGCGCGACACTCGTCGACGAACTTCAGAACTGCAGATTGATCAGTTACAAACTCGTCATATTGCCCCGGCCTGAGCCAATATTCCTCGGCGTATTCAACAGGCCCATTACTCACGGGAATCGCAAGATAGTGCCCGCCAGTCTTCAGATCGTTCCCATTGAGTACCTGCGATCTTCTGAAAAATACGTTGGTTCGAAACGTTTCGCCATGTCGCTACGAGTTGGTCCGCGGACACGTATGGACGGTTGTGAGATCCGCTGTTGCGCTGCCCATCTCGAACCAAACTGAAGCCGATACCCGAGCTAATGGCCGGACCTCAGATCGGCGTGCCACGATTCCATCCCGGCTTCTCGATGAGAAGGTCGTCTCGCTCGTGACGACGACAAGAATTGACGAAGTCGAGGGCGGCCGCATGGTCCCGCATAAATGATTCATATTGTTCTTGTGTAAGTCTGTAATACTCTTCGTAGTCAATGATCCCGATGGTCACGGGGAACGATGCATAATAGCTACCCGCTTCCGTGTCCAAACCAAGGGAAAATCTATCTTCCCTGGAGACGTAGGTGTCTTTGAATCGCTCGACCTCCATGTCAACCCTCCGGATCCTTTGAAACAACGGTGACATCGTAGCGGCCGGAAGGCATTCCGCCGCCATCTATAACTGCCTCTGACGAGCCGTCGGGCAGGAACCCACCCGGGATCCAATGTTCGTTGGCACCTGCTTCGTTCCCCGACGGAATTCGGAGACCAACCTCGTCGGGATCAGGGATGTCGATGCGGACGAGTTTCCCTCGTTCGAAGAACCCTTCAGGTAGCCCGAGAGCTCTTGCTAGTGCGCTGCGGTCAGTTACGAACAACTGCGACAGTGAATCAGCCTCGTGCTTGGGCATTACGAATGTGGTGCCGTCAACCTGCCCAAGCCCGTATTTATCGAAGTTATTGAGCGGCATGAATCTGGCTGCGCCGTCGTCAAACTTCTCCAAATGATGCTGGATGAACTCGGGCGACAAGTACTCAGACGGGTCGGGTCGATCGCCCTTGTCCATCGCCAGGATTTCATCGCGCTTCTCGGGACTAATGCCCTGCGGGTCAGAGTCCGGCAGGTCGTCGTGTGGACCTGTTCCATCACCATCGTGATCCCCACCTGGTCCGTGGTCGTCGGGTTCGCCACGCTCGCCACCAGTCCCATGGCTTCCGCCCCCATGATCACCTCCCCTGCCGGGATCGCCCGACCCACCGTGCGAACCTCCGCCATCACCCGCGCCCGGATGCGGCCCATGCCCCACACCGTCGGCAGCCCCCTCTGCACTGTGCGCCCCCACACTCACGGGCACCCGGTCTCCCGCATCACCCATGCCCGAAGACAATCCGCCCGGGGCATGAGCACTTTCTCCGCCCACCGATCCCGCCGAGGAGGCACTCGGCAACGCCGATCCCCCGCCCGTGGATCCAGCGGCCGAGGCACTCGCCGGTGCCTCCGCGACTTGACTCGCCATCGCCTGCCGCTCAGCGGCGGTGGCGGGCACATCCACGACCGAAGGACGCGACTCGCCGGGCACATTCAGTAAGTCCGAAGCACCCGGGTGGCCAGTAGCCACATCGCCGGCAGCACGCTCCGTCGGGCCGGCCGCGCCATGACCTTGAACAGGTGCCGACCTCGGGTCCGCTGCCGTTGACGGGGCAGGCTTCGATGGCGGTGCAGCATCAGGCGCGAGCGGTTTGGCAGGTGCATCGGGCAACGGGCGGGGTGCGCCACCGGCTGGCACCTCAGGTGCATGCACAGGAGTCGGCACCGCGGACTCGGCGCCCTTTGCGACATCACGTGCTACTTGTGGCGCGGCATCGGCAACGCGCGGTGCCGACTTGGCAGCGGCCTCAGCCGCATCGACCGCACCGTGGGTGACCTTCCCCGCCGCGCCGAGCTCACCGCCCGGAACGAGGAGTGTTCCGACATCGAACAGATTGCGGCCCAACGCTTCCGCCGGATCCTTCGTCCACAAGTCCCAGTGGAGAAGTCCCTTGCCGACGTTCTTCCAGGACTCCCCCACTCCGGGGGCACCGTCGCCGCCGGCTCCCACCAGCGGTGCCATCCCGGTGATGGTGTCTTTCCAGTCTTTGAACCAACGATCTGGTTGGGTCATGGCACGCAGCGGACCGTACTTCCAGTTGTCCTTCAGCAGATCTCCCGCTGAACCGAAAAAGCCCTTGTTGACCCGCAATTCAAGGTCGACAAGATGCCCAACCTCAGTCCCGTGCAAGAACTGATTCCACTCCTTGTCGGCGTATTGCTCCATCGTCGAGGCGATGTTCTCTGCTGCCGCCATCGCAGGAGCCAGCTCAACCGCCAACGCTGCGGCCTCGCCCTTGAAGTTGTCGACCACCGTCTTGATGTCATTGGCGATCTGCTCTATCTCGTCCTCGTCCTCGCCGGTCAGGACGTCCCAGACTTCCTTGATTCCAGTCAACGGATCGCAGATCCGGCTCAGCAGATCGATGATGGCCGCGTGCACCGCGTCAATCTTGGTGGCGTAGGCGTTCAGCTGTGAGGCTATCGTGGTGCATTGCGACATGATCTGCACCGCACCGTTGATCGATGCCGCGAACGCCTGACCGATTGCCTCACCCTCGGGAATCTGTTGCCCACCAACTATTCCCAGCGGTCCTGCCGCCGACGTTTCGGTGACCAACAGCTGCGTGCCAGCCACCGTCCACGCGGCTGCGGCCGCCCGCAACTGCGCCGAGTCTCCGTTCGGCCAGATCATGCCGATGTATTTGGCCACCCATCCGAATCCCGCCGGCGCGACATCCCCAGCACCCACCGACGACGGCGGCGACGATGCGGCGATCTTGCCCGAAGCCGGTGGCACCGGGAGCGGCTGCGCCCGACCCGACACGTCTGACTGGGCGTTGGCGAGTGAATAGTTGTGCGCCGAAACGCGCACTCCGTCACCGAGATTCACCAGGCCATTACGGGCAGCGGCGATCGCTTGGACCACCGCTGATGCCGTCGAGTCGTACTTCTGTCCTATTGCCGAGCCGACGGGATCGTTGCCGCACATGCTCCCACAGCCCGACAACGCACCCTCAAGCGTCGACATCGTCAGACCGATGTCCTTGCCGACGTCGATCAGTGCCGAGCCCGCACCGTCAAGGGCGCTTGGATCCACGGAAAGCGGTGGCATACAACCCCGCTAGGACCACATGTTCTGGTTGGTGCTCATCACCCCGGTGTAGTTGCCGTGCGCGGTGTCCCCGACAGTGTGCAACTTGTTGAGAGCTTCCTGCATCAACCCCGCACCGTGTGTCCAGGACCTGTGTGCCTCGGCGTGTGCCGATGCCGCTTCGCCGGACCACGTGATGTGCAGGTTGGACACGGTCGACTCGATCTCGGCAAGAAGGCTTTCAGCAGTGCGCTGGAACTCTGCGATCTCAGCCACGGCTTCGGCCAGTCCTTCGAGGTTCACTGAGAATGCATCAGCCATCGTGGAGCCCCCGCAGTTCCTGTGCACTGGTCTGCTCCTGTGCGGCAAACGTCTTGCCCGCTTGGCCCAGCAGCGCGGCCATGATCTCCAACGCCCGCTCGACCTCGTCGGCCCCGCGATGCCACTGGTTCCACGCCTCCCCGTAGGAACCACCGGCGGTACCCTGCCATCCGGCCAACATCGACGTGACGTTGCCGTCGAGCGCCTTCAACCGCCCGAGCAGATGCTCGGCGGCCCCGGACAGCGACTGGCACGTGGCCGATAAAACAGCCGGATCCACCCGCAACTCTCCGCTCACAGCAGCAAACGCTACTGGCTTGACAGGCTGCCCACAATTCACCCAGCTGACCAGGAGATAATCCAACTTATGCCGAGTAAGTCGAACTTCTGCGGCTACCCGAACAGAGTCCGGATGGGGTCGCTTCCGTCCCAACCGATAGCTGCCGTCCGCACCAATTCACCCATCCCGACCGTTGCCGGGGTCAGCTCCATCAACTCGATGATGGTCGCCGCGCTGCCGGGCGGCGGCTCGAAGTAGGCATAGCGGGCGGTACCGGGTTCACCGCCCGACCAGACGACCTCCCACCCCGCGGCCTGACCGGCCGCGAGCGCGGCGTCGTAGTCCTCGGCCCAATACGCCCACTGATGAAAGCCATCCCCGCCCGCCGAGGTGAACTCGGAGTAGATCGACGGAGCGTCGTTGTCCTGGTGAATGATCTCGATCTGCAGATCTCCACTATTGGCCAGGCCCAATGTCAGCTCGACCGTACACTCACGGCCGCGATAAACCCCGGTCTGCTCGATACCGCGCAGAACATAGAACGGGCCCACCCCCAGTGCCAGAAACTCAGCCAGCGCCTTATCGAAATCCTGCACGATATAACCGATTTGGCGAATCACGCCGGGCAGTACGGGACCGGACACCAATTTTCCTCTCAGCCTGGGAGCACCGGCACCGCGCCGGGTACCAGGAAGGGTCGTACATCGGACCAGGATTGACCGTTGTCGGCGCTGGTCCCCGACAGTTGAAGCACCCCGCGACTATCCGAGACATAGACCGCCGCCGGGTTGGCCGCCACCGCCGAGACCGGCATCACGATGTTGCCGCTGGGCCCGTCGGAGTTGACGCCGTCGAGATTCACATACGAGACCGGGTGTGCGGCATCGGTTCTCGTGACGACGATGTCGTCGCCGGTACGCCACGACAGCGACACCACTGACGAGCCCAGACCGAAGCCGATCTGGCGCGGATACGTCAGCGAGAACTCCCCGGCCGGGGTCACTTCCACACCGGCCAGCACCACCTGCCCGTTGATCACCATCACCGCACGAGTGCCGTCACGGGAAAGCTGCAATTCGGTGATCGCACCGGGGAACCGGGAAGTCACCGCCGCGGAATCCACCGGAATCCGCGCGGGCTGGCCGGACGCCTCCTCCTGGATCACCCGAACGACGCTGATGCCGTCGACCACGACCCACACCGCGTCATCCAAGGCCCACGACGGTCGGGTCAACGAACGCGCGTCGGTGGCTTTCGCCGCGGCCCCACCGTTCGGGCCGATCCACAACGACGACAACATGTCCGGCGCACCAGGCCGCAACACGGTCACCGAGGCGATGTCCTGTCCCGTCCGCGACAGTGCAGCCGACACCTGGGCCGGCATCTGACCGAACATGCCGCGCACCGGTGTCGCCTGCTGTCCGTCGAGCGAGACCATCGAGCCATTGATCAGCGCGTGAACACCGGCTGAAGCGCCGTCGACCGCGCCGGGGTCGGTGGCCGCCACGTCGGTGGTGTTCCAGCCATCGGCGAACCGGTCGTCGAGGGCTGCGCCGTCGGCATTGATCACGTAGGGGCCCTTGATGTCGGCCCGGGCCAGTGTCCAAATTATCTGGGCGGCAAGCAATTGCCGACTATGCGGATCGGTGGTGGTCAGGTTCTCCAGATCGACCTTGGCACCGCCATAGCCCCGCCCGATACCGGTCTTGCCACCGTCGGCGCGGGTCACCGGGCCGATCAGCTTGACCGGTCCCAGCAGATTGCGCACCGTGCGGGCCATCTCGGGCCGGGGTCCCGCGATCAGCTTGGTGATCAGTTCGGTGGCCAACTGGTCGGCATCCGACACCGCGACGTAGCGCGGATCGGGAACCACGGTCTTGCCGGTCGGGTCGACGAAGTACAGGGTGTTGCGCTTATAGGTGGCCTGGAACTGCTGCCAGTCCAGGAACACTCCGTTGGGCAACTTGTTGATCCGCCACCCATCCGGCGTCTGGACCATCTCCAGTGGCCCCGGGTCGGGCAATTGCCCCTCGGCGGTCTCGAAGACACCGACGTCGGACAGCGACCCCAGCATGTCGGCCTTCATCGTGACCGAAACCCGATCGGGAGTTCGGGTTTCGACGAACACAACGTTGTCGATCAGCAACGCGCTGCCCTGGTCGTCCCAGGCATTGGACGCCGCGCCGGTGAGGAACTGGCGAGCAGCCAGGTGCCGGTTGGCCGGATCGGCCGTGGCCTTGAGGAATTCGCGCAACAACTGGTCGGGATCCATTCCCGGAGCCGGCTTCGGCAAGCTCTTCGGCTGGGGTCGCTCGACGGTTCCGATCGCTTGCGGCGCCGACGAATTCGGCACGCCCGCACATCCGCCGGTCAATAACGCCACCACTGCGGCCATCAACAGGACCAGCAGCCGGCTTGTCACACGCTCTCCCCCGCCGGCTCCCGCTGCCGCACCTGGCGCTGATCCTTGCGACTATCATCGCGTTCTGCCGCAACAGGTTTCAGCGGTAGCGGGCTGGTAGTCACCTTGTGTCCGCGCACCAGCGGCAGCGTCAACCGGAAGCACGCGCCCTTGCCGGGCTCGCCCCACGCCTCCAGCCGGCCCTGGTGCAGGCGAGCATCCTCGATGCTGATCGCCAGGCCGAGGCCCGTCCCGCCGGAGCGGCGCACCCGCGACGGGTCCGAGCGCCAGAACCGGCTGAACACCAACTTCTCCTCGCCGGGCCGCAGTCCCACACCGTAGTCGCGAACCGTCACCGCGACAGTGTCCTCGTCGGCGGCCATCCGGATCCGCACCGGCTTGTGTTCGGCGTGGTCGATGGCATTGGCGATCAGGTTGCGCAGGATGCGCTCGACACGGCGGGCGTCGACCTCGGCGATGACCTCGTGATCTGGCAGGTTGACCACCAGCTCGATCCCCGCCTCGTCGGCCAGGTGACCGACATTGCCCAGCGCACTGTTGACCGTCGAGCGCAGATCGACTGCCTCCACGGACAATTCGGCGACGCCGGCGTCGTGGCGGGAAATCTCGAGCAGATCGTTGAGCAGCGTCTCGAACCGGTCGAGTTCGTTGACCATCAATTCGGTGGAGCGGCGCAGCGCGGGGTCCAGCTCCTCGGAATGGTCGTGAATCAGATCGGCGGCCATCCGCACCGTCGTGAGCGGGGTACGCAGCTCGTGGCTGACATCGGAGGTGAACCGGCGCTGCAGGTTGCCGAATTCCTCGAGGTTGGTGATCTGGCGCTGCAGGCTTTCGGCCATGTCGTTGAACGACACCGCCAGCCGGGCCATGTCGTCCTCGCCGCGCACCGGCATCCGCTCGGACAGGTGCCCTTCGGCGAAGCGTTCGGCGATCCGCGACGCCGAGCGCACCGGCAGGACCACCTGCCGCGACACCAGCAGGGCGATCCCGGCCAGCAGCACCAGCAGGACCAGCCCGCCGGTGGCCATGGTGCCGCGCACCAGCGTGATCGTGTTCTCCTCGTTGTTGAGCGGGAAGATGAGGTAGAGCTCGAGATTCGGTACGCGCGACGGGGCGGGCGTGCCGATCAACAGGGCCGGACCGCTGAAGGTCTCGGTGTGCACCGTCGAATACTGATAGCTGACCTGACCCGCTTTCACGAAGTCGCGCAACGACTTCGGGATCTGGTCCACCGGCCCGGCGGCGGTCGCCGCACGCGGGCCATCACCCGGGACCACCAGCACCGCGTCGAAGGTGCCGGCCAGGGCGGCCCCTGACGACTGACCGGTCTTGGAGATGAGGGTGTTGCGGGCCAGCTGCAGGCTGCTGTCCAGCGAGCGCGCCTCTTCACCGCTGACCGTCCCGCTGACAGTGTTGCGCGCCCGATCCAGTTCCTCGGTGGCCGCATGCACCTTCACGTCGAGAACCCGGTTCGTGATCTGGCTGGTGAGCACGAAGCCGAGCGCAACGATGACCGCCGCCGACAAACCCAATGTCAGCACGACCACCCGTAGCTGCAGGGAGCGGCGCCAGATCAGCCCCAGCGCTCGACTCAGCGCACTCGTGCCCCGAACCAGTGGGCCCGAACGCCCCCAGGGACCGCGAACACGAGCTCGAATCATGACCAGATCACGGAGGTCCGGCCTTGTAACCCACTCCTCGAACGGTCAGCACCACCTGCGGGTTCTCCGGGTCCTTTTCGACCTTCGCCCGCAACCGCTGGACATGCACGTTCACCAAACGGGTGTCCGCGGGGTGCCGATATCCCCACACCTGTTCGAGCAGCACATCACGAGTAAACACCTGCCGCGGTTTACGTGCCAGCGCCACCAGGAGGTCGAACTCCAGCGGTGTCAGCGAAATCTGCTCACCCTCGCGCGTGACCTTGTGCGCGGGCACGTCGATGTCGATATCGGCGATCGAGAGCATCTCGGCCGGCTCGTCCTCGTTGCGCCGCAGCCTCGCGCGGACGCGCGCCACCAGCTCCTTGGGCTTGAACGGTTTCATCACGTAGTCGTCGGCGCCGGACTCCAGGCCCAGCACCACGTCCACCGTGTCGGTCTTGGCGGTCAGCATGACGATCGGTACGCCGGAGTCCGCGCGCAGCACACGGCACACGTCGATGCCGTTCATGCCGGGCAGCATGAGGTCCAGCAACACCAGATCGGGACGCAGCTCTCGCACGGCGGTCAGCGCCTGCGAGCCGTCGCCGATGACCGCAGTGTCGAAACCCTCGCCACGCAACACGATGGTGAGCATCTCGGCCAGCGATGGGTCGTCGTCGACTACGAGAATCCTTTGCCTCATGGTGTCCATGGTGTCACCGAATTGGGACAAACCCCGGCTACCACACGGGCGAGTTGCGACATTTCCGCTGCGTGGGGGTCCCTAGGACGTGAGGGAGGCCGCCAAACCCGCCGGATCGACGTCCGGAGCGACGATCGACCACGGCCCGGCCCAGTTAGCAGCACCCAGTTCGGCGTACACCGCACCGGTTCGCCGCTGCAATCCGTCGTCACGTTCGTAGGCGTCGCGGGAGCGGTCGGCCTCCTGCTCGGCGCGCTGTCTGGCCCGCTGGGCGGCCAATTCCACCGAGGCGTCGAGCAGGATCTGCCGGTCGGGCTTGGGCAGGCCGAACCGGCCGTATTCGAGGTCGCCGACCCAGGCCACCGCCTCACCAGAGGCGTCCTGGTGCAGGCGGGCCGCACTGTAGGCGGCGTTGGAGGCGACATAGCGGTCCAGGATGACCACATCGTGCTCGCGACTCAGCGCAGCGATCTGGTCGATGGCCCCGGCCCGGTCGAGCGCGAACAGTGTCGCCATCGCATACACCGAGGAGGCCAGATCACCGTGGCGGCCGTGCAGCGCCTCGCTGGCGAGATCGGCGTGGATCGACTGTCCGTAGCGCGGGAACGCCAGCGTGGTGACGGACCTGCCGTCGGCCTCGAAGGCCCGCTGCAGACCAACGGTCAGCGTGCGCTTGCCCGCACCGTCCAGTCCCTCGATGACGATGAGCACGCGGGCAGCCTAGCCGGGACTACCGCGCCGGGACTACCGCGTGAACGTGACCAGATTCTGGTCGAGCACCATCTCGTCGGTGTGATCGGCACGAGTGGCATCGGCCACCAATGCCAGCGGCACGCCGGTGGCTTCGGCCGCGTCGAAGGCACCGGTGCTGGCCACCTGGCCGGTCGTGGTGAATTTGTCGTACAGGTAGGGCAACCCCTGGGCGGCCAGCGGCGACGGGCCGTCCATCACATGCACATGGAGATGGGGCGCAACCGAATTGCCGGAATTGCCGACCAGTCCGATGACGTCACCGCGCTTGACCCGGTCCCCCGATTTCGGTCGCACGCTGCCCGGCTGCATGTGGGCGTAGTTGACGAAGAAGCCGTTGCCGATGTCGAGGACGACGAAGTTGCCGTCGGCCTCGTCGAGCCCGATGTCGGCGGGGTAGGTGCCGGGGGTCTGCTCGGGCAGATCGTTACGGGTGCCGACGACGGTGCCGTCGGCCACGGCGTAGATCTCCTTGCCGAAGATCTGATAGCTCCTGGGATCCTTCGGGTCGCCGGTGAAGATCCGGTTCTGCGCGTCGGCCTGCTCGAAGTCGACGGCGTAGCGCTGCGCGAGGTACAGCTGGCCGTTGATCGGCAGCACCGCCCGGGTATGCCGGGGCGCGTCGCAGCAGCCGTCGGCTCCGACATACCGCTCCCCGATCAGCGGCGCCGACAGCACCGGCAACGTGCGCCGGTCCACCGTCGTGGGCGCCAGCTGCTCGGTCTGCTGCTGGCCGGCCGGCGGCAACGCCGCCGCGGTCAGCTCGATCCGATGCGTGAGTTGGTGCGGGACTTGCTTGTCGTCGGCCAGCGGCACGTGCATGAACACCGTGGCGGCTTGGCCGGGCTCCAGCACGTTGGTCGCGGCCTTGGCGCCGGCGGGATACACCCGGTGTTGCAGCGACCCGGTATCTCGCTCACCGATCTGCTTGCCGTTCGCGGCGTCGAGCACCGCGACGTCTTTGATCGTCAGCTCACCGCTGGTGAAGTTGGTGACCGACAGCTCGTACACGAGGTGCGTGAGGCGGTCGGATCCCTTGAACGGAATCGGCGCGAACGGCACCGAGCCGACGAGGGGGGTAATCGCGGCGGCCACCGGCGACGGCGGCGAACTCTGTGTGGAGACGGGCGATTTCCCACCACACCCCGCGATGACGAGCAGCACACCCAGTGCCGCAACACAACCGAGTCTGCGCACAGCTCACGATCCCACGCGGAAACGAGATTTGCGCGCTGACCCGATGACGCCTCAGGTGTTCTTGCTGATGATGTCGACGTAGTACTTGCCGGTGCTGTCATCCCTACGCAGCGCGTAGATCTTTCCGCCGGCCTCGGCCACCGTGTAGACGTAATCGCCAAGCTTGACGGTGGCCACCACCTTGTTGGTCGCCGGGTTGTACACCTTCACGGCGCCGTTCGCTGTGCCCTCAGGAAGAGAGTCGTAAGAGTTGATGTAAACCAGCCCGTCCGACCCGACCGCATTGAAAGTCGCCCTGCCATTGTTGCCGAGCGCCAACGGAATTGACGAAACAGCACCGGTGGTGGCGTTGATCACGTAGCGGGGTGTGTAGACATGCCCGGCATCGGCCACGAAGCGCGTTCCATTCAAATAGAACGTCGAAGTGCCATTGCTGATCGCGACGGGAGTGCCGACGACGCCGCCCGCCCCGACCGTCGCGACCCCTTGGGTGGAGTTGGTGAGGGAGCCGACCAGGAAGACCACGCCGTTGGGTCCGCCCGCCAGGGCGGGGCCATCCCGGTAGGCCAACGCGGTGCTGAGGATGAAGCTACCGAGAATGGCCTTGGTCGCGGTGGCCGTCGCGGGATTGATCGTCCACAGCGCGGGCTTGTAAGTGCCGTCGTCCAAAGTGCTGCTCGAGGCGAAGACCCCGGCGCTGGTCGCCACGAGCGAGACGTCCGAGGTGGCCCCGAGCGGGATCGTCTTCACCACGCCGGTGGCGCTGACCATGATCACCGGGCGGTCGGTGCCCGAGAAACCGGTGAGGTAGACATTGGTGTCGCTGCCGACGCCGGCGACGATGTTGTAGGTGCCGGTGCTGTTCTCGCCGTAGGTGAACTGGGCGGGATCGAGTGCGACCGTGGAGTACGTGCCGGCACCGTCGGAGGGATAGATCTGGAGCTCCGCCCCAGTAGTGGTTCCGCCGGCGCTGTAGGTCAGGGACAGGGCGTAGATGCGCCCGTCGGGGCCGACCGTCATGGGCGGCGAGGTGACGCCATGGCCCGCGCTGAGAGGGATGCTGCCGGTCACCTTGTAGTCACCGGAGCCCTGGCTCGACCCGGGGCCACGGAACAGCTTGGTGATCTGGTTGATGATCGCCTGGGGTATGGCGAGGATCTGCTTGATGAGGTTTGCCACACCGTTGAGCAGCTGCTGAATGGGATTGGCTGCCGCAGTAGCGCGGGAAATGGCGGACACGTCGGCAGTGACGGGTGCGCTCAGCGCCGCCGCATTCGGCGTGCTCGCCGCCGCGGTACGCACCGCGGCGGCCGGGGCTGGCGCAGCGGCCGCGCGAACGCTTGCCGGAAGACTCGCGGCAGCCAGCGGCGTGACCGTGACGCGCTTGGGTTTGGGCTTGTTGGCAGCGCTCTTGGCGGGGCCGGCCTTGACGCGATTGGTGTGGCCGGTTCCCGCGCTCTGCGCGTTGTCCGCCTTTGAAGTGTTAGCGGGGCCCGCCGTGCCGGTGTCGGCGCTGGCGGCGGCTGCACCGCCGACTGCCACTCCCAGCCCGGCCGCTACTGCCAATCCGCTGAACCACAGAACGTTCTTGTTCTCCGTCATGGTGCCCCCAAGGCAGACATCTGGCAAATTAACCGGCTGGTAAATCTCTGCGAGATAGCTGGGAAATTACCACATGTGTGGGGATCCAGTGAAGGGTCGGTTTTCACCGGAAACGACCGCGCCGAGTGCGCGCACAGAGCACACACTCGGCGCGATGCCGGTCGATCAGTAGCGGTAGTGCTCCGGCTTGTACGGGCCTTCGACGTCGACACCGATGTACTCGGCCTGGTCCTTGGTGAGCTTGGTCAGCGTGCCACCGAGAGCCTCGACGTGGATCCGGGCCACCTTCTCATCGAGGTGCTTGGCCAGCCGGTAGACCTCGTTGTCGTACTCGTCGTTCTTGGTCCACAGCTCGATCTGAGCGATCACCTGGTTGGAGAAGCTGTTGCTCATCACGAACGACGGATGGCCCGTCGCGTTGCCCAGGTTCAGCAGCCGACCCTCGGACAGCACGATGATCGACTTGCCGTCCGCACCGAAAATCCACTCGTCGACCTGCGGCTTGATATTGATCCGCGTGGCACCCGAGCGCTCGAGGGCGGCCATGTCGATCTCGTTGTCGAAGTGGCCGATGTTGCCGAGGATGGCCTTGTCCTTCATCGCCTTCATGTGATCGAGAGTGATGATGTCCTTGTTGCCGGTCGAGGTGACGACGATGTCGGCGTCACCGATGGCCTGCTCGACGGTCACCACATCGAAGCCGTCCATCAGCGCCTGCAGCGCGTTGATCGGGTCGATCTCGGTGACCTGCACGCGTGCGCCCTGGCCGGCCAGCGACTCCGCGCAGCCCTTGCCCACATCCCCATAGCCGCAGATCAGCACCTTCTTGCCGCCGATCAACACGTCGGTGCCGCGGTTGATGCCGTCGATCAGCGAATGGCGGGTGCCGTACTTGTTGTCGAACTTGCTCTTGGTGACCGAGTCGTTGACGTTGATGGCCGGGAACGCCAACTCACCGGCGGCGGCGAACTGGTACAGGCGCAGCACACCGGTGGTGGTCTCCTCAGTCACGCCCTTGACCGACTCGGCGATCTTCGTCCACTTGCTGTCGTCCTTCTCGAAGCTCTTGCGGACCAGCTCCAGGAAGACCTTCCACTCGGCGGAGTCGTCGTCCTCGGCGGGCGGAACCACGCCGGCCTTCTCCCACTGCGCCCCGCGCAGCACCAGCATCGTGGCGTCGCCGCCGTCGTCGAGAATCATGTTGGCCGGCTCGCCCTCCCAGGTGAGCATCTGCTCAGCGGCCCACCAGTACTCCTCCAGCGTCTCGCCCTTCCAGGCGAAAACCGGGGTGCCGGTGGGCTCTTCGGGGGTGCCGTGCGGGCCGACGACGACGGCCGCGGCCGCGTGGTCCTGGGTCGAGAAGATGTTGCACGACGCCCAGCGCACCTGAGCACCGAGAGCGACCAGCGTCTCGATCAGAACAGCGGTCTGCACGGTCATGTGCAGCGACCCCGAGATCCGCGCACCTTTGAGCGGCTGGACGTCGTGGTACTCGCGACGCAGCGCCATCAAGCCGGGCATCTCGTGCTCAGCGAGCCGGATCTCCTTGCGGCCGAACTCGGCCAGCGTTAGGTCGGCGACCTTGAAGTCGATGCCGTTGCGCACATCGACGGTCAGTTCAGACATGTAGAGCCCCTATTCGTTCGTATTGCCGATAAGCGCGCGACGCGCGCTGGCGACACCCTCAGCCTGCGGGCTCGCGGGACAGGCGCGTGATGCGCTCTGACAGCTAAGGAATATCGATAACACCGTATCGTTCGGCGAACGGCGTCATCAATCGGGCCAGGTCTAGGGCCACATCGTGGTCGGCTTCGGGTGGCATCGAGACATAACTCAGAGCCAGCCGCACGATCGCGCGGGCCAGCACACCCGCATCCTCGGCGCTGGCACTGACCCAGCTGGTCATGAAGGCGTCGGTGAGGCGCGCCGACGCCCGCGTGATGATCGGTGCGCTGTCGGTGGTGATCATCTGCAGCAGGTCGGGTTTCGCGACGCCGGTCAGTAGCGAGATGACCAAAGGGTCGGCGGCCGACTCGGTGAAGAACAGCCGGAACCCCTCGGTGAACGCGGCGAGGACATTGCCGACGTTGGAGGAGATCGCATCGCCGATGGCGTCCACCAGGCGATCGGCCAGTCGCAGCGCATAGCCCTGCGCGAGTCCCTGGCGAGAGCCGAATTCGTTGTAGATGGTCTGACGGCTGATCCCCGCAGTGCGCGCGACATCGGTGAGGGTGATCGCCGACCAGTCCTTGGTCAGCAGCTCTTCCCGCATCGCGTCGAGCACCGTCTCCCGTAGTAACGCGCGGGAGGCCTCGGGATAGGGAACCCGAGGCCTCTTCACATGCGCGACTGTAATGGTCACGGCCTCGCGACTTCCACCATCTCGAAGTCCGACTTCGCCGCGCCGCAGTCCGGGCAACTCCAGTCCGCCGGGATGTCGTCCCACCGGGTGCCCGGAGCAATACCGTCCTCCGGCCAGCCCTTGGCCTCGTCGTACTCAAACCCGCACTGCACACAGATGAACAGTTTGTAGTCCTGCTCGCTCACTGCTTGACACCCATCTCTTCGAAGTCAACTTTTTCTCGCACCCCGCAGTCGGGGCAGCACCAGTCGTCCGGTACTTCGGTCCAGGCGGTCCCGGGCGGAAAGCCCTCCCGCGCAGCACCTTTCGCCTCGTCGTACACGTAGTCACAGATCGGGCACCGGTAGGAGGTCATGCCACCGCTCCATAACGGGCCAGGATCTTCTCCCGCCGGCGCGGATCGACGTTGACCTTGGTGATGTCACCGTCGTAGTGCTCGAGCACCCGGTGGTCCATCATCCGGCGCCACACCCACGGGAAGTACGTCACGCCGATCAAAGTCGCGTAGCCGCTGGGCAATTCGGGCGCCTCGGACATACTGCGCAGCGTCTGATAACGCCGGGTCGGGTTGGCGTGGTGGTCACTGTGCCGCTGCAGGTGATACAGGAACAGGTTGGTCACCAGATGGTCGGAGTTCCAGCTGTGCTGCGGTGAGCAGCGCTCGTAGCGGCCGTTCTCGTTCTTCTGGCGCAGCAGCCCATAGTGCTCCAGGTAGTTCACCGATTCCAGCATCGAGAATCCGAACACCGCCTGGATGATCAGGAACGGAATCAGCGCGGGGCCGAACACCGCGATGAGCGCACCGAAGAGCACCACCGACATCAGCCAGGCGTTGAGAACGTCGTTGCCCAACCAGGTGCGCGGATCCCACGGGCTCTTGCCGAGGCGGCGGATGCGCGCCGCCTCGAGTGTGAGTGCCGATCGCGCGCTACCAAACACACTGCGCGGCACGAACTCCCAGAACGTCTCCCCGAAGCGGGCCGATGCCGGATCCTCCGGGGTGGCGACGCGGACGTGATGGCCGCGGTTGTGCTCGATGTAGAAGTGGCCGTAGCAGGTCTGGGCAAGCGTGATCTTGGACAGCCAGCGCTCGAGGGCGTCCTTCTTGTGTCCGAGTTCGTGCGCGGTGTTGATGCCCGTTCCGCCGAGCACGCCCACCGACAGCGCCAGACCGATCTTGGCGAACCAGCTCAGCGAACCCTCGTAGCCCAGCCAGCTCAGGTTCGACGCGGTGAACATGTAGGCGCCGAAGATCAGGCTGAGGAATTGGAACGGGATGAACGCATACGTGCAGTACCGGTAGTACTTGTCGTTCTCCAGGTACTCCATCAGCTCATCCGGCGGGTTCTGGCCGTCGCGGCCGAACTTCAAGTCCAGCGACGGCAACAGCACGTAGATCAGGACCGGCCCGACCCAGAAGAACACCTGCGATGCTGCGGTCCAGCCGAATTGGTTCAGGCCCCAGACGACCGGCAGCACCACGAACAGCGCGGTCGGCGCGATCAGGCCCATCAGCCACAGATAGCGCTTCTTGTCACGCCAGTGCGCCGACGACGCGGATGCGGCGGGGGCGTCCAGTTGAGACGTCACGACAGTTACCTCCAAGTCACGTTGATGACTTGACTATAGAGGCGATTTTGTCGGGTGTCTAGACAAACAGCATTGTTTTGTAAATCAGCGGGTCGTGGCCGCCTCCCGCTGGCCGAGCACCGAATGCCGGCGGCCGTAGAGCAGGTAAAACGCCACCCCGATGGCCATCCAAACGCCGAACCTGATCCAGGTCAGCCCCGTGAGGTTGAGCATCAGCCATCCGCAGGCGGCGATCGAGAGGATCGGCAGCCATGGGACCAGTGGGGCCCGGAAGCCGCGTTCCAGGTCCGGCCGGGTGCGGCGCAGCACGATCACACCGGCGGAGACCAGGATGAACGCGAAGAGGGTCCCGACGTTGACCATCTCCTCGAGCTTGGAGATCGGGAAGACTGTGGCCGCGACGGCGATCAGCACCGCAACCAGCACGGTGATGCGCACCGGTGTGCCGTGGTCCCCGGTCTTGGCCAGCTCGCGCGGCAGCAGCCCGTCCCGCGACATCGCGAACAGCACCCGCGAGAGCCCCAGCACCAGCACCATCACCACGGTCGTCAGGCCGGCCAGTGCCCCGACCGAGATCACCTTGGCCGCCCAATCGACCCCGTTGAGCGCGAATGCGGTGGCCAGGTTGGCGTGGCCGTCCTGCGCCTTGTCCCGCAACTCGGCATAGCTGACCATGCCGGACAGCACGACCGACACCGACACGTAGAGCACTGTGACGATGGCCAGTGACGCGAGAATGCCCCTGGCGACATCGCGCTGCGGATTCTTGGTCTCCTCGGCCGTCGTGGCCACGACGTCGAATCCGATGAACGCGAAGAACACGATCGACGCGCCGGCCAGCACGCCGTACCACCCGTAGTGACTGCTCTCGGCGCCGGTCAGCAAGGAGAACACGGACTGGTTGATGCCGGATCCCGACCCGCCCTTGCCGGATTCCGACTCCGGGATGAACGGGGAGAAGTTGGCCGCCTTGACATAGAAGGCGCCGACGATGACGACGAGCAAGACGACCGCGACCTTGATGGCCGTGATGACCGCCGAGAAGTTCGCCGACAGCTTCGTGCCCAGCGCGAGCAGCGTGGCGACCACCACGACGATGAGCAGTGCGCCCCAGTCGAAGTCGAGTGGGCCGATAGTAATCACTCCCCCGGAGAACCCGAAGACCGTACCGAGGTAGCTCGACCAGCCCTTGGCCACCACGGCCGCGCCGACCGCGAATTCCAGGATCAGATCCCAGCCGATGATCCATGCCATGACTTCACCGAACGTCGCATAGGAGAACGTGTAGGCACTGCCGGCCACCGGCAGTGTCGAGGCGAATTCGGCGTAGCACAGCGCGGCCAGACCGCAGGTCACCGCGGCGATGAGGAACGACACCGAGATGGCGGGGCCGGTGATGTTGCCGAACGTCGACGCGGTCACGGTGAAGATGCCGGCGCCGACGACGACGGACACGCCGAAAACCGTCAGATCCCACCAGGTCAGATTCTTGCGAAGCCGGGTGCCCGGCTCGTCGGTGTCCAAAATGGATTGCTCCACCGACTTCGTCCGCCAGTTTCGGGTCATCCGCATTCCCCCCTAGTACCCCGGTTAGCAGGTGTTCGAGCAGGGTACGTCGAAGACGTGCGACACCCCGGCGAATCCGTGCTGCGCGAACACGCGATCGTCATCGGGGCCAGCATCGCCGGACTATGTGCCGCCCGGGTTCTGTCCGACCACTACGACCACGTGACGGTCTACGACCGCGATGCACTGCCGGAGTCTCCAGGCCACCGAAGCGCAGTCCCCCAGGACCGTCACGTACACATCCTCATGGCCCGCGGCGCCTCGGAGTTCGAGGCCTTGTTTCCCGGCCTGCTCGACGGCATGGTCGCCGCCGGCGTCGCCAAACTCGAGAACCGCCCCGACGGCATTCACTTCGGCGCCGCCGGTCATGTGCTGGGCACCGGGCATACCTTGCGCCGCGAGTTCACCGCCTACGTGCCCAGCCGCAAGCAGTTGGAGTGGCAGATTCGCCGCCGCGCCGCGGCACTACCGAACGTCGAGATCGTGCACCGCGACGTCAACGCGCCACGCTTCGACGAGGAGCGCGACGGGGTCACCGGCGTCATGCTGTCGGCGTCCGGCCAGAGCGAGTTCGTGGCAGCCGATCTCGTGGTCGACGCCTCGGGCCGGGGCACCCGGTTACCCGCATGGCTCGATGATTGGGGGTTCGCGCGGCCGGAGGAAGAGACCGTCGACGTCGGAATCGGTTATGCCACACAGCAGTTGCACATCCCCGATGGACTGATCGCCGAGAAGGTCGTCGTAGCCGGGGTATCGCGCACCCAGCGCGCAGGACTGGGCATGCTGTTCTACGAGGACGGCACCTGGGGGTTGACGACGTTCACCGTCGGCCACACCACAACGCCGCAGACACTCGACGAGATGCGCGCTGTCGCCGACGCGGTTCTGCCTGCGCCGCTGGCCGCCGCGATTCGGCAGGCTGAACCGTTGGGCGACATTGCCTTTCACCGCTATCCGGTCAGCCGCTGGCGCCGATACGACAAGCTCCAGCGGTTTCCCGCCGGCATTGTCCCGTTCGGCGATGCGGTCGTGAGCTTCAATCCGACGTACGGACAGGGCATGACGATGACCGCACTGCAGGCCGGTCATCTGCGCCGGCTACTGGCCTCCGGTACCCGCCGTCTGGCCTACGACCTCGGCCGCGCCACCGCCAAGACCACGTACCCGGTGTGGACGATGAACGCGATCGGCGACCTGACCCTGCACGGCACCGACGGCCCTGCCCCGTGGTGGTACCACCCGGTCGGCGCGCTGTTCGACCAGTTCCTCGGTGCCGCGGAAAGCGATCCTGTTCTGGCGGAATGGTTTCTGCGCCGCTTCAGCCTGCTCGACAGCCTGTACATGGTGCCGCCCGCACGCATCATCGGCCGGACGATCCGGCACAACATGTCGGCGTGGTGGTCGCAGCGGCGCACTAGCGGGCCAGTGCGCGGTCCAGATCCGGTTCGAGGTAGATGACCTGGGCGGCGGGCACCGCTGCCCGCACAGCCGCCTCGGCATTGTCGATTGTGGCCGCGACGGTGGCCAGGTCTGTTTGGGCGGCGAGCGCGATCTTGGCTCCGACCAGCATCTCCTCCGGGCCGAGGTACTGCGTGCGCAGGTGAATCACCCGGTCGATGTTAGCGGTTCGCTCCAGTGCGGTGCGGATCGCCTGGCCTTCGTCGGCGGTGGCCCCCTCGCCGATCAGCAGGCTGTGCATCTCGACCATCAGGATCACCGCGATCACACCGAGCAGCACACCGATGAACACCGTGCCGATACCGTCCCATACCGGATTGCCGGTCAGGATCGTCAAGCCGACGCCGGCGAGCGCGAACACCAGACCGACCAGCGCCCCGGTGTCCTCGAGCAGCACCACCGGCAACTCGGGGCTACGCGAGCGGCGGATGAACTGCCACCACGTGCTCTTGCCTTTCAGCGGCCGTGATTCCACCATCGCGGTGCGAAAGCTGTACGACTCCAACCCAATTGCCACCACCAGGATGACCACTGCGACAAGCGGTGAGGTGAGCGGTTCGGGGTGACTGATCTTGTGATAGCCCTCGTACAGGGCGAAGATCGAGCCGAGCGTGAACAGCACCAGGGCGACGACGAACGAGTAGAAGTACCGGCTCCGGCCGTATCCGAACTGATGCAGGCTGTCGGGCTGCTTGCGTGCCTCACGCTGACCGAACAGCAGCAGTCCCTGATTGGACGTGTCGGCCACCGAGTGCACCGACTCGGCCAGCATCGACGAGCTGCCGGTGATGAGGTAACCGACGAACTTGGCGGCCGCGATGCCCGCGTTGGCGGCCAACGCCGCCAGGATCGCCTTGGTGCTGCCCTCGGTCGACATCCGTTGTCCTCCCTAGGCCCGGTTTTTCAAAGGCCAACCGTAGCCCGAAACAGCTTGGACGGCGCGGCCGCCTCCAGCCGGATCGGCCCGTCGTCGGCGGCCACCCAGGCCGCGGACCCGCGATCGAGCACCACCACATCGGATTTTGCGCGCACCACCACCGAGCCCTCGGTGCAGACCAGGATTTGCGGACCGTCGTGGCGGGACGGGGCATCGATCTCGTGGCCAAGGTTGTCGCCGTCGAGTGAGAGGACGCAGGTGGCGAACTCCTCGGCGGGGGTGTCGTACACGACTTCGATGCCATCACGGTGGGTGGGCGTACGCAGCGTCGCCTCGTCGGCGGGGGTGAAGTCCAACACCCGCAGCAGCTCGGGGACGTCCACGTGCTTGGGAGTCAGGCCGCCGCGAAGCACGTTGTCGGAGTTGGCCATTACTTCCATACCCATGCCGTGGATGTAGCTGTGCAGGTTGCCGGCCGGCATGAACAATGCCTCGCCGGGGGCCAGCGTGATCCGGTTGAGCAGCATTGCGGCCAGCACACCGGCATCACCGGGGTAGCGCTCACCCAGCTCCAGAAGCGTCCTGGCCTCGGCGGCGAATTCCGTTTCACCGGAGCGCACATAGGCCACCGCGCCATCGAGCACGGCAGGGATCAGCACGTCCAGGTCGGGTTGCGGGGCGGTGATCCAGGTGGTGAACAGCGCGCGCAGACCGTCGGCATCGGGCTGACCGGACAGCAGCGCGATGAACGGGTCGAGGTCCGATACCGCCAGTGCCCGCATCAGCTCGACCGAACGGGCGGCGGGCCGGAACCCGCCGAGGGCGTGGAATTCGCTCAGCGCCACCAGCAATTCGGGTTTGTGGTTGCGGTCCCGGTAATTGCGGATCGGCGAATTGAGCGGCACACCAGCGCGGTCTTCCCGGGCATAGCCTTCGACGGCTTGTGCGGCACTCGGATGGGCCTGCAGCGAGAGCGGCTCCTCGGCCGCGAGCACCTTCACCAGGAACGGCAGGACGTCGCCGAAGCGGCCCCGCACCGCAGGGCCCAACTGACCGTCGGGGTCGGCTTGCACGGCGTCCAGCAATGACTTCTCGCCGTCCGGGGTTTCCAGCCATGCCGGATCTCCGGGATGAGCGCCGAACCACAGCTCGGCCTCTGGGTGTGCCGTCGGCGATGGCCCTCCGGTGAATTCCGCTATGGCCGTCCGAGATCCCCACGCGTAGGTACGGGTCGCCCCTCGTAGCAATTCCACGCCGAAGTTATCCCCCCACCAATCTCAAGTAAACCGCCGCCATCTGCAGCCGCACGGCAAGCGTCGCGAGCTGTTGCTCGGCTCGCCCGGTGACGGGAACCGCTCCCGCCTCCCCGATGTCTTCGACCCCCACCAGATCGACATCGTCCAATCCGCCGGTCCGCGCGGCGATCACCGCGCGCTCGGTGTCCAGGGCCAGCGCCAGCACCCGCGGTCCCCTGGCCAACGGGCCGTCCAGCTCCTCGTCGTGGAACAGCGCGTCCACGGGGTCGCCGAATTGGGTTGTGACGCCGGTACGCAAGGCGACCAGTACATCGGACAGACCGGCTGCTGCGACGGCCTTGCCGGCCAGCCGCAGGAGCACCGCCGCGGCATGGCGGGCCAGCGCCAGCGTGGCGGCACCGTCGCCGGCGAGCACCACCTGCCGGCCGGACATTCGCTCGGCCAACGCCTTTGCCGGATTGGTGAACACCTCTCGGCTGGCGCTGTTGCGCAACGCCTCGGCGTCGAGTTCGTCGGCCAGGGTCGAAAGGTCGGTCTGCAGAGCGGGATCCACGGCCTGCAACGCGGCCAGCCCGACCGCCAGATAGCGGCTCAGCGCGAATTCGTCAGGCGCCCACAACCGCGGTTCGAGCACCGCCGCGCGTCCGGCGGTAGCGTCGCGCAGGGGCCCTTCGTACGGTGCTGCCACAACGACCCGGGCCCCACGCCGAACCGCGGTCGCCGCCGCAGTCACCAGTGCCGGATCCCCGGCATCGTCGCCGGCCACGACGAGAACGTCCAGGGGCCCTATCCAGGGCGGAGATTCGGACGCCACGACGATCGGCTCACCAGCCACCCCACTGAGCGTCGCAGCCAGCATCGCACCGGCACTCTCGGCCGCGCCCCGGCCTGCCACCCAGATCACGGTTCGCGGCCGGTGGTCGCCGGCCACCGTCGCCAACCCGCCCTCGTCGACCGCCGCCGCCGTCGCGCGCACCTGGGCGCCGGCCATTGCCGCCGCCCGCAACAGTCCGTCGCGGTCGGCCTCCAGCAGACCCTCGGTGTCGTCGAGATCGAGAGTGGCGTGCGCGGCGCTCACGGCGCCTCGCCCGGTTGAGCCGCGATGTCGTCGGAGACCCGGCGAACGATCTCGTCGATCTCGTCCGAGCTGCGGGCCTCGACGTTGAGACGCAGCAGCGGTTCGGTGTTGGAGGTGCGCAGGTTGAACCACGCACCTTCACCGAGGTCGACCGTGACGCCGTCCAGGTGGTCCAGCGAAACAACCTGGTTACCAAAGGTTTTCAGCACCGACTCGACACAGGCTGGCGCGTCGACTACGCGGAAGTTGATCTCGCCGGAGGCCTCGTAGCGCTGATAATTCGCCATCAGTTCTGACAGCGGACGATCCTGCTCGCCGAGTGCGGCCAGCACATGAAGGGCGGCCAGCATGCCCGAGTCCGCACCCCAGAAGTCCCGGAAATAGTAGTGCGCGGAATGCTCGCCGCCGAAGATCGCGCCGGTATCGGCCATCAGCGCCTTGATATAGGAGTGGCCGACCCGCGAACGCACGGGGGTGCCACCGCGCTCGATGACCAGCTCGGGAACCGCCCGCGACGTGATCAGGTTGTGGATCACCGTCGCACCGATCTCGCGGCTGAGTTCACGCCCCGCGACCAGTGCGGTGACCGCCGACGGCGAGACGGGCCCGCCCTTCTCGTCGACGACGAAGCACCGGTCGGCGTCGCCGTCGAATGCGAGTCCGATGTCGGCGCCGGTCTCCACCACGAACTTCTGCAGATCAACCAGGTTCGACGGCTCCAGCGGGTTGGCCTCGTGGTTGGGGAACGACCCGTCCAGTTCGAAGTACAGCGGCAGCACCGTCAGTGCCGAGATCGGCCCGAGGACCGCAGGCGTGGTGTGCCCGGCCATCCCGTTGCCGGCGTCGACCGCCACCCGCAGCGGCCGCAGTTCAGCCAGTTCGACCAGCGAGCGCAGGAAGTCGCCGTAGTCGGCCAGCACATCTTGATCGCGAATCTCGCCGGGCGTGCCGTCGTAACCAGGCACACCGGCGATGACCTCGTCGCGGATCAGCGCCAGACCGGTGTCCTCGCCCACGGGCTTGGCACCCGCGCGACACAGTTTGATGCCGTTGTAGGCGGCGGGATTGTGGCTCGCGGTGAACATCGCGCCCGCGCAGCCGAGAAATCCGGACGCGAAGTAGAGCTGATCGGTGGACGCCAACCCGATACGCACGACGTCGAGACCTTGCGCGGCGACACCTTCGCCGAACGCCTTGGCCAGTGCCGGCGAACTCTCCCGCATGTCGTAACCGATGGCCACCCGCTCGCCACCCTCGGCCCGGATCAGGCGCGCGAACGCCGCGGCGACATCGGTGACGAAGTCCTCGTCGATCTCCTGGCCGACCAGGCCTCGCACGTCATACGCCTTGATCACACGGCGGACCGCGTCGGCGGGCCTCGACATTGGCGGATCTCCTGACCGAGAGGGACTCTTGGCCGCCAGCCTATCTGTTTGTGCGCCCCGGCAAGGGCGCCTATCGCGTCAGTCGGTCGGGTCGGGCAGTACGCGCAGGTGCCCACGCCGACGGCCGGCGGTGGTGGGCCGATGTACCGCCGACGGCATCATCGAAGTACCGGTGGCGGGCGCGTGCGCCGCACCGCCGGGGTCGGAGAAACCGGCGACCGGCGACCGCGGCGCCAACCCGTCATGACCCTCGCGAACGGCGTCGGCAAGGGCCACCAGGTCGTCCTCGTCCGGGTACTCGGGCAGCGGACCGGCATGGCGAACCAATTCCCAGCCGATCGGCGCGGTGATCCGGTTGGCATGACCGACGCATAGGTCCCACGAGTGCGGTTCGCGCGACGTGGCCAGCGGGCCGACGACGGCGGTGGAGTCGGAATAGACGAACGTCAGCGTCGCCACCGCATAATGGGGGCACCCAGGCCGGCAGCAGCGACGGGGAACATTCACGTCCGTGAGGTTATCGCGGTTCATTCACCGGCGAGGAGCGGACACGCGCAGCCGCAAGGCCGCCGATTCACAACCGTTACGATCACTCCCGTGGCCGATTCCCGCAGCTCCCGGCGAGGTGGCCGCTCTGGCGGTGGCCCGGGATCACGCCGGGGACGCGAGATGCGGGGACCGCTGCTGCCGCCGACCGTGCCGGGGTGGCGCAGCCGCGCCGAGCGATTCGACATGGCGGTGCTGGAGGCTTACGAGCCGATCGAGCGGCGCTGGCAACAACGGCTCACCGGATTGGACGTCGCCGTCGACGAGATCCCGCGCATCGCGCCGAAGGATCCGGACAGTGTGCAATGGCCGGCCGAAGTCGTCGCCGACGGGCCGATCGCGCTGGCCCGCCTGATCCCGGCCGGGGTTGACGTTCGCGGTAACTCCACGCGGGCCCGAATAGTGCTGTTTCGCAAGCCGATCGAGCGGCGGGCCAAAGACTCGATCGACCTGACGGATCTCTTGCACGAGATATTGGTGGCACAGGTGGCCACGTACCTCGGAGTCGAACCGTCAGTCATCGACCCGAGTATGGAAGAGGATTAGTCGCGCGAGCCGGTTCAGACGATGCCGCGCTTGAGGCGACGACGCTCCCGCTCGGAGAGCCCGCCCCAGATACCGAAGCGCTCATCGTGGGCCAGGGCGTAATCGAGGCACGCATCGCGCACCTCGCAGCCCAGGCAGATGCGCTTGGCTTCACGGGTCGAACCACCCTTTTCAGGGAAGAAGGCCTCGGGGTCGGTCTGCGCGCACAGTGCGCGCTCCTGCCACTGGTCTTCGTCTTCGGCCGTATCCGGCGTCGCATCGATGATCGGGTCAGGCACCAAACTCAGGTGAGCGCGTGCCATTACCCCCATCGTCTGCGATCCGGGAATGGACTGCGGCAACCCCATCGCGCCGATTACGTGCTCATAGGACATTTCCGCCTCCTCACCTGGTTTTCGTAGATCTTTCGCATGTCGCCCACTATTGAAGTGTGCCCAACTCAATTCGAACACCTGGTCGAATCACGGTCTGGGACACCGAAACCGGCAGGTCCGACCGGGAAATGACACTGATGTGATTAGACACGTCTGAGATGCTTCGCGCAAGCGATTGAACCGAAATTAATACCATTTTCCTTGGACAATTCGGCGAGTCGATGCACCGGCGTGTCTTGGGAGTGACTCGATTGTGACCGCGTGCGTCGCCGAAAAGGCCGACCGCCTAGTGTCGGTCGGTGTGAAGATCACCGTTCTGGTCGGCGGCGTCGGAGGCGCCCGATTCCTGCTGGGCGTGCAGCGACTGCTCGGGCTCGGCCAGTTCGCCGGCCAGATATCCGCAGCCACAAGCGATCTTGATCACGCGCTCACGGCGGTGGTCAACATCGGCGACGACGCGTGGATGCACGGGGTGCGCATCTGCCCCGACCTCGATACCTGTATGTACACCTTAGGTGGAGGCATCGATCCCGAGCGCGGCTGGGGACATCGCAACGAGACCTGGAATGCCAAAGAGGAATTGGCTGCCTACGGCGTGCAACCGGATTGGTTCGGTTTGGGCGACCGGGATTTGGCCACGCATTTGGTGCGCAGTCAAATGCTGCGGGCGGGATATCCGCTTTCCCAGGTGACCGAGGCGCTGTGCGATCGCTGGACGCCCGGCGCCACGCTGCTGCCGGCCAGTGACGACCGCTGCGAAACCCACGTCGTGATCGACGATCCGGAGACCGGCGACCGCAAGGCTATTCACTTCCAGGAATGGTGGGTGCGCTACCGGGCGCAGGTGACCACTCACAGCTTCGCCTTCGTGGGGTCCGAAAACGCCACTGCCGGGCCCGGTGTCGTCGATGCGATCACCGATGCCGACGTCGTCATGCTGGCCCCGTCGAACCCCGTGGTCAGCGTCGGGGCGATCCTGGCCATCCCCGGCGTCCGCGCCGCCCTGCGGTCCACGCCCGCCCCGGTCATCGGCTACTCCCCCATCATCGGTGGAAAGCCATTGCGGGGCATGGCCGACGAATGCCTGTCGGTGATCGGCGTCGAATCCTCGTCACAAGCCGTCGCCCGGCACTACGGCGCACGGTCGGCGACCGGAATCCTGGACTACTGGCTGATCTCCGAAGGGGATCACGCCGAAATAGCCGGGGTGACGGTGAAGTCGATACCCCTGCTGATGTCCGAGCCGTCGGCCACGGCCGAAATGGTGCGCGCCGGGCTGGAACTGGCGGGGGTGACATCGTGAGCCCGAGCCGCGACCACGGCAGCGCCGCACCCGTCGAAATCCTGCCCGTCCCCGGGCTTCCGGAGTTCCGCCCCGGCGACGATCTTGCCGGCGCCGTCGCCGCGGCGGCGCCGTGGCTGCGCGACGGCGACATCGTCGTCGTCACCAGTAAGATCATGTCCAAATGCGAGGGTCGCATCGTGGCGGCACCAGCGGATCCCGACGAGCGGGATGCGCTGCGCCGCACCCTCATCGACGCCGAGGCCGTCCGGGTGCTGGCCCGCAAGGGCCGCACGCTGATCACCGAGAACCGCAACGGCATCGTGCAGGCTGCCGCCGGTGTCGACGGGTCCAATGTCGGCGCAACCGAATTGGCGCTGCTGCCCGTCGATCCCGACGCCAGCGCCGCCGCACTGCGCAGTGCACTACGTGACCGGCTGGGCGTCGACGTCGCCGTACTCGTCACCGACACCATGGGCCGCGCCTGGCGTAACGGGCAAACAGACGCCGCGATCGGCTCATCCGGGCTGCCGGTGCTGTACGGCTACGCCGGCGCCGTCGACAGGCACGGCAACGAGCTGGTGGTCACCGAGGTGGCCGTCGCCGACGAAGTCGCGGCCGCCGCCGACCTGGTGAAAGGCAAGCTGACGGCGGTACCCGTGGCTGTGGTGCGCGGTCTGGACCTCGGTGACGACGGATCCACTGCGGCACGTCTGCTCCGCGGTGGCGATGATGACCTGTTCTGGCTGGGCACCGCCGAGTCGATCGAACTCGGCCGCCGCCAAGCCCAGCTGCTGCGCCGTTCGGTGCGCCAGTTCACCCAAGAACCCGTCGATGCCGCGCTCATCGAAGAGGCGGTCGCCGAGGCACTCACGGCCCCCGCCCCGCACCACACCCGTCCGGTGCGGTTCGTCTGGCTGGCCGACCGCGACCGTCGCATCGCTCTCCTGGACGCGATGAAGGACGCGTGGCGTGCTGACCTGACCGCCGACGGCAAGCCGGCCGACGCGGTCGAGCGGCGGGTCGGGCGCGGGCAGATCCTCTATGACGCACCGGAGGTCGTGATCCCGTTCCTGGTACCCGAAGGTGCCCATAGCTATCCGGACCCAGCCCGCACCGAGGCCGAGCACGCCATGTTCACCGTCGCCGTCGGTGCGGCGGTGCAGGCGTTGCTGGTGGCGCTGGCCGTGCGGGGCGTGGGCAGCTGCTGGATCGGTTCGACCATCTTCGCCGCCGGGCTGGTCCGTGAAACCCTCGATCTGCCAACGGATTGGGAACCACTCGGCGCCATCGCGATCGGCTACCCGATCGAGCAATCCGGGCCGCGCGATCCCGCACCCGTCGGCGATCTGCTGGTGCGCAAATGACCTTTGCCGGTGTCCGGGAATCGGCGATCGAGCTGCTCACCGAATGGAACGCTCCCGACGCCGGCCAGGACGCGTTGCGCCATGCTGTGCTGGCATTCTTGTACGCGCGCGAGGATGCCTGCGAACGTGCCTGCGTCCCAGGCCATATCACCGCCTCAGCGCTGGTGGTCTCCCATTCCGGCGCTGAAGTTCTGCTGACGCTGCATCCGCGGTTGGCCCGCTGGGTGCAACTCGGCGGACACTGCGAGCCGGCCGATACCGACATCGTCGCGGCCGCGACGCGCGAGGCCACCGAGGAATCCGGGATCGCGGGCCTGACCATCGATGCCGCGCTGGGCGCGATTCACGTGCACGCCCTGACGTGCTCGCTGGGTGTACCGACCCGTCACCTGGATTTGCAGTTCATCGCCCGGGCACCGTCGGACGCCGTCATCGCGATCAGTGACGAATCACTCGATCTGCGGTGGTGGCCCGTCGACGCACTGCCCGACGGCATCGATGCGGCCGTGGCACACCTGGTCGCCGTCGCCCGCTCGCGCTAGATGTCTGACGAGTAGCGAATTCCGCAGTCCGGGATCACAACTCCCGGCCACACCCGGGCACCGCGCAGCAATTCACAACGAGCCCCGACATTGGCGCCGTCGCCGATGATGGCGTCGCGGAGCAATGCTCGTGGCCCGATCCGGGCGCCGGACCCGATGATCGAGCGCTCCACCACCGAACCCGCCTCGATACGCGCCCCGTCGAAGATGACCGCACCGTCCAAGCGAACCCCGGGCCCGATCTCGGCGCCCCGGCCGACCACTGTCCCGCCGACCAGGACCGCCCCCGGCGACACCGACGCCCCGTCGTGCACCAGGCTTTCCCCGCGCCGCCCGCCCAGCGCCGGCGACGGCGCCAGACCGCGGACCAGGTCGGCCGAGCCGCGCACGAAGTCCTCCGGGGTACCCATGTCGCGCCAGTAGCTGGAGTCGACGTAGCCGCACACCTTCACCCCGTCGGCCAGCAGCGCCGGAAACACCTCGCGTTCCACCGACACTTCACGCCCACGCGGGATCTGCTCGACGAGTTCGCGTTTGAAGATATAGGTGCCCGCATTGATCTGGTCGGAAGGCGGGTCCTCGGTCTTCTCCAGGAATGCCTGCACCCGGCCGTCGGCGTCGGTGGGCACACAGCCGAACGCTCTCGGATCGCTGACCCGCACCAGGTGCAGGGTCAGATCGGCCTGCGACTGGTGATGGCTGGCCAGCATCTGGCGCAGGTCCATGCCGGACAACACGTCGCCGTTGAACACCATCACGGTGTCATTACGCAGCTTGGGCACCACGTTGGCGATCCCGCCGCCGGTGCCCAGCGGATGTTCCTCGACGACGTATTCGATCTGCAGGCCGAGCTTGGACCCGTCACCGAATTCGGATTCGAACGTCGCCGCCTTGAACGACGTGCCGAGGATGACGTGTTCGATGCCGGCCTCGGCGATGCGGGACAGCAGATGGGTCAGGAACGGCAGCCCCGCGGTGGGCAGCATCGGTTTGGCCGCCGATACGGTCAGCGGCCGCAGCCGGGTGCCTTTTCCGCCGACGAGTACCACCGCGTCGACCTTCGAAGGATCAATTCCACTCACCGGGGCCCCCTACTTCCTCGCCAACTCCCGCCGGGACTTACGTACCGCCGCGCGCGACCTCACCTTCAGCGCGCTCTTCATGGTCCATCGAAGAGGCGCCCGCCACCAGCCAGAATGGCGATCGGAAAGATAAATGTAGGTGCTTTCGTGATGTGCGCGCAGGTTGCTGGCCGGATCACGGCCGGTCGAATGGCCCTTGTCGTGCAGGACCTCCGCCGACGGCACGTACACGTTCAGCCAGCCGGCCTGGCCGATTCGATCACCGAGGTCGACGTCTTCCATATACATGAAGTAGCGCTCATCGAATCCTCTGACCTGGTCGAACGCGGCGCGCCGGATCAGCAGACACGATCCTGACAGCCAATCCACCGGTCGCTCGGTGGGCTCGAGGTATTCCTGCCGGTAGGCCCGGGTCCAGGGGTTCTTCTTCCAGACGAAACCGACGACGGCGTGCATACCGCCGCGCACCAGGCTGGGCAGGTGCCGCGCCGACGGGTAGACCGCCCCGTCGGGGTCGCGCACGAGTGGACCCAGTGTCCCGGCCCGCGGCCACCGCTGCGCGGCGGCCAGCAGTTCGTCGATGCTGTTCGGTCCCCACACCACGTCGGGGTTGGCGACGATCACGAACTCGTCGTCGGCCGGTGCGGTGGCGACGCCGCGGTTGGCCGCACTGCCGTAGCCGAGGTTGCCGCCGGTGCGCAGCAGCCGGGTGCCGGGATAGCGCTCGACGGCTTCCTCGGGTGCTCCGTCGGTCGAGCCGTTGTCGGCCAGTACCACCGTCACCGGGCGTTCGGTGGCCACGGTCAACGACGACAGAAAGCGATCCAGATGTGAGCCCGGGGAGTACGTCACCGTCACCACGGTCAGGGGGCGGCTCGACGTCACGGCGTAGAGGGTAACTGTCCGCCGGTGATGGGTTGGGCAAGCGCCTCGGCCAACGCCTCGCGCCACGGCCGCATCGGGGTCAGGCCCGCCCGCACCGACATCGCCGTCGACAGTGCCGAATAGGCCGGGCGGGGTGCCTTGCGGGCTGACTGCGCCGCACTCACCGGCCGCACCCGCCCCGGGTCGGCGCCCAGTTCTTCGAACACCGCCCGCGCCTGGTCGTACCGGGTGCACGCGCCGTCATTGGCGACGTGCAGGACCGGCTCCCGGATATCGCCGGCGCCGATTTCGAACAGCGCGCCAACGAGGTCCTTGACGTAGGTGGGCGACCCGGTCTGGTCGTCGACGGCCTCGACGGTGCGGTCGGTGGCGGCCAGCCTGCGCAGAACGGCGACGACGTCGGTGCCGTCGGCCCCGGTGTAGACCCACGAGGTTCGCACGATGTGGGCGTCGGGCATCGCGGCGAGCACGGCCAGCTCACCGGCGAGCTTGGTGCGCCCGTAGACGCCCAACGGCGCGGCGGTGTCGCCGACTTCGTAGGGGTGGCGCTGCTCACCAGAAAACACATAGTCGGTGGACAGGTGGATCAGTTGCGCACCAACCCTGGCGCAGGCGTGCGCGACGTTCTCCGGCCCGGTCGTGTTGACGGCATAGGCGCTGTCGGGGTCGGCCTCGGCGGTGTCGACGTTCGCGATCGCCGCGCAGTTGACCACCAGGTCTCCTTCGGCGATGAACCTCTCGGCCGCGGCCGGGTCGGCAATGTCGCACTGCCGGTGCGTCAGCGCGCTGACCTCGAAGCCCCGGCGGGTGGCCTCACCTGCAAGAAAGCGCCCAACCTGGCCTCCGGCACCCGTGATCACGATCCTGCCCGCCACGATTACGAGTCTGGCACGCCGGTTTGCGCTACCCGGCTTGCGCCCATCTCGCCAGTAGCCTGGGCTGATGCCTGCTGACACCGAAGCACTGACGGGCGCCCGGCGGGCGGCCCGCACCGTGCTCGCGTTGATCGCCGTGGCGGTGATGGTCGGCACCGGTGTCGCGTGGGGCAAGATCCGCTCGTTCGAGAACGGCATCTTCCACATGAGTACTGCCGCGCTGGGTGGCGGCGGGCAGGACGGCGCGATCGACATCCTGTTGGTCGGCATGGACAGCCGTACCGATGCGCACGGCAACCCCTTGTCCGAGGATGAGCTCGCGGCTCTGCACGCCGGCGACGACGTGTCGACCAACACCGACACGATCATCCTGGTCCGCATCCCCAACAACGGAAAGTCGGCGACGGCGATCTCGATCCCCCGCGACTCCTACGTCAAGGCCCCGGGCCTGGACAAGACGAAGATCAACGGCGTCTACGGCCAGGTGAAGCTCGAGAAGATGAAGCAGCTGGTCGAGCAGCAGGGCATGGACCCCGCCGAGGCCGAACCCAAGGCCACCGAAGCGGGCCGCGAGGCGCTCATCAAAACCGTCGCCGACCTGACGGGCGTGACCGTCGACCACTATGCGGAGATCGGCCTGCTCGGATTCTCACTGATCACCGACGCACTCGGCGGCGTCGACGTCTGCTTGAAAGATGCTGTCTACGAGCCACTTTCCGGTGCCGACTTCCCCGCCGGCTGGCAGAAGCTCGACGGGCCCCAGGCGTTGAGCTTCGTGCGCCAGCGCCACGACCTGCCGCGCGGCGACCTGGACCGGGTGGTGCGTCAACAGGTGGTGATGGCTTCCCTTGCTCACCAGGTGATTTCGGGTAAGACCCTGACCAGCCCGTCGACCCTGAACAAACTGCAGGACGCGATCCAGCGTTCCGTGGTGCTCTCATCGGGCTGGGACATCATGGATTTCATCAAGCAGCTCGAGCACCTCGCGGGTGGCAACGTGGCATTCGCGACCATCCCGGTACTCGACGAGGCCGGCTGGAGCGACGACGGCATGCAGTCGGTGGTCCGGGTCGATCCATCTCAGGTGCAGGAGTGGGTGGCCGGCCTGCTGCACGACCAGGCGGAGGGCAAGACCGAGAAGATCGCCTACACGCCGGAACAGACGAAGGCCGACGTCATCAACGACACCGATATCAACGGACTCGCCAGCGCGGTATCGGATGTCCTGAGCGCCAAGGGCTTCGGCGCAGGTGACGTCGGCAACAACGACAAGGAACATGTCATCCGCAGCCAGGTGCAGGCCGCCAAGGACGACGACCTCGGCGCCCAGGCGGTCGCCAAAGAACTTGGCGGGCTACCGGTGGTGGCCGCAGAGGGGATTCCGGAGGGCACCGTGCGCGTGGTGTTGTCCAGCGACTACACCGGACCGGGGTCGGGCCTGGAGGGTTCGCTGCCGACGTCGGCAGCGGTTACCGAGGCAGCCGGTCAGGCCGGCGACGGTATGGCTCCCCCGCCCTCGCCCATCATCACCGCGGGGTCCGACGACCCCAAGTGCGTCAACTGATGACCAATCTGACTGCGGCGGTGCTCGATCCACTGTTGAAGGCCGATCCGATGGGTCCGCGGATCACCTACTACGACGATGCGACCGGTGAACGCATCGAGCTGTCGACGGTGACGCTGGCCAACTGGGCGGCCAAGACCGCCAACCTGTTACGCGACGAACTCGGCGCCGGCCCGGGCACCCGGGTCGCGGTGCTGTTGCCCGCGCACTGGCAGACGGCAGCGGTACTGCTCGGCGTCTGGTGGATCGGTGCCGAAGTCGGGCTGACGGGCGCCGCGGATCTGGCGTTGTGCACCTCCGAGCGCTTGGATGAGGCCGACGAGGCGGTGGCCGGCGGCGAGGTGGCGGTGTTGTCGCTGGACCCGTTCGGCAAGCCGGCGGCCGATCTTCCGGTCGGTGTCACCGACTATGCGACGGCGGTACGGGTGCACGGGGACCAGTTCATCACCGAGCCGCAGCCCGGTCCGGCGCTGGCTGGCCGGTCGGTCGACGAGGTCCTTGCCGCCGCAACCGAATCCGCCGCTGCGGCCGGCCTGACGGCCCACGACCGGGTGCTGTCGTCGTTGCCGTGGTCCACCCCCGACGACGTGGTCGCCAACCTGGTGGCGGTGTTCGCCGCGGGCGCATCGCTGGTCCAGGTGGCCAATCCCGACCCGGCAGCATTGCAGCGGCGCCGCACCACCGAGAAGGTGACCCGGGACCTCGGCTAGTTGGGTAGCTGTTCACCGAGCAGTTGACGGGCGCGGCGCTCGACGAGAAGCGGGATGTAGTCGCGCACCGACGCCGCACCGAAGGAGTCCAGCGCCTCATGGACGGCCGCTGCAACCTGGTCTTGCGGCACCTCTGGATGTGCATCAGCCAGTCGCTGGATGAGTTGGGCTATGCGCGCTTCTTCACTGGTCCGACCCACGGGGCAGAAGTTTGCCGGTCATGTTTGACGACTGTCAAAATTTGTGAGGACCGTCTCGGATATGCGGTTCGACGACGGCGACACCGCTGCTGAGAATCGAGGCCGACAGCCCAGTTTCAGCAAACCTGGCTGACATACACCCGATGATCTCTACTGCACAGATACGATTTCTGAAATTCTCCTGTTAATTGCCGTTCGGCCTGTCGCTACCCGCGACGACGCGGTCAAATGAGAGACACAAACGTAAACGTGGCGGGGGTCCAGCATGGTCACTAGGCGTGAAGCGAAGACAACGTCGGGGACGACTGGGAGAGGCGTTCGCTCACGGGGCCGCCGCCGCTCGTACACCTGGCTGGGGACTGGTGCGATCGCGTTGGGTATCGGGGCGGCGTTGACGAGCGGCGCGGGTGTGGCCCACGCCGATGGGGCCAAAGCCGAAACCGGAGCGACGAACTCACGATCAGCAAGCCACAGCGCACGCGCTTCGGTATCGCCGTCATCGTCACGCACTGCGCAGCGTCCGAGGACGACAAGTATCCGAGCAACCGCCGTGCGGTCGACGGGCACGGCACGTCCGCGCACGCTGCCGGCGGCCGGTACAACCATCGCCACAGCGCTGCGGAGTACCCCGACGGCGAACATCAACCCCGTCACCGACACCGTCGCCCGGTTGATGGCGGCCCTGGTGAACATGTTCGGGGTGAACACTCCTACTCCGCCCGCCAATCCGCTGGGCGGAGTGGCGTGGCGAGTTTTCCGAAGCATCAACACCGCGCTGGGCTTCGTCCCGCTGGCCGGCACACCGACTGTCAGCCAGCCCGACCCGACCACTGGCACCGTCACCGGCACCTGGGTATTCACTCAACCTGCCGGCTTGGACCTGAACTACGGATTCAGCCAGGCCGCCAACGGCACCGTGCACGTGTACACCGACGGCACCTATTCGTACACGCCCACCGAGACGGCCCGCCAAACTGCGACCGCCACGACGACCGACAGCTTCCTCATCAACGCCGCCGACAGCGTCGCCTCCACCAACCTGGTGATCACCGTCCCGGTGTTGCCCTTCAGCCACACCGCAATCCCTGTCACCGTCGGCAAGCTTCCTGTCGGCGTGGCGGTCAGCCCCGCCGGCCCCGCGGCCGGCTACATCTACACGACCAATCTTGGCGACGGCACGGTGTCGGTGATCAACCCCGCCACGAACGCCGTCACCGCCACCATCACGGTTGGCGGGATCCCGAATGGGGTCGCGATCATCCCCAATGGACCCAAGGCCGGCTATGTCTACGTCACCGGCACCAGGTGGTACGGCACCCACAGCGATCAATACAACGGAGTGTCGGTGATCGACCCCACCACCAACACCGTTGTGGACCGTATCGCGTACGCGCCCGACGTAACCCTCGCGGTTGCGGCCAGTCCGGTCGGCGCCGGCTACATCTATGTGGAAGTTGCCGGCACGTCCGGTAACTACGTGTCGGTGATCGACCCGACCACCAACACCATCGTCACCAGCGTCGGCGTCGGCAAGGGTTCGTCCGGCACGGAGGTGGCGGTCAGCCCCGCCGGACCCAAGACGGGCTATGTCTATGTCGCCAACACAGGCGACAACACCGTGTCGGTGATCAACCCCGCCACCAACACCGCCACCACGGTCAACGTGGGTCAAGCTCCGACCGGCGTGGCAGTCGTCCCGACCGGCCCCAAGGCCGGCTACGTATACGTCACCAACTTCGGCGGCGGCACGGTGTCGGTGATCGACCCCACGACCAACACGATCACCGCCACCATCGACGTCGGCCACAACCCATGGATTGTCGCGGTCAGCCCCACCGGCCCGAGGGCCGGATACGTCTACGTCGCCAACTTCACCCTGACCTCCCCGACCACGCCGACCGGCATCGTTCAGGTGATCGACCCAGCCACCAACGCGGTGGTCGACACCATGATCGTCAACACCTCCTACAACCTCGAAGGGGGAATTGCGATCAGCGATGCCGGCAAGGTCTACGTCACCAACGGGCTGGACCCCACGATGTGGGTGATTTCCTCCGGGTAGCCGCAGCACCAGAGTCTTGGCTTGAGCTCGTGTGGCCGCGGTGACGCTCTCGCTGACGGCGAATCGCGACCGATAGGCTGGCCAGATGACAGACGCCGCGGAGGCGAACGTTCTTCGGGCTGAGCGGCGCAGCCTCTATGCCTACATGTTCGCGATGCTGGGCCTGGCGGTGCTCGGCTTCGCTGTGTACGCCATCACGCGGGTGTCGGCCACCCAGTTGGACGGCGTCATCTCGCTGATCAATGCGGCGGCCGCGTTCATCGCCGCCCGCTTGGCTGTCACCGCGTCCCGACCGCCCGACTCCGAAAGTCCTTACGGGCGACTGGCTTTGGAGAATCTGTATGGACTGTTTCGATCATTGATGATTCTCGGCGTGGTGATCGTGGGCCTGGTAACCAACCTCGTCAAGGTGGTCGACTACCTGATCACCCGTCAGGGCAGCGAGCCGGAATTCGGGCTGGCGGCGGTGTATACCGCGGTGTGCGTGCTGATCTGCCTGACCCTCAAGTGGAATCACGAACGCAACAACCGCTCGGTCGGCGGCGCCTCGGCACTGCTGCGCGTCGAGGCGACCGCGGCGAAGATGGAGGCTTTCATCAGCGGCGGTATCTGTGCCTCGCTGGTCGTTGTCGCGGTCCTGCCGGAGGGTACGGTTCTCACCTCCGAGCAGTTCAACATCAAGGACATTGCTGACAGCATCATCGTGCTGATCCTGTGCCTGCTGCTGGTGGGCGAACCCGTGCGCCAGATCCGTCTGGAGTTCGGCCGGCTGTCCGGACGTCGCGCGGATCCCGCCCTGGACGAGGCGGTGCGGGCGGCGATCGCCGCGGTCTCCGCCGAGCATGCCGACGAACTCGACCATGAGCTGACGCTGGTCGACGCCCTGGCCATCAGCCGGGGAAAGACCGTCGAGGTGGACCTGCGGGTGGCCTACACCGGCACCATGTCGGTTCAGGAGCAGGACGACCTGCGTGCCCACACCTTCACTGAGCTGCGCGATCGGATCGGCCCGATCCGGCTCACCCTGGTGTTCAGTAAGTTTCCCATTCATGCAACGCCCTCCGCTTGACCTCTCCGCAGTACGCCGACCTCTGACCGGACCCCGCGATGCGTTGCAGCGCATCGACGTGGCCGACGAGACCGGCTCGACCAACGCCGACCTGCTGGCCCGGCACGCTGCGGGCGAGGACATCCGCGGCGCGGTGCTGCTCGCCGAGCATCAGAGCGCCGGCCGGGGCCGCAACGGACGCAGCTGGTCGGCGCCGGCACGCTCGCAGATCGCCCTGTCCATCGGGGTGGACGCTGCGGGCGTTCCCGCGGAGGGCTGGGGTTGGCTCCCGTTGCTGACCGGTGTCGCGCTCGTCGACGCCGTCCGGAACAGCACCGGCATCGAAGCCGGCGTGAAGTGGCCCAACGATGTCCTGGTGGGCAGTGGCAAGCTCGCAGGCATCCTGGCCGAGGTCGCCGCGCCCGATCCGGTCATCGTGGTCGGGCTCGGGCTCAACGTCACCCTGACCGCCGCGGAGGCGCCAGACCCCAGAGCCACCTCACTGCAGATGCTGGGAGCGGACATGCTCGACCGCGATGTGTTGGCTGGGGCCATCCTGCGCGAACTCATCACCCGCATCGAAAAGTGGTGGACCGCAAAGGGACCCGATGCGTCTCTCGTCGCGGACTATCGCCTGCGCAGCAGTACCCTGGGCAGCCAGGTTCGGGCCATCATGCCCGGCGGGAATGAAATCATCGGCGTCGCAGTCGATATCGACAGCCTGGGCCGGTTGAACATCGATACCGGCAGCGAGGTCGCGACGGTCTCGGCGGGTGATATCACCCACCTGAGACCTGCCGACAACTAGATCAGCGCAGCAGCGCGCGGGACATCACGACCCGCTGGATCTGGTTGGTGCCCTCGTAGATCTGAGTGATCTTGGCATCGCGCATCATTCGCTCGACTGGGAAGTCGACGGTGTAGCCGGCGCCGCCGAACAGCTGGACGGCATCGGTGGTCACCTCCATGGCGACATCGGAGGCGAAACACTTCGAGGCCGCCGAGATGAACCCCAAGTTGGGTTCCCCCCGCTCGGCGCGGGCAGCGGCCGAGTACACCATCAGCCGGGCCGCCTCGACCTTCATCGCCATGTCCGCGAGCATGAACTGCACACCCTGGAAATCGGAGATCGACGTGCCGAACTGCTTGCGGTCCTTGGTATATGCGATCGCCGCGTCCAGTGCCCCCTGCGCGATGCCGACGGCCTGAGCGCCGATGGTCGGGCGAGTGTGGTCCAGGGTGGCCAGCGCGGTCTTGAACCCGGTGCCGGGCTCGCCGACGATCCGGTCACCCGGGATGCGGCAGTTCTCGAAGTACAGCTCGGTGGTCGGCGAGCCCTTGATGCCGAGCTTGCGCTCCTTGGGCCCGATCGTGAAGCCCTCGTCGTCGATGTGCACCATGAACGCCGAAATGCCGTTGGCGCCCTTGTCCGGATCGGTCACCGCCATCACCGTGTACCAGGATGACTTGCCGCCGTTGGTGATCCACGCCTTGGCGCCGTTGAGGATCCAGTCGTCACCGTCGGCCTTGGCACGGGTGCGCATCGATGCCGCGTCGCTGCCGGCCTCCCGCTCCGAGAGCGCATAGGACGCCATCGCCTCACCCGAGGCGATCGACGGCAGCACCTTGTGCTTCAGTTCGTCGGAGCCGCGCAGGATCAGACCCATCGTGCCCAGCTTGTTCACGGCGGGGATCAGCGAGGCCGACGCGTCGACCCGGGCGACCTCCTCGATGACGATGCACGCCGCCACCGAATCCGCACCCTGGCCGCCGTACTCCTCAGGGACGTGAACCGCATTGAATCCCGAGGCGTTCAGCGCATCCAGCGCCTCCTGCGGAAAGCGTGAGTTCTCGTCGCAGTCGGCCGCGTGCGGCGCGATCTCTTTCTCGGCCAGCGCCCGAATCGCCGCCCGCAACTCGTCGTGCTCCTCGGGCAACTTGAATACGTCGAAATCCGGATTTCCCGCCATCACAGCCTCCTTGCTACTCGTCGGTAACTTTAACTCGGGACCTCACTCGCCGAGTAATCGCTCCCGCAGCGCCCGATCCTTCTCCAGGACCTGGGCTTCCAGGTCGTCCTGAAAAGCCGCCATGCGTTTGCGCAGCGCCTCGTCCGACGCGGCCAGGATGCGCACGGCCAACAGGCCGGCATTGCGGGCGCCACCGATCGAGACCGTGGCCACCGGCACGCCGGCCGGCATCTGCACGATCGACAGCAGCGAGTCGATCCCGTCGAGCTTGGCCAGCGGCACCGGAACCCCGATCACCGGCAACGGCGTGGCCGAGGCCACCATCCCCGGCAGATGGGCCGCGCCGCCGGCGCCGGCGATGATCACCCTGATGTCGCGGGCGGCCGCACCGCGGGCGTAGTCGAGCATCCGGCCCGGCGTGCGATGCGCCGACACGACGCCCACCTCGAAGGGCACCTCGAACTCGGCCAGCGCCTCGGCTGCGGCCTCCATGACCGGCCAGTCGCTGTCCGAACCCATGATCAAGCCGACCAGCGGCCCACTGTCAGGCATGCCCGTCCCATCCGTCCGTCCACTCTGCGTGCGACAACCAGTGTGCCGCTCGTTCGGCCCGTTCACGCACCTGATTCACGTCACAACCGGCCGACCCGACGATGTTGACGTGGCCGACCTTGCGACCGGGACGTTCCGCCTTGCCGTACAGGTGCACCTTGGCCTCGGGAATCCGGCCGAAGAGGTGGTGCAGCCGCTCGTCGACACTCATCTCGGGTGCCTGCGGTGCTCCCAATACGTTGGCCATCACCGTCACCGGCGCGATCGGCCTGGTGTCGCCGAGCGGATAGTCCAGGACGGCTCGAAGATGCTGTTCGAACTGGCTGGTCACCGCGCCGTCCATGGTCCAGTGCCCGGAGTTGTGTGGCCGCATCGCCAGCTCGTTGACCAGCAGCGTGCCCTCTCCCGTCTCGAACAGCTCGACCGCCAGCACCCCGACGACACCGAGCTCGGCAGCCAGCCGCAGCCCCAGTTGCTCGGCGTCGGCGGCCAACTCCGCGGACAACCCGGGCGCCGGCGCGACGACGGTGACGCAGATGCCGTCGCGTTGCACCGTCTCCACGATCGGCCATGCGGCGCCCTGACCGAACGGTGAGCGCGCGACCAGTGCAGACAGCTCTCGGCGCATCGACACCCGTTCCTCGAGCAGCACCGGCACATCGTCTGCCAGATAGCCGGCGACCACCTCGCGGGCGTGCGCCAGATCGTCGGCCAGCACCACGCCGCGACCGTCGTACCCGCCGCGGACGGTCTTGATCACCACTGATCCGCCGACCTCAGCGGCGAAGGCGTCGACATCATCGACGCTGGTCACAGCCGTGAAACGCGGGATCGGCGCGCCGAGGGTCTGCAGCTTGCGCCGCATCACCAGCTTGTCCTGGGCGTGCACCAGTGCTTCTGGCGGCGGCGCGACCGTGACACCCTCGGCGACCAGGGTGTCGAGCAGCTCGGTCGGCACGTGCTCGTGGTCGAACGTCAGCGCGGCAGCGCCCACCGCAGCCTTGCGCAACGCCTCGAGGTCGGTGTGAGCACCGATGACGACGTCGGGGGTCACCTGGGCGGCCGGGTCGTCGGGGCTGACGGCCAGTACCCGAAGGCTCTGGCCGAGCGCGATCGCGGCCTGGTGGGTCATCCGGGCCAGCTGGCCGCCGCCGACCATGGCGACGATAGGGGGTGTGGGGCGCTTCGACACGGCCATCATGGTGTCAGACCTGCGCGAGTACGCACACGTGCGGTGACTTCCGTAGACTTGCTCCTTGTGTCTTTCGCAGATGCCACGATCGCTCGGCTGCCCCGACCGATCCGGCCCTTCGCCGAGCGGCATCACGAGCTCATCAAGTTCGCGATCGTCGGTGCAACGACGTTCATCATCGACTCGGCGATCTTCTACACGCTGAAGCTGACGATCCTCGAGCCCAAGCCGGTCACCGCCAAGGTGATCGCGGGCATCGTCGCGGTGATCGCCTCCTACGTGCTGAACCGCGAATGGAGCTTCCGCAACCGCGGCGGTCGGGAGCGACACCACGAAGCACTGCTGTTCTTCGCGGTCAGCGGTGTCGGCGTGCTGTTGAGCATGGCCCCGCTGTGGTTCTCCAGTTATGTGCTGGAGCTGCGGGTGCCGCACGTCTCACTGACGATCGAGAACATCGCCGACTTCATCTCTGCCTACGTCCTGGGCAACCTGCTGCAGATGGCGTTCCGGTTCTGGGCATTCCGCCGCTGGGTATTCCCCGACGAGTTCGGCCCGAGCCATGACAAGGGACTCGAATCCACGCTCACCGGCGGCGGTTTCGTCGAGGCTCTGGAGGACGAGTACGAGGCCGGCGGCACCGTCACACCGCTGCGGCGCCGGCGGACACCGCGTCAGCTGGGCGACTCTTCGGAGCCCAGGGTGTCGAAAACTTCGTGATACAGCAGTGAATGCACCCGCTCCACGCGGGGTATGTCGTGGAATTCCAAGGGATCCTGACTCGCCGATTCGATGATCAGGGTGCCGGTGCGCAACATGCGGTCGAGCAGACCGTGCCGGAACTCCACACTGTTGATGCGCGCCAACGGGATATCGATGCCCGAACGGGTCAGCAGCCCGTGGCGGAACATCACCCGCCGGTCGGTGATCACGAAATGCGTTGTGAGCCAGTTCAAGAACTTCCACAATGTGAGCCAGCCGACCAGGATCAGCCAGAGCGCCGCGATGACGCCGAAAAGCACCTTCTTGGCGGTGGGGTCCCAGTTCGTGTTGTTGACGAGGGCGGCGACGAAAGCCGCAGCGACGGTGGCGATGAGTAGTACGAGGATCGGGCCCACCAAGCGCTTCCAGTGCGGGTGGCGGTGCAGCACGACCTGCTCACCCCCGGCGAGCACGTTCTCGGGATAGCCCACGGGCGAACTTTACCTAGTCGCCCGGTTCACTGGGTGGCTTGAAGATATTCGACGCACTCGGTTTCGGCGCGCCCCGTCTGGACCATGCACACCCCGACCGCCGGATCAGTGCCCTGCCCGACCTCGGGCATCGGGATCACACCTGGCGTCAGTGACCACAGATAGCGGTCGGTGTCGGCAAGGCGCTCACAGTAAGTGGCAGAACCGTCCGCGGCGACGCCGGTGCCGCCGGGCGGACACGGGGCCGCGACGACGGCGGGCGGCGGAGGACCGGGCGCCTCCGTCGGTGTCGGCTGGGCGCTCGTCGGCGCGCTCGATGGGGTGGAAGCGTCGCGGGACAGCTGCACAGCGATGTCGGCGCCGGCGGTCGCGAGTAGTCCCACGGTGACCAATCCCGCGGCCAGTGCGACCCAGGACTCGGCGCGCGACGCCGACGTCATGGATTCCCGGTCGACGCCGAGGGTGCCGCCGTCGGCCACCTGCTGGGTCCACGCGGCGCCGTCCCAGTAGCGGCATTGGTGGCGGCCGGTGGGATCGACCGACCAGCGTGCGGTCGAGCCCACCGGCTCCACGCCGGGCGGCGCCACCAGCGGCGCACCGCATTCGCCGCAGAAGCGCCGGTCCTCAGGGTTGGCGTGGCCCGCCAGGCAGATCACGGCACCCGACTCGAGCAGGTCACCGCACTGACCGCAGAAGTACTGCCCGTCGGAGTTGGCGTGCCCGTTGGAACAGGTCGCCACCGGCCTCCCAGACCTCATGAGACGAACGTCACCATGTAGACGGTCGCGACGACGATCGCACCGACGGCCGCACACACGGCCTGCAGCATGAGAACCGCGGTGGTGCGATCCGGGCGGCGCACGCCGAGCGGCGACACGGCTCGTTCCCGCCGCAGACTCGCCATCAGAAACAGCACACCGGACAACACGAACAATGCGATGGCGATCATCAATTGCCTCCCAACCTGATGTTCGGCGCGCTCGGCCGCTTCAAGACGAGCACTCCCCCGGAGTCGTACACCGTCTGGTAACCCTTCTCGGTCCGCAGAAGCTCGAGGGCCCCCTGGGTTATCGCCGGGGTGGCGCCCAAGCTCAGACGAACGAAGTTCTCGTCTTGTTCGGTATTCGAGAAGTACTCGACGTCAGGCTGCGCAGTGCAGGTGGCCAACTCTTCCGCCGATTCGAAACAGCTGTCCGCCAAGTCGAAGTCGCGCGGCACGCCGTAGAGCGCCCCCTGGCCCCAATACCCAAGTCCGGCATCGTGAATCTTCGCGACCAGCTCACTGGCGATGGCCAATTCGTGCGGCTTCGTCCGTTCGAACGAGATGTTCAGGCCCCGATTTGCCGTCACCAACAAGCCAGTGACGAGCAGCACGCAACCGGCCGCGACGGCCATCAGACGCCGCGGCAGGGCGCTGCCGGTGCGCGGACGAAGCAGCGGCAGGATGCACATCGCGGCGAGCGGCGAGAGCACCGGCGACGCGTACAGGAATGCCCGGATCGCCACCTCGCCGCCGTAGCTCTGTAGCATCACCAGGACGAACGGCGACAACGCCAGCGCCGCGATCAACCATGGCCTGCTCCTCGGCAATCGGCGCAGCCGCAGCCATCCGATGCCTGCGAGCGCCATCAGGAGCAGCGCGGAGCCGATTCGGAGCAGCTGCAGATCACGGTAGGTGGGATCACCCGTGATCTTCTGCGACACAGAAGAATTCAGGTTCTGGTCCACACCGCCGATATCGGCGATGACCTGGCCGAGGTGCCCCTGCCAGTAGGCCGCGGCCCCATAGCGGAACCACCCGATGAAGATCACGAACGCGGCCAGCCACAACAGCTTGTAGCGCGTCAGGCCGGCGGCCGAAATGATCAGCAGCACACCGATGGCGGCCAGCGGCGTCAACTGGTGGGCGACCACCATCGCGGCGAGGATGACGACGAGCGTCATCTCCATCGCCAGCGTCCACGACCCGTCCCGTCCGGTCACCCGCCCCGGTATTCTCCGCCACGCGGTCGCGGTCCGTTTCAGCCTGCTACCGGCGAGTGCCGGCACATTGGAAGCCCTTAACTGCCATAGCAATACGGCCAGAAGCGTGGCGTAGAAGAGCATCGCGACTGCTTGTGGCGCGAAGTAGTCCTGCTGATACCAGTTGAACAGCGTGAGCATCGTGACACCGAGCCAGCCGACGCGTCTGCTGCCGGTGATGGCCAGGCCGATGGCGTAGACCGGGAACATCAGGCAGATGCCGAATACCAGCGAGGCACTGACCAGAAGGATCGCGCTGTCGTGCAGTCCGGTGGTGGTGATCAGGTTGGCTGCGGCGGAGAAGAATCCGGCCCAGCTGATCCGGGCGTCCACCGGTGGCGGCAGTGCTCCGCCGTCGATCAGCCAGTTGGTGATCATCCGGTGCACGTATGCGGTCACGAACGGCGCGGTGCCCATCGACCATGCGACCGGCATGGTGATGTAGGCGATCAGGACGACGTTGGACGTCGCGACCACCGCACGATCGAGAACGGCGCGGCGGTATTCGATCACGAGCACGGCGCACAGCAGCGCCAGTCCGGCGTAGTAGTCCACTCCCAGCACGCCGAACAGTCCCAGACTGCCCGCCGCCTCGACATCGAGCCGGCGTACCGCGCTGAAGAACAACGCCGCAACCGCCACCAGCAGGGTCACGCTGACCCACCGGACACCGGTCGGCGCCACGCCGCGGCGCACCCAGCGCAGCACACCAGCGACGGTCACGGTCTGCCGCTCCCGGTACCACTGCCGGCCCAACGCCGCGGTGGCCACCACACCGATGGCCGAAACCGCGTATTGAGTGGCATACGGCTGGTGCAGCCCGCCCGCGTAATTCAATTGGGCGGCAAGGATATTGACGGCCAACGACAACGAAACCCCGATGGCGGCGAACACCCCGTTGGTCGGCAGCCGAAGCAACGCCGCGATCGGGAACCCGGGCATCGCGAGCACAGCCACGACTCCCACAGCGGCCCGCAGCGCCGGCGGCAGGGCACCCGCGACACCGAATGCGGACAGCGTGGTGATGGCCAGCGATGCGGCGACGACGACGGCGGAGGCGACAACGGTCAGAGGTACCCAGATCGGCAGCGGCGTCCGACGGCGTTGCAGCACCGACTCAGCCTACCGATTAGCTGGCATCGCTCGCGCGGGCATCAGGTGCCCGCGTAGGACCAGATGGAAACCCAGTCGACCAGCACGTGGCCACTGTTGGTCCCATTGCCGTCGGTCTCGACCTGCAGTTGCCAGCGCATGGGCTTGCTGGGCACGTACTTGGTGCTGTCGAGCACCAAATTGTCGTCCAGGTAGAACTTGACGTGGCCGGGCAGCCATTCGACGGTGTAGACGTGCCAGTCGGTGAACGTCTTGCCGGTGTCGGCGCCGTCCTGGCCGCCGGTTGCGCGGGCATAGTGGGCGAACGCCTTCGACGTCGACGACAATGCGCCCTCCGGGAAGTCCACTTCTCCGTCATTGGGCCACAGTTCGGACTGCGGCCACAACAGGAACGCGATGTGGTACTCGCTCAGCGTGGATGTGTCGGCCTTGAGCCGCACCGAGTAGCGCCCGTAGGTCTGATATTGGGTGCCGTTGGGCAGAATCGGGGACGGATTCGCGCCCGCGGGTTGGCCGTTGACGTTGTGCAGGTAGTAATCCAGGGTGCCGCCCGAAACACTGAGAACCTGATCGGGGCGATACGGCCGATGTTGATAGGTGTCGGTGAAGGTCTGCGGGTAGGTGAGCCATTTCTGGCCGTCGGAGCCCACGTAGACCACCTTGTTCGGGTCGGCGGGGTTGGCCCAGCTGCCCAGCGGGGCGTCGCGGGTGAAGTTGTCGGCGAGGATGTGCTTCCACCCCGGTAGGTCGGCTACCGGCGCATCCGTCAGGTCATCGCTCGGGGGTGTGGTGCCGGTCGCGGCAACGATGCTGACGGTGTCGATGTAGAGCGCCCGCGCGCAGAAGAACCACTGCGGGTTGGCGAACTTGACTCCGACGGTGTGCGTTCCGGCCGGGATGTTCGCGGTCGCCGTGTAGTCGGTCCACCTGCTCGCCGTGATGGGGCTGCGGCCGATGATCACGCCGTCGACGAACACCGCAGCGACCGGCGCCCCGAAACACTGCAATCCCCGGGCACGCACGACGACGCTGACCGATTGCGGCAGTGCCAGAGTCGATGCCACCGTCACCGCGCCGGTCAGGCCGAGTGCCGTACCGCCCGTTGCGGTGGAATCGGCGATGATCTTGGCGCCCTTGGTCGTCGAGAGACTCATCGTTTCCGCCTCGATCGGCGTCACGCCGGCGGCCGCACCGGCAGGCGGCGCCAGCACGGCCGCGACCACGACGACCGCCGAGCACAAACGGAACATCGTGGCCCCATCGCGTTGTAGGCGCCCTCGAGGTGAGTGAGCGGAATCACAATAGGCTCAGGTCAATCACTATTCCTAGCCAGCACATTTATCACTTTGGTAACAGTTGAAATCGGAAACAAATGGCCGGTCTCCAGCGATATCCGCGCGTGCGAATACTTCGCAGCAACAAGGCAATACACCCCTTGCCCAGGGTGCCTCCGTTACGCCGGGGTCAAAAATCGGCCCGAAACGCCGTCACCACCGCGTTCAATGAGGGAAGTGCCGCCACCTGCGGCGTATGGTTCGGGACTGATGCGAAATCGGCTGTGTAAGTGTGGACACGACCGTCCCGCGCACGAGCATCACCGACGCGGAACGGACTGCGCGTTGTGCGATTGCAACCGCTTCAGGGGGCCGGGCCTGGCCAGCATGCTCGTGGACTGGGTCACCTCACGTCAGCGGCGTGGTGGGCCGGACGGCTAGGTAGACTGGCGGCTACCGGGTCGGCCGAATCATAGGGAGCTCATGCCAGTCCCCCTCGCGCGGGCCGCTCGCGTGGCGATCTCGCTGACCAGCGTCGCGGCAGGAACCGTCGCACTCACGGTCGGATCCGCCGCGCTCCTGCGCCCGGTCGCCGGCGCCCAGTCCGGTAACGGCAATTGCGCAAACACTGCGGCCGCGACACTGGGCTGGGGAACACCGAATCGTGCCGACGACTTCACCGACCCCGCATCGCTGCGGCAATGGTCGGTCTACGACGGTCCGGGCCATGACGGCAATGGCCGGCGTACCCCGTCGGCGATATCGGCGGCCAACGGAACGTTGACGATCACCGGTGATTCCCAAGGCAACTCGGGCGGGATGGCCTTGTTGCCCGGACAACTCCACGGCCGCTGGGAGGCCTGCGTCAAATCGTCGCCGTCGGCACCGGGATACCACTCGCTGCTGCTGTTGTGGCCGGACGCCGAGAATTGGCCCGTCGGCGGTGAGATCGATTTCATGGAGATCGCCGACCCCACCCGGCAATCGGTCGAAGGCTGGCTGCACTACGGACCGAACGACGAACGCGAGTCGGGTGCCGTGCAGATCGATGCCACACAGTGGCACAGCTGGGCGGTGGAATGGACGCCCCAGCGCGTCGCGGTGTTCGTCGACGGTGTCCAGTGGTGGCAGGCAACGGATCCGGCGCACCTTCCGCCGGGCCCGATGCACTTGTGCATCCAGCTCGACAACTTCGGCGGCGACCTGAACAGCGGCGCCGCCATGTCGGTCGACTGGGTCCGCCAGTACTCGCTCTAAGCCGCGCCGGCCGTCCGCACGCTGCGCAACCAGCGAATCACCAGCGGTAGCAGGATCACCGCTGGAATCGCTTCGGCCACAAGGTATGCCCAGCCGACGCCGATCACGCCGCTACGGGTGGTGATCATCAGTGTGCCCACGACCACGACGGCCGTTGAGACACAGCGCATGACGACCATGAGGGTGAGTTTGCGGCGGACTCGCGCGAACCCCTCGTAGATCGCACTCACCGCGGACAACGGTACGAACACCGCCGCCAGCACCAGTAGCCCTTGGCCCTGTGCCCGGTAGTCGGGACCGATGAGGTCCAACGCGTACGGGCCGACCAGCACCAGTCCGAGCGAACCGACGACCGACACCACCGCCATCATCTGGACCATCCGGGTGGATAGTGCTGCCACCTTGTCGGGGTGCGCGGCGACCTCCGCGACGAACGGGCTCATCACCAGGTGCACCGCGAAATAGAGGGCGTTGATGATCGCCCACGTCACCGCGAAGTGCGCATTGGCCGCCGCACCGAAACGGCTCACCACGACCAGCGGCACGATCAGGGGCCCGATGATCCACAATGTCGTGATCCCGAAAGAGGATCCGACATACGACAACAGCTGTGTGCGGGCCGGCAGTTCGGACGGCTGGCGGAACTGGGCATGTGTGTTCCACCGCCGCCGCATCGCCGCCAGGACCAACACCGTGCCTGCGGCCGCCGTCGCGCCCCAGGCGAGCACGATCGACGCGCCGCTACCGGTCCACACCAGAGCAAACAGGACGGCGAGTTTCACGATCGCGTGAACGAGGTTCTTCACCGCCGACCATTTCGTCACCCCGAGACCGACAGCGGTCTTGTCCAGCAAGGTGAACACCGCGAGCACCATCACCAGCAGCGGGTAACACACCATCGCCCACCGCGACGTGAACAGCTCGTCGCGCGGCCCGAAAACGACCAGCGCCCAACCAGCGAGCAGCGCAGTGCCGGCGACCGTCACGTATCCCCGCTTGATGAGCGAGCCGGCCCGGTTACCGGCCAGCGGCAGGAAGCGTTCGTAGATCGTGTCGATGCTCAGCATCGACAGCATGGACAGCATCAGCGCCGAGGTGATCAGGGCTGCCGCCACACCGACTTCTTCCGCGGGATACAAGCGTCCAGCCGCGCCCCAGAAGACCAGACCGAGGATTCCGGTGAGCAGACTCGACGCGATCAGCGAAATCGAGTTCACCGTCATGTTGCGGCCCGCGGTCGGCGGCGGAATGTCCGTGGTGACCATCAGCGGGCCCGCGCCACGAGATACACCCACGCGCCCGCCGCGATGAATCGCCATGTCCCGCTGCCGATATCAGGTGGCAGGTCCGCTCGCACCGTTGTCGTCGGCGTCGCCCTTCGCGCGGTGGACCGCAGATGACGGACCAACGCAGCGCTGCGCCGCACGACGGTCTTGAGCGCGAGCAGCGCCATCGCCGGATCGGAGGCGAGCTTGGCCAGCCACGCCCCCAGACCCAATCCGTAGCCGCGGGTCTGGGCACGAAGGTCGTCGGTGGTCGCCCGGTGCCGATGCCAGGCGATCGCCGCCGGTTCCCGGACCAACTGCCGCCCGGATCGCAGGATGCGGAAGAACATGTCGATGTCCTCCCCACCGCTCACCCGGGTTCCGGCACCGAGACGTTCGTCGAAACCGCCGAGGCGCAACACCACCCGGCGGTCGACGGCGAAGTTGGCGCCGGTTCCGTAGTGCCGAACCTCGAAGGGGAACAGCGGAACGTCCCGCGGCGCCGCCGACCACTCGAACATGCGCGCGTCCGCGGATTCACTCCACCCGGCCCGGTTCTCGAAATACGCCTGTGCGGGCGTGCGCAACTCACCGGCGGGCACCATCCCGGACACGCACCCCACCGAGTCGCCGTAGCCGAAGCCGCGCACCAGAATGCCCAGCCAGTCCCGGTCGACGACGACATCATCGTCGACGAAGGCGACGATGTTGCCAGTGGCCGCCAGCAAGCCGGTGTTCCGCGCCCGCGACAGTCCGGGCACCGGCTCGGTGATCAACCGCACTCGCGGGTCGCCAAGACTTTTCACGTAGTCACGGGTGTCATCGGTGCGTGGGGCGTTGTCGACGACCAGCACCCCGAAGTCGGGATAGGTCGCGGCAAGGATCGACTCCAACGCCGTCTTGAGCAGGTCGGTCCGATCCCGGGTGCACACCACCACGGTGACGTGTTCAGCCTCGCCCGAACCGTCGCGGCTGTCGTCCCGCAGCAAGCGGATCGGCGAATGCCGTTGAGCACCAACCTGATCGCGCAGATCGGCGAATTCGATCTCACTGTCGGTGACGTCGACATCGACGAATCCGACCGCCCGCTCGCGATCCCGGACGAGCAACCGCGCCCTGGAGAATCCCTCGGCATTCTGCAGCCGGCAGATCGGCGGCCGCCCGGAATTCACGCTCGCCCGGTCGGCGGAATCGACTGCGTCGAGCCATACCTCACCGATCCAGATCGCCCCGCTCCAACTCGGCCGCGCCGGATTTGGCAGCACAGGTGCCAACGTCAGGCACGCCGAATCGGGCGGGCTCACGCTGCGCCCCTCGACAGCAGGCGGGTGGCCGTCGCCCGAGCGAAGCCCGCCGCGGTGGCTGCCAGACCCAGGCAGATCGCCGATGCGCGGGCCAGCCCGTGGGGCGTCATCGACAGCAGCTCTCGTGCCACGCCCCTCGGGAGAACACGGCTCACGTATGTGCGCTCACTGCTCAACCCATTCGCCGCACCGGCGAGTTCAGTGACGACGGCCTTCGACAGGCCTTCGTGATAACACCTGCGCACGAAGTAGCGCAGCGTCGCCCGGTCCTGCGTCACATGGTGTTCGACCCGAATGTCGGGGGCGAACAAGACCTGGTTGGCGGCTTCGTCGGCGCGGATCCGGATGAACAACTCGGTTTCCTCGCAGCCGACCGGGGTGGCGCCCACCCGGCCCACCTCGGATCGGAACCCGCCGGCCCGGAGGAAAGCCGACCGCCGCAGCGACATGTTGCACCCGATCGGATTGCGCACCTGGGCAAGCTGTTTCGGCTGGCCTATGTAGCTGCAGCCGACCACCCAGTCGAATTCGGCAGGCATCCACGCCGGCCGGGCGGCGGGCCACACCGGGCTCGCATACCCGCCGACGCCCGCGACTGTCGTGTCGGCATAGTGGTTGCGCAGATCGTCGGCCCAGCCGGGCTGCGCCACCGCGTCGTCGTCGAGGAACGCCACGACCTCGCCGCGCGCGGCGCGAACACCGGTGTTGCGTGCCCCCGACAATCCCCGGGCTTCGGTGTTCGGTATCACCCGAACCCGTCGATCGCCACCGTAGAGCTGCTCGGCCGAGTCCAGGAGTTCATCGCAATGGTCGATGACCACGATCAGGTCCACCGGCTCGCCGCTGCCGGTCAGCACAGACTCCACGGCCTGACGCAGTCGTTCCCAACGCTCGGTGGTGTAAGCGCAGATGACCACACTCATCTCGGGCGTCATGTCAGCCCGTCCGCTGTCGTCGCCGCGCCTCGCGCACGCTGCTCAGCTTGAACAGCAGCGCGCGCTTGAGGAGAACGTCGTAACGGTTGAGCTTGCCGACGAGCTGATCGACGTAGGGAATCTCCCAGCGGGGATCGTCGATGAGCCGGCGGGTGAACCTGTCCTGTTGTTCCAGTTGTGATCGCGCTGAGGTCAACGCGGTCAGCGAACCACCCCGGATGCGGTAGGCAGCCAGCGTCTCGGGCATGCCGTAGAAGTGACCGAAGCGCAGCAATCGGGTCCACAGGTCCATGTCCAGGGTGAACAGGTTGGGACCGCGGAAACCGCCGCATCGGTCGAAATCACTGCGCCGGAACATGACCGACACGGGTGCGCCCACCGGATTCTTCGCGCTCCGGACGATCTGCCGGATCACGCGTTGGCCGGTCTGGCGACCCAGGATGCCGCGCAGGCCCCTGGCCGGGAAGAGCAGCGCGCCCGCGTCGTCGATGAAGTCGGTTCGGCTGGCGACGACGGTGACGTCGGGGTTGTTCTCGAGTACGGCCGCCTGCGCGGCGACGCAGTTGCTCATGAGGGTGTCGTCGGCGCTGATCACCTTGACGAACTCGCCGCGGCTGAGCTTCACCGCGAGGTTGTGGTTCTCCTCGGCCGTCAGGGTGGTCTGATTGCGGACCACCCTGACCCGCAGGTCGGTGATCCGGTCGAGGATCAGCGCCGTTTCGTCGGTGCTGTTGTTATCGACGACGACGATCTCGAGGTCAGGAAAGTCCTGTGCCAGAACGCTGTCGAGGGTGTCGCGCAGGAAGGGACCGGCCTGGAACGCCGGGATGCACAGGGACACTTTGGGACGCTTGAAGCCCGCCCCTGGCTCGGTATGGCATTCCGGCGACATCATCTGGCTCACAATGGTTGCCCGCGCTCAGGCGTGCCGTACGTCGGGCAAGGACTGATCGAGCAGGTACCGCGACGCCGCGGTGATGCCGGCCTGCGGAGTCGGGGTGCCACGCTTCCACCCTCGCCGCCGCGCCCGCCGGAATTCCTGCAGGATCGTCTTCAGTATTCGCAACCCATCGGAGACGGCATTGAGATTGCTGGCGCCGTGGATCCGGTCCAGCTCGTAGCTGCTGACTTCGGCGATCTGCATTCCGCTGGCGGCGACCCGCACATTGATCAGCGACTCGATCTCGAATCCGTCACCCCACTGCGCGCCCGGCTTCTGCGTGTCCGGCAGGTCCATCACCTCGAGGCAGTCCCGCCAGAAGGCGTTGTAGCCGTAACACAGGTCGGTGTACTTGGTGGCGAACAGCGTGTTGACCAAGGTGTTGAGCCCCCAGTTGCCAAGGCGCCGTATGCGGGTGATGTCGCTGCTGCCGCCGCCCTGGACGAAGCGCGAGCCCTTGGCGAAGTCCTTGCCCGAGATCAGCGCGCCGACGAAACGGGGGATCTCGGCCGGGTCGGTGCTGCCGTCGGCGTCGATCATGACGACGATGTCACCGGAGGCGGCGGCGAAACCGCACGCCAGGGCGTTGCCCTTGCCCTTGCGGGTCTGCTTGAGGTGCACGCCGTTCGGCCAGAGTTCGCGTGCCACCGCCGCGGTCCGGTCCACCGAATCCCCGTCGACGAACACGATCTCGTCGACATCGTGGGGCAGCCGCGAGGCGAGGTAGGCGAGGTTGCGCTCCTCGTTCAGTGCGGGTATGACGACGGATATGGTCGGGCGACGCGTATGGTGCGCCATCGCCTCCCAGATCCCGACGACCTTCGTCATAGGTGGCTCTCCTCTCGATCAAGACTCTGCAGGGCTGGTTCATCGGTCATGAAGCGGTCGTCACTGATCCACCGTCCGGTGAGCTGGGGGTAGGCGGCCGACACCTCATCCAGAAGGTCCGGCAACGTGAGCAGAACGCAATCCGGTTCCGCGGCAACGAGTTCGCTCGGCGCGATGATCGGGACGTCCGTTCCGGGCATGCGGCGGCCCTGCTTGGCCCGCGAAGCGTCAGCGACGGCCGCGACGAGCCTGCTGGTCACCCCCGCGAGGGCGAACAGCGCCACCGCACGCGAGGCCGCGCCATAGGCGTAGACCCGCCGTCCCTGCGCTGCTTGGTGTTCGAGCCAATCACGCAGGGCCCGGCGGTGGTGGTCGGCGGCACGCTGCAACCTGTCGACGGCCGCGGGATCGGTGATCGCCAACTCGCCGGCGAGGATGCGACGCACCGCGGGAGGCGGCGGCACAAAGCCGTGTCTGGCAGCCACCAGGACCGTGCCGCCGTACAGGTCGAACTCCCAGGCGTCGACCGCGCCCATCCCGGCCTGGTCCAGCAGACCGAGTAGTGCCGTCATCGAGTAGTAGGCATAGTGCCCGTGCCGCAGCGAGTTCCACTGATTCTTGCCGACGATCGTGGCCAGTGAGTGGTACTGGATGAGCAGCACACCATCTTCCGCGGTCGCGGCGGCACGGCACGCGAACGCGGCCCGCTGATCCGGCTCGTGCATCAACCCGAAGCTGTCGAGAACGACGTCGGCGACATCGGCCTCCTCGAATCCACGCTCGGCGAGCGACGGCAACCAGCTGCCGCCGTGCGGACTGCCGAACTCCCGCACCGTCGCTCCCCGCAAGAGCCCGGCCGCGGCCACCCTGCTCACGGCGTCGACGGCCTGGAGTTGCAGGGCGCGCGGTTCGACGCCACGCGGTTCATCGGTCACGGTGTCGTCGTCGGCCAGCTGCGCCAGACCACACGATACGCACAGGGTCATCGTCAACGGGTGCGACGACTCCTCGGGCACAACGGGATCGGTGGCCGCGGGGAAGAAATCCTGAGCAGGCACGCGACCGAGATCCAGCACGGGCGTGACTGTGAAACTGTGGCATCCTCTGCAGCGACTCATGGCAACATGGCCTCGTGCAGATCAGGCAAACCGAAATCGAAGGCCTCGTCGTTCTCGTTCCCCAGCCGCACTTCGACGAACGCGGTCTTTTCACCCGGACGTTCGACGCCGAGATCTTCGACGACCACCTCGGCACGCCGGGAGCCAGCGCGTCGTTCATCCAGGATTCCCAGTCCCGTTCGGTGCAGGGGACCATCCGCGGGATGCACGGCCGGTCGGGCGGCGGTGAAGCCAAGCTCATCCGCTGCGCCAACGGTGCCGTGCAGGATGTCGTCGTCGACATCCGGCCTGAATCGCCGACTTTCGGCCACCAGCTGTCGATCACGCTCGACGACACCGAGTTTGTTCACCTCTTCGTGCCCCGGGGTTTCCTGCACGGGTTTCAGGCACTCACGCCGACGGCCGACGTGTGCTACCGGATCGATCGTCCACACGATCCCAGCGAGGACCTCGGGGTCGCGTTCGACGATCCCGACCTGAACATCTCGTGGCCGCTTGCACCCACGGTGATCTCGCAACGAGACCGCTCGGCGGGCAGCTGGCGTGAGCTGGTCAGCCAACTCGGCCTCCGGTGAACATCGCCGCGTCGAGCACACCCGATCGGCGAAGCTCCTTCAGTCGTGCCAACCGGGTGAACTGACCGGAGAAGGCCGATTCGGTCAGTCCGTGCGCGGTGTAGCGGCCGTAGAGCTCTGCGGCGCCGGCGGCCACCGACCATCGGGCCTCGTATCCCAGGCGTTCGCGTGCTTTCGCGAAATCGACTCGGTAGGAACGCGGATCGGCTCCGGTCTCACCGGTGATCCGAAGTTCCGCTCCGGGCACGACGTCGGTGACCGCGCGGGCGATGTCGGCCACCGTGAGGTTGTTGGTCTCGGTGCCGACGTTGAAGGCCTGGCACCAGATCGCCTCGACCGGCGCGGTCAGGCAGGTCGCGAAGGCCCGGGCGATGTCCTCGGCATGCACCAGCGGCCGCCACGGGGTGCCGTCGGAGAGCACCTTCACGACACCGCTGAGCACGGCGTGGCCGACGAGGTTGTTCAGCACGATGTCGGCGCGAAGCCGCGGCGAGAACCCGAAAGCCGTGGCGTTGCGCAGGAATACCGGTGCGAACCCCGAATCGGCGATCTTCACCAGATCGTCCTCCACCCACACCTTGCTCTCCGCATAGGGCGTCAGCGGTCGAAGCGGTGCCTGCTCGTCGACCAGGTCGTCGCCCGCCGACCCGTACACCGAACATGTCGAGGCGTACAGGAAGCGCGAGACCCCGGCGGCCTTCGCCGCGTTGGCCAGCTGAACCGATGCCCGGTGATTGATCTCGTAGGTGACGTCCGGGGCGAGGTCGCCGAGTGGGTCGTTGGACAGCGCCGCCAGGTGGACGACGGCGTCGACGCCCACCAGATCGCCGGCGGTGATGTCGCGAAGATCCACCGGCCCGCCACCGCCGATCTGGGGTGGGTCGTGCGGCGTCGGCCCCAGCACGCAATCGGCGAAATAGCCTGAGTCGAGCCCGATCACCTGATGGCCGGCGGCGCGCAGAACGCCGACCATGACCGAGCCGAGGTAGCCCTGGTGGCCAGTGACGAGTACCAGCATGTCAGCGGCCCCCCGATCCCGACGAGAATCGCAGCGAGATCTTCTCCGCGGTGAACGCCTCCGCATGCCTGCTCCGGCACTGCACACCGCGCAACCGGGACAAGCCCAGGAACGCCTCTTCGTCGAACCAGTCGTGTGACGACTGCGACGGATAGTGCTTGTGCAGCAGCCGTGCCTTCTCTTCGGCCACCCCCAGCGGCAGCGGATGGAACACGGTCGGCCGGGGAGTATCGGTCTCCCACTTCACGATCTCGTAGCCGAGGATCAGGTGATCGCGGAATTCGGTGGGAACCAATTCGGCGAGCAGCCGGTGATCCTGGTGGGCATCGTGGCGCTGCGGCCCGAAAACCACTGCTGGATCACATGATCGGCGGAAGTCGTGCAGTCCTTCCTTCACCTGCTGCCAGTACGCCGGGGCCCGGCCGTCGGGGATGTCCAAGACGGTCACGTGCACCGAGGCGCCCGGGCAGAACGCACGGAGCGCCGCGCGTTCCTCCGCTTCGCGTTCGCCACCACCGCCCGAGAGCACCAGCGCATGCACCCGTGAGACGGGCAGCGACAACAAGGTGCCGCCCATCCCGATCGCGATGTCGTCGCAATGCGCGCCGAGCACCGCGATCTCGTCCACCGCGCCGGTCATCAATTCACGCATGCGCGGGCTCCCACAACGCCCACGGTCGATCGCCGTGGCGATACCCCTCGTCGAGTTCGGCTCGTTCCTTGAAGGTGTCGGCGGGTTTCCAGAAGCCCTCGTGCCGGTAGCCGTACAACCGGCCGTGAGCGGCCAGCGCCTCGCAGGCGTCGGCAACCAGATCCCCGCCCGGCGGCAGATGGTCGAAAACCTCCTGGGAGAGCACGAAAAAGCCGCCGTTGATCCAGATCGGGAAGTTGGCGACCGGAACGATGTCCTTGACCTCGCCGGAGTCCTTCACCTCGACGCAGTGGAACGACTGCTGCGGCGGGACCAGCATCATCGACACCGCGGCCCCGGAGGCATGAAACTTCTCCACGATGTCGTCGAGGCGGGCGTCGGTCAGCACGTCGGCATAGTTGGCCAGGAAGTACTCGTCGCCGTCGAGGTGCTCGCGCACGCGCCGCAGACGTTCCCCGATCGGCGATTCCAGCCCGGTGTCGACGAACGTGATCGTCCAGTCGCTGATGTCGTTGTCGAGCAGGTGAACCTCACCGTCGCGCATGACGAAGTCGTTCGACTCCGTCTCCCGGTACTGAAGGAAGTACTCCTTGATACGGGATGCGCCGTAGCCCAGGCACAGGATGAACTCCTTGTGCCCGAAATGCGCGTAGTAGCGCATCACATGCCACAGCAGCGGGCGGGGCCCGACCATCTGCATCGGCTTGGGGATGTCGTCGTGAATGGTGTTACGCATCCGCATGCCGTACCCACCGCAGAACAAGACCACTTTCATCTGGCTTGACTCCCAACGACTTCCGGTTTCTTACTTACTGTGTGCAAGGTCGGCAACGGGTAGACCAGTTCGCCGCCCCAGTCCGCGACATACGAGAGCTGTTCGGTGATCTCGGTTTCCAGATTCCAGGGCAGCACCAGAACGACGTCGGGGCGGTCCTGCGCGATCGCAGCCGGATCCAGGATGGGAATGCGGGTGCCCGGCGTGAAACGACCGTGCTTGTACGGGTTGCGGTCGACCGTGTACTCCAGGAGATCGCTGCGAATTCCGCAATAGTTGAGCAAGGTGTTGCCCTTACCGGGAGCGCCGTATCCGACCACACGCCGGCCGGCCGCCTTGCACTCGAGGAGGAATCGCAAGAGTTCGTGGCGCAACGCCTCGGTCCGTGATCTCAGGCCCAGATAACCCGTGATGTCGTGCAGCCCCGCGCGCTTCTCCGCGGCCATGACGTCGAAGAACCGCGAAGTCGGCTCGGGCCCAAGGCTGTCGGGGCGGGCCCACAGCCGGATCGACCCACCGTGGGTGGCAACGAGTTCGGCATCGACGACGGACAGGCCGGCGGCGGCGAGCGCCCGGGTCGCCGAAAGCACGGTGTAGTACTGGAAATGCTCGTGGTAGATGGTGTCGAACTGTCCGAGCGTCACCAGGTTCAGCGCATGGTGGACCTCGATGCTCACCCAGCCGTCGTCGGCTACCAACGCCCGCAACGCCTTTCCGAATCCGACGATGTCGGGGACGTGTGCGTACACGTTGTTGGCGACCACCAGGTCGGCGGGGCCGTGCTCGGCGACCACGGCGCCGGCGACGTCCTCGCCGAGGAAGTCGGTCCGGGTCGGAACTCCGCGGTCGCGGGCGACAGCACCCACGTTCTGCGATGGCTCGATCCCCAGGCACGGGATGCCGGCCGCGACCACGTGCTGGAGCAGGTATCCGTCATTGCTGGCCACTTCGACCACAAAGGAGTCCGGCCCCAGGTCCAGGCGGGCCGCGGCATCGTCGACAAATGACTCCGCGTGCCGGACCCAGCTGTCGGAGAACGAGGAGAAGTACGCGTACTCGGTGAAGGTGTCCTCGGGGGTGATCAGTGCCGGGATCTGCAGAAGCAGGCACTCGTCGCACAGTCGCAGATGAAGCGGATACGTCGGCTCAGGCGCGTCGAGCTCGTCGGCGCTCAAAAACCGTTCACACGGCGGCGTCGCCCCCAGGTCGAGGACACTCACCAGCCGGTCGGAACCGCACAGACGACAAAGCACGCACCCTCGATTCAGTCCCGCACTCCGCTCCCCGCGGCGGCGGTGCATCGATTCGCCTTGCCGGTTGTGACAGTAACCGGCAGTTGTTCGCTCGGACGTACTGTAGCTACGTTTAGTTAGAAGCGGCAACAGATGTCAGGCGATTGGCAGCGTCGTGTGACCTAAAACATAAGCTGGCCCATGATTATTAACCATTGATGTGTAAAACCTTGCCGTAGTTGGGTATACAGCCTGTTAACTGCGTCCTCACACCTGATTCGAAGATTTGCCATCTTTTCCCGCGCCTGCATGGCAACGCGCCTCACAACGGGACCCAGCTAAGCGTGAAGGTTCCCAGAATTGGGACTCCAGCATCATCAAAGAGAATTAGCGGGAAATTGACGGGGAAGCCAATCCGCACGGTTTTAGCGCGCCAGGCAGGAAGGCCGGACTCGCCGCGCCGACGGGCCCCTTAGCGCCTTCTTAAGGTTGCCGATACGATCGTCACCCATGACGAGCGTTACCGAACCGGCCGCCGGCCACACGATCGACATCCACACCACCGCAGGCAAGCTGGCCGATCTGCGTCAGCGTGCCGAGGAGTCGCTGCATCCCGTCGGCGAGACTGCTGTGGAGAAGGTCCACGCCAAGGGCAAGCTCACCGCTCGGGAACGCATCCTCGCGCTCCTCGACGATGGCTCGTTCGTCGAACTCGACGCCCTCGCCCGGCACCGCAGCACCAATTTCGGGCTGGCCGAGAACCGGCCCGTCGGCGACGGCGTGGTGACCGGTTACGGCACGATCGACGGCCGCGAGGTCTGTATCTTCAGCCAGGACGCCACCGTGTTCGGCGGCAGCCTCGGCGAGGTCTATGGCGAGAAGATCGTCAAGGTCCAGGAGCTGGCCATCAAGACCGGCCGCCCCCTGATCGGCATCAACGACGGCGCCGGCGCCCGCATCCAGGAGGGTGTGGTGTCGCTCGGCCTCTACAGCCGGATCTTCCACAACAACATCAAGGCCTCGGGCGTGATCCCGCAGATCTCGCTGATCATGGGCGCTGCCGCGGGCGGTCATGTGTACTCCCCGGCGCTGACCGACTTCGTGATCATGGTCGACCAGACCAGCCAGATGTTCATCACCGGCCCCGACGTCATCAAGACCGTCACCGGTGAGGACGTCACCATGGAGGATCTGGGCGGCGCCCACACCCACATGGCCAAGTCGGGCACCGTGCACTACGTCGCCTCCGGCGAGCAGGACGCCCTGGATTACGTCCGCGATCTGCTGAGCTACCTGCCGCCCAACAACTACGCCGAGCCGCCGCGCTACCCGGCGCCGCCGCACCCGGGCGCCATCGAGGACAACCTCACCGACGAAGACCTCGAGCTGGACACGCTGATCCCAGATTCGCCGAACCAGCCGTACGACATGCACGAGGTCATCACACGCATCCTCGACGACGACGAGTTCCTCGAGGTCCAGGCGGGCTACGCGCAGAACATCGTCGTCGGCTTCGGCCGCATCGACGGCCGCCCGGTCGGGATCGTGGCCAACCAGCCCACCCAGTTCGCCGGCTGCCTGGACATCAACGCCTCCGAGAAGGCCGCCCGGTTCGTGCGCACCTGCGACTGTTTCAACATCCCGATCGTGATGCTGGTCGACGTGCCGGGCTTCCTGCCCGGCACCGAGCAGGAGTACAACGGCATCATCCGGCGCGGCGCGAAGCTGCTCTACGCCTACGGCGAGGCCACCGTCGCCAAGGTCACGGTCATCACCCGCAAGGCCTACGGCGGCGCCTACTGCGTCATGGGTTCCAAGGACATGGGCTGCGACGTCAACATCGCCTGGCCGACGGCCCAGATCGCGGTCATGGGTGCCTCGGGTGCGGTCGGGTTCGTCTACCGCAAGGAGCTCAAGGATGCGGCCAATGACGGCAAGGATGTCGACGCCCTGCGCCTGGAACTGCAGCAGACCTACGAAGACACGTTGGTGAATCCCTACATCGCCGCCGAGCGCGGTTACGTCGACGCGGTGATCCCGCCGTCGCACACCCGCGGCTACATCTCGACCGCACTGCGGCTGCTCGAGCGCAAGATCGCTCAGGTGCCACCGAAGAAGCACGGGAACATTCCACTGTGAGCAAGGGGCTACACCCGTGAGCAAGCACGAGGACATCACCGAACTCAGTGATCCCCGGGACATCACGCTGGACAACCCGGAACCGCTGCCCGCCGAGATCCGCATCGAGAAGGGCAACCCGAGCGACGTAGATATCGCCGCCCTGGTCACCGTGCTGGCTGCCGCCAGTGGCGGCAATCCCGCACCCGGCCCGCAGGAACTCAACCTGTGGGGCCACCCCGTCGACAAGCTGCGCTACGGCATCTCGAGCTGGCAGCGGGTCACGCTCTTGGAGCGCATGCACCTCCGCAGGTGACCCGGGTCGTTCTCGGCTCGGCGTCATCCGGCCGGCTTCGCGTGCTGCGCAACGCCGGTATCGACCCGCTGGTCGTGGTCTCGGGTGTGGACGAGGACGCGATCGTCGAGCACCTGGGAACCGAGGCCGAACCCGGTGACGTCGTCACCGCCCTTGCCAAGGCCAAAGCCCGCGCGGTCCACCAGGTCCTGGACGGCGGCGTCACCTCGGATTGCGTTGTGATCGGCTGCGATTCGATGCTCTATGTCGACGGCCGCTTATCAGGCAAGCCGGAAACGCCCGAACAGGCCGCGCTGCAATGGGATTCGATGGCCGGGCACGACGGTCTGCTCTACACCGGCCACTGCGTCATCCGGGTCCTGCACGGCGGCGCCGTCCACACCGCCACTGCGGCCGAGGTCACCCGGGTGCGATTCGCCTCCCCCGGTCCTACCGACCTCGCGGCTTATCTGGCCACCGGTGAGCCGCTTCAGGTTGCCGGTGCGTTCACCCTCGACGGGCTCGGCGGCTGGTTCGTCGACGGCATCGACGGCGATCCGTCCAACGTGGTGGGCCTGGGGCTGTCGGTGACGCATCGGCTGTTCAAGGACGTCGGCCTGGCGATCGGCGATCTATGGGCGGCCAATCCGGTTAGCTGATCAGCGGTAGGCTCGTCGTCGTGCCGCTTCCCGCAGATCCCAGCCCCACCCTCAAGGACTACGCCCACCCGGAGCGCCTTGTCACCGCCGACTGGCTGTCGGCGCACCTCGGTACCCCCGGGCTGGCCATCGTCGAGTCCGATGAGGACGTGTTGCTCTACGACATCGGCCATATCCCCGGCGCGGTGAAGGTCGACTGGCACACCGACCTCAACGACCCGCACGTGCGTGACTACATCAACGGCGAGCAGTTCGCCGAGCTGATGAACCGCAAGGGCATCTCCCGCGATGACACCGTCGTGATCTACGGCGACAAGAGCAACTGGTGGGCGGCCTACGCGCTGTGGGTGTTCACGCTGTTCGGCCATCAGGATGTCCGGCTGCTCAACGGCGGACGCGATCTGTGGATCTCCGACGGCCGCGACACCACGCTCGATGTGCCCGCAAAGACCGGTTCCGGGTACCCGGTCGTCGAGCGCAACGACGCCGCCATTCGCGCCTTCAAGGACGACGTGCTTGGCTCCCTTGGCCATTCGACGCTGATCGACGTTCGCTCCCCCCAGGAATACACCGGCGAGCGCACCCACATGCCCGACTACCCGGAGGAGGGTGCCCTGCGCGGCGGCCACATCCCCACCGCGGTGTCGGTGCCGTGGGCCAGGGCCGCCGACGACAGCGGCCGGTTCCGCAACCGCGCCGAGCTGGAAGAGGTCTACTCCTTCGTCGAGCCCGGGGACGACATCATCGCCTACTGCCGCATCGGCGAGCGGTCCAGCCACACCTGGTTCGTGCTGACCTACCTGCTCGGCATTCCCGGTGTCCGCAACTACGACGGCTCCTGGACGGAATGGGGCAACACGGTCCGGGTGCCCGTCGTGGCCGGTGAGCAACCGGGCAGCCTGTGACGATGCCCGCGCCGCTGGCCGAGGTCGTCTCTGACTTCGGCGACGTGCAGGGCCAGGACAAGCTCAAGCTGCTGCTGGAGTTCGCCGACGAGTTGCCCGCGCTGCCCGCCGACCTCGAAGAGTCGGCCATGGAGCCGGTGCCGGAATGCCAGTCGCCGTTGTTCCTCCACGTCGACGCCTCCGATGCCGATCATGTGCGGCTGTTCTTCAGTGCGCCCGCGGAGGCGCCGACCACGCGTGGGTTCGCCTCGATCCTGGCCACCGGGCTCGATGGCCAGTCGAAGGCCGACATCTTGGCCGTGCCCGACGACTTCTACTCCGAGCTGGGCCTTGCGGCGCTGATCAGTCCGCTACGGCTGCGCGGCATGTCGGCGATGCTGGCCCGGATCAAGCGCCGTCTGCGGGCCACGGCGTAGCGGAGGTCGGTTTGCTTCGCCGGAGTAACGCCAGCGGCCTCGATCGGCTGATGGCGGGCACACGGTATGTGGGTTGCCTCGAGAACGTCGTCGTCCCGCAGCGCGATCTGGTGGCCGCAGCGCTGGACATCATCACCCGATCCGGACCGCACACCCGGCTCGGGTTGACCCCCGATGCGCGGGCATGGCGGTGGAGCTGGGCAGCCGAGTCCGCGCCCGAGATACGCGAGCTGCCCAGTGAGGTCGCCGATCGTGGAACCACCGCGGTACTCGAGTACATCCGCAACCTCATGGTCCCCCGCGGTCCGGTCGACGTCTACCTCTCCGACCGCCACATCGCATTCGACATCGATCATGGCCTCGGCGATGCGCGCCTCTACATCGATTGTGTGACAACACTTTTCGAACTCATTCGAGGAGCGGGCTCGAGTTGGTTGCGGGATCGGGACACCCCGATCCCGGTCATCCACGCGCTGGCCCACACCTTCGCGAACCCGAGCCGGCTGCGCAGCGCGTGGACCGAAGCCAGGCAGCGCGCCACTCCCGTCCGAAGCCGATCCGCCGCCGGTGCACCCGCAGCCCCGCCGCCCTCGGCAGCGGTGCAGGTGATCCACGTCGACGCCGCCACCGAGCGCGAAGTGGACGACTGGCGAGCGGCCGACGGCGCCGGCGTCAGCCGAGCGGTCGCCTGGCTCGTCATCGTCCGCACGGCATTGGCCCAGGCCGGACTGCCCCTCACCGACGCGCTGCGACTCGTCGTCGACTGCCGCCGCTATCTGCGGCCCCATGACCGCGTCAACGCGAACTTCATCTCAGGACTCAGCGTCCAGGCCGGGCTGGACGCACCGGTCGGCGCCATCGACGCCGCGGTGAAAGCGCGCCTGGATGCGGCCTTGCCGCTGCTCGCGCTGACTTCCACGTCGGCCCGAAACCTGGCCGCGCCGCTCAGCGCGACACGCGCGCAGCGCGCGCCCGCCGACACCCCCGTCGAGCTGGCCTACTCAGACGTCGGCAGGCTGTCCCCGTTCGAGCACCTGCCATGGCTCCCCGACCGCCCCCGGTCGATCAATGCGGCCCTGCAGCCGTGGGCGCCGGCGGATATTTCGGTGTTCAGCGGCACGATCGGCCGCGAACGCAGCATCACGGTGTCCTACCACGACGACGTGCACGACAGTCGTCTCCTGCAGGAAGCCGCCGAGGTGATCCGCACAGACCCGATCCGATTGCTCAGATAGAGACGAACTTACTCATTAGTAGGGGTACCAGCTGATTCGTGTCTAACGAGCGGCGCTTACACTGCCGTGCGAACCTATTTTTAAAGAACGTTCTTAAGATCACGCAAAGCAGGAGGCGCGGTGCCCAGTCAGACCATCTCCAAAGTCCTCGTCGCCAACCGTGGAGAAATCGCGGTCCGGGTGATCCGGGCGGCCCGGGATGCGGGACTGGCCAGCGTGGCGGTGTACGCCGAGCCCGACGCCGAGGCACCGCACGTCCGGCTGGCCGATGAGGCCTTCGCCCTGGGCGGTCAGACCTCCGCGGAGTCCTACCTGGACTTCGGCAAGATCCTCGACGCCGCGGCCAAGTCCGGTGCCAACGCGATCCATCCCGGCTACGGCTTCTTGAGCGAGAACGCCGACTTCGCCCAGGCCGTCCTCGACGCCGGGCTGATCTGGATCGGGCCGAGCCCGCAGTCCATCCGCGACCTCGGTGACAAGGTCACCGCCCGCCACATCGCCGCGCGCGCCCAGGCGCCGCTGGTGCCCGGCACCCCCGACCCGGTCAAGGACGCCGACGAGGTCGTCGCCTTCGCCAAGGAGTACGGCGTGCCGGTCGCGATCAAGGCGGCGTTCGGCGGCGGCGGCCGCGGCATGAAGGTGGCCCGCACCATCGAAGAGATCCCCGAGCTGTTCGAGTCCGCGACCCGCGAGGCCGTCGCCGCATTCGGGCGCGGCGAATGCTTCGTCGAGCGCTACCTGGACAAGCCGCGCCACGTCGAAGCTCAGGTCATCGCCGACACCCACGGCAATGTCGTGGTCGCCGGCACCCGCGACTGCTCGCTGCAACGCCGCTTCCAGAAGCTGGTGGAAGAGGCTCCCGCCCCCTTCCTGACCGACGCGCAGCGCAAGGAGATCCACGAGTCCGCCAAGCGCATCTGCAAGGAAGCCGGCTATTACGGCGCGGGCACGGTCGAGTACCTGGTCGGCCAGGACGGCCTGATCTCCTTCCTCGAGGTGAACACCCGCCTGCAGGTGGAACACCCGGTCACCGAAGAGACCGCGGGCATCGACCTGGTGCAGCAGCAATTCAAGATCGCCAACGGCGAAAAGCTGGACATCACTGAGGATCCCACCCCGCGTGGGCACGCCATCGAGTTCCGCATCAACGGCGAGGACGCCGGCCGCGGCTTCCTGCCGGCTCCCGGTCCGGTCACCCGTTACGACATCCCCACCGGTCCCGGCGTCCGGCTGGATTCCGGTGTGGAGGCCGGCTCGGTCATCGGCGGCCAGTTCGACTCGATGCTGTCCAAGTTGATCGTGTACGGCGCCACCCGCGAGGAGGCGCTGGCGCGGTCTCGGCGTGCGCTCGACGAGTTCCACGTCGAAGGTCTGGCGACCGTCATCCCGTTCCACCGCGCGGTGGTCAGCGACCCGGCCTTCATCGGCGACGGCGAGAGCTTCGACGTGCACACCCGCTGGATCGAGACCGAGTGGAACAACACCGTCGAGCCGTTCACCGGCGGTGGCCCGGTCGATGAGGAAGAAGCCCAGCCGCGGCAGAAAGTCGTCGTGGAGGTCGGCGGCCGCCGCGTCGAGGTTTCGCTGCCCGGTGACCTGGCGCTCGGCAACGGCTCCGGCCCGGCCGAGTCCGGTGCCATCCGGAAGAAGCCGAAGGCCCGCAAGCGTGGCGCCCACGCCGGCGCCGCCGCGTCCGGTGACGCGGTGACCGCGCCGATGCAGGGCACCGTGGTGAAGGTCGCCGTCGAAGAAGGTCAGACGGTGGCCACCGGTGATCTCGTGGTGGTGCTCGAGGCCATGAAGATGGAGAACCCGGTGACCGCCCACAAGGACGGTGTCATCACCGGGCTGGCAGTCGAGGCAGGTGCCGCGATCACCCAGGGCACGGTCCTGGCCGAGATCAAGTAAAGCGGGCTGTTCCCAGCACCGCGCCGTTCCCGGTGACCAGGCTGTCGGCGTCCACCCGGGCGCCGAAGTAGGTCACCTCGGGGTCGACGACGATCGTGCGGTGCTCGCCCTTGCGGGCCAGCACGATGCGGGCCAGTTCGGCGAAAGTGATCTTGTCGGGCCCGCCGAGTTCCACGATTCCCATCGGCGATCCGACCGCGGCACGTGCCACGTGTTCGGCGACTTCCGCGGCCGCGATCGGCTGGATCCGCGCATCGGGCACCCGCACCACGTCGCCCTCGGTCATGCTCGCCACGATCATGTCCGCGAACTCGTCGAACTGGGTCGCACGCAGGATCGTGTAGGGCAGCCCGGCGGCTTCGATCAGCGTCTCTTGCGCCACCTTGGCGCGCATGTAGCCGCTCATCTGCAGCCGGGTCACCCCGACGATCGACAGCGCGACATAGTGCGCCACCCCCGCGGCCCTGGCCGCCCCGACGAGAGTGCGGGTGGCGGTGCTGAAGAACTCCAGCACCGGTTCGTCCTCGTACGACGGCGAATTCAGCACATCGACAAGGACATGCGTGTCGCGCAGTGCGTCGGCGACCCCCTCCCCCGTCAGCACGTCGACACCCGACGTCCGCGACGCCGCCATCACCTCGTGCCCCTCAGCGGTCAGCAGGTCCACGACCTGCCGCCCGATCTGCCCGCTCGCTCCAAACACCGCTATGCGCATGCCATCCAGCATGATGTTCTCGTGACTGAGGATCCAGACCGGGTTCGGCTTGGCACTGCCGAACGTGAAGGGGCGATGGCGTTGCTCGGCAGGCAGTTCTCCGAAGGCCGGCTCAACCCCGACGAGTTCTCCGAGCGCAGCGCCGCGATCGCCGCCGCGGTGACCCGTGCCGATCTCGAACCCATCTTCGCCGACCTGCCGGCCAAACCCGGTGCGGCCACGGCCTCGAGCATCGAACGCTCGCGTGACTGGCGGGCCATCGTGATGGCGCTCATCCCGCTCGTCGCATTGGGATTCACCATCCTGGTACCGCACGGCTGGCTGGCCTGGCTGGCACTTCCGATCCTCGGCATCCTGCTCTACCGCTGATATGGATCCCGTCGAAATCAACGCCGGCGCTTGGTATTTGCGTGCGCTGCGCGCCGACGAGCGGATCGATGACCGGCCCGCTCTCGCCGAACTGGGCGAAACCGATCCGAATTACGTGGCCGCGCGTACAGCGCAGTGGGCGGACGAGACCGGCTACTCGTGGGCGGTGTGCGAACCGACGACCGGCGAACTGCTGGCCGAGGTCACGATCGACCCGGCCGGCGCGAGGTTGTCGACGCGGGCCCGGCCCGGCCATGACGATGCCGCCGAAGTGGCCGCCGCCGCCGTGCGCCGCTTCGCTGCGGCTGCCCTCAACCTGACGGTGTAGGCGTATCGATGTCCATCCCGGTGGCCAGGTCGGCGCAGTCGACGGTCACCACACCGGCCCGCCCGGCCAGGAAGCGGCGTGCACCTTCGTCGCCGTGCAGCGTTTCGACCAGCGCGGGCCAGTGCGCACGCGCGATGACGACGGGGTGCCCGGGCCGCCCGCCGTAGGTGGCTCGCGCGATGCCGGACTGCGACGAGCGAGCGGCCTCGAGCACCCGCACGACCACGTCGGCGCCGATGTCGGGGGTGTCAACGGTGAGCAGAACGGCGAAGTCGGCATGTGACACCGCCGTCAACCCCGCTCGCAATGAGGCCCCCATCCCCTGCTGCCAGTCGTGCGCCAACACCGCGCGAGCCGGCGCCGGAACATCCACGACGGCCGCGCCCAGCACCACCACCACGTCCTCACAGCCACCGCCGGCGAGCGCCTCTACCGCTGAGCGCAACCATAGTCCTTGGGCAGCAAGAACTTTCGGCATCCCATAGCGGACTCCTGCGCCGGCGGCCAATAGCACGCCGGCTATCTGGCCGGACTTCGACATACCACCAGTGTGACTCCCCGGCGCACGCCACTCTGAAGAAGATGATTAGAACCTGCCTCCGCCGGTGTCCCGGCAACGCTGCGGTGGCGTAGTGTTCAAGACAGGTTGAGTTAACAGCCGCCCGGAACTACGTCAAAGAGTCAATGACGTGCGGGGCGTATGAGCTCCCGCACCTTACGGGCATAGCTTCTCTGACGTGATCCACAGTACGAATACTCGTTCACTGATGGAGTCACTAGTGTCTGTCATCCACTTCACCACCCAATGGTCCACCGACAATGTCGGGATCATCACCGTCCACGGCGAACTCGACGCATCCAATGCCGCCACCTTCGCCGACCATGTCGACGAGTGTGCGGCTGCGGGCACGCACCTGGTCCTGGACCTCAGTCCGCTGCAATTCTTCGGAACGGCCGGATTCTCGGCCCTGCACACCATCAACGTCCGATGTGCCAATGCCTCCGCACGATGGGCGATGGTGGCCGGCGAGGCGGTCTCCCGGCTGCTGCGGGTCTGCGATCCCGACCACACGCTGCCGGTGGCCGACTCCATCGCCGAGGCGGTCGCATTGCTCGACGGCGAGCCCCGACGGCTACTCGAGCTGGTCGCGGAGCCGAGCTAGCGACTTCGCCAGCAGCCGCGAGACGTGCATCTGTGAGATGCCGACGCGCTCGGCGATCTGAGTCTGGGTGAGCGACTCGAAGAACCGCAGCAGAAGCACGGTCCGCTCCCGCTCGGGCAATTGTTCGAGCAGCGGGCGCAACGCTTCGCGATTCTCGATCTGATCCAGGCTCAAGTCGACATCACCCAGGGTGTCGACGATCGCCGGCGCATCCTCGTCACCGCCGCTGCCACCGCTGTCGATCGACAAGGTGTTGTACGAGCTGCCGGCGACCAAGCCCTCGACGACCTCTTCGCGCTCCATGCCGAGTTCCTCGGCGAGTTCGGAGGCGGTCGGTGCGCGCCCGAGCCGCTGGGACAACTCCGAAGTCGCGGCACCGAGCCGCAGGTGCAGTTCCTTGAGCCGGCGCGGCACCTTGACCGACCAGCTGTTGTCGCGGAAGTGGCGCCGCACCTCGCCCATGATCGTGGGCACCGCGAACGACACGAAATCCGAACCGGTTTCGACGTCATAGCGGATGACTGCGTTGACCAGGCCGACGCGGGCCACCTGAACCAGGTCGTCCCGCGGTTCGCCGCGGCCGTCGAATCGGCGGGCGATGTGGTCGGCCAGCGGCAGGCACCGCTCCACGATGCTGTCGCGGTAGCGCTGCTGTTCGGCGGAGTCTGGTTCGAGCGTCGCCAGCTTCCGGAACATGTCCGGGACGTCGGCGTACTCCGAGTTCGACCGTTTCGGCGAACTATCCGTGGCTCGGGAAGTCACTGCCCGGAGCCCGCCCGCCTCGTGGTCAGAGTGATACCGAAAACCTGCCCATCGCTACCGGGCTCGTGACCGTTGTGGAACGTCTGCACATCGTCGGTCAGCGAACTCAGCACGTGCCAGCTAAAGCTGCCGGGGGTGACCACGTCATAGGTGTCGCACGTGGTCGAGGCCTCCACGACGACCACGTCGTCATGTGCATCGACTACCACCACCAGCGTCGCTTCGGGCGACGCGGAGCGGATCAGCCTGGTGCAGGCCTCGTCGACGGCCAGCCGCAGGTCCGCGACGGCGTCGAAATCCAGGTCTTCGAACGTGCCGACTGCACCGACCACGGTGCGCAGTACGGCAAGGTTCTCCAGCCTGGCAGCAACCCTGAACTCAACAGCATTGGCACCGCGTTGTGCCTCGCTGCCTCGGCTTTCGGCATCATTCATGTGGCCTCCCGGCAATGTCGACCCGACATTACTCCAGGTGCTAGCCACGGTCGTCTGGGGACCGGGTCGGCGTGCGCAGCACTACCCAGGAAGTTGTCGTCATGGTGGCACCTACATACCACCGGACAGCATGGATCAAACCTGTCGATCGCAAATTCTGGTTCGGCCGCGATCCCGTGTCACCGGCACACGCTCATAGACACCGCAGGTGTCCTCGGCCACGCGGTCCCACGAGTAGCGAGCACACGCCCGGTCCCGGCCGGCCAGGCCGAGGCTGCGTCGCAGAAATGAATCACGCAGGATCCGCGTCACCGCCTCGGCGCACTCTCGGGGCCGCTGCGGCGTCACCAACCGGCCGGTGACGTCGTCCACCACGGTGTCCACCATGCCCCCGACCGCCGAGGCGACCACCGGCACACCACAGGCCATCGCCTCCAGGGGGACCAGGCCGAACGACTCGTAGGCCGGCGTGCACGTCACCACGTCGGCGGACCGGAGCATCGCGGGCATGTCGGCATGACCGACCGCACCGGCGAACACCACACGGTCCGACACGGCCAGCCGTGCGGCCAGCGCACGAAGTCGTCGCACCTCCGGGTCATCGTCCAGACGCCCATTCTCCGGTCCCCCGACGATCACGTACTCTGCGTCGGGCATTCCGGGTAGTGCCTCGATCATGGTGTCGAAGCCATTGCGGGGCAATAACTTTCCGACAGTCAGGATGCGCGGACGGTTACTCCGCTCGGCGAGCGGACCTTCGGTGGTGAATGTCTCGACGTCCACACCGCACGGCACAACGGAGATCTGCGCGCGGGACCGGCCCAACCGGATCAAATCGAAAAGTTCGTCGGTGCACGTCGCGACGACCCAGTCGGCCTGCTTGGCGACGAGCTTCTCCAGCTTCAGCCGCGCCTCGGCGTTGTCGCCCCGCACATGGTGACGGCGCTCGGCGACGCCGAGCGTACGGAACGTTTGCACGGTCGGAATGCCCAGAGCGCGCGCGGCCAGTTGGGCTGCCAGGCCCGACATCCAGAAGTGCGCGTGCGTCACGTCCGGTGGGTCGGTGGCCCAGTTCGCAACCAGGGCTTCTGCGAACACACCCGTATGGCCGAATACGTCGCCGCTGCGCAGATGTTGAGCCGGCCCGGCGGCGATGTGCACCACCGTGTAGCCCTGCGGGGCGATCACCCGCTGCGGACTATCGGGATCGTGACGGCGGGTGTAGACCGTGACCTCGTGGCCCTGTCGCGCCAGCGCGGCAGATAGTCCGGCGACGTGGACGGCCTGGCCGCCCACCCGGTCATCGCTCGATAACGCCAACGGACATGCGCATTCGGACACCATGGCGATTTTCATCAGCGACTCCTGTCGTCGAGAAGAACCGCTGCATGTGTTTAGACAGCTACACGAGTCCGCCTACCCGCTGAACGGACACCTAAACGTGCGTAGGCCCGCTACACCAGGCCGTTCGCCGTCGGATTGACCTGAATCTGCTCGGCGGGCCGCGCACCGCCGCCGGTGTCGAACGGCACGCCCAGTCGGTCGCAGCCTTCGCCTCCCCGAACTCCGCGTCGCTCGGCCGGCAGACCACGCTCGAATTGCGGGCGACTGTAGGCATCTTCGCACGAAGGCCGATGGGGTGGTCCGCGCAGCGGCGCGTCAAAATGTCGCTGCGAGATCGCTGAGAGCCGACTTCTCTGCAGCAGAATGGCTTTCGCGGTGGTGTTGCCAGTAGACGGCACCGGAGCTTCCCGCCCGCCGACGACGACCCCTTCGACGTGGGGACGTTATGTGTTGCGCCACCGTAAATTTCAGCTGCGAAAAGTCCCGTTGGGCCAGAGCCGACGTTCCTCCCACAGGAGTAGATTGGCTGGTGATGACTGAGCGCGATTCATTTCCCGACGATGTACCCGTCGCCGATGCCGTTGAGCAAAATCGCCTGGTGGCCGAACCGGCTGACCAGGACGCCGTCGATTCCGATGAGCGGATGCGCACCGACGACGACGTCGCACCGTTGGAAGCCGACGAATCAGATTGGCAGGAACAACTCCAGGTCATCGAGGAATCGGATCAGGATGAGTTCCGATAGTTAGCCAATGTTTGGGTCCGTGGTGGCCCTGGGTACAAGTCCCTCCGAGGAAAAGCAACGTCAGCAAAGGGGGTAGGAAATGTCGAGTGCCGCTGCGGCGAGATCCGATGTCGACGACATTCGGTACTTTCGACCTAGTCGGTCCTGCGCCTACGAAGGCTGGACCGTCGCCGAGCTCAAGAAAAGGGCCAAGCAGCTTGGGATTTCGGGCTATTCCGGCCTGAGCAAAGAAAAGTTGATCTCACTGATCCGTAGTTATTGACAGAAGGGATGTTTCATGTCCGACAGCAAGAACAGCGGACCGGAAGAGGGCATCAAGGGCGTCGTCGAGGACGTCAAAGGCAAGGCCAAGGAAGTTGTGGGCACAGTCACAGGTCGCGACGACTTGGTGAATGAAGGCAAGGCTCAACAGGACAAGGCCGAGGCACAACGCGATGCCGCCAAGAAGGAAGCCGAAGCAGAGGCCGCCCGCGCGGGCGCCAAAGCCGCTGAGGCACGCCAAGAGTCCTACCAGTAGCGCTGAATCGACGACGAAGGCCCAGCCGTTCGGCTGGGCCTTTTGTCGTCGGTGTGTGCGGTTAACGCCCGGACAGCTCCCAGACGCTCGCCGACATACGGTCGGTCATCGTGGTCACGGTGACCTGGCCGGTGTCATCGCCCTGGCAGGCCATCGCCTGCACGATGGCGTTATTGCGCAGCCTGGCCTCGGCGAAGCAGGTCCAGTCGAAAGGAATGCCGAGCTGTTCCTTGCTCCAGCGCACAGTGTCGGCGTTGATCTCCGGAACCGTGAACTTCCACGCGGCGTCCCCGCCGGTGCTCAGTGCCCGCTGGCCGTCACAGGCCTTGGCGTTCTTGGTGCCGGTGGCAAACTGTGCCGCCGCAGCGGCGCCGTCGGGATAGATCGCGACGGCCTCGGCCACGACGTGATCGTGCCTGTCACCGTCGGTGAACAGCATCACGTGCAGGCCCAGCCACTTCTCGCCGAGGAACGCGGCCATGCCGGCAGCGTCTAGCGCCGAGCAGGCCGGTACCGCAGACGATCCGGGGATCGGCCGGGTCTGGTCGGCCTCGGTTTGCAGTTTGACCCCGACGATGTCGTGCAGCTGCGCCGGGCCGATCAGCACCTGATCGGTGTCGCCGGCGCGCAACGGCGTGATGCCCTGCGCCGGATTGGGCACCGCGCTGCCTGCGACGGTCTGCGCGCACCCGGCGAGCACCACCGCCGCCACGCCGAGCACCGCGGGCAGCCGCATGAGACCGAATGCTAGACCGCCGCGAGCAATACCTCTCTCAAGGCAGCCAGCGCGCGGTCGATCTCCGCGCGTGTCACAGTGAGCGCCGGGCGGAACCGCACGCTGTCCGCACCGCTGCCGAGCATGATCACACCGCGCTCCCACAGGGCGGACAGCACGGCGTCGCGGCGCTCGGGACTGGGCAGGCTGAAGGCACACATCAAGCCCCGGCCCCGAACGTCGCGAACGGTATCGGGCCGCTGCCGGGCCAGGTCGCCGAGCCCGGCGAGCAGGTAGGCGCCCATCTCGGCGGCATTGGCGAACAGGCTGTCGGCCTCGACGGTCTCCAGGATCCGTCGTGAGCGGACCATGTCGACGAGGTTGCCTCCCCAGGTCGAGTTGATCCGGGAGCTGACGGCGAAGACGTTGTCGGGAACCTCGTCGACCCGCCGGCCGGCCATGACCCCGCATACCTGTGTCTTCTTGCCGAACGCGACGACATCCGGGGTGAAGCCGAGCTGTTGGTAAGCCCACGCGCTACCGGTGATGCCGCAGCCGGTCTGCACCTCGTCGGCGATCATCAGCGCGTCGTAGGAGTCACACAGCGCGCGCATCGCCGCGAAGAACTGCGGGCGGAAGTGCCGGTCGCCACCCTCGCCCTGGATGGGCTCGGCGATGAAGCAGGCGATGTCGTTCGGGTGAGCGTCGAAGGCCGCGCGGGCTTGGCGCAGCGATTCTGCCTCCAGGACGTCCATATCGGCGCCAGCACGCACATACGGTGCGTCGATGCGCGGCCAGTCGAACTTGGGGAACCGCGCCACCTTGACGGGGTCGGTGTTGGTCAACGACAGCGTGTAGCCGCTGCGCCCGTGGAAAGCGCCGCGCAAGTGCAGGACCCGGGTGCCGAGCGCGGGGTCGATCCCGTGCGCTTCGTTGTGCCGGCTCTTCCAGTCGAAAGCCACCTTCAGCGCGTTCTCCACCGCCAGCGCGCCGCCGTCGACGAAGAACAGATGCGGGAGGGCGGGGTCGCCGAGCACCCGGGCGAACGTCTCGACGAAGCGGGCCATCGGCACGGTGTAGACATCGGAGTTGGACGGCTTGTTGATCGCAGCCTGGGCCAGTTCGGCGCGAAACGCCGCGTCGCCGGCCAGCGCGGGGTGGTTCATGCCCAGCGCCGACGAGGCGAAGAACGTGAACATGTCCAGGTAGCGGCGGCCGTCGCGGGCGTCGACCAGCCACGAACCCGACGACCGTTCGAGATCGAGGACCAGATCAAGTCCGTCGGCCAGAATGCTGCGGGCCAGCACGGTACGGACGTTCGCAGGCGTCACCGCCGACACGTCGTCTCGCGACAAGAGTTCCGTCATGCGACCAGACTATCGTAATTTTTACGATATCCTAGCGCTGTGGTTGAATTATTACGGCAGCGAGACTCGATCACTGTAAAAAGTATTTAGGATGATCGTGCTTCGAGTACGTACGTTCGCGGCGGTCCGGATCTGTTGCAGCAGGACCTCCAGCGCCCGCGGCGACTCGACCCGCACGAACAGGACGTAGCTCTCGTCGCCGGCCACCGAATAACACGCCTCGATTTCGGTGATGTGTTCCAGCCGGGCGGGGGCATCATCGGGTTGAGAAGGATCGAGAGGGGTGATCGCCACGAACGCCGACAGCATGTGCCCGAACGCTTCGGGGTCCACTCGGGCGCTGTACCCGGTCACCACCCCGCGGGACTCCAGACGGCGCACCCTCGACTGCACCGCCGAGACCGACAGACCGGTCGCGGCGGCCAGCTCCGCCAGCGTTGCCCTGCCGTCGGCGATGAGCTCGCGCACCAGCGTGCGATCGATCTCGTCGAGACCGTGCATCGCCTCCGCGCCGTCCGCCATCGCCGCAGACTATCCGAATCGGCCGGTGCTTCGTGAGCACACCTGACGTTGCGGCCTGGCAGCTGCGGGCGCGCTTCGCCGCGGCATTATCGGCGATGTACGGCACCGAGGTTCCTGCCTACACCACGCTGGTGCAGGTCAGCGAGTCGGTCAACCGCGACTATGTGGCGGCGCATCCGCAGGCCGAACGGCTGGGATCGATCGCTCGGGTCACCGCAGAGCGCCACGGCGCGATCCGGGTTGGCACACCGGCCGAATTGACCGATGTCGCAGATCTTTTCGCAGCTTTCGGCATGTATCCGGTCGGCTATTACGACCTGCGCGAGGCAGCCTCACCGGTGCCGGTGGTGTCCACCGCATTCCGGCCGGTGGATGCCGCGGAGTTGGCGCGCAACCCGTTCCGGGTGTTCACCTCGATGCTGGCCACCCGCGACGGCCGCTTCTTCGACACCGATCTGCGTCACCGGGTCGACGAATTCTTGCGCAGACGAGCACTGTTCGACCCCGCACTGATCGCCGACGCCCGGCGGATCGCAACCGAGGGTGGCTGCGACGCCGATACCGCTGAGGAGTTCGTGCCGCGTGCGGTGGCCGCGTTCGCGTTGTCCCGCGAGCCGGTCGACCGGGCCTGGTATGCCGAACTGACCGCAGTTTCGGCCGTCGCCGCCGACATCGCCGGGGTCCCCACCACCCACATCAACCACCTCACCCCCCGCGTGCTCGACATCGACGACCTGTATCGCCGGATGGGCGAACGCGGGATCACGATGATCGACGCGATCCAGGGGCCACCGCACTGCGACGGTCCCGATGTCCTGTTGCGCCAGACGTCGTTTCGCGCGCTCGCCGAGCCGCGCCGCTTCCGCGAAGCCGACGGTTCTGTCACCGAGGGCACGCTGCGGGTCCGTTTCGGCGAGGTGGAGGCGCGCGGCGTAGCACTGACGCCCAAGGGCCGGGAACGCTACGACACCGCGATGGCAAGCGCCGATCCAGCGGCCGTGTGGGGCGACTACTTCCCCGCATCCGACGACGAGATGGCGTCGGCAGGCCTGGCGTACTACCACCGCGGCGACCCAGCGGCCCCAGTGGTCTACGAGGACTTCCTGCCGGCGTCTGCGGCCGGGATCTTCCGGTCCAATCTCGACGCCGACACCGAAGCCGCTGCCGTGGCAGACGAATCCGGCTACGACATCGAATGGATGGCCGGCACCATCGACCGCACGATCCACGACCCCTACGACCTCTACGACGCGACCGCCCAGGAGGCCCCCGCATGAGCACCACCACCACAACCTCGCTGCCCACCGCGACCGACTTGCGTACCGCAGTACGCGCCGCGTTCGACGCCATCGGCGCGCCGGCCGACCTCGCCGAGCCGAACGGGCCCGGTCTACCGGCGAGCACACCGGTGACCGGCGACATCCTGTTCTCCGTCACCGAGACCACACCCGAGCAGACGCAGACGGCAATTGCCCAAGCGGCTCAGGCATTTTCGTCCTGGCGTACCACCCCCGCCCCGGTGCGCGGACAGCTGGTCGCACGGCTCGGTGAACTGCTGCGTGAGCACAAGGCGGACTTGGCCACCCTGGTCACGGTCGAGGCCGGCAAGATCACGTCCGAGGCCCTCGGCGAGGTCCAGGAGATGATCGACATCTGCGACTTCGCGGTCGGGCTGTCGCGCCAGTTGTACGGGCGCACCATCGCGTCCGAACGCCCCGGGCACCGGCTGATGGAAACCTGGCATCCGCTCGGGGTGATCGGGGTGATCACCGCGTTCAACTTCCCGGTGGCGGTATGGGCGTGGAACGCCGCCGTGGCGCTGGTGTGCGGGGACACGGTGGTGTGGAAGCCTTCTGAGCTCACGCCATTGACCGCGCTCGCCTGTCAGGCACTGATCGAACGGGCCGCCGCTGATGTAGGCGCACCGGTCCAGGTGAGCCGGCTGGTCATCGGCGGCCGTGAAGTCGGCGAGGCGTTGGTCGACGATCCGCGAGTGGCATTGGTATCGGCCACCGGATCGGTGCGGATGGGCCGGCAGGTCGGCCCCCGCGTCGCCGAACGGTTCGGCCGGGCACTGCTGGAACTCGGCGGCAACAACGCTGCCGTCGTAACTCCTTCTGCCGATTTGGATTTGGCTGTGCGCGCCATCGTCTTCTCGGCGGCTGGCACTGCAGGCCAGCGCTGCACCACCTTGCGGCGGCTGATCGTGCACTCCTCGGTGGCCGATATCCTGGTCGACCGGATTGCCGCCGCCTACCGCACGCTGCCGATCGGCGACCCGGCGGCCGACGGTACGCTCGTCGGGCCGCTGATCCACGAGACCGCCTACCGGGACATGATCGGCGCCTTGGAGCAGGCCCGCGCCGACGGCGGTGAGGTGATCGGCGGCCAGCGCCATCACGTCGGCGGCGACGAGGCCACCGAGGCGTTCTACGTCGAGCCCGCGGTGGTGCGGATGCCCGCCCAGACCGACATCGTGCACCACGAAACGTTCGCACCGATCCTCTACGTACTGACCTACGAGACGCTCGACGAGGCGATAGCACTGAATAATGCTGTGCCGCAGGGCCTCTCGTCGGCAATCTTCACCACCGACGTTCGGGAGGCCGAGCGTTTCCTGGCCGCCGACGGCTCGGATTGCGGGATCGCCAATGTCAACATCGGCACTTCCGGTGCGGAGATCGGCGGGGCGTTCGGCGGCGAGAAGCAGACCGGCGGTGGCCGCGAGTCCGGCTCGGACTCGTGGAAGGCCTATATGCGCCGAGCCACCAACACCGTGAACTACTCCTCGGAGCTACCGCTGGCCCAGGGCGTGCATTTCGGTTAACCGCCGAGCAGGCTGAGCAACTCGCTGCGGCCGATCTGGTTGACCAGGGTGGCGGCGTCGAAGTAGATGCGCTCGTTGGTGATCCGCTCGCCGGAGAACGAGAACACCGCGATGACGGGCACCCGGAACGCCTTGCCCGTCGGCGGCAGCCCGTAGAACTCGCCGAGATTGGTTCCCAGCAGGTCGAACTCGACGATCACCGCATCGTCGGTGACGTGGAAGCGGGCGTTCTCGTGGCGCTGGTCGGGAAACGCGGTGCGCGTGGTGAGGTAATAGGTCATCACCTCGTCGTCGCCGTCGAAGACCTGTTTGGTGGGGACGATCTCGTAGCGGGGATGGCCGTTGAAGGTCGCCAGGGTGCGATCGAACTCCTTGGTCACCTCGGTGTCCATGTGCACCTTGATGACGTCGAGCCGGCGCTGACGCAATTCGTCGGTGATCATCGGGCTCCTTTGTCGAGATCGATGAGCTGCACTGTATCCGTCACCTATGGCGCTCGTGGCTGTGCAGACTCAATTGGCGAGCTGCGAAGCCAATTCGTTCACGTCACGTACGGTGAGGGTCGGCTGGGGTAAACCCTCGGCGACGAGTGCCGCATGGCCTGGTCGCCTGATGAGCGCGCCCTGCATGCCCGCACTTTGCGCACCGATGGTGTCCCACGCGTGGGCGGCGACCATCAGGCAGTCCGCTTCGGCAACGTCGAGTTCGGCGGCGACGCCGCGATAGAGCTCGGAAGCGGGCTTGAACACGCCCGCCGCGTCCACGGTGAATTGGCGCTCGAAGTATCGGTCCAATCCCGCGTTGTGCACAGCTGTGGGCGCGTTCGCGAGATGTGGCGAATTGGTCAGGGTGACGAGCCGGAATCCGTAGTCGGACAATCGTTGTAGGCCAGTCGTCACATCCGGGTGAGGTGGCATCCAACGCATGGCTTCTCGTAGCTCCTCCTGCTGCCGGTGGCTGATGCGCACGCCGTGGATGTCGCCCAGCATGGCCAGCACCGCCGAACCCAGTCGGAAGAAGTCGATGTACCGGGATGCCAGCGTGAGGGTCATGGAATAGAGCACCAGCTGCGAGAACCATGTGCGCAGGACAGCGGCGTCACCGAAAATCCGCTCGAACTGCGGCGCCAGCGAATCGACGTCGAGCAGGGTCTCGTTGACGTCGAACACCAACACCCGCGGGGTCATCACGCGTTCGCCAGGACTGAGCGCGCTGCCGCGGTGATGAGGTTGACGACGATGCCGGGATTGCTGACCAGCGGTGCGTGGTCGGCGATGTGGAAGTACGTGTGGGCGCCCATCCGTTCGGCCATGAAGCGCTGGCTGACAGGGTTGATCATGCGATCATTCTCGGCGACGAGATACCAGCTGGGCAGCTCCCGCCATAAGGGCTTGCGTCCGGGGCGAAGGCCGTTGCGAAGGCTTGATCGGGCAGCCAGATGTAGCCGTCGCGATCGGGGGTCAGCTCGGGTGCGGCGGTGACGGCCCACGTTCCCGCCACGGTGATCACCTCCAGCAGTTGACTGGGCTGTACGTCCCAAAATACGCCCGACTGGATGGCGAGTGTCAATACGCGCCTGCCGTATGAATGCTGACAAACCCCTTGGAGGGCCCGCCGTCGAGCCTTCACCGCAGTAGCGCTGTTGTACATGTGCCAGTATGTCGGCATGCCGGAATCACCCGCACGCCGTCGCCTCTCTCCCGAGGACCGGCGCAGCGAGCTGCTCGCCCTCGGTGCAGAGGTGTTCGGCCAGCGCCCCTACGACGAGGTCCGCATCGACGAGATCGCCGAGCGCGCCGGGGTGTCGCGGGCGTTGATGTACCACTACTTCCCCGACAAGCGAGCCTTCTTCGCCGCGGTCGTGCGGGCCGAGAGCGAGCGCCTGTTCGACGCCACCAGCACACCGGCGGCCGAGGGACAGACCCTGTTCGACCGGCTACGCACCGGCGTACTGGCCTATATCCGCTACGACGAAGAGCACCCGCACGGGGCGTGGGCGGCCTACATCGGGATGGGCCGCACCGATCCCGTGCTGCGCGGCATCGACGATGTCGACAACGAGCGCCAGATGCAGCGGATCATCGGGGCGATCACCGACGTGGTGCGCGGGGATCTGGACTCCAAGGTCGAGCGCGATCTGCGGGTGATCGTCTACGCCTGGCTCGCATTCACCTTCGAACTGTGCCGCCAGCGCGTCCTCGACCCGTCCGTCGACGCCGACCACCTGGCCGATGCGGGCGCCCATGCCCTGCTCGACGCGATCGTGCGCGTGCCGGGCATCCCGGAGGCTCTGGCGCAGGCCTGCGCGACTCGCTGAGGATCAGCGCAGCGTGGCAAAGAACGCGCGCACGTCCCCGACGTACAACTCAGGTTGCTCGAACGCCCCGAAGTGCCCGCCGCGTGGCATGTCCGTCCAATGGGTGACGTTGTAGCTGTTCTCGCACCAACTGCGCGGCGGTCGCATGATCTCCTTCGGGAATCGCGCTATGCCCGTGGGCAATTCGACCTTGCCCTGAGCACCGAAGAATCGGAAGCTCTCCCAGTACAGCCGCGCCGAGGAAGTCGCGGCATTGGTGACCCAGTAGATCATCACGTTGTCGAGCAGCTCGTCACGAGTGAGCGCGTTCTCGGGATGCCCGTCGCAGTCGGTCCACGCCCAGAACTTCTCCACGATCCAGGCCAGCTGACCGACCGGAGAGTCGGCCAATCCGTAGCCGAGTGTCTGCGGGCGGGTGGACTGCTGCTTGGAATAGCCAGAATCCCAGGTCGCGTAATACTCCCCCGCCGCCAGCGCGTCCTTCTCCTCGGGCGTGGGATCTTTCAGGCCGCCGCTGGGAAATGCCACCGGCATGTTGGTGTGGATGCCGATGCAGTTGCCGACGTTGCGGCCGATCTGCGTGGTCACCGCCGCACCCCAGTCACCACCCTGGGCGCCATAGCGCTGGTAGCCCAGCCGCGCCATCAGCGTGTCCCATGCCGTCGCGATCTTCTCGATCCCCCAGCCGGTAGACCTCGGCTTGCCGGAGAAGCCGTAGCCCGGCAGCGAGGGGCAGACCACGTGAAAGTCCTCGGTCAGCGGTTCGATCACCTTGCTGAACTCGACCACCGAGCCCGGCCAGCCGTGGGTGATGATCAGCGGCAGCGCATCGGGATTCGAGGAGCGCTGATGAATGAAATGGAGGTCCAGCCCGTCGATCTCGGTGACGAACTGGTCGAACCGGTTGAGCGCGGCTTCGCGCTGGCGCCAGTCGTATTCCTCGGCCCAATAGCTGGCCAGCTCGCGGGTGTAGTCCAGCGGAATGCCCTGACTCCAGTCGTCGACGCATTCCCGCTCGGGCCAACGGGTTCGGCCGAGACGCTCGCGTAGATCGGAGAGAACGTCGTCGGATACCTCGATCCGGAACGGGCGGATATCGCTCACCAGAAGCCGAACGCCGGGAATCCGTAGAACGGTTCCTCCCCGGGGTATTGCTGCGGCGTCGAGTTCAGCTCGACGTTGCCGGGCGTCACGCACTCGGTGGTCTGGCCGCCGGCGATCGAGCTGCCGTCGTAGGTTTCGCAATTGGGCAGCGGCGCCGGATTGATCGTCGTGGTGTCGGCCGCGGCAGCCGGAGCCGACATCACGGCGGCGGCAACAGCGATCCCCGCGGCGGGCACAAGCAGCAACTGGCGTATCCGTGACATGGCTGTCCTTTGTGTCGGTTTGCGCAATCGTACCCAGCTAGACTGCGCGCATGAAGCCTGCAAGTCGTTTTCTCGGCGCGATTGTTCTGAGCACGGGCGCGGTACTTCTCGGCGCAGCGGGGCCGGCCGGCGCCGATCCGATTCCGGGCTGTACGGCCGGCGACGTGACCGCGGTCATGACGGGCGTCTCGGCGGGGATGACGACCTATCTGTTCACCCATCCCGATGTCAACGACTTCTTGACCAGCCTGCAGGGCCTCTCGAAGTCCGATGCCAAGCAGAAGACCAAGGACTACCTTGCCGCCAACCCGCAGGTCCGCGACGAGCTCACCGCGATCCGTCAACCCGGCGTCGACCTGCGCAATCGCTGCAACATCCCGCTGAAGGCCGAAATCGCAAGCGTTATCTGACGCCCGCGTCTAATGTCGCGCACATGCGGCTGGTAGTCGATCTCAACAAGTGCCAGGGCTATGCCCAGTGCGTGCCCTTGGCGCCCGACGTGTTCACGCTGTTGGGCGAGGAAGCCCTCGCCTACGACCCCAACCCCGATGATGCGCAGCGCCAGCGGGTGCTGCGCGCGGCCGCGTCCTGCCCGGTGCAGGCGATCATCCTGGAGGTCGACCCACCCGAGGACCGGGACGCCCGGTGACGACCGCACGCACGGGGACGTACTCGCTCGACGAGGTCGTCACGAAGTTCCGGGCCGAAGGCAGGATCGCCATTGTCGGCGCCTCGCTCGCAGGTCTACGGGCGGCAGAGGCACTGCGGGAGAAGGGTTTCGGCGGCTCGCTGACCATCATCGGCGATGAACCGCACGAGCCCTACGATCGCCCACCACTGTCCAAGCAGGTACTCAAAGGCTGGGTGCCGGCCGACCACACCAAGCTGCCGCGCCTGCACCGGGTGGATGCCGACTGGAAACTGGGGGTGGCAGCCGTCGGCCTGGACCGGATCAATCACGTGGTCAAGCTCGCCAACGGCGAAGAAGTCGGTTACGACCGGCTGCTGATCGCGACGGGAACGCGGGCGCGACCGTGGCCGAACCCGGTTGAGGGTGCCCTGCACGGTGTTTTCACGGTGCGGACCGTGGAGGACGCGGCGGCCCTGGCCGCCGCATTGAAGGCAAGCCCCAAGCGCGTACTGATCGTCGGCTCGGGCTTTGTCGGGTCCGAAATCGCATCGGTGTGCCGCGATCTCGGCCTGTCGGTGACGGTGGCCGAGCGCGGCAAGGGGCCACTGATGGGCGCACTGGGCGGCGTGATCAGCGAGATCGCAGCAGGCATGATGCGTGATGCCGGCGTGGACCTGCGCACCGGCGTTGCGGTGCAAAGCCTTTCCGGCGACGAAAGCGGCAAGGTCCGCCAAGCTCATCTCTCCGATGGCACGGCTCTCGACGTCGACGTGGTGGTCGCCTCGCTGGGCTCGATCCGCAACGTGGAGTGGCTCGATGGCGCCGGCCTGGCCGCCGGGCAGTGGGGGTTGGCCTGTGACGCCGGCTGTCGGGCCTTCGACATCAACGGTGTGGTGACCGACCACATCTTCGTCGCCGGTGACGTCGCACGAGCGCCCCACGTTCTCTACGACTACGAGTTCATGTCCCAAGAACACTGGGACAATGCCGTTTTCGGTGCCCAAGTGGCCGCCAACAACATGATTCACCTCGAGGTGGGCAGACGTCCACACCTGCCGCTGCCATCGTTCTGGTCTGGGCAATTCGGGGTGAACATCAAGAGCGTGGGCGTGTGCTCCTTCGGCGACGAGATCGTGTTCACCCAAGGATCGCCCTCGGAACGCCGCTTCGCCGCCGCCTACGGCAAACGCGGCCGAATTGTCGGCGCGGTGACGTTCAACCACGGCAAGTGGCTGCCGTATTACGCCTCCCTGATCGAGAAGTCGGCGCCTTTTCCCCCGCCCCCTCCCGGCTACGACCGCCCCGCCGACACCGAGGTGATGCCCGCACGTTTCCCGGATCCCCGCGAACCTGCGGGCAACCCGGACGTCGTGCTCACCGGACACGACCCGACCGACCGTAGCGCCGAGTTCCGGCCGCGGGCATAAGGAGACTGCCGTCATGGACGCCGCGACCGCCTGGGCAGAGGCGATGAAGTACGACAATCGCCCCAACCCGTACCCCTACTTCGAAGAACTGCGCAAGACACCGGTGGCGAAGGTCTCGGAGAAGACCTACGTGGTCACCGGCTACCCGGAAGCGGTTGCGCTGTCGCATGATCCGCGGGTCAGCTCCGATATCGGCCGCAGTCCGTCCGGCCTGTTCGGCGAGAAACACACCCAGCTCGAACCCGCCGAGGCGGCTCAGACACGAGACGCCAGCATGCTGGTCGCCGACCCACCCGAGCACGACCGCATGCGCCGGCAGTTCATGCGCCACTTCGGGCCACCACACACCCCCGGCCTGATCCCCAGCATGGAAGGGATGGTCGCCGACTTGGCCAACAGCCTGCTGGACAAGGTCGCTGAAAAGGCCAGGGTCCGCGGCTCCAACCGAATGGATGTCGTCGACGACTTCTCCTACCCGATCCCGGTGTCGGTGATCTTCCGGGTACTTGGCGTGCCGATGGAGGACGAACCGAAATTCCACGGCTGGGTGACCGATTTCATGCAAGGCGCCGACGTCGGGCCGGAGCGCGACACCGACGAAGGTCGAGCCGCCACCGAGAAGGCAGCCGCCAGCATGGCCGAGTTGAACTCCTACGTCCACGATCTCGTCGATCGTCTGAGCCGGGAACCGGGACCGGGACTGCTGTCGGCGGCGCTGCACGACGACGGCCCGGACGGTCCGGTGTCAAAGCCGGTCGCCGAGTCCAACGCTCAGCTTCTGCTCGTCGCCGGCCACGACTCGACGGTCAATACCATCAGCAATTGTGTGATGACGCTGTTGCGCAACCCGGGCTCCTGGGACCTGGTGCGCAACAACCCGGAGTTGATCCCGCGCACCATCGAGGAGGTGCAACGGCTGCAGGGGGCGGTGCAATTCTTCCCGAGCCGCTGGGCCACCGCCGATATCGAGATCGGCGGCACCCGGATTCCGGCCGGCTCGGCGGTGTTTTTGGTGTGGGCGGCGGCCAACCGTGATCCGCGCCGTTTCGACAATCCCGACCGCTTCGATCCGCTGCGGGAGGACAACGAACACCTCGGTTTCGGCAGCGGTATCCACACCTGCTTCGGCGGTCCGCTGGCGCGGCTGGAAATCAACGTCGCCCTGGAGATCTTCCTGCGCAGGGTGCGTTCCCCGCGATTGGTGGTCGATCCCCCGCCCTACCGGCACAATCAGGTGTTCCGCGGCCCCCGCCATCTGTGGATCGACTTCGCGTCGATCGAGCCCTAGCAGAGGGCTACGCTTTGCCAATGCGCTTGTCGTGGCCCTTGATCGGCCGCTCCGGGCAGATGAGAACCATCGAGTCCGCGATCGCGGCCACCGATGTCGCCGGCGCGGTCGTCTCGGGTGCCGCCGGTGTCGGCAAGAGCCGGATCGCGCGCGAGGCGTTGAGTTTTGCGAAGTCGCGGGGTTTCGAAGCCAGATGGGTCGTCGGCGCATCCTCGGCGCGGTCGATTCCGCTGGGCGCGTTCACCGCATGGGCTCGGCCCGGGGCCACCGAGACCGTGCAGCTGGTCAGGGGCGTCATCGACGCGTTGGTGGTCCCGGGTTCTCGCGGTCGAGTTGTCCTCGCGGTCGATGACGCACATCTGCTTGACGATCTGTCCATATTCGTCGTCCATCAGCTCGTACAACGCAACGCGGCAAAAGTGTTGTTGACCGTTCGGGACGGTGAGCCGATTCCCACTGCATTGCAGGAAATTTGGTCGTCGGCCCCGTTCGACCGTCTCGACATCCAGCCGCTATCCCTCGACGAGACCATGGCGGCGCTCGCCGCCACGCTCGCCGGGCCTGTGGAACCCAGTTCCGCACAACGACTTTGGAAGCTGACTGGCGGCAACGCGCTGTACCTCCGGAACATCGTCGAGCAGGAGGTCGCCGACGGCCGGCTGGTCCAACAGCGCGACACATGGCACTGGAGCGGCGACCCGGCACTGTCACCGGACCTGATCGGGTTGGTCGAATCGCGGATCGGCACATTGTCAGGATCCGTCGGCGACGTGATCGACATCCTGGCCGTCGCCGAGCCGATCGACCTGGACACGCTGATGCGCATCACCGATCCGGCAGCGATCGAAGAGGCCGAGATCCGCAATCTCGTCACGCTGGAACCGGCCGGCGGCAGAGTCCAGGCTCGGGTGGCCCACCCGATCTACAGTGAGGTGCGGCGCAGGAGCGCGTCGGTGACCCGATTGCGCCGGCTGCGCGGACTCGTCGTCGCCGAGTTGACCAAAGCTGTTGATGCCGAGGATATTCGGGCGGTTGTGAAGCGGGCCGCGTTGAGTATGGAGTCCGATCTGCCACCCGACGCCGATCTTCTCATCCAGGCGGCCCATGGCGCGGTCTGGTTGGCCGACCTGCAGCTGGCCGATCGGCTCGCCGAAGCCGCGGTGGCCGCCGGAGCCGGGCCCGAGCCCAATCTTGTTCGAGCGCATGCGCTGTCCTGGCTGTCGCGCGGGCAGGAAGCCGATGCCGTCCTCGACGGGGTGGCCGCCAGTGAGCTCACCGAGGTCGACCGCGCCCGCCTCAGCTTCCTGCGGGCGAGCAACATGCTATGGGCGATCGGCGAACCCGATCGCGCCATCGAGATCATCGACGACGCGGCCGATGTGACCACCGGACAAGCTCGCAGCTATCTGGACGCTTTCCGTACCGTGCACTGGTTTGCCACCGACAACCCCCAGGCCGCCAGGCAGGCCGCGAACGAGCTTGTGCTCGCCGACCTGCCCCCGGTTGTCGGTGCCGAGATCGGGTGGGCGCTCACCGTGGTGTCGGGTGAGGCCGGCCAGACCGCCGAGGCAGAAGCTCACGCACAAACCGGCTACCAAGCCGCCACACGCCGGTTCGATGCGCCCCAGATGCGATTCAACATCGCCGATGCCCATTTGACGGCACTGCTGCTGGCCGGCCGCGTGGGCGCCGCACTCGACGTGGCCGAGGAGGTGCGCCGACAAGCCGACGATCTACCCGGCGAGGCACAGTTGCTGGGGGCCGCGGTGGCCGGGCGGGCCGCACTGGGCCGAGGGCAGCTCGATTCCGCGTGCCGACTGTTGAAACATGCCGCGGTGGGGCTGTCCGCCGCCGGTCACACGATGGGCTGGGGGTTCCGCTACACCGTCGTACTCGTGACGGCACTCGCGATGCTCGGCGATTCCGACGCGGCGGAGCTCGCGCTGGCCGAACTCGACGAGGTTCGACGTCCGTTCCGGACGCTCGACTACGAGCGGAGTCTGGCCACGGCGTGGGTGGCGGCGAGCCAAGGCGCGGTCAGCGAGGCAATCGGCGGCTGCTTGGCGGCGGCGAAGCGAGCGGCCGAGAACGGCCAATTCGGTGCCGAGGTGCTCTGTCTGCAGACGGCCACCCAGTTCGGGGACCGCACCACAGCGTCGCGGCTGGCCGAGCTGGAATCGATCGTCGAAGGACCGCGGGCCGGGCTGGCGGCGCGCTTCGCCGCCGCTCTGCGGGATGGGGATGGTCGCGAACTGTCCTTGGTGTCAGAAGGTTTCGAGGAGCTGGGTGACCGCGTCGCCGCCGTCGACGCCGCCGCGCATGCGGCGCTTGCGTATCGCCGTCACGGCCAGCGTGGGTCAGCTCTGGGAAGTTCGACTCGCGCCTCGGCGCTGGCGGAAGACTGCGGCGCGCTGGTCACTCCCGCACTGCGCGAAGCCGCCGAGCCGTTGCCGTTGACCGAGCGGGAACGCGAGATCGCGATGCTGATCGGTCAGGGGCTGTCCAACCGGGCGATCGCCGAGCGCCTGACCCTGTCGGTGCGCACGGTCGAAAGTCACGTCCTGCGGGCCATGGCGAAGACCGGGACCACCAGCCGTGAGGAGCTCGCCGCGTTGGTGGGCCACTCTGGCCGCAAATTGCAGTAGTGCACTACTGCACCCGTTGAGCCATCAGGCAGAGATGATGTACCGGTGAGTGCTGACTCCGGTCCGCTGGGGGGACAGGCTGGAGTTAGCGCTCACCTTCCGCCATCGCCCGAGCCTGGGCCATATGCCCGCCGTAGCCGTGCTCTTCGGCCATGTCGCGATAGCGGTCGAGCAGGTCGCGGTAAACAGGATCAGCCCTGGCGCGTGCGAGCAACGCGCGCAGCCGCAGCAGCGTGATTTCTCGGATGGCCGATACCCGATCGGCCCGCATGTTCGCCAACCGTGCGATCGCCCCTTCGGCCGCCGCCAGATCGTCGTCACCGCCTCGGTCGACCAGCACCTCGGTCAGAATCCCGAGGCCCGCAATGCAATACCCGAGCCGGCCGTCCTCATACAGTTGGTCGACCGCGCCACGGATCATCGTGATGGCGTCATCCGCGTTGCCGAGCTTCGCCCACTCACGACCTACCCACAACTCGGTGACGGGGACCAGCGAGGGGATCCGCACCCGCAACATGGCCAGGGCTTTCTCCATCAGCTCGAGCCCGCGTCGCCGCTGCACCGCACTCTCCCGGTGCAACAGCACAAGGCCCAATCCGTACTCGCACAGGGTCACCGCGTTGTCGTTGCCGGTTCTTTGTGCGGTTTGCATCGCCTCCTCGTTTGCGCGGAGCGCGGAATCATCGGCCGGCAACACCCCGTACGCGATCTCCAGGCCGTACGTCCAGGCCAGGATGAACGCGAGCGTCGCGGGGTCGGCGTTCTGGGCCATCGCAAGCGCTTCACGGAGGTCTTCGCGCCACCCGGGCCGGCCCAGCCACCACCGGGAGATCCCGCGGAAGGCCATCGCGACCGACAGTGGGGATGCCATACCGAAACCCGCGCCCATGGCGGCATCACCATCAGCAAGCTCGATCACCGTCTGCGTCCAGCGCACGATCTCGTCGAAGTCACCCTGATTGAACCAACTTGCGAATGCGACGAATCCCAGCCCGACCATGATGGTGGGTTCACCGATGGATTCGAGCAGCGCCATCTGTTCGGATGCCAGCCTCGCGGCCTCATCGGCACGGCGCGCGTATAGGTACTCGGTCACCAGCCCCGTCATACCGATCGCAAGCGAGACCTTGTCACCGGTTGCACTGCACAGCTCCCGGAGCTCATCGAATCGCCCCCGGCTCTTGTCGGCCTCACCGGCATGAAAGTCACTGGCGCACAACATGGTCAGTGGGGCTATCCGCATCGACAGTTCGGCGGGACCATTCTGCGGAACTCGTTTGGCGATGCCGAATGCCCGCTCCCAGCACAGCCGGGCGGCGATGATATCGCGCTTGGCGGACCACGCCGCCGACCGCAGCATCCAGCCATACGCGGCGTGCAGATCACCGGCGGCGTCGAGGTGTTCGGCGATCAACGCCGCGTTCTCCTCCACCGCGTTCGGTGAGCCACCTTCAATCGCGGCGGCCAGTCGCCGATGCCATTCGCTGCGGCCGGATTTCAGCTGCGTCTCGTAGGCCACCGCACGGATCAGCGGATGGTGAAAGGCGTATTCGGCACTCGGCGTGTGTTGCACCTGATCGATCAGCTCGGTGTTCGTCAGCTCGGCGAATTGGGCATCGACATCGAGTGCGGCAAGCAGATTCGCACTGAACCGCTCCCCGATCACCGAGGCGGCGTTCAACGTATGACGCGCTGCCGGGCTCAATCGGTCGATTCGTGCCGCAATGGCCGCCTGCACGGTTGCGGGCACGCTGATGTCGGAAACGGCTCCGCGACAACGGTAGTCGCCTCGTTCACCGACGAGGACTCCGCGCTGTGCCAGCTCGCGGACCATCTCCTCGGCAAAGAACGGGTTACCGGCGGACCGGTCCGCGATCACCGCAGCCAGGTCGTCGACGGTCGGGTCCGCCCCCAGTAACTCGCCGAGCAGTGCGGAAATGTCCGAATGATCAAGAGGGTCAAGCTGTATCGCCAAAGCATTCGGCACGGGCCGCAGAGCACCGACGTATTCGGGGCGAGAGGTGATCATCACCAATGTGGGCGACCGGTCGACCACGCTGAGGAAGCCGGCCAGCATCGATTCGCTCACCGCATCGATCCACTGCACGTCCTCGACAATCACCAGGACCGGCCGATCGCGCGTCAGCGATGCGCTGTTGACCAGTGCGGTCAGCCGCCGCCGGCGTGCATCCGGGTCGATGGCCGGCAATGCCGCTTCCGGGTCGGCGATACCGAGCAGGTCGTCAAGAAGCTGCAGATCCTGCGGGTCGGCCTCAGGCATGACAGCCCGGGCTCGCGCGCGAGCACGTGCACTGTCGAGGTCCGCCACCCCGATTGCGGCCCGCAGCAGCCGCCCGACCACGCCGAACGAAATGTCCCGCGCATGCGACTCACAGAAGACCCAGATCGGCTCGACCCCGCGGGCCGTCGCCAGCGCGGCGGCTTCTCGGGCCACCCGGGATTTTCCGATTCCGGGCGGGGCGACGACGTTCACGACACCGCCGCGGCCGCCGACGGTGGCATCGAGCGCCGACCCGATGGCGGTCATCTCCGCGCTCCGTCCGACCAGGCTCGACTCGACGCGTCCCAGCCGTCCACTGCGCGGCGGGATCCCGAGCAGTTGGCGCACCGCGGCCGGCTGATCTGCGCCCTTGACCCGCACCCAGGCCTGGCCGCTCAGCAGCACCCGGTCCTCGACCAGGCGGACAGTCGATTCCGAGAGCATCACGCCGCCCGCGGGTGCCACCGACTCCATCCGCTGAGCGAATCCGACGGTCTCGCCGATCGCGCGGTAGCCCAGCGCACCCGAGCCGATCTCCCCGGCGATCACCCGCCCCGAGTTCAGGCCCACACGCACACGGAAGTCGATGCCATCACGCTGCTTCACCTCGGCAGCCAGCCGACTCGCCTCGCTCTGGAGGTCCACAGCGGCCAGGCAGGCCCGAAACGCGTGATCCTCCATCGCCACGGGTGCTCCGAACAGCGCCATGACCCCGTCGCCGTTGTACTCGACGGTCCCTCCGAAACGTCGTAGCACCGCCGTCGACCGCTCCACCAACTCGGTCATGACCTCGCGCAACCGCTCGATATCCAGGGCCGCCGCGATATCCATCGATCGCTCCACGTCAGCGAACAGCACCGTCACGTGCTTGTACTCCGCGGCATCGGCGGCTGCATTCAGCCGGGTACCACAGGCGCCGCAGAACCGGGCGCCCTGCGATGACTCGGTCCCGCAGGACCGGCACGTAACCGTCGTCGACGTCAACTGAACCCCCGAACAGTCGCCCCAAGACATCAGTATGGCCACGCGATCTGCCGATTCGTCAATTAACGGCTTTCCGCCGCCCTGTCGGTGCCCCCTGGCACCCTGTAGTCGTGAGTCCCGCCGATCCGCTGGGCCGGTTCAGTCCGCTGACCCGGCGCTGGTTCACGGGCACCTTCGCCGAGCCGACCGCGGCGCAGTCCGACGCCTGGTCAGCGATTGCCGATGGCGACAACACGCTGGTCATCGCCCCGACCGGGTCGGGCAAGACGTTGGCGGCATTCCTGTGGGCGATCGACCGGCTGGCTCATGAGCCGCAGGCGCGCGGCACCCGGGTGCTGTACATCTCCCCGCTCAAGGCGCTGGCCGTCGACGTCGAGCGCAACCTGCGCACCCCGTTGACCGGCATCACCCGTATCGCCGAACGTGACGGCGTGCCTGCCCCTGCGATCACCGTGGGTGTCCGCTCCGGCGATACCCCGCCGGCTCGTCGCCGGGAGCTGATCACCAAACCGCCCGACATCCTGATCACCACGCCCGAGTCGCTGTTCTTGATGCTGACCTCCGCGGCCCGCGAGACGCTGACCGGTGTCCGGACCGTGATCGTCGACGAGGTGCACGCGGTGGCGGGTACCAAGCGCGGCGCCCACCTGGCGTTGTCGCTCGAGCGGCTCGACGCGCTGCTGGAGCGGCCGGCCCAGCGCATCGGCTTGTCGGCGACGGTCCGCCCGCCCGAGGAGGTGGCGCGGTTCCTGTCGGGGACTCGACCGACCACGATCGTGGCTCCCCCGGCCGCCAAGACGTTCGAGTTGACCGTGCAGGTGCCGGTGCCCGATATGGCCAATCTGGAGAACAACACCATCTGGCCCGATGTCGAGGCGCGCATCGTCGACCTCGTCGAGGCGCACAACTCGACGATCGTGTTCGCCAACTCCCGGCGCCTGGCCGAGCGACTCACCGCCCGCATCAACGAGATTCATGCCGAGCGGTCTGGCATCGAACTGGACGCGCCGCCCAACCGCCAGGTGCCCGGTGGCCCGCCGGCCCACATCATGGGCAGCGGCCAAACCTACGGAGCCGAGCCGTTATTGGCCCGCGCCCACCACGGCTCGGTGTCCAAGGAACAGCGCGCCCTCGTCGAGGACGACCTCAAGAGCGGGCGGCTCAAGGCCGTCGTCGCGACCTCGAGCCTGGAACTCGGTATCGACATGGGCGCCGTCGATTTGGTGATCCAGGTCGAGGCCCCACCGTCGGTGGCCAGCGGATTGCAGCGAATCGGTCGGGCCGGCCACCAGGTCGGTGAAATCTCGCGTGGTGTGCTGTTTCCCAAACATCGCACCGATCTGATCGGCTGTGCGGTCAGCGTGCAGCGCATGCTCGCCGGCCAGATCGAGACCATGCGGGTGCCCACCAATCCACTCGACATCCTGGCTCAGCACACCGTCGCCGCGTGCGCGTTGGAGCCGGTGAGTGCTGATGAGTGGTTCGACGTCGTTCGCCGCTGTGCCCCGTTTGCGACCTTGCCCCGCAGCGCGTTCGAGGCGACGCTGGACCTGCTCTCGGGTAAGTACCCGTCCACCGACTTCGCCGAACTGCGGCCGCGGCTGGTGTACGACCGTGACAACGGCACACTGACCGCCCGTCCCGGTGCGCAGCGCCTGGCCGTGACGTCCGGCGGGGCAATCCCCGACCGCGGCATGTTCACGGTGTATCTGGCCACTGACTCCGAAAAGCCTTCTCGCGTCGGTGAACTCGATGAGGAGATGGTATACGAGTCACGTCCGGGTGACGTGATCTCACTCGGCGCGACCAGTTGGCGAATCACCGAGATCACCCACGACCGGGTGCTGGTCATTCCCGCGCCGGGACAACCGGCCCGACTGCCGTTCTGGCGCGGTGACGACGCCGGCCGGCCCGCCGAGCTCGGGCAGGCGATCGGGAAGTTCACCGGCGAGCTGGCCGCGCTGAGCCGCGACGACTTCGACAGGCGCTGCGGCGAACTGGGGTTTGCCGACTATGCCACCGACAACCTGTGGCAGCTTCTCGACGATCAGCGCACCGCCACCGCGACGGTACCCAGCGACACCACCTTGCTGGTGGAGCGTTTCCGCGACGAACTGGGCGACTGGCGCGTGGTGCTGCATTCACCGTACGGGCTCAAGGTGCACGGCCCGCTGGCCCTGGCGGTCAGCCGGCGGCTGTTGGAGCGCTACGGAATCGACGAGAAGCCGACAGCCTCCGACGACGGGATCGTGGTGCGGTTACCCGATACCGAGGACGCCCCGCCCGGCACTGACCTGTTCGTCTTCTCCCCCGACGAGATCGAACCGCTGGTGACCACGGAAGTCGGCGGGTCAGCGCTGTTCGCGTCCCGGTTCCGGGAGTGCGCGGCGCGCGCGTTGCTGTTGCCCAAACGCCATCCGGGTAAACGCTCGCCGCTGTGGCACCAGCGCCAGCGGGCAGCCCAATTACTGGATGTGGCACGCAAATACCCGGATTTCCCGATCGTCCTGGAAGCGGTGCGCGAGTGCCTGCAGGACGTGTACGACGTTCCGACACTGACCGAGCTGATGAGCCGGATCGCTCAGCGGCGAGTCCGGCTCGTCGAGGTCGAGACGCCGATGCCGTCGCCGTTCGCGACGTCGCTCATGTTCGGTTACGTCGGGGCCTTCATGTACGAGGGCGACAGCCCGCTGGCCGAACGCCGCGCGGCCGCGCTGTCGTTGGACAGCACCCTGCTGGCCGAGCTGCTGGGCCGCGTCGAACTTCGGGAGCTGCTGGATCCTGACGTCATCGCCACCACATCGCGTCAGCTGCAACACCTTTCCGAGGACCGCAAGGCCCGCGACGCCGAGGGGGTGGCCGACCTACTGCGCCTGCTCGGCCCGCTGACCGAGGCCGAGATCGCCGAGCGCTGCACTGCCGCCGATGTCGGCGGGTGGCTGGAAGGCCTGCATGCCGCGCGGCGGGTGCTGCCGCTGTCGTACGCCGGTCAGTCGTGGTGGGCGGGCATCGAGGACATCGGGCGGCTGCGCGACGCGGTCGGCGTCGCGGTGCCCGTTGGGGTTCCGACGAGTTTCACCGAGGCGGTGCCCGACCCGCTCGGCGAGCTGATGGGCAGGTTCGCCCGCACCCGCGGGCCGTTCACCACCGCCGAGGCCGCATCCCGGTTCGGGCTCGGGCTCCGGGTCGCGGCCGATGTCCTGGGCCGAATGGCGTTGGACGGCAAGCTGATTCGCGGCGAGTTCGTCGCCGGCCCTGATGCGGACCAGTGGTGTGACGCCGAGGTGTTGCGGATCTTGCGCCGCCGTTCGCTGGCGGCGCTGCGTGCGCAGGTCGAACCGGTGAGTCCGGCCGCGTATGCCCGGTTCCTGCCGGCCTGGCAGCAGGTCGGCAGCTCGGCCACCTCAGGTGTCGACGGGCTGGCCGCGGTGATCGATCAGCTGGCCGGGGTGCCGGTGCCGGCCTCGGCGGTCGAGTCGCTGGTGTTCGGGCCGCGGGTACGCGACTACCAGCCCGCGATGCTCGACGAACTGCTGGCTTCCGGTGAGGTCACCTGGACGGGAGTGGGCTCGATCTCGGGCAGCGACGGCTGGATCGCGTTCCACCATGCCGACACCGCGCCGCTGACGCTGGCAGAGCCGGCCGAGATCGACTTCACCGATGCCCACCGGGCGATCTTCGAGGTGCTGGGCGAGCCCGGCGAGGCCCGAGGGGCGTTTTTCTTCCGGCAGTTGGTCGACGGGTCCGAGGAGACCGCCAAAGCCGCGCTGTGGGAACTGATCTGGGCGGGCTGGGTCACCGGCGACACCTTCGCCCCGGTGCGCGCGATGCTCGCCGGTGGACGTAAGCCGGGTACCCGCCGCTCGGCCGCACCCGCGCATCGGCAGCGCCGGGCGCCGCGGCTGAGCCGCTATTCGGTGGCGCACCCCCAGACCCGGGCGGTCGATGCGACGGTCGCCGGGCGATGGTCGGCTGTTCCGATACGTGAGCCGGATTCGACTGTGCGGGCGCATTTCTCGGCAGAGTTGCTGCTGAATCGCCACGGCGTGCTGACCAAGGGCGCGGTGGCGGCCGAGGGGGTGCCGGGCGGGTTCGCCACGATGTACAAGGTGCTCACCGGGTTCGAGGAGGCCGGGCGGTGCCAGCGTGGTTATTTCGTCGAATCACTGGGCGGGGCGCAGTTCGCCGTGGCATCGACGGTGGACCGGTTGCGGACCTACCTCGACGAGGTGGATCCCGAGCGCCGCGACTATCGCGCGGTCGTGCTGGCCGCGGCCGATCCGGCCAATCCCTATGGCGCGGCGTTGCCGTGGCCAACGCGGGCCGACGCCGACGCCAGCCACCGACCGGGGCGTAAGGCCGGTGCACTGGTGGTGTTGGTGGACGGTGAGCTGGTGTGGTTCTTGGAGCGAGGCGGCCGTTCGCTGTTGAACTTCAGCGCCGACGAGGAGGCGCAGCGCGCGGCGGCCGGGACGCTGGCGGAGTTGGTCAGCAGCGGCCGTATCGGTGGTGTGCTGGTCGAAAAGCTCGACGGCATATCGGTGCTCGAAACGGCCGCGCACCCCGATCGGCGGACCACCGCGGATGCGTTGGTCGACGCCGGATTCTCCCGGACTCCGCGGGGACTTCGGCTGCGCTGAGGTTCAGGCGTGCCGAAAACTTGTCGGGGGTCGCGCGTAGTATCGAACACATGTTCGAAGCATCGGGCGATACCGCCCTACTCGACACGATGCGGCAGTCGCAACGCGGTGAGCGAGTGGCGATAGCCCACCGCCTGCTGGCCGCCGGCCGGCTCTGTCAGCGCCGGATGAGTGCCATCGACGCGGCCGATCGCGCACAGTGGTGTATCGACAACTGGGATGCCGTGGCCGCCGAGGTGGCAGCTGAGCTGGGCATCAGCCAAGGTCGCGCGTCCACTCAAATGGACTACGGGCTGCAGCTGATCGAGCGGCTACCGAAGTTCGGCGCACTGTTCGCGTCCGGCGCGATCGACTATCGCATTGTGATCGCGGCGGTGTTCCGCACCGGTCTGATCAGCGACCCGGACACGCTGGCTGATGTCGACGAGCGGCTGGCCCGCAGTGCGGCGGGATGGAACACGCTGTCGCAGAAGAGGATCACCGAGATTCTCGACTGGTTGGTCAGGGAGATCGACCCCGATGCCGTGCGCGTCGCGCGCAAGGCCGACGACGACCGTCACGTGGAGATCGGCCCGGCGCAAGACGGCATGGCGGAGATCTGGGGCCGGGTTCGCGCGGCCGACGCAGCAGCGATCGACCAGCGGCTGGACCAGCTGGCCGCAACGGTATGCCGTGACGACCCGCGCACCGCCCGCCAGCGGCGCGCCGACGCCGTTGGCGCCTTGGGGGCAAACAGTTCGACGCTGGTCTGCGAATGCGATTCGACCGAATGCCCCGCACGCACAGACGGCGAACCAGGACAGATCGTCATCCACCTGCTGGCCGAGGCTGACACGGTCACCGGTGAAGGCGACGCCCCGGCACTCTTGCCCGGCTACGGTGCGATACCCGCCGAAACCGTGCGAGCCCTCGCCGCGCGGGCGAAGCTGCGGCCGGTCATCGCAGGCAAGGAACTGAGCACCGAACCGCGCTACCGGCCGTCGACGGCGTTGGCGGAGTTCATCCGGTGCCGCGATCTGACGTGCCGGTTCCCCGGTTGCGACCGCCCCGCCGCAGTGGCCGATATCGATCACACGGTCCCGTACCCGGCGGGTCCGACTCACCCGTCCAACCTGAAGCTGCTGTGTAGGATGCACCACCTCCTGAAGACCTTCTATGCCGGCCCCGGTGGTTGGGCTGACCGGCAGCTGCCCGACGGCACGGTGATCTGGACATCCCCGTCTGGTCGTACGTACACCACCAAACCCGCAGGCACACTGTTCTTTCCGCGGTTGTTCGCTCCCACCCAGGAGTTGACGTTGCCGTCCTCACCGCTGCACGCTCGTTCACCTGGTCGCGGGTTGATGATGCCTACCCGCCGCCGGACCCGCAGCCAAGAACGGGCCGACCGAATCCGCTGGGAGCGAGGCCTCAATGAGGCGAGGGCCGCTGCCCATCCGCCGCCCTTTTAGTCTGGAGCCATGCCCGAGGGCGACACCGTCTTCCACACCGCGGCCAACCTGCGCGACGCGCTGGTCGGTGAGACGTTGACCCGGTGCGATGTCCGCGTGCCGCGTTACGCCACGGTGGATCTCAGCGGCAACACCGTCGACGAGGTCATCAGCCGCGGCAAGCATCTGTTCATCCGGGTCGGTCCGGCCAGCATCCACTCACATCTGAAGATGGACGGCAGCTGGCAGGTGGCACCACGGGGCAAACCAGTACGCAACGCGCACAAGGTCCGAATCATCCTGGAAACCAGTGAGATTCAAGCACTCGGCATCGACCTGGGCGTGCTGGAGATCCTCGACCGCGACAATGACGACGACGCTGTCTGCCACCTGGGCCCCGATCTTCTCGGCGGCGACTGGGATCCCGAATGCGCCGTCGCCAACCTGACCAAGGACCCGGACCGGCCCATCGCCGCCGCCCTGCTGGATCAACGGAACCTCGCCGGCGTCGGCAACGTCTATGCCAATGAACTGTGCTTCGTCTTCGGCCGGCTACCCACCAGCCCGGTCAGCAGCCTCATCGATCCACTCCGCGTGGTCAAGCAGGCCCAAAAAATGTTGTGGGCCAACCGCACCCGCACCAACCGCACCACCACCGGCAACAGCCGGCGCGGGCAAGAACTCTGGGTCTACGGCCGCGCCGGTGAACCATGCCGCCGCTGCCGCACGCCGATCCGCCGCGCCGAATCCTCCGAAGAGGACCGCGTCACCTACTGGTGTCCGTCGTGCCAGCGCTGACCGGGTGCCCGGCAGCGGCCATCGCGTCGGCAACCGTCTTCTCGATGCTGTTGATCGTGGAGTTGTCCATTTGAAGGGCCGAGATGCTCGTGGCATGCGACAGCGTGATTTCCGCCGGTATCCGGCCGTTCGGATAGACCACGGCGATCACCACGCCGGTGCCTGCTTCGAGCGCCTCACCGATCTCGCGGCGCAGACCCGTTCGCAGTTCGTGCTCGGCGACCGCGGCGATCAACCCCGCTGCTACCCCGCCGACCACCACCGACAGCCCGATCGGCGGCATGAACAGGCCCAGCAGCAGGCCAAAGCCCGCGCCGACGCCTACCGCGGCCCGGCCGTGCCGGTTGTGCGCTTCGACCACTTTCGCCTGCCCATCGGCATCCTTTTCGACCAGCGCGGCGGCCCGCAGCTCCATGCCGTGCTTGATCCGTTCTCCGAGTTCGTCGAAGTCCGTGCGCGCCTGATCAAGATCGGCGTACGCCGCTACCAGCACCAGCTGATGATCGTCATCCATACCATCAGCATCATGTGATCCCCGCCACACGCCTAGGGCCTCCAGGCACCGGCCGCACTGACGAAAGACCGCAACTCCCCGGTCAACGGGTCCTCGAACTCCAGCCGGTGCGCCACCAGCCGCAGCGGCGCGGAGAAGTCGTCGGCGGCCACCTCGACGATCCGCGGATACAGCGGGTCGTTGTCGATCGGCAGGCCCAGCGAGGCCATGTGCACCCGTAACTGGTGCGTGCGCCCCGTGCGCGGACGCAGCCGATAGCAGCCAGAACCCACCGACTCGACCACCGTCTCGGCATTCGGCTCGCCCGGCTCTTCGAAGGCCTGTAACCGGCCGCGCTGCTTGATGATTCGACTGCGCAGAACCGTCGGCAGCGCGACCGACGGCACACCCGAGGACCATGCCAGATAGGTCTTGGACACCAGCCCCCGCGCGAACAGCGTCTGATACGCCCCCCGCACTTCGCGGCGCACCGTGAAAACCAGCACCCCCGCCGTCAGCCGATCCAGCCGGTGCGCGGGACTCAGCTCCGGTAGATCCAGCGACCGACGCAACCGCACCAACGCCGTCTGCGCCACATGACCGCCCCGCGGCATCGTCGCCAGGAAGTGCGGCTTGTCGACCACCACGATGTCGTTGTCGCGGTAGAGCACCGGGATATCGAACGGCACCACCACCTCGTCGGGCAGCTCCCGATACAGGTAGACGTGGGTGCCGGCGGGCAGCACCGTCGACACATCGATCACGGCGCCGTCGGCGTCGACCACCTCGCCGTCGCGCACCTTGGCCAGCCCGTCCGGGCCGAACCGCCGGGAGAACTCGTCGGCCACATTACCGCCCTCCAACCGAAGCCGCGCCGGCCCGAGTCCGTCGCGGACCGGGAGAGGAGGAGGACGCCTCAAGGCTCGCTCAGTTCAGCGGCACCGGCTCGAGGATCTCGGCCCGTGCTTCGGGCGCCGCCACGCGCAGCGCATCGGCTGACTCGTCATCGGGTTGAGCTTGGGAAAGCACCTCCGCCTCCACCCGCGCGATATAGGTCGCCACCTCCCGCGCGCAATCCGCCTCGCTCCAGCCCAGGATCGGCGCCACGATGTCGGCGACCTCGGCCGCGCAGTCCACGCCGCGGTGCTGATACTCGATCGAGATCCGCATCCGGCGGGCCAGGATGTCCTCGAGGTGCAGCGCACCCTCGGCGGCCGCGGCATAGGCCGCCTCGACCTTGAGGTACACCGGTGCATCGGTGATCGGCTCGAGCAGCTCCGGCCGGTCGACCGCCAGCTCCAGCACCTCGCCGATCAACGAGCCGTACCGGTCCAGCAGATGCCGCACCCGATACGGATGCAGGCCATAGCGTGCGCCCACACTCTGGGTCTGGTTGATCAGCGCGAAATACCCGTCGGCGCCCATCAGCGGCACCTTCTCGGTGATCGACGGCGCCACCCGCGCCGGGATGTATTCGGCCGCAGCGTCGACAGCATCGTCGGCCATCACCCGGTACGTCGTGTACTTGCCGCCGGCGATCGCGACCAGACCAGGCGACGGCACCGCCACCGCGTGCTCGCGGGACAGTTTGGACGTCTCCTCGCTCTCCCCCGCCAGCAGCGGGCGCAGCCCGGCGTAGACGCCGTCGATGTCGTCATGCGTCAGCGGTGTGGCCAGCACGGTGTTGACGTGGCCGAGGATGTAGTCGATGTCGGCCTTGGTCGCGGCGGGGTGCGCCAGGTCGAGGTTCCAGTCGGTGTCGGTGGTGCCGATGATCCAGTGCGTGCCCCACGGAATCACGAACAGCACCGACTTCTCGGTGCGCAGGATGATCGCCACCTCGGAGACGATGCGGTCGCGCGGCACGACGATGTGCACACCTTTGGACGCGCGCACCCGAAAGCGGCCGCGCTCCTTGGACAGCGCCTGGATCTCGTCGGTCCACACCCCGGTGGCGTTGATCACCACGTGCCCACGAACGTCCTCGACGGTGCCGTTTTCGGAGTCCCGGATCGTCACCCCGATCACCCGGTCGCCCTCACGCAGCAACTTCACCACCTGGGTCGAGGTACGCACCACCGCGCCGTAGTGGGCGGCGGTGCGGGCAACGGTCATGGTGTGCCGGGCGTCGTCGACGACGGTGTCGTAGTACCGGATGCCCCCGACCAGCGAGCTGCGCTTGAGGCCAGGCGCCAATCGCAACGCTCCGGCTTTGGTCAAATGCTTTTGCGGCGGAACGGATTTCGCGCCACCCAGCTGGTCGTAGAGGAAAATGCCCGCGGCGACGTACGGCCGCTCCCACACCCGTTTGGTCAACGGGAACAGGAACGGCAGCGGCTTGACCAGATGCGGTGCCAGTGTGGTCAGCGACAGTTCGCGCTCATGCAGCGCCTCACGCACCAGGCCGAACTCCAGCTGCTCGAGGTAGCGCAGGCCGCCGTGGAACATCTTCGAACTACGGCTCGACGTTCCCGAGGCGAAGTCGCGCGCCTCGACGAGGGCCACCTTGAGCCCGCGGGTCGCGGCATCCAGTGCACAGCCCGCACCGACCACGCCCCCGCCGATGACGACGACGTCGAACTGTTCGCTGCCCAGTCGCTCCCAGGCTCGCGCGCGCTCGGTTGGTCCGAGAAAGGTCTGACCGGTGCCCGGTCTAAGGATCGGGTCGCTCATGGGCCCAGGCTAGTCGAGATCGTCGTGCGCCATCAGGCGGCGCGCAGCCTCGACGATCGACCCGGACAACGACGGGTAAACGGACAGCGTCTGGGCCAGATCGGTCACCGAGATGCGGTTTTGTACCGCCAAGGCGATCGGCAGGATCAGCTCGGAGGCGATCGGGGCGACCACGACCCCGCCGATGACGACGCCGGTGGCGGGGCGGCAGAAGATCTTGACGAAGCCGCGGGTCAGCAACGACATCTTGGCCCGCGCGTTGGTGTTCAGCGGCAACATGATCGTGCGCGCGGGCACCGAACCGTTGTCGATGGCGGTTTGCGGCACCCCGACGGCGGCGATTTCGGGCCGGGTGAAGGTGGCCGAGGCCACCGTGCGCAGCCGGATCGGGGCCACTCCCTCACCGAGCGCGTGGTACATCGCGATGCGGCCCTGCATCGCCGCGACCGAGGCCAACGGCAACAAGCCGGTGCAGTCGCCGGCGGCGTAGATGCCCGACGCCGACGTCCGGGACACCCGGTCGACGGGAATGTAGTTGCCTGGCCCGAGGGCGACGCCGACCCGCTCAAGCCCCAAACCAGCGGTGTTGGGTACCGAGCCGACGGTCATCAGGGCGTGGCTGCCCTCGACGACGCGGCCGTCGGCCATCGTGACCTTGACCCCGTCTGCGCTACGCAGCACCGAGTCGGCTCTGGCGTTCTTGACCAGCGTCACGCCGCGCTCGGCGAAGGTTTCTTCGAGCACGGCGGCCGCGTCGCTGTCCTCGTGCGGCAGGATCTGGTCGCGGCTGGCCACCACGGTGACATCGACGCCCAGCTCGGTGTAGGCGTTGCAGAACTCCGCACCGGTGACGCCCGAACCGACGATCACCAGGTGTTCGGGCAGTTCAGGGAGGTCGTAGAGCTGGCGCCAGGTCAGGATCCGCTCGCCGTCGGGCACCGCGTTGGGCAGGACGCGGGGGCTGGCGCCGGTGGCGATCAGCACCACGTCGGCCTTGAGGACACCGGCCTGCCCGTTGGCCGTGGTGACCTTGACGCGATGGTGCGCCATGCCCGGCACGGTGTCGATCAGCTCGCCGCGACCCTGCACCACGTTGACCTTCTCGCGCAGCAGCTGGGTGCCGATGTCGGCGGATTGCGAGCGGGCCAGCGTCTTCACGCGGTTGTTGATCTGCGGCAGCGAGATCTTGGCGTCGTCGATGCCGATGTCGAAGCCCAATCCCGACGCGCGGCGCAACTCGGTGCGCACGCCGGTCGAGGCGATGAACGTCTTGGAGGGTACGCAGTCGAAGAGAACGCACGCCCCGCCGATGCCGTCGGAGTCCACCACGGTGACCTCGGCCCGCCCCGCTGCGACCAGTGCCGCCTCGTAACCGGCAGGCCCGCCACCGATGATCACGATCCGCGTCGTCACGCGCATCAGCCTAATCATCGGAGTCCCCGCGCTCGCTGCGAGAGGACGCTCTAGGCTTTCCCCGTGCCGCTCTATGCCGCCTACGGGTCCAACATGCATCCCGAGCAGATGCTGGAGCGCGCGCCGCATTCCCCGATGGCCGGCACCGGCTGGTTGCACGGCTGGCGGTTGACCTTCGCCGGCGAGGACATCGGCTGGGAGGGCGCACTGGCGACGCTGGTCGAAGACCCGGACTCGAAGGTGTTCGTGGTGCTCTACGACATGACGACCTCCGACGAGCAGAACCTGGATCGCTGGGAAGGTTCGGAGCTGGGCTTCCACAAGAAGATCAGATGCCGCATTGAATGTGAATCCACCGACACCACAACCGATCCCGTGCTCGCCTGGCTCTACGTGCTGGACGCTTGGGAGGGTGGCCTACCGTCGGCGCGCTACCTCGGCGTGATGGCTGACGCCGCCGAGATCGCCGGTGCGCCAGCGGAGTACGTGCACGACCTGCGCACCCGCCCCGCGCGCAACATCGGCCCCGGGCACCCCAGCGGCTAGCACCCACCCGCGAGCGTGCGTGTCCGCACGCCGTCACCGCGGGCACAACCATCCATCCGAGGTCTTGCAGGGCGGCCAGCTTTTCCCTGTCGCGCCGAAGCGCTTCGGCCCCGACATGCCATTCGTCGCTGTCGTACTCCGCGGCAACCCGTTGGGCCGGCCAGGCGAAATCGAGCCTGCGGAGCCGCCCTCTTGCATCGACAACCTCATGCTGCAGAACCGGGCTCGGAAGACCGCCATCAATCATGACCAGGCGAGCCTCGCTCTCCATAGGTGACTCGGCTCGCCCGTCGGCAAGCGGGAGTAGGTGGCGCACCTTCACGATCCCTCGCCTTCCTTGTTGCAACACCGCGGCGCGAGACACCGCAGGGCGGCATCGAGTGTGGCAAGTGCGCGCGGACGACGCAGTGTTCGGGCCACCTCTACGGCCGTCCATGCCGGGGCTGTCGCCGGACGACCTGACACCATGACCAGCGGAGCACCGTCGCGACGATGGACGACCAGACCCTCAACGGGCCGCAGTTGGTGCCCAACGGGATTCAGCACGTGCAACTCGGCGGCGCCCTCGGTATCGAAACCGTAGGCACCGGCCGCAGTAGCCATGCAGATACCGACGGTTTCACCGCACGCCAGGTCGAGACCCTTGAGTTTGCGCGCGGTGTCGGCGGCACCCCAGCAATAGACGCCTCGCCAGATGCGTTCCACCGCCGTGTATTCCACGAGCATCTCCAGGTAGCGCCGACTCACTATGGCAAGGATCTGCTCGGCGGTCGCCACTCCCTCCTGCCTCTGGAAGAGCGCAGCCAGTTCATCACGCACATGCGCGATGCTGCACGCTCGCGATCACATCGGAAAGTCAGCCCTGTGGATAGTGAGCGTGCGCGAAATGCCCACGAACACGGCGTGTCGCCGTACCGACACGCACGCTCGCGATCAGCTCGAGCGGGTGAATTCCCAAGCATCGGAGACGATCTCGTCGATGGTGGTGTGTTGCGGACGCCAGCCGAGTTCGGTGATCGCCTTCTCGCTCGAGGCGATCAGCACGGCCGGGTCACCCGCGCGGCGTTCGACGTCACGCGCCGCGATCGGTCCGCCGGTCACGCGCTCGCAGCAGGCGATCACCTCACGGACCGAAAAGCCCGTGCCGTTGCCCAGGTTGTAGATGCGATGTTCGCCCGGCTTCGAGGTCTGCAGTGCGAGCAGATGCGCATCGGCCAGGTCGCGGACGTGGATGTAGTCGCGAATGCACGTGCCATCCGGGGTGGGCCAGTCGGTGCCGAACACCAGGATCTCGGCGCGCTGACCGGCCGCCACCTGCAGCACTAGCGGGATCAAGTGCGTCTCGGTGCCGTGACGCTCACCGCAGCCGCCGTAGGCACCCGCGACGTTGAAGTACCGCAGGCTCGTGGCGGCCAGCCCGTGCGCGGTGGCGTACGACGTGATCGCGTGGTCGACCGCGAGTTTGGTCGCGCCGTAGGCATTCGTCGGCCGGGTCGGCGCGTCCTCGGTGATCGGCACCGATTCCGGCTCACCGTAGGTCGCCGCGGTGGAGGAGAACACCAGCCGTGGCGTGCCGGCTGCCCGCATCGCCTCGAGCAGTTGAATCGTCTTGACGACGTTGCTGTTCCAGTACTTTTCCGGCTCCGCCACCGACTCGCCAACCAGCGATTTCGCGGCGAAGTGCACAACCCCGTCAAAGGATCCGTCGCTCAGCAGTTCCGGTGCGACGTCGACCATGTCGGCCTCGATGAACCGCGCCCCGGCCGGCACCGCGTCGCCGTTACCCGTCGACAGGTCGTCGACCACCACGACCTCGTGCCCCTGCTCGAGCAGCACCGTGGCACACACACTGCCCACGTAGCCCGCACCGCCGGTGACGAGAAGCTTCATCAGTATCCCGCGGATTGCTCGACGATATTCACCAGAACCCGAACTCCCACCGCGAGCGCCCGCTCATCGAGGTCGAACGTCGGCTGGTGCAGATCCAATTGCGGCCCGCGACCGCTCCACACCCCGAGCCGGCCCATCGCGCCGGGAACCTCTTCCAGATACCAGGAGAAGTCCTCACCGCCACCGGATTGGTGGGTGTCGGCCAGTGCATCGGGAGCGACGGCTTCGATCGCGTGCGTCATGATCTGCGTCGAGCGTTCCTCGTTGACCACCGGCGGGACACCGCGATGGTATTGCAGTGTGTGCTCGATGCCCAAGGGCGCCAGCAGACCCGAAACCGTCTCACGCACAAGTTGTTCCATGCCAACCCAGGTCTCACGGCTGGCCGTGCGCACCGTGCCCGCCAACGTCCCGGTCTGCGGGATCGCATTGGCCGCGACGCCGGCGTTGGCCGCACCCCAGACCATCACGGTGCTGTGCCGCGGGTCGATCCGCCGAGACAGCACACCGGGCAGCCCCGTGATCACGGTGCCCATCCCATAGACCAGATCCGACGTCAGGTGCGGGCGCGAGGTATGACCGCCCGGCGAATGCAGGGTGATCTCGATCGAGTCCGCAGCCGATGTGATCGGCCCCGGAATGATCGCGACCCGGCCCACCGCCAGCCGGGGATCGCAGTGCAGCGCGAAGATTCGCGACACCCCCACCAGCGCGCCGGCGGCGATCGCGTCGATCGCTCCACCGGGCATCAGCTCCTCGGCGGCCTGGAAGATCAGCCGAACACCGACCGGCAGTTCCGGCACCGCGGCCAACGCCGTCGCGGCTCCGATCAGCATCGCGGTGTGAGCGTCGTGACCGCACGCATGCGCGACGTTCGGCATCGTCGAGCTGTACGGGGCGCCGGTGCGCTCGGCCATCGGCAGCGCATCCATATCGGCGCGCAACGCGATCCTTGGCGCATGCTCGGGACCGAAGTCGCATGTCAGGCCGGTCCCACCCGGCATCACCTTCGGGTTGAGCCCGGCCTCCACCAGACGATCGGCGACGAACTGGGTGGTGGCGAACTCCTGGCGGCCCAGTTCCGGATAACGGTGAATGTGCCGTCGCCACGCCACCAGATCGTCGAAGTGCCCGGCCAGCCAGGATTCACACGCGTCCGCGATGCTCATGGCCGATCCCCCCGCCGGTCCCGCAACTCCAGCACCCGGTCGCGCTCGGCAGTGGTTTCAGCCAACCGAACGACTGTGCGCGCCAACATGATTGCCCCCTGGACGACCGCGCGATCCGCACTGGGCCCCGCCGCAGCGACGGTGAAGCCGGGCTGGTGGATCACCGCGCCGCCCGATTCGATACCGACCACCGGATGGATGCCCGGCAGCAGCTGCGTGACATTGCCCATATCCGTACTCCCCAACGGCATTCCGGCTTCCACCTCGACCGGAACCGGGTTGCGGCCCATCTTCGTCATCTCGTCACGGAACACCTCGGCCAGCCACGGGTCCGGAGTCAGTTCGGCGTACGGCGGTGCAGCTTCGTCGATTTCATGCTCACATCCGGTGGCGAGGGCACCGGCCGCGAAACACCCGCGCATCTTGGCCTCCAACCCCCGCAGCGACTCGGTGTCGGCCGCCCGCATGGTGTACTGCAGCCGGGCCCGCCCCGGGATGATGTTGGTCGCCGAGCCACCCTCGGTGACGATGCCGTGGGCCAGCTGACCGGGCGCCATCTGCTGGCGCAGCAACCCGATCGCCACCTGCGCGACGGTCACCGCGTCGGCGGCGTTCACGCCCAGATACGGCGCAACGGCGGCATGTGACTCGCGGCCGGTATAGGTCACGATCACCTCGGACAGCGCCAGTGAGCGGGCGGCGGCGATATCGACGGGTCCGGGGTGCAGCATCACGGCCGCGGCCACGTCGTCGAACACACCCGCGTCGATCAGCAGGGCCTTGCCGCCACCGGACTCCTCTGCGGGCGTGCCGATCAGGGCCACGGTGAGCCCGAGTTCATCGGCCACGTCGGCCAGCGCCAGCGCGGTGCCGACCGCCGACGCCGCAATGATGTTGTGCCCGCACGCATGGCCGATACCGGGCAACGCGTCGTACTCGGCGCAGATCCCGATCACCAGCGGGCCCGACCCGAAGTCGGCGCGGAATGCCGTGTCCAAACCACCGGGCGCGGCGCTGATCTCGAATCCGCGCTCGGCCACCAGGGCCTTGGTCTTGGCGCAGCTGCGATGCTCGGCGAAGGCGAGTTCCGGCTCGGCATGAATGGCGTGCGAGAGTTCCACGAGGTCGCCGCGACGTGCTGTCACCGCGTCCTCGACGCGGGTCGACGCAGTGGCTGCTGGCATCCACGAAGTATGGCATTCGGGGCTAGGCTCGCAGGCTGTGAGTCCTGACGCCGAACACGCCGCATCGGTCATCGCCGAACGCACCGGCGTCGCGCGGCACGACATCGCCGTCGTCCTCGGATCGGGCTGGACACCGGCGGCTGCGGCGCTCGGGACACCGGCAGCCGAGATCCCGATGTCGGTGATCCCCGGCTTCACTCCCCCGTCGGCACTCGGGCACCGCGGCCGGGTGTTGTCGGTGCCGCTCGGTTCGCACAACGTGCTGGTGTTACTGGGCCGCATCCACGCCTACGAAGGCCATGAACTGCCGACCGTCGTCCATCCGGTCCGCACCGCACGGGCCGCCGGCGCGAGGGTCGTGGTACTGACCAACGCGGCAGGCGGCCTGCGACCGGAATACCAGGTCGGCCAGCCGGTGCTGATCAGCGACCACCTCAACCTGACCGCTCGCTCGCCACTGGTCGGGGCGCAGTTCGTCGACCTGGTCGACGCGTACTCCCCTCGGCTTCGGGAGCTGGCCCGATCCGTCGACCCGAGCTTGACCGAAGGCGTCTACGCGGGCATGCCGGGTCCGCACTACGAGACGCCCGCCGAGATCCGGATGCTCCGCACGCTGGGCGCCGACCTGGTCGGTATGTCGACCGTCCACGAGACCATCGCCGCGCGGGCGGCCGGCGCCGAAGTGCTGGCGTTCTCACTGGTGACGAATCTGGCCGCCGGGATGACCGGCCAGCCGCTGAGTCACGACGAAGTTCTGGCAGCAGGCCGGGCGTCGGCGACGGCCATGGGGTCGTTGCTGGCAGCGGTCTTGGCGCGCCTATAGGTCAGTCGCACGAAGCCACGGGCCAGCAGGGGCGCGGCGAACAGCATCAGCAATACCCGCAGCACCTGCGTGGCGATGATGAACGTGACATTGGAGCCGGTTTCCACCGCGGTGGCCAGCACGGCGTAGATCCCGCCGGGACTGGTCGCGAGATACCCGTCGAGCATGCTGACGCCGGCAATCTTGGACAGCGCCACACCGAGCCCGGCGGTGGCGACGTTGAGCAGCACGATCAGCCCCAGCGCGGCGGGCAGCATCCGCTCGATCGCCCGCAATGACTCGCGGGTGAACGCCACCCCGGCCTGCCAGCCGATCAGCATGTACGAGACCGCCACCAGCAGCGCAGGCACCGTCAGCCCGAAGGACCAGCCACTCAGCTCGACGATGATCGTCAACGCCATCGGGCCGAGCAGACCGGAGCCGGGCAGCCGTGCCAGCCGGCCCACGACCGATCCGGCGAAAACCAGCACCACGATCATCATCACGCTCAGATACCAAGGAGCGGAATGAGATTGGGTCGCCGCCGCAGCCGCGTGTGACGACCGTTCGGCGTGGTAGACGAGGGTGACGACCACGGGCATCGTCGCGGTGATCACGGCCACCCGCAGGTATTGGACGACGGCGACGACCCGATCGTCACCGCCGAGTTCGCGTGCGATGGCCACCAGGCCGGACGCCCCGCCCGCGACCAGTGCGAGCGTGCCGGTGAGCGGGCTGACGTCCCGGTGCAGTCCGAGCAGAGCGCCGGCGCCGATGCTCAGCAGCAGGGTGGCCACGCCGACGCCGAGAACCACCGGCCAGTGCGGGCCTAGGGACGACAACGCGTCGGAATGCACCATGGTGCCGATGTAGACACCGAGCACGCCCTGCGCCGCCAGACCCCCGACGCGCGGCACTCCGGCCGGCGCAAGCCGGGCGATCGCCAGGACGATGCCGACCAGCAGGGCGGCGAACAGGGCCGCCGAGGGGACGCCGAGGCGGTCCAGCGGCACGGTGACCCCGACGGTCACCAGTACCAACAGAACCCAACGCAGCATATGGCAAGTATATCCTTAGCTTTTTCTCGCTGATAGCCGCATTTCACGCGATATATCTCACTGATTAGCAAGGTATAACTTGGAATATGACCGTAAGCATCGCACCCTCGGCCGCGGCCACGGAGCTGCGGGAAGCCATGATGGCGCTGGCCCGGCAACTTCGCAGGCACCGCCCCGACAACGGGCTGACACTCAGCCAGCTCGAGCTCCTCGGTGACGTGAGCCGGGCCGGGGTGACGACACCGGCAGAGATCGCCGCCCGGCTGCATGTGCGGGTCCAGTCGCTGACCGACTCGATCAACGAGCTCGAATCCCGCGGGTTGCTGTCCCGCCGGCCCGACGAGTCCGACCGCCGCCGGCAACTCGTCGAGCTCACCGGTGACGGGCTGGAGTTACTGCTGCGCGACCGTGCACAACGCGACGCCTGGCTGTACGAATCCATGCGCGATCACCTCTCCGAACTGGAGGTCAATCTGCTGATGCTGACCGCGCCGGTGCTGCGCAAGCTCGCCGACGCCGACCCCGGGGCACAATCGGTCCCGTGACCCCCGAGGACTGGATCGCCCACGACCCGGATCCGGTCACGGCCGCCGAGCTGGCCGCCCTGGCTCCCGCCGAACTCGCCGCCCGGTTCGCCCGTCCGCTGACGTTCGGAACCGCCGGACTGCGCGGACCGGTACGCGGCGGACCCGACGCGATGAACGTCGCGGTGGTGCTGCGGGTCAGCTGGGCGCTGTGCCAGGTGCTGACACGCCGCGGCCTTGCCGGCTCGACCGTCGTAGTGGGCCGCGACGCCCGGCACGGATCGGCGCGGTTCGCGAACGCGGCTGCCGAAGTATTCGCGGCCCAGGGCTTTTCGGTGATCTCCTGGGAACACCCAGCGCCGACTCCGATCGTCGCGTTCGCCGTCCGGCACGTCGGCGCCGCCGCCGGGGTGCAGATCACCGCCTCGCACAACCCGCCGGCCGACAACGGCTACAAGGTGTATCTCGAGGGCGGACTGCAGATCATCTCGCCGACCGATCGTGAGATCGAGGCCGCCATCGCCGGCGCACCGCCCGCCGACCAGATCCTCCGCCAAGCCGTGTCACCCCTGGACGACACGCTGGTCGACGCGTACGTCGCGCGGACGGCGGCGTTACGGCGGACGGCCAACCGAACGCCGCGGGTGGCACTGACGGCCATGCACGGGGTCGGCGGTGCGCTCGCAGTCCGCACGCTGCGCGCAGCGGGCTTCGACGACGTGCACACGGTGACAAGCCAATTCGCTCCCGATCCGGACTTCCCGACAGTGCCCTTCCCCAATCCGGAGGAACCCGGCGCCACCGACGCCCTCTTGGAGCTGGCCGGCCGGGTCGGCGCCGACGTCGCGGTCGCACTGGATCCCGATGCCGACCGGTGCGCCGTCGGCGTCCCGACTTCCGTTGGCTGGCGGATGCTCTCGGGCGACGAAACAGGTTGGCTGCTGGGCGATTACATCCTGTCGGGGATGCCCCAGGGTCAGGCCGCCGCCAGCGTGGTGGCCAGCAGTGTCGTCTCTTCTCAGCTACTCGGCAAGATCGCCGCCAATTACGGTGCCCGGCATGTCGAGACCCTGACGGGGTTCAAATGGCTCGCCCGCGCCGACGCCGAGGTGCCCGGCTGCCGTCTGGCGTACGCCTACGAGGAAGCCATCGGGCACTGCGTCGACCCGGTAGCCGTCCGCGACAAGGACGGCATCAGCGCCGCGATAGTCGTCTGTGATCTGGTGGCACACCTTGCTGCGCAGGGAGATTCAATCCCAGGAGCACTCGACCGACTAGCCCTGCGACACGGCGTGCACAGCACTGCCGCGGTGTCGCGGCGGGTCGCCGGCCCCGCGGAAGCCGCGGCCATGATGGCCCGCCTGCACACCACGCCACCGACCGAGCTGGCGGGCTTTGCGGTGACAGCCAGCATGCGGGCCGACGCCGTATTCCTCACCGGCGGTGACCGGCAGACGTCGGTGCGGGTGGTGGTGCGGCCCTCCGGTACCGAGCCGAAAGTCAAGTGTTACACCGAGGTCGGCCAGACTGTCGGAACAGATCTGGTCGGTGCGCGCGAGCGTGCGGCCGCCGTACAGGAACAGCTGCTGGAATCCGTCCGTAACTGGTAGTCAGCGCGGTCCGAACTGGCGGTCACCCGCGTCACCGAGACCGGGGACGATATAGGCGATCTCGTTGAGGCCGTCGTCGATGGTGGCGGTGAACAGGCGGGCGTTGGGTGCGACTTGCTCAAGAGCGGCAATACCTTCCGGTGCGCACACCACGCACACCACGGTGATATCGCGCGCGCCACGGTCGTGCAGCAGCCCGATCGTGTAGACCATCGAGCCGCCGGTGGCCAGCATCGGGTCGAGCACCATGACCGGCTGGTCGCTCAAGTCGTCGGGCAGTGACTCCAGATAGGGCGTCGGCTGATGAGTGGTCTCGTTGCGAGCCACACCGACGAAACCGACCTGCGCCTCGGGGATCAGCGCGCTCGCCCGGTCGACCATCCCGAGCCCGGCCCGCAGCACCGGCACCAACAGCGGCGGGGCGGCCAGCCGTGAGCCGGTGGTGCCTGCCATCGGGGTGTGAATGGCGACGTCGTCGCACCGCAAATCACGCGTGGCCTCGTAGACGAGCATGTGGGTCAGTTCGTGCAGGGCGCAGCGGAAGGCGGCGTTGTCGGTGCGCTCGTCGCGCAGGGTGGTCAGCCGGACCTTGACCAGCGGGTGGTCGATCACACGCACATCCATGCGCAGAGACTGTAGTGAGGTTTCAGGGTTTGTCGCAGCCGAGCACGGCGGCCTTGACCAGCGCGGTGTACTGGTAGGCATACTCCTTGGCCCACCGCACAACGGTGAAGTCGTAGGTGCGCGGTACCGGCCGCATCGTGACGGTGCCGCTGAAGCACTGGTGGAAAATGTAGCGCGCCCGAAACATGTGGTAGTTCCAGGACACCACGATCACATGAGTCCAGTTGTGTTGCTTGGCAAGTCGTGCCAGATACATCGCCTCGCCGCGAGTGGTGTACGGCGACGCCCGGAAGCAGAGGACGGTGACGGTCGCGGTCCCGGACGCGCAGGCACGAGCGTAGTCCGCGGAATCCACCTCGGAGTCGAAGTACGAGTCGGACAAAATGACCGTGTCGGCGTAGCCCTGCTCGGCCAAGCTCAGGCCATACTGCAGCCGGCCGTCGTTCTCACCTCCGAGCACGATGATCGCGTCGGCTTTGGTCAGAGGGTCCACCTGCGGGCGATTGAACAGGACGTACCCGGCCAACCCCAGGACACCACCGGTCCCCACGCATATCGCCGCCACGATCGCGACCGCGCGACCCCATGTCCCCACGGGGGGCAGGCTACCGGCCAGCGAGCGTCGTTAGGCTGTGCGGCATGGCTGCTGAGCTCGTTCCGGTCCGCATCGGCGTGACCGCAGGTGACCTGTACACGTTGTGGGCGCCCCGCTGGCGCGACGGCGGCGACGAGTGGGAGGCGTTCCTCGGCAAGGACGAGGACCTGTTCGCCTTCGAATCGGTGGCGGACCTGGCCGCGTTCGTGCGTACCGATACCGACAACGACCTGGCTGATCATCCGGCATGGCAGGACCTGACCAAGGCCAACGCCCACAAGCTGGAGCCCAAGGCAGACCGCGAGGTCGACTTGATCTCCGTCGAGGAGCTGCTGTCGGACAAGCCCACCGAAGAGTCGGTGACCGCGCTGGCCAACACCATGGCCATCGTCTCCTCGATCGGTTCGGTGTGCGAGTTGCCCGCAGTGACGCGCTTCTTCAACGGCAATCCCAACCTGGGCCTGCTCTCCGGCGGCTTCGAACAGTTCAGTGGCAAGGCGGGCCTCAAGCGCTGGAGCGTCGTCGGCGAGATCGTCGGCCGCGGGTGGGACGGCGTGCTGTCCGCGATCGACGAGGTCATCTCCATCCCCGAGGTCGACGGGCGGGCCGCCAAGACGGCGGCAGACGAGCTCGAGCAGCCGTACGAGGAACCCGAAGAGCCCGAAGAGACGGCCGACTCCGAAGGCGACGACGAGGACCGCCCCGAGGAGGCGCCCGCCGACCCGGCGCCGCAGGACCGCGTGGTGCTCGGCAGCGACGCCGACTTCTGGACCGAGGTCGGCATCGACCCGGTGCGCATCACGCTCGGATCGGGCACGGTGTACACGCTGCGCTGCTACTTCGACGATCGCCCGATCTTCCTGGGCCGCAACGGCAGGATCAGCGTGTTCGGGTCGGAGCGCTCGCTGGCCCGCTCACTGGCCGACCAGCGCGACCATGATCTGGCCGATCTGAGCACATACGACGACATTCACACCGCGGCCACTGACGGCTCGCTGCGGGTCGACGTCACCGAGGAAAACATCTACATGCTCACCGGTCTGTCCGATGACATCTCCGACGGGCCCGACGCGATCGACCGCGACCAGCTGGAGCTGGCCATCGAGTTCGTCCGGGACGTCGGCGAGTACTCCGAGGAGGACGTGGTAGACAAGCTTTTGGCGCAGGATCGGGCGCTGGGCAAGCTGGTCGATCACGTGCTCGATCCCGAGGAGCACTCCCGTCCCGCCGGGCCCTACGCGGCCGCGGTGAAGGAGTGGGAAGAGATCGAGCGCTTCGTGGAGTCGCGGCTACGCCGCGAGTGACGTCTTAGGAGCTCGCGCCGGCGCTGGCCTTCGCCCGCTTGGAGCCGCCGACGCCGTTGTTGTGCTTCGACGTCGCGGACGTCGACGACTTCGACGAGTCACTGGTGCTTTTGGTGTCGTTCTTCGCGGTGGCGGCCGCCGCAGCGGTCTTCGTCGCGGTGGTCGTCGGCGTCGCGAGAGACACATGCGGCTTGAAGCCACCGGTCGACTTCTTCACCGTCGACGTGGTCTCGGTCGACGCCGTGTCAGTCGACGGCGTCTTGGCCGCGGCCGTGGTGTCCGTCGCCGCCGCCGTGCTCGTCGAGTCGGTGGTGTCGGACTCGGTGTAGGTGACGTCGGGACCGCCGACCCCGTAGGGCCCGGGGCGCGTCGTCCGGAACGGGCGGACGCCGAACAGGTCCTGGATGCCGTTGTCCAGGCCGGTCGGAATCGAGATGGCCAGGTTGGTGGCGAACGTGGCCGGGTTGGGGAAGTACAGGACGTTCCACGACGTCGGAACGCCCGGGCTGGTCGTGCGGTCGTAGGCCGATTCGACGATCACCCGCAACGGGGCGTCCAGGGTATCGGCCAGCGCATGGCCGAGCGGCCCGAGGTTGTTCAGCGGCATCAGCAGCGGCAGCACCGGCGTCGAGATCAAGTAGTAGTGCGTGTCGCCGTACTGGCCCTGATCGATGACGCCGGGATCGGTGAGCGTGGTGTCGTCGTACGTGCCGCCGAGATGCAGGTAGTCGACGCCCATCATCGCGTTCATCACGGCCAGCAGGTTCAGCGGATTCACCGGGAAGTCCGACCAGCCGTCGTACTGCGCGGCGATGTCGACGGTGTCGTACTGCGTGTCGGTCGGGGTGGATCCGTTGAACGTCGACCCGCCGAAGGGCAGACCCAATGGGATGGTGACGCCTTCGGGCCCGCGGGCGAGGAATCCGCCGTTGGGGCGATTGCCGTTGGCGATCAGCACGAAGCTGACGTCCGGGCCCTCTCCCGGTGCGTATTCGGCTGCCAATGCCCGCTTTTCGAGTGTGGCGACCGTCGAGCTCTGGGAGAAGCCGTAGACGACGAAGGTGTCGCCGGGAGTCGGTGCGACCGATCCCACCTGATCGTTGTAACTGCACGAGGTGGCCTTGATGCAGTTGTCCAGGTTCTGCCGGCCCAGCGCGACAGACTGATCGAAGGTCAGCGTGCCGTTGTTCGGCGCGGACTGTTCGGGGGTGATCACGGCAACCGTGTTGTAGGGACCCGACGGGACGCCGGTACCCAGGGTCGACGCGGGGTCGACGTAATTGCCGACCGCACTGGCCAGGTAGCTCTGGACGAACTCGTCGGTGTCCTCGGCAGGAGACAGCGAATGACCCGTGCCGCCCATCACGAGCACCGTTGTGCCGGCGAGTAGAAGCTTGAGCGCAGCCGAGGTGGTCGTCAGTAGGACGAAGGACAGGAACGCCGCCAGTCCGGCGATCGCCACTGCCGTGCTGCGAGCTGCCAGGCGCATATCGGGCCACTCCCCTTATCCCGCCAACACCGAGCACGACGAACCGGCGCACCCGCCCCCGACTAGGCCTGAAATACTGTATCAGCAAAGCCCGGACTGAGAGCCCCGCCGAAAGATGGCGTGCGACCGCTGCGATACGGCCCCGGCCCGCTACCACGTGATTGCCGCATCGCCGCAGCTTGCAGCTCGGGACGACGGGGTCGCCGGCAAACCCGCGGCACCATCGCCCGGCGCGGGTCGACTGGACTTTGTCGGCTGGAGCCTCGCGCCCGCAAACCGAAGCCGCCGGGGTGCTAACCTTCTAACCCGTGAGCCGAGTCCATATCCCGAAGTTGGGGATAATCGCCGCACTACGCCGCAAGACGGACACCAAGCGCTGGGCCGATACCCGGAATCTGTACTCGGAGTGGGAGCCGCGCACGCAGCGGGCCGCCGAGCTGATTCCGGCAGGCAGCCGGGTGATCGAGTTCGGTGCGGGCACCCGAACCCTGGAGAAGCACCTCGACCCGTCGTGTACCTACACCCCGTCCGATCTCGTCGACCGCGGTCCGGGCACGATTGTCTGCGATCTCAACGAGCCCCCGCTGCCCAACCTGGGCAAGGACACCTATGACGTCGCGGTGATCATGGGAGTCCTGGAATACCTTCGCGACGTGCCGGGGGTGCTCGACTGGCTGTCGGCATACGTCCCGCGCTGCGTCATCTCTTACGGCTGCCCGGACACCAACGATCAGTTCCGGCGCACCAAGCTCGGGGCCGTCGATCGGATCAGCCGGGGCTGGCTGAACAACTACCTCGAGGAAGAAATTCGGACGCTCTTCCGGGATCGGGGCTACGAAAGCCTGCACGAAGAGAACTGGGCAAACGTCGACGGGTATCAGCACCGGCTGTTCGTCTTCGCCAAGTGATCGCGGGACTTCCGGCCCTCGCAGCCAGCGCCGATAGCCTGTAGCGTGGGATCGCTTAGGAGGTATTAGTGGTGACATCGACACTGACCCTGACAGATCTGCTGGCAAACCAGGGCATCGCCGATTTGACCGGGCTCTGGCCGGTCGACATGGTCGAAGACTGGAATCGTCGACTCGATCCCATCTTCGCTGGGACCGACGGTGAGCGACGGTCGTACGCGAGTGCCGACGCGCTGGCCGAGACCGGCATCTTCGCCGAACTGTTCAGTGCGCCCGTCCGTCAGGTCATCGCCGGCATTCACCCCTCTGCGCTGCTGTACCACTGCCACAGCTACGAGATCGCCGCCAATCAGGGCCGGCCGCACATTCACCGCGACAAGCCGCTGGGCTGGCATCGCGACACCGAGACGATCGGCGCCTACACCGTCGATTTCCCGTCGTTCATCAGCATCTTCATCCTGCTGTCGCCGGTCGGCGAGGGCGATGGCGCCTTCGAGTTCTACCCACACCGCCCCAACAAGGGAATGCGCCCCGGCGGCGACGCGGTTCAACTGGTCGGCCCGGTCGGCACGGCCGCGATGTGGAATCGCTCCTACTTCCACCGCGCGTCACCGAACCGCGGTGCGCTGCGCCGCCGCGTCCTGAAGGTGTCGTTCCAGCCGGCCGGCCTGCCCAACGACCGCATCGGGCTGCAGGAGTTCACCGACGCCAAGGCACACCTGACCGATCCGGCCCTGCTTGCCCTCATCGACGAAAGCCGGGTGGGCACCACCACCCCACTGCACGATCGGGGTGAGATTCCGGCCGGCACTCCGCTGCCGCCGACGACGCGCAACGAGCTGTCGCGGGCGCAGGCGACCTACATCCGCGCCCAGACCGTCGGTTTCCGGGTGCTGGCCGCCGCGGGCGTTGTGTGACACAACCCCGTAACCGGCTGCGGGCGCTTGTCGTCGGCTCCGGATACCGAGTCCGCAACGCCTTCCTTCCGGCGTTGAACCTGCTGGATTCCCGCATCGAGGTCGTCGGAATCCATTCTCGGACATACGACAACGCGCGCCGGGCCGGGCAGCGATGGGGCGTGGAGGCGATCAAGGATCCTCGGACCTTGCGCCCCGGCGACATCGACCTCGCGCTGGTGTCGGTAACCGTGACCAACAACCTGGCTGTGTTGCAGTCGATCGCCCACTTGGCTCCCGGCGCCTCGTTGGTGATCGACACCCCCGGGATCGGTCGCCTCGACGATCTTGCCCGACTGTCCGTATTCCGGAAGTGGTCGAAGATCCGGGTCGGCGAAGACTGGATGAACATGCCGCAGTACCGCTTGGTCGGCGACGCCATCCGGGTCGGCGCACTTGGCGAGGTCAGCCGAATCTCGATGTCCGAGATGGGATATCGCTACCACGCGTTGGCGCTGGTGAGATCGTGGCTGGGACTGCTGCCGCCGACTTCGGCCCGCAGTCATCGGGTGTCCGGCGGGGTGAACATCGAATACCGTTTCCGGGGCGGGAAGAGCGGCGAGGTGCGTGAACCCTACCGGCAGGGCGAGGGATCGTTCACCGTCACCGGCAGCACCGCGGTCCTGTCCGGACACCCGATGGGCCACGAAATACCGAATACCAAGGGCGCCACGCTTGTTCGCCTGGAGGACGCGGGCGGCCTGGTCGGGTTCGGGATCGACGGGCTCGCAACGCCGATGAAGATCGACCTTCCGCATCACGCGGCGGTGAGCGCCATGGGGCTCGAGGACGACTCCGAGTTCAACTTGCTGCGCATCGACGGGCTGAGCCAGGTGATCGCCTCGCTGTGGGACACCGGCGATCCGGTGAACACCCGCTACCGACTCGAGGACGCGGTCTCCGACAACCTGGTCAGCTTCGCCGCCCGCGGGATTCCGTGGCTGCCGGCGGCCGCTATTCGGCTTCGAGGTGGAGGTCGGTAGGAGGCTCGTCCTCGTCGATCTCGTCGAAGTCCACGACGTCTTCGGGCAGTTCTTCGACCGGTCCGTCGTCGAGAACCGCTACGGCAGAAGCGGATACAGTGGCCGCCGCGGCGGCCGCGGCGGCCAACTTCTTCGCGGCCTCGATCTTCACTCGCGGCGGCTTCGACGGCCACCAGTTGGCGTCGCCCATCAGTACGCATACCGCCGGCACCATGATGGTCCGCACCAGGAAGGTGTCGAGGAGCAGGCCTACGCCGATGACAAAGCCGAGTTGCACAGCGGTCAGCACGCTGCTGACGGTGAGAGCGAGCATCGATGCTGCGAAGATCAGGCCCGCCGAGGTCACCACGCCACCCGTTGCGCCGATCGTGCGGATAACTGCCGACCGCACACCATATTTCGCCTCATCGCGAATCCGGGAAATCAGCAACAGGTTGTAGTCGGCACCGACCGCGACGAGCACCATGAACGACAGTCCCGGCACCCCCCACGACATCTCTTGGCCGAGAATGAATTGGAACAGCACGACACCGATACCGAGTGCGGACGCGTACGAGATGACAACGGAAATCACCAGATACAGCGGCGCGACGAGCGCACGCAAGAGCATGATCAGGATCAGGAACACCACGACCAACGTCATGATCATCATGTAGCGGACGTCGGCGTTGTAGAAGTCGCGGATGTTCGCGTTGATCGACGAGAAGCCGACCATCGAGATCTCGGCACCCTCCAGCTGGGTGTTGGGCCGTGCGGCATTCGCGGTGTCGACGATCGTCTGGACCTGATCCATCGCCTCGGTACTGAACGGATTGAGCGCGGTCTGGACGAGGTATCGCGCGGAGTGCCCATCCTCGGAGACGAACAGTTTGGCGGCCTTCTTGAACTCGTCCATCGTCAGGACTTGCGGCGGTATGTAGAAACCCGACATCGGTGGGTCGGCTGCCTCCCGTTTCATCGCCAAGAGGAACGACGATGCCTGATCCAGGCCTTGCCCGAGATTCCTGGTCTGGTCGACGAGAGTCTGAACGCCCAGCGCGAGTTGACGGCTCCCGTCGGCGAGCTGGTTGGCACCCTGGACCGCTTCGTTGAGCCGTTGTTCCACACCGCCCAGTTGTCCCACCCCGAGCGCTCGAGCGGCCGCCGTGGCCTTCTGAACGTTCTGACTCAACGCCCGGACCGACTCGTCGAGTTTCTGCGACCCCTCGGTCGCCGACAGCTCGCGGGCAAACGCCTCGATGGAGTGCACGGCCTCGGTATTACTGACGTCGACGATCTTCTGCAGGTCCGACCGCGAGGCCACGCAGGCCGGGTCCGCGTCGCACTGTGGACTGACGTTCAGCGCGAGAACCATCGGGGTGGCCCAATCGCTGATGCTCGTCACGCGCAGGATGGTGACCCCCAACGAGTCGCCCAGGGTCCGCATGTTGGTCACCAGGGTGGCCGTCTTGTCGATCTGATCCAGCGTCTTGGACCCACCGAACTTCTGCGACATCGCGTCGAGCGCGCTGGTCAATCCACGGACGCTGGCGATCGATCCCACCACCTGGGCGCGGATCTGCCCCAGGACGTCGGCCATCTTCCCCGCACCCCCGGTCAACAAGGTGAGGCTGTCGTCGTTGGTGCGGATCAAGTTGGATGCGTCGCCGAGCTTGCTGCCGACTTCGCCGGCCTGGTAGCTGGTCTTGGCCTGCTCGAGCACTTCTCCGGTGGGCCTGGTGATACCGCGGACCATGTCGATGTTCGGCAGCTGGGCAATTCGCGCCGCCATCTGCTCCATATCGGCCAGCGCCTTCGGCGTGCGCAAGTCATTGGGCGATTGGATGAACAGGAACTGCTGCAGCGTGCTGCTGATCGGGAAGTGCTTGTCCATCACCTCGTAGGCGCGGTTGCTCGCCGAATCCTGGGGCAGGTTCTTGCGGTCGTCGTAATTGAACTTGGTCAGCAACGCGCAGGCAGCGAGCGCGCCCAGGATGACGAGGCTGGTCACCAGATAGATGACGGGCCGACGGACGATGTGGACGCCGGATCGCCGCCAGAAACGTCCGGTCAGATCACGCCGCGGCTTGATCCAGTTGCGCCGGGCAGCGAGCACGATCAGGGCCGGCAGCAGCGTGATCGACGACAGGAAGCCGACGGTGACGGTCACCGCGAGGGCCGGTCCCACGGTGGAGAAGATGGCCAGCTTCGTGAACGAAATGCCGAGGAAGGTAATGGCGACGGTGCCCGCCGAGCCGGCGATCACCTCACCGATGGAGCGCAGTGCCTCGATCAGAGCATCGTCGGAGGCCATGCCGGACTTGATCAGCTCCTGAAAGCGGCTGTACAGGAATACGCCGTAGTCGACACCGGCGCCCATGATCATGCCGACCATCAGCATCATCGTCTGCGGGCCCAGCCCCAAGCCCAGCTCTCCGAGACCGGCTACCAGCTGTTGCGCCACCAAAAACGAGATGCCGATCGTCACCAGCGGCATGAGCATCGCAACGATGCTGCGGTACACCAGCAGGAGTATCGAGAACACCAGCAACACGGTGGCGGCCTCGATCATGTGCTGATCCCGCGCACCGATCTGGTTCATGTCTTCGAAAGTCGCGCCGCCACCGACCACGTTGACCTGCAGCGACGAACCTTTAGCCGCGTCCTGGACGGTCTTGAGGACGTTGCGGAAGGACTCCTGACCTTCCGGGGTGCCCATGGTCCCGGCCATACTGACCGGCAGGCTCCAGGCCTTTTGGTCCTTGCTGGTCATCACGTCGCGGAGCTCGGGGATGTGCACGAAATCCTGGATCGACGTGACGTTCTTGGTGTCGGCCCGCAGTTTGTCGACGACATTGCGGTAGGTGGCCTCATCGGCCGGCGTGAGCCCGCCGTCGTTGCTGAGGATGACGGCCGCGAAGTTGCCCGCGTCGGCCTCCTTGAACGCCTCCTGCATTTGCTTGCCGACAATCAGGACAGGAGCGTCCTTGGGAAGCAGATCCGGAGTCTGGCGGGCGGCGACGACCGACAACGGAGTGATGAAGACCATCAGCGCTCCGGCCAGCACAAGCCAAGCAGCGATCACGAGCAGGGGGTGGCGAACGATCACCCGACCCAAGCCCGTGAGGAGCTTATGTGGTGACACGCCCCTGAAAACGGCGCGCTTGGACATCACACCAAGTTACATCGCGCCAACACCCGGACATGTATCACGAGGTGGCGACACAATTCGTGGCGAGACGTGGCCCGCGAATCGGATCGTACGCCGAATTGGGCTACCCCGCGTGCCGCGGAGACCTGCATGCCACGCTGGAGCAAACAACGCGAGCCCACCAAATTCATGGGCCGTAGCACTCAGCCGACCAGCACGGCATAGCGGGGCTTGATGACCTCGTCGATGATGGTCAGCCGCTCGTCGAAGTGGATGAACGCCGACTTCATCGCGTTGATGGTGAAGCGCTCCAGGTCACTCCACCCGTAGCCGAACGCCTCGACCAGCCGCAGCATCTCCTGGCTCATCGTGGTGTCGCTCATCAGACGGTTGTCGGTGTTGACGGTGACCCGAAAGCGCAGCCGGGCGAGCAGGTCGAAGGGATGGCTGGCGATGCTGTCCACGGCACCGGTCTGCACATTGGAGCTCGGGCACAGCTCGAGTGGAATGCGCTTGTCGCGCAGGATTGCCGCCAGCGGTCCCAGCCGGATCGACCCGTCCGGCTGCAGCTTGATGTCGTCGACGATGCGCACGCCGTGGCCGAGGCGATCGGCTCCGCAGAACGCAAGGGCCTCGTGAATGGACGGCAGACCGAACGCCTCACCTGCGTGAATCGTGAACCGCGCGTTGTTGGTTCGCATGTATTCGAACGCGTCGAGGTGACGGGTGGGCGGGTAGCCGGCTTCGGCGCCGGCAATGTCGAATCCGACAACTCCCTTGTCCCGGAACCGGATCGCCAGCTCGGCGATCTCCCGAGATCGAGCCGCATGCCGCATGGCGGTAACCAGGCAGCGCACGACGATGGGACGCCCGGCAGCCGCCGCGGCCTTCTCGCCGTCGGCGAAACCGGCCAGCACCGCGTCGACCACCTCGTCGAGGGACAGGCCGCCGTCGATGTGCAGTTCGGGGGCGAACCGCACCTCGGCGTACACCACGTTGTCGGCGGCCAGGTCCTCGACGCATTCGAAGGCCACCCGGTGGAGCGACTGAGGCGTCTGCATGACCGCGACGGTGTGGGCGAACGGTTCGAGGTAACGCACCAGCGATCCGCTGTGCGCGGCGGTGCGAAACCACGTGGCCAGCGTGGCCTCGTCGGTGGCCGGCAGCCCGTCGTAGCCGATCTGCCCGGCGATCTCCAGTACGGTGGCCGGCCGCAGCCCACCGTCGAGATGGTCGTGCAGCAGCGCTTTGGGGGCCTGGCCGATCATGTCGAGCGTCAGCGGTGTGGACATCAGGCGATCCGATCGATGATCAGCGGTCGTGCCGGCGGAAGCGCAGCGTCGACGACGGACCAGGAACCCTCGAGTTCGCCCATGGCGGCCGGAATCCGCTCCCGGGTGTCGGTGTAGAGGGTGAATAGCGGCTCACCAGCAGAAACCGGTTCACCGGGGCGGCGATGGATGCGAACGCCGGCGCCGGATTGCACACGTTCGCCCGGGGTGGCCCGGCCAGCGCCGAGCCGCCATACCGTCAGCCCCATCGCCATCGCATCGATGTCCCCCATTGTGCCGCCTCGCGGCGCCAGCACGGTCTCGGAATGGACACCGATCGGAAGCTGCGCGTGAACATCACCGCCCTGCGCACTCACCAGGGCGCGGAAACTGTCCATCGCGGTGCCGTCGCGCAAGGTCTGCGCCGGATCGCGATCGTCGATCCCGGCGAGATCCAGCATCTCCGCCGCCAAGGCGACCGTCAGCTCCACGACATCCTCAGGCCCGCCACCGGCGAGCACCTCGAGTGACTCGACGACCTCCAGGGCGTTGCCGACCGTACGGCCCAGCGGGATGTCCATGTCGGTCAGCACCGCCCGGGTCGGTATGCCCTGCGCCAGGCCCAGCTCCACCATGGTGGCGGCCAGCTCCCGCGATTCGGCCTCGGTCTTCAGGAACGCCCCCCGACCGACCTTCACATCGAGCACCAGGGCGTCGGCACCCTCGGCCAGCTTTTTGCTCATCACCGAGCTGGCAATCAAGGGCAGGGACTCCACCGTGCCCGTGACGTCACGTAGCGCATAGATCTTGCGGTCGGCGGGAGCCAGCTCACCGGCGGCGAAGATCGCCGCACCGATCTCCGATAGCTGCTGGCGCACTTGGGCTTTGGTGATCTCAGCGGTGAACCCGGGAATCGACTCCAGCTTGTCCAGGGTGCCGCCGGTGTGGCCGAGACCGCGGCCCGCAGCCTGCGGAACCGTCGCACCACACGCCGCGACGACAGCAACCAGCGGAATGGTGATCTTGTCGCCAACACCGCCGGTCGAGTGCTTGTCCACCGTCCGCAGCGGACGCCCGTCGCGGCGCAGATCGCTGAAGTCCAGGCGCTCGCCTGAGGCGATCATCGCCGTGGTCCACCGGGAGATCTCACCGCGGTCCATCCCGCGCAGGAAGATCGCCATCAGCAGCGCCGACATCTGCTCGTCAGCCACCCGCCCGTAGGTGTAGGCGTCGATCACCCAGTCGATGGCCTCGTCGGACAGCCGGAAGCCGTCGCGCTTGGCCCTGATGATCGTGGGAGCGTCGAATGTGAACTGCGTCACGGCTTTTCCTGTTCCACTCGGGCCAGATCGTCGGGACCGAAAGCGTCGGGCAGCAGCTCTGCCAACGGCCGCGGCCCGTGCGCGTGGTCGACGAGCAGGCCCGGCCCGCCGTGTTCGAGAAGCAACTGACGACAGCGCCCGCAGGGCATCAGCGTCGCGCCGGTGGCATCCACCACGGCCACCGCGAGCAGGCGGCCGCCGCCGCCGGAAACCAGTGCGCAGACCACCGCGCACTCGGCACAGAGACCTAGGCCATATGAGACATTCTCCACATTGCATCCGATGACGACCCGGCCGTCATCGACCAGTGCCGCGGCCCCGACCGGGAACCGCGAGTAGGGCGCATACGCCTGCGCGGCTACCTCAATAGCCTTGGCCCGCAATGATTTCCAGTCGATTCTCGTGGTCATGTGTCGCTCACCACACCCGTACTGAATGCATTCACCAACCGCCTCGCCGGAGTTGCGTTTCGGCGGGTACCCGGCCAATTCGGCCGCGCAGCCGCCTCTCATCTCTGCACGGTAGTTCTTTCGACCCCACAAACGGAGTTAGAGTCCACCAAAAAGCAACGATGGCGTTGGAGGCGCTGATGAGTACAGTCCGGCGACGGCGCACTCTCTACCGCGGCGACCCCGGCATGTGGTCGTGGGTGTTGCACCGCATCACCGGCGCGACGATCTTCTTCTTCCTCTTCGTCCACGTGCTCGACACGGCTTTGGTTCGGGTCAGCCCGCAGGCCTACAACGAGGTGGTCGAGACCTACAAGACGCCGATCGTCGGCCTGATGGAGATCGGGCTGGTGGCCGCGCTGCTCTACCACGCACTCAACGGTGTGCGGATCATTCTCATCGACTTCTGGTGGAAGGGACCGCGTTATCAACGCCAGATGTTGTGGGCGGTCGCGGGGGTCTGGCTGCTGGTGATGGTGCCGTCGCTGGTGATCATCGGCATGCACATGGCGGAGCGGTTCTTGTGAGCGCGCCGGAGAGCCGGCTGGGACCGCCGGCACCGATCCTGGAGCGCAGCCACGACCGGCCGGCCGGTCTGGACAATCCGCGCACCCCGCGCCGACGCGGCGGGATGCCCAACTTCGAGAAGTACGCCTGGCTGTTCATGCGCTTCTCCGGCGTCATCCTGATCTTCCTGGCGCTCGGGCACCTGTTCATCGGGCTGATGTGGGACGGCGGCGTCTACCGCATCGACTTCAACTATGTGGCGCAGCGCTGGGCCTCGCCGTTCTGGCAGACCTGGGACCTGTTGCTGCTGTGGCTGGCACAGCTGCACGGCGGCAACGGGATCCGCACGATCATCGGCGATTACGCCCGCAAGGACTCCACCAAGTTCTGGCTGAACTCACTGCTGGTGGTTTCGATGCTCATCGTGCTGGTGGTGGGTACCTACGTGCTGCTGACCTTCGATCCGAACATCTCCTAGTTCCTGAGGCGAAAATGATTACCGAACACCGCTACGACGTGGTCATCGTCGGCGCAGGCGGAGCCGGCATGCGCGCCGCCGTCGAGGCAGGCCCGCGGGCGCGAACCGCGGTGCTGACCAAGCTGTACCCGACCCGCTCGCACACCGGTGCCGCCCAGGGCGGCATGTGCGCGGCACTGGCCAATGTCGAAGAGGACAACTGGGAGTGGCACACCTTCGACACCGTCAAGGGCGGCGACTACCTCGCCGACCAGGACGCCGTCGAGATCATGTGCAAGGAAGCCATCGACGCGGTGCTCGACCTCGAGAAGATGGGGATGCCCTTCAACCGCACCCCCGAGGGCCGCATCGACCAGCGCCGGTTCGGCGGGCACACCCGCGACCACGGCAAGGCACCGGTGCGACGCGCCTGCTATGCCGCCGACCGCACCGGACACATGATCCTGCAGACGCTGTACCAGAACTGCGTCAAGCATGACGTGCAGTTCTTCAACGAGTTCTACGCGTTGGACCTGTGTTTGACCGAGACGCCCAGCGGTCCGGTGGCCACCGGCGTCATCGCCTACGAGCTGGCGACCGGTGACATCCACATCTTCCACGCCAAGGCCATCGTCTTCGCCACCGGTGGCTCGGGCCGGATGTACAAGACCACCTCGAATGCGCACACCCTGACCGGTGACGGGCTGGGCATCGTCTTCCGCAAGGGACTTCCCCTGGAGGACATGGAGTTTCATCAGTTCCACCCAACGGGTCTGGCGGGACTGGGCATCCTCATCTCCGAGGCCGTCCGCGGTGAGGGCGGCCGGCTGCTCAACGGCGAGGGTGAGCGATTCATGGAGCGCTACGCCCCCACGATCGTCGACCTGGCCCCACGCGATATCGTCGCCCGCTCGATGGTGCTGGAAGTTCTCGAAGGCCGCGGCGCCGGTCCACACAAGGACTACGTCTACATCGACGTGCGACACCTCGGCGAGGAGGTGCTCGAGGCCAAGCTGCCCGATATCACCGAATTCGCACGCACCTACCTGGGTGTGGATCCGGTCAAGGAATTGGTGCCGGTCTACCCGACGTGCCACTACGTGATGGGCGGCATCCCGACCACCATCACCGGACAGGTGTTGCGCAACAACACCACAACGGTTCCCGGCCTGTACGCCGCGGGTGAGTGCGCGTGCGTGTCGGTGCACGGCGCCAACCGGCTGGGCACCAACTCGCTGCTGGACATCAACGTGTTCGGCCGCCGTGCAGGCATTTCCGCGGCCAACTACGCGCTCGGCCACGACTTCGTCGACCTGCCCGATCAGCCGGCGACCATGGTGGTCAAGTGGGTGGCCGACATCCTCTCCGAGCACGGCAACGAGCGCGTCGCCGACATCCGCGGCGAGCTCCAGCAGTCCATGGACAACAACGCCGCGGTGTTCCGCACCGAGGAGACGTTGAAGCAGGCGTTGACCGATATCCACGCGTTGAAGGAGCGCTACGCCCGGATTTCGGTGCATGACAAGGGAAAGCGCTACAACAGCGACCTGCTCGAGGCGATCGAGCTGGGCTTCCTGCTGGAGCTGGCCGAGGTCACCGTCGTCGGAGCGTTGAACCGCAAAGAGTCTCGCGGCGGACATGCCCGCGAGGACTACCCCAATCGCGACGACACCAATTACATGCGCCACACCATGGCGTACAAGGACGGTGCCGAGCTACTCAGCGACATCCGGCTGGACTACAAGCCGGTGGTGCAGACGCGGTATGAGCCGATGGAACGGAAGTACTGACGATGACGATCGCGCCCGAGGTGAAGGAACCCGCGTTGCCGCCGATCCCGGACGGGGCGGTGATGGTGACACTGAAGATCGCGCGGTTCAACCCCGAGGATCCCGACGCCGCCGGTTACCAGAGCTTCCGGGTGCCGTGCCTGCCTTCGGATCGATTGTTGAACCTGCTGATCTACGTGAAGAGCTACCTGGACGGCACGCTGACCTTCCGCCGCTCGTGCGCACACGGCGTGTGCGGCTCGGACGCGATGCGGATCAACGGGGTGAACCGGCTCGCGTGCAAGGTGCTGATGCGCGATCTGCTACCGAAGAAAGACAAACCGCTGACCATCACCATCGAGCCGATCAAGGGCCTGGCCGTTGAGAAGGACCTGGTGGTCAACATGGAGCCCTTCTTCGACGCCTACCGTGCGGTCAAGCCGTACCTGATGACGTCGGGCAACCCGCCCACCCGGGAGCGCATCCAGAGCCCGACCGACCGGGCCCGCTACGACGACACCACCAAGTGCATCCTGTGCGCCTGCTGCACGACCAGCTGCCCGGTGTACTGGAGCGAGGGGTCGTACTTCGGGCCTGCCGCGATCGTCAACGCGCACCGGTTCATCTTCGACAGCCGCGACGAGGGGGCCGCCGAGCGGCTCGACATCCTCAACGAGGTCGACGGGGTGTGGCGCTGTCGCACGACGTTCAACTGCACGGACGCCTGCCCGCGCGGCATCGAGGTCACCAAGGCGATTCAGGAGGTCAAGCGCGCGCTCATGTTCGCGCGCTGACTTTTCTTGCCGAGCAGACGTGAAACCCCGCAAAATTAGCCCAATTTGGGGGGTTTCGCGTCTGCTCGCGGGGCTAACTGGCGGTAGCTGGTCCCGCGCGCGTCCCGCTCCCACAGCACGCCGTCGCCCGCGGTCACCCCGGCCGCACTCAGTTCGCGCTTGAGGACCTTGTTGGTGGCGGTCTGCGGCAGGTCGTCGTTGATGCGGACGAACCGGGGCCAGGCCTTCGGCGACAGGTCGGCCTGCGCGGCCAGGAATTCTTCGAACTGCGCGGGCATCAGCGACTCACCTTGGCGCAGAACGATTGCCGCCATCACCTGATCGCCCACTTTGTCGTCGGGCACCGCGTACACGGCGACCTGGTTGAGTTGCGGTAGCCGCAGCAGGATCCGCTCGATCGGAGCCGCAGCCATGTTCTCACCGTCGACCCGCATCCAGTCCGATGTGCGGCCGGCCAGGTAGATCCAGCCATCGGCATCGCTGTAGGCGAGGTCACCCGTCCAGTACATGCCGTGGCGGAGCCGCTCCGCAGTGGCTTCCGGGTCGTTGTAGTAGCCGGTGAACGGGCCCGAGCCCGCGACGTTCACCAGTTCCCCGATGGCCTCGTCGGCGTTGAGCAGTACCCCGTTGTCGTCGAACACCGCTGTCGCACATTTGGTTACCGTGTCAGGGTGGTAAATCGCCACACCGCCCCAGCCTTTGCCAATCGAACCCTGCGGTGTGCCCTCCTCGCGGACCACGACCACCGCGAACTCGCTGGACCCGAAGCCGTCGATCACGCGGCAGCCGAATCGGCGAGAGAATTCGGCGATGTCGCGGTCGGTGGCCTCGTTGCCGTACATGATGCGCAGCGGGTTGTCGGCGTCGTCGGGCTGTTCGGGGGTGGCCAGTACCAACGCCAGCGGTTTGCCGACGTAGTTCATGAACGTGACGCCGTAGCCGCGCAGGTCGTCCAGCAGCCGCGACACCGAGAACTTCACCGGCACCATCGCCGCCCCGGCGGTGATCGCCACCGAAAAGCCCACGGCCACACCGTTGGAGTGGAACAGCGGCATCGCGAGATAGCAGACGTCGTCTGCAGTGATCTCCAACTGCGCGACCAGGCTCAGGCCGCACATCACGCTCATCGCGTGGGCGAACGGCACGGCCTTGGGGTTGCCGCTGGTGCCGGAGGTGAAGATCATCATGAACGGGTCGGTACCGAAAACCTCATGCGGGACAAGCGGTTCCGCGGAGGCAACGGCGTCGGCGTAGCGCACGCCTGTTACGTTCAGCACGATGACGCCGGAGAGGTCCAGTCCTTCGAGCAGCTCAGCGTGGTCGTCGTCGACCAGCAGCAGCTGACAGTCCGAGCGACGGATATCGGAGACCAGCCCCTCACCGCGGCGCGTGGTGTTGATACCGCACAGCACATAGCCGCCGAGCGCGGCAGCGGCCATCGACCGCACGTAGGCCGGTGAATTGGTCAGCAGCGCACCGATATGCAGCGGACGCTCGGGATCGGCCATGGCCAGTAAGGCCGACGCCTCGGCAGTCGCAGCGGCCAGGTACTCACGCCATGTCCAGCTGAGCTCGGCCGAGATCACCGCGACGGTGTCGTCGTTGCACCGGGTCCGCAACAGCTTCTGGACGGTGTCGATCATGTGCCGGCCGGTCGGTAGCGCAGCAGAGTCATGCCGGCGTCGGGCAGGTCGTGAAACACCGGTGTGACCCGCATCCCGATCCGCACATCAGCGGGGTCGACGTCCACCAACTCGGTGGAGAAGCGAGGACCGACATCCCACTGCACCACCGCAGGCAACTGCGGCACGGCGTCTGCCCACGGCGGACCGGTCGGGCGGCGCGCGACCGTATAGGTGTACAACGTTGCGGCACCGTCGATCTCGCGCCACTCCAGGTCATCGGCCAGTGTTCCCGGGGCCAGCGTGCGTGGATAGAAAACATAGCCACCCGCCGACGGGGAGTACTGGATCAGAATTCGGTGCTGGGCCAACGCATCCCAGAATGGCTGAGACACCGGGGTGGGTTCGGGCACCGGCATCGGCTCGGCCATCAGTCGCCTCCCAGCACGAGCGCCACCTGCTCACTCATGATGCCTCCGGTGCCGGCGACGAACGCGGTGTTGGCCTCGGGCACCTGGGCCGCCGCGGACCGGCCCATCAACTGGCGGGCCGCGTCGACGACGTGGTGCATTCCCCCCGACATCCCGGCCTGCCCGTAGGACAGCTGGCCGCCCGCGGTGTTGAGCGGGAAGTCGCCGCGGAACGTCAGGTCCCGGTTCTTGATCCATGCCATGCCCTGCCCCTTCGGACAGAAGCCGGCGTCCTCCAGCGTCATCAGCACCGTGATGGTGTAGCAGTCGTAGACCGAGGCGATGTCGACGTCGGCGGGCGTGAGCCCTGCCATTGCGAAGGCCCGCTGTGCCGAGCGCGCGATCGGGGTGATCATCGGGTCCTTGGCGTAGGTCGTGGTCTTGAACGAGATGTGCTCACCGAAACCCTTGATCCACACCGGCCGATGGCGCGCCTTGCGCGCCAGGTCAGCGTTGGCGATCAGGACGCCGGTGCCACCGTGGACCGGCATGACGGTCTCGAGCATGTGGATGGGGTCGGCGATCATCGGGCTTCCCAGCACGTCGGCCTCGGTGAGGGGCTTTCCGTGGAACACCGCACCGGGATGCGCGCAGGCGTTGGTGCGCTGGTCGACCGCGATCTTCGCCAGCGCCGACGGGTCGTAGCCGTACTGGGCGCCGTAGCGTTGGGCGATCTGGGCGAAGGGAGCGTTCTGCCCGACGTTGCCGTACGGGATCTCGAACTCGGCCTGCGGGGAGCCGTAGTTGTTGCTCGACGCCCCAAACCAGCCCGGGGCCAACGCTGCCCGGCGCGTCGACCGCGGCAGGGCCCGCGATCCGGGCAACACAGCCAGGATCGCGTCGCAGAGCCCGAGCTCGACCGCCACGGCGCCCCGCCACACCATCGCCGCCGAGGTCGCCCCGCCGAGGTCGACCCGCTCACCGAAATCGATGGGCAGTCCTAGATATTCGGACAGTGTTGCCGGGACAAACATGTCGGATTCGGCCAGCCCATGCGAGATCAAGCCATTGACCACACCCGCATCGAGCCCCGCGTCGTCGAGCACCAGCTTGGCCAGCGCCGCGTACTGGTCAAGGGTGAACAGTTCGGGACCCGTGGGTTTGCGTTCGGCGGGTAGCTCGGCGATCCCGACGATCGCCGCTTCACCGGCCAACCGCATCAGGAATCCCCCTGCCGGAGCGGCAGTTCCACCGTCGCAGTACCGGGCATCAGGATGTCGGACTCCCGCCGGCCGGCGATGTCCAAGTCGACCAGACCTCGGCCCGCTTGCACCCGCTTACCGGTGACGGTGCCGCCGAAGGTCAGCGGCTGGCCGGGAAACGCCACCCCACGGTTCTGCACCGAATAGTCGACGAGCCGGCCGCGGCCGCCGATCCAGTCGGTGATCGCCCGGGCCAGTAGCGCGGCCTGCAGCGGACCCTGTACCAGGATGTCGTCGTAGCCCTCGTCGCCGCGGGCGTAGTCCTTGTCGTAGTGGATGCGGTGACCGTTGTAGGTGGCCGCGCTGAAGAAGAACATCTGCGTCTCGTCGACGGTGACGGTCAGCCCGGGAAGCTCGTCCCCGACCATGACGTCGTCGTAGAACAGCTGGGTCATGGCCGGGCAATCATCGATGTGGAAGCTTCGGCGAGGAGTTCGTCATGCTGGTTGCGATAAACGGTGTGCCAGGTGACGAGAACGAATCGCCCTGATCGACCTTCTTTTTCAACGACGGACTCGATGGTGCGCACCATCTCGATCTCGTCGCGATGGTAGGCAGGCAGATGGAACGTGGTGCTTTCGCCGCCGGCCATCCGCCGCGGCGCCTTCGGAAACGCGAGACTCCCCGAGACCGCGCCGGACGAGCCGTCGGGACGCAGCCCCGACAGCGGGCTGACACCGAGGATTGCGTATTGCAGGTACAGCGGCGGGCAGATGACGTCCCGATAACCGTTGGCGCGCGCATAGTCCGGGTCGAACCACAACGGGTTCTCGTCGCCGACGGCGGCAGCCCAGCGCTGCCAGTCCCGGCGGATCACCTCGCCGGTGGCGGTGGCGGCGACCGTGCCCACCCGCGCAGCCGTCTCCGGGTCGATGAGGCTGCCCGTCACTGGCCGTCCTTGCGCCGCAACCGATCGGCGACCGCCGTGCGACTGATCTGGTCGTCGTCGAGCCAGCCGGCGGCGATGTCGGCCCCGCCGCCCAGCGTGGAGAGCACCCTGGCCCGTTCCGACCACAGGTACAGATCGGTCTCGACGACGTAGCCCATACCGCCGTGCAGTTGATGGGCATCGAGGGTGGCCCACTTGGCCGCGGTGGCGGATTGGATTCTGGCGATGGCGGTTTCGCGGATGGCGGTGCGGCCCCGGTCGATCGCGTGCACCGCGGACTGGGCGGCAAGCCGGGCCGCTGTGAGAGCGATGTGCATATCGGCCACGATGTGCTGGGCGGCCTGGAACGAGGCGATCGGCCGGCCGAACTGGTGGCGCATCGTGGTGTAGCGCACGGTGCGTTCGAGCACCGCCTCCCCGACACCGACGAGGTCAAGCGAGGCCAACGCCATCGCGGCGTTGGCCACCCGGCGCAGCTCGTCGCGGCCGCAAAAGACCCCGTCGCCCAGCACCTCGTCGACCGGCACGTCGTCAAAACGCACCACCGAGGCGTGATGGCCGCCCATCAGCGCCAGGGGCCGCATCGTCACACCTTCGTTGCGCAACCCGACGACGAAGGCCACCGTGTTGCCGGACTTGTCGAACCCGGTCACGACGACCATGTCTGCGGTGTCGGCGTCGGTGACGAAATCAGCGGTGCCGGTGAGTCGCCAGCTGCCGTCCTTGGCCTGGTCGGCGCGCATGGTGGCGGTGACGTCGGATGCGTCGTTGGGGTTCCACAGTGCGGTGGTACCAGCGATCCGGCCGGCGGTGAGATCGGGCAGCCATCTGGCCCATGACTTTTCACTGCCGAGGACGTAGAGCGCGTACCCGGCGATGACGGTGCTGTGCACCCGCACCGGGCCGAGCGCCCGGCCGGCCTCGCGGGCGAAGATCCCAAGATCCGACAACGTCCCCCCGGCTCCGCCGTGGCATTCCGGCAGGCCCAGTCCCATCACACCCGCCGCGGCGAGGTCGTTCCACAGGTCGGCCCGGCCCGCGCCGAGTAGTCCGCGAAGGCTAGCCGCCAGGTCGCGATCATCTTGAGAAGCAACGAGTTTCATGTCAACGTCCGTAGGAGGGCATGCCGTTGCCGCGCTGGGCGATGACGTCTCGGAGCACCTCATTGGTGCCGCCGCCGAAGCGCATCAGCGGAGCGAACCGGTAGAGCTTCTCGAACCGCCCGCCTGCGGGAGCCTCGGGATTTCGGTGTGCCAGCAGACCTTCGGCAGCCAGCAGGTCGATGCCCAAGTCGGCAATGCGCTGACGCAATTCGCTGCTGAACACCTTCTCGATGCTCACTTCCACGGTCGGGATCTCCCCGTCGGACAACATCGAGGAGGCCTCGTAGCCCATCAGCCCGGCGACCTCGACGTCAGCCTCGGCTTGCGCCAGCCGGCGGCGGAAGCCCGCGTTGTCGATCGGGACGGTGCCATCGCGCCGGGGCATGCGCGCCAGCACCTGCAGCTCGTCGAGCGCCCGACGCAGGTCGCCGGCATTGGTCAGCGCCCCCCGCTCCAGGTCGAGGGCGCCGGTGATATAGGACCAGCCCCGGTTCTCCTCGCCGATGAGGTTGGTGACCGGCACCCGCACGTCGTCGAAGAAGACCTCGTTGGTGCGGTAGCCGGACCAGGCGATCAACGGGCGGATCCGGACACCGGGACTGTCGACGGGAACGACGATCACCGAGATACCGCGATGCCGCTGGGCCTGCGGATCGGTGCGCACACACAGCCATTCGTGGGTAGACCGCTGGGCGCCGCTGTTCCAGATCTTGGATCCGTTGATCACCCACTCGTCGCCGTCGCGCACCGCCCTGGTCCGCAGCGAGGCCAGGTCCGTTCCGGCGTCCGGCTCGGAATAGCCCAGGGCACAGGTCATCTCACCGCGGGCGATGAGCGGAAGGAATTCACGCTTGTTCTGCTCGGTACCGTGCCGCATGATCATCGGCGCGATCGAGGTGACAGTCAGATCGGGGCCGGGTGCGCCCCAGTACTCGAATTCGGTCATCAAGAGGTGCAGGTGCACCGGGCCGAGCCCGAGCCCGCCGTATTCCGCCGGCCAGTTCAGGCCGAACCAGCCCTTCGCGCCGAGCTTGGCCCGGAACGCGGCGACCTCCCCGCCGGGGTGCTCCAGATTGTGTTCGGCGATCTCGGCACGAAGGGCATCAGTGACGTTCTCGCGCAGGAATTCCCGAACCTCGGCCAACCAGGCGCGCTGTCCGGCGTCGAGGTCGAAATCCACAAGTGAGCACCCTAGCCGAGTAGTTAGTCCGTCAACCCAATATTGATGGCCTTCGGGGTGTCACATTTCTCGTCCCGCGAGCATCTTGAGTACATGACCCCACGACTCGAAGCACTCACACCGGAACAGGCTCCGCTGCTGACCCGCCTGATGTACCGCTGGGCGAAGCGCCGCTTCGGCGAGGTTCCCGAACCGTTCGCCGTCTACGCCCATCACACCCGCCTGCTGGTGGCCAACGCCGCCCACGAGGGCCTGCTGCAGAACGCATCCAAGACCCTGCCCACCAGCGTCCGCGAACTCGCGGTGTTCTGGACCGCTCGCACCGTCGGCTGCTCGTGGTGCGTCGACTTCGGGCAGATGCTGATGCGGCTGGAGGGGTTGGACTCCAACCGGCTCTCCCATATCGACGACTACGCGACCTCGCCGCTGTACAGCGACGACGAGCGGGCCGCGATCGCCTACGCCGACGCGATGACGACGGATCCGCACGCAATCACCCAGGCACAGATCGACGATCTGCGGCGGCGGTTCGGCGCTGCCGGCGTGGTGGAGCTGACCTATCAGGTCGGCGTGGAGAACATGCGGTCGCGGATGAACTCGGCGCTGGGCATCACCGAGCAGGGCTTCAGCTCGGGCGACGCCTGCCGCATTCCGTGGGCCACCTAGCGGCTCGCAGCTCTTAGCGCTAGGGCCATCTGGCCACGGTTTCCATTGCATTATTACCTGCACGAAAACAATTCCGTGGATACTGCGCACTTCGACCACTGAAACCGTAGTCTCGTCTCGTTCAGATCCAGGCGTTCACCCAGGAGATGCCATGAGCAAAGGCGAGCTTGCGCTCGATCCCGGCGGTGCCGGTAATTCCACCGCAGTAGAAAGCAAGGGACTCAAAGGCGGCGCGCTGGGACTGTTGTCCAGCATCGTCGTCGGCATGGCCTCGACCGCCCCGGCCTACTCGCTGGCGGCGACACTGGGTCTGATCGTGGCCAGCGGTGGCTCGCTGCTGGCGGGTGAGAAAGCTCCCGCGATCGTGCTCATCGCCTTCATCCCGATGTACATGATCGCCGTCGCCTACCAAGAGCTGAACAAGGCCGAGCCGGACTGCGGCACGACGTTCACCTGGGCGTCGCGGGCATTCGGACCGCTCATCGGATGGCTCGGTGGCTGGGGCATCATCGCCGCCGACGTCATCGTCATGGCCAACCTGGCCCAGATCGCCGGCGCCTACTCGTTCACCTTCGTCGGCGAACTCGGCTGGTCGTCGGCGGCCGGCCTGGCCAACAGCACTCTGTGGTCCACGGTGGCCGGCGTCATCTGGATCGTCGTCATGACCTACATCTGCTACCGCGGCATCGAGGTGTCGGCGCGAATCCAGTACGCCCTGCTCGGGATCGAGCTGGTCGTGCTGCTGGTGTTCTCGGTCGTCGCGCTGTTCAAGGTCTACACGCACCAAGCCGAGAGCTACTCGCTGATGCCGTCGCTGTCCTGGTTCTGGCCCGCCGGACTGGACTTCGGCACCGTCATCGCTCCGGCCATCCTCACCGCCATCTTCATCTACTGGGGCTGGGACACCGCGGTGGCCTGCAACGAGGAGTCCGAGGACCCCGGCACCACCCCCGGCCGGGCCGCCGTCATCTCGACCTTCCTGCTGCTGGCCACCTATGCGCTGGTCAGCGTCGCGGCCATCGCCTTCGCCGGTACCGGCACCGAAGGCATCGGCCTCGGCAATCCGGACAACGCCGCGGATGCCTTCGCCGCGATCGGCCCAGACCTGTTCGGCGACAGCGTCCTCGGCAAGATCGGGCTGCTGCTCCTGGCGGCGTCGATCCTGACGTCCGCATCGGCGTCCACCCAGACGACGATCCTGCCGACCGCGCGGACCACGCTGTCGATGGGCGTCTACAAGGCGCTCCCGGACTCGTTCGCCAAGATCCACCGCACCTACCTGACCCCCACCACCTCGACCATCGTGATGGGCGTCGTGTCGATCGTGTTCTACGTGTTGTTCACATTGGTCAGCCCCAACCTGTTGTCGGCGCTGATCGGGTCGGTCGGCCTGATGATCGCGTTCTACTACGGCCTGACCGGGTTCGCGTGCGTCTGGTTCTACCGCAAGGACCTCACCAAGACCGTCCGCGACTTCATGATGCGCGGCGTGATCCCGCTGCTGGGCGGAGTGATCCTGTTGGTCGTGTTCGGTTACGGCCTCATGCAGTACGCGATGCCGGACTGGCTGACCGACGACGAGGGCAACAACGTCACGATCTTCGGGTTCGGCGCCGTCGCCGTGGTGGGCATCGGCGCGCTGGTGCTCGGCGTCATCCTGATGGTGGTGTGGTGGCTGATGTCGCCCGACTTCTTCGCAGGCCGCACCCTCTCGCGGCGCTCCAGCGCCGATCTGGTGCTGACACCGGCGACCGCCGTCGAGGCGCACTTCGGCCTGCCCGACTCCGGGGACATGCCGACGGTCATCTCCCCGGACCTGTCGAACCTGCCGCCGGGCGAGACGGCGCTCAACCCCGAGACCGGTGAGGAGTTCACCAGGGGGCCGCAGAGCTAGGGCTTACCGCAGCTTGAATATCGTTCGGTGCCAGTCTTTTTCGGCGACCCCGGTGATATCGCTCATCACGTGCTTGATGGTGAGGTACTCCTCGAAGGAGTAGTCGCTCATGTCCTTGCCGAACCCGGACGCGCCGACGCCACCGTGCGGCATCTCGCTGATGATCGGGATGTGGTCGTTGATCCACACGCAGCCGGCGTTGATCTCCCGCGAGGCCCGCTGGGCGCGGTAGACGTCGCGGGTCCACGCCGAGGCGGCCAGCCCGTAGTCGGTGTCGTTGGCCTGACGCAGCGCATCGTCGTCGTCGCTGAACGTGCGCACGGTCAGTACCGGGCCGAAGACCTCGTCACGGTAGATCTCGGAGGTCTCGGCGACATCGGCCACCAGCGTCGGCAGGTAGAACGAGCCCGGCCGGTCCGGCGCCGCGCCGCCGGTGACGATGCGACCGCCCTCTCCCGGCGCGCGGGCCACCATCGCCGCGACCTTGTCGCGGTGGCCGGCCGAGATCAGCGGACCGAGGTCGGTGTCGGGATCCTGCGGGTCACCGACGACCATCTTGCTCATCAGCTCGCCCACCCCCGCGACGAAGTCGTCGTAGAGATCGCGGGCGACGATCGCACGGGTCGCGGCGGTGCAGTCCTGCCCGGTGTTGATCAGCGATCCGGCCACCGCCCCGTTGATCGCGGCGTCCAGGTCGGCGTCGTCGAACACCACGAACGGCGCCTTGCCGCCGAGTTCCAGCTGGGTGCGGTGGCCGTGCACCGCCGCGGCGGCCATCACCCGGCGGCCGACGGCGGTGGAACCAGTGAACGTCACGACGTCGACATCGCGGTGGCCGGCCAGCGCCGAGCCGACATCGGCACCGGCCCCGGTCACGACGTTGAGCACACCGTCGGGCAGGCCCGCCTCGGTGGCCAGCCGGGCCAGCGTCAACGTGGTCAGCGGCGTCAGCTCGGCGGGCTTGATCACCACCGAACAGCCGGCAGCCAAGGCGGGCAGCACTTTCCACACCGCCATCTGCAGCGGGTAGTTCCACGGGGTGATCGTCGCGACCACTCCAACGGCCTCGCGCCGGATGGACGATGTGTGGTCGCCGCTGTACTCCCCGGTGGCCTTACCTTCCAGGTGACGGGCCGCCCCGGCGAAGAACGCGATGTTGTCGATGCTGCCGGGGACGTCGAACTCTCGTGCCAGCCGCACCGGCTTGCCGGTCTGACTGACCTCTTCGGCGACGATCTCGTCCGAATGGGCCTCGACGAGCTCGGCCAGTTTGGCCAGCACGGTGGCCCGCTCGACCGGAGTGGCCCGCGACCAGCCGCGCAGAGCGGCCCGTGCGGACGCCACGGCGATGTCGACGTCGGCGGGCTCGGCCAGCGCCAGCTCCGCGACGACGTGGGCGTCCGCCGGGTTGACCACCCGGTGAAGGCCGCCTCCGGTGGTCACCGGGGCGCCATCGATCCAGCTACTTGGCACAATGCGGGTCTTGTTCGAAGCGAGAGTTGTCACCGCCCCACCGTAACCGACCCGCTCAGGCACTGCTACGCATTCCCGCAGTATGAGTGGGTAATGACCACCAATTTCATCGATCTGGTTGCCTTAAACAACGGATTCCGTGCACAATCATGGGCATGCGTGACTCGGGTGTACCGGCCACTCGGTTTCCCGTCCGCACCGTTGCGGCGGGTGGAAACGGGCCCGTCCAACTGGACGAGATGTCCAAGGCCATTATCGAGAAACTGCAGCAAGACGGCCGGCGGTCGTATGCCGCGATCGGTAAATCCGTCGGGCTGTCGGAGGCGGCGGTGCGCCAGCGAGTGCAGCGCCTGGTCGACTCCGGGGTCATGCAGATCGTCGCCGTGACCGATCCCTTGCAGCTGGGTTTCACCCGGCAGGCGATGATCGGTATCCGCTGCACAGGTGACACCACCAAGGTGGCCGAGAAGCTGGCGCAGATCTCGGCGGTGGACTACGTGGTGCTCACCGCAGGCACATTCGACGCCATCGCCGAAGTCGTCTGCGAGGACGACGCAGAGCTGCTGGAGCTGCTCAACACCGAGATCCGCGCCGTGCCGGGAGTGACCTCCACCGAGACGCTGGTCTATTTGAAACTAGTTAAGCAACAATACAATTGGGGTACCCGATGACAACCACCGCCAGCCAGAACCTGACCGCCGAACTCGGTGCGAAGGCAGACCGGCACCTGTGGGGCCACTTCGCCCGCCACGGCGCCGGCATCACGCCGCCGATCATCACCCGCGGCGACGGTGTCCACATATGGGACAGCAACGGCAAGCGTTACATCGACGGCCTGTCGGGCCTGTTCGTGGTGCAGGTGGGCCACGGCCGCGAAGAGATCGCGGAAGCCGCCAAGAAGCAGGCCGAGACGCTCGGCTTCTTCCCGCTGTGGTCCTATGCCACCCCGCCGGCCATCGAGCTGGCCGAGCGACTGGCGGGTTACGCGCCCGCTGACCTGAACCGGGTGTTCTTCACCACCGGCGGCGGCGACGCCGTCGAATCGGCATGGAAGCTGGCCAAGCAGTACTTCAAGCTGACCGGCAAGCCGGGCAAGTACAAGGCGATCTCGCGCAGCATCGCCTATCACGGCACCCCGCACGGCGCGCTGGCCATCACCGGCCTGCCCACGTTCAAGGCTCCGTTCGAGCCGATCACCCCGGGTGGTTTCCGGGTGCCCAACACGAACTTCTACCGCGCGCCCGAAGGCCACGACACCGACATCAAGGAGTTCGGACAGTGGGCGGCCAACCGTATCGCCGAGGCCATCGAGATGGAGGGCCCCGACTCGGTGGCGGCCGTCTTCCTCGAGCCGGTGCAGAACGCCGGCGGCTGCTTCCCGCCGCCGCCGGGATACTTCGAGCGGGTCCGGGAGATCTGTGACGAGTACGACGTGCTGCTGGTCTCCGACGAGACGATCTGTGCCTTCGGCCGCATCGGTTCGATGTTCGCCTGCAACGACTTCAACTACGTGCCCGACATCATCACCTGCGCCAAGGGTCTGACGTCCGGTTACGCCCCGCTGGGCGCGATGATCGCCTCCGACCGCCTGTTCGAGCCGTTCAACGACGGCCAGACCACGTTCGCGCACGGCTACACCTGGGGCGGGCATCCGGTCGCGGCGGCGGTCGCGATGGCCAACCTCGACGTCTTCGAGCGCGAGGGCCTCAACGACCACGTCAAGAGCACGGCACCGGCGTTCCGCGCGACGCTGGAGAAGTTGCTCGACCTGCCGATCGTCGGCGACGTCCGCGGCGAGGGCTTCTTCTACGGCATCGAGCTGGTCAAGGACAAGGCCACCAAGGCGGTCCTCGACGACGAGCTCTCCGAATGGTTGCTGCGCAGCTTCCTGTCCGTCGAGCTGTTCGAATCCGGGTTATATTGCCGCGCTGACGACCGCGGCGACTCGGTGGTGCAGCTCGCGCCGCCGCTGATCAGCGACCAGGCCGTCTTCGACGAGATCGAGCAGATCCTGCGCCGCGTGTTCACCCAGGCCTGGGATCACTTGCAGACCCGTGGCGACGCCTGGCATTAAACCTCCGGTCGATCCCGTGCGGTGGCAGCCGCCGCCTTCGGTTGCGCTGCCCCCGCCGAATCTCACCGGACCCCTGGAAATCATCGACATTCCGGCGCACGCCCCCGAGGATGTCGTCATCGACGCCGACGGCGCGATCTGGACCGGCACCGACGACGGCGCGATCATCCGAATCGGGCCCGGCTCCGCGCCCGAGATGGTGGGCAACACCGGCGGGCGACCGCTGGGTTTGGCGGTCAGTCGCGACGGGCGGCTGCTGATCTGTGACAGCCACCGCGGGCTGCTGCGGCTGGACCCGGCGACCGGGACGTTCGAGACACTGGTGAGCGAGGTGGCCGGGCGACCGCTGAGGTTCTGCAGCAATGTTGTCGAATCATCGGACGGCACAATCTTTTTCACCGAGTCGACGTCACGCTTCCACTACGAGTACTACAAGGGTGCGGTGTTGGAGGCACGCGCGGGTGGGTCACTGTTCCGCCGCGACGCCGACGGCACCGTGACAACGTTGGCCACCGGGCTGCGGTTCGCCAACGGGGTGACATTGAGCGCCGACGAGTCGGCGCTGGTGGTCGCCGAGACCACCGCATGCCGGGTTTCGAGGTACCCGCTGACGGGGTCCGGAATCGGGGAGCCGGTGCCGCTGATCGAGAACCTCCCCGGCTATCCGGACAACATCTCGACCGCCCCAGACGGCCGGATCTGGGTGGCGCTGGTCAGCGAGCGGAATGCGGTCGGCGAATGGCTGGCGCCGCGCGCCCCGGTGCTGCGCCGGCTGCTGTGGAAGCTCCCGTACAGCTGGATGCCCAACCCCAAGCCGGTGGTGTGGGCGATCGCCGTCGACCTCGACGGCCGGGTCCGCGCTCAACTGCACGCAGAAGATCCACGGTTCGGCCTGGCCACCGGCCTGGTGGAACACGACCGCAAACTCTGGTTGGGCTGCATCGGCGCGTCCGCCATCGCATGTCTCGATTTGTAACAACTACCACTCCAGTCACAGCGCGGCTCCGCTATTTCGGGGCTCCGATCCCCTACTCTGCGACTCGATGGCGAGCTCGAAATTACTCACGCGGTGTGCTGCCGCAGTGGCCGCGGCGCTGTGCGTCGTCGGCACACCGGCGATCGCCTCGGCCGATCCGGCCGACCCCAACACCTGCCCGTACCGGGTGACCACCCCGCCGGCCGTCGACTCTTCCGAGGTGCCCGAGGCCGGCGACCCGCCGCTGCCGCTGCCCGTCCCCGCAAAGCCGGTGGGCGGCGACGCGCTGTCCGGCTGCGGAGTGATCGTCGCGGCGGGTACGCCACCCGTTCCCGACGACATCTCCGCCGAGTCGTGGTTGGTGGCCGACCTGGACACCGGCGACGTCATCGCCGCGCGCGATCCGCATGCCCGGCACCGCCCCGCCTCGATCATCAAGGTCCTGATCGCGATGCAGTCGATGAACGAGCTGCCGTTGAACAAGATCGTCACCGGCACCCAAGACGACGCCAACGCCGAGGGCACCCGCGTGGGGGTGGACGAGGGCGGCCGCTACACCGTCAACGATCTCCTTCACGGCTTGCTGATGCACTCCGGCAACGACGCCGCGCACGCGCTGGCCATGCAGGTCGGTGGCTGGGACACCGCGATGCAGAAGATCAACGGACTGGCCCGCAAGCTCGGCGGGCAGGACACCCGCGCGGCGACACCGTCCGGCCTCGACGGCCCGGGCATGAGTACGTCGGCCTACGACATCGGCCTGTTCTACCGATACGCCTGGGCGAACCCGACTTTCGCGAACATCGTCGCCACCGAGAAGTACAACTTCCCCGGGCATCCGGCCAAGCCGGGCGAGGACGGCGACCATCCCGCCTATGAGCTGGAGAACGACAACCAGCTGCTCTACAACTATCCGGGCGCACTCGGCGGCAAGACCGGCTACACCGACGACGCGGGACAGACATTCGTCGGCGCCGCGAACCGCGACGGCCGCCGGCTGGTGGCGGTGCTGTTGCGCGGTACGCGCCAACCGATTCCGCCGTGGCAGCAGGCCGCGCACCTACTCGACTACGGCTTCGCCACACCGCCGGGAACCAAGATCGGCACCCTGATCGACCCCGACCCGTCACTGATGGCGCCCAAGCCGGATCCCGACAGCGCGGTCGCCGCCAAGGCCTCGGCCGTGCTGCCCGAGGCCGACGCGGTGCCGGTGCGGGTGGGCGTCGGCGTGGTCGGCACGCTGGTCGTGTTCGGGCTCATCATGATGGCGCGCTCGATCAACCGCCGCCCGGTGCGCGGGCGCTAGTTACTCGCGCCGCCGGCGCCAGAGCCGCGAAAGACCAAGCGCTCCAACCGCACCCACGGCCATTGCGGCGACCGTCTGCCGTGCGCTCAACCCGTCGTCCGGGCCGACCCGCGGGCTGATGACCGCCGGGCCGGGCGCCGGAACCGGCTCGGGCACCAGATTGTCATGCGACGTCGCCGCCCACGCGGTGGCGAACAGAATCAGCCGCGCGGTGATGTAGGCGAAGACCATCAGACCCAACACCGGCCCGAACGTCGCACCCGCCGGCCCGTGCACCACCGACCGCAGGTAGATCGAGCCGACCAGCTTGAAGATCTCGAAGGCCACCGCGGCCATCAGCCCGGCCCGAACACTGCTGCGGAAACTGACCGACTCACGCGGCAACCGGGCGATCATCCAGCTGAACAACAGCCATGACACCGCCCAGGACATCACCAGCGAGACGGCCCGCAGCACCCCGCCCAAGCCGTCGGCATGCGGCACACCGATCCACTCCAGAACCTTGGTCATCAACGACGGATCGGCCAGTGCGGTCAGCGCGATGGTCAGGACGATCGCGACGAACACCGACAACAACGCCAGCAGATCAGACAGCTTGGTGCGCACGAAGTTCGGCGGATCGACGCGCTGCTCCCACATCTGGCTCAGTGCCTCACGCAGATTGGCGATCCAGCCCAGCCCGGCCCACGCCGCGGTGGCCAAACCGATCACCCCGACCGACGTGCGGGACTGAACGGCCGAATCGATCAGGCCGATCAGCTGCTGACCGAAGTCCCCGGAAACCGTTGTCTTGATCCGGCTTTCGATGTCGGCCAGCACATCCGGCCGGCTGGCCAGCACGAAGCCCCCGGCCGCGAAACCGACCATGAGCAAGGGGAACAACGCGAAAATCGTGAAGTAGGTGATGCCCGCGGCGTAGAAGTCGCCCTTGACGTTCTGATAGCGCTGCCCGGCACGCACCATGTGGTCGAACCAGTGATAGCGGGCCCTCAGCCGGTCCAGGCGACCCGGTTCATCGGCCGGTTCCGTCATTGCCCAGCCTCCCGCGTCTACGGACTTGTCGGCAAAAACCCTAACCGCTCATATACCCGTCCGATGGTCACGGCAGACACCTCTCGTGCCCGCGTCGCGCCCTTGGCCAGGATCGCCTGCAGTTCGGCCGGGTCGTCCAGCAGTTCGTTGACGCGCTGCTGCAGCGGTGTGACGTATTCGACGACGGCGTCGGCGGTGTCCTTCTTCAGGTCGCCGTAGCCACGCCCCTGGTAGCCCGCGACGAGCGCGTCGATATCGGTGCCGGTGACCGCGGACTGGATGGACAGCAGATTCGACACGCCCGGCTTGGCGTCGACGTCGAAGCGGATCTCCCGCTCGCTGTCGGTGACGGCCGAGCGGATCTTCTTGGCCGTCACCTTGGGGTCGTCGAGCAGGCTGATCAGCCCCGCCTCGGTGGCCGCGGACTTGCTCATCTTGGCGGTCGGTTCGGCCAGGTCGTAGATCTTGGCGGTGGCCTTGGCGATCATCGGCTCCGGGATGACGAACGTGTCGGGAAACCGGACGTTGAACCGCTGCGCGACATCGCGGGCCAGTTCCAAATGCTGGCGCTGGTCCTCACCGACCGGGACCAGATCTGTGTCGTAGAGCAGCACGTCGGCGGCCATCAGGACCGGATAGGTGAACAGGCCCACCGTGGTGGCGTCGGCACCCTGCTTCTGCGACTTGTCCTTGAACTGCGTCATCCGCGAGGCCTGGCCGAACCCGGTGAAACAGCCCAATACCCAGGCCAGTTCGGTGTGCGCGGGGACGTGGCTCTGCACGAAGATCGTGGCACGGTCGGGGTCGATGCCCAGCGCGAGGTACTGCGCGGCGGTCACCAGGGTGCGGTGCCGCAGCGTGGCGGGATCCTGCGGCACGGTGATCGCGTGCAGATCGACCACGCAGAAGAAGGCGTCGTGGTCGTCCTGCAGACCCACCCAGTGCCTGATCGCACCGAGCGCGTTGCCCAGGTGCAGCGAATCAGAAGTCGGCTGGACGCCGGAGAAGACGACACGACGGGATGAGCTGTTCATGGTCTGTCAATCCTGTCACGACCGCGTTCGCGGCTAGCATCCTGCTTCGTGCGAGGAGTTTTGGCGCTGGCCGCCGCTATCACCCTGACCTGCGTGCTGGCCGGTTGCGACAGCAAGCCCAGCGAGCAGCAGCGCCCGGCGTCGACGGCGGTGGTAATCGTCTCCGGCGGAGATGCGACGACCCCGTACACCGGACCCGACCAGGCGTGTAAGACCGGGCTGGCGGCCGGCAACACCGACACCGCGCTGCGGGAGTACCTGCTGTCCAAGGGCTACACGGTCTACACCTCGCCCGCGATGGCCGGCCGCGGCCAGGTGGTGGACCAAACCGGGTTCGGCCCGTTCGGGGTCTGCCCGGTCACGCTGCCGGAGAACATGACGGTCGACTCGACGGGCAGCATCGACACCGCCGGTGAGCATCTGGCCCGCTTCCTGACCTGGTTGCACACCGACAAGGGCGTCGACGAGGTCGATTTCGTCGGTCACTCGATGGGTGGGCTGTACTCGCGCGCCGCCATCCGGGTGCTGGCATCGACGAACTCGTCGCTGAAAGTACGGTCGCTGACGACGATCGGCACACCGTGGCAGGGGTCGTATCTGTCCGACTACGCCAACGGGCTGATCCCGCTGAGCGACTGCAAGGGTGACACCTTCTGCGAGACCGCGATGAAGGGGATGCTCGACGAGGTGAAGCGGCTCATGGCGGGCTCGGGCCGCGAGGTCAACCAGGCCTTCCTGATGGGCAAGGACGGCTGGAACGAATACCAGTCCGGCGTGCTCGACAAGATCCCGGTGGTGCTGATCGGCGGCAAGAAATTCAACCCCCCGAAAACCAACAGCGACGGGCCGGTGAATCCCGCGGTGTGGCCCAACGACGGTCTGGTGGCGTTGCAGAGTGCGCTCGCCAAGAACATCAGCGACCCGGTGCTGCCACACCGGCGCTGCCACACCTTCGACGACACCCACAGCATCTACGTCTCCAATCTTGCTGGGCTGGACCAGAAGACCGCGCTGACGTGGGACCCTCAGGTCCTCGAGACGGTGCACAAGGCCATCGACGACGCGCCCAAGGCGCTCGACGGTGCCAACCGGGAAGGCTGCCCGGCGTAGTGGTGGCCCGCCTAGTCCTGCGCAGTCTGGCGCTGCTGGCCGCCGTCGTCCTGGCCGGCTGCTCGCACACCAACACCGAAGGAGATCGGCCGTCGCGGGCGGTGGTCATCGTCTCGGGACTGGCCAGCACCAGCCCCTTCACCACACCCGAGGCCGCCTGCGCCATCGGCCTGCCGGCCGGCACCGACCACACCCCGTTGCGCGACCATCTCTCGAACTCAGGGCATTCGGTGTTCACCGCACCGGCGATGGCCGGGCCCGGTCAGGTGCGCGACACGACCGGCTACGGCGCATTCGCCTCCTGCCCGGCTCCACTGCCCGCGGCCATGACGATCGACACCACCGGCAGCATCGACCTGGCCGGTGAGCATCTGGCCCGCTTCATCGAGTGGCTGCACACCGAGAAGAAGATCGACGAGGTCGACCTCGTCGGACATTCGATGGGCGGGCTGTATTCGAGGGCGGCGATCCGGACCCTGCTGTCTGCGGCGTCGCCGGTCACCATACGGTCGTTGACGACGATCGGAACACCTTGGCAGGGATCCTATTTGGCGAACTACGTCGAAGGCACGGTGCCGTTGAGCGCCTGTGCGGGTGACCAGTTCTGCGAGAGCCAGATGAAGGGTTACACCAGAGATATTGCGGCGGTGCATATTTCAGGATCGGCGCGGGAACTCGGCCAGTCCTACCTGACCGGCCCCACAGGCTGGAATGCCTCCCAGGCCGGCGTCCTGGACCACATCCCGGTCACCTTGATCGGCGGCAACCGGTTCACCCACGCAGGCCCCGCCGACGCCGCCGTGTGGCCGAACGACGGTGTTGTCGAACTGCGCAGCGCACTGGCCCGCGACGTCGACGACACCGTCCTGCCGCACCGGCATTGCGAGACCGTCGACGACACCCACAGCGATTACGTCTCGATGATCACCGCATTGACGCGTGACACCGCGCTGACATGGGACCCGCGGGTGCTCGAGGCGGTGACCAAGGCAATCGACAACGCGCCTACGACGTTCGACGGCCCCAACCGCCAAGGCTGCTGACGGCCCAGGCGACCAGCAGGATGGCGGCCGCCGTCAGCGACGTGGCAAGCCCGAACCGCGTCGCGAGCACTCCCCACAGCAGCGAGCCCAGCGCCTGGGCACCGATCAGCACCACCAGGAACGCCGCCAGGCCGCGGGCACGCACCCACTGCGGCAGCAGCAATTGGGCTGCGACGGTCAGTGTGGTCAGTGCGGCGATCCAGGCGACCCCGGTCAGCAACAGCAGCGGAACCGCCGCCCACAGCGGGAAATACGCGGCGGCGGTCAGCCCCACCGCGGTGGCGACGGCGGCGACCGGCAGGATCAGCGCGGCAGGCACCTTCGCGCGGATCCGCGGCATCGCGAACGCCCCGCAGACCGCCCCGACGCCGACGGTGCCCAGCACCGTTCCGTAGCCGATCGCGCGCAGTCCCCACGACTGGGACGCGACCAGCGGCAGTAGCGCCCACAGCGCCGAGGCGGGAAGAGCGAACACCGCCGATTGCAACAGGATTCGACGACCCTCCGGGGTGCGCCAGATGAATCCGAGGCCGCCGGTCCCCGGTTCGGGCGAGGTGTCCACCGGCGCTGGTTCCGTGCGCCGCCAGGCGACCAGCGCGACGATCACCGCAACGAACGACAGCGCGTTGAGCCCGAACACCACAGCGGGCCCGATGAAGGCCACCAGAAGACCCGCGATGGGTGGGCCGATCGCGCGCGCCGCGTCTGCCGCGACCCCACCCAGCGATGCGGCGGCCGGCATCTGGTCGCCCGGAACGAGTTCCGGCTGGATCGCCTGCCACGCCGGGGCGGTCAACGCCCCAGCACATCCGACGGCGAACATCAGGATCAGCAGCGTCAGCGGTTCCAGCAGGCCGGCCGCGGCGATCACGGTCAGCACCGCAGCCGCAGCGGCCGCGTAGATCTGCACCAGGATCAACAGCCGGCGACGATCCACCCGATCGGCCAGTGCGCCGGCGAACACCGTCAAGATCAGTGTCGGCGACAGGCTCGCCGTCTGTACCAGCGCGACCACGGTCGGGTCCGCCTCCTCGATGACCAGAAACCATTGCGCCCCAACGGTCTGCATCCAGGTCCCGATATTGGAGACCAGTGCCGCGACGAACAGACTCCGGAATCCCGCATTCCTCAGCGGCGCCCAGGCTTCAGCCACCCGGAGAACTCTACGGTCACCGGGGCGTGATCGGACCACCGAAGTGCGTAGGCGGTCGGCTTCTCGACGCGGGCGGCCACGGTGCGTGCGGCCAGGCCCGCCGTGGCCAGGTGGTAGTCGATGCGCCAGCCCGCGTCGTTGTCGAACGCCTTACCGCGCCACGACCACCAGCTGTACGGGCCGGCGACATCGGGATGCATCTGACGCATGACGTCCACCCATCCGGTATCGAGCAGATCGGTCAGCCACTGCCGCTCGCCGGGCAGGAACCCGGCCTTCTTGACGTTGGCCTTCCACGCCTTGATGTCGTTGGTCGTATGCGCGATGTTCCAGTCGCCGCAGATCACCGCGTCGCGGCCGTCGGCGGTCAGCTCGGCCATCCGCTTGGCCAGCGCAGCCATGAACCGTTCCTTCTCCAGCTGCCGGTCGGTGTCCGCCTCCCCGGTGTGGACGTACACGCTGCCGACGGTGTGCCCGCTGGCCAGGTCCGCTTCGAGGTAGCGACCGTGTTCGGCGAATTCGGTTGCCGCCAAGCCGATTCGCACAGCAGTGAACGGTGTGCGGGACAGGATCGCCACCCCGCTGCGACCCTTGAGGTGGGGGCTGGCCGACGCCAGATGCCAGCCGTCGGCCACCGCCGGGGCCAGCGCCTCGGCGATCTGTTCGTCGTCCGAGCGGGTCTCCTGCAGGCACACGACGTCGGAGGTGGTGTGGGTCAGCCAGTCCAGCAGACCGAGGTTCTCTTCGGAACGCCGGCGCACCGCGGCGCGCACGCCGTTGACGTTGATGGTGGTCACGATCACGGTGCAAAACCTATCGCGCGGTATTGCGGTACCGGCGGTATCACCTTTACGGTCGGGTTGTGCCGCTACGCGAACCGATTCATCAAGGTGCCGGCGAACCGATCCTGCTGCTGCATCCGTTCATGATGTCGTCCTACGTCTGGACTGAGGTCGCCCCCAAGCTGGCCGACACCGGCCGCTACGAGGCGTTCGCACCCTCGATGGCCGGCCACAACGGCGGCCCGCGCAACCGGTCGTGGATTCTGGACTCGAAGACCATGGCCGATCACGTCGAGCGGCAACTCGACCAGCTCGGCTGGGACACCGCCCACGTCGTCGGAAACTCGCTGGGCGGCTGGGTGGCCTTCGAGCTCGAGCGACGGGGCCGCGCGAGGACCCTGACCGGGATCGCCCCGGCCGGCGGCTGGCACCGCTGGTCACCGGTCAAATACGAGATCGTCGGCAAGTTCGTCGCCGGCCTGCCGGTCTGGCTGACCGCCCGGGTGCTCGGCGAGCGCGCACTGCGCCTGCCCGGCGTGAAAGCCGCCGCCACCGTGCCGATCAGCGCGACCCCGCGCGGCGTGACCGAGGTGCAGCTGCGGGAGATCCTCGACGACGTCACCCACTGCCCGGCCTACTACCAGCTGCTGATCAAAGCCCTGCTGATGCCGGGCCTCATGGAGCTGACCGAGACCAGCGTCCCGACCCACCTGGTGATCTGCGAACGCGACCGGGTGCTGCCCCACCCCCGGTTCAGCAACCATTTCCGCAAGCACATCCCCGAGATCACCAAGGTGACGCATCTCGACGGCGTCGGCCACATCCCGATGTTCGAGGCGCCGCAGCGTGTCGCGGACCTGATCATCGAGTGGGTCGACGCCCACGTGCCGCCGGTGCGGCAGGTCGAGACCGGTTCCTAGCCGAGCACGGAGTTGAACGTTTTGCTCGGACGCATCACCGCGGCCGTCTTCTCCGGGTCCGGGTAGTAGTAGCCGCCGATGTCGACGGGCTCACCCTGCACCGCGCCCAGTTCGGCGACGATCGTGGCCTCGTTCTCGGCGAGAGTCTTGGCCAGCGGGGCGAAATGCCCGGCCAGTTCCTTGTCCTCGGTCTGCTCGGCCAGGGCCTGCGCCCAGTACAGCGCGAGGTAGAACTGGCTGCCCCGGTTGTCCAGCTCGCCGGCCTTGCGCGACGGACTCTTGTTCTCGTCCAACAGCTTTCCGACGGCGGTGTCCAGCGTGCTCGCCAGCACCTTGGCTTTGGCGTTGTCGGTCTTGTTGCCCAGATCCTCCAGGCTGGCACCGATCGCGAGGAACTCGCCGAGGGAATCCCAGCGCAGGTGGTTCTCCTCGACCAGCTGGCTGACGTGCTTGGGCGCCGAGCCGCCGGCGCCGGTTTCGTACATGCCGCCACCGGCCATCAGCGGCACGATCGAGAGCATCTTGGCGCTGGTACCCAGCTCCAGGATCGGGAACAGGTCGGTGAGATAGTCGCGCAGGATATTGCCGGTGGCCGAGATGGTGTCCTGGCCGCGGATAAGCCGCTCGAGCGTGTATCGCATCGCCCACACCTGCGGCAGGATCGTGATTTCCAGTCCCTCGGTGTCGTGGTCCTTGAGGTAGGTCTTGACCTTCTTGCGCAGCTCGTTCTCGTGCGGGCGCTCGTCATCGAGCCAGAACACCACCGGCATTCCGGACAGTCGGGCCCGGTTGACGGCCAGCTTGACCCAGTCCCGGATCGGGGCATCTTTGACGATCGGCATCCGCCAGATATCGCCCGCTTCGACATTCTGCGAGAGCAGCACCTCGCCGCTGTCGTTGTCGACGATCCTGGCGAAGCCGGGCTCGGGAATCTCGAAGGTCTTGTCATGGCTGCCGTACTCTTCGGCCTTCTGCGCCATCAAGCCGACGTTGGGGACGGTGCCCATGGTGGTCGGATCGAACTGGCCGTGCGTCTTACAGAAGTTGATGACCTCCTGGTACATCCGGGAGAACGTCGACTCCGGGTTGACGGCCTTGGTGTCCTTGGTTCGGCCGTCGGCGCCGTACATCTTGCCGCCGAGCCGGATCATCGCCGGCATCGAGGCGTCGACGATGACGTCGGACGGCGAATGGAAGTTCGAGATGCCCTTGGCCGAGTCGACCATCGCCAGCTCGGGCCGGTGCTCGTGGCACTTGTGCAGGTCTTCGATGATCTCCTCGCGCTGCGAGGCCGGCAGAGACTCGATCTTGTCGTAGAGGTCGGACAGGCCGTTGTTGACGTTCACGCCGAGCTCGTCGAACAGCGCGCCGTGCTTGGCGAAGGCGTCCTTGTAGAAAACCTTCACCGCGTGACCGAACACGATCGGGTGGCTGACCTTCATCATGGTGGCCTTGACGTGCAACGAGAACATCACGCCCGTCTTGTACGCGTCCTCGATCTGCTCCTCGTAGAAGTCGATCAGCGCCTTTTTGCTCATGTACATGCTGTCGATGACGTCGCCCTCGTCGAGCTTCACCTCGGGCTTCAGCACGATCGTCGGGCCGGCGGCAGTGACCAGCTCCATCCGCACGTTGCGCGCCTTATCCAGCGTCATCGACTTCTCACCGTGGTAGAAGTCGCCGGTCTTCATCGTCGCCACGTGGGTGCGCGACGCCTGCGACCACTGCCCCATGCTGTGCGGATGCTTGCGCGCATACCCCTTGACCGCATTGGGGGCGCGACGGTCTGAATTACCTTCGCGCAGAACCGGATTCACCGCACTACCGAGGACCTTGGAGTAGCGGGCCTTGATCTCTTTCTCTTCGTCCGACTTGGGGTCGTCCGGATAGTCGGGCAGGTCGTATCCCTTGGCCTTGAGCTCTTTGATGGCGGCGATCAGCTGCGGTACCGAGGCGCTGATGTTGGGCAGCTTGATGATGTTGGCACTCGGGTCCTGGGTCAGCGCGCCGAGCTCGGCCAGGTTGTCGGGCACCTTCTGCTCGTCGGTGAGCCGGTCGCTGAACTCGGCGAGGATGCGCGCGGCCACCGAGATGTCACTGGTCTTGACGTCGATGCCCGCGGCTTCGACGAAGGCGCGCAGGATTGGGAGAAAGGCATAGGTGGCCAGCAATGGCGCCTCGTCGGTGAGGGTGTAGATGATGGTCGGCTGGTCACTCATAAGTCACTCTCCAGGCGTCACGGTTGATCAAAAATCTGCGGAGCGGCGCGTTGTCCTGATGGCAACAACTATCACGTCGGCCACGACGCTACCCGTGGGCCACAGTCTCGGCATCGCCGGGCGGCGAGTCGACCGTCTTTATTACTAGCCAGTAACTTTCGGCGCTTCCCCAGCCAGGATCCCCTGAGACCGAGCGCGCTTGACGGCCTCTTTGCGGTTCGGTGCGTCCAGCTTCGCCAGGATGGCCGACACATGGTGATCGACAGTCTTGACCGACACGAACAGCGCCGCCGCCATCTCGGCGTTCGTCAGCCCTTCCGCCATCAGATGTAGAACCTCCGCCTGGCGCGCGGTCAACCCCACCCGGTTGGCCAAACTGGCAGCGCGCCTGCGAGCGGGCACTTTGAGCGCTCCGGCCGACCGAAGGTCGGCGCGCACCTTGTCGGCAACCGCCAGAGCCCCGAGCCCGTCGAGCAGGTCCAGTCCGCGGCGGACGGCCTCCTCGACACCGGTCTCGGTCAACGCCAGCGCGGCCTCGTACGGCAGGCCGAGACTGTCGAATGCATCGGCCGCCGCAAGGAGATCCCCGTCGAGGTACAGGCGGTACGGTTCGGCGACGTCGCGGACTTCGACATCGACGCCGCTTCTGCGCAGCCACGACGCCAGCTCCCCACGCGCCCATGACAGTCCGGGCAGTTCAGGCCCCTCGATAAGGCGGTGATAATCGTCGAGATTCACGGGTGTACAAGTCAGCCAACCGAATTCGGTGAACGCCGCGGCAGCGGGAATCAGGCGGAGGGGTTCGCTGTAGCGCACCGCCAACTGCCACGCATCTGCGATGTCATCGCCGCCACGGCCGGTGCTGCGCAGCGCGACCAATCCTCGCACCAATGCGGGCCAGAACCGCGCCAGCGGAGCGCATCTCACGTCGAGAACATCTGCGGCATCTCCGGACGCTTCGGTCCAGTCGCCGCGCATCAGGTGTAACCGGGCCCGCGAACCCACCTGCCACACCCGGCAGACCGGCAGGTCACGCTCGACTGTCAGCTGGATGCTGACGTCGAGCAAGTCTGCTGCCGCGTCGAGTCGGCGCTCTTCGACATCGAGGTATGTCAGGTTGCTGTACCCGCTGGAATAGATCACGTCGAGATGCCTGGGCGCGGACCGCAAGATCGACAGGATGTCGTTACGGCCCGACGTCAATCCCCGCATCACCGAACAGATTCCGTCGATGATCGCAATGCGCACCGCCAACGCGGTCTCGCCGGCGGTCTCGGCGATCTCCGCCGCCCTGCGCGCCAGTGATCCCGCCGTTGTCAGGTCACTGGCCTGCATCGCAAGGTACGCCTGCATGGCCAGACCATGGCCGAGAGCCGCCAACTGATCAGGCGCGTCGAACTGCGCCCCGCGGAATACCGAAACTGCTTGAGCCACTTCCTTTTCCGCAGCTTCCCTGTTGGCGTTGTACCACTCGTAAACGGACATTGCGTGATGCGCGGCACTGATATCGGCAGCAACTCCCACCTGCTGGCGCAGAAGCAGCGCGCGCCGGCACGCATCGATCGCGTCGTCGAGTTGGTCGACGAGGTAGAACTCCTCAGCGAGGAGCTCCAGCAACGTCGCTTCCTCCGATGCCGAGAATGCGGCAGAAGAGTTCAGCGCAGTGCGGTAGAACTCGGCGGCCTGCCGATGTGCGCCAGAGCGAGCGGCTGCGACTCCGGCAGCCGTCGCAGCCGATCTGACACGCTCCGGATCACCGGCACCGAGGGCGTGGTGAGTGATCACCGCGTGATCGATGCGGCCGGCCGCCTCGTACGCGTCGATCATGCGTCGATGCAATTGGGCCTCCGCGCCGGGCGGAATGATGCCGGCCACCGCGACGCGGCAGAGATCGTGCCGAAAGACCACCCCGCGGGCAGTGCGGCTGATGAGGTTGGCCTGGTGCAGCCTCCTCAACGGCGGCACCGCGATCCCGAGTTCGACGAGCAGGTAGTCCGGGATCGCCTCCGGAGCGCAGGCAAGCAGGTGAAGCAGGTCCCACGCCGCTTCGTCCAGCCCGGCAGTCCGGGCGAGCACGGCGTTGCGTACCGACGTCGGCAAGTCCTCGACGGGGTGATCGAGCATCTCGGACACGAAGAACGCGTTGCCGGCGGTCACCCGATGGAGCCAGCGCGGATCGATGGCGCGGTCGCCGACCAGAGTGGTCACCGCGGTGACGCTGAGTGGGAGCAAGGGAATCCATGTCGCGACCGGGCTGCGCGAGATGTCACCCAGAAGCTGCTGAACATGGCTGTCGACGGCGACCTCGTCGTTGCGCGCGGTCAGGATCAGAAGCGAACGGCTGCGCTGAATCCGGCGCAGCACGAAGCGCAGCAGGTCCACGGTGCCCTGGTCGGCCCAGTGAAGGTCGTCGATGACCACGATCGACGGGGTCGCCGCAATGTCGTCGAAGACCGCGTCGAAGATGTCGTACGCGTGTTCGGCGTCGTGGATGACCGCCCGGGTCGTCGGTGCCAACTCCGTCGATACATCCACGATCGGCCCGAGTGGGCGGGGCGTGGGGAGCGGATCACAGCTACCCCACAAGAGCCGGATGTGATCCGGCCGGCGGGCAACGAACGCCTCGACGAAAGCGGTCTTGCCGGCGCCGGCCTCCCCGACGACAAGGGCAAGCCCCCCTCGCCCCGCTTTCGCACGCTCGGCACATTCGTCCAAAGCGGCAAAGGCGGCTTCGCGCTCGACCAGTGCCATGGCCAGATCGTAGCGACCGGCAACCGCGCTGACCAGCGCAAACATTGGTACCCCGGTAGGCGACGCGACTCGACTCGGGGGTCGGCGGCACAAAGATAGGGAGCTCCTACCGATGACCGGCCCCGACCGACCGACGACGCTGGGATCAGTTCGGCGGATCGAGCCGCCGGGCATCACAGAACAGGAGGTTCGTCATGACCAGATTCCTCATCGAACGGGAGATCCCCGGCGCGAGTGAGTTGACCGAACAGCAGCTTGCCGAGATCTCGTGCAAGTCCAACGCCACCGTCGCATCGCTGGGCGTTCCCTACCGGTGGATCACCAGTTACGTTGCGGGAGACAAGGTCTACTGCATTCATGAGGCCGAGGACGAGGAGACGATCCGGGAACATGCCAGGCGGGGCGGGTTTCCTGCCGATGTCGTGTCCGTGGTCGCCGCCGAGTTCGGCCCGCACACAGCACGGTGAGGCCCGGCCGGCCGACCCGGCGCCAGATATCCCGCTGGCCTCCGGTTACGAAGGTCCGCTATGCTCTGACTCGGTCATGAGCGCCAGCATCAAGCCCCGGCTTGCTGGCCGGCAACCCTCCAACCGCGGTGGGGTGCTCCGGGTGAAGACCAGGTTGAGCAGTCGATAGCGGCTGCCGGCAAGCGCGGGTCCGTGCTGACGGGCCCCCAAAGACAGATGGAGGTTCGTTTCACATGAGCACGCAAGAAACCGAGGATCCGACCGCTAGCTGGTCTTTTGAGACCAAACAGATCCACGCCGGGCAGACCCCGGACGTCGCGACGCACGCCCGGGCGCTGCCGATCTATGCGACCACGTCGTACACCTTCGACAGCACCGATCATGCGGCTGCGCTGTTCGGGCTGGCCGAGCCGGGCAACATCTACACCCGGATCATGAATCCGACCCAGGACACCGTCGAGCAGCGGATCGCTGCCCTGGAAGGCGGGGTGGCCGCACTGTTCCTGGCCTCCGGGCAAGCCGCGGAGACCTTCGCGATCCTGAACATCGCCGAGGCCGGCGACCACATCGTGTCCAGTCCGCGGCTGTACGGCGGCACCTACAACCTGCTGCACTACACGCTGCCCAAGCTGGGCATCGAGACCACGTTCGTGACCGACCCCGACGACCCGGAGTCGTGGCAGGCCGCGGTGCGGCCCAACACCAAGGCGTTCTTCGCCGAGACGATCTCCAACCCACAGATCGATGTGCTGGACATCCCGGCGGTATCCACGGTGGCCCACGACAACGGGGTGCCGCTGATCGTCGACAACACCATCGCGACGCCCTACCTGATCCAGCCGATCGCCCATGGCGCCGACATCGTCGTGCACTCGGCGACCAAGTACCTCGGCGGCCACGGCTCGGCCATCGCGGGCGTGATCGTCGACAGCGGCAAGTTCGACTGGACAAGCGGCAGGTTCCCCGGCTTCACCACCCCGGACCCGAGCTACCACGGCGTGGTCTTCGCCGAACTCGGTCCGCCCGCCTATGCGCTCAAGGCCCGCGTTCAGCTGCTGCGTGACCTGGGCTCGGCGGCGTCGCCGTTCAACGCCTTCCTGATCGCCCAGGGGCTGGAGACGCTGAGCCTGCGGATCGAGCGCCACGTATCGAACGCGCTGAAGGTGGCCGAGTTCCTGGCCGGTCACGAGGACGTGGTGTCGGTGAACTACGCCGGGCTGCCCACCTCGCCGTGGTACGAGCGGGGAAAGAAGTTGGCGCCCAAGGGAACCGGTGCGGTACTGGCGTTCGAGCTGGCCGGCGGTGTCGCGGCGGGCAAGGCGTTCGTCGACGCGCTGACGTTGCACAGCCACGTCGCCAACATCGGCGACGTGCGATCCCTGGTGATCCACCCGGCGTCGACCACACACCAGCAGCTGTCCGCCGAGGAGCAACTGGCCACCGGCGTCACGCCCGGCCTGGTGCGGCTGGCCGTCGGCCTCGAGGGCATCGACGACATCCTGGCCGACCTGGAACGCGGCTTCGCCGCCGCCAAGTCCGTGTCGGATGGGCAGGCCTCGGACCCGCGGGCCGTGGCAGCCTTTTGAGTGAGCCTGACATGACCATCAGCGATGAGCGCACAGTGACCCTGCCCGCCGAGGGTGAGATCGGCATCGTCGACATCGGCGCGCTGAGGTTGGAAAGCGGTGAAGTGATCGAGAACGTCTCGATCGCCATACAACGCTGGGGCGAGCTCTCCCCCAACCGGGACAACGTCGTGGTGGCGCTGCACGCCCTGACCGGCGACTCGCATCTGACCGGGCCCGCCGGTCCCGGCCACCCGACCCCGGGCTGGTGGGACGGCGTCGCCGGACCGGGCGCACCGATCGACACCGACCGCTGGTGCGCGGTGGCCACCAACGTGCTCGGCGGTTGCCGCGGCTCGACCGGACCCAGCTCGCTGGCCCGCGACGGCAAGCCGTGGGGTTCGCGGTTCCCCATCATCACGGTGCGCGACCAGGTGAACGCCGACGTGGCCGCGCTGGCCGCGCTCGGCATCACCGACGTCGCCGCATTGGTCGGCGGTTCGATGGGCGGCGCGCGGGCCCTGGAGTGGATGGTCGGTTACCCCGAGCGGGTGCGGGCCGCGCTGGTCCTGGCCGTCGGCGGTCGCGCGACCGCCGACCAGATCGGAACACAGAGCACCCAGATCGCGGCGATCAAGGCCGACCCGAATTGGCAGGACGGCGACTATCACGGCACCGGCCGCAATCCCGACGTCGGGCTGCAGCTGGCCCGCCGGTTCGCCCACCTGACCTATCGCGGTGAGGCCGAACTGGACGACCGGTTCGGCAACGACGCCCAGGACGGCGAGAACACGCTGGCCGGCGGTCGCTACGCGGTACAGAGCTATCTGGAGTACCAGGGCGCCAAGCTGGTCGAAAGGTTCGACGCGGGCAGCTATGTGACGCTGACCGAGACGCTGTCCAACCACGACGTCGGCCGCGGGCGCGGCGGTGTGGCCGCGGCCCTGTCGTCCTGCCCGGTGCCGACGGTGATCGGCGGGATCACCTCGGATCGGCTCTATCCGCTGCGCCTGCAGGAGGAGTTGGCGGCCCTGCTGCCGAACTGCTCGGGGCTCAACGTGGTCGAGTCGATCTACGGCCACGACGGGTTCCTGGTCGAGACCGAAGCCGTTGGCGAATTGATCCGCCGGACACTGGATTTGGCCGGCGGCGAAGGTTCCCGCACCCCGTGACCGAGGCGCGGCGGGAACGTTCACTGTCCTTCGGGTCCGAAGCCGCCGCCTACGAGCGCGGCCGCCCGTCGTATCCACCGGAGGCCATCGACTGGCTGCTGCCGCCCGGCGCGCGCGACGTTTTGGACCTGGGCGCCGGTACCGGCAAGCTGACCACCCGCCTGGTGGAGCGCGGACTGGATGTGGTGGCGGTCGACCCGCTGGCCGAGATGCTGGAGCTGCTCAGCACGGCGCTGCCCGACACCCCCGCACTGCTGGGTACCGCCGAGCAGATTCCGTTGCCCGACAACAGCGTCGATGCGGTTCTGGTGGCGCAGGCCTGGCACTGGTTCGACCCTCAGCAGGCGGTCGCCGAGGTGGCTCGGGTGCTGCGGCCGGGCGGCCGGCTCGGGCTGGTGTGGAACACCCGGGACGAAAGGCTGGGCTGGGTCAAGGATCTCGGGCGCATCATCGGCCACGAGGACGACCCGTTCAACAATTCGGTCACCTTGCCCGAACCGTTCACCGACCTGGCCCGCCACCACGTCGAGTGGACGAGTTACCTGACACCGCAGGCGCTGATCGATCTGGTGGCCTCCCGCAGCTACTGCATCACTCAGCCGGCAGCGGTGCGCACGCAGACGCTGGCCGAGGTTCGCGAGCTGCTCAACTCCCATCCGGCGCTGGCCAACTCGACGGGCTTGGCACTGCCCTACATCACGGTGGGGATCCGGGCGACGCTCGGCGGTTAGGGTCCGACCCAGCGCGCGAGTGCCGTGTGCAGAGTGCGCGCCTCGGCAGGTCCGAAATCGTCTGCGGCCCAGGCGACATAGCCGTCGGGCCGGATGAGCAGCGCCGCCGGCCCGCCTTCGAGGTGCTCCTCGACGATGTCGACACGATCGGCCCAGTGTTTCGCCCCGGCCGCGGCCGCACCGCCGCCCAGGTCGAGCAGGACCGGCCTCGCGTTGTGCAGCAGGCCGGCCACCCGGCTGCCGTCGTCGAGCGTCAGGTCGGGCACCAGATAGCCGGAGAGCGGATGGTCGTCACCGACGTCGTAGCGGACATCGGAGCCGGCGAGTAGTCGCGCCATATGGCGGGTGACCTGTTGGATGTCGAGGAGCTCGGTGAAAAGCATTCTGAGTTGGGCAATTTCGGGCCCGGGAGCCATCAGCGCGATCTGCGACATCGAATGCATCATCACCCGCTCCCCCACCGGATAGCGCTCGGCCTGATACGTGTCGAGCAGAGTATCGGGTGCGGTTCCGTTGATGACGGCGGCAAGCTTCCAGCCGACATTGAAGACGTCCTGCATACCCAGGTTCAACCCGGGGCCGCCCATCGCGCTGTGCACGTGAGCGGCGTCCCCGACCAGGAGCACCCGGCCATCCCGATAGCGTTCGGCCTGCCGGGTGTTCTGTCCGTTGATGCGCCGCAGCGCGTGCGGACCCGGCCCGTGCGGCTCGGCCACCGGCAGTTCAGTACCGAGCACGCGGGTCAGGCTATCCCGTAGCTCATCGAGCGACATGGGTTCCTCGACATCAGTCGACGTGCCATATTCCATGGTGCCCAAGAGGGAGCGGTCCGCCTCGAACGGTGCGTAGATCACCATGCCGCGATCGAACCTGTTGTGGCCAAACGCCACTCGGCCAAAGCCCGGCACGTCCAGACCACCGTCGGCGCGCCGGTATTCGTCGGGCACCACCACGTGGGCCAGCCGGGCGACCGTCGGCGACGTCGCGCCGGGAAAATCGATGCCCACACTCTTGCGGACGAAGCTGCGACCGCCGTCGGCGCCCACCAGATACGACGCCGTCTCGGTGTAGACACCGGATTCCGTGGCGATCGTCAGCCGGACACCGTCGTCGGATGCGTCCAGTCCGGTGAGTTCGTGACCCCAGCGGACCTCGATGCCGAGCTCTCGCACACGTTCGTCGAGCAAGCGAACCAGCTTCGGCTGCGAGATCGCCATCGCATACATCGGATTGTCTTGCATGCCGGCAAAATCCAACGCCATGCCGGAGAAGATCCAGCCTGCCGCCGGCTGCGGCGGGTCGGCGAGCCCGGTGAATCGGCTATAGAGCCGGCGCATGTCGAGCAACCGAACCACTTGTCCGACAAGCCCGTTGGCCTTCGGCTCATCGCTGGGACCGGGCAGTGCGTCGAGCACGACCGGGGTGATGCCGGCCAGGGCCAGTTCGCAGGCCAGCATCAGGCCGTTGGGCCCGGCTCCGGAGATGACGATGTCGACGTCGTTCATGACGACTTCCTTTTCGGTTCGGGTAGTCCGGCGACGACGTCGGCGAAGCCTCGGCGCATCAGGCCGACGATCGGAACGGGCGGGTCAGAGGCGATGTAGGTGTCCATGGCGGCTTCGGCGACAGCGCGGATGCTCGCGGCCACCAGGCGCGGATACATATCGCGGGCCGGATCGGTACCGGTGCGTTCGGCGATCGCGTCGATCCATTCGGCCATCAGGTCTTTGGCCAGAGCGTTGCGCACTTCGATGGCCATGCTCAGCTCGACGAGCTGGTCGAGCTGTTTGCGTGTCGGTGCATAGTCTTCGCCCATCTCGGCAAGCAGAGGGGCGAGCACCGATTCGGTGATGGCCGTCCACAACGGCTCACGCGCGGGCCGTCCCCGAAATGCCGCGAGGCTGCGCCGCATTCGTTCGAGCTGGCGGTAGGCGATGGCTTCGTACTTGCCGGCGAAGTAGTTGTTGAAGGTGCGCAGCGAGACCCCGGCGCGCTCGGCGATCGCTTCCCGGGTGACGTTCTCCAGACCCCGTTCGAAGGTCAGGTGCAGCGCGGCATCGCTGAGCGCTCTTCGGGTGTCGGCCTTCTTGCGCTCGCGCAGCCCCTGGCTCATGCCGGCCACCGTACGCCTAAAGTTGCCTACCGTGCAAGATTGCCTGCCGGGCAGAAATTATGACGTGCCCAGCGGATCGATCGTCGACGCGATGTAGACCATCGCCACACACACCGTGGTCATCGTCGCGAAGTCGACGCCGCGGGAGCGTACGACCAGCAGACCGGCACGCTCCTCGGACAGCACCAGGCGCAGCACCGCGGCCACGCCGACCGCGATGCCGATCAGCAGGGAGCCGCGGCGCCAGAACTCCGCCGCCACCAGAACGAAGGCGACCACGAAGATCACCCCGACGCTCAGGATCGGCCACTGCGAACGCACCACACGCGCGGTGAAGGCCGCCGCCTCCGCACGGGTCGGCAGTCGGCGCTTCGCACGAGCGGTCACCGGGCCGCTTCGGCCAGTTCGACGACGTTGGTGAGCAGGAAGGCCCGGGTCAGCGGACCCACCCCGCCGGGGTTCGGCGACACCTGCCCGGCGACCTCCCAGACATCGGGATGCACGTCGCCGGTGAGCTTTCCGTCGACCCGGCTCACCCCGACGTCGACGACGGCCGCACCGGGCCGCACCATCTCGGCGGTCAGCATGTGCGGCACGCCGACGGCGGCCACGATGATGTCGGCCTGCTTGGTGAGCGCGGGAAGGTCACGAGTTCCGGTGTGGCACAACGTCACCGTCGCGTTCTCGCTGCGCCGGGTCAGCAGCAGACCCAGCGGACGGCCGACGGTCACCCCGCGGCCGATGACCACCACGTGCGCGCCTGCGATCGGAACGTCGAAGCGACGCAACAGATGCACGATGCCACGCGGGGTGCACGGCAGCGGCGCTTCTTTGCCGAGAACCAGCCGGCCCAGGTTGGTCGGGTGCAACCCGTCGGCGTCCTTGTTCGGGTCGACCCGTTCCAGCGCGGCGTTCTCGTCGAGGTGGCGCGGCAACGGCAGCTGCACGATGTAGCCGGTGCACTCGGGGTTGGCGTTGAGCTCGTCGAGGGTGTCGTCGAGCTGCGCCTGACTCACGTCGGCGGGCAGATCGCGGCGGATCGAGGTGATCCCGACCTTGGCGCAGTCGGAGTGCTTGCCCTTCACATAGGCGTGCGAACCGGGGTCGTCACCGACGAGCACCGTGCCCAGTCCCGGGGTGCGTCCGGCGGCGGTCAGCGCCGCCACACGGTCGGTGAGATCGACGAAAATCTCGTCACGGGTGAGCTTGCCGTCCAGGGTGATAGCGACCACGAACCGTATTGTTCCATTGACCGAACGCCGCCGTTGACAGCACTGTTCACAGCGTGGTCAGCTGCGGTCATGAACAGTGCGCCAGATGTGTTCAGCCCGGCCCAACTCGGACCCATCACCCTGCGCAACCGCACGATCAAGTCGGCCACCTTCGAAGCCCGCACCCCCGACGACGTCGTCTCCGATGACCTGATCGCCTTCCACCGCGCCGTCGCCGCCGGCGGCATCGGCATGACGACCGTCGCCTACACCGCGGTCAGCCAGGGCGGCCGCACCAACGGCGGGCAGATCTGGATGCGCCCGGAAGCCGTACCCGGCCTGCAGCGACTCGCCGACGCGATCCACGCCGAGGGCGCGAAGATCAGCGCGCAGATCGGCCATGCCGGCCCGGTCGCCAATGCCCGCTCGAACAAGGCCACCGCGCTGGCCCCGGTCCGGTTCTTCAACCCGCTGTCGATGAAGTTCGCCAAGCACGCGACCAAAGACGACATCAACGACGTCATCGCCGCCCACGCTGCGGCGGCGCGGTTCGCCATCGACTCCGGATTCGACGCCGTCGAAATCCACCTGGGCCACAACTATCTGGCGAGCTCCTTCCTGTCGCCGATGATCAACCGGCGCACCGACGAGTTCGGCGGGTCGCTGGAGAACCGGGCCAAGGTGGCCCGCGGCATCGTGATGGCCGTGCGCCGCGAGGTGGAACGCCTCGGCCCGGCCCCGATCGCGGTGACCGCCAAACTGAACATGGCCGACGGGGTGCGCGGCTCCATCCAGATCGAGGAAGCGCTGCAGACCGCCAAGTGGCTGGAGGAGGACGGCGGCCTGGACGCCATCGAACTCACCGCGGGCAGCTCGCTGCTCAACCCGATGTACCTGTTCCGCGGCGACGCCCCGGTGAAGGAATTCGCTGGCGCCCAGAAGTGGCCGCTGAACTGGGGCATGCGCATGACCGGCAAGAAATTCATGCGCGAGTACCCCTACCGGGACACCTATCTGCTGCGTGACGCCGCGCAGTTCCGCAAGGAGCTGACGATGCCGCTGATCCTGCTCGGAGGTATCACCAACCGCGAATCCATGGACCGCGCGATGGCCGAGGGCTTCGAATTCGTGGCGATGGGCCGAGCCCTGCTGGCCGAGCCGGACCTGCTCAACCGCATCCAGGCCGACGGCGAAGCGCATTCTGTGCAGTCGCTGTGTACGCACTGCAACAAATGCATGCCGACCATCTACTCGCGGACTCTTTGTGTGGTGACCGGCGGTCCAGCCTGACGGGCCGTCGGCGTCGTTACCGATAGAGTTGGTGGCGATGAGTCGACCAGCCGCGCCCGTTCTGACAGTTCGGTACGACGGGTCGGAGCGCACCTTCGCCGCAGGCCACGACGTTGTGGTCGGTCGCGACCTGCGCGCCGACGTGCGCATCGCCCACCCCTTGATCTCCCGTGCTCACCTGGTGTTGCGCTATGACCACGGCCGGTGGATGGCGGTGGACAACGGCTCGCTGAACGGCATGTTCGTCAACGGCCGCCGGGTGCCGTCCGTCGACATCACCGACGGCATGACGGTGAACGTGGGCAATCCCGACGGGCCGCCGTTGAGCTTCGGGTTGGGCCGCGCCCAGGGTTCGGTGGGCCGTCCACCGCAGACCTCCTCGGTGCGTCTGGCCGCCCCGCCCTCCTCGCCGTCGTGGCCGGCGCAGCCGACCCGCGGCCCGGCGACCGCGGGCTCGTGGCAGCCGCCGTCGCAGCAGCAGCCGACATATCAGCGGGCGCAACCGACCTACCATCCGCCCACCGGGGCGGGAGCGGCCGCGCCGCCGCCGGCGACGGCGCCGACCCAGCTGCGCCAGGCGGTCGGCAAGCCCGCGGCCGGCTCCTCGAACCTCGCGACGTCGATGCTGCGGATCCTGCGCCCCGGCGCACCCAGCGATGTGCCGCCCGGCGGTATCAAGATCGGCCGCGCGACCGACAACGACATCGTCATCCCCGACGTGCTGGCGTCGCGCCACCACGCCACGCTGATCCCGACCCCGGGCGGCACGGAGATCGTCGACAACCGCAGCATCAACGGCACGTTCGTCAACGGCGCCCGGGTCGACACCGCGATGCTGAACGAGGGCGACACCGTCACAATCGGCAACGTCGACCTGGTGTTCGCCGGCGGAACGCTGGCCCGGCGCACCGAGACCGAGGCGGCCACCGCCACCGGCGGTCTGGACGTGCGCGCGGTGACGTGGACGATCGAGAACAACAAGACCCTGCTGGACAACATCTCGCTGACGGCGCGCCCGGGCACCCTGACCGCGGTGATCGGCCCGTCGGGTGCGGGTAAGTCCACCTTCGCGCGACTGGTCGCCGGCTACACCCATCCGACAAGTGGCACAGTCACTTTCGAGGGTCACAACATCCACGCCGAGTACGCCTCGCTGCGCTCCCGGATCGGGATGGTGCCGCAGGACGACGTGGTGCACGGCCAGCTGACCGTGAACCAGGCGCTGATGTACGCCGCCGAGCTGCGGCTGCCACCGGACACCACCAAGGAAGACCGCCAGCAGGTGGTGGCCCAGGTGCTCGCCGAGCTGGAGATGACCCAGCACCAGAACACCCGGGTGGACAAGCTGTCCGGCGGGCAGCGCAAGCGCGCGTCGGTGGCTCTGGAGCTGCTGACCGGACCGTCGCTGCTGATCCTCGACGAGCCGACCTCCGGTCTGGACCCGGCGCTGGACCGTCAGGTCATGACGATGCTGCGCCAGCTGGCCGACGCCGGCCGCGTGGTGTTGGTGGTCACGCACTCGCTGACCTACCTCGACGTGTGCGACCAGGTGCTGCTGCTGGCACCGGGCGGCAAGACGGCGTTCTGCGGCCCGCCGAGTCAGATCGGCCCGGCGATGGGCACCACGAACTGGGCCGACATCTTCAGCTCCGTGGCAGGCGATCCCGACGCCGCCCATCAGCGCTACTTGCAGCAGACCGGGCCTGCCCCCCTACCGCCGCCGCAAGAGGCGCCGTCGAACATGGGCGAGCCGACGCACACCAGCCTGCTGCGGCAGTTCTCCACGATTGCGCGACGGCAGATGCGGTTGATCGTCTCCGACCGTGGCTACTTCATCTTCCTGGCGCTGCTGCCGTTCATCATGGGTGTGCTGTCGCTGTCGGTGCCGGGGACCGTCGGCTTCGGCAAGCCCGATCCGATGGGTGACGCGCCCAATGAGCCCGGCCAGATTCTGGTGCTGCTGAACGTCGGTGCGATCTTCATGGGGACGGCGCTGACGGTTCGCGATCTGATCGGTGAGCGACCGATCTTCCGCCGAGAACAGGCCGTCGGGTTGTCGACCACGGCCTACCTGTTGGCGAAGGTCTGTATCTACGCGGTCTTCGCGATCGTGCAATCGACGATCGTCACCGCGATCACCGTTGCGGGCAAGGGCGGTCCGACACAGGGGTCGCTGACGTTCCTGAGCCCGACGCTGGAGCTGTTCGTGGTGATGGCCGCGACGACCGTCACCGCGGCGATGGTGGGTTTGGCGCTGTCGGCCTTGGCCAAGTCGAACGAGCAGATCATGCCGCTGCTGGTGGTAGCGGTCATGAGCCAGCTGGTGTTCTCCGGCGGCATGATCCCGGTGACCGGGCGCCTCGTGCTCGACCAGCTGTCGTGGATCACCCCGGCCCGTTGGGGTTTCGCGGCGTCGGCGTCGACGATCGACCTGATCACACTGGTGCCCGGACCGTTGACGCCCAAGGACTCACACTGGCATCACACCGCGTCGGCGTGGTGGTTCGACATGGGCATGCTGGGCGCCCTGTGCGTCGGCTATCTGAGCCTGGTGCGCTGGAAGATTCGGCTGAAGAGCGCGTAACAGCCCGCGTCCGGTGCGATCATGGCGCATGCTGCTCACTTCGCGCCTGTCTGTTTCACCGGCGATCGCACTCATCGGAGTCGGCGCAATGATCGCCATGACACCGGCCCCAGTTAACGCCGCACCAGCTCCAGTAATCCGATCCGAAGCGATCGCGTTGACATCGCTCAGTTCTGACATCACCCATTTCGTCGGGTTCTTCATCGGCGACGGCGCCGATGCCGACCCGGCTACGTGTAGCGCACCCTGCAAAGGAGGCAATGCCGGGATTCTGGTCGGCAAGGGCGGCGACGGCGCGCTCGGGGGCGCCGGTGGCCGTGCGGGTTTACTTTTGGGCGACGGTGGCGACGGCGGGCGTGGCATCGACGCACACTATGACCCGTTGACAGGTACATTGCTCAACGCGGCGACCGCCGGTGGAAAGGGCGGCGCCGCAGGGCTATTCGGCAAGGGTGGCAACGGCGGCCGGGGCGGCGACGATGTCGGCACACCGGTCCCCGCGCTGGTAACGGCATCACCTGGAGCCACCGGTGCGAACGGCGGAAAAGGTGGCCGGGGCGGGCTGATCTCGGGCGTCGGCGGCGACGGGGGCAACGCTGGTCGGGCACTCACTTTTCTGGGAAGCGCGGTCGGCGGCAACGGCGGCGACGGCGGAGCTGCGGGCCTGGTCGGCACCGGCGGTATGGGCGGTTGGGGCAACGACGGAACCACGGGTGATCCGTCACCCGCGGTACATGCGGTCGGCGGTGTGGGCGGTAACGGTGGTCGTGGTGGCCTGCTTTCGGGCGACGGCGGCTCGGCCTATATGGAGCCCTCGGGGGTCTACGTCAGCGGCGGATTTGCCTACGCGGAGAACGGGACAGCCACCGCGGGCGCTGGTGGTAACGGCGGCGATTCCACCATCGGCTCAGGCGGTACCGGCGGGGCGGGCGGCTTCGGCCACACCGGGACCGCAACGGCGACCGGAGGCAGGGGCGGAAACGGCGGCAGCACAACCCTCGTCGGTGCCGGCGGAGCCGGCGGCAAGGCCGGCAACGTGGAAGCCGAAACGGCCGGCGGACGTGTGACAGCCGCCGATGGCGGCACGGGCGGCAGCAGTGGTATCGGCACACCGGGCGGCGCCGGGGGCAAGGGTGGTGACGCCGAAACCGTCGACCAGCCCGCCGTTGGCGGCAACGGTGGTGCAGGCGGCCCCGGCGGCCTGTTCGCCGCCGGCGGCAAGGGCGGAAGCGGGGGCACTGCGACCAGCACGTCGGGAACGACCACCAACGGCAGCACCGGCCGCAGCGGTCGTTCGGGGATCGGTCATCACGCCTGAGGCCAGCTCCCGTTGAGATGCAGCGCAACTGGAATTGGTGTCGCGGTTGACCGCTGTTCATCCAGTGTCCATAGCGTGCCGCGCATGAGGATGAAAGCGGCGGCGCTGGCCGCAGCAGTGAGCCTGTCGATCGTGTCGGCGCCGACCGCGGCGGCCGATCCGAGCGTCGACAAGTTCGGCGGGTGGGGCCACCTAGTCGACAACGGCGGTGCGGTGATCACGATCTGGAAGATCAGCGATCTCAAGCCCAGCACCGACACCGTCCCGGGCTACCCGCTGGCGGGCACGCTGTGGGAGGCCACCGCCAAGGTGCGCGCCGCCAAAGGCTCCGTGACGCCGATCATTCCGGAGTTCAACACCCGCGCCGCGAATGGCACCAACTATCCGGTACTGTGGCAGGCCGCCACGCCGGCGGGCATCAGTGGCGCGACGCTCCAGCAGGGCGATTCGTCCTGGGGCAAGCTGTATTTCGACGTGACCGGGCCCGCGCCCACCCAGGTGGTCTACAACAACGGCGTCGAGGACCTGCTGGTCTGGAAGTAACTCAGTACTCCTGCAGGCTTTCTCGTAGCGTCGTGCCGGGGTATCGGGTTCGGAAGCGGCCGCGCCGCTGCAGCTCGGGCACCAGCAGTTCGGTCATGTCGTTGAAGCAGCCGGGCGTGTCCGTGGCCAGCATCATGAAGCCGTTGCAGCCGCCCTCGTCGAGGTACTGCTCCATCTGGTCGGCGACATCGGACGGAGTACCGACAGCCACCGGCGCGCCCATCGAGACGCCGTAGATCTGCGCGGCCTCGCGCACCGTCACCGGGGCACCGTCCTTGGCCTCCAGGATCGCGTCGAACAGCCCGCGGATGCCCTGCACGTCGGCGTCGACCACATTGTCGTCGAGGCCGAGCGTGGAGAAGTCGAATCCGGTGTGGCCGGAAAGGATTCCGAGTGCGCTCTCGATCTGGACCTTCTCGACGAACTCGGAGTAGCGGTCGTTGGCGCGGCCCTTGTCCCGGTCGATGACGGTCTGAAGGCCGTAGATCAGCTTGACCGCGTCCGGATCGCGGCCGGCATCGCTGGCGCGCGTGCGGATGTCGTCGGCATAGGCCCGCATGCTCTTGGGCGTCGGGAAGATGCCGAACACGGATTCAGCGTGCTTGGCCGCGAATTCGCGGCCCTGCTCCGAGGATCCGGCCTGCCACAGCACCGGCCGCTTCTGCGGCGACGGCGCGACGAAGTGACGGCCCTTGGATTGGAAGAACTCGCCCTGGAAGTCGACCTCGCGCACCTTGGCGGGGTCGGCGAAGATGCCGTTCTCCCGGTCGTAGACGATCGCGTCGTCGTCCCAGGAATCCCACAGCTGATACAGCAGCTGCATGTACTCCTCGACCACCTCGTAGCGCTTGTCGCGGGGTGTCAGGTTCTGCTTGCCCATCGCCTGGAACTCGCTCTTGGAGTACGAGGTGACGATGTTCCAGCCGACACGCCCGCCGGTGAGGTGATCCAATGTCGAGAGCTGGCGCGCCATCATGTAAGGCGGCACAAAGGACGTCGACAACGTGATGCCGATGCCGAGGTTCTTGGTGAAAGCGCCCACGATCGGTACCACGCTGGCAGGCTCGTGCACCGGACACTGTCCCGCGAACTTCACCACCGGATCCGAACTGCCCTTGTAGGTGGTGTACGGCGCGAGTTCGTCGGCGATGAACATCGCGTCGAAAAGGCCACGCTCCATGGTCCTTCCGAGATCACGCCAGTACTCCGGCCGCGACCAGTGGTAGCCGACCTTGTCCCGTGGATGCGCCCACATGGTGGATGCGTGGTTCATCACACCGTGCTGCACGAAGCCCAGCAGGTGCGCCTTCTTCTTCGTCACGCGACGGATCCCGCCCGGTCACCGCGCAACTCGAGGATGAACGCCACGATCACCGCTGCGGCGGTACCGAGGCCGCTGAATGCGAGCACGTACCAGAAGACCCCGCTGTAGGACGCAACCACCAGCAAGACGAACGACGTCAATACCGCCAGGGTGGCCTTCCATGTGAAACCCGGGACCAGTGCTACTTCCGACGAGTCGAGTTCTTCTTCGAGTGCGTCGATCGCCGTGCCGGCTGCCAACTCTCGCCGGATCCGCAGGAAGCTGCGCGTGCCGACGATCAGGTAGACGACGGCGAGTATCAAGCCGATGCCCGCGCCAAGATAAAAGAGGGTCACAACCATTGCCTTTCGTTATTGCGGCGGTTACTGCTGCCCGGCGACGACGGGCTCGACGGCAGCGGACTTCGTCGCGGTGTCACGTTCCAGCAGTGCACCCTTACGTTCGGCGAGACTGTCGAAGTCGAACCGGGTGCGGGCGCGCAAGCTCACCACGATCGACACGACTGCCGATGCGGCGATCAAGCCGATGATGCCGAACAGCGGTCCGTAGGTGGGCCCGAGCGTCTCCCGCAGTGGTCCTCCGACCGCGATACCCGCCAGCACGCCCGCGACGTACCCCGTCCCGGTCATCCGCGACCAGAAGATGCTCAGGGTCACCGGGATGAGCAGGCTGGTTCCGTAGAAGTACACCGTGGTAACGAGATTCACGTAGTCGATGCCGGTCAGCACCACACCACCAGCGATAGCGGCCGCCACGATCATGCTGGTCTTGGTGATGGTCAGCAGCTTGCGCTCGGACACCTTCGGCCAGTACCGATGGACGATGTCGACCGCGACCAGTGAGGTGACACCGGAAAGGGCTCCGTCGATCGCCGCGAAGCACGCATTGACGACGACCAGCGTGTACAGGGCGACGATGAACACCGGCAGCCCGAGACTGGCGATGACGTGCGGGCCGACCGCCCCCGCTCCCAGCGAGCCCAGCTGTTCGGGTGTCACACCGTAGGCGACGCCGATGAAGCCGAGCAGGCCGAGCGCCAACGGAATGGGGTAGAACCAGACGCCCGCCCACAAGAAACTGCGACCGAGATCCTTGGGCCGAATCGCCCAAACACGTTGCCAGAAAGACTGATCGGCGATGACGTTCGTCAGCAGCCCGAGCGCCAGGGCGAGACCAAAGCTGGCGGCGGTAACCGGGTTGAAGGGGTTCAGGTGCTGGTCACCAAGTGCCTCGACCCTGTTGAAGACCAGCTCTGCGCCGCCTGCCTTGGCGAGGGCGAACAGCACGACCACCGACGATCCCACGCCGAGGAGCAGGGTGTTCAACGTGCCCGTGACCGCGGATGTCGTCAGCCCACCGAAGTACGAGTAGACGGTGACCACGACGATGCCGGTGACGACGATGCCGATCGGGGTGAGCCCGAAGATCTTGTTCATCACGAGCACCAGCCCGGCGAGGTTGATCATGATGACGCCGAGCAGCGCACCGAGCAGGAACACCAGGGTCGCCACACTGCTGATCGTGTTCTGGAACCGCGCGCGGATGAACTCGGCCAGGGTGTACCCGGACGGCATCTTCTGCCGAAGCTTCAAGGCGAAGGGCACCATGATGATCACGGCGAGCCCGTTGGGCACGATGAACCAGACCAGGCCCGAGGTGCCCCAGGTGTAGGCCTGAGCCGATGACAGCATCACCGCCATCGACCACGTCCACACCGAGATCAGCGAGGCCACCCCGAACCCGAAGCCGAGCAGGCGGCCCGAGATCACGAAGTTGTGCGTCGTCTTGACGGCGCCCTTCACGGCGAGGGCGATGAGCAACAGAACAATGCCCGGACCGAACAGCAGCGCATACCCCAATGCGCCTGACTGCTGGATGAATTCGAAGTGCACGGCTGGTCTCCTTATAGATGTGACGAGGTGGTAAGGCCTGAAGCCGCCGGTTTCCAACCGAGTTCCGGCGCGATCTCCTCGGCGAAGAGTCGCAATCGATCGACGTCGAGATCCGCTCCTGCAGTGCCTGTCCGGACGGACGGGAACAGCCCGGTGGTCGGGAAGAAGTCGGTGACGAACCCCAAGAGCGCGGGGTCCTCCCGGAGTTGGGCAACGATGTCCGGTGCGCTGCCGGTTCGGGTGACTGTCCGCAGATACTCCTTGGGCGGCAGCGCCCCCAGTTGCGGGAAGCGGGCGTCCAGAGTTGGTTGCGTCCAGCAGAGTGGTGTACGAGTCGGACCTGATCAGCGGTACCGGCGTGTCGTAGCCGGATGAATGAAGGTCATCGCGTGATTCTTCGAGAGACCCGCGAAAGTCACTCGAGCAAAGGAATCAACGCGATGACCACTGCCCACGATATCGACCTGCCCACCGTGCTGGCTGAACGACTCACCACCGCCCATCCCGACGTGCTGCGCGAGTTGTTGGCCACGTTCATCCACACCCTGATGGGCGCAGAAGCCGACGCGCTGTGCGGTGCGGGATACGGCGAGCGCAGCACCGAGCGCACCAACCAGCGCAACGGCTACCGTCATCGTCAGTTCGACACTCGGGCAGGCACACTGGATCTCGCGATTCCGAAGTTGCGGCAGGGCTCGTACTTCCCGGACTGGCTGCTG
>NZ_JACBJQ010000040.1 GCF_013404075.1 Mycolicibacterium vinylchloridicum
ATGGGGCATTACGGTGGGACACGAAGACCTCCGGTGTGTGAGTGCTTTCCTAGACAGCTCGCACTTCACTCGGAGGTCTTCGTCATGTCACCACGCCACGCCGTCACCAACGTCCGTGGTCAGTACAGCTAGCTAGCGGCGTGGCCGGCGCAGGCCGAAGGCCAGCCAGATCACGGTGGAGGTGCCCGCGGCTACCAGCACGGCGGGCGCGGCATTCGCCGTCACCAGCCCGACGACGCCGAACACGACAAGGCCCAGGACCAGCGCGACGAGCTTGTACAGCGGCCACGGGACGCCCGCGATCTGCACCTGATCCATGCTCGTCATGGCTCGACGATAGCACTTTTTCGGGTTCCCGAAACTTGGGATTCGGGTGCCGATGTTCTCGGGTGGGCGGGCAGCACTGCCAGCACAAACACCGCACCGGCGAGGCAGACCGCGGCTGCCGTCAGACAGCCTGCCTGCAGGCCGGCCAGGAACGCAGTGTCGACGGCGCCGCGCACCGCACCCGCGATCGGCGGCGGCGCCTGTGCCGACACCGCCAGTCCCTGGGCCAGGCCTTCGGCCGCGGCGGACCGGGCGGCCGGCGGCATGAGGCCCAGTGCCTGGCTGTCGCCCAGGTGCCGGATGTAGAGGGTGGAGAAGATGCTGCCGATCACCGCGACGCCGAGAGTGCCGCCTACCTGACGGGTGGCGTCGTTGACGGCCGATCCGGCACCGGCCTGCTCGGGCCGCACCACGCCCATGATCGAGTCGGTGGCCGGTGCGGTGGTGAGTCCGAGCCCGCCGCCGAGCAGTACCATCTGCGCGGCCATCGTCGGGTAGGTGATGGCGAGGTCGCTTGCCGCGATCCACCCGAACGATGCGGCCAAGAGTAGAAGGCCAACGAACACAACGACTTTGGTGCCGATCCGGGTCACCGCCAGTCGGGTTCCCACGACCGACCCGACGGCGATCGACAGCGCGACCGGCAGGATACGCACGCCGGTCTCCAGTGGGCTGAAGCCCTGCAGCAATTGCATGAACTGCGTGATCAGGAAGATGAACCCGAACAGCGCGAAGAAGGCGACGGTCACCGCCCCGCTGGCGGCGCTGAACCGCAGATTCGTGAACAGCCGGACATCGATCAGCGGTTCGCGCCGGCGGCGCTCCCACCAGGCGAAGCCCACGGCGGCGCCGAGAGCGACGGCGAACCCGGCCAGCGTCGGTGCGCTGGACCATCCGCGGTCGGGGGCTTCGATGATCGTGTAGACCAGCGCGCCGAGCATGACGACCGACAGTACGAGTCCGCCGCGGTCCAGCCGGTTCTGGCGTCCGGGGGACGCGCTCGGAATGACGAATGGGGCCGCCAGGGCGGCCGCCAGCGCGATCGGTGCCAATGCCAGGAACAGGCTGCCCCACCAGAACACCTCCAGCAGGGCGCCGCCGAGAATCGGGCCGATGGCGACACCCAGTCCGGTGACCGCGCCCCACACCCCGATGGCCGCCGCCCGCTGCCGCGGATCGCGGAACGTGTCGGTGATGATCGCGAGCGTGGTGGGGAAGATCAGCGCGGACGCGACACCCATCACCAGTCGCATGGCGATCAGCGGTCCGGTGGACGTACACAGCGCGGCGCCGACGCTGCCGAGCGCAAACAGCACCAGGCCGGCGATCAGGGTTCCGCGACGGCCGAACCGGTCGCCGACGGTGCCGCCGGCCAAGACCAGTGCGGCGAAGGCCAGGTTGTAGGCGTCGACGATCCACTGCAGGGCCTTGGTCGAGGCACCGAGCGACGAATTCAGGGTTGGCAGTGCGACATTGACGATCGTGGTTTCGACGTTGATGGCGAGTGCGGCCACCAGGACCACGACCAGGATCGCAACGGGCCGGCCGCGGCCGGGCGTGCGGGGCTGCGGCGGGACCGGCTCGATGCCCACGCTCATACGCTCGACCTCCATGTTGACGGCGATAACATCCGCGAGCATGCCAGCGGAAGTTAGCGCTGTCAACATCAGATGTCAGTGGATCCCGTCGCCGATGACGTCGAGGAGCCGATCCGTGATCAGCTGGCGGCGTTCGGCGCCGGCCGTGGCCAGTGGGCCTTCGAGGAAAAGGGTCGCCGCTCCGTGCACGGCCGCCCAGGCGGCTTCGTCGAATCCGTCCCGGCGAGCCTTCGTGAGCACGCCCGCCGCGACCAGCTCGTCGACGCAGCCCCGCAGGATCTGGAACGGGTGCCGGCCGTCGGGCACGGGGCCGTCGAGTGGCTCGATGCCCTCCGGGGCGAATGCGGTGCGGAACAACCCCGGCTCGGCGACCGCGAAATCGACGTACGCCTGACCGGTCGCGCGCAACCGGTTCAGTGCCCGCTCGGACCGCGAATCTCCATCGGAAACCCACTCCAGCGCGTCGATCATCGTCGTGCCGAGCTGGGTCATCGCGTACACCTTCACCGCCCCTAGCAGCGCATGCCGGTCGGCGTAGTGGCGGTAGGCCGCGGAGTTGCTCACCCCCGCCAAGCGCTGGACGTCACGCAACACCACGGCGTCGGGGCCGCCCGCGCGGGCCAGCGCGACCCCGTGATCGAGCAGCGCCTGACGCAGGTTGCCGTGGTGATAGGAGGCGCTCGCCATGTTGACAAGTCTTACATCGGCTACCGAGTTCTCACATGAGCGGCCCGGCCAATGTGAGCGCGGTTTATCGTCGCGATAACGCGCCCCGGCACCTCCCGTAATGTCCGCCGGGCACGGTAGAGCCGTGGCTGCCGGGAATGACTGCGCCGACCACATCCGTACCGCGTGCTCGTATTGCGGGGTCGGATGTGGCATCGACGTGCGCACCAGACCCGGTCCTGGAGGTCCGGTCATCGCCAGCGTCGTCGGTGACCGGCTTCACCCCACCAACCGCGGCCGGCTGTGCACGAAGGGCGCCACCCACACCGAACTGATGGGCACCGCCGAGGGCCGCGTCCTCACCGCGCTGATGCGCCCGGCGCGCGGCGAGGAATTGGTCGCCGCGCCCGTCGATGACGCCGTGGTGACGGCCGGCACCCGGCTGCGCGAGATCCTGGACCGGCACGGGCCGGACTCGGTGGCCCTCTACGTATCCGGCCAGATGTCGATGGAGGCCCAGTACCTGGCCACCAAGCTGGCCAAGGGATTCATCCGCACGGTCAACATCGAATCCAACTCGCGGCTGTGCATGGCCAGTGCGGCAACCGGATACAAGCAATCCCTCGGTGCCGACGGGCCGCCCGGCTCGTATGACGACTTCGACTGTGCGGACCTATTTTTCGTCATCGGCGCGAACATGGCCGACTGCCATCCGATCCTGTTCCTGCGGATGGCCGATCGGATGCGGGCCGGGGCCAAGCTGATCGTCGTCGATCCGCGCCGCACCGCAACCGCCGACAAGGCCGACCTGCATCTGCAGATCCGGCCCGGCACCGACCTGGCGCTGCTGAACGGCTTGCTGCACCTGCTGGTGGCCGCCGGCGCCATCGACACCGATTTCATCGCCGAGCACACCGAGGGCTGGGCGGCGATGCCGCAGTTTCTCGCCGACTACCCGCCGGCGAAGGTGGCCGACATCACCGGCCTGGCCGAAGCCGACATCCGCGCCGCGGCAACGATGATCGCCGAGGCCGGGGAGTGGATGTCGCTGTGGACGATGGGTCTCAACCAGAGCACCCACGGCACCTGGAACACCAACGCCATCTGCAACCTGCACCTGGCCACCGGGGCGATCTGCCGGCCAGGCAGCGGGCCGATGTCGCTGACCGGTCAGCCCAACGCGATGGGCGGCCGCGAAATGGGTTATATGGGGCCGGGATTGCCCGGGCAGCGTGCGGTGGTCTCGGCCGACGACCGGGCCTTCGTCGAAGATGTCTGGGACGTGGTGCCCGGAACGATCCGCGCCGACGTCAACCACGGCACCATCGACATGTTCGAGCAGATGGCCGCCGGCGACATCAAGGCATGCTGGATCATCTGCACCAATCCGGTGGCGTCGGTGCCCAACCGCACCACGGTCATCACCGGCCTGGAGACGGCGGAGCTGGTGATCACCCAGGATGTCTACGCGGACACCGCCACCAACCGGTACGCCGATATCGTCCTGCCCGCCGCGCTGTGGGCCGAAGCCGACGCGGTGATGGTGAATTCCGAACGCACGCTCACTCTGGTGCGCCGATGTGTTTCCCCGGCAGGGCAATCACGCCCGGACTGGCAGCTGATCTGCCAGGTGGCCGAGGCGATGGGATTCGGTGCCCACTTCCGCTATGAGTCCAGTGAACAGATCTTCGACGAAATCCGCCGGTTCGCCAATCCCAAGACCGGCTACGACCTGCGCGGCATCACCTATCAACGGCTTCGGGAAACGCCCGTGCAGTGGCCGTCCCCGCCCGGCGACGAGCAGGATCGTCACCCGATTCGGTACCGCACTGACGGTGGGCTCAGGTTTGCCACACCGTCGGGCCGAGGCATCTTCCACCCCCGACCGCACCTGGATGCCCGCGAATTGCCGGACGGCGACTATCCTTTCGTCTTGAACACCGGCCGGCTGGCTCACCAGTGGCACACCATGACCAAGACCGGCCGGATCGCCAAGCTCAACAAGCTCAACGGAAAGCCTTTCGTCGAGATCAACCTCGACGACGCCGGGAGCCTCGGCATCGTCGACGGCCAGGCTGTCGAGCTGCAGTCGCGGCGGGGCCGGGCCGTGCTGCCCGCCGTGATCACCGACCGGGTCCGGCCGGGCAATTGCTTTGCGCCCTTTCACTGGAACGACGAGCACGGTGAGTACCTCGCGATCAACGCCGTGACCAGTGATGCCGTCGACAGCGACTCGCTGCAACCCGAACTCAAGGTGTGCGCCGTGAGTCTGCGCCCGGTGAAGACGGTCGACACCCAACTCCCGCTGATCGCCACTGACGATGAAAAGCACTATCTGTCAGGCTTTTTCGCAGCGCTGACCGGCGAGGTCGTCGTGGTCCCTGTGCTACCCGACTCGGCTCCGGTCAGCGATGAGGTCCGGCTGTGGATCGATGGCCTGTTGGCCGGCAGATATTCGCGGATCGGCACACCGGCTGCGTCAACGACGTCCGGGCCGTGGGTGTTGTGGGCATCGCAGACCGGCAACGCCGAGGAACTCGCGGCCCGGCTCGTCGATCAGCTCGGGGCAGCCGGCCTGGCGGCCCGACTGGTCACCATGAACGACTGCGCGGTAACCGATCTCGCGGAGCGTGACGTGCTGGTGGTCACCAGTACGTTCGGCGACGGCGATCCACCCGACAACGGCGCCGACTTCTGGGAAAAGCTGCGGGCGCCGGATGCCCCGGAGCTGGCCGGCTTGCGGTTCGCGGTGCTGGGTATCGGCGACCGGTCCTACGGCCAGTTCTGTGGTCACGCCCGGTCTCTCGACACCCGGCTGGCCGAGCTCGGTGGTGCCCGGTTACTCGCCCGCAGCGACTGCGAGGCCCACGACGAAGACTCGCTGGCCGCGTGGGCCGCCCGGGCGATCGAGCTCGTCGCCGGGGGCGATACGCCCGCGGTGGTCAGCACGCCCGTGCCCCGGCGCACGGAACCGTTCACCCGCGCCAGCCCGGTCGCAGCGCGGCTGACGCGTAACACTCGGCTGACCCCGTCGTCAGCCGCCAAAGAGGTGCGGCAGCTGGGATTTGACATCTCCGAACACGAGGTCGGCTACGCCGTCGGCGACTCGCTGGGGGTACTGCCCACCAACAGCGACGAGGATGTCGCCGCCTGGCTTGCCGCGACCGGCCTGCGCGGCGACGACGTGGTCGAGGTCGACGGGGCGCAATGCACACTGCGCCAGGCACTCATCGGAAGTTACGACATCTGTCGCATCACCCCGAACCTGCTGGCCTTCTTGGCCGAGGCGACGGACGACAAGGCGGCGGCAAGGCAGCTGCGATCGGCGCGCGCGCAACTGGACACCTGGCGGTTGGGGCGCAACGGAATCGACGTGGTTCGGGCGTTTCCGGTCCAGGCCGAGGCGCAGCTGTGGCAGGAAGTCCTCGTCCGGCTGACGCCGCGGTTGTATTCGATCTCCTCGAGCCCGTTGGTCAGCCCGCACGAAGTGCAGTTGACGGTCTCGATCGTCCGCTACCAGACATCGGATGGCGCCGAGCGTGGGGGAGTGTGCTCGACGTTCCTGGCCGATCGCGCCCGCGACGTTCCGGTGTTCCTGCAGAAATCGCCGCATTTCCGGCCGCCCGAGGACACGACGACGCCGATTGTCATGATCGGCGCGGGTACCGGCATCGCGCCGTTCCGCGGCTTCCTCCAGGAGCGCCGGGCATCGGGCCACACCGGGCGCAACTGGTTGTTCTTCGGTGACCGGCACCGGGCCGAAAACTTTTACTACCGAGACGATCTGACAGATATGGTCACCGACGGCTTCCTGAATCGGCTGGACCTCGCTTTCTCCCGCGACCAGCGCAGGCGAATCTATGTGCAGGACAAGATGATCGAAAACGGTGCGCAGCTGTGGGCGTGGTTGCAGGACGGTGCGCACCTCTACGTCTGCGGTGATGCCGCCACGATGGCGCGGGACGTCGACTCCGCGCTGGAGACCATCATCGGCACCCACGGCCACCTGTCTGCCGAAGCCGCCCGCGATTTCAAGCGCGAACTGATCTCCGAGAAGCGCTACCTGCGCGACGTGTACTGAACCTCACTGCAGCGCAACAGCCAAAGTGAGAAGGTTGTGACACATCGATCACGGCGGGCAGCGAGGGCGCAATAAAGAATCCCTACCGTGAGCACATGCAGACTTCAACCACCCGTAGTGGCTACGACATCGACGACTGGGATGCCGAGGACGTCGAGGCCTGGAACAACGGCGGCTCGAAAATCGCACGCCGCAACCTGATCTGGTCGATTTTCGCCGAGCACGTCGGATTCTCGGTGTGGTCCATCTGGTCGGTGATGGTGTTGTTCATGCCGCAGAACGTCTATCACATCGACGCCGCGGGGAAGTTCTTCCTCGTCGCCGTCCCGACCCTCGTGGGCGCCGTGCTGCGGATCCCCTACACGTTCGCCACCGCCCACTTCGGTGGCCGGAACTGGACGATCTTCTCGGCCCTGGCCTTGCTGGTGCCCACCGCGCTGACGCTGTACTACATGGCGCACCCGGGCACGTCGTACACGACGTTCCTTGTGGTGGCCGCCTTCGCCGGACTGGGCGGCGGAAACTTCGCCTCGTCGATGACCAACATCAACGCCTTCTATCCGCAGCGATACAAGGGCTGGGCGCTGGGCCTCAACGCCGGCGGCGGCAACATCGGTGTCGCCGTCATCCAGCTGGTCGGGTTGCTGGTCATCGCGACCGTCGGCAATCGGTCGCCGCACCTGGTCTGCGCCGTCTACCTGGTGTTGATCGCCCTTGCCGCACTGGGTGCCGCAGTGTTCATGAACAACCTCACCAACCAGCGCAGCGACGCTCGATCGCTGATCGAGGTTCTTGCACATCGTGATTCGTGGCTGATCTCACTGCTCTACATCGGCACCTTCGGCTCGTTCATCGGGTTCGGCTTCGCCTTCGGCCAGGTGCTTCAGATCAACTTCCTGGCCGGGCTTTCGCACGGCGGACCCGTCACCCCGGCGATGACCGCCCAGGCATCGCTGCACGCCGCCCAGATCGCGTTCCTCGGGCCGGTGCTCGGCTCGCTGTCCCGGCCGTTCGGCGGTTGGTTGTCCGACCGCTTCGGCGGCGGCAAGGTCACCCTGTACACCTTCGGGGCGATGATCGCCGCCGCGGCGTGGCTGGTCGCGGCCGGTGAGATCGACGACGCCGCGGCCGGACCCGCGTCGGGTGCCACGATGGCGGCGTTCATCGCCGGCTTCATCGCCCTGTTCGTGTTGTCCGGCATGGGAAATGGCTCCACCTACAAGATGATCCCGTCGATCTTCGAGGCCAAGTCCAAGAGTATGGACCACCTCAGTGCCCAGGAGCGCAGCGCCTGGTCGCTGCGGATGTCCGGCGCGCTGATCGGCATCGCCGGGGCCATCGGCGCCCTCGGCGGGGTCGGCGTCAACGTCGCCCTGCGGGCCTCCTACCTGTCGCCGGCGAAATCAGCGACGATGGCCTTCTGGGTGTTCCTCGGCTTCTACGTGCTGTGCGCGATCATCACCTGGGTTGCCTACGTCCGGACCCCCAAGAAGGCGGGAGTCCTGCGCACCGACAACCCGGCGGTCGACAGCGCCGCAGCCGCGGCATGACCGCCGCGGCGCGGACCGTCGTCGTCGTCGGTCACGGGATGGTCGGGCACCGGTTCGTCGAGGCGCTGCGAGACCGAGACCGCGACGGGGCGTGGCGGGTGGTCGTGCTGTGCGAGGAACCCACCCCGGCCTACGACCGGGTGGGGTTGTCCTCCTACATCGACGGTTGGGACCGCTCGACCCTGGCCCTGTCCGGAAACGATTATGCCGGAGATGATCTGGTGGACCTGCGGGTCGGGGAGCCGGCCACCGCGATCGACCGGGACGCCCGTCAGGTCATCACATCCGCGGGGGAGCGGATCGGCTACGACGCCTTGGTGCTGGCGACCGGCTCGTACCCGTTCGTGCCGCCGATCCCGGGCAGCGATCTCGAGCGCTGCTTCGTCTACCGCACGCTTGAGGATCTCGACGCCATCCGGGCGACGGCCTCGGCGGCCCGCCCCGGTGCGGTCGGCATCGTGGTCGGCGGCGGTCTGCTGGGACTGGAGGCCGCCAACGCGCTGCGTCTGCTGGGCCTGACACCGCATGTGCTGGAACGCTCTCCGAGGCTGATGCCCATTCAGGTCGACGACGGCGGCGGTGCGCTGCTGAACCGGCTCATCACCGAACTCGGTATCACCGTGCACACCGACGTGGCGTCCACCGAGATCGTCGACACCGGCGATGGCATCACGGTGTCGCTGTCCAACGACGAGACGCTCGACGGCGCACTGCTGGTGTTCTCCGCAGGTGTGCGCCCCCGCGACGATCTGGCTGCCGACTGCGGTCTGCCCATCGCCGAGCGCGGCGGCGTGCTGACCGATATCAGCTGTGCCACCTCCGATCCGCGGGTGTTCGCCATCGGTGAGGTCGCCGCGGTCGAGGGCCGCTGCTACGGCCTGGTCGCGCCCGGTTACACGATGGCCGAGGTGGTGGCGGACCGGCTACTCGGTGGCACCGCCGAATTCCCGGGTGCCGACCTGTCCACCAAACTCAAGCTGCTCGGTGTCGACGTCGCCAGCTTCGGCGACGCCCATGCCAGCACACCCGGCGCGCTGGAAGTCGTGCTCAATGACGCCGTCAACGCGACCTACGCCAAACTCGTGGTTTCCGACGATGTTTCGACGCTGCTGGGCGGGATCCTGGTCGGCGACGCCTCCGCGTACGCCACCCTGCGCCCGATGGTCGGCCGGCCGCTGCCCGCCGATCCGGCGACACTGATCTCGCCGTCGGGTGCAGAGGTGGGGGTGGGAGCGCTGCCTGACGACGCCCAGATCTGCTCCTGCAACGCCGTGACGAAGCAGAGCATCTGTGGCGCTATTTCCCAAGGCGCCCATGATGTTCCGGCCATCAAGTGTGCCACTGCGGCCGGAACCTCTTGCGGCAGTTGTATCCCGATGCTCAAGCGGCTGCTCGAAGCGCAGGGCGTGGCGATGTCCAAGGCCCTGTGCGAGCACTTCGAGCAGACCCGCGCCGAGCTGTTCCAGATCGTCGCGAGCACCGGCATCCGCACCTTCTCGGCCCTGATCGGCGAGTACGGCACCGGAACCGGTTGCGACATCTGCAAGCCTGTGGTGGCTTCGATCCTGGCGTCCACCAGCTCCGACCACATCCTCGACGACGAGACGGCCGGCCTGCAGGACACCAACGACCACTTCCTGGCCAACATCCAGCGCAACGGCACGTATTCGGTGGTGCCCAGGCTGCCCGGCGGCGAAGTCACGCCGGAGAAGCTGATGGTGATTGCCGAGGTGGCCCGGGACTTCAACCTCTACACCAAGATCACCGGCGGCCAGCGCATCGACCTGTTCGGTGCGCGCGTCGAACAGCTGCCGCTGATCTGGAAGCGACTGGTGGACGCCGGCATGGAATCGGGCCACGCGTACGGCAAGTCGCTACGGACGGTCAAGAGCTGTGTCGGCTCGACGTGGTGCCGCTACGGGGTGCAGGACTCGGTGGCGATGGCCGTGGACCTCGAATTGCGTTATCGCGGGCTCCGTTCGCCGCACAAGATCAAGATGGGCGTGTCGGGCTGCCAGCGCGAATGCGCGGAAGCGCGCGGCAAGGACGTCGGCGTCATCGCCACCGAGAAGGGCTGGAACCTCTACGTCGGCGGGAACGGAGGCGCCACCCCCAAGCATGCGCAACTGCTGGCCGGTGATCTGGACTCCGAAACCCTGGTCCGCTACATCGATCGCTACCTGATGTTCTACATCCGCACCGCGGACCGACTGCAGCGCACCGCGGTGTGGCAGGAGACCATCGAAGGTGGGCTCGATCATATCAGGGCAGTGGTGTGTGAGGACTCGCTGGGCATCGCCGATGACCTGGACGCCGCGATGGCGCGGCATGTCGAGGGGTACTCCGACGAGTGGGCAGGCGTACTGAACGACCAGCAGAAACTCTCGCGCTTCGTATCGTTCGTCAACGCGCCCGGAGAGCCCGATCCGACGGTGGTCTTCGACGAAACCGGGCCGCGCAAGGTACCGCTGCTGCTGGGCATCCCGAGCGTCGTCAACGCGGCCGAAAGCCGCCCGTAACAGCTGTGAAACACGACCCCTCTATCAAGGTCTTGGAGGCTTGAAACCATGACACTTCTTGCGGACACCCGCGCCGGGCTCGACCTGGATGGCTGGACGCCCGCGTGCTCGCGCAGTGTGCTGCTGCCCGGGCGTGGCGTGGCGGTGCTGCTGCCCGACGGCGCACAGGCCGCGCTCTTCCTGCTGGCCGACGGAACGCTGCACGCTGTCGGCAACATCGACCCCTTCGGTCGTGCCGCGGTGATGTCGCGTGGCATCGTCGGGGACCGGCGCGGCGAGCCCACTGTGGCGTCACCGTTGCTCAAGCAGGTGTTCTCTCTTGTCGATGGTCGGTGCCTCGACGACGAGTCACACGCGCTGCCGGTTTACGACGTCAGGGTGGTTGATGGATTCGTCGAGATCAGAAGTAGCTGACCCGTTAGCCGGCTTCACCGTCGGGGTAACCGCAGCGCGCCGGGCAGAGGAACTCATCACGCTCCTCGAGCGTCGTGGCGCCTCCGTCGTGCACGCCCCGGCGATCCGGATCGTGCCACTCGTCGATGATGTCGAGTTGCGCCGGGTGACCACACAGCTCATCGAGCAGCCTCCGGACCTGGTCGTGGTGACCACCGGGATCGGGTTTCGCGGCTGGATCGAGGCCGCCCACGGCTGGGACGTCTCCGACGAGCTGACCGCCGCGCTGGACTCCGTGCGAATTCTGGCTCGCGGGCCCAAGGCTCGCGGTGCAGTGCGTCAGGCCGGGCTGTGCGAGGAGTGGAGCCCGGAGTCGGAATCCTCGGTGGAAGTGCTGGAGCGCCTGCTGTCCGAGGGCGTGGACGGTCTGCGCATCGCCGTGCAGCTGCACGGCGCGGCCAGTGAGTGGGAGCCCGACACCGACATCTGTGAAGCGCTCACGCGGGCCGGCGCCTACGTGGTCAAGGTCCCGGTCTACCGCTGGGAGGCGCCGGAGGATTCCCGCCGCGTCGATGCGCTGATCGCGGCGATCGTCGGCGCCGACGTGGATGCGGTGAGCTTCACCAGCGCACCCGCTGTTGCGGCCATGCTGGAACGTGCGAAAGCCCTTGGCGCGCTGCAATGTCTGATCAATGCGCTGCGCAACGATGTCGCCGTGTTCTGCGTCGGCCCGGTCACCGCCACCCCGCTGACCCGGCTCGGAATCGACGCCCGCTATCCGCAGCGTTACCGGCTGGGTGCGTTGGCCCGGTTGATCACCGACGAATTGCCCTGCCTGGCCAAGAAGTACAGTGCGGGCGGGCACGAGATCAGTGTCCGCAGTGCCAGTGTCGAGGTGGACGGCGAGCTCAAGGTGCTGCCGCCGGCCGCGATGGCGTTGCTGCGCAGGCTGTTGGTGGCGCCGGGGCTGGTGGTGTCACGGGAGGAACTACTGGCCCAACTGCCCGGCGGCGGCGACGACACCCACGCGGTCGAGACCGCGATGGCCCGGCTGCGCTCGGCGCTGGCCGCCCCCCGTGTCGTCCAGACTGTCGTGAAGCGGGGATACCGACTGGCGCTGGACTCCGCCTCGACATGACACGACAACTGGTCCTGGTTGCCCATGGCACCCGAAATCCTTTGGGGCTGAACACCATCACCGAGATCGCGGCGGCTGTCGCGGAGCATGTCGGCCCGGTGCGCACCGCGTTCGTCGACGTGCTCGGGCCCAATCCCCGTGAGGTGCTCGAGAACACGGTGGGCCCCGCTGTTGTCGTACCCGCGTTCCTGGCGTCGGGTTATCACGTCAATGCCGACCTGCCGGCCCGGGTGGCCGAGAGCGGTCACCGGGACGTCACCGTCACCCCGGCGCTGGGGCCCGACCCGGTGCTTGCCCGGATCATGCTCGGGCGCCTGCTCGAGGCCGGCTGGTCACCCGGCGACCCGGTGGTGATGGCCGCGGCCGGATCGTCGGATCCCGCGGCCCGCGCAGAACTGACGGAGGCGGCCGGACTCCTGGCCGAGCTGGTGGGGGAGGTGCACCTCGGCTTCGTCGCAACCGGTGCGCCGACCGTCGCCGATATCGTCGGCCGGCTCGCAACGGCGGGGCGGCGGGTGTTCATCGCCTCCTACCTGCTCGCGCCCGGGGTGTTCCACACCAAACTGGGGCGGTGCGGCGCACACGCCGTGACCGAGCCGCTGGGAGCGCACCCCGATCTGGTGGCGCTGCTTGCTCATCGCTTCATGGCCGATTCCCTGATTCCCCGTGCAAGGTGGCACCATTGAGCGGTGTCCGCCGAACTGAGCCAGCACCGACTGTCAGCGCCGCTTTCCGCGGCTGACATCGATGAGGCTGCTCAGCGAATTTCCGGCGTGGTCACTCGTAGCCCGCTGCAGCACAGCGACCGGCTCTCGCAGGCCACCGGCGCGCAGGTGTACCTCAAGCGTGAGGACCTGCAGAGTGTGCGGTCCTACAAGGTGCGGGGCGCCTACAACCTGCTGCGACAGCTCTCCGAGCAGGAGCTGGCCGCCGGGGTGGTCTGCTCCTCGGCAGGTAACCATGCCCAGGGGTTTGCGCTGGCCTGCCGCTCGATGGGCGTGCACGGCCGGGTCTACGTGCCGGCCAAGACCCCCAAGCAGAAGCGTGACCGCATCCGCTATCACGGCGGGGAGTTCATCGAGCTGATCGTCGGCGGCAGCACCTACGACCTGGCCGCCGACGCCGCGCTGGAGGATGTCGCGCGCACCGGCGCCACGCTCGTCCCGCCGTTCGACGATCCGCGCACGATGGCCGGTCAGGGCACCATCGCGGTGGAGATCCTCGACCAGCTCGACGGCGAGCCGGACCTGGTGGTCGTGCCGGTCGGCGGCGGCGGGTGCATCGCCGGGATCACCACCTACCTTGCCGAGCGGACGGCGAACACCGCGGTGCTCGGCGTCGAGCCCGCCGGCGCGGCGTCGATGATCGCGGCGCTGGCCGCCGGCGGTCCGGTCACCCTGGAGCACGTCGACCAGTTCGTCGACGGGGCGGCGGTCAAGCAGGTCGGCGCGCTGACTTATCAGGCGCTGGCCGCGGCCGGGGACATGGTGTCGGTCACCACCGTCGACGAGGGTGCGGTCTGCACGGCGATGCTCGACCTGTATCAGAACGAGGGCATCATCGCCGAGCCCGCGGGGGCGCTGTCGGTGGCGGGACTGCTGGAGGCCGATGTCGAGCCGGGGTCGACGGTGGTATGCCTGATCTCCGGTGGCAACAACGACGTGTCGCGCTACGGCGAGGTGCTCGAGCGGTCACTGGTCCACCTGGGGCTCAAGCACTACTTCCTGGTCGACTTCCCGCAGGAGCCCGGCGCGCTACGCCGGTTCCTCGACGAGGTGCTCGGCCCGAACGACGACATCACGCTGTTCGAGTACGTCAAGCGCAACAACCGCGAGACCGGTGAGGCGCTGGTCGGTGTCGAACTCGGCTCCGCGACCGGGCTGGACGGGCTGCGAGCCCGGATGGCCGCCTCAGGTATCCACGTCGAGGCGCTCGAACCCGGCTCGCCGGCGTATCGGTATCTCACCTAGCTCGTCCGCGTCACCACCACCGAGTGCGCGGGCAGCCGCGCGCCGTGCACGCCGGCCTCGGGTTCACCCCAGGCCAGCAGCACCTCACCGGCGACGGGCACAGTCGCCGGTTGCTCGCCGAGATTGCAGGCGATCGCAATTGCGCCGCGTCGCATCACGATCCAGCGCTCGTCCTCGTCGTAGTCGATCACCAGGTCGGTCAGCCACGGGTCGGCCATGTCGGGTTCGTTGTCGCGCAACGCGATCAATCCGCGGTAGAACGCCAGTAACCGGGCGTGCTCACCCCCGCCGAGCTCGTCCCAGTCCAGCTTGGAGCGCAGGAACGTCTGCGGGTCCTGCGGATCGGGCACATCGTCGGCGTTCCAGCCGTGGTCGGCGAACTCCGACTTGCGGCCCTCCGCGGTCGCTTTGGCCAGCTCTGGTTCGGGATGGGAGCTGAAGAACTGGAACGGCCGGCACGATCCCCATTCCTCGCCCATGAAGAGCATTGCGGTATAGGGCGATCCGAGAGCAAGTGCCGCCTTGACGGCGAGCTGGCCGAAGTCCAGATTCTGCGACGGCCGGTCGCCGACCGCCCGATTGCCGACCTGATCGTGGGTCGTGGTGTAGGCCATCAGCCGGGTGGCCGGAATCAGCGCCTTGTCCAGCGGCCTGCCGTGCCTGCGGTGGCGGAACGACGAGTAGGTGCCGGCGTGGAAGTACCCGTTCTGCAGTGTGGTCGCCAGCGTGGCCATCGAGCCGAAATCGGCGTAGTAGCCTTGCCGCTCACCGGACACCGCGGTGTGGATGGCGTGATGGATATCGTCGTCCCACTGGGCGGTCAGGCCGTAGCCGCCGCGGTCCCGCGGGGTGATGAGCCGCGGATCGTTGAGGTCACTCTCGGCGATCAGCGACAGTGGCCGGCCCAGAACCGCTGACAGCGCGTCGGTTTCGGCCGACAGCTCCTCGAGGATGTGGATCGCGGTGTTGTCGACGAGCGCGTGAACGGCATCGAGTCGCAGGCCGTCGGCGTGGAAGTCGCGCATCCAGCGCAGCGCGCAGTCGATGATGTAGCGCCGCACCTCGTCGGCGTCCGGCCCGGCCAGGTTGACGCCCTCGCCCCACGGATTGCTCACGGCGGACAGGTACGGCCCGAACCGGGGCAGGTAATTGCCCGACGGCCCGAAATGGTTGAACACCGCATCGATCAACACCCCGAGCCCGCGGGCGTGACAAGCTTCGACCAGACGCACCAAACCGTCAGGGCCGCCATAGGGTTCGTGCACGGCATACCACAACACCCCGTCGTAGCCCCAGCCGTGGCTGCCGTTGAAGGCGTTGACGGGCATCAGCTGGACGAAGTCGACACCCAAGTCCGCCAGGTAGTCCAACTTCTCGATGGCGGACTCGAAGGTGCCGTCGGCGGTGAACGTGCCGGTGTGCAGCTCGTAGATCACCGCGCCCTCGATCGAGCGCCCGGCCCACTGCTGATCGTTCCACCGCACCGCCGAGGCGTCCCAGAGTTGGGAGCGCTCGTGCACGCCGTCGGGCTGACGAGCCGACCGCGGATCCGGCAGGACGGCCGGATCATCGTCCAGGACGAAGCCGTACCGGGCATCCGGCGGGCAGTCGACGTCGGCGCGCCACCAGCCGTCGTCACCGGCAGACATCTCGTGCAGCTGCCCGCCGACATCGAGGCGCACCAGTTTGGGCAGCGGCGCCCACACCGCGAATTCAGGCATCTGAGGACTCCAACAACACAACAGGCAGCTCGCCGAACACCTCGCCGGCCGGCGTCGGGCCGCTGAAACGCGAACCGGTCAGCCGATCGGTCCACACCCCTTCGGGCAACGGCAGAATCGTGTCACCCCAGCCGTCGTGATGCAGCCGGACCGTCCAGCGGGTGACCGCGACCAGCACGTCGGAACCCCGGTGGAACGCCACAACGTGCGATGCCGCGGCGCCGACCGCCAACACCGGCCGATACTCACCCGACAAGAATGCGTCGGGGCGGTCCCGCCGGGCGTGCAGCGCCGCCCGCACCACCCGAATCTTGGGATGCGACAAGCGTTCCAGCTCGCTGCCGCGCACAGAGTAGTCGACGGGTCTGCGGTTGTCCGGATCCACGAGGCTGTCCTCCCACAGTTCGGTGCCCTGGTAGACGTCCGGGATGCCGGGGACGGTGAGGGCGAGCAGCTTCTGCCCCAGCGAGTCGCTGTGGGCGTGCGGTTCCAGTTGGACAACCAGGCCGGTCAGCTCGGTGGCCACCGGCCCGTCCACGATGGCGTCCAGCCACGCGTGGACGGCGTCCTCGAACTCGGTGTCCGGGTCGTTCCACGAGGTGCGCCACGCGGCTTCGCGGATCGCCTTCTCCGCATAGGCGTGCAACCGCGTGCGCAATTCGTCGGTGACCTGACCGTCGGCCGGCCAGACCCCGAAGATGTTCTGCAGCAAGAACAGTGCGGTCGCGGGGTCGGGCGCCGGCGTGGTGGTCTGCCAGCTGGCCACGAACTCGGCCCACAGTGACGGCACCTGGGACAGCACGCCGATCCGGGCGCGCACGTCCTCACCGCGCTTGGTGTCATGCGTCGACAGGGTGGTCATCGCGTGCGGCCACAACCGCCCGCGCACCGCCGCGCTTCGATGAAACTCGGCGGCGCTGACGCCGAAGCATTCCGGCTCACCGCCGACCTCGTTGAGCGACACCAGGCGTGGGTCGCGGTAGAAGTAGCAGTCCTCCACCGCCTTCGCCGTCATCGCCCCGCACAGCTGCTGCAGCCGCGCAGCGGGCTCCGCCGAACACAGCGCCAACGAAACGAGTTGCAGCGGTGCGGCCAGCGCAGGCTGCTCGGTCACCGTCTGCGCGATCGCGACCGACAACAGTGACGACAGGCTCAGGTAATCCGATCGATACACACCGACATTCGTCAGCAGTGCGACCACCGCGTCGGGCAGCTGCGGGTGGTCGGCACCCACGGCGGTGACGATCGAGCGACGCAGCCGGGCCAGCTCGCTGGCGAGCGTGCTGGTGGCCGCGGTGATCTTCAACTGACGCAACATCTCCGGCGCGTAGGCGTAGTCGAAGCCATTACCGTCGACCAGTTCGGTCAACGCCGTGGCGCCGGTGGGATCGACGAAGACACCGCCCACCTCGCGCAGCACGTCGTAGCCGGTGGTGCCGTCGACGGGCAGCGACGGGTCAAGCGGCTCACCGACGCCGAGGATCTTCTCGATCACGATCCAGGCCTGCGGCCCGATCAGATCGCGCAGCCACCTCAGGTATCCGGTCGGATCGGTCAAGCCGTCGGGGTGGTCGATACGCACTCCGTCGACCAGACCCTCGCGGAACCAGCGAGCCACCTCGGTGTGTGATGTCTCGAACACCGTCGGGTCCTCCTGGCGCAGGCCGGCCAGCGAGGTGATCGAGAAGAACCGGCGATACCCGCACGCTCCGGTGCGCCACCCGATCAGCTTGTAGTGCTGGCGCTCGTGCACCTGCGGCCCGCTGCCGTCGCCGGTGCCCGGCGCGATCGGGAAGGCGAGGCCGCCGAGCCGCAGCGTGTCGGCGTCCACCTTCAGATCTGCGACGTCACTGTCAGAGCCCAAGACCGGCAACAGGATTCGGCCATCGGGGTCGGCCGTCCAGTCGATGTCGAAGAATGTCGCGTAGGCCGACTGGCGACCGTTGCGCAGCACGTCCCACCACCACGGGTTGCGCTCGGGCCGGTCCACTCCGACATGGTTGGGCACGATGTCGACGACCAGCCCCAGACCGCGCGCCTTGGCGGCCTCGGCCAGCCGGGCCAGGCCGTCGGGGCCGCCCAGTTCGTCGGACACGGTGGTGGGGTCGGTGACGTCGTAGCCGTGGGTGGACCCGGGTGCGGCGGTCAGGATGGGGGACAGGTAGAGATGGGTGACACCCAGCCCGTCGAGGTACTCGAGGAGCTTCTCGGCGTCGGCGAAGGTGAACGCATCGCCCGCCGAGGGGCCGCGCAGCTGCAGGCGATAGGTGGACAGCACCGGGGAAGCCATAGCTGTGCCTGTTCCCGCTAGCCGGTCTTTTGAAGCACCAGAACCGATCGACCCGGCACCGTGATCGCCTCGCCCGTCTTCACCACCGTGCCGTTGGTTCCGGTGGCATCCCAGGTGTCGAGAACCGCCGTCCACTGTTCGGCATAGTCGCCGTCGGGAGTGACGAATTCGATCGGCTTGCTGTGGGCGTTGAAGCACAGCAGGAACGAGTCGTCGACGACGCGTTCGCCGCGGGAGTTGGGTTCGGGGATGGCTTCACCGTTGAGGAACATGCCCACGAACTTGAAGCCCGAGTCCCAGTCGTCGTGGCTCATCTCCTGGCCGGCCGGGGTGAGCCAGGCGATGTCCCGAACCTGATCACCGGTCCGGATCGGCTCACCGTCGAAGAACCGGCGGCGCCGAAAGACCGGGTGCTGCTTGCGAAGTGCAGTCACCTTCTTGGTGAACTCGAGCAGATCGGAGTTGGTCTCGCGCAGGGTCCAGTCCATCCAGGACAGTGGCGAATCCTGGCAGTAGACGTTGTTGTTGCCCTGCTGGGTACGGCCGATCTCGTCACCGTGGGCGATCATCGGGGTGCCCTGCGAAAGCAGCAGGGTGACCAGGATGTTGCGCATCTGCTGGCCGCGGAGCGCCAGGATCTGCGGATCGTCGGTCGGGCCTTCCACCCCGCAGTTCCACGACCGGTTGTGGCTCTCGCCGTCCCGGTTGTCCTCGCCGTTGGCCAGATTGTGCTTCTCGTTGTAGGACACCAGGTCGTTGAGGGTGAAGCCGTCATGGCAGGTGACGAAGTTGATGCTGGCGCCCGGGCGGCGGCCGGTGGCTTCGTAGAGGTCCGACGATCCGGTCAGCCGGGACGCGAACTCGCCGAGGGTGGCCGGTTCGCCGCGCCAGTAGTCGCGCACGGTGTCGCGGTACTTGCCGTTCCATTCGGTCCACAGGCTGGGGAAGTTGCCGACCTGGTAGCCACCCTCGCCGACGTCCCACGGTTCGGCGATCAGTTTGACCTGACTGATCACCGGGTCCTGCTGCACGATGTCGAAGAACGCGCTCAAGCGGTCGACTTCGTAGAACTCACGGGCCAGCGTGGAGGCCAGGTCGAACCGGAATCCGTCGACGTGCATCTCGAGAACCCAGTACCGCAGCGAGTCCATGATCAACTGCAGCGTGTGCGGATGCCGCGGGTTGAGGCTGTTGCCGGTGCCGGTGAAGTCGCGGTAGAGCCGCAGGTCGTCGTCCATCAGGCGGTAGTAGGCCGCGTTGTCGATGCCGCGCAGGTTGATCGTCGGCCCGAGGTGATTGCCTTCGGCGGTGTGGTTGTAGACGACGTCGAGGATGACCTCGATGCCCGCCTCGTGGAACGAGCGCACCATCGTCTTGAACTCGGCGACCGCACCGCCGGCGTGCCGGGTCGCCGCGTACTGGTAGTGCGGAGCCAGGAAGCCGAACGTGTTGTATCCCCAGTAGTTTCGCAGTCCCAGATCGATCAGGCGGTGGTCGTGCATGAACTGGTGCACCGGCATCAGTTCGATGGCGGTGACGTTGAGCGCCTTGAGGTGATCGATCACCGCCGGGTGGCCCAGCCCCGCGTAGGTGCCGCGCAGTTCCTCGGGGATGCCGGGGTGGGTTTGGGTCATGCCCTTGACGTGGGCTTCGTAGATGATCGTTTCGTTGTACGGCGTCCGTGGCGCGTGGTCGGAGCCCCAGTGGAAGAACGGGTTGATGACGACGCTGGTCATCGTGTGCCCCAGCGAATCGATCATCGGCGGGGTGCCGCCGGAGGCCAGGTCGTCGGCCCCGAGGTCGTAGGAGTACAGCGCCTGGCTGAACTCGAAGTCGCCGTGGAAGGACTTGCCGTAGGGGTCCAGCAGCAGCTTGCTGGGATCGCACCGGTGGCCGGCCGCCGGGTCCCACGGGCCGTGTACCCGGAAGCCGTACCGCTGCCCGGGATTGATCGTCGGCAGGTAGGCGTGCCACACGAAACCGTCGACTTCGTCGAGGTCGATGCGGGTTTCCGTGCCGTCCTTGGCGATGAGGCAGAGTTCGACCCGGTCGGCCACTTCGGAGAACAGCGAGAAATTCGTGCCCGCGCCGTCATAGGTGGCCCCGAGCGGGTATGCGGCACCAGGCCACACCGTGGTCAGTGCGGGTTCGCTCGACGACATCTCTCGACCCTATCGACGTGGCGCGAACGTCGCGCAGGATGTCACCACCATGTGGTGGCCGCCCCCAGCTGCCGGCCCAGCTCGGGGATCAACGTGCGCATGTATGTCGCCGAGATGTGATGAGAATCGTGGTAAATCAGCACATTTCCCTCGACCGCGCGGCACCGGTCGGCACGGCACACCGCGTCGCTGAGGTCCAGGACCCGCATGAGCGGGAAGATCGGGAGGAAATCGAGGGTCTGGTTGCGGTCCGAGAGCACCTCGGAACGGTCGATCCCGCACGACACCGCGTCGCCGCCCTTGGCCAGGCAGTCGGTCGGGAAGAAAGGTTGGCCGTTGCGCACCAGCCACGGCGTGTCACGCATCGCCAAGATCGGAATCTTGTTGTCCGACAACGTCTGCCAGATACCGATATAGGTGGCTGGCATCACATCGCCGGGCTTGATGTTCCATGGCCGGGTCGAGGTGGTGAACACGAAATCGGGGTGATCGCCGATCAGCTTGGCCATCACCTTCTGGTTCCACTTGTGGCAGTTGGGGTAGGGCCGGTTGTCGCCCATCACCAGCGGTGATTCCTCAGTGGTCAGCGGACAACCCATCTTCAGATAGGTGACCACCTTGAAGTGGTGCATCTTGGCCAGCGCGTCGAGTGCGGTGATCCAGTGTTCGGCGTGCGATCCGCCGGCCAGCGCGATGGTCCGGGTCGCCGACTTGTCCCCGTAGGTGCAGTTGATGACGTCGGTGTTGTCGAAATCACTGATACAGCCGTCGGTGGTCGACTCGGGCAGATCCTTCTGCGCCTCGAGCACAGTCGGGCGCATCGGCAGCTTGGGCACCCGGGCATGCTGGGTCAGTGCCCGCGCTCCCGGATACCCGTCGGTGGACAGCGCGACCAATTCCTTACCGTTGGCGCGCTGCACCGTGACGTGCTCGCGCCAGGTGAACGACGTCGCCGTGAGGGCCACCCCGAGCAGTGCCACGGCGGTCCCCAGGGCGATGGTGGGCCTGCGCAGGCGGGCGCGCCACGCGATCTGCGGCGCAGGCGCGGCTGCCGCCCGTCGCCCGGAACGCAGCGGTTCCTCGATGAAGCGCATCGTCAGATAAGCCAGCACGCCCGAGATCGCCAGGACGATCGCCCCGGCGACGAAGCCGGCGCGCTTGTCGCCGGTGTAGGCGAGCCAGAAGATCAGCAGCGGCCAATGCCACAGGTACAGCGAGTAGGCCATCGCGCCGAGCGTCACCAGCGGTCGCGCCGACAGCAGCCGGTTCGGCAGCGGCAGCCGGTCGCGCGTCGACGGGCTCGCGTGCCGGTTCGCGGCCGCCAGGATCATCAACACCGTCGCGCCGACCGGCACCAGCGCCCACGGGCCGGGGAACTCCCGCACCCCGTCGATGACGGCGCCGCACGAGACGATCAGCGCCAGCCCGGCCGCGGCCAGCACGGTGCGCAGCCACATCGGCCAGCGCACGAAGGGAACCACCGCGCCGACGAGCGTGCCCAGCAGCAACTCCCAGGCGCGGGCGAAGCTGTTGTAGTACGCGGCCGTCTGATCGGACAGATGGAGGACGACGGCAAAGCTGAAGGACGCGACAGTGAGTACGGCCAGCAAAGTCACAAGAGTCACACGCAGCCGATTGCCGAGCCGGCGGCGGAACAAATAGGCAAACCCGAAGATAAGGGCGAGCATCGAAACGTAGAACTGGCCCTGAACGGACATCGACCAGATGTGCTGCAGCGGACTAACGGCCTCACCGGCGCGGAGATAGTTCGCCGCGGTCGCGGACAACTCCCAGTTCTGGAAGTAGCCCAGGCTCGCCAGACTCTGGTCGGCAAACGTCTCCCAGCGCGTCTGCGGCTGTATCAGAACGGTAAGCACGGCGCCCGCGGCAAGCACGACGACGAGGGCGGGCAACAGTCGCCGCACCAATCGGAGGATCTCGGGCCAGGGTGACAGCCGCGAGTCGGGATTCAGCGCGGTGCGCAGCAGTGAACCGCCGAAGAAGAATCCGGACAGCACCAGAAAGACGTCGACCCCGCCGGACACCCGCCCGAACCACACATGAAATACCGCCACCAGAGCGATCGCGACACCACGGAGCCCGTCGAGGTCGTGGCGATAGAACCCCGACTTTCGCTCCGCCGCTACCTTCGCCGGGGGTGGGGTCAGGGTCAGCATGATCGGGGATCAATCTACCCAACCCGGGTATGTCTCTCATCTCCAGCGAACCGCGCCCGGGCCGCGTGTCGGCGTAGAGCAAAGGCCCGCCCGTGACTGCGCGGCGCCCCCGCTAGGCTCACACACCGTGTCGGCGTTGACCCCCCAACAGATCAGCGCGATCGACGCCGCCCATATCTGGCACCCGTACAGCACGATCGGCGCCGAGGCGCTGCCCCCGGTGGTGGCGGTCGGAGCCGACGGCCCATGGCTGACCCTGGTCCGCGACGGCGCCCAGATCCGCGTCCTCGATGCGATGGCCTCCTGGTGGACGGCTGTGCACGGCCACGGTCACCCGGTGCTCGACGCCGCGATCACCCGGCAGCTTTCGGTGATGAATCACGTCATGTTCGGCGGGCTGACCCACGAACCTGCCGCGCGCCTGGCGCAGCTGCTCGTCGACATCACCCCGCAGGGCCTGGATACCGTGTTCTTTTCCGACTCCGGCTCGGTGGCCGTCGAGGTCGCGGTCAAGATGGCGCTGCAGTACTGGCGCAGCACGGGCCGGTTCGGCAAGCGCCGACTGATGACCTGGCGTGGCGGATATCACGGCGACACGTTCACCCCGATGAGCGTCTGCGACCCCGACGGCGGGATGCACTCGCTGTGGAGCGACGTACTTTTCCCGCAGGTGTTCGCGCCGCCGGTGCCGTCCGGCTACGACCCGGCCTACATCGCGGCATTCGAGGCGCAGCTGCTGGACCACGCCGACGAGGTCGCCGCCGTCATCGTCGAACCGGTGGTGCAGGGTGCCGGGGGTATGCGCTTTCACGACCCGCGCTATCTGAGCGACCTGCGGACGATGTGCGACCGGGCCGGGGTGCTGCTGATCTTCGACGAGATCGCCACCGGATTCGGTCGCACGGGGGAGCTGTTCGCCGCCGACCACGCCGGTGTCAGCCCCGACATCATGTGTGTGGGCAAGGCGTTGACCGGGGGTTACGTCACACTCGCCGCGACGCTGTGCACGCGAGAGATCGCTGCCACGATCAGCGGCAGCGAGGCCGGCGCGCTGATGCACGGCCCCACCTTCATGGCCAACGCGCTGGCGTGCGCGGTATCGGTGGCATCGGTGGAACTGCTGCTCGGCCAGGACTGGCGCGGCCGCGTCGCGGAGATCAGCGCGGGGCTGACCGGCGGGCTGGCGCCGGCGCGCGCCCTGCCCGGCGTCGTCGACGTGCGGGTGTGCGGCGCGATCGGCGTGATCGAGATGGCGGCACCGGTCGATCTGACGGTCGCGACGCCCGTCGCCATGGACAACGGCGTCTGGCTGCGGCCGTTCCGCAACCTGATCTACGCGATGCCGCCGTTCATCTGCACCCCCGACGAGATAGGCCAGGTCACCTCGGCGATGGTCGCCGTCGCCCGTGCATTAACCTGAACGGTGTTCAAGAGTCCGGAAGGAGTGCCCGTGACCCGCGTCGGTGTTTCACCGCTGGCCTGGCTCGACGCCGTCGAGCAGCAGCGTCGGCAGGCCGGCCTGCGCCGTTCGTTGCGCACCCGGCCCGCGGTGGCCACCGAACTCGACCTGGCATCCAACGACTACCTGGGTCTGTCCCAGCATCCGGCCGTCATCGACGGCGGCGTGGCGGCGTTGCGCACCTGGGGTGCCGGGTCCACCGGCTCGCGGCTGGTCACCGGCAACACCGAGCTGCACGAGGAATTCGAAACCGCACTGGCCGACTTCGTCGGCGCCGAAGCAGGTTTGGTGTTCTCGTCGGGTTACACCGCCAATATCGGCGCCACCGTCGCATTGTCGGGGCCGGGCTCGCTCGTGGTCTCCGATGCGCTCTCGCACGCCTCGCTGGTCGACGCCTGCCGGCTATCTCGGGCCCGGGTCGTCGTGTCCCCGCACTGTGATGTCGACGCGGTGGAGGCGGCGCTGGCTGATCGCGATGAGGAACGCGCGCTGGTGATCACCGAGTCGGTGTTCAGCACCGACGGCGCGCTGGCGCCGCTGCGCCGGTTGCACGAGGTATGCCGCAGGCACCGGGCCGTGCTGCTGGTCGACGAGGCGCACGGGCTCGGGGTGCGCGGTGCCGGCGGGCGTGGCCTGATCCACGAGGCCGGTCTCGCCGGTGCACCCGACGTGGTCATGACGACCACCATGTCCAAGTCGCTGGGTAGTCAGGGCGGCGTGGTGCTCGGCCCGGCCGCGGTGCGCGATCACCTGATCGACGCCGCGCGCACGATGATCTTCGATACCGGCCTGGCTCCGGCTCCCGTCGGCGCCGCCCTGGCCGCGCTGACCGTGATGGCCGCCGAACCAGCACGGGCCGGTGCCGTCATCGGGCGGGCGCGCGAGCTCGCCGCGATGTGCGACGTATCCGAAACGCCCGAATCCGCCGTGGTGTCAGTCATTCTCGGCGATCCCGAGGTCGCGGTGGCCGCCGCGACCGCCTGTCTGGACGCCGGGGTGCGGGTCGGCTGCTTCCGGCCGCCGACAGTGCCCGCGGGTACGTCACGGCTGCGACTGACCGCGCGGGCATCGCTGACCGATGACGAGATGGACACCGCCCGCCAGGTATTGACGACCGTTCTGGGTACTCACCCGCGATGAGTGTCCTGGTCATCACCGGAACCGGAACCGGCGTCGGCAAGACCGTCGCGACGGCGGCACTGGCCTGCCACGCCCGGGTGTCCGAGCATGACGTGGCCGTGTGCAAACCGGTGCAGACCGGCACCGCCGGTGGCGACGACGACCTGGCCGAGGTCGCGCGGCTCTCCGGGGTCACCGAACTCGTCGGTGTCGCCCGCTATCCCGAACCGCTGGCGCCGGCTGCCGCGGCCGAACAGGCCGGCCGGCCGCTGCCCAGCGCGGACGAACTGTTGGCGTCCATCCGCGGGGTGGACCGTCCCGGCCGACTCACCCTGGTCGAGGGCGCTGGCGGCCTGCTTGTCGAACTGGCCGCCGGCGGGGCGACGCTACGCGATCTCGCAGTCGAGCTGGCCGCGCCGGTACTCATCGTGGTCGAACCCGGACTGGGCACCCTCAACCACACCTCTCTGACGTTGGAAGGGCTTGCCGCCAAAGGCCTTTCGTGCGCGGGTTTGGTGATCGGCTCGTGGCCTGCGCAACCGGGCGCTGCCGAGAAGTCCAATCGCGAGGCGCTGGCTCAACTCGCTCCGGTGCGCGCCGCGCTGCCGGCCGGGGTTTCCGCGGTGTCACCGAACGACTTCGCACTGTTCAGCGCGCGCGCATTCGACGCGGACTGGGTCGCCGGTCTGATCTGAGATGGCGCACTCGATCGAACTGCTCCTCGACCAGCGCGCCGAAACGGCTATCCGCCAAATGTGGCGGGAGCTGGCCGACGCCGGGCTGCCCAGCCAGCTGAGCGTCACCTCGCACACCAACCGACCGCACATCACACTCGTGGCCGCCGAGCGGATCGCCCCGGACATCGACGAGGAGTTGAGCTGGCTGGCCGCGGAACTTCCCCGGCCTGCGGTGCTGGGCGCACCGCTGGTCTTCGGCGGTGGCCGATTGACGTTAGCGAGGCTCGTGATTCCGTCGGACTCACTGCTGGCCGCGCACGAGCAGGTCTACGACGATTGCCTGCCATTCGCGTCGAACGTCTTCGCCCACAGCGCTCCGGGTCGGTGGACCCCGCACGTCACGCTGGGTCGCCGCTTCACGCCGGCTCAGATCGGTGAAGCGTTGACCATCGACGGACTCGCCGCCGAAATCCGGGTCAGTCTGGTCGGCATGCGGCGCTGGGACGGCGACGCCAAACGTGAATATCTGATCAGTTGACCTGCGCCGCAATACTTTTCGGCACACACATCTTCCAGCCTTCGATCACCAATTCGCGTACCTCGTCGAGGTCGACCGCATCCAGGTGGACGTGGATCCAGTTGTAGCGCATGTCTGACGGGCGCGGCAGCGCGAACTTCTTGGGCTCGGCGGCCACCGTCGCCGCCCGCTCTTCCTTCCAGAAGCCGACACCCATCAGCGTCTCGTCGCGGGAGAACTTCAAGAAGACCAGCCTGCCGACGCGAAACGTGATCCGGTCGCGGACAACCGTCTCGTAGGCCCGCGGCAACGCGAGCGCGATCGGCCGCACCTGCTCGACTGTGATCACACCGGCGCGGTCCGTCGCGCCGCGATGCCGTCGACCAGCAGCTGTACCCCGAAGCCGAACCGGCGGCTGGGGTCGGCGCCGAGTACGGATTGGTCGTCGGGGAGGTCTGCACCGGCGGCGTCCCACTGCAGCCGAGACTGCTCGTCAGCGGTGAAGCCCAGCACGTAGTACAGGACGGTGCGGGCAGCGACTGCGGCGTGCCCCGAATCCACGCCTGCCTCGGCGGCCGCGTCGGCCAACCAGGCGAGGATCTGCGTCATGGCCTCGGACTGGCCGGCGGCGAAACTGGCGGACACCAGCTCGGCACCGTCGGTGTGCGACAGCAGGGCGTCGCGCAGCTGTCCGCAGATCGCCGCGACGCGCTCGCCCCAATCCGCGGACACGTCGTCGACACCGGCCAGGATCCGGTCGGCGACCGCGCCGAGCAGCTCCTGCTTGTTGGCGAAGTGCCAGTACAGCGCGCCGGGGGTCACCGCGAGTTCGCGGGCCAGCCGACGCATCGAGAGGTCGGCGATGCCGTAGTTGTCCAGCAGTGTCGTCGCCGCGTCGACCACGTCGCGTTTGTGGAGCTGCACACGGACCACCGCCTTCCCCGAGTCGCTTCGCTCCTGCCCCAGTAGGCTACCCTGAACACTGTTCAAGTTGGCAGGCACTTCAGGAGGGTTGGCGGGTGACGCAGGCAGCGGTGGACGTATTGGCACTGGCGCGCGAGCAGGTGCTCGAGCGCGGCGAGGGGTTGTCCCGCGATCAGGTGCTGGAAGTCCTGCAGCTGCCCGACGATCACCTCGAAGAACTCCTGGCGCTGGCCCACGAGGTCCGGATGCGCTGGTGCGGCCCCGAGGTCGAGGTCGAAGGCATCATCAGCCTGAAAACCGGTGGCTGCCCGGAGGATTGCCACTTCTGCTCGCAGTCGGGCCTGTTCGCCTCGCCGGTGCGCAGCGCCTGGCTGGACATCCCGAGCCTGGTCGAGGCGGCCAAGCAGACCGCCAAGTCCGGTGCCACTGAGTTCTGCATCGTCGCCGCGGTACGCGGGCCCGACGAGCGCCTGCTTGCCCAGGTGGCCGCGGGTATCGAGGCCATCCGCAATGAGGTCGACATCCAGATCGCCTGCTCGCTGGGCATGCTCACGCAGGAGCAGGTGGACCGCCTCAAGGAGATGGGCGTACACCGCTACAACCACAATCTCGAGACCGCGCAGTCGTACTTTCCCAATGTCGTGACCACGCACTCGTGGGAAGAGCGCTGGGGCACGCTGGAGATGGTGCGTGAGGCCGGCATGGAGGTCTGCTGCGGCGGCATCCTCGGCATGGGGGAGACGCTGGAGCAGCGTGCCGAATTCGCCGCGAACCTGGCCGAGCTGGATCCGCACGAGGTGCCGCTGAACTTCCTGAACCCGCGACCGGGCACACCGTTCGGCGATCTGGAGGTGCTGCCTGCTTCCGAGGCACTCAAAGCGGTGGCGGCGTTCCGCCTCGCGCTGCCGCGCACGATGCTGCGGTTCGCCGGTGGCCGCGAGATCACCCTCGGCGACCTGGGCGCCAAGCAGGGCATCCTCGGCGGTATCAACGCCGTGATCGTCGGAAACTATCTGACGACGCTGGGCCGCCCGGCGGAGGCGGATCTCGAGCTCCTCGAAGATCTGCAGATGCCGATCAAGGCTCTCAACGCCAGCCTGTGATGGTCGACGAGCTGCCCGCGCCGGTAGGTGCCGGGATCTACAACGTCTACACCGGCGGACCCGCCGGAAGTGTGGTGCCCACCGCGGCCCAGCTGGGGCTCGAGCCGCCGCGGTTCTGCGCGGAATGTGGTCGCCGGATGGTGGTCCAGGTTCGGCCGGACGGCTGGTGGGCCAAGTGTGCGCGGCACGGCCGGGTGGACTCCCATGATCTGGAGGCGCAGCGGTGAGGCAGCGGGCGGCCCTGACCGTCGTCGTCGGACTGACGCTCGCGGGTGCCGTGATCGGCGGGATCTGGGCAGTGCTGGCGCCGTCGGCGCACGGTGTGATCGCGCTGACCCGCTCCGGCCAGCGGGTGCAGACTTATCTGGGCAGCGAGTCCGACCACCTGTTCGTGGCGGCCGCATTGCTCGTCGGGCTGCTGACGTCGATGGCGGTCATCGCCGCCGTCCTGGTGTGGCAGTGGCGTGCCCATCGCGGACCGCTGTTGGCGACGGCGCTGTGGGTGGGCCTGGTGGCCGCCGCAGGCGCGGCCGCTGGCGTCGGCGCGCTGCTGGTGCACTGGCATTACGGCGCGGTGCCGTTCGACACCGCCCCGGTGACACCCGATCATCGGGTCTTCTACTACGCGGAGGCGCCGCCGGTGTTCTTCGCCCGCGGCGCGCTCCAGGTGGCGACGACGCTGCTGTTCCCGGCCGCGCTCGGGGCACTCACCTACGCCTTGATGGCGGTCGCGACGCCGCGTGACGATCTCGGCGCCCTGCCGTCGCTGGACCGCACACCGCTGGGGGCCGGCGCCCCGAGTTAGAGCTGGGCCCTCAAAGGGGGCGCAGTGGAACCCGGCCGCCGCAGACCACCCGGGCGACGATCCCGCCCAGGCGAATCATGCCCGCATAGGTCATCGGGTTGAGCAGCGTCGGCCACTTGCTGCGCACGATGTGCTCGTCGATCGGGCGGCCGTCGAAGCGGTCGGTCAGCCAGCGCAACGTCATCGGTGCCGACATCGGGTGTAGCAGCATGTGCTCACTGAACATGTCGCGGTGGTAGGTCACCTGCGCGCCGCCCACGGAGTAGGTGTGTGCCAGGTCGTCGATGTCCTCGACGGCGATCACCGAGTCGTGCACCGCCTGCACGATCAGCACCGGCAGATCGGGCACTGCCTTACCGAGCTTGATGTTGTCGAAGACGTACTGGACCTCGGGCATCGCCAGCACGTCTTCCAGCGGCGGGCGCACCAGGTTGTCCATGTCGGTGCGGAACAGCCGGATGATCGCCTCGGCCGTCGTCATCGTCTCCAGCCGCCGCAGCAGCGCCTTGCCGTCTTCGGTGGCGTGCTGCTCGATGACCCGGTTGAGGTCGGGGTAGGTCTTGGTCAGTGCGGATACCACCAGCGCGGGAAGTGCGGCCAGGTAGGAGCCGTTGAGCCGGCGGAACGTGTGGCCGAGGTCGCCGACCGGCGAGCCCAGTACTGCGCCGACGATATTGAGCTCGGGGGCGTACTCCGCGTGCAGTTCGGCTGCCCATGCGCTGGCCAGCCCGCCACCGGAATAGCCCCACAAACCGATCTGGCTGTCATCGGCGAGGCCGAAGCGCTCGAAACCCAGGGCGGCTCGCAGACCGTCGAGCACCGCGTGGCCGGGCTCGTAGGGGGCGCCCCACATGCCGTTGGGACCTTCGTGGTCGGGAACCGACACGATCCAGCCCTCGGCCAGCGCGGCCGCGATCAGGAGGTACTCCAGCTGTGCGATCGAGCCGAGTGATTTGGAATGGCGGCGCAGCGCGTAGGACGGGAAGCAGCGTGCGGCTACCGCGTCGATGGCGCACTGATAGGAGACGACGTTGCGGACCTGGGTGGGGGTGTTGCCGGTCGGGATCAGCACCGTGGTGACGGTGGCCTCCGGTAGCCCGTTGTGGTCGGTGGTGCGGTACAGCAACTGCGTGGCTCGGACGCGCTGCGGGATCAGTCCGAGAAAGCCCAGCTCGACGTCGCGGGAGCGCAGGACGGTACCGGGTTCGGCGTGCTCGAAGCCGGCGGGGGGCTCGTAGAACGGGTCATCGGCGGGCAGCAGGGGATGCACGCCGCGTTCGAACTCCTCGTGCGGGGCGCGGCCAATCCATTCGGGGCTCGGCGCCCCGACAACACTCACCGGATGCATCCAGACATTCTTACCTTAAGAAGGGTCTAAGAATCCAGCCGACTCACCCGGGCGGGCGCAATGCGGCAAACTCGTCGGTCACCCGGATCTGGGAGTCGGTGAAGCGGTACAGGGCCGCCGGACGACCGCCGGTGCGGCCCGGATGGGCGGTCGTCCCGGTCGGTGTGATGACGCCGCGCCGGGCCAGCACGCGCTGCAGGTTCGTGGCGTCGACCTGGTAGCCGAGCGCGGCGCCGTAGATGTCACGCAGCGTTGAGAGTGCGAATTCTGTTGGTGCCAAAGCGAATCCGATATTCGTATAGGACAATTTGGCGACCAGGCGGGTCCGGGCGTACTCCACCATCGGGGCGTGATCGAAGGCCATCTCGGGCAGTGCGTTCACCGGGTGCCAGCGGGTGTCCGGCGGCAGCACCGGGGTGGCGACCGAGGGCACCAGCCCGAGGAACGTCGAGGCGATCGTGCGAACGCCCGGCACCCGGCCCGGATCGGAGAACACGGCCAGCTGTTCCAAGTGGGCGATCTCACGGACGTCGACTTTCTCGGCGAGCTGCCGGCGGACCGAGCTGGTCAGGTCCTCGTCGTTGCGCACCCGGCCGCCGGGCAGTGCCCATTTGCCGCGCTCGGGTTCCAGGGCGCGTTGCCATAACAGCACGTTAAGGGCGGGTTTCCGGGAGTGGGCGTCGCCAACCTGGAATACGACGGCAAGCACTTCGTGTTCGGTGCTAGTATGGGGCACGTTTTCGATTATAAGTCGAAAACCTCGAAAGCAAGACAGGAGGCGGAAATGACCGTCTTGGATCGCGCCGACGCCGTCGAGAGTGGGCTTGCCGCCCGCATCGCCGACGGACCCGGGGGTTACACCGGGGTGAACGGTGACGGGGAATGGGCCGCCGAGGTGCGGCGCCTGGCCACCTTGCGCAACGCGACCATCCTGGCGCACAACTACCAGCTGCCGGCCATCCAGGACGTCGCCGATCACGTCGGCGACTCGCTGGCGCTGTCCCGGATCGCGGCCGAGGCCGCCGAAGAGACCATCGTGTTCTGCGGCGTGCACTTCATGGCCGAGACCGCCAAGATCCTCAGCCCCGAGAAGACGGTTCTGATCCCCGATCAGCGGGCCGGCTGCTCGCTGGCCGACTCCATCACCGCCGAGGATCTACAGGGCTGGAAGGACGAGCACCCAGGCGCCGTCGTGGTGTCCTACGTCAACACCACCGCCGCGGTGAAGGCGCTCACCGATATCTGCTGCACGTCGTCCAACGCCGTCGAGGTGGTGGCGTCGATTCCCGCGGACCGTGAGGTGCTGTTCTGCCCCGACCAGTTCCTCGGCGCACACGTCCGGCGGATGACCGGCCGTACCAATCTGCACATCTGGGCCGGCGAGTGCCATGTGCACGCCGGTATCAACGGCGACGAACTCGCCGACCAGGCCCGAACCCACCCCGATGCCGAGCTGTTCGTGCACCCCGAATGCGGTTGCGCCACTTCGGCGCTGTACCTGGCCGGCGAAGGTGCCTTCCCGGCCGACCGGGTTCACATCCTGTCCACCGGCGGCATGCTCGACGCGGCCAAGGCGTCCAGCGCCAAGCAGGTGCTCGTCGCCACCGAGGTCGGCATGCTGCACCAGTTGCGCCGTGCCGCACCGGGTATCGACTTCCAGGCCGTCAATGACCGGGCCTCCTGCAAATTCATGAAGATGATCACGCCCGCCGCTCTGCTGCGCTGCCTGGTCGACGGCGCCGATGAGGTCGACGTCGATCCGGATACCGCCCGGCTGGCCCGCGCCAGCGTGCAGCGGATGATCGAGATCGGTCAGCCCGGCGGCGGCGAATGAACCGCCGCTTCGCCTGCGGTCTGGGCGCCGCGGGCGTTGATTGGCAGCAGCGCGCCGACGTCGTGGTGATCGGCACCGGGGTGGCGGGTTTGGCCGCCGCGCTGGCTGCGCACCGAACGGGCGGCCGCACAGTCGTTTTGAGTAAGGCTCCCGATACCGCGACGTTCTATGCGCAGGGCGGGATCGCAGTGGTGCTCCCGCACACCGATGACTCCGTGGACGCCCACGTGCGCGACACCCTGGCCGCAGGTGCGGGCCTGTGTGATCCCGACGCGGTGCGCTCGATCGTTGCCGACGGCTACCGGGCGGTGGCCGACCTGGTCGATGACGGCGCCCGGTTCGACGAGAGTGCGCCCGGACAGTGGGCGCTCACCAGGGAAGGCGGCCACTCTCGTCGTCGCATCATCCACGCCGGCGGTGACGCCACCGGTGCCGAGGTGCAGCGCGCGCTCGATCACGCGGCCGCAACACTGGACATCCGGCGCAATCACATTGCGCTGCAGATCCTTCACGACGGTTCGGCCGTCACCGGGGTGCTGGTGCGCAATGCCGATGGGCTCGGCATCGTGCATGCGCCGTCGGTCATTCTCGCCACCGGCGGACTGGGCCATCTGTATCGCGCGACCACCAACCCGGAAGGCTCCACCGGTGACGGGATCGCCCTGGCGTTGTGGGCCGGCGTCGGTGTCACCGACATCGAGTTCGTCCAGTTCCACCCGACGATGTTGTTCGACCGCGACGGCGCCGGGAGGCGCCCGCTGATCACCGAGGCGCTGCGTGGCGAAGGTGCGGTGCTGCGCGACGCCCGCGGCGAGTCGGTCACCACGCATCACCCGATGGGTGACCTCGCCCCGCGCGATGTGGTCGCCGCGGCCATCGAGGCCCGACTGCGCGAAACTGGGGATCACTGCGTCTATTTGGATGCGCGCGGTATCAAGAACCTCGCCCAGCGCTTCCCGACGGTGACGGCGGCCTGCCGGGCCGCAGGCATCGACCCGATCCGGCAGCCGATCCCCGTCGTCCCCGGTGCGCACTACAGCTGCGGTGGTGTCGCCACCGATGTGTACGGCCGGACCGACCTGTCCGGACTGTTCGCCGCCGGTGAGGTGGCCCGGACCGGTATGCACGGCGCCAATCGCCTGGCCTCCAACAGCCTGCTGGAGGGCCTCGTGGTCGGCGGTCGCGCCGGGCGCGCGGCGGTCGAGCATGCGCACGACGCGGGTGCGGTGATGGCGAAAGCCGAAGAGCGCCAACATACTGCGCTGGACCGGAAAGTCCTGCAGACCGCGATGACCGAACACGCCTCCGTGGTCCGCGATGCCGCCGGATTGCAGCGCCTCGCCGAGGCGCTGACCGAGGCCACTCCCCGGCCGATGACCACCCGTGCCGCCGCCGAGGACGTCGCGCTCACGGTGACGGCCCGAGCGGTGGCCGCAGCAGCGTTGGCCCGCACCGAATCTCGGGGCTGCCACCACCGCGGCGACCACCCCGACGCCGATCCCGCCCAGGGGTTCAGCCGCACCCTGCATGGCGACCACGCCCAGGCGTGCGCGCGATGAAGCTCACCGACGACGAGCTGAGCGAAGCTCGTCTCACGATCCTTCGCGGCCTCGATGAGGACCTGCGCTACGGACCCGACGTCACCACTGTGGCCACGGTGCCCGAGGACGCCACCACCGTCGCGTCTCTGGTGTCGCGCGAGCCCGGTGTGGCCGCCGGCATCGACGTCGCGCTGCTGGTTCTCGACGAGGTACTGGGCGAGAACGGCTACGAAGTCGTCGACCGGGTCGACGATGGCACCCGGCTGGACGCGGGTGCGGCGCTGCTGCGTGTGCAGGCCCCGACCCGTGGCCTGCTGACCGCCGAACGGACCCTGCTCAATCTGGTCTGCCATCTGTCCGGAATCGCGACTGCCACCGCCGCCTGGGTGGACGCCGTCGACGGCACCAAGGCGCAGATCCGCGACACCCGCAAGACACTGCCGGGGCTGCGGGCGCTCCAGAAGTACGCGGTGCGGGTCGGCGGTGGGGTCAATCACCGGATGGGCCTCGGTGATGCCGCCCTGATCAAGGACAACCACGTCGCGGCCGCCGGATCGGTTCTCGCCGCCCTGCGGGCCGTCCGCGCGGCTGCCCCGGACCTGCCGTGCGAGGTCGAGGTGGACACCCTCGAGCAGCTCGACGAGGTACTCGGCGAGGACGTGCAGCTGATCCTGCTCGACAACTTCCCGGTCTGGCAGACCCAGATCGCCGTGCAGCGCCGCAACGCCAGCGCCCCGGGCGTCCTACTGGAGTCCTCGGGCGGGCTGAGCCTGGAGTCGGCCGCCGAATACGCCGGAACCGGGGTGGACTATCTGGCCGTCGGGGCGTTGACGCACTCGGTGCGGGTCCTCGACGTCGGTCTTGACCTCTAGGCGATATCGGCCACGAACGCGCCGACGCCACGCTTGACACCCCGGCGCGCGACCCCGGGCAGCGACGGATCGTCGGTACCGGCGGGCACCACCCGTGGGTTGACCAGATGCAGGGTGTGGCGGCCGTGCCGGATGTCGGCCTCGCCAGCGGCCAGGATGTTCTTGACCCAATTGGTCTTGCCGTGGCCGAGCATGATGGCGATGGTGTCGCCCTTGCGGAAGGCCGAGACCACGGTCTCGTACTGCTTACCCGAGGTGCGGCCGCGGTGTTTGACGACCGACATCCCCGGCATGTACTTGGCCAGCGGCTTCACTGCGGGGTTGAAGTACTTGATCTGGAAGTTCTCGAACCAGACCGGGAACTTCATCGGCACGCCGGGGGCGTTGTTCGGGTGATCCTTGGTCGACATGGCGCCAAGGTTAGGCGGCAGCGCCGCGGCGCACCAGGGACAGCACCACCGCCGCGGCGGCGAACAGTCCGGAGAAGGTCCGGTTCATCGTTCTCTGCTGGCGCGGGGTGCGGAGCCAACCCAGCAGCCGGGCAGCCAGCCCCGTGTAGGCGCCCATCACCACCAGATCGACGACCACCATCGTTGCGCCGATGGCCAGATACTGGGGGAGCAGCGGGGCCGTCGGCACGACGAATTGCGGCAGCACGGCGAGCAGGAACACCAGCCCCTTAGGGTTGGTCACGTTGACCAGGCACCCGCGCACCAGCAGGGACCAGCGCCCGCCGCCGGCGTCCAGGCTGACCTGTTCATCCAGGTCAAAGGGCTTGCTGCGCCATTGGCGGACGGCCAGATACACCAGGTAGACCACGCCGATCCACTTGATGACGGTGAACGCGACGACCGATTGCGCGACCGCCGCGCCGAGTCCCACGGCGACCGCCGCCAGTTGCAGCATCAGTCCGATCTCGAGGCCGGTGATGCTCCAGTAACCGCGGCGCAGACCGTACGCCAGACCGGTGGCCATGGACTGGATCGCACCGGCGCCGGGCGACACACTGATGGCGATCGCGGCGCCGACGAAGGCCAGCCACAGCTCCCATTGCATACCCGCAGTATCCGGGCCGCCGCGACCCGCGTTCAATCGATTTTTATTCGGGTGCACCGATCGGGGACAATTGAACCGATGACCAGCTTCGCCATGAATCGAATCGACCTGCGTGGCCGCACGCTGACCGCCGCCGAACTGCGCGCGGCGCTGCCGCGCGGCGGTATGGACGTGGACGCCGTGGTCCCCACGGTCCGGCCGATCGTCGACGATGTCGCCGAGCGTGGCGCGGTGGCCGCCCTGGAGTACGGCGAACGGTTCGACGGGGTGCGCCCCGCGACGGTGCGCGTGCCCCCGGCGCGCATGGCCGCAGCCCTCGCCGAGCTCGATCCGGACGTACGCGCCGCACTGGAGGTGGCCATCGAGCGCACCCGGATCGTGCACGCCGACCAACGGCGTACCGACACCACCACGACCCTGGCGCCGGGCGCCTCGGTCACCGAGCGCTGGGTTCCGGTGGAACGGGTCGGCCTGTACGTGCCGGGCGGCAACGCGGTTTACCCGTCGAGCGTCGTCATGAACGTGGTGCCCGCCCAAACCGCCGGGGTGGATTCGCTGGTCATCACCAGCCCGCCGCAGGCCGATCACGGCGGACTGCCGCACCCGACCATCCTCGCGGCGGCGGCGCTGCTCGGTGTCGACGAGGTGTGGGCCGTCGGCGGCGCGCAGGCTGTGGCATTACTGGCCTACGGCGGCGCCGACACCGATGGCACCGAACTGGCACCCGTCGACATGGTCACCGGGCCGGGCAACATCTACGTCACCGCCGCCAAGCGGATCTGCCGTTCGCAGATCGGCATTGACGCCGAGGCGGGGCCGACCGAGATCGCGATCCTGGCTGACCACAGCGCCGACCCGGTGCACGTCGCGGCCGATCTGATCAGCCAGGCCGAGCACGATGTGATGGCCGCCAGTGTGCTGGTGACCGACAGCACCGGGCTGGCCGAGGCCACCGAAGCCGAGCTGGCCATCCAGCTGAGCAGCACCAAGCACCGGGAGCGGGTGACCGAGGCGCTGCGCGGGCGCCAGTCCGGCATTGTCCTGGTCGACGACATCGACACCGGGGTTCGTGTCGTGAATGCCTATGCCGCTGAGCATTTGGAGATCCAGACCGTCGACGCCAAGGAGGTGGCGAGCCGGATCCGGGCGGCAGGCGCGATCTTCGTCGGCCCGTGGTCGCCGGTCAGTCTCGGCGACTACTGCGCCGGGTCCAACCATGTGCTGCCCACCGCCGGCTGTGCGCGGCACTCCAGCGGTCTGTCGGTGCAGACGTTCCTGCGCGGCATCCACGTCGTGGACTACACCGAGGCGGCCCTGAAAGACGTGTCCGGACACGTGATCACCCTGGCCAAGGCCGAGGACCTGCCGGCCCACGGCGAAGCGGTCCGGCGGAGGTTCGAGCGATGACGATCCCCGGCGCGAAGGTGACTCTGGCCGATCTCCCGCTGCGCGACGATCTGCGCGGCAAATCCCCCTATGGCGCACCGCAACTCGACGTTCCCGTGCGGCTGAACACCAACGAGAACCCGCACCCGCCGAGCCGCGCTCTGGTCGAGGACGTGACGCGCTCGGTGCAGGCCGCCGCCGCCAACCTGCACCGCTATCCGGACCGGGATGCCGTCGAGCTGCGCACCGACCTGGCCGCCTATCTGCGGGCCCAGACCGGTGTCGAGGTGCAATGCGAAAACCTGTGGGCAGCCAACGGATCCAACGAGATCCTGCAACAACTGCTGCAGGCATTCGGCGGACCAGGGCGCAGCGCGATCGGCTTCGTGCCGTCGTACTCGATGCATCCGATCATCGCGGGTGGCACGCAGACGGAGTGGATCGAGTCGGTGCGTGCGGCCGACTTCAGTCTGGACGCCGACACCGCGGCGACCGTCATCGCCGCCCGTGATCCCGACGTCGTGTTCGTCGCCAGTCCCAACAACCCGTCCGGACAGAGCATCCCGATCGACGACCTGCGCCGGTTGCTGGACGCCATGGGCCACGGCATCCTCATCGTCGATGAGGCGTATGGCGAATTCTCCAGTCAGCCCAGCGCGATCGAGCTGATCGACGAATACCCCAGCCGGCTCATCGTCAGCCGCACGATGAGCAAGGCGTTCGCCTTCGCCGGCGGGCGGCTGGGCTATCTGATCGCGGCCCCGGCGATCATCGATGCCGTGCTGCTGGTCCGGCTGCCCTACCACCTCTCGGTGGTCACCCAGGCCGCCGCACGTGCTGCGTTGCGGCATGCCGACGACACCCTGGGCAGTGTCGCGACGTTGATTGCCGAACGGGAGCGGGTCTGCGCGGCCCTGGCCGAACTCGGCTTCCGCGTCATCCCCAGCGATGCGAACTTCGTGCTGTTCGGTGAATTCGCCGATGCCGCAGCGGCCTGGCAGCGCTATCTCGACGACGGCGTCCTCATCCGTGATGTCGGAATCCCCGGATATCTGCGCACCACAATCGGATTGGCCGACGAGAACGACGCCTTCCTGGCCGCCAGCGCACGGCTGGCCGCCACCGAGCTGGCCCACATAGGAGCGACATGACCGCTATCGCCACGCCCACCCGTCGCGCCCGGGTCGAGCGCAAGACCCGCGAGTCCGACATCGTCGTCGACCTCGATCTCGACGGCACCGGCGATGTCAGCGTGCACACCGGGATTCCGTTCTTCGACCACATGCTCACCTCGCTGGGCACCCACGCCAGCTTCGACCTGGCCATCTCCGCCCAGGGCGACGTCGACATCGAGGGCCACCACACCATCGAGGACACCGCGATCGTGCTCGGCACCGCGCTGGGCCAGGCCCTCGGCGACAAGAAAGGCATCCGCCGCTTCGGCGACGCCTTCATCCCGATGGACGAGACGCTGGCCCACGCCGCCGTCGACGTGTCCGGCCGGCCGTACTTCGTGCACACCGGGGAACCGGACTACATGGTCGATTTCACCATTGCCGGATCGACCGTGCCGTACCACACGGTGGTCAACCGGCACGTGTTCGAATCGTTGGCGTTCAACGCCCGGATTTCGCTTCATGTGCGGACCCTCTACGGCCGCGACCCGCACCACATCACCGAGGCGCAGTACAAGGCGGTGGCCAGGGCGCTGCGGCAGGCCGTCGAGCCCGATCCGCGGGTGACTGGCGTGCCGTCCACCAAAGGCACACTGTGACAGCTAGATCCGTCGTGGTCCTGGACTACGGCTCGGGCAACCTGCGCTCGGCGCAGCGGGCGCTGGAACGCGTCGGGGCCGATGTCGAGGTGACCGCCGACGCGCAGCGCGCGCTCAACGCCGACGGTCTGGTCGTACCCGGCGTCGGCGCGTACGAGGCCTGCATGACCGGGCTGCGAGACATCGGCGGCGAGCGCATCATCGCCGACCGGGTGGCTGCGGGCCGCCCGGTGCTCGGGGTGTGCGTGGGCATGCAGATCCTGTTCGCCCGGGGCGTGGAGTTCGGGGTGGAATCGCAGGGCTGTGGCCAGTGGCCGGGGTCGGTCACCCGGCTCGATGCGCCGGTGATCCCGCACATGGGCTGGAATGTCGTGGACGCGGCGCCGAACAGCGTGCTGTTCCGGGGTTTCGATGCCGACACCCGGTTCTACTTCGTGCATTCCTATGCCGCACAGAAGTGGGAGGGCGCACCCGACGCGCTGCTGACCTGGGCCGACCACCACGTGCGGTTCCTTGCCGCGGTCGAGGACGGTCCGCTGTCGGCGACACAATTTCATCCGGAGAAGAGCGGTGACGCCGGTGCGGCACTGCTCGCGAATTGGGTTGAGGGGCTGTAAGAGTGCCACTGATTTTGTTGCCTGCCGTCGACGTTGTCGAGGGCAAGGCGGTTCGTCTGGTGCAGGGCAAGGCCGGCAGCGAGACCGAGTACGGCTCGGCGCTGGACGCCGCGCTGACCTGGCAGCGTGACGGTGCCGAGTGGATCCATCTGGTGGACCTCGACGCCGCATTCGGCCGCGGGTCCAACCGCGAACTGCTCGCCGAGGTGGTCGGTGCGCTCGACGTGAAAGTCGAACTCTCCGGCGGTATCCGCGACGACGAGTCGCTCAAGGCGGCGCTGGCCACCGGGTGTGCCCGGGTCAACATCGGCACCGCGGCGCTGGAGAATCCGCTCTGGTGTGCCGCCGCGATCGCCGAGTACGGCGAGAAGGTGGCCGTCGGACTGGACGTCCAGATCGTCGACGGGGAGCACCGCCTGCGTGGCCGCGGCTGGGAGACCGACGGCGGCGATCTGTGGCATGTATTGGAACGCCTTGACAGCGAAGGCTGTTCGCGTTTTGTCGTGACCGATGTCACCAAGGACGGTACGCTCACCGGACCCAATCTCGACCTGCTCGAGGGGGTTGCCGAGTGCACCGACGCACCGGTGATCGCCTCCGGCGGGGTGTCCAGCCTGGACGACTTGCGGGCGATCGCGACCCTGACTGACAGCGGTGTGGAGGGTGCGATCGTCGGAAAGGCGCTCTACGCCGGGCGATTCACGCTGCCGGAGGCGCTGGCCGCGGTGAGCCGGTAGTGGATCTCGAGGCCCTGGTGGCCCAGGCGGCGGTGATCCTGGACGACGCGTCCAAACCGTTCATCGCCGGGCACCGGGCCGAGTCGGCTGTGCAGAAGAAGGGCAACGACTTCGCCACCGAGGTGGACCTGGCCATCGAACGGCAGGTGGTCGCCGCGCTGGAGTCAGCCACCGGGATCGGGGTGCACGGCGAAGAATTCGGCGGCGCGCCGATCGATTCCGACCTGGTATGGGTGCTCGATCCGATCGACGGCACGTTCAACTACGCCGCGGGCTCGCCGATGGCCGCGATCCTGCTGGGGCTGCTGCGTGACGGCGAGCCGGTCGCGGGACTGACCTGGCTGCCGTTAACCGACCAGCGCTTCAGCGCGGTGGCGGGCGGACCGGTGTACTACAACGGCGTGGCGCAACCGCCGATCGGGCACAGCGATATCGGGCAGTGCGTGATCGGTATCGGCACCTTCAACGTGGACTGGCGGGGGCGGTTCCCCGGCCGGTATCGACTGGCGGTGCTGGAGAACCTCAGCCGGGTGTGCTCGAAGCTGCGGATGCACGGCGCCACCGGTGTCGACATCGCCTATGTATCGGCCGGAATCATGGGCGCTGCAATCAGTTTCGGTCATCACATCTGGGACCACGCCGCGGGCGTCGCGCTGGTGCGCGCCGCGGGTGGGATCGTCACCGACCTGTCCGGCCAGCCGTGGACACCCTCGTCGCGCTCGGCGCTGGCCGCCGCGCCCGGCGTGCATGCCCATGTCATGGAGATCGTGCAGAACCTCGGCCCACCGGAGGATTACCTGTAATGGACGTCGCCGTACGCGTGATTCCCTGCCTCGACGTCGACGCCGGCCGGGTGGTCAAGGGTGTCAACTTCGAAAACCTGCGCGACGCGGGCGATCCCGTCGAGCTTGCCGCCGCCTATGACGCCGAAGGCGCCGACGAGTTGACCTTTCTGGACGTGACCGCATCCTCGTCGGGACGCGCGACGATGCTCGACGTGGTGCGCCGGACCGCCGAACAGGTTTTCATCCCGCTCACCGTCGGCGGGGGAGTGCGCTCGGTGGCCGACGTCGACATGCTGCTGCGCGCAGGCGCGGACAAGGTGTCGGTGAACACTGCCGCCATCGCACGTCCGGAATTGTTGGCCGAGTTGTCCAGGCAGTTCGGCTCGCAGTGCATTGTGCTGTCAGTGGATGCCCGCACGGTGCCCGAAGGCTCGGCGCCGACGCCGTCGGGCTGGGAGGTCACCACCCATGGCGGGCGGCAGGGGACTGGTATAGACGCGGTTGAATGGGCTACCCGCGGAGCCGAACTCGGTGTCGGTGAGATCCTGCTGAACTCGATGGACGCCGACGGCACCAAGGCCGGCTTCGACCTGAAGATGCTCAAGGCGGTGCGCAAGGCCGTCACGGTGCCGGTGATCGCCAGTGGCGGCGCCGGTTCGGTGGACGATTTCGCGCCTGCAGTGCAGTCCGGTGCCGATGCCGTGCTGGCGGCCAGTGTCTTCCACTTCCGCGAGCTCACGATCGGTCAGGTGAAGGCCGCGATGGCGGCCGAAGGGATCACGGTGAGATGAGCCTCGACCCCGATATCGCCAAGCGCCTCAAACGTGACGCCAACGGCCTGTTCGCGGCGATCGTGCAGGAGCGCGGCACCGGAGACGTGTTGATGGTCGCGTGGATGGACGACGAGGCATTGGCCCGCACGCTGGAAACCCGCGAAGCCACTTACTATTCGCGCTCCCGCGGCGAGCAGTGGGTCAAGGGGGCGACGTCCGGACACACTCAGCACGTGCATTCGGTGCGGTTGGACTGCGACGGTGACGCGGTGCTGCTGGAGGTCGACCAGGTCGGCGGCGCCTGCCACACCGGCGACCACAGCTGCTTTGACGCCGATCAGCTGCTCGGCCCGGAGAGCTAACTCCCAAAGGCGACGTTTGTCGTCAAAATGTATGACCATTGCCCTGATATGCCAATCTGCATTGACCTCAGGTGGTGATGGTCATACACTTCTGATATTAATGTCCGTCAGCTGGCGATACTCTGTCGGCGGAAGTGGAGCGAGCGATGACCGCCACCAGCGTCTTCGAGGCCGGCCTCCCCGCAATCGACTACGGCCTCGATGCCACACCGAAAGACATTCTCGACGATCTCCGACGTGCGCAATCGCGTGCGCCCATCGCCATCGGGCCGATGGGGCCAGAGATCCTGTCCTACGACCTGGCTCGGGAAATACTGCGCGACAACAGATTTCGCCTGCCGCCCGGCATCACCCTTGCGGCGCAGGGCATCACGTCGGGTCCATTGTTCGACAAGCTGACCGGCAGCCTGCTTGGCCTGGACGGCGCACCACACGTTCGATTGCGCAAACTGGTTGCCAAGGCGTTCACTCCTCGTGCGACATCCCGTCTCTCCGAGACGATCCACGAGGTGGTGAACGGGCTGATCGACCGGGTTATGGACGCCGGACGCTGCGACGTCGTGACCGACATCGCGCGCCCCTACCCAACCCCGATCATGTGTGCGCTGATCGGGGCGCCCCGCCAGGATTGGCAGCTCTTCGCGGATTGGACCGAGGAGATCTTCAAGGCGTTCAACTTCCAGCCGGATGCCGCCTTCGACGAGGCTCAGATCATGCGGGCATGGGGTGAGCTCGACGCCTACGTCGACGATATGGTCGCCGCCCGCCGCGACAATCTGACCGACGACCTGCTGTCGGAGCTCATTCGTGCGGAAAGCGATGGAGACCGGCTGAATATCGATGAACTCCGCGGGCTGGTCGCCGGCTTCCTGATGGCGGGGACGGACACGACGCGAAACCAACTCGCGGCGTCGGTGCAGGTGCTCTGCGAGCATCCGGATCAATGGGCGAGGCTGCGCGAGCAACCAGAACTCGGGATGCAGGCGGTCGAGGAAAGCATGCGCCACTCGCCCGCGGCCTGCATCGTGCCACGCGCCGCCGTCGAGGATGCCGAGTTCGGTGGCTATCTGTTCCCGGCAGGGACCTTCGTATTCGCGAACACCTTTGCCGCCAATCGGGATCCGGCGATCTATGACGATGCCGACCGCTTCGACATCGCCCGCACGGACGTGCCGGCGATTCTGACCTTCGGCGGCGGCGCCCACTACTGCCTCGGGGCCAATCTCGCACGCCGGGAATTGGCGGAGGCACTTGTCGTGTTGACCCGCCGTCTGTCTGCACCTCATCGGGTGGGGCCGGCCCCGTGGAAATCGGTGTTGGGAATGACCGGCCCGACAACACTTCCCATCGAATTCGACGTCGACATGCTGGCGACCGCGGATGCGTAGCCGCGGCTGGGCGGGCTCCACACCGACCTCGGACGAGGAGGCGATCGGCCGGATTCTCGATGCGGTGGACGACGTTGTCGCCGAACACGGATCGGCGATACGCCTTGCCGACGTCGCCCGCAGGCTCGGCGTCACCCGCCAGACGGTGTACCGCTATTTCCCGAATGCCGACGCGCTGCTCATCGCCAGCTCGATGCGTGCGGTCGACGGATTCATCGATCAGGTGGTCGAACACGTCAGCGGACTCAGCGACCCGGTCTCGGTCGTCGTCGAAAGCGTGTCGTTCGGCATCGAGAACCTCGTCGGCGATCCGCAGCTGGAGAATCTGTTGACCCTGCGGCACGAGGGTGAAGCCGTCACCTCGCTGACATCCGACACGGCGATCACCTTCTGCTTGTCCGTCTTCCACCGCTTCGACGTGGACTGGGAGTTGCACGGTTTCGACGCCGCCGCGCTGCGCGACCTTTGCGAAATGACCGCGCGCACCGTGCAATCCCTGCTGACCGATCCCAGGCAGCCCTCACCGGACGGCATCGAACTGCGGCGCTTCCTCGGAAGATGGCTCGGTCCGGCGATCCTGCGTCCCCGGATGATGTCGTTGTCGAGGTACTAGACGTCGATCGCCGTCGCCTTCGCGCGGGCCGTCCAGCGGCCCTCGTCGTAACCCACCACGATCGGATGCGAGAACGCGGCCGTGACGTTGTCAGTCGAAATCGTCGCGCGCGCAGGGCCGCTGGCCACCGTACGGCCGTCGGCGATCAGCAGCGCGTGCGTGGTGGTGGTCGGCAACTCCTCGAGGTGATGGGTCACCAAGATCGACGCGACGTCGGGATGCGTCCGGTCCAGGGTGTCGATCGTCTCCAGTAGCTGCTCGCGCGCCGCGACATCGAGCCCGGTCGTCGGTTCGTCCAGCAGAAGCAGATCCGGCTCCGAAACCAGCGCCCGCGCAATGAGAGCGCGGCCCCGCTCGCCCTGTGACAGTGTCGGCCAGACATTCTGGGCCTTACGGGTCATCCCCACTGCGGCGATCATCGCATCGGCCCGCTCGTTCTCGGCCGCAGTCGGCGTCCAGCGATTCGGGATGTCGATGGTCGCGGTGATGCCGGTCAGCACCACCTCACGAACGGTCAGCGGATACTGCAGCCGGTGCCGAGGATTCACGTGCCCGATCGAGTGGCGCAACCGGGCCAGGTCCACCCGGCCCATCTGCTGGCCGAGGATTTCCACACTGCCGGAGGTGGGGAACGTCACCGCCGCACAGAAGCCGAGCAACGTGCTCTTGCCGGCGCCGTTGGGCCCCAACAGCGCCCAGTGCTCACCGGCCCGAACGGTCAGCGAGATCCCGTCGATGATCTGCTTGCCGTCGCGGCGGAACGTCACGTCCGACAGTCGCAGGATCTCCCTGCGCATCATCACGCCGGCTTGCGCGAGCGCAAGACCTCCAGCGCCTTGTCGGCGTGGGCATCCATGTTGACCTCACTGGAGATGACCTCCAGAACCGTGCGGTCGGTGTCGATGACGAACGTCGTGCGCTTGACCGGGATCAGCTTGCCGAGCAGGCCGCGCTTGACGCCGAACATCGTCGCGACGGTGCCATCGGTATCCGACAGCAGCGGATAGTCGAAACTCTGCGAATCGGCGAACCGGGCCTGCTTCTCGACGGCGTCGGTGCTGATGCCGACCCGGCTGGCGCCCAGGGCGGCGAACTCGGAGCCGAGGTCACGGAAATGACAGGCTTCCTTGGTGCAGCCCGGCGTCATCGCGGCGGGATAGAAGAACAGCGCGATCGGCCCATCGGCCAGCAGATCAGTCAGAGAGCGCACGGTGCCGGTCTGATCCGGCAGTTCGAAGTCCGTAACCCGGTCTCCACGTTTCATGGGTGCAGGCTACGCCGGTCAAACCGGGCCGACGGGTCTGGGAGGATGTATCGGTGCAATCCAACCTCGCCGCCACCACCACACGCGAGGAGTTCCGTGCGCTGGCCGCCGAACATCGCGTGGTGCCGGTGACCCGCAAGGTGCTCGCCGACAGCGAGACGCCGTTGTCGGCGTACCGGAAATTGGCCGCCAACCGGCCCGGAACCTTCCTACTCGAATCCGCCGAGAACGGGCGGTCCTGGTCGCGATGGTCGTTCATCGGGGCCGGGGCACCGTCGGCGCTCACGGTCCGGGACGGCGAAGCGGTCTGGCTCGGTGCGACCCCGCAGGACGCGCCCACCGGCGGCGACCCGCTGCAGGCGCTGCACCAGACGATGGCGCTACTGTCCACCGGCCCGCTGGCCGGCGTCCCGCCACTGTCCGGCGGCATGGTCGGGTTCTTCGCCTACGACTTCGTCCGGCGTCTCGAGCGGCTGCCCGAGTTGGCCGTCGACGACCTCGGACTGCCCGACATGCTGCTGTTGCTGGCCACCGATCTGGCCGCGGTCGACCATCACGAGGGCACCATCACGCTGATCGCCAACGCGGTGAACTGGAACGGGACCGACGACCGTGTCGACTGGGCCTACGACGACGCCGTCGCTCGCCTCGACGTGATGACCGAGGCATTGAGCCAGCCGTTGACGTCCAGCGTGGCGACATTCTCCCGGCCCCAACCGCAGCACCGCTCGCAGCGCACCCCCGAGGAGTACAGCGCGATCGTCGAACGGCTGGTCAAGGAGATCGAGGCCGGCGAGGCCTTCCAGGTGGTGCCGTCGCAGCGTTTCGAGCTGGACACCGCCGTCGATCCGATCGACGTCTACCGGATGCTGCGGGTGAGCAATCCCAGCCCCTACATGTACCTGCTGCACATCCCGGATGAGGCTGGGGGAACAGCGTTTTCGATCGTCGGCTCCAGCCCGGAGGCGTTGGTGACAGTCAAGGACGGCTGGGCCACAACGCATCCGATCGCCGGTACCCGGTGGCGCGGCCAGACCGAGGAGGAAGACCAGCTGCTCGAAAAGGAGCTGCTGGCCGACGAGAAGGAGCGCTCGGAGCACCTGATGCTGGTCGACCTCGGCCGCAACGATCTTGGCCGGGTGTGTGTGCCGGGCACCGTGCGCGTGGAGGACTACAGCCATATCGAGCGCTACAGCCACGTCATGCACATCGTGTCGACGGTCACCGGCCTGCTCGCCGAGGGCCGCACAGCCCTGGACGCCGTCACCGCCTGCTTCCCGGCCGGCACCCTGACAGGCGCGCCGAAGGTGCGGGCGATGGAGCTCATCGAAGAAGTGGAGAAGACTCGCCGCGGCCTCTACGGGGGCATCGTCGGATATCTGGACTTCGCAGGCAACGCCGACTTCGCGATCGCGATCCGCACTGCCCTGATGAGCAAGGGCACCGCCTACGTGCAGGCCGGCGGCGGCGTGGTCGCCGACTCCAACGGGCCCTACGAGTACAACGAATCCGCCAACAAGGCCAAGGCGGTGCTCAGCGCGATCGCGGCCGCGGAAACGCTGGGAGCTCCGTGATCCGGATCGGGCAGCTGTTGCTGGTCGTCGCCGCCCTGCTGTTGTGGGTGGCGTCCCGGCTGACGTGGGTGTCGGTGACGTCCTTCGACGGCCTCGGCCAGCCCAAGACCGTCACCCTGACCGGCTCCGGCTGGTCCAACGCCCTGATCCCGCTGGCGGTGCTGCTGCTGGCGGCCGCGGTGGCGGGCCTGGCAGTGCGCGGCTGGGGTCTGCGGGCCGTTGCGGTGCTCCTCGCGGTGGTCACGCTGCTGCTGGGGTACCTCGGCATCAGCCTGATCACGACACCCGACGTCGGACCGCGAGGCGCTGACCTCGCCCAGCTCCCGGTGGCGTCGCTGGTGGCCAGCGACCGGCAGTACACCGGTGCCGGCCTGACGATCGCCGCTGCGGTGTGTGCGCTGGTCGCTGCCGTACTGCTGATGCGCTCAGCGGCCTCGGGGCGGGGCGCCACGGCCAAATACGCCGCGCCCGCTGCCCGTCGCAGCGCCGCGCGCAGCGAGGACGCCGACTCGGCCATCTCGGAGCGGGGCATGTGGGACGCCCTCGACGAGGGCGTCGATCCCACCGAACGACGCCCCGACACCGAGGGTCGGTGACGGATGCGCGGCCTACTACGACTACCCTTCCAAGGACAGAAGCGATCACCATTGCGGCAAGAAGGGATCGAAGTTCGCATGAGTTCGGCAACCGTGCTCGATTCCATCATCGAGGGAGTACGCGAAGACGTTGCCGCACGGGAGGCGATCGTCAGCCTGGACGAGGTGAAGGCGGCCGCCGAAGCGGCGCCGGCCCCCCTGAACGTGTTGGCCGCGCTGCGGGCCCCGGGCATCGCCGTCATCGCCGAAGTGAAGCGCGCCAGCCCATCCCGAGGGCAACTGGCCAACATCGTCGATCCGGCCGAACTGGCCCGCTCCTACGAGAGCGGCGGAGCCCGGGTGATCAGCGTGCTGACCGAGGAGCGTCGCTTCCACGGCTCTCTGGCTGACCTCGATGCGGTGCGTGCAGCCGTCCGGATTCCGGTGCTGCGCAAGGACTTTATCGTCCGGCCCTATCAGATCCACGAGGCCAGGGCGCACGGCGCGGACATGCTGCTGCTGATCGTGGCCGCCCTGGAGCAGCCGGCCCTGGAGTCGATGCTGGAGCGCACCGAGTCGCTGGGCATGACCGCTCTCGTCGAGGTGCACACCGAGGAAGAAGCATCCCGGGCACTGGAAGCCGGCGCCAAGGTGATCGGCGTGAACGCGCGCGACCTCAAGACTCTGGAGGTCGACAGGGACTGCTTCGCGCGGATCGCGCCGGGACTACCGTCCGACACCATCCGGGTTGCCGAGTCCGGCGTGCGTGGCACCGGTGACCTGCTGGCCTACGCCGGCGCCGGAGCCGACGCCGTTCTGGTCGGCGAGGGTCTGGTGACCAGTGGGGACCCGCGCAGCGCCGTCGCCGACCTGGTGACCGCAGGAGCCCACCCGTCCTGCCCGAAACCCGCTCGCTGAGTCGTGGCTGATACCTCCACCCCGAACGTGCCGCGCATGAGTGCGGCCGTCGCGGAGCCCACGGCGCACGATCCTGACGCCCGCGGCCACTTCGGCGCCTACGGCGGGCGGTATGTGGCCGAGGCGCTGATGGCGGTCATCGAGGAGGTGACGGCCGCCTACGAAAAGGCCCGCACCGACTCCGAATTCCTCGACCGGCTCGACAATCTGCAGACCCACTACGCCGGGCGCCCGTCCCCGCTTTACGAAGCGGTCCGGCTCAGCGAGCACCTCGGTGGGGCCCGGATCTTCCTCAAGCGTGAAGACCTCAACCACACCGGTTCGCACAAGATCAACAACGTGCTGGGCCAGGCGCTGTTGGCCAAGCAGATGGGCAAGACCCGGGTGATCGCCGAGACCGGTGCCGGTCAGCATGGGGTGGCGACCGCGACAGCGTGTGCCTTGCTCGGGTTGGAGTGCATCATCTACATGGGCGCGGTGGATACCGCGCGCCAGGCGCTGAACGTCGCGCGGATGCGACTGCTGGGCGCCGAGGTGGTGTCGGTGGAGTCCGGCTCCAAGACGCTCAAGGACGCCATCAACGACGCTTTCCGCGATTGGGTCACCAACGCCGACAACACCTATTACTGCTTCGGGACCGCGGCCGGTCCGCATCCGTTCCCGACGATGGTGCGCGATTTTCAGCGCATCATCGGGCTCGAGGCTCGTACGCAGATCCTCGCCCAGGCCGGCCGGCTGCCCGACGTGGTGGCCGCGTGTGTGGGTGGCGGTTCCAATGCGATCGGTATTTTCCACCCGTTCATCGACGACTCCTCGGTGCGTCTGGTCGGGTTCGAGGCGGCTGGCGATGGCGTCGAAACCGGAAGACACGCAGCAACTTTCACTGGGGGAACGCCAGGCGCGTTTCAGGGTTCGTACTCGTATCTGCTGCAGGACGAAGACGGGCAGACCATCGAATCGCACTCGATCTCGGCCGGGCTGGACTATCCCGGCGTCGGCCCTGAGCATGCATTCCTCAAGGATCTCGGCCGCACCGAGTACCAGCCGATCACCGACACCGAGGCGATGGACGCGTTCCGCCTGCTGTGCCGGCTGGAGGGCATCATCCCCGCCATCGAATCGGCGCACGCAGTGGCCGGCGCGGTGAAGTTGGCGGCGGAGTTGGGGCCTGGGTCGATCATTCTGGTCAACCTGTCCGGCCGCGGGGACAAAGACGTGGAGACGGCGGCCAAGTGGTTCGGGCTGTTCGACAAGTCCGGCCCGGGAGCGTCATGACGATTGCGCACAGCCAGTCGGGTCGGCTGGGTTCGATCTTTGCGGCCTGCCACGAGGAGGACCGGGCGGCCCTGATCGGGTATCTGCCGACCGGTTATCCCTCCGTCGACGTGTCGATCGACGCGTTGGTGGCATTGGTCGAATCCGGTTGCGACATCGTCGAAGTCGGCGTTCCGTACTCCGATCCGGGGATGGACGGTCCGGTGATCGCGACGGCGACGGAGGCGGCCCTGCAGGGCGGTGTCCGCGTTCGTGACACCCTGCGCGCGGTGGAGGCCATCAGTGCCGCCGGTGGCAACGCGGTGGTGATGACGTATTGGAATCTGATGCTGCACTACGGGATTGACGCCTGGTCGCGTGACCTGGCGGCGGCCGGCGGATTGGGCATGATCACCCCCGACCTGATTCCCGAAGAGGCCGACGAGTGGCTGGCCGCGTCTGAGGCTCACGACTTGGACCGGATCTTCTTGGTGGCGCCCTCGTCGACCCCGGAGCGATTGGCCAAGACCGTGGAGGCTTCGCGCGGATTCGTCTACGCGGCGTCGACCATGGGGGTGACCGGTGCCCGCGACGTGGTGTCCAGCGCGGCGCCGGAACTGGTGCAGCGGATCAAGGAGATCTCGGACATTCCGGTGGGCGTCGGGCTCGGTGTGCGCTCACGTGAGCAGGCGGCCGAGATCGCTACGTTCGCGGACGGCGTGATCGTGGGTTCGGCGCTAGTGTCGGCCCTGACCGACGGGTTGGCGGCAGTGCGGACGCTGACCGAAGAGTTGGCCGTGGGTGTGCGACAGAAGGTGCCTGCCTCGTGACGACAACCGTCTTGGCTTATTTCCCGAGCCCGCCGCAAGGTGTGTGGCATCTGGGTCCGGTTCCGATCCGGGCCTATGCGCTGTGCATCATTGCGGGCATCGTCGCCGCGTTGGTGATCGGCGACCGTCGCTGGGCGGCGCGCGGCGGCGAGCGGGGCGTCATCTACGACATCGCGCTGTGGGCGGTGCCGTTCGGGCTGATCGGTGGCCGGCTGTACCACCTGATGACCGACTGGAGAACCTATTTCGCCGAGGGCGGCGCGGGTATCGGGGCGGCGCTTCGGATCTGGGACGGCGGCCTGGGTATCTGGGGTGCGGTCGCTTTGGGCGCTGTCGGTGCCTGGATTGCCTGCCGGCGCAGGGGGATTCCGCTGCCGGCATTCGGTGACGCGATCGCCCCGGGCATCATCCTGGCGCAGGCGATAGGCCGGCTCGGGAACTACTTCAACCAAGAGTTGTACGGCCGCGAGACCACGGTGCCGTGGGGGCTGGAGATCTTCTACCGGCGTGATTCGTCCGGGATGGTCGACGTGCATTCGCTCGACGGGGTGTCGACCGGGCAGGTCGCTTACGTGGTGCAGCCGACGTTCCTGTACGAGCTGGTGTGGAACGTTTTGGTGTTCGCCTTCCTGATCTGGATCGACCGGCGGTTCACGATCGGTCATGGTCGCTTGTTCGCGGCGTATGTGGCGGCCTATTGCATCGGCCGGTTCTGGGTGGAGCTGTTGCGTGACGACACCGCCACCCACATCGCGGGCATTCGGGTGAACTCGTTCACGTCCGTGTTCGTGTTCATCGGCGCGATCGTGTACATCCTGCTTGCGCCGAAGGGGCGCGAGGATCCAGCGACACTGGGCGGCAAGCATGCCGTTGCAGCGCCCGATGAGGAATCGCCGGCCGAGAAGATGGCCGAGGATCTGGTCGCCGTGGCCACGGGCGGTGGTATCGCCGCCGCGGTGACTGTGGCGGCCGAGCACGACCCTGAAGATGCCGCAGCCGTCGGCGACATCGAAGAGCCCGAGCCCCAACCCGAGCCCGAGCCCGAGCCCGAGCCCGAGCCCGAACCGGAGGCGGAAGCCGAGCCCGAACCGGAGCCCGAGGCGGAGCCTGAGCCCGAGCCCGAACCGGAGGCGGAAGCCGAGCCCGAACCGGAGCCCGAGGCGGAGCCTGAGCCCGAGCCCGAACCGGAGGCGGAAGCCGAGCCCGAACCGGAGCCCGAGGCGGAGCCTGAGCCTGAGCCCGAACCGGAAGCCGCGCCTGAGCCCGAGCCCGAGCCTGAACCCGCGGCTGAACCGGAGCCGGAACGCGAATCCGAGCCGGTCGCAGTAGCGGCACCCCCAGCTCAGCGGCGCGAGTTCCGGGCAGTCGTGCGTCGCGTGCTGTGGGGCGTCGAGGTCCATCGCGACTGACTCGGTCTAGGCGAGCAACTTGTCGCCTGTGATGTATCAGGACATCGGTGACAGTTCTGGATCAGGACATTGGTGACAGTTGGTGTATCAGGACTTCGGTGACGTTCCGTCGGTCTTGGGTTGTGGGCCGCTGGGTCGGCCGTTGCCTATGTAG
>NZ_JACBJQ010000041.1 GCF_013404075.1 Mycolicibacterium vinylchloridicum
AACGGAGTAGAAGAGAGATAGTACGGAGACGAAGCGGAGTTTTAAGTAGTAAGGCAGAGGATGGAAGACGAAAATGTCTCTTGTGTAGTGGGATAGGAGATGTGGATAGGAGACGGGGGGGGGGGTGCGGGCGCGCCGGGTGCCGGGGCCGCGGTCGGCGGTGCCGGCTGTCCGGGGGCCGGAGCGGGCGCCGGTGCCGGCTCGCCCGGGGTCGGCGACGGTGAGGGCGCCGGCTCGGCCGGGTACGGACGCGGCTGCGGTGCGGGCGCCGCCGGGTTGGCGGGCGCTGGTGCCGGTGCCGGGGCCGCTGCCCCATCGGGCCCGGGCGCCGGCGGTGGTGCCGGTGCGGGAGTTGGCCCACCGGGCCCACCGGCGCCGGGCACGCCCGCCGCCTGCATCTGCTGTTTGATGGCTTCGATCGGGATCGGCTGGCCGATCACCGGGCGGATGAACAACCGGGCGGTCTGCCCGAGGTTGCGAGCCTCGTTGCCGTCGTTACCGGGCACGGTGATGACGAGGTTGTCACCGTCGATCACGACCTCCGAGCCGGCCACGCCGAGACCGTTCACCCGGTCATTGATGATCTGCTGCGCCTGGTTGAGCGCGTCAGCGGTCGGCTTGGATCCGTCCGGGGTGCGCGCGGTGAGCGTGACCCGGGTACCGCCCTGCAGGTCGATACCCAGCTTGGCCTTGGCCTGTTTGTCGCCGGTGAGGAAAACGAGCGCGTAAACCCCGATGAGCAGGACCAGGAACAGCGCCAGCCATCGGTAGGGATGCACCGGCGCCGAAGACGATGCCACGTTGTTGTCTCTCCTAGGTTTGTGCGCGTCCCGCTGGGGCGTGGTGTCGTGTGCGCCCAGCGGGTCCTCTGAGCTCCCGCTAGAGGGTACGTGGTGTGCCTGGCGATCAGTCCTTGGTGAGGCGATCCGCGTCGGTGTCGGTGATCTCGGTGGCCGCCGACGGCACGTCGTCGGCCTCGGGCGCCTCGTCCTCGACCCGCTCGCGGATGGCGAGCTTCATCCAGGTGGTCACCACGCCGGGCGCGATCTCCAGGTCCACGGAGTCATCGGTGATCCCGGTGATGGTGGCGTACAGACCGGACGTGGTGGTCACCCGGTCACCGACGGTCAGCGACTCGTGCAGGTCGATAGTGGCCTGCATGGCCTTGCGCTGACGACGGGAGGCGAAATACATGAATGCGCCCATGATGATGATCAGGGGCAGGAAGACGAGCAGGTCCATGGCGGCACGATTCTTTCGTATCGGGTGCTGGGTCAGCGTTCCGCGACCGTCAGGTCACGCGCTTCATAGCTGCCCAGTCTGCCATTGTCCCGCCTCGGCTCCGACCGGCACCGTCAATGGAAGATGGTCGGATGGATCTGATCGACACGCTGCGCAGCACGGGTTCGGTGCGCGATTTCACCGATGAACCTGTCGACGACGCCGCCCTGGCCCGGATTCTGGACACTGCGCGCTTCGCTCCGAGCGGTGCCAATGCGCAGGCCTGGCGGGTGGTCGTGGTCAAGGACCCGGAGGTGCGGACCCACCTTCGCGACCTCTATCTGAAGCCCTGGGCCGACTATCTGATGCTGACGGCCGCCGGATTGCGGCCGTGGTCGCCGGTCAACGACCGCGAGGCTGAGGCGGCCGCGCTGGCCGCGGGGAACGACGCCCCTATCGGCGGGATGGCCGCGCAGCTCCACAAGGTCCCCGTGCTGCTGGCCCTGTTCGCCGACCTGTCTCAGCTGGCCGCCGTCGATCGTGACCTGGACCGCTACTCGCTGGCCGGCGGTGCGTCCATCTATCCGTTCGCCTGGAGCATCCTGTTGGCGGCGCGGGCCGAAGGGCTCGGCGGCGTACTGACGACCATGCTCATCCGGGCCGAGGAGGAGGTGAAGCAGTTGCTGGGTGCGCAGGGATCCCTGGTGCTGGCATCGGTGATCGCATTGGGTCACCCCGTTCGCCAGCCCCGCCGGCTGACCCGTCAGCCCGTGGAATCGTTCACCACTGTCGACCGCCTCGACGGTGCGCCGTTCGGCCCCGACGCCGGTTAGACACCAACCGATTACGTCGATTTTGTCTCTTCTGACGACGTAATCCACTATCCATTGCGGTCTCTGACCGGGTTTTCAGTTGCGCAGCGGCGCCGCCCTACTAGGCTCGGATAGCCCGCTTGTGCCAGCCGCCTTCGTCTAGGAGATCAGAAGTGACCACCGTCGAGCAGAGCCGCAAACTCGTCACCGACATCCCCGGCCCCGGGTCCCTTGAGCTGGCGAAACGCCGCGTCGCCGCGGTGTCGCACGGGGTCGGCGTGACGATGCCGATCTATGCCGCGCGCGCCGGCGGCGGGATCATCGAGGACGTCGACGGCAACAGGCTGATCGATCTCGGTTCCGGGATCGCGGTGACGACGATCGGCAACTCCTCGCCGCGGGTGGTCGAGGCGGTCCGCGCACAGGTCGCCGACTTCACCCACACCTGCTTCATGGTGACGCCCTATGAGGAGTACATCGCCGTCGCCGAGCACCTCAACCGGCTCACCCCCGGCTCGTATGAGAAGCGCTCGGCGCTGTTCAACTCCGGAGCCGAGGCGGTGGAGAACGCGATCAAGATCGCCCGCGCCTACACCCGCAAGACCGCGGTGGTGGCCTTCGACCACGCCTACCACGGGCGCACCAACCTGACGATGGCCCTGACCGCCAAGTCGATGCCCTACAAGAGCGGCTTCGGCCCGTTCGCGCCGGAGGTCTACCGCGCGCCGCTGTCCTACCCCTACCGCGACGGCCTGATCGACAAGGAATGGGCCACCGACGGTGAGTTGGCCGCCGAGCGGGCGCTGACCGTCATCGACAAGCAGATCGGCGCGGCCAACCTGGCCGCCGTCATCATCGAGCCGATTCAGGGCGAGGGCGGGTTCATCGTTCCCGCACCCGGTTTCCTGCCCGCGTTGCGCGCCTGGTGTTCGGACAACAACGTCGTGTTCATCGCCGACGAGGTGCAGACCGGCTTCGCCCGCACCGGCGCGATGTTCGCCTGTGACGACGAGGGCATCGAGCCCGACCTGATCGTGACCGCCAAGGGCATCGCCGACGGCCTGCCGCTGGCGGCGGTGACCGGGCGCGCCGAGGTTATGGACGCCCCGCATGTCAGTGGTCTGGGTGGGACCTACGGCGGCAACCCGGTGGCCTGTGCGGCCGCGCTCGCCACCATCGAAACCATCGAGCTCGACGGACTGGTGGCCCGCGCCAAACAGATCGAGGCGCTGATGAAGGACAAGCTCGGCCGGATCCAGGCCGACGACGACCGCATCGGCGATGTCCGCGGCCGTGGCGCGATGATCGCCGTCGAGCTGGTGAAATCCGGTACCGGAGAACCGGATCCGGAACTCACCAAGAACCTGGCCGCCAAGGCGCACGCCCAGGGGGTGCTGGTGTTGACCTGCGGCACCTTCGGCAACGTGCTGCGATTCCTGCCGCCGCTGACGATCAGCGACGAGCTGCTTGCCGAGGGCCTCGGGGTGTTGGCCGACATCCTGGCCGAACTGCGATGACCACCGTCAAGAACTTCATCGACGGCGAGCTCGTCGACTCGGTCAGTGGCGGCACGATGCCGATCGTCGACCCGTCGACCGGCGAAAAGTACGGCACCGCACCGATATCCAACGAACAGGACATCGACAACGCCTACGCAGCCGCCAGTGCGGCATTCGCCGACTGGAAGCGCACCACCCCGTCGCATCGGCAGAAGGCGCTGCTGGATTTCGCCGACGATGTCGAGAAGGCCGCCGCGGAACTGGTGGCCGCCGAAGGCCGCAACACGGGCAAGCCCAACCACGTCACGGCGGCTGAAGAGATTCCTCCGATGCTCGACCAGATCCGGTTCTTCGCAGGTGCGGCAAGGATTTTGGAGGGCAAGTCGGCCGGCGAATACATGGCCGACCACACTTCGTGGATCCGCCGCGAACCGGTCGGGGTGATCGGCCAGGTCGCCCCGTGGAACTACCCGATGATGATGGCGATCTGGAAGTTCTGTCCGGCCATCGCCGCGGGAAACACCGTCGTACTCAAGCCCAGTGACACCACCCCGGTGACCACCGTGATGCTGGCCGAGATCGCCGCCAAGCACTTCGGGCCCGGCGTGCTCAACGTCGTGTGCGGTGACCGGGTGACCGGCGCGGCCGTCGTCGCGCATCCGACCCCGCAGATGGTGTCGATCACCGGGTCCGTCGCCGCCGGCCGCGCAGTCGCGGTCAGCGCAGGCGGCCACCTCAAGCGCACCCACCTCGAGTTGGGCGGCAAGGCGCCGGTGATCGTCTTCGACGACGCCGACATCGCCACCGCCGCAGAGGGAATCGCGACCGCCGGCTACTTCAACGCCGGCCAGGACTGCACCGCTGCCACCCGGGTGCTGGCCCATGCCGGCGTCGCCGAGGAGCTGACCACAGCGCTGGCCGAACAGGCCAGAGGCGCGGCCACCACGTTCGGCCGGGCCGCCGACGACGAGGACGCCTGGGTGCCACCGGTCAACAATCCCAACCAACTCGATCGGGTGCTCGGCTTCCTGGCCGATGTGCCGTCGCACGCGACCGTTGCCGCCGGTGGAAACCGACAGGGCGACAAAGGATTCTACGTCGAACCGACGGTGATCGGCGGGCTACGCCAAGGCGACCGGCAAGTGCAAGAGGAGATCTTCGGGCCGGTGATCACCGTGCAGTCGTTCGCCGACGAGGACGAGGCCATCCGCTGGGCCAACGGCACCGAGTACGGTCTGGCGTCATCGGTGTGGACCAAGGACGTCTCGCGGGCGATCCGGGTGTCCAACGCGCTGGACTTCGGCTGTGTGTGGATCAACACCCACATCCCTCTGGTCGCCGAGATGCCCCACGGCGGGTACAAGTCCTCGGGTCATGGCAAGGATCTGTCGATGTACTCACTTGAGGACTACACCCGCATCAAGCACGTGATGGCCTACACGGGCTGAGCTTCACCACTTTTCGCCCAATCCGACAATTCGCAGGGGAAATACGAGTAAAACGTCGCAAAACGTCGACCTCGGCGAGGCGTTACTGATGATGCGCGCGGTCGACGACCGAACTCGCGAAGTCGCCCAATAGCGTCTGGCGCAGGCGTGCCATGTGAGCGGCGCAATGTTCTTGTGCGCCTTCGGCATCGCCCGCGGCGATCAGGTCGACGAGTTGCTCGAACGAGCGGATCGTGCGGCGGCGCGAGGCGATGGGTTCGTCCCGACTTCGGGTGAGCGCGTCGGCGACCGCGCGGACGATGACTTCGTTGATCATCTCGCAGATCAGGATCAGCGTCTGATTGCCGGCCAGCGCAACGATATCGCTGTGAAAGCGCACCATGACGGTGGTGCACGCAACCGGATCGTCGACCACGCGCTTCATCTCGAGAACGAGCTCGTGCAGCTGCTCGGCAGCGCGCTGGTGTCCGCGTGATGCGGCGACCATCCGCGTTGCGGCGGGCTCGATCACCGCGCTGGCCTCGAACACGTCGGCCAGCGAGACACTGCGGGATTGCAGCACCAGGGCCGCGGCGCGGGCGGTCATGCGCTGATCGGGCCGGTGCACGACGACACCACCCTGGGCGCCGCGCACCACCGAGATGAGGCCCTCCGCCTCCAGAATCCGCAACGACTCTCGCAGCGACGGCCGGGACACATCGAACCGTTCGATCAACTCGGCTTCGGTGCCCAGCAGGTCCCCTTCGTCGAGGTCACCGGAAATGATCAGGCCGCGCAGTTCGTCGGCAACCTGCTTCGGCTTGCCCGCTGGCATGTGAGGTCCCTTCGGTCAACGCGGATCTTTACAAAGATACCTCTAGAGGATTAAATGTGCGAAGTCGCCGTCCCGATCCTTCCGAGGGAGTGCCCATCGATGAAATCCCAAGCGGCAGTGCTTCACGGCGTGGGCCAGGACTGGCAGATCGAAACCATCGAGCTCGATCCGCCCCGCGCCGGCGAGGTCCTGGTCAAGATGAGCGTTGCCGGCATCTGCCACTCCGATGATCACTTCGCCACCGGCGACAGCGTTCCCGACGACAACCTGGTTGCCCTTATCGAAGCCGCCGGAATGCCGATGCCCGAATGGTTTCCGCTGCTCGGCGGTCATGAGGGCGCGGGAATCGTCGAAGAAGTCGGGCCTGGGGTGACGACGTTGAAGCCGGGCGACCACGTCGCCGTGTCGTTCATCCCGTCGTGCGGGAGCTGCCGCTGGTGCGCCACCGGCGCCACCTATCTGTGCGACGTCGGAGGACAGGTGTTCAGCAAGAACATGATCACCGACGACACTCCCCGTCGTCATCTGGGTGACCAGGACCTGATGGCCTTGATGCAGGTCGGCACCTTCTCCGAGTACGTCGTCGCATCCGAGCGCTCCTTCATCAAAGTGCACGACTGGATACCACTGGATGCGGCCTCGCTCGTGTCCTGCGGTGTGACAACCGGATTCGGCTCGGGTAGCACCTGCGCGGGCACCAAGCCCGGTGACACGATCGTGGTGATCGGCACCGGCGGGGTCGGCATGAACGCCGTGCAGGGAGCGCGTGCCGCCGGTGCGAAACACGTCGTCGCCGTCGACCCGGTCGGCTTCAAACGTGATGTCGCCCCATCGTTCGGAGCCACCCACACCGTCAGCGACGCCGGCGAGGCGCTGACGCTGGTGAAGGACCTCACGTGGGGTGTCATGGCCGATGCGGTCATCCTGACCGTCGGCGTGCTCCAAACCGATTTGATCCCATTGGCTTTGATGCTGACCCGCAAGGGCGGCACCTGCGTGGTCACGGCGATGACTCCGCTCTCACAGATGACGGTCCCGCTGATCCTGTCCGACCTCGTCAACTCGTGTAAGACCCTCAAGGGCGCCCTCTACGGCGAGATGAACGCGCGCGCCAGCATGCCGATGCTGCTGTCCATGTACGAGGCGGGCGCCCTCAAGCTCGACGAACTCGTCACCCGTCGCTATCGCCTCGAGGACATCAACGACGCCATCACGCATCTGCGTGCGGGAAGCAATATCCGCGGGGTCATCGACTTCGGCCAAGGAGATGTCAATGCCTGATCGCGTCGACTTCACGGTGGCGACACAGCCGTCGACACTAGAACACTACCGGCGAACCTGGACACCCGGCCCCGGTGTCGGCCTGGCCGGGATGTGGGTCAGCGCCGTCGTCAACGACGCTGCCGGACAGACCTATTGGGGACTGCGCGGCGCCGACGACTTCCTGATCGGAATGACCCACGTCGTGTCGCCGATCACCGGCTTCAAGAAGCTGACGCACTCGTTCGACCCCGACCAACCGCACCTGTTCGCCGAGTACTCGGCGATCGACTGGTTCGAACCCATGCAATACACCGAGAGCCCCGACAGCGTGGTGTTGAGCTACCCGAGTGGCCGTATCGAGCGTGACGCAAAGGGATTTCACTGGCACGATGCCAGCGGTCGGTGGGAGATCCATGGCACAGGCGTCACCGATATCTTCACCGTCAGAGTTCCCGAGCAGGACGGGATCATCGACCAGGCCTACTACCGCCACGAATTGCTTTCCGCCACCGGAGTGGTCGACGGCGTCGAGGTATCGGGCTACCTGCATCAGGACTACGCCTACGGCCCGCCGGGCATGGTGTACCCGGAACTGCCGATCGCCCGGCAGCTTCAGGGCATGTGGGTGTCCTGGCTACACGAATACCCCGACGGCGAATGGGGCGGTGGCTCATTCTGGCAGGGCCGCGACGGCTTGGCCTTTGGTCCCGGATACCAAACCAAGGGCGGCATCACGACCGCACACGACGACATCGTCGCGACACCCACATTCAATGGCGAGGGAAAGCTCACCACGCTGGACGTCACGATCGGTGCCGACTCCTACACGTTCACCTTCGACACCGCCGGCAGCTACGTACACTATTTCGGTTGCCTCACAGGTAGTTCCGACGGTAGAGAACCCGCGCGCAGCTGGTGCTGGGTGGAGTATGCGGGTGCCATGCTCGGTCCTGAGATCCTGGACATGGTGATGCAGCAATACCGCCTCGCACGCGGACGGTGACCGGACCCTCCCCCGAGTCCGGCCACCGAGTTCGGAGTCAGTGCGTGACGGGCGTACGTCGCGATCCGCCGAACATGTCCCGCCAGCTCCGATGGCGTTGCTGGTCGTCGTACTCATCCGGTGCGCGGTGGCGCGACGACTCGGTGCCCACCGGCCCGTCGGTCGCAACCGCAACCGGCTGCGCGGCAACGGATTCGGCAACGGTAGGTCGCTGGGCGTAGCGAACGTCACGCAGGCTGCGTACCGAGACCCGGCCCAGGGCCATCGCCCCGAAGAAGATGATCAGGGCACCGAGTCCGCTGAAGAATCCCAACTCGATCGCGAGCTGGCCGGTCATGGTGTTCGACGCCGGTGAGCCGAAGTCGCCGAGTTGCAGTGGGCTGGCGAACGCCCTGCCTACCACGAACCAGGCGCCGGCAACGACAGCGAGCCAGCCACCGAAGATCGCGGTAGCCCGGTTGCGTGACAGCACCAGCAACAGCCCGCCGAGCACGGTCACCGCGCCGGGAAGTACCTCCAGCCAGCCACGAGCACTTGTCCACGTCCACGCGACACTTGGATCGTAGGCGAAGTTGAAGTACGGGCCGACGAACGGGATGAGCGCGCCCCACGCGCCCAGCACTATCAGCAGGAGACCGCTGGCCGCACCGCGGCTGCGGGCGATGGCCATCCGGCCAGAAGCAGGATCGATACGTGTGTCCACGTCTTTCATGACGCCTCCTTGAACCAGGGGATGTCCCCGTGATGGGGCTCGGGTACCCGTGTCGCGCGAGACTCTAACGGGGCCGCGCCAAGGCGATCGAGAGGAAGTTCACAGCCGATTTCGAGCTCCGGCGGGGAATACCGTTAGCCTTGCTAACGTATTTCTGATGGGCGCAGCGTCGCGCCCGCCATTCTTTTTCTCGCTTTCAATGGAGTCTTGCCATGTCGATTGATACTCGTGAAGCCCGGTTTGAGCAGCGCGTCGCCGATCTCTACGCCACCGATGCCCAGTTCGCCGCGGCCACCCCCGACCCGGGCGTCACCGCGGCCGCGAGCCGACCCGGCCTGGGCCTGGCCGAGGTGGTCAAGACCGTCTTCGACGGTTATGCCGATCGCCCTGCGCTGGGTCAGCGCGTAGTGCGGTTCATCGAGGATCCCCGGACGCATCGCAGTACCGCCGAGCTGGAGCCCAGTTTCGAAACCATCACCTACCGCGACGTCTGGAACCGGGTGCGGGCCGTTGCGGCCGCGTGGTCCGACAACGGCGTCAGGCCTGGCGATCGGGTGGCGATCCTCGGCTTCACCAGCGTCGACTACACCATCATCGACCTCGCGCTGATCCAACTCGGCGCGGTCTCCGTGCCGCTGCAAACCAGCGCCTTGGTGACCCAATTGCAACCGATCATCGACGAAACCGAACCGGTGCTGATCGCGTCGAGCATCGACAACCTCGACGGGGCCGTGGAGCTCGCGCTTGCCGGACCCACACCAAAACGTCTGGTGGTCTTCGACTTCCGGCCGGAGGTCGATGATCAGCGCGAAGCACTCGCCGCCAGCACGGAGCGGCTGGCCGGCACCGCCGTCACCGTCGCCACACTGTCCGACGAGATCGCTTACGGTGCAAACCGTTCCCTTGATCCGGCCGCCACGACCGACGCCGACCCGCTGGCCCTGCTGATCTACACCTCCGGCAGTACCGGCGCACCTAAGGGTGCGATGTACCCGGCCGCCAAGGTCGCCGACATGTGGTTGGCTGCCGCCGCGCACTGGGACGACAAGCAGGGCGCCTACCCCACGATCGTCTTGAGCTTCATGCCGATGAGCCACGTAATGGGCCGCGGCGCCCTCTACGGCACGCTGAGCAGCGGCGGCACAGTGTATTTCGCTGCCCGACCTGACCTCTCGACCTTCCTGGACGACCTGGCACTAACCCGCCCGACCCAGCTGAACCTGGTGCCGCGGGTGTGGGACATGATCCACCAGGAGGTCCAGAGCGAAGTCGACCGGCGGGGCGACGAAGCGCAGGTGCTGACCGAGAAGCGTGACAGCCTGCTGGGTGGCCGGTTCGTCTCCGTCATGACCGGCTCGGCGCCGATCGCGCCGGAACTCAGGTCGTGGGTCGAGACATTCCTGGACATGCACCTCATCGAGGGATACGGGTCCACCGAAGCGGGTGCGGTGTTCGTCGACGGCGTCGTGCGCCGTCCACCGGTCACCGACTACAAGCTCGTCGACGTTCCCGAACTGGGCTACTTCGGCACCGACCTACCCCATCCGCGCGGCGAACTGCTGGTCAAGACGACGCAGCTGTTCCCCGGCTACTACAAACGTCCGGAAGTGACCGCGGCCATGTTCGACGAGGACGGGTTCTACCGGACCGGTGACATCGTCGCCGAGCCCGCCCCTGACCGGCTGCAGTATGTCGACCGGCGCAACAACGTCCTCAAGCTCTCGCAGGGCGAGTTCGTCACGGTGTCGAAGCTGGAGGCCGCGTTCTTGGGCAGCCCACTGGTGCACCAGATCTACCTGTACGGCAACAGCGCCCGGCCCTACCTGCTGGCCGTGGTGGTGCCCACCGCAGATGCGGCCGCCGCCCACGACGCGGCGGAACTCAAGACCCTGATCGGCGAATCGCTGCAGGAGGTGGCCCGAACCACCGGATTGCAGTCCTATGAGATACCCCGCGATTTCCTCATCGAGACAACGCCTTTCACGGTCGAGAACGGCCTGCTGACCGGCATCCGCAAGCTGGCGTGGCCCCGGCTGAAGGAACGCTACGGTCCCGCGCTGGAACAGCTCTACACCGATCTGGCCGACGGCCAGGCCGACGAGCTGCGCGCGCTGAGGCACAGCGGCGCCAAGGCCCCGGTGCTGGCGACCATCACCCGCGCCGCAGGCGCGCTGCTCGGTGCCGCTGCCGCGGACCTGCAGCCCGACGCCCACTTCACCGATCTTGGCGGAGACTCGCTGTCGGCCTTGACATTCGCCAATCTGCTCAACGAGATCTTCGAGATCGAGGTACCGGTGGGCGTCATCGTCAGCCCGGCCAACGACCTGCAGGCCATCGCCGACTACATCGATGCGCAGCGCAATGAGGGCGGCAAGCGGCCGACGTTCGCTTCCGTCCACGGTGCCGGCGCCACCGAGGCACACGCCGGCGACCTGACGTTGGACCGGTTCATCGATGCCGCGACATTGGCCGCCGCACCGCGGCTCCCCGGCCCGAGCGGGGAGATCCGCACCGTACTGCTCACCGGCGCAACCGGATTCCTCGGCCGCTACCTCGCGCTGGAATGGCTGGAGCGGATGAGCCTCGTCGGCGGAACGGTGATCTGCCTGGTTCGCGCCCGCAGCAATGATGAGGCGAGGGTTCGGCTGGACGCCACCTTCGACAGCGGAGATCCCAAGCTGCTGAAGCATTATCGCGAACTGGCCGCCGAACATCTCGAGGTCATCGCCGGCGACAAAGGTGAGGAAAACCTCGGGCTGGACGCCCAGACGTGGCAGCGACTGGCCGACACCGTCGACCTGATCGTCGACCCCGCCGCGCTGGTCAACCACGTGCTGCCGTATCGGGAACTGTTCGGGCCCAACGCTGTTGGCACCGCCGAACTGATCCGTATCGCACTGACCAGCAAGATCAAACCGTTCGTGTACGTGTCGACGATCGGTGTCGGTGCGGGGCTGGCCCCTGGCACGTTCACCGAGGACGGGGATATCCGCGCGATCAGCCCGACCCGGGCGGTCGACGACTCGTACGCCAACGGCTACAGCAACAGCAAGTGGGCCGGTGAAGTGCTGCTGCGCGAGGCCAATGACCTGTGCGGCCTGCCGGTCTCGGTGTTCCGCTGCGACATGATCCTGGCCGACACCACCTACGCCGGGCAGCTCAACCTGCCCGATATGTTCACCCGGATGATGCTGAGCCTGGTGGCCACCGGTATCGCCCCTGCGTCGTTCTACCGACTCGACGCCGACGGCAACCGCCCGCGTGCCCACTACGACGGCCTCCCAGTGGAGTTCATCGCCGAGGCGATTTCCACGCTGGGGGCCAACGTCGCTCGGGATTCCGGCAAGGATTTCGAGACCTATCACGTGATGAACCCGTACGACGACGGCGTCGGGCTCGACGAGTTCGTCGACTGGCTCATCGAGGCCGGCTACCCGGTCCGGCGGATCGGCGAGTACGCCTCGTGGCTGCAGCGGTTCGAAACCTCGATGCGGGCACTTCCCGACCGCCAGCGTCAGTATTCACTGCTGCCGCTGCTGCACAACTATCAACATCCGGAACAGCCGGTCCGGGGGTCGATCGCGCCCACCGATCGGTTCCGCAGCGCGGTTCAGGACGCGAAAATCGGTCCCGACAAAGACATTCCGCATGTCTCGCCGGAGGTCATCGTCAAGTACGTGACCGATCTGCAGCTGCTGGGTCTGCTCTAGCCGGTCCGCCGGACTTCGTCGACGACACCAATGATGTTGTCAGCGACGAAGGTCGGCTGATACAGCATCATGTTGTGGCCGCTGCCGGTCGCGATGATGTTCGTCGTGTCCAGCGCCGCGGCCAGTCGATCGTTGGCGTCGTGGATCTGGGCCAGCGTGTAGTTCTGCGGTGTCAGCGCTTCGGGCGGGGCGAACTTGTCGGCGCTCAGCACGATCGCGGGGACCCGCGGCAGCGGTGGCGCACCCTTGATCGCGGCGATCGCGTCCGCGACGAGTACGCCCTCTCCCCCGGGCTCCGGCGGCTGTGCGCTGTCGCGTTCCCATGCGGCGTTCTGCATCGGTGTGCCGAGGTCCGGCAGAAACTCCGATACCCCGTCAACCATCACGATGCCTGCCACCAGGTCCGGATGCGTCCGCGCCAGCAGGTCGAGAACGAGACCGCCGTATGAGTGCGCGACAAACACGAACGGTCCCGGCAGGTGCGCGGCATTGATCAGCGCGACCACGTCGTCGACATCCTGTTGCGCGGTGTGCGGTTGCGGGATGGGAGTGGACTGGTCGTCACCGTCGGGCCGGGTGTTCGGCCGGTCGTAGGCACACACCTGCGTTGTCTTCGCGACGGTTGGCTGCACTGCACTGGGACTGGGCAGCAACCGTGCCTCGCTGATGATGTCGTAGGGCGAGGACCGGATCGGATCATCGGGCGGCACCACGTAGTTCCACGCCTGCGCGTAGCTGCCCTTACCGGGAATGACGAAGACCGTCGGCGAACCACTGCCCTGGCAGTCCAGGTACAGCTGCCGGCCGTCGCCGATGTCGAACGGGCCCGACGGCCCGCCTGCCGGATCTGCCGTACTTCGGGCGCACCCCGCGGCCACGGCGACAACCAGCGACAGCAGCGCCAGCGATCGCATCACACCGCGACCGTACAACGGGCGGGCCCCGGGCCCGAGCAGTATCATTGCCCGTCAGACTTGCAGCGCTTGGGGGCCGGCTGCGGGCGGTTTCGGGAGCTAATGCACAAAGACGTGGGCGTGGCGGCGTGGATCCGCCGGTGGTGGCAACAGCCCGATCAATACGACTGGATGTCGGAATATCTCGCCTCGCGACACCTACAGCGCTTGAGCCGATTCCTGATCGCAGCCGTCGTCGTCATCCTCGGTGTGATCCCCCTGGTGATGCTGTTCAGCCCATCGGGTCCGCAAGGTCAGATGCACCGGACCGTCGCGATCGTCATGGCGGTCCTGTCTTTCGGCGGGGCGTCCAGCTGGCTGCTCGGCTGGCCGAGCCGTCGTCAGTCCGCGCTGTTCGCCGTCGGCGCCAACATTGGTGTGACCATTGCCGTCCTGATTGCCGGGACGCCGGCGACGGGCTTGTTGGCGTGCGCCACCTTCGCCCCTATCGCCGGTTTCGTCGGCTTGCACCACTCCAGCCGGCTGCTGGCTGCGACGCTGGTCAATGCCATCGTCACCACCGTCCTCGCCGGTGCTCGGATCGCCGCGGCCGGCGACCCGGCAATGGCTGTCGGGCATGTGCTGGGTGTGGTGGTCGCGGTGCTCGCGGTCCCGTTCGGAAGTCAGTTGCTCCTTCACCTGCTGACCCTGGACGCGAGGATGTCGAACACCGATCCGTTGACCGGGCTGCGCAACCGGCGCGGCTACGACCAGTCGGCACTGCAGCTGATCGCCGCGGCGGACAGATCCCAGTCGCAATGGCTGGCCGTGATGATGGTCGACCTGGACAGGTTCAAACAGATCAACGACAGCCATGGCCACAGCTTCGGCGACACCGTCCTGCTCGCGGTCGCCGACAACCTGCGACGCTGCAGTGCGATGAGTTCGGTCGTCGCCCGGTTGGGCGGCGAAGAGTTCCTGGTCGCCGAGCTGACCGAGTCGGATGCTCCGGCGATGCTGGCCGAGCGACTCCGAGAGGCCGTCGCCGCCATGCCGTATGGCGTGACCGCCAGCGTCGGAGTGGCGGCGATGCCCGTCGACGACATCGAGTGGGCCGCTGCGGCCGCGACGATCAGGCAATTGGGGGAAGCGGCGGACGCGGCAATGTACGAGGCCAAGCGAGCGGGCGGCAACCGGGTCCGCTATCGCGCCGCGACGAGCCCCCGAGCCTAGACCGGGACATGAAGACCTCGAACTCAGCGATGCCTTGAAACTGAGTTGAACTCAACTTAGGCTCAGCACGTGACGGTGGCGATGACGGCACGGGGCGTTCAGGCGCGAGAGCGAATCATCGACGCCGCGACGGTGGAACTGGCCCAGTCGGGGCGCTTCGAGGTTGCCGCGGTCGCGCGACGCGCAGGAGTCAGCGTCGGCCTGCCGTATCGCTACTTCGGCACCCGGACCGGGCTGCTGGTGGCCGTCATCGACGCCTTCTACCAACGATTCTCCGACTCGATCGCACTGCGCACCTACGAGGCTCCAACCTGGGCGGAACGGGAACGCCAGCGCATCACCGATTGGGTGCACTTCCTGTACCGCGAGGCAGCGGCGCCGGCGATCTTGTCTGGACTCGGCGAGGGCGAGTTGGCCACCGCACGGGGGCGCTGGCTGCAGGAGATGAGCAAGATCGGCGCGCGCAACATGGCACAGGGGCAACGCGACGGCGAGATCCCGGCAGGCCGCGACCCCGAGTATCTGGCTGCGGCCACCATCGGCGGCACCAACGCCGTCGTCGCCGTGTGCCTAACCCGTGATCCCCGCCCACCGGCCTCCGACGTCATCGAGCAGCTCTGGTCGTTCGTCGCCGGAGCCGTCGGACTCAACTCAAGTAGTGAAGGGAACGTGCATGCCCCGCAACGTATCTCGTGAGACAGTACAGATAGAGCGGGTCGAGGATCTCTACCGTGACCTCGCCACCACGCACCGATCGACGGCCGGCGCCGGGATTGCCGACGAGGCCGATGCGGCCGCGTTCGATCGCGACGGATACGTCGTCGTCGAACGCCTCATCCCCAAGCAGGCATGTGCGGATATCGCCACCGCGGTGGATCCCCTGCTCGGGCCGGTAGGCCGGAACACCTTCGAGGGCATACACACCCAACGCGCATACAGCCTGCTGGCCAAGACACGCGCATGCGATGCTCTCGTCGAGCACCCGCGAGTGCTGGCGCTTCTCGACCGGCTACTGATGCCCAATTATCTTCTATCCCAGCTCCAGGCCATCAGGATCGGCCCCGGCGAGACTGCGCAGCTCCTGCATTTCGACGACGGCATGTATCCGGTGCCGCGCCCGCGTGCGCCGTTGAGCGCGGCGACCATCTGGGCGATCACCGACTTCACCGCCGATAACGGTGCCACGGTGGTCATCCCGGGCAGCCAGCGCTGGGACGACAACCGGCAGCCGACCGACGCCGACGCAAGGGTCAGCGTCGAGATGCCGGCGGGTTCGGTGGTGTTCTTCGCCGGCACGCTCTGGCACGGCGGTGGCGCCAACCGGACGGTCGACGAAAGTCGGCTGGCCATCACCGCGCAGTATTGCCAGCCCTGGCTGCGCCCTCAGGAAGCGTTCACCTTGTCGACCCCACCGGCCATCGTGAAGACGGTCTCAGAGCCCCTCCGCCGCATGATCGGCTACAGCATCCACCCGCCGTTCATGGGCATGGTCGACGGCATGCATCCCAAACGGATCCTGGAGACCCTCAGATGATCGCGATCACCAGCAGCACGACGGCCACCAACGGGAACGCGCCCTGAGTCACCGCGGCGCGAGCCTTGTCCGGCGCGGATGCCAGCAGCACAACAGCCGCCGCAAGCATGGACCCGACACCGGCGAATACCAGGGCTGCGCCGATTCCGTTGTGCCCCAGGATGATCGCGACGATGCCAATGACGCTGACGATCGCCAGGAACAGGTTGTAGAAGCCCTGGTTGAGAGCCATCAGTTTGGTGGTCTCAGCTTCCTCGGCGGTGGTGCCGAACACCGCACGGGTGCGCGGCGTCGTCCAGGTCAACGATTCCATCGTGAAGATGTACACGTGCAGCAGCGCGGCCAGACCGGCGAAAATCAGTGCAGCGGTGACCATCGGGGCTCCCATCACTCGAAAAGGCCGGATTGACCGAGCCCGCTGGCCCGCGGCGGTGGAACCATACCCAGGTGGGTCCAGGCTAGCGGCGTCGCAACGCGCCCGCGGGGAGTCCGCGCGATCATGCCCGCCCGGACCAGGAACGGCTCGCACACCTCCTCGACGGTGGTGGCTTCTTCCCCCACCGCCACGGCCAGCGTGGACACGCCGACCGGACCGCCGCCGAAGCTCTTGGTCAGCGCTGTGAGCACCGCGCGATCGAGCCGGTCCAGGCCGAGTTCGTCGACGTCGTAGACCGCCAACGCCGCCTTGGCGATATCGCGGGTGATCACGCCGTCGGCGCGCACTTCGGCGTAGTCGCGCACGCGCCGCAACAGCCGGTTGGCGATACGCGGCGTCCCCCGTGAGCGGCGGGCGATCTCGGACCCGGCCTCGGCGCCCAGCTCGATGCCCAGGATTCCCGCCGAACGGGCCAGCACTCGCTCCAGCTCGGGCGGCTCGTAGAAGTCCATGTGCGCGGTGAACCCGAAGCGGTCGCGCAGCGGCCCGGTCAGCGCACCGGACCGGGTGGTGGCACCGACCAGGGTGAAGGGTGCGACCTCGAGCGGGATCGACGTCGCCCCAGGGCCTTTGCCGACCACGACGTCGACGCGGAAATCCTCCATCGCCAGGTACAGCATCTCCTCAGCGGGCCGCGCGATGCGATGGATCTCGTCGATGAACAACACGTCGTGCTCGACGAGGTTGGACAGCATGGCGGCCAGGTCGCCGGCCCGCTCGAGTGCCGGACCGGAGGTGACGCGCAGCGACGAACCGAGTTCGGCGGCGATGATCATCGCCAGCGAGGTCTTGCCCAGCCCCGGCGGGCCGGACAGCAGGATGTGATCCGGTGTGCCGCCGCGGTTCTTGGCGCCCTCGAGGACCAGCTGCAACTGTTCGCGCACCCGGGGCTGGCCGATGAACTCACGCAGTGAGCGGGGCCGCAGGCTGGCATCGATGTCGCCTTCGCCGACGGTCAGCGCGGGCGAGACATCGCGCTCGAGTTCCTCGTCCTCGTCGGCTCCCTCGAACCTGCTCATTTCTTACCCAGCATGGACAGCGCCGCGCGCAGCGCGCTCTGCGTGGTGGCATCCGGGTCACCGGCGAGTACCTTGTCGGTGGCTTCTTCGGCTTGTTTGGCCGCAAAGCCAAGTCCGACAAGGGCTTCCACGACGGGGGCGCGCACGGCATGCCCGGTTGCCGCGGCCGCACCCGCGCCGGAGGAGACCGAGCCGATCTTGTCACGCAGTTCCAGCACCATCCGCTCGGCGCCACGCTTGCCGATACCGGGCACCCGCGTCAAGGCCGTGACATCGCCGTCGGCGAGCGCCTGGCGCAGCGCGTTCGCGTCGTACACGGCCAGCGTCGCCAGCGCGATCTTCGGGCCGACACCCGACACCCCGAGCAGGGTGGTGAACAGGTCGCGAGACTCGGAATCGGCGAAGCCGTAGAGCGTCTGGGAGTCCTCGCGCACGATCATCGCGGTGATCAGCCGGGCCTCGGTGCCGCGGCGCAGCGTCGCCAGCGTCGATGGGGTGGTCATGATCTTGTAGCCGACGCCGGCGGCCTCGATGACGACGTGGTCGAGCGCGATGTCGAGCACGTCGCCGCGTACCGACGCGATCACGCGCGGGCCGCCTTCAGCCGGGCCTGATACGCCCGCTTCTGCTCGGCGGCCATCGCCTCCGCCTGCGCCATCCGGGCGATCATCGGGGCGCGCCAGCAGTGGCAGATCGCCAGGGCCAGGGCGTCGGCGGCGTCGGCGGGTGTCGGCTTCTGCTGCAACTGCAGGATCCGGGTGACCATCGTGGTGACCTGCGCCTTGTCCGCCCGGCCGTTGCCGGTGACTGCGGCCTTGACCTCGCTGGGGGTGTGGAAATGCACGTCGATGTCGCGGCGGGCAGCAGCCAGCGCGATCACCCCGGCGGCCTGGGCGGTACCCATGGCGGTGTTCGCGTTCTGATTGGCGAAGACGCGTTCGATCGCGATCACGTCGGGCAGGTGGGTGTCCATCCAGTGGTCGACGGTATCGCTGATCGTCATCAGCCTGCGTTGCAGGGGCTCATCGGCCGGGGTGCGCACCACGTCGACGTCCAGCGCGATGACTTGGCGGCCGCCCCGGCTTTCGATCATCGAGAGACCGCAGCGCGTCAAGCCGGGGTCGACACCCATCACCCGCACGGATCACCTCTTTTCGCTACGAACAGTTGTTCGATCACAGTAGCGGGCCGCGCAGACAGGATCGGTCAGGACACGCGGTGGCTATCGTCAGTTCATGGGCGGCTCCGACGCATTCCATCCTGACCTGTCCGACGGCCGGCCGGTGCGCCACCGGGTGCACCACGTCAAGGCTGACCAACTCGACGGCGGAACCTCCCAGACCGGCGGCATGCATCGATTCGCCGCGATCAGTGGCGCTAGCGTCGGCTCCGAGAAGCTGTGGATGGGCGAGACGCATGTCGGGCCCGGGGTGACGTCGGAGAATCATCACCACGGCGACTCGGAAACAGCGATTTTCGTGCGCAGCGGCCACCCCGAGTTCGTCTTTCACGACGGCGTGCAGGAGGTGCGCATCAGTACCGAGCCGGGCGACTACATCTTCGTACCACCCAATCTGCCGCACCGGGAAGAGAATCCGGACCCCGACGAGCCCGCCGTCGTCGTGATCGCGCGCAGCACGCAGGAGGCGATCGTGGTCAATCTGGATCGGCTCTACCCGCTGTGAGCGTCGAGGACACCGCACCGCCCAAACCAGGACGGCCGCGCAGCGAGCAGTCCCGCTCGGCGGTGCTCCGTGCAACCTCGGAGTTGTTGCACGAGATCGGGTTACGGACGATGACCACCGAACAGATCGCGGCTCGCAGCGGGTCCAGCAAGGCGACGATCTACAAGTGGTGGCCGAACAAATATGCCGTCGCCGTCGATGCGTTCTTCTCGGAGATGCAGACCGACTCCCCCGACCCCGACACCGGTTCGGCCCGGGGAGACTTCACGCTGTGGTTGCGTGGGTTGTGCCACTTCTACAGCGGCCCCAGCGGACGGGTGTTCGCGCAGTTGATCGGTGAGGCCCAGTTCGACCCGGACGTGGCCGACATCCTGCGCGACGGGCTGATCCGGTCACGGCGCGCGGCGCTGGAGGCGGTCTGGGACCGCGGGGTGGCCCGCGGCGACCTGCGCGCCGACGTCGACCGCGACATCGCGATCGACCTGATCATCGGGCCCGCGCTGTACCGGTTGATGACGAGTCGCGGCGCGCTGGACGACACCGCCGCCGACGCCATCGTCGACGCGGCCATCCGCGGGCTGTCGCGGTGAGCGAACTCACCGCCGGGCGGGACTAATCGGGCGCCTGCCAGCGCTGCACATTTCGAAACTGTACGTTCAGTTTTGAAGGAGTTCATCATGAAGACCAACCTTGGTCTGCTCGCCGGCGCCCTTGCCGCCGGGGTCAGCATCGCCATCGCCGCCCCTGCGGCCGCCGCGGCGGGCGACCCGCACCTTGTCTGCACCGCCGTCAGCGACGGCAACAGCCAGTGCGAGACGCCGGGCAACGCCCAGCTCACCGCCTCCCCGCAGGACGTCCCGTACCCGACGTTGTATCCGTTCCTGCTCGGCGGTGGGCTGATCTTCCACAACGGGGGCGGTCACGGCATGCGCTGAGGTTCAAGCCTCGGCGTTGAACCGGGTCAGCGTGCCTTCCCGCGCTGACCGAGCGAGTTCCTCGATCCGCGCGCCGGAGCGCTTCCAGCCCTTCACCTTTTCGCTGCCGACCTTGGTTCCGTCGCGGGTGATCTCGATGGTCCACGCGGCACCAAGCCACTTGGACGCCAACCAGAACGGCCACATCTGCATGAACGGCAGCACGATCAGGAAGATCAGGGCGTCCAGCGTGGCGAAGCCCGATTCCCAGGGAATCGTCTTCCACCACCACCGGCGGATCGACCAATTGATGCCGTCTGGGTCAGTCACCGTCAGCTGAGACATCGTCACCTCCGATTCGTTGCCCGCAGCGTACGGTTCCCGTCCATGGGTACGGACAATTCCCGCACAGTACGAAGCTTTTGCCGGGTGTGCCCGTCGGTGTGCGGCATTCGTGTCGACATCGAGGGCGACCAGGTGGTAGCCGTCCACGGTGACCGGGAGAATCCGTTCTCGCGCGGCTATACCTGCCCCAAGGGCCGCGCGCTGCCGCTGATCCACCACCACCCGGATCGGCTCGAGCGGCCGATGCTGCGTGTCGGTGGCGAGCTGACCGAAACCAGCTGGCAGGCATGCCTGGACGACCTCGGCACCCGCCTACGCGGCATCATCACCGAGCACGGACCCGCCGCGGTCGCCGTCAACTTCGGCACCGGTATCGGGATGGACGCCGCGGGTTACCGCATCGCCGAGGCGTTGCACCGCGCGATCGGAACGCCGGCGAAGTTCAGTCCCCTGACCATCGACGGCACCGCGAAGGTTCTGGTCGCTGAACTGATGGGCGGCTCTGCCGCGCTGACCGGGCGCCCCGACTACGAAAACGCTCGACTAGTCATCCTGATCGGCAGCAATCCCGTTGTCTCCCACGGTCACACAGTGTGTATGCCGAACCCGCGCGGTCTGTTCCGCGATCTCGCCGGCCGGGCGCAACTCTGGGTCGTGGATCCGCGCCGCACGGAGACCGCACGGCTGGCGACCCGCCACCTGGCACCGCGGCCGGGCACCGATTACGCGGTACTGGGCTACCTGGTTCGCGAAATCCTGCGCGACGGTGGCGATGCGAGTGTCCCCGTTCAGGACCTCGACGTGCTGGCCGCCGCGGTCGACCCCTTCACCCAAGACCATGCCGCCGCCCTGGCCGATGTCGACGCGGGCGATCTCGGCGATCTTCTCGCCGCCGTCCGGCAGGCCGGGCGCATTGCGATCGATACCGGCACCGGTGTCACGATGTCGGCCAGTGCCAATGTGACGCAATGGCTTTCGTGGGCATTGCTGACCCTCACCGGCTCGATGAACGAGCCAGGGGGTGAGTGGTTTCATCCGGGTTATGGCTATCAGCTCGAAGAGTTCGAGCTGCCGATCGCGCCCCCGGAGGGTAAGTCACGGCCGGGGCCGCGGAGCCGCCCGGACAGCAAGGCGTTCATGCGTGAATACCCGTGCGCCACACTGCCCGACGAGATCGAGGCCGGCAACATCCGGGCGTTGCTCAACCTCGGCGGCAGCCTCCTCACCGGCTTTCCGGCCACGGACACTCTGCGGCCTGCACTGGCCAAGCTCGAGGTGCTCGCCACCACCGAGATCCTGCCGACCGAGACGACAGCACTGTCCACCCACGTGCTGCCCACCAAGGGACAGCTCGAACGGCCCGACGTCACGCTGTGGGACTTCATGAGCACGCGGATCTCCGCTCAGCACACTGCGGCGATGATCGCTCCGATTGGTGAGCGCCGCTCGATGTGGTGGGTGCTCGCCGAGATCGGGGCACGCCTGGGGCACCAGATCGCCGACACCACGATGAGCGACGACGAGCTGCTGGCCAACCTCAACGCTGGGGGGCGCACCCGATACGCCGACCTGGTCGCCACCGGATGGGCCGAGGCCGACCGGGAGTTGCCGGCGCCGTGGGTGCACCGCCATGTGGAGCGATTGGGTGGCTGGCGGATGGCTCCGCGGATCTTGGTCGACCAGTTGCACGCCCTGCGCCACCCGACCGGACCGGTGCTGGTGCCGCGCCGCCAATTGCGAAGGGTCAACGCACAATTGCAGTATCTCGGTGAGCAACCCGAGATACTGGTGAACCCCGATGACGCGGCGGCGGCCGGCATCGTCGACAACCAGAAACTGGTGGTACGTACCGAACACGGTGAAGTCACCGGCATCGCAACACTGGACCCAGAGATGCGCCGCGGGGTGGTGTCGGTGCCGCACGCGCACGTCGGGGCCAACGTGAACCTGTTGACGAGCAAGGACGATCTGGACCCACCGACGGGGATGACGCGCTACTCAGGGGTGCCGGTCAGCCTGCACCCGGCCTGAGGTCAGTCGTCCTCGAGCTGCGCCAGGACTTCGTCGGAGATGTCGGCGTTGGTGTACACGTCCTGCACGTCGTCGCTGTCCTCCAGCGCGTCGACGAGCTTCATGATCTTGCGGGCGCCGTCGGCGTCCAGCGGGACCGTCACCGACGCCTGGAAGCCTGCCTCGGCAGAGTCGTAGTCGATACCGGCGTCCACCAGCGCGGTGCGCACCGCGACCAGATCGGTCGGTTCGGAGATCACCTCGAAGCTGTCGCCGAGATCGTTGACCTCTTCGGCCCCGGCATCCAGCACGGCCATCAGGACGTCGTCCTCGGAGAGGTCGTTTTTCTCCAAGGTCACCACGCCCTTGCGGGAGAACAGGTAGGACACTGAGCCGGGGTCGGCCATGTTGCCGCCGTTGCGGGTCATCGCGACCCGGACCTCGCCGGCGGCGCGGTTGCGGTTGTCGGTCAGGCACTCGATGAGCACGGCGACACCGTTGGGTCCGTAGCCCTCGTAGGTGATGTTCTGCCAGTCGGCGCCGCCGGCTTCCTCGCCGCCGCCGCGCTTGCGGGCCCGCTCGATGTTGTCGTTGGGCACCGAGGACTTCTTGGCCTTCTGGATGGCGTCGTACAGGGTCGGGTTACCGGCCGGGTCGCCGCCGCCGACGCGTGCCGCAACTTCGATGTTCTTGATGAGCTTGGCGAACATCTTGCCGCGCTTGGCGTCGATGACGGCCTTCTTGTGCTTGGTGGTAGCCCACTTGGAATGGCCGCTCATCGGGTTCTTCTCCGTACTTGAAGTTCTGGCGTAACCCGACGAGTCTACTGGTCGGTGCACCTCTCCCCGGTAGACGAGGGCAGGCAACGCCGAACGTGGGCCTTCTCGAGGAAAGTCGAGCGCGTATTCGACGACGGCCCGCACGCTCGGCGCTAGACCCGCAGGTCGCCGTCGACGTAGCGCTGCAGGTTCGGCGCGACAGCTGCGACGATCTCGTCGTCGGTCAGCGACGCCACGGGTTCGATGTGCCAGATGTAGCGCATCATCGCCAGGCCCATGATCTGCGAGGAGATCAGGCCGCTGCGCTTGCGCCGATCGGCCTCGTCGGCACCGAGCTGCGACACCCCCATCAGCTGGCCCTCGACGACGCGACGCAGTTTCTCGCGGGTGCTCGGCTCGTGCGCGGCAGTCTGCAGCACGGCCCGCAGGATCGGGCCGATCTCGTCGTCCGCCCAGGCGCTGAGCATGAGCCGCAATAGTGCGCTGCCCAGCTCCGGCACTGGTGTCGTCCACGTTTTCGCGACGTTCTCCAGCCAGCGCTGCGGAGGATTGGTGGCCGCGTCGAGCAGGCCCTCCTTGGACCCGAAGTAGTGATACACCAGCGCCGGATCGACCTCGGCGGCGCGAGCCACCGCCCTGATAGTGGTGCCCGCCGACCCGTGCTCGGCGAACTCGCCGCGTGCGGCGTCAAGGATCCGAGCCGCCAGCACCCCCTTCTCGTCACGGGGTCCCGGGGGCATGTTCTTCGACACAGGATGAGCCTAACAAAAGTTTCTCGTTGCGTTGAGACTAATCTCAACGTACCGTGAAACTCATGACGACCGAACGTCCCCTGAACGGCCCGCAAACCACGGGCCGGGAGTACCGCAACCTCAGCACGCCGCAGTACGGCACGACCACCGACATCAACGTCGCCGTCCCCATGCGCGACGGCATCTCCCTGCTCGCCGACGTCCACCGGCCCGACGGCCCGGCAGCTGAGGGGGCGCGATTCCCCGCGCTGATCGCCGCGTCGCCGTATCCACGGCAGATCCAGGACCTCGGCGCCCCGGCAGGATTCATCGAGGCCGGCGCGACCGACTTCTGGGTGCCGCGCGGCTACGGGCACGTCATCGCCAACCTGCGCGGCACCGGCGGCTCGGGTGGCACCTTCAATTTCTTCGACGCGCAGGAACGTCGCGACATGTACGACCTGGTCGAGTGGGCGGCTGCCCAGCCCTGGTGCGATGGCAACGTCGGGATGATCGGCATCAGCTACTTCGCGATGACCCAGCTGGAGGCCGCCGTCGAACGCCCACCCCACCTGAAGGCGATCTTCCCGGTAGCCGTGACCGCCGACCTGTACGAAGCCGCCGTGCACCACGGGTTGTTCTGCGCGTCGTTCGTGACACCGTTCCTGTCCATGCTGGGCCTGACCGCCGCCCGCAGCGACACGTTCTGGCGCAGCCGCCCATTGGGCGTGGCCCGCTGGGTGCTCAATACCAAACCGCTGCACCATAAATTCGCCACCATGAACGGCGAAGCGGCCGTGACGATGATGCGCGGGTTGCTGAAACTGCCGCACGACCCACACCCCTGGGATGACCTATGGCTCGACGCCGCGGTACGCCATCCCACCCGCGACGAGTGGTGGGACGAACGCAATCTGCTGCCGCTGCTCGAAAACGTTGACATTCCAGTCTATTTGGGCTGTGACTGGGAAAATGTGCCGCTGCATCTGCCGTCGACCTTTGCCGCTTTCGCCGGATTGACCAACAGTCCCGCCGTGCGGATGGGCATGCTCGGCCAATACGGCTTGACCTGGCCATGGGAGAGCCTGCACATCGAAGCCCTTGCCTGGTACGACCATTGGCTCAAGGGCCACGACACCGGCATCCTCGACGGGCCCGCGATCCGCTACATCCTGCCCGGCGCCGACGACTGGCGAACGGCCGAATCGTGGCCGCCTGCGGGCACCCATCGCGAACTCGCCCTGCGCGCCGACGGCGGACTCGCGGAAGAAGAAGGTGACTCCGGGGCGCGGGAATTCATGGTGCTCGGCGCCGGACTGGGCCGGGCCAAGCCCAGCGAGATCGATCCCCCGTCGTCGCTGACCTGGACCAGCGAGCCGCTCCCCGAGGCGCTCGACGTCGTCGGCGACATCGAACTGCGGCTGCTGGCCGGCGCCACCGCGGCCGACACCGCCTGGATCGTCACCCTGAGCGATGTCGCCCCTGACGGCAGCACCGAGGCGGTCACCGCCGGGTGGCTACGAGCCAGTCTGCGCGAGGTCGACGACGCGGCCAGCCGGCCCGGCGCGCCGGTCCTGCCGTGCCGCCATCCGGTCGCGGTGCCGATCGGCAAAGACGTCGAGTACCGGATTCCATTGGTGCCCAACGCCCGTCAGTTCGCGGCCGGCCATCGCATCCAGATCACGATCACCAGCGATGACCAGGACCCCGACACCCCCGCCATCATGAACTTCCGGCATGCGAGTGTGGGAACCAGCAGCATCAACACCGTGCGGTCGTCGTCACGGCTGGTGTTGCCCGTTCTGAGCTGAGACACCGAGCGACTTCGGCGCGCTTTCGTTCGCTCGTCAGCGGCGGTTTTCGCGCCGAAATCGCAGTTCTGCGATCATGACGACCATGGACCAGGCGACATATGACAAGGGACGACAGATTCGCGCAGCGGTGCTCGGCGAGGAGTACGTCGCCAACGCCGAGCGCAGCGCCGACGAGTTCAGCAAGCCACTGCAGGATCTGCTCACCGAGTACTGCTGGGGCGCGGTCTGGGGCCGCGACGAGTTGCCGCTCAAGACCCGCAGCATGCTGAACCTGGCGATGATCTCGGTGCTCAACCGCCCGCACGAGCTCAAGACGCACGTGCGCGGGGCGCTGACCAACGGCGTCACCCGCGAGGAGATCCGCGAAGTACTGCTGCAGGTGGCGATCTATGCCGGCGCACCGGCCGCAGTCGACGGCTTCCGCATTGCGCGGGAGGTCTTCGCCGAACTCGAGGCCCGATGAGCGGCGAACTCGGAGCCATCGGGTTCATCGGCCTGGGAAATATGGGCTTTCCCATGGCCGTCCGGCTGATCGACGCCGGTCACTCGCTGGTCGTCTTTGACACCCGCCCCGAGATCGTGGCGTCCGCTGTGGAATTGGGTGCGCAGGCGGCTTCGTCACCGCGTGACGTCGCCGACCGCAGCGAGACCGTACTGGCGAGCCTGCCGTCGGTGCAGGCCTCCCGCGATGTCGCCACCGGCCCCGACGGGGTGATCAAAGGGCAGCGCGTCAAACGTTTCGTCGACCTGTCCACCGTCGGCAGCACCGCCGCACAACAGATCCAGGCCCAACTCGCGCAGCGCGGGATCGCGATGCTCGACAGCCCGGTCAGCGGCGGTGTCGGCGGAGCAACGAAAGGCACTTTGGCCCTGATGGTTTCGGGACCACGGGAGGTCTACGATCTCATCGCACCGGTACTCGCACAGCTGGGCACGCCGTTCTTCGTCGACACCAAATCCGGTGCGGGCCAGACGATGAAACTGGTCAACAATCTGCTCGCCGCCACGGCGTTGGCCACCACCTGCGAGGTGGTCGTGATGGGCGTCAAGGCCGGCCTGGACCCGTCGGTGATGATCGACGTGATCAACGCAGGCTCGGGCGCCACGAACGCCAGCCGCGACAAGTTCCCGAATTCGATTCTGCCGCGCAGCTTCGACTACGGATTCGCCACCGGCCTGATGGTCAAGGACGTCAGGCTGTATCTGGAAGAGGCGGCCGCACTGGGCATTCCCAGCGAGGTGGCAGCGGCCGTGGGACGACTCTGGGAGACGGTCATGAGCGAAGAGGGAGCGGAGTCGGATTTCACCTCCGCGATCAAACCTCTGGAGGCGGCTGCCGGTGTCGTCGTCGACGGGCGGCCAGCGGGCTAAAGCGCGCGCCACCAGCTGATCGGCCGCTCCACGGCTGACGAGCTCTGCCAGGCCGGGCGCCACAGCCCCTGCGTGGATTTCCCTGCCTGGGTTTCCAGCAGTTGATGGACGCGACGACTCAACCAATTGCGTGACACCATCACGACCTCCTACCGCCGCGCCGCGCGCCGAGATTCGAGTATGGGCAATGTCCTCGGCACAGCGGGACTGCCCACATTGACGTCGTCTAAACGTCGGGCGACAAATTGGCGGTGCCGGCGACGATGTCGACGAACAGCTTGTGCACCCGCCGATCGCCGGTCATCTCAGGGTGGAACGCAGTGGCCAGCACCCGGCCCTGCCGCACCGCGACGATGTGATCGCCAGCTCTGGCCAACACCCGAACCTGCGGCCCGACCCGCTCCACCCATGGCGCCCGGATGAAGACCGCATGTGCGGGGCCGTCCAGCCCTTCGAACGCGATATCCCCCTCGAAGGAGTCCACCTGTCGTCCAAAAGCGTTGCGCCGCACCGTCATATCGATACCAGCCAGTGGCACCGCCGCACGGCCGGGGGCGCCGGCGTCGAGGATCTCGGTGGCCAGCAGGATCATGCCCGCGCACGAACCGTAGGCCGGCATACCGTCGGCCAGGCGTTGCCGCAGCGGCTCCAGCAGCTCGAATTCGCGGAGCAGGTGACTCATCGTGGTGGACTCACCGCCGGGGATGACCAGGGCGTCGACCGTGTCGAGCTCACTGCGGCGACGAACCGTGCCCGCGTCGGCGCCCGCTTCACGCAGGGCGGCCAGGTGCTCACGGGTGTCGCCCTGCAAGGCCAGCACGCCGACTCGCACGCTCACCGGCCGGTGTATCCGCGCTTGTAGCGCGTCAACCCCTCCTGCATGACGGCGGCGACCATCTCCCCGTACTGGTTGAAGATCTTGCCCTGGGTCAGCGACCGGCCGCCGCATGCCGACGGCGAGGACTGGTCATAGAGCAACCACTCGTCGGCGCGGAACGGCCGCATGAACCACATCGCGTGATCCAGCGAGGCGATATTGAGGTGCTTGCGTTCCTCAGGGTGATTGACCTGTGCGGAGCCGAGCAGCGTCAGATCACTCATGTAGGCCAGCGCGCAGATGTGCAGCACGTGATCGTCGGGCAGCGGGTCCTTGTGCTTGAACCAGACCTGCTGCTGGGACGCCTTGCCGGGCAGCAGGGCCACCTCCGCGCGCGGGACGATGCGGACATCCCACTCGGCGAATTGGGAGAACCCGGCCTCGTCGAACACCCCGCCCTTGGAGATGAACCCGGGCAGATTGTCGGGCGGTGATGCGTCGGGCATCGTGTCCTGATGTTCGATGCCGCTCTGGTCGCTCTGGAACGACGCGGACATCGAGAAGATGGTTTCGCCGTGCTGGATGGCGTTGACCCGCCGGGTGACGAACGAGCCGCCGTCGCGCAGTCGCTCGACGAGGTAGACCGTGGGCTTGGTGGCGTCACCGGGGCGCAGGAAGTAGCCGTGCAGCGAGTGCACCTGAAACGCGGGGTCCACGGTGCGTACCGCCGACACCAGAGACTGGCCGGCCACATGGCCGCCGAAAGTGCGTTGCAGGAAACCTGATTCGGGGCTGAACACTCGCCCCCGGTAGATGTTGACCTCGAGTTGTTCGAGATCGAGGATCTCTTCGATCGCCATCTATTACCAGCCGCGCTGGGCCAGTCGGTGCGGCTCCGCGATCTCCTCGACGTTGATTCCGACCATGGGCTCACCCAGTCCCCGCGACACCCGTGCGAGCACGTCGGGGTCGTCGAAGAAGGTGGTGGCCTTGACGATGGCGGCCGCGCGCACCGCGGGGTCGCCGGACTTGAAGATGCCTGAGCCGACGAACACGCCCTCGGCGCCGAGCTGCATCATCATCGCGGCGTCAGCCGGGGTGGCGATGCCGCCCGCGGTGAACAGGGTGACCGGCAGTTTGCCCGCCCGCGCTACCTCCACGACGAGGTCGTAGGGCGCCTGCATGTCCTTGGCCGCCACGAACAGCTCGTCCTCCGACAGCGATGACAGCCGGCGGATCTCCGCGCCGATGGACCGCATGTGGGTGGTCGCATTGGAGACGTCGCCGGTGCCTGCCTCCCCCTTGGAGCGGATCATCGCCGCGCCCTCGGTGATGCGGCGCAATGCCTCACCCAGGTTGGTCGCCCCGCAGACGAACGGGACCGTGAAACGCCACTTGTCGATGTGATGGGTGTAGTCGGCCGGGGTCAGTACCTCGGACTCGTCGATGTAGTCCACACCGAGGCTCTGCAGGATCTGCGCCTCGACGAAGTGGCCGATGCGCGCCTTGGCCATCACCGGGATGGTGACCGCCGAGATGATGCCCTCGATCAGGTCGGGGTCGCTCATCCGGGCCACGCCACCCTGGGCACGGATGTCGGCGGGGACTCGCTCCAGCGCCATCACGGCCACGGCGCCGGCACCCTCGGCAATGCGTGCCTGCTCGGGGGTGACGACGTCCATGATGACGCCGCCCTTGAGCATCTCTGCCATGCCGCGCTTGACCCGAGCGGTACCCGTCTGCGCGCCGGCCGAGCCGTTGGATCCAGCTGCGGTAGCTCCGGTTTCCACTGTCAGTCCCTTCGTTTGATACGGATCCAGTCTAAAGGGCGTGTCCAAACTGAATATCTGCGCTGTTTAGCTGGTCAACTGCTCAGCGGATCGCGTGTAACTCCCTGTCGGCCCCGCCACCTCCGTCGGCCAACAGATTGGCCTCCGCGAGCAGCTCGCCCAGCTGCAGCGGATAGACCGTCTGTCCTCCCGCGGCCAGCTGATCGATCGTTGCGGAGTCACACCAGCGGTGGCCGTGAATGTACCGCAGCTCCAACGGGGTGCGCCCGGCCGCGGTCGGTTCGAACCGGGCCGTGCGGTGCACGAAGTAGAACTCCTGGCTGGACACGACGGTGCCGTTGAAGTCGATCAGGGAGTCGCGCCGCCACACCGGCCCGATCATCTGGGCCGGATCCACCTGCAATCCGGTCTCCTCGGCGATCTCCCGGACGGCGGCGTCGACCAGGCGCTCGCCCGGCAACGCCTGCCCGCCGACGGTGAACCACCAGCGTGGAGCCACCCCGCCGGGCACGGCAGGGTCGGACCCGCAGAACAGCAGTACCGCACCCTGGTCGTCGAGCAGCACCACCCGCGCCGAGGTGCGGCGGTCCACCTGCTCGGCGCCCCCCGCCGTCGTGGTGTCGGCGCGCTCAGCGATCTCGAAGTAGGTCGGCAGCGGGGCGGTGCCGGCCAGGCGCAACCATCGGACGGGACGGCGTTCCCGCAGCGCGAGGGTGTCGCGCACGGCGTCGTTGTGAAACCGCCGGGCCAGCAGCACCCGGGCCTCGGCGTCGGCGAGCTCGGCGACCAGCGACACCGGCATCGCCGTGGGATCGACCATCCCGAGGGCTGCCGACAACTCGTTTTCGGCGGCTTCACGACCGGCGCGCGGTGCGCGTTCGGCCGCGTCGGCCAGCGCAGCCAGTCGCTTGCCTTCTCCACGTCCGCGGTAGGTGTCTGCAGCGACCGCGCGGGCGACCACAGAACGGCGGGCCAGCGCGCCGTCCAGCGCCTGCCAGGACAGGTCGTAGCGGATGTGCAGGCGGTCCAGCCGGTTGGCGGTCTGCAGCGCCAGCAGCGCACTGACGACCAGGACGAGGATCAGCAGCGCTGTCAGTGTCCAGTACAACGGCGCATTCATCAGCCGGCGACCCTGACCTTGGCTCCCGCGCCGGCCACCGTCTCGTAGACCCGCATGATCTGATCGGCCACCACCGGCCAGTCGTAGCGCAGCACCGCGGTGTTGGCTGCCGCCACGTAGCGCGCGCGCAGCGCTTCGTCGTCGAGCACCTCGACAAGTCCCTGCGCGAGCGCCTCGGCGTCGTCGACCGGAACCAGCCGGCCTGCCTTGCCGTCGAGCAGCACCCGTCGGAACGCGTCGAGGTCGCTGGCCACCACCGGGGTGCCCGCGGCCATCGCCTCGACCAGCACGATGCCGAAGCTCTCACCGCCGGTGTGCGGGGCACAGTAGACATCGGCGCTGCGCAGTGCGGCCGCCTTCTCGGCGTCGTCGACCTGACCGAGGAATTTCAGGTGGCCCGCGAGCTCGCCGCACTTCTCCCGCAGCTCGTCCTCGTCACCGCGCCCGACGATCAGGATCTCGATGTCGGCGAACCGCTCCACCAACTTCGGTAGCGCATCGACGAGCACCGCCATGCCCTTGCGCGGCTCGTCGAAGCGGCCGAGGAACAGCACCGTCTTGCCCGGCCGTGGATAGCCGTCCAGCAGCGGTGCCGCCTTGAGGGCGGCGACGTCGACACCGTTGGGGATCTCGACCGCGTCGGAGCCCAGCGCCTCCATCTGCCATCGGCGGGCCAGATCGGACACCGCGATGCGGCCGATGATCTTTTCGTGGAAGGGCCGCAGGATGCCCTGAAACACACTGAGCGTCAACGACTTTGTGGTCGAGGTGTGGAAGGTCGCCACGATCGGACCCTCCGCGGCCTGCAGGGCCAGCATCGACAGGCTGGGCGCGTTGGGCTCGTGCAGGTGCAGGACGTCGAAGTCGCCCTGGGCGAGCCACTTCTTGACCTGCCGGTGGGTGGCCGGCCCGAACCGCAGCCGCGCCACCGAGCCGTTGTAGGGAATCGGGACCGCCTTGCCGCCGGAGACGACGTAGTCGGGCAGCTCCACATCCGGCGACGACGGTGCCAGCACGCTGACCTCGTGACCGCGGGCGCGCATCACCTCGGCAAGCTGCAGGACGTGCGACTGCACCCCGCCGGGCACGTCGAACGAATACGGGCAGACCATGCCGATGCGCATCAGCGTTCCCCGAGCCGAGCCCGCCGCTCATCGGACAGATCGGACAGCCACTGCGGCTGCAGCATGTGCCAATCCTGGGGATGCGCCGCGATATTGGCGCCGAAGCGATCGGCCAATGCCTGGGTGATGATGCCGACGTCGCCGCTGGAGCAATCCAGCTCCGGATGGATGTCGACCACCCAGCCGTCATCGGTGAACCAGGTATGCACCGGCAACAACGCCGCTCCGGTCTCCAACGCAAGCTTGGCCGAACCGGCCGGCATTCGGGTGGCCTCACCGAACAGGTCCACGGGCACCCCGGAGCGACTCAGGTCCCGTTCGGCCATCAGGCAGACCACCCGGTTGGCCCGCAGCCGTTCGACGAGGACCTGATAGACCGACCGCTCACTCCTGCCAGATGTCGCCGGCTCCGCGGCTCCGCCGGTCAGCGGCAGCACCTCGAAACCAAGGCTCTCGCGATAATCGAGAAATCGCTTGTACAGCGACTCGGGCTTGAGGCGCTCGGCGACCGTGGTGAAGGTGCCGTTCTTCTGGACCAGCCAAACCCCGGCCATGTCCCAGTTGCCGCTGTGCGGCAGCGCCATGACCGCGCCACGGCCAGCGGCCAGTGCGGCCTCCAGGTGCTCCTGGCCGAACGCGGTCTTGTCGAGCAGCGGACCCAGCTTGGTGTGGTCCATCGTGGGCAACCGGAATGCCTCCCGCCAATATCGCGCGTAAGAGGCCAGCGAAGCACGAAGCAGCGAATCCGGCACCTCGGCGGGCGTCGTACCGATCACCCGAGCCAGGTTCTTGCGCAGCTGGGCAGGGCCGCCACCCTGCGCCGCGTACCAGGCGCCGGCGTCGAAGGCATTACGCGCCACAAACTCCGGCATAGCCCGAACCATCCGCCACCCGGCGGCGTAGCCGAGATCGCTGACGTATTCGGTGCCCGGGAGCCGGCCGCGGCCCGCCTTCCACAGCTGCCCCGGTGTGCTGATCACTGCTCGGTGCCTCCGGGCTCGTCGCCGGCGGGTTGCGGGCCGGCGGGCGCGATCTTGTCCATGGCACCGGGACTGCAGCGCACCGAGTGCACCCGCTGGCCCACGGTGACCAGGCTGGTGACCGCCAGCAGCCACATGGCGACGTGCAGTACCACCGGCATCGGGAAGAACGGCAGATCGGAGACTCCCGCTCCCACCAGCACGATGATCAGCCGTTCGGGGCGTTCGATGAGCCCGCCGCCGCCTTCGAGCCCGCTGGCCTCGGCGCGCGCCTTCACATAGGAGATCACCTGAGAGGTGACCAGGCAGATCATCGTGGCCACCGCGAGCGACGAGCTCTGCATGCTGAAGACCACCCACCACAACAGCCCGCAGAAGATCGCGCCGTCGCTGATGCGGTCACAGGTGGCGTCCAGAACGGCGCCGAACCGGGTACCGCCGCCGCGTTCGCGGGCCATCGCACCGTCGAGCATGTCGGCGAGCACGAAGATGAACACCGCGACCGAGCCCCACCACAGTTGACCGATCGGGAACATGATCAGCGCAGCAAGCACCGAACCGGCAGTGCCGATGATCGTCACCATGTCGGGGGTCAGCCCGACTTTGAGTGCGCCCTTGGCCACCGGCGTGCTGAGCTTGGTGTACGCGGCGCGGGTCAACAGGTAGAAGTCGCTCACGGTTGGCCGGCCCACTCGTCGGCCAACAGTGTTCGGGTGTCGCGCAGCAGCTGCGGGATGGTTTTGGTTTCCCCGACGACCGTGATGAAGTTGGCGTCGCCGGCCCAGCGCGGCACCACATGCATGTGCAGATGCTCGGCCAGCGAGCCGCCGGCCGCCTTGCCGAGATTGAGTCCGACGTTGAAGCCATCCGGGCTCGACACCGACTTGATGACGCGAATCGCCTTCTGCGTGAAGGCCATCAGCTCCGCGCTCTCGCTGTCGCTGAGATCCTCCAGTTCCGACACCTGCCGGTAGGGCACCACCATCAGATGCCCGGGGTTGTACGGATACAGGTTGAGCACCACGTACACCTGCTCGCCGCGGGCAACCACCAGGCCGTCTTCGTCGGGCAGAGTGGGGATGTCGGTGAACGGCCGGGACGGTCCGGAGGACTTCTGGGCGGGCACGTCCAGGATGTAGCTCATCCGGTGCGGGGTCCACAGACGCTGCAGCCGGTCGGGCTCCCCGATGCCCCGGTCGATGATCGCCTCCGGTTCGTCAGGCACCGTCGACCTTGACCAGTTCGGCTGTGGGGATCGAATTCTCGCGATCGGCAATCCACTTCACGATCGTCGCGACGGCCTGATGCCGCGGCACTCCGTTGATCTGGGTGCGGTCACCGAACCGGAAACTCACCGCTCCGGCGTCCACGTCGCGGTCGCCCGCAAGCAGCATGAACGGCACCTTCAAGTTGGTGTGGTTGACGATCTTCTTGGCCATCCGGTCGTCGCTGGTGTCGACCTCGACCCGCACACCGCGCGATTTGAGTTCGGCAGCAACGTCTTTCAGGTATGCCTCGTGCGCCTCGGCGACGGGGATGCCCACCACCTGCACCGGCGCCAGCCACGCCGGGAAGGCACCGGCGTAGTGCTCGGTGAGCACGCCGAAAAACCGTTCGATCGATCCGAACAGCGCACGGTGGATCAACACCGGGCGCTGGCGGGTGCCGTCGGCGGCGGTGTACTCGAGCTCGAACCGGTCGGGCATGTTGAAGTCGAGTTGGATGGTCGACATCTGCCAGCTGCGGCCGAGCGCGTCCTTGACCTGGACGGAGATCTTGGGTCCGTAGAACGCCGCGCCACCGGGATCGGGCACCAGGTGCAGACCGGACGCCTCGGCGACCTCACGCAGCGTCTCAGTGGCCTCGTCCCACATTTCGTCGGAGCCGACGGCCTTCTCCGGGTTCTTGGTGGACAGCTCCAGATAGAAGTCGTCGAGTCCGTAGTCGGCGAGCAGCTCGAGCACGAACCGCAGCAGCGAGGACAGCTCGTCGCGCATCTGCTCGCGGGTGGTGTAGATGTGGGCGTCGTCCTGGGTCATGCCGCGCACGCGGGTCAGGCCGTGGACCACGCCCGACTTCTCGTACCGGTACACGCTGCCAAACTCGAAGAGCCGCAACGGAAGTTCCCGATACGACCGCCCGCGCGACCGATAGATCAGGTGGTGCATCGGGCAGTTCATCGGCTTGAGGTAGTAGTCCTGCCCCGGCTTGCGCAGCTTGCCGTCCTCGTCGAACTCGGCGTCGATGTGCATCGGCGGGTACATGCCGTCGGCGTACCACTCCAGGTGTCCCGAGGTGATGTAGAGCTGTTCTTTGGTGATGTGCGGGGTATTGACGAATTCGTAGCCGGCCTGCTCGTGCTTGCGCCGCGAGTAGTCCTCCAGCTCACGCCGGATGATGCCGCCCCTGGGATGGAAAACGGCCAGGCCCGACCCGATTTCGTCCGGGAAACTGAACAGGTCGAGTTCGACCCCGAGCCTGCGGTGGTCGCGGCGCTGCGCCTCCTCGATCAGTTCGAGGTGACGGTCCAGCGCCTCCTGCGATTCCCATGCGGTGCCGTAGATGCGTTGCAGGCTGGCGTTGCTCTGGTCACCGCGCCAGTACGCGGCCGAACTCCGGGTGAGCTTGAACGCGGGGATGTCCTTGGTGGTCGGGATGTGCGGGCCACGGCACAGGTCACCCCAAATACGTTCACGGGTACGAGGATTGAGATTGTCGTAGGCGGTCAGCTCGTCACCGCCGACTTCCATGACTTCAGGATCGTCGGACTTGGTCAGATCTCCCGAGACCAGTTCGAGCTTGTACGGCTCGCCGGCGAGTTCGCCTCGCGCTTGTTCTTTGGACTCGTACACCCGCCGCGAAAACAGCTGACCGTCCTTGACGATCTTGCGCATCCGCTTCTCCAACGCCTCCAGGTCCTCGGGCGTGAAGGCCTCGGGCACGTCGAAGTCGTAGTAGAAGCCGTCGGTGATCGGCGGACCGATGCCCAGCTTGGCTTGCGGGAAGAGCTCCTGCACCGCCTGGGCGAGCACGTGGGCGGCCGAGTGCCGGATCACGCTGCGGCCCTCGTCGGTGTCGGCGGGCACCGGGATGACCTCGACGTCGGCGTCGGGCATCCAGCTCAGGTCGCGCAGCGTGCCCTCGCCGTCGCGCACGACGACGATCGCGCCGGGCTCGCCGCGCCCGGGCAGTCCGGCCTCGCGCACTGCCGCGCCCGCGGTGGTCCCGGCAGGCACCCGGATCGGGGCTGCGGGTGCGGGGTGTGCGGGGGCGCTCATTGCTGGCCTCTTTCAGCTGTTGGGGAGACGGCTAATCGCCGACCATGCTATCGGGGCGCTGGTCAGGCACCGAGGCCGATGGGGCTGTCCAAAGCGGGATGGTCCAACCCCAGCAGTCCCGCCGACCAGCCCACCGCACCCACCAGCCATAGCGTGATCACCACCACTGCTGCGGTGAATACCGCACCGAGCGCTTGGACGAACCAGCCCTGCCTGCGGAACCACGACATGGCACTGTCGTAGCGGTCGCGGGTGAACGACAGGGTGCGGTGCGCCCAGTAGAACTCGGTGGCCAGGATCGCCAGGCCGACGAACACGATCGCCCAGCCGGGACCTGGGTAGGGAATCGTGACGATTCCGACCAGCAGCACGGTGAGCCCGACGACCGCAACGCCGATGCGATAGACGAAATCGGCGACCGGACGCTCGCGGAGCCGGTCGCGACGGCGCGCCCATGCGCGCAACCAGTCCTTCATGGCTGCCCCGGTTTCAACAGGACGAACAGCCCCTCGCCGTCGGCCAGCAGGTCGTCGCCGTCGCAGAGTCGGACGTCGACGAAGATCTTGCGACCTTCGGTGCGCAGCACGCCGGCGTCGACCTGGAGTTCCTTCTCGATGGGCACGATCTTGCGGTAGTTGACGTGCAGATAGGCGGTGCGTTGAAAAGGTCCGCCGGTCACCAGGAACGACGTCTTGCCCAGCACCCCGTCGAAGAGGTGCGCGATGAATCCGCCGTGCACGGCACCGTTGCGGCCGAGGTGATAGCGCCGGAACCGGACCCATCCGCGCAGTCGCCCGTCGTCGGCGACCTCTGTCTCGTTGGGAACTCCGACGATGCTGCCGCGCATCGGCAGGTCCATGCGCCGGCCCGAGGGTGTCGTCCATTCGTCGGCGTCGTAGGGCTTCAGCAGTGCCGACGCCCGTTCGAGGAGATCGGCGGCCTGGGTGATCACCTGGTCAGGAGCGTCGGCGGCACGCGCCCGATCCTGCAGGTCCCGGACCGCTTCGATGAACCGGCCGTAATCGGGGCCGCCCTTGCTGGTCGGCTCCGGCGGGTTGAATCCCCCACCGGGGTGCAGCGCCGCCACGGATTCACCGATCGCCGTCATGTCCTCTGCCACCTGGTTACCGTATGCCGCCGGGTGTCGACGACGCCCTTCGACAGTACGGATGCCCCGCCGACGACGATGCAGAGCGAGGCACGAGCGATGAGCGAGATGGCAAGGTGAGACGGGTGAAACTCAGCGACTTGGCCGGTGCCCCGTTGACCTACCCCGAGGTGGGTGCCACGGCGGCGAATCTGCCCGCGGGATATCACCATGTGCGGCTGTCCTCGCGGATCGGCAGCGGGCGGGACCGGTTCGAGCAGGCGGCGAGCTCGGTGATGCGCTACGGGATGCTGCGCGGCGCCGGACTGCGGGTCGCGGCGACCACCGAGGTGGCCGAGGTCGGTACGGACGTGCTGGGCCGGCTGGGGCCGTTCTCGGCGCCCTGCCGGGTGGTCTACGTGGTCGACGAAACCAACCGGCGCGGTTTTGCCTACGGCAGCCTGCCGGGGCACGCGGTTTCCGGTGAGGAGATGTTCGGCGTCCGCTTCGAGCCCGCCGACGAATCCGTGCATGCCGAGGTGGTGGCCTTTTCCAAGCCCGCGACGTGGTGGAGCCAGATCGGCGCACCGGTCGCCTCGCTCGTTCAGCGGGTGATCACCCAGCGCTATCTGTCTGTGGTGTGATGTTGAGCCGTGTCCAGCGGTGGGTATCGCAAAGGGCATGCCGGTCGACGATGGCCTAGACCCCGGGAACGCACCTGCACGGATCGCCGACATCGCCCGGCGGATCTATGCCCGCAGAGGTGACAACAGCGAGGTGATCGCCGAGCTCGTGGAGCATGCCGTCGCGGAGTTACCGGGCACCGATTACGCGAATGTCACTGTGGCGTCGAACGAGTTCGACATCCACACGCCGTCGGCAACGAACGAGTGGGCGCTCCGTATCGACGACATCCAGCGTCGCCATCGCGAGGGTCCGTGCCTGGCGGCAGCCTGGCCTCAGCAGGTCGTTCATGTCGACGATCTGCAACACGAACAGCGCTGGCCGAAATTTCGCGCCGCGGCGCTCGAGAGCACACCGGTGCGCAGCATCATGAGCTTTCAGCTGTTCCTGACCGACAAGTCGATGGGCGCGCTGAATGTATTCGCCGAGCACCCACATGCATTCGACGAACGAACCCGGCAGCTCGGGCTATTGTTCGCCGCCCATTCGGCGCTGGTGTGGGACGCGACCCGACGGGAGGCACAGTTTCAGGAGGCGCTGGCCAGTCGCGACATCATCGGGCAGGCCAAGGGCATGATCATGGAACGCTATTCGATGGACGCCAACCAGGCCTTCGAGATGTTGCGCCAGCTGTCGCACGACACCAATGTCCCGCTGGCCGAGGTAGCCTCCAAGATCGTCGATGCGGCACAGGCGAATCCACGTTGACACCGAATCAGTCACTCAGCGTTCGCGGCAGTCCGAATCGCGGCATCACATCGTTGTCGAATCGGGTCAGCCCGCAGATCCGCTGACCGGCCAGATCGAGGACCAGCAGACCGGCGGCGTGACGAACCGCGTCGACGCCCGTCCTGAGATACAGCCCGAAAGCCGGCTGACCATTGGCACGGGTCGGCACGAGAAGGTATCTGCGGGTTGAGAAAACGTTCGTGTAAAAGCCGGCGACGGCGTCGAGCCCGTGGTACTCCAGCGGGATCGGCGGCATGGACACCCGCACGTCCATGGTCAACAGATCAACCAGGGCCTCGACGTCGCCGGCCTGATATGCGCGAACGAAGTCCGCGATCAGCGCCTGCTCTGATGACGAATTCGGTTCTGGCGGTTCAGAGTCCCGGCTCCGACCGCCTACAGCTTGACGGGCCCGTTTCAGCGCGCTGTTCACTGAGGCGGCTGTGGCGCCCAATATCTCGGCCACCTCGCCGGCGCGGTAGCCGAGCACATCTCGCAGGATGAGCACCGCGCGCTGGCGCGCCGGAAGTAACTGCAGCGCGGTCACAAACGCCAGTGAAATGGCTTCCTGCTGCTCGTATGCGGCTTCCGGCCCCAGGGCGGACGTATCCACGGATTCCAGCAGGTGGTCCGGGATGGGCTCGAGCCACATGATTTCGCCGTAGTGTGTCGGCTCGGGCAGCTCAGTCCCGGTGATGCCGACCTCCGCAGCCTCTCGTCGCTTGCCCGAGCGCAGCGCACTCAGGCACTGATTGGTCGCAATCCGGTAGAGCCAGGTGCGAACCGAAGCCCGCTCCTCGAAGCCGTCCAATGCCCGCCAGGCCGCCAACAAGGTGTTCTGAACCATGTCCTCCGCGTCCTGCAACGAGCCCAGCATCCGATAGCAGTGCACCTCGAGTTCGCGACGATGCGGTTCGGTCAGCACCCGAAACGCGTCGCTGTCGCCGGCCCGGGCCCGTTCGATCAGATTTCCTGCCATGCCATGTCACCGCTTCACCTCGCACGTGTCGCCAGCCCAGCGCGGCGCCCACGTGTATTGACGTTCGGGAGTCGCAAAAGTGATCGCGAAATCGCCGCCCACTTCAGAGCGGAGCCCGCATCTACCTCTTCGACAGGTTTGTTCACTACCGAGGAGGAGCTATGCCCATTGCGGACAAGACGGTGCTCGTGACCGGTTCCAATCGCGGAATCGGTCGGGCACTGGTACATGAAGCCCTGCACAGAGGCGCCAGATGTGTCTACGCCGCCACACGCCGGCCGTTCACCGACCAGGACGACCGGATCCGGTCGGTGACGATGGACGTCACCGACCGGGAGCAGATTCAGCGGGCCGCCGAGGAAGTCGCCTCACTGGACATTCTGATCAACAACGCCGGCGTCGCCGTCTACGACGACTTGTCCGACCGAGCTGTCATCGAACGGCACCTCGCCGTGAACTTCTTCGGAACCTACGACGTCGTCGACGCATTCCTGCCGAAGCTACTCGCATCACGCGGGACCATCGTGAACAACTCGTCGCTGAACGCACTTGCGCCGCTGCCTCTCATCCCGGCCTACTCCATCTCCAAAGCCGCAACCTTCAATCTGACCCAGTCGTTACGGGCGCTGCTCGCCCCGAAAGGCGTACGCGTGCAGGCGGTTTTGACCGGCCCCGTGGACACGGACATGACGCGGGGCTTCGACATCCCCAAGGCCACAGCGGAATTCGTGGCGGGCGCGATCCTCGACGGAATCGAGATCGGGAGCGACGAGATCTTTCCCGACCCCATGTCGCAGTCACTGGCGCAGCAGTGGCGAGTCGGAGCCGCCAAGGCACTCGAAGAGCAGTACGCCGCCCTCGCCGGCTCGCCGGTCGGGCAGTGAAGAAACCACGGACGGAACGGATCAACATGACGCAACTGCCAGAACTCAAGGTGGCGGTGGTGGGAGCCAGCCGCGGGTTGGGGCGTGGCATCGCCACCGCCTTCGCCGAATCAGGTGCCGACGTGGTCGCGCTTGCCCGAACCGGAGCAGCACTGGCCGAGCTGACGAACAGACATCCCAATGTGCGCGGAGCCGCCGCCGACGCCGCCGACGCCGCCGTGGCGCGTCGCGTACTCGTCGAACATGAGCCGCATGCCGTGATCATCGTCGCGGGAGCCACCCCCGTGATGCGCGAGCTGGTGGACCAATCCTCGGAGACGTTCTCGGTCAACTGGGACACTGACGTGAAGATCGCCTTCACCTGGGCACGGGAAATTCTGCGCACGCCGCTGCCGCGGGGAAGCAGGGTCGTCATCGTCAGCAGCGGAGCGGCGCTGAACGGATCCCCGCTCAGCGGAGGCTATGCCGGGTCCAAAGCCACTCAACGATTCATCGCTCAATACGCACAGATGGAATCCGACCGGTCCGATCTGGGCATCACGTTCACGACTGTGCTGCCGCGGATGACACCGGCAGGTGACGTGGGACAAGCGGGCATTCGGGCCTACGCACGCCAGGGCGGACTGACCGAGGAGGCGTTCGTTCAGCAGCTCGAACCGGTGATCACCCCGGAGATCGCGGGCCAGGCGATGATCGACGTGGTGACGGCCGACCCCGCCCGGTCCGCTGCCGGCTACGTGCTGACCGGGGCCGGCCTCACCCCGCTGACCTGAGCCGGTGCAGGCACCAGAAGTGTGAAAACCTCGCGTACCGGCTATCCGCTGGCGTGACTGCTGCTGCTTTCGATCGCGCGGTGATCGTCGTCCCCGCCCACAACGAGAAGTCCGCGCTGCCGGAATGCCTCACGGCCATCTCGGCTGCTGCTGCGCGGGCCGATGTCCCGGTGACCGTTGTCGTGGTGCTGGACAGCTGTGACGACGGCAGCAGCGCACTTGCGGACCGCTGGGGTCCCACAGTGCAGTTCGTGGAGATCGACGCCCACAGCGTCGGTGAGGCGCGGGCCGCCGGATTCTCCTACGCGCGCACCCAGGGCCTGGCCGGGCCGCACACCTGGTATGCCACCACCGACGCGGACAGCCGCGTCGACCCGAACTGGTTGGTGCGGCAACTCACGGCGGCGGCCGACATGGTGCTCGGTGTCGTGCGGATCGCGAACTGGCGGCAGATCCCCGCCGCGGCGGTCCGCCGTTACCGCCGGGCGTATCGCGCCAAGATCCACTCCGACCGCGGCCACGACCACATTCACGGCGCGAACATGGGCTTCGCAGCCGATGCGTATTGGGACGTGGGGGGATTCGAGGCACTGACGAGCGACGAGGACGTCGACCTGGTCCGCCGGTTTGAAGTCGCCGGCTACCGTATCCGTCGCGACACCCGCCTATCGGTGGTGACGTCGGCGCGCCAGATCGGGCGGGCCCCAACGGGATTCGCCGCCCATCTGCGCGGCGTGCTGGCCCGGCCGGAACGCGAGACGGCATGACCCTCGTCCAACGCTGGCTGGACGCCGGTGAGCTGGACCTGCCCCTACCTGGTTCTGGCCAGACTCTGGTGCGCTGGGACAAGCTGGCCAGCCTCTGCGAGATCGACGTGGTCGCGGGCCGGCTCGCGGAGGCGCACACCGATGCGGTTGCCATTCTGGCCGAACTCGGTGGGCCGCCGGTGGTCCCGGGTCGGTTGTGGGGTGTGTGGGCGGCCGAGTCCCCCGACGCGTCCGTCGAGGTCCATGACCGCGGTGACCTCGTCACCCTCAGTGGAACCAAGGCCTGGTGCTCGGGCGCCGGGCTGTGTGCGGACGCGTTGGTGACCGCGCGCACCGTGACGGGCAGCCGCGGCCTGTACGCGGTCGACCTGCACGGCCCAGGTGTTGAGCCGCTTCCGAGTAATTGGCGCAACGCCGGTATGGCCGGTTCGGACACCCGGTCGGTGCGATTCACTGCCGCGCCGGCCATTCCCGTCGGCGGCCCCGACGACTACCTCACCCGGCCTGGCTTTTGGCACGGCGCGGCCGGCGTCGCGGCCTGCTGGCTGGGCGCCGCCCGGGCCGTGGCGGCACCGCTCTACCGCGCAGTGGCCGAAGCGACCGAGCCCGGCAATCCCTATGCCGCAGCGCATCTCGGTGCTCTGGACGCCGCGCTAGCCGCGGCGCAGGCATTGCTTGTCAGCACCGCAGCCCAGGTGGACACCGCTCCGCCCAGCGGCTGCGGCGAGGTCGCGGCTCGCCGGTTGCGCGCCGTGGTCGAAGTGGCTGTCGACGAGGCGATCGGCCGGACCGCGCGGGCGCTGGGCCCCGGCCCGCTGGCTCTCGATGCGGCGCACGCCGGCCGCGTCGCCGATCTGAGCATGTACGTCCGGCAAAGCCACGCCGAGAAGGACTTGGCGGCGTTGGGCGCCCTGGTGGCTCGATGAGCCACGCCGCGCCCGGCAACTGCGCCCGGTTCGCCGCCGCACCGATCGCAGGCGGCGGGACGCCTGTCGAAGAGTGGCATCGGTGGCAGCCCCCGTTTCCGCCGCTCGGACTTGGCCCCTGCCCTGGAATGGTCGTGGTCGCAGCGCATCCCGACGACGAGACGCTGGGCTTCGGCGCGGCGGCGAGCGAGTTGGCTGCCACCGGCATCGACGTACACACAGTCATCGCGAGCGACGGGGGCATGGCATGGCCGGACCTCTCGGGCCCCGAACAGGACCGCCTCACAGAGGCGCGGCGTGCTGAATCCCGTTGTGCAGCAGAAATATTAGGCCTTCCTCGGCCGGCTTTCCTCGGGCTTCCAGATGGCGGTTTGGCCGCACATGAATCCCGGCTGGCTGACATGTTGACCGATATCCTGGCAGACCGCGTCGCGGGAATCTGGTGCGCTGCCCCCTGGCGCGGGGACGGTCACCCCGACCATGAGGCCGTCGGACGCGCCGCAGCAACCGCCACCGGCCGCACCGGTGCGGTGCTGCTGGAATATCCGATTTGGATGTGGCACTGGGCACGCCCGGATGACGTCGACGTTCCCTGGGAGCGTGCGGCGCGCGTCGCGTCGGAGCCCGGTGCGGCTTCTCGCAAGCAGCGGGCCATCCGGGCCTTCCGCAGCCAGCTCCACCCTGACGGTGTCAACCGGGAAGCGATCTTGCCGTCGTTTGTCGTCTCGCGGCTTCGTCAGGTCGGCGAGGTGGTGTTCCGATGAGTCTGCCCGAGAAGTACTTTGATGACCTCTACGCCACGTCGACCGATCCATGGCAACTCGGGTCGCGATGGTACGAACGGCGCAAGTACGCCATCACCATGGCGCTGCTGCCGCAAGAACGCTACCGGCACGCCTTTGAGCCGGGGTGCTCGATCGGTGTGCTCACCGAGCAGCTGAGCGCTCGCTGCAATCACGTGACGGCCACCGACATCGCCGCGGCGGCGCTGGGGCACGCGGATGCCCGGCTTCTGCGGTGCGGCCGCCGCAATGCCGTTACCCTGTTACACCGGTCGTTCGATATGTCATGGCCGGCAGCTGATTTCGACCTGGTGCTGATCTCGGAGATCGCCTACTACTTCGACGCCTCGACGCTGCGAGCGATCCTCGACCGGGAACTACCACGCCTGCGTTCGGAAACCACGGTGCTCGCCGCGCATTGGCGGCATCCGGTCGCGGACTATCCGCTCACGGGTGATGAAGCCAACGCGGTCATCGGCGCCACCGCCGGACTGCACCATCTCGGCGGCTATCGCGACGACGACGTCGTCATCGATGCATTCCGCATCGGGTCCGCGCAGTCCGTGGCGGCGCGCACCGAAGTGCCCGGCGCCTGCCGAGAATGACCCCCGGCGCTCAGCCGAGGTTGAGATTCGGTGCCGGCGGCAACCCGGGAATCCGCGGCGGTGGGGGCAGCCCGGGTATCAACGGCCGTCGGGTGCTGGTCGTCGTGGTGTCCCAGTCGGTGGTCGTCGTCGGCGGGGTGGTCGTCGTGGTCGTCGGCGGCGTCGTCGTTGTGGTCGTCGTCGTGGTGGTCGTGGTGGTCGTGGTCGTGGTGGTGGGCGGTGTTGTCGTCGTCGTTTCCACGGTGACGACCGTGGTTTGGGTGGGCGGAGCCTGCACCTGTTCGGTGACCGTGCTGATCGGCGGGTTGGTCATCGTGACGGTTTCGGTCGGCGCCGCCGGTGGCGGCGCCGCGGGGGGCTCCGCCGAGTTGACCACGGTGGCGGGTACCGGTTTGACCGTCTGTGTACTCGGTGTCTCCGGCGTGCTGGCGCCGGTGAGGGTGTAGGCGAAGCCACCGACGGCAACGGCAGCCACCGCCGCGGCACCGCCGAGCAGCAAGGGCACGCTGCGGGTCAGGCCCGACCCACGTCGTTGCGGCGAGTCGCCGCCGACGATGGCGAGATCGTCGTCGTCGGCCTGGTAATCGTCGTAGCCGCGATAGTCGTAATCGCCATAGGCGTACGACTGACCTTGCGAGACTGGCTCATCGGGGGTCTCTTCGCTGGACCAGGCCAGCGCTGCGGCCATCGTCGCCGACTGCGGCCCGACGTCGGCGATCAGCGGCGCCGGCGCCAATCCGGTTGGGGCATCGGCCGCGAGTTGCCGTGCGGCAGCCAGGCCGGCACCGAGCGCCGCGTCGAGCTGCGGATGCGCCGACACGCTGATCGGCTGCTGCAGATGCTCGGAGACTTGCTGCGCGACAACCGCTATCGCTTCGCCGTCACCGATCGCGGCGACGGCACTGACATTGTCCCGGGAGATCCTGGCCTGGTTCAGTGCGTCGTCGATGAACGACGCGAAGTCAGCCGGTAGCCCCGGACGGTGCACGGTCTCGCCGATCTGGCGGTAGTCGGCGCCGGCATCGGCCAGCGTCACCGAGCTGTCGTCGGCGTCGATCGCGCACACCACGATCACGCCGTGGCGCGGCAGCCCCGGATCATGCTGTAGCGCCCGCAGCGCGGCGATCGCATCGGAGACCAGCAGCGGGGGTGCCGCGGCGCCGGCCAGCGTGGGCAGCGCCCACATGGCGTCACGCAGTGCGTCGCGCCGGCCGGGACCCCAGTGCGCCGGAACGGCAATGCCTGCCACCGCCGCAAGACCGGTTCCCTCGGCGTCGGCCAGTGCGGACAGTGCCAGCGCGAGCAGCTGCTCGGCGCGGTAAGTCACGCCGTCGTCGCCGACCAGCGGCATCGGATCACCGACGCGCTCGACGAAACCGGTCCACACCTGGTCACCGAGCGTCAATTCGGCGGGCCAGATGACCGGCGCGGCTCCGGCGCGAGTGGCAACCAGGCTGGTTGCGCCCACGGAGATACCCAGTGGTTCGGTCATTCAGCCATGATCACCACGGCTCGCGGCGAATGTCACTCAGGCGCGCCGATTCGGCGCATGCCTATGACCTAACTGTGACTTTGCTTGGTGCTCATTGTGTTTGCCCATGTCGATCCAGGTATGAGCAGATCACGTCGACCAGTGCCGTCAGCTCGCGGGTGTTGCGCAGCGGGCCCGCCATGACCAGTTGGGTGATCACCAGACCGCGCATGGTGGCCCAGATCAGGTCGCCGATGGCGGCGGCGTGCGGGCTGTCCAGGCCTTGGGCGATGTCGCCGCTCAAATCGGTGATAGCCCTTTGTAATTCGACGAGATGTCGGGTGGCGCGTTTGTCACGCATGGCCCGGGTCCCGATGAGGATCTCCAGCGAGGCGCGCGAGGTCGGGCTGGAGAACGCCTCCCACGCGGCGCGGACCACCAATTCGACCCGTTTGCGCCGGGTTTGCGCGGGCGACGGCGGTGGCAGGTTGCGTAGCAGTTCGAGCATCTCGGTGAAACCGCGGTCGACCACGGCCATCAGCAGGCCGTCGCGATCGCCGAAGTGGTACTGCACCACCCCCCAGGTGACCCCGGCCCGTTCGGCGATGTGTTTGGCGCTGGCCGCGGCGAACCCCTCCTCGACCACACAGCGCACGGTTTCGTCGAGCACGGCCTCGCGGGTGCGGTCGGCGCGCAATTGGCTCCCGCCGGGAGGCCGTCGTGGGGCGATCTTGGGTGTCACCACATCACCCCGTCCGCGTGCGCGGCAGGCAGGTCCTTGACCGACAGCAGGCCCGGTGGCGCGGCGCACACCGCGTCGATGGCGTTGACGGCGCGCGCCGCGGTGGAGATGACGCCGCCGTCGTTGTGGTCGACACCGTCCAAACCCAGGTGGGTGTTGATCTCCACCCCGGGGTTGCCGTGCACGACCACCCGGTGCACGCCGAGGCGTCCGTCCGGCGGATAGGGCCAGTCCGGCGCGGTGACCGGGGTCAGCCGGTTGACGTGTTCCATGGTGATGACCGGCCGGCCGTCGCGGATACCCTCGACCGCGAAGCGAACCGCGGCCACCTGGCCGGGCGCCACGCTCATCATCGTGCAGTCGATCGGCTCGGGGGTGACCCAGCTTTCGTGCCGCTCGCGCACCTCGTCGAGGGTCACCCCGAGTACCTCGGCCAGTGAGCGGACCTGCCCGCCCCACAGCGAGGACAGTACGCCCGGCGCGAACATGATCGGGGTGTGATCCGGCGCGGTTCCGAAACCGAAACTGACACCGGTGAATTCGGCGTCGTCGTAGCTACCGTAATCGCAGATCTCTGACACGGTGATCGCGGTGGCCCGCCCGGCCAGCGTCAGCGCGGTGTACACCAGGCTGTCACCGGAGTAGCCGGGGTCGACGCCGTTGATGTAGAGCGAGGAGCCGCCCTCGGCGCAGGCGGCGGCCAGCGGTTCCCGGATCCACGCGTCGGCGTGGTGCGGGGCGACCAGCCAGACCATCGAGGTGCCGACGACGTTGGTGCCGGCCCGCAGGAATCGGCAGATCTCCTCGATCGCCTCCCTCGGGCGCATCTCGGCCTGCGAGGTGTAGACGACGCAGTCGGCGCCGAGGGCCACCAGCGCGTCGATGTCGTTGGTGGCGATCACGCCGGTGGGCTCGGAGCGCCCGCACACCTGTGCGGCGTCGCGGCCCACCTTGTCGGCGCCGTGCGCGTGGAGCCCGACGAGCTGTAGGTCGGGTCGCTCGATGATCATCGGCAGCGCGTGCTTGCCGACGTTGCCCGTGGCGAATTGGATGACGCGCTTCACAGCAGATCCGTGATCGTCTTGAGGCCCGCCTCGTACAGCACGCCGGGCATCATGCCGCCGTCGATCTCGATGGTGGTGCCGTTGATGAAATCGGCTGTCCCACCGCACAAGAACACCACTGCCCGGCCGACTTCGGCAGGTTCCCCGGCGCGGTGCATGGGTACGGCATGAAAGTACCGCTCCCCCGTCGGGTCGTCTTTGGGCAACACGAACGATTTGAAGTTGTCGGTCATCGTCGGCCCCAGCGCCAGGCAGTTCACCCGCACCTTCGGTCCCCATTCCTCGGCCAGTGACCGGGTCAGATGGTTCAGGCCGGACTTGGCCGCGCCGTACGACACCAGCGTCGGCGATCCGGCGGGATGTCCTGCGCCACTGGAGATGTTGACGATCGAGCCGGTACCGTCCTGTTCGCGCATCTGCCGGTACGCCCGGATGGCGAACCACATCGGGCTGATCAGATTCATCTGAATGGCGAAGGCGTGGAACAACACTGTGCGTTCGTAGTCGTCGGCGGCCGCCGGTGCGCCCTGGATCCGCGACACGAGCTCCGGGATGTCCTCGACGTGCGGTGCGGGTACCGTGCCGCCGGCGTTGTTCACCAGGATGTCGATGCGGCCGTAGTCGGCCACCACGGCGTCGACGAACGCGTCGATGGCCCGGTAGTCGCCCTGATCGCAGACCCGTTGCGACGAGCGGGCCAACCACTCCGGGTTGTCGGCCGCTCCCGGGATCGCGTCCAACGGTCCTCGCGAGCAGCCGATGACGGTGGCCCCGGCACGCAGCAGTTCGTGTGCGATACCGAGTCCCACGCCGCGGCTGGTGCCGGTGACGACGGCGACCTTGCCGTCCAGCGGTAGTGCCACTGTGAGCTACCTCTCCCTACGGCCAGATTTTCATTAAGCGCTCAATATGATTACATGCTCAATGTTCTTGGGCAATGATTCGACGAAGGGCAGCGGAATGGGTCTGCGCGGAGAGGCCGCGATCGTCGGCTACACCGAACTCCCCTCGACCAAGCGACCGACGGGGCCGCTCGAGTTCACCCTCGAGCAGTGGGCACGGCTGGCCGCGGCCACCCTGGCCGACGCGGGCCTCTCAGCCGCCGATGTGGACGGCATCTGCACCACGCATCTGCAGGAGTCGCAGATCTTCGTGCCCTCGACGGTCATCGAATATCTGGGCATCAAAGCCAATTTCGCCGAAATGGTCGACCTCGGCGGGGCCAGCGCGGTGGCGATGGTGTGGCGCGCCGCCGCGGCCATCGAACTGGGGCTGTGCAACGCCGTGCTATGTGTGATCCCCGCGACGCCGATGACGCCGGTCAGCGCGCAGAAGCCGCTGGATGTCAGTGAGCTGATGTACTTCGGCGCCTCGAGCAATCGATATGGCTCCCCACAGGCCGAATTCGAGATTCCCTACGGCAATCTCGGGCAGAACGGGCCCTACGGCCAGGTGGCGACGCTGTACGGCGCCACGTACGGGTACGACGAGCGCGCCATGGCCAAGATCAGCGTCGACCAGCGGGTCAACGCGAATCACACACCGGGAGCGATCTTCAAGGACACACCGATCACCGTCGACGACGTGATCAACAGCCCCGTGATCGCCGCGCCGCTGCACATGCTGGAGATCGTCATGCCGGTGATGGGCGGTGCGGCCGTCCTGGTGACCAACGGCGAGCTGGCCCGGCGCAGCACCAATCGGCCGGTGTGGGTCAAGGGATTCGGCGAGCGGGTGCCCTACAAGACGCCCACCTATGCCCACGAGCTGTTGCAGACACCGATGATCAAGGCTGCGGCGTCGGCGTTTTCGATGGCCGGGCTGACCCCGGCCGAGATGGACATGGTGTCGATTTACGACTGCTACACCATCACCGTGCTGCTCAGCCTCGAAGACGCGGGCTTCTGCGAGAAGGGCAAGGGCCTGCAGTTCGTCACCGAGCACGACCTGACCTTCCGCGGCGACTTCCCGATGAATACCGCGGGCGGGCAACTCGGTTACGGGCAGGCCGGGACCGCGGGCGGGATGCACCACATCTGCGATGCCACCCGCCAGATCATGGGCCGTTCGGGGGCTACCCAAATAGCCGACTGCAATCGCGCGTTCGTCTCGGGCAACGGCGGCATCTTGAGCGAACAGACCACCCTCGTTCTGGAAGGCGACTAGTCATGGGCGATTTCACCAGGTCAAGTCCAGGGGCGTGGTGTACGACGTCGTCGTGTGATTCTTCGATGTGATGGTTCAGGCGGTCAGTGCCGCGGGGGTGGCCTCCTGTTCGGTCGGTGAGCTCTGATCGGCTCGGGATTTGCTG